>OZ241875.1:3120000-4392711 GCA_965203325.1 bacterium
AGCCCCGGTAAACGGCGGCCGTAACTATAACGGTCCTAAGGTAGCGAAATTCCTTGTCGGGTAAGTTCCGACCTGCACGAATGGCGTAACGATCTGGGGACTGTCTCAGCGAGTGACTCAGTGAAACTGTAGCAGCGGTGAAGATGCCGTTTACCCGCGACTAGACGGAAAGACCCCGTGCACCTTTACTACAACTTGGCAATGACACCCGGAATATCATGTGTAGGATAGGTGGGAGACTTTGAAGCATGGCCGCTAGGCTGTGTGGAGTCGCCCTTGAAATACCACCCTTGTTATTTTGTGTGTCTAATCCAGGCCCGTGAATCCGGGTCGGAGACATTGTCAGGCGGGTAGTTTGACTGGGGCGGTCGCCTCCTAAAACGTAACGGAGGCGCCCGAAGGTGCCCTCAGGCTGAATGGAAACCAGCCGTCGAGTGTAAAGGCAAAAGGGCGCTTGACTGCAAGACAGACACGTCGAGCAGGTGCGAAAGCAGGGCTTAGTGATCCGGTGGTTCTGAGTGGAAGGGCCATCGCTCAACGGATAAAAGGTACGCCGGGGATAACAGGCTGATCTCCCCCAAGAGTTCACATCGACGGGGAGGTTTGGCACCTCGATGTCGGCTCATCGCATCCTGGGGCTGAAGCAGGTCCCAAGGGTTTGGCTGTTCGCCAATTAAAGCGGTACGCGAGCTGGGTTTAGAACGTCGTGAGACAGTTCGGTCCCTATCTGTCGTGGGCGCAGGAGATTTGAGGGAAGCTGACCCTAGTACGAGAGGACCGGGTCGGACGAACCTCTGGTGTTCGAGTTGTGGCGCCAGCCGCAGTGCTCGGTAGCTATGTTCGGAAGGGATAACCGCTGAAAGCATATAAGTGGGAAGCCCCTCCCAAGATGAGATCTCCCTGGACTTCGGTCCCTGAAGGCTCCTTCAAGACCAGGAGGTTGATAGGCCGGAAGTGTACGCACAGCAATGTGTTCAGCTGACCGGTACTAATTGGCCGTGAGGCTTGACCGATTCGAGATTTCATTCATCGGTTCTCGGTCGAGAGCAAGATGTCGCCAATTGCGTGATTTGATTGTCGGGAATTTTCCAGTATTTCCGGTGGCTATAGCGGCGGGGCCACACCCGTTCCCATCCCGAACACGGCAGTTAAGCCCGCCAGCGCCTATGGTACTGCGGTCCTTTCCGTGGGAGAGTGGGTCGTCGCCGGAATATGAATCGAAACCCCGCTGGTCTTTACAGCCGGCGGGGTTTTTTCGTCTTTGCAGGGAGTGTCGTTCTTCTCATGTTGGCTGAACTCATCGCGCCCGTGCTCTCGTTCGCCGTTTCCACCACCATCACGCCCGGACCCAACAACGTGATGGTGACGGCTTCGGGGGCGAACTTCGGGTATCGCCGAACACTCGGGCACATATTGGGGATCAGCCTCGGATTTCCGGTGATGGTGGTCGCCGTGGGACTCGGCCTGGGGGGACTGTTCCAGGCTTTGCCCGAAGCCCACATCGTCCTCAAACTTCTCGGTTGCGCCTATATTCTCTGGATGGCGTGGAAAATCGCTACTGCAAGTGGAATGGGTGGATCAAGCGCAAAACCCGGCAAACCGTTCACCTTTCTCCAGGCGGCCGGTTTCCAGTGGGTGAACCCCAAGGCCTGGGTGATGGCGGTGGGCGCGATAACCGCGTATACGAGCGCCGGTGGATATTATTACCTGGAAATCGCTCTGATCGCATTGATATTTCTTGTTGTCTGCATACCGTCCATTTCCATCTGGACGCTGTTCGGCGTCGGCATAGGAAAGATGTTGACCGCCAGGAAATGGCTTAAGGTTTTCAACGCTGTGATGGCGCTTTTGCTCGTGGCGTCGCTCATCCCCGTTTTTCTCGCATGGGGGCCTTGAGCGCTTCGCGGGCCGCCCCTGCCAACCTCACTACGCGGTCGAGACAGACCATTCAATGATTTATTCGCCGATTTGATGTATACTTCCGCTCATACTCGTTGAAAATTTTAAGCCGCAATCTTGCAAACCGATGGAAGACAGCCATGGCGCAAGAGGCTCACGCATCGAGCGAAGGCGCCGCCCCCGCAGGCGGGCGCGCGGCGTATGGCGTTCTGGTCCGCTTCGGGCCGGTCATCGGCCTGGCGTTCTTGTGCCTCGTCCTCTCCGTGACGTCCGAAGCCTTCCTGAACCCGGCGAACCTCATCAACGTCGCGCGCCAGGTCTCCATCAACGCCATCATCGCCGCGGGCATGACGTTCGTCATGATCTCGGGCGGGTTCGACTTATCCGTAGGCTCCGTCATGGCGCTCTCGGGCGTGGTGGGCATCATGGCGATGAACGCCTTCGGCGACGCGGCGGGCATCCTCATCATGCTGGCCGTCGCGCTCTCGTGCGGGCTATGGAACGGCCTCCTCGTCGCCTTCGCGCGCATCAACGCCTTCGTGGCCACACTCGCCGGGATGACCATCTATCACGGCATCGCCCTCGTGGTGACGGATTCTTTCCCTGTTACGCGCTTCGGCGGCTGGTACCGCAATTTCGGCCAGGGACACCTCTTCGGGCTGCCGATACCCATCTACGTTCTCATCATCGTCTACGTCGTGGCCCACATCGTGCTGACGCGAACGGCCTTCGGCACCTCGGTCTACGCCGTGGGCGGAAACGAGGAGGCCGCCCGCCTTTCGGGCATCAACGTCGAGCGCATCCGCACGTCCGTCTTCACCATCTGCGGTTTCGGGGTGGGCATCGCGTCGCTGCTCATCATCGGACGCTTGCAGTCCGCGCAGGCGAACATGGGCATCCAGGCGGAACTCGACGCCATCGCCGCCGTCGTCATCGGCGGCACGAGCCTCGCCGGCGGGGAGGGCCGCGTGTTCGGAACCCTCGCGGGGGCCTTCACCATCGGCGTCCTGAACAACGGCCTGAACCTCCACGACATCAGCGCGCACTGGCAGCTCGTCGCGAAGGGCGTCGTCATCGCGCTCGCCGTCATCATCGACCGCCAACTCGTGCACAGGCAGTGAGCAGATGCCGGCGCTGTTGACGATGGAGGGGATATCCAAGGCCTTTCCGGGCGTCCAGGCGCTCTCGAAAGTCGACTTCGAAGTCATGCCCGGCGAGGCGCACGCCCTCATCGGAGAAAACGGAGCGGGCAAGTCCACGCTCATCAAGATCCTCGCGGGCGTCCACCGGCGCGATGCGGGAACGATACGCTTCGAGGGGAACGACTACCGGGTCGCCAATCCCCACGAAGCGCTGGCGATGGGCGTGGCCGTCATCTACCAGGAGTTGAACCTCGTCCAGAAGCTCACGGTGGCGCAGAACATCTTCCTGGGCCACGAACCCCTGCGCCGGGCGGGCTTCGTCGCGACCCGCGAGATGAACGCGCGCGCCGGGGAAATCCTGAAAGAACTCGGGATATCCATCGACCCGCGCACCCCGGTCGAAGCGCTCGGCGTCGCGCAGAAGCAGATGGTCGAAATCGCAAAGGCGCTCTCGCGCGCCTCGCGCATCCTGGTGATGGACGAACCCACCGCTCCCCTCACGCAGAGCGAAATCGAGGTGCTCTTCCGCGTCATCGCGGGCCTGAAAGAACAGGGGCTGGGGGTCATCTACATCTCGCATAGGCTTGATGAGGTCTTCCAGATTGCCGACCGCGTCACCGTGCTGCGCGACGGCGAGCGGGTGCATTCGAGCGAGGTGTCCGAGACGCAGATAGACCGGCTCGTCCTCGCCATGGTCGGCCGCCGCCTCGCAGAGGAGGAGCCGCCGCTCGAAGTTCCGGAGGATGCGCCCGTGGTGCTTGAGGCGGAGGGGTTGTCCGACGGCCGTGTGGTTCTCGACATCTCCCTTCAGGTTCGGGCGGGCGAGGTGGTCGGCCTCGCGGGCCTCATCGGCTCCGGGCGCAGCGAGTTCGCGCACCTGCTCTTCGGCTCGGAAGCCGCGGCGGGCGGCGAGGCGCGCCTCATGGGCGAGACGCTGAGCGGGGGCGTCCCCCAGCGGATCGATGCGGGACTCGGCATGGTGCCCGAGGACCGCAAGCTCCAGGGTCTGGTGATGCAGCTTCTCGTCAAGGAGAACAGCACCCTCGCCACGCTCGATAAATACACGAGCGGCGGCTTCATCCGCCGCCCCGCGCATGAGTCCCGCGTGCGGGAGATCATCAAGGAATTGCGCATCGCCACGCGCGGCCCCCGCCAGTCCGTCAAGGCGCTGAGCGGGGGCAACCAGCAGAAGGTCATCCTCTCGCGCTGGATGGATACGGGCGCCCGCGCGCTCATCTTCGACGAACCCACGCGCGGTGTGGACGTCGGCGCCAAGGCGGAGATATACGCCCTCATCCGGGAGTTGCAAAAGCGCGGCGTCGCCATCTTGATGATCAGTTCGGACCTGCCCGAGGTGCTTCGCATCAGCAACCGGGTCATCGTCATCAGGAACGGGCGCGTCGCAGGAGTTCTCACCCGCGAGGAGGCCACACAGGAGAAAGTTTTGCGGCTCATGATGGGAGCCGTCGTATCGGACAACGGAACCTAAGCGAGAAACCCCAACCAAAGGAGGAGAAAGCCATGAAAAGAATACTCGGTGTTCTAGCTCTCGCGGTCGCGCTGGCCGTCGCGGGGGCGCCGCCGGCCCAGGCGGCGATGAAGAAGCTCCGCTTCGGGGCGTCCTTCTCGGGCCTTCACCACCCCGCCTACGCCACCGTGGCCAAGCACATGCGCTCCGAGGCGAAAAAACACGGCGTCGACATCATCATCACCGACAGCCAGGACAAGCTCGCCAAGCAGATCAACGACCTCGAGGACATGATCACCAAGGGCGTGGACGTGCTCTTCGTGAACACGGTCTCCAAAGGGACCGAGCCCACCCTCAGGAAGGCCGCCGCCAAGGGCATCAAGGTCGTCGCCGTCCAGCGCTGGAACAGCGACCCCGCCGTGGTGCACTTCGTCGGCACCGACAACAAGGAGATGGGCCGCATCGGCGCCGAGTGGGTCGTCAAGCGGATGAAGGGCAAGGGCAACCTCGTCGTCATGTCGGGTATTCCTGGCGCCGCCTCCTCGGACGACCGCAAGACGGGCTCCGACGCCGTGTGGGCGAAGAACAAGGGCATCAAGGTCGTCGCCCACCAGACGGGCATGTACAACCGCGTCAAGGCGCTCGAGGTGATGGAGAACATCCTCCAGAAGAACAAGAAGATCGACTGGGTGTTCTGCTACAACGACTCGATGGCGATGGGCGTCTTGGGCGCCATCCGCGCCTCGGGCCGCAAGGGCATCAACGTCTTCGGCATGGACGCCATCAAGGACGCGGTGCAGGCCATCAAGCGCGGCGAGATGACGGCCACCCTCGCGATTCCATTCGACGAGGAAGGCCGCGTATCCGTGCGCAACGGCATCAAGCTCGCCAAGGGGGAGAAGCTGCCCAAGTCCCACGTCATCCAGGCCTTCGTCATGACGAAGAGCAACGCGCCGTAAGCTTTTGCTTCGCGGATGCTTGATTCGCTAGAAGAGCCGGCGGCCGGCCTCCTCACCGGCCGCCGGTTTTTTCGTGCCGGTGAAATGAATGTGAGCGTCGATTCCCACAAAACCAAAGAGGAATGACCCAAGACGCAGCTTCGAAAACCGCTCCCCCTGAGGGGGTTATTGAAAAAATCCCAATTTCGTGATTTGGCGCATGAACCCGACCGGGGAGGGAATATGTACCCACCCGCGTTTTGTGGCGTAGGGGCGGCCCCCCGTGGCCGCCCGTATCGAAGATGTCCATCCCCGTGGTTGTCCCACATCAGGACAGGCACGGGGGCCTGTCCCTACGGTAAACAATTCGATGATCGGGATTCCCTCCCCTTGGGGACTTTTTCAACATCCCCTCCTCAGTCGTGTTTGACCCTCAAGGGGGGAGTGGTTTTTGGGTGTCTCCTCAACAGGGGCAGGTTGCGGCCCGCGAATGATTTTTCTGGTAGCATCCTCACGCAAAGAGGATTATCTTATAGAGAAGGGCGCGCGCCGGGAGGAGGGCGTAACGCCTTGCATCAAGGGTTTCTCTCTGAAGTTCGGAGGCGCGAGACTTTCGGCGAATCAGGAGAACCCTCTCTTTTCGCGGAGAATGAAGATGTTCCCCATTCCCTGGGAGGCGCGCAGCGACGCGGGCGTTTTCCTGTTCAATCAGGGGGAATACTGGTGCGCGCATGAGGCGTGGGAGGGCATCTGGATGCACGCCGAGCCGGTCCCCAAGAAGTTCTACCAGGGGCTTATCCAGATCGCCGCGGGCTACGTGAAGCTCCAGCAGCGCCACCACAAGGGCGCGCTCGCGAATCTCAAGAAGGGCCTCGAGCGCTTCCGCGAGGTGGATGAGGCCGTGGGCGACCTCGACGTGCCGATTCTCTACAAGAAACTCGTGAACCAGTCGCGCGGGGTGCGCGTGAGCCTGCTGGATCAGGGTGAAGGGCGCGTGCTCGCCCGCGCGTGGGATTTATGGCCGAAGATTGAATACGCCGCCGACGCGAAGAAGAAAAAGGTTTCCCACTCGCCGCCGGCCAAAGGATGAGAGAGATGAAACGTCTTGCCTTTTGCCTCACCATTCTGGTTTTTCTGAGCGGTTGCGGGGGTATTGAACTCACCGATTCCCCGTACCTGCGGATCACCCGCGTCCGGCCCCAGGAGAGTTATCTCGTGGCCGTTCAGGCCCGGCTGGTTCCCACCGATTATCACGTGCCCTCCTCTCTTGCCCCCGAGGAGGCCGAGGTGCGCCTAGCCGCCTGCAGGGGTTTGTCGTTTACTCCCCGCTTCCGCTGTGCGCGGATGGAAGCGAACGGGAAGCCCCTGGAGAAGCCCGACTACGTCGTTCAGATAGATTACGACTTGGTCGATGAGCGCTCTTTTCTGTCGCGCCGGTTCACCAGATTCGTGCTCGTGAGCGACTCATGGGGCGGCGAGAGTGACGAGGGAGACGACGTGGGTGATGCGGATTATGCCGTGAAATGGGGTTTTCGGGTAATCAAGTCCGGAGAGTCCAAGCCCGTGTTCCAAAGCATCTTCCGTGAAGAAGGCCTTCAGACCTGGAGCTTCGACGTCGAACAGTGGATGGAGCGCTATTTTTCGGAGTGAATTCGCACCATTCGCCTGGCAATATCCGCAGAGATTGATCTTCTTCTGACTGTAGGGGCGGTTCGCGAGCCGCCTCTGCACCTTTGCCTCCCTCGCCGAATCGGGACGTCTCCGCCCTGTGGGTTGATGCGGGCGCAATTCGTCTCCCCCCAAAAAATATTGACAATCCTGCGCCTCCCACTTACCAATAACCAGCAGACATATAGCCTGGTATCCACACGGGGAGGGGGCCGTGCGCGTGAGCCGAAAACACGTCTTTTATGCAGTCTTGCCAGCATTTTTTCTGGCGGTTTTCCTGTCAGGGACGATAGAAGTCTCGGCGCAGTAGAAAGCTGCGGGGACCTCGGTACCCGTTCGCCAGTGGGGTGATGGAGCGTACCACGGATTCTCTTGGGTGAGTGTCAACAACGCGGGCCGATGTCTCCCACGGTCAGTGAGAATGCTGCTGATTCACCGGGACCACCTGAATCTCCTGCCACTGCCGAAGTGGTGAGGGGGCTGGTCTGACTTCCTTCGGACAATACTTCATGCAGCCGCCGGTTTCAGCGCGGCCATCACCCTGCCACCGAATCGTTGCCGTGTCGTGACCGCTGCCCCTCGCCCGGCTCCGGGATCGTGTAGCCGAGCGCCGCGCACAGCCGCGAGACGCGCCCCTTCTCTTTGCTTCGGTTCCTCGTTCATGCCTCCCGGAAGCGGGAAAAAAGAAGAAAAACCCAAAAATACACGTTAATGGCATGAACATGAAGATATACATTTCTGGTATGATCAGTCAAATATTTATGGTATGATCGGTTAAATATTTTGCGGGCGTTCCATCCTGAGGGGAACTGGACGCAACGAGTCGTCCCGCTCCTTCACGAGCAACCGAAATACGGGAGAGGAGAACCCGAAAAATGAGTCAGGACGTGGAGAGGTTCACGAGGGCTTGCAACCGGAGTTGGCACCCGCCGCACTCCGTCATTCGTCATCCGGAAGAGGGCGGCATGAGCGCGCAGCGCCCGGCCGGAACGCGCAAGCCGGCTTCCCAAACCTCGGCTGAGCCCGTCCCGAGTTCATCGAGGGGCTCCCTGCGGCCTGGCGCCCGCACCGGACGCTCCCGCGCCCGCCGCTTCACCCTCCTCCTTCCCGTCCTCGCGCTGCTGCTCGGCGCGCTCGGCCTGTTCCACGGCGCGCCCGCCGAGGCGCAGACCACCGTCTGGTCCGCCACGCTGACGGTGGCGGAGAACGGTTCGAACCCTGGCTGCGACAACAACGTGACAGGCGCCGAGTGCAGCTCGGCCTCGGTGCTGACGGACGACGACTTCACGATCTCGGGCACGGACTGGCAGATAACGACCATATCTGGAATCAGTACTGGCTTTGGGGTTATATTCAACCGTGACGTGTGGACCGCGCTGGACAACTACAGCTTCTGCATCGGCACGACGGCGCTGGCGTTCTCGTCCGCCACTCACCCCGGAAGCAACAATTTCGCCATCTGGTCCACCACGGCCGCGTGGTGGAACGTCGGCGACACGGTTTCGCTGAGCATCGGCACGTCCTGCGCGCAGCACGACGCGACCCTGTCCGGCCTGGCGGCGTCGAGCAGCACGAGCGCCACGGGCACGTTCACGGCGCTGGACATCGGCACGTTCGGCGCGTCCACCACGTCCTACGCGGCGTCGGTGGCCAATTCCGTCACCCACGTGAAGCTGACCCCGACGGCCAGCCACTCTGGCGCCACGGTGGAGGTGGGCAAGGGGTCGAGCCTGACGGCGGTCACGAGCGGCTCGGCGAGCGACGCCATCGCGCTCTCGGTGGGCTCGAACGAGATCACGGTCGAGGTCACCGCCGCGGACGGCGCCACGAAGAAGACCTACACGGTGACGGTCACGCGGGGGGCAGCGGTGCCCGTCCCGCCGGGTGACACGACCCTCACGCCGGTGGAGTCAGGTGACAACGCGCCGACGGCGACGACGCTGAGCTTTACGATTGAGTGCGCGGTGGCAGGCTCCGGCAGGCCGATCACCGATTACCAAGTGCGCGCGGTGGCCCAGGGCGTCGCGTCGCTGGAGCGCACGTATTACTTCCCGTCGGATAAGTGCGGTTCCAACGGTCCGGTGACGCTGACGGGCCTGCCGCTGCGCCCGACGGCGACGATGTGGCGGGTCCGGGCCCGGGCGCGGGCCATACGCGGACACAGAGGGGTTTGGTCGCAAACGGTCGACTTGGCGACAGTGGCCGACCCGGTGCAGCAGAACGCCGCGCCGCTGACGGCGTCGTTCGCGGGGGTGCCCTCGGAGCATACGGGCAACGGCCGCACGTTCAGCTTCACGGTGAACTTCAGCGTGTCGCTGGACGGCGGCCAGGCGCCGACCAGACGGTCGTTCGAGACCTCGCACGGCGCGGTCATGCGACTGGTGAAGGTCTCGGCGATGAAGTGGACGGTGCATGTCCGGCCGATCACGTGGCGCAAGGTCGGGATTGCCCTGCGGGGCGGGCGGAGATGTGACGACCCGCGCGCGGTGTGCGCGACCGGCGGGCGGGCGCTGGCGAACAGCCCGCAGGCGAGCGTCGGCGGCGCGGCGCGGATCCGGGTGAGCAGCCATTGGGCCCGGGAGGGCAGAGAAACGCCGGTCCGCTTCGACGTGAAGCTGAGCCGCGTGGTGTCGCACGAGGTGCGGGTGGACTACGCGACGAAGGACGGCGAGGGCATGCTCGGGGGCAATGCGCCGGCGACGGCGGGTGCGGACTACACCGCGGCCTCCGGCACGCTGGTGTTCGAGGCGGGCGAGACGGCGAAGACGGTCTCGGTGCCGGTGCTCGACGACGCCATAGGCGAGGGCGCCGAGTATTTCCTGCTGGCGCTGTCGAACCCGCAGGGCGCCCATCTGCCGTTTCGGCAGGTCGAGAAGCCGGGCCTCATCACGAACGACGACCCGCTGCAAAGGATGTGGCTCGCGCGCTTCGGGCGCGCGGCGGCGGGCCACGTCGCCGGGGCGATTGACGGGCGCCTGTCGGGCGGCGCCGCCGCGGGCGTCGTGCTGGGCGGCCACAGCCTCTCAGGCGGCGGGGCGGAGCGCGAGGACCTCGAGTCGCGCCTCGCCGAGGCCCTGATGAAGGAGAGGGAGGCCCGGCTTGGGCGCGGCGGGGAGGCGCCGGCGTCTTCGGTGCGCGAGGTCGCGATGTCCGATCTCCTCCTCGCGAGTTCGTTTCATATGGCCTCGGCCAGCGGCGGGGACGCGTCGGGGGGGCGCTGGTCGCTTTGGGGCCGGGGCGCGCGCTCCTCGTTCGAGGGCGCCGAGGGCGATCTCTCGCTGGATGGCGACGTGACGACGGCGACCGTGGGCTTCGACTACGAGCGGGCGCGCTGGCTGGTGGGCGTGGCGCTCTCGCGAAGCGCGGGCGACGGGTCGTACAAGGCGGGCGGTGCCTGCGATACGGGCTGCGCGGGCGAGGTGGAGAGCACGCTTACGGGTGTCTACCCCTACGCGCGCTACCGTGTGAGCGGGACGTTCTCGCTCTGGGGCGCGGTGGGCCACGGGCAGGGGGAGATGACGCTCACGCCCGGGGGGTCGTCCCCGGTGGAGGCCGACGTCGCGATGGGCATGGCGGCGGCCGGGGCGCGCGGGGTCGTTCTGCCCGCGCGCGAGGCGGGCGGGTTCGAGCTCGCGCTTCGCGCGGACGTCCTGGTGACGAACACGCGCTCGGACGCTGCAGCGGGCCTGGCGGAGACCGAGGCGCAGACGAGCCGCGTGCGCCTCGTGCTGGAGGGTTCGCGCTCGCTCAGGTTCGGCGATGCGGTGCTGACGCCCTCGCTGGAGATAGGGTTCCGGAACGATTCGGGCGACGCGGAGACGGGCGGCGGGGTGGAGGCCGGCGGCTCGGTCCGCTGGACCTCGGGGGCCCTGACGACGCAGGTGCGCGCGCGCGGCCTGCTCTCCCACGGCGCCGGCGGTTATGAGGAATGGGGCGTGAGCGCCTCGGTGGCGTACGCTCCCGGCTCCGGGGGACGGGGTCTCACGCTTCGGGCGGGCTCCTCGTGGGGCGCGGCCGCGGGCGGTGCGGAGCGGCTCTGGTCGCAGGCGGCGGGCCTGGCGCCTGCCGGTGCGTTCGAGCCGGGCGTTGCGGGCTTCGAGGCCGAGGCGGCCTGGGGCCTCGACGCCCCGCGCGGGCTGCTGACGCCCTATACGGGCGTGGCGGTCTCGGGGAACGGGGAGACCTGGCGCGCGGGCGCGCGGTGGAAGCCCGGGGCGGCCACGGAGGTGAGCCTCGAGGCGAGGCTCACCGAACAGGCGGGCGGCGGGAGACCAGAAGGCGGCCTCCTGCTCAGAGGCTCGAAGCGGTGGTAGGGGCGGACCCGGGGGTAGCGCAGGCCGTTCCTCCCGGCCCGCTTCATCGCTATCCCCCTCCCGGCGGGTCGTCTCGCCGGCGGGCGGCGGGAGGGGGCGCGCATCCCGCTCTCCCGCCCGTTTTCAGACGGCGGTGGTGCTTTCCCTTCTCTGCCGGGTGTGGCAGGCTTGGAGAAGCTTGCTACCGCCCGCAAGGAGCGAACCCCTCATGCGCAAGTGGCACCTCGTGCGCAAATGGCCCCGGCCCCCGGAGAAACCCGCTCCGGTTCCCTTGAACCCCGATGCGATGGACGAGGTCTGCTCGATCCTGGCGGAGGAGTTCGACGAACCCGGCGTGGTACTCGCCCGGTACACGGTGCATTTCCCCGGCTGGGCGCGGCGCGAGTTCGAGAGCGTGGAGAGCATAATCCAGGAGATGAAGCGCAAACATGCGCCCCTGCTTGACGTGATCAGAAGCTACCATGTGCGGATTTATGACGGGAGACAGCACATCGATATCGAGTACCGCCGCCTGTGGTTGTTCGACTTCCTGCGCACAGGAGCGGAGGGAGGGGATAAAGCGTGGCGTGCCCGTGCGGCCGCGGCTGCGTCGCACGCGCTGGAGGGCCGCGGCGAGCGCTACCTGGAAGGGGATTTCCCTGTCTTGCTCCAGGGGACGTTCTGGCTGGCGTTCCAGGCGTTTTCGGGAATAACCCTGCTGTATCTGTGGGCCGGCGGCGGGGCGGACGCGTGGCTCCTGTGGATGGGCGCCGCTGCCTTCGCACTGGCGGCGGCCACGTTCGCGCCCGGCCTGACAAGCCGCATGTTCCCTTCCGGAAGCGGCCGGGGGACAGGCGTTTTTCTACGCCGCCTCTGCGGCGTGGTGACAGTGCTTTCGAGCATCTTTGCGGCGGCCCTGGCGATGTACGGCCTCTCGGGCCTTTGAGCGCATCGTCGGGCGGGACGCCGCCTCGCAAATCGCATCCGCATCGGTCGCATCGTTCTTCTGACGCTTGACGAAGCGCCCCTACGCCATCCTTTCGGAGAGATCACAACACTCGTCATTCCGGCCACCGACCCCGTAGGGACAGGTCGCGGCCTCGGACAGGCGCAGGGCCCCGTCCGCGACAGATGCGATTCGGCTTTGTTCGTCATTCCGGCTTTCGCCGGAATGACGGTGGTTTTCCCACATCGGGGGGCTTTTCCAACACCCCCCGCATCCGTCCCCGCGTTGCCGCTCTTATCTTGAAGAGCGTATAATCGCGCCCCATCAAGCGGACTTCACCGCCCCCTCACCGAAGGAAATCCCTTGGCATCCGACTACGCCCTCTCCGCACATCTGTTCGCCTACGAGGCGCTCCGCTTCGGGCACTTGAAAGAAGCGGCCGAGGCCGGTTTCGGGAAAATCGAGTTGTGGGCGATGACGCCCAATTTCGACGTGGGAGATGAGGCCAAGATCAAGGCCCTCAAAGGCTGGATGACGGATCTCTCCCTCTCGACACCCTCCTTCCATGCGCCTTTTTACGCGGATTTAAGCGATGCCAGAGCCGGACGCTGGCTCTCTCTCGCCGCTCCCGATGCAGATGCACGCGCAGAAGCGCTTCAGAAAACGATTCAGGCCCTGCGCACCTCCCGTCCCCTAGGGGCGAGAATCGCCGTCATCCACCCGAGCGCGCCGGGCAAAGCGGGGGACGGGGACACCTGCGAGGCGTTGGAAGCGAGCATCGAACGGCTCCTGCCCCTGGCGGAGGAGACCGACGCCGTCCTGGCGCTTGAGAACATTCCCTCCGCTCTGGGCCGCGCGGAGCCGCTCGCCGATTTCGTCTCCCGCATCGACCACCCGAGGCTCAAAATCTGCATCGACACCGGCCACGCCCTCATCACCGAGGGAGATGAGACCCAAAAGGCCGTCGAGCGGCTGGCGCCCATGTGCATCGCGACGCATCTGCATGACAACGACGGGCGAAACGACGCGCACCTGATACCCGGCGAGGGCGCGTTCGAGTGGCCCTCTTTCTTCGCGGCGCTCGACGCCCGAGGCTACTCGGGAACGCTCGCGCTCGAACTCAGAAGAAAAGACGAACCTTACGCCGAGACGCTGGCCGACGCAGCGCGCGCCATGAAGACGCTCACTCCACATATCAAGCCGAGTCCCGCATGAAGGCGAACCTCGTGGAGCAGACGCATGAGCGACTGAAAACACTGGCGCGCGATTATTTCGGCGCCGGGGTCTCCTCTCTCACGCCGCTTCAAGGGGACGCCTCGACGCGCGACTACGTCCGCCTCACGCACCCTGGCGGCGCACGCCTAAGTTCGGTCGGCATGATTATGCCGGAACCTTTCTCGAAAGAGACGCTCCCATTCATCGACGTGTGCGCGCATTTTGGTGAGATCGGCGTCAGGGTCCCTGAGATTTTCGGGATGGACGAGGAGTCGGGCGTCATCCTTTTAGAGGACTGCGGCGATGAATCGCTCGAAGACGCATGGCGGCGCGGCGAATGGGAGGAAGCCGGGCCGCATTACGACGCCGCGCTCGACATGATGGCCGCCATGCAGGAAGCCCCGGTCGCGCCCGCAGGCGGGAGAATCGCGCTCGCGCGGCGCTTCGACGCGGCGTTTTTCACGAACGAACTCCACCACACGCGCAAATACGCCTTCGAGAGCCTCCTGGGGATGGCGACGGATGAGCGCGCGTTGGATTCGGCGTTCCGCTCATTGTGCGAAGAAATCTGCCGGATTCCCTTTCGCCTCACGCACCGCGACTACCACAGCAGGAACCTGATGGTGCTGGATGATGCGGTGATCGCCATCGATTTTCAGGACGCGCGCATGGGACCGGTCACCTACGAT
The DNA here is from genome assembly GCA_965203325.1 of bacterium. GTDB lineage: Bacteria > UBA8248 > UBA8248 > UBA8248 > UBA8248 > Bin107. The sequence goes on from OZ241875.1 coordinate 3,134,258, forward strand.
CTGGCCTCTCTCGTCTTCGACAGCTACGTCGATTTGGAAGCCGGCGCACGGGAATACCTCATCACGCGCTACTGGGAGACTTGCGGCCAACGCCTCTTCTCGGCTAAAGAAGAATACGAACGCGCCCTGCGCGGGACAGCCATACAACGAAACCTGAAGGCCATCGGCACGTTCGCCTATCAGAAGGCGGCCCGCGGGGCGGAACGCTATCTGGAGAGCATTCCGCATACCGTCCGGATGGTGGAGAGACATTTCGAAAAAAGGAGGGACTTGGGGCCTCTTCATGCTTCGCTCAAGCCCTTCCTGGACGCGCTTCTCAAGTAAAGGAGTCATCCCCTTTTGGATTTCCTCAAAAACACGTTCCTCACGTCGGTGGAGCTTTGTCTCTACGACTTTCTGCACACAGAAGAAATACCGCCGAGCGAGGCGAGGATCGAGGTGGAGCACATCATCCTCGAAGCCGCGTCGGAGAACCGCCACCTCATCACCGACGTCCAGGGCGAGAGCCTGACGGCGCGGCGCTTCGAGCGGGGCGAGAAGTGCTTCGTCGCACTCGAAGACGGCAAGGCGGTGAGCTACATCTGGGGTGCGCGCGGCGTGGTGGGCGTGGAGGAGATCGACAAGGCCGTGAAGCCCGAGCCTAAGGAAATCTATCTCTACGACGCCTTCACGCTGGAGCCCTGGCGGGGGCGGAACCTCTACCCCGCCGTGCTCCGGCGCGCGCTCGAATACGCCGAGGGGCTGGGCCTCATACGCTCTCTCATCTTCGTGGAGGCGAGCAACACGGCTTCGAGGCGCGGCGTGGACAAGGCGGGCTTCATCCAGTTTCAGACGCTCTACTACAACCGGTTTTTCGTCTTCGGCCGCTCGAACCTCTCGGACCCCCTGGAGGGACACCCGACGGCCACGTTCGTCGGGCTGGAGTTCGCGTAGCGGCGGAATCAGCGCGCGCCCACGGGCGCGATGGATGCGAAGGAATCCCGATGTCGCAAAGCTCATGCTCCTCATTGCAGATAGAAGCCTTCACGTCTCCCGAGGCGTTCAAAGAGCTCGAATCCGAGTGGCGTGCGCTGATGGCGCGCTCCGCCCACGCGCACCCGTTCTACGACCCCGCGTGGCACGCCGCGTGGTGGCGGAACTTCGGCGCGGGCGAGCTGCGCGTCTACACCCTGCGCGATGAGAACGGCGCGCTCACGGGCGTGGCCCCCTTCGTCCTGAGCGAGGGCGGGCGCCTGCGCCTGACGGGCGGGGATGACCTCTCTGATTACCTCGACATCATCGCCGCGGACGGGGCGCACCTCGCCTGCTGGCGGGCGGTTCTCGCCGCCCTGGACGAGCCGGACGCGCCCGAATGGCGCGAACTCTCCCTGCGCGGAATTCCCGAAGCCTCCCCCACCGTCGCGGCGATAGAGGAGTTGGCGGGCGGGGCGGTTTCGATATCCGAAGAAGAAGTCTGTCCCGTCATCGCGCTTCCCGACTCGTGGGATGAATACACCGGTATGCTCGCGCCGCGGGACGAACGCGACCTGAGGCGGAAGATTCGCAAGGCCAACATGGAGGCGGGGCTGGAATATGAGCGGACGGAATCGGCGGACACCCTCGCCTCCAATCTGGAAGACTTCATCACCCTTCACGCGCTGAGCCAGCCGGAGAAGGCGGATTTCTGGAACGCGGACAGGAGGGCTTTTTTTGAGGACGTGACCCGGGCGATGCTCGAACTCGGCTGTCTGGAACTCTCGATCATGCGTGTGGACGGCCACCCCGTCGCCGCCAATCTCTCCTTCGATTACGGCGACAGGATATATCTCTACAACTCGGGCTTCGACCCGGTGGAACACGAACTGAGCGGGGGTCTGGTGCTGCTCGCCCACAACGTGGACGAGGCGATTCAGGCGGGGCGCTCCAGCTTCGACCTCTTGCGGGGCGATGAGGCCTACAAGTACCGCTTCGGCGCGCGGGATGAGCGCGTGATGCGCGTGTCGATCAAGAGGAGTAGCGAATGAACGCCGGGGCGGCCCGTCTCGCCATCCTCTCGATGCACACCGACCCTCTCGCTCCCCTGGGGGGCGACTTCACGGGCGGGATGAACGTCTACGCCCGCGAGGTGGCGAAGGCGCTCGCGAGCTTGGGCGTCGGTGCGGACGTCTTCACACGACTGGAATCGGATGCAAGCGCTCGCGAAGTTCCGCTGGCAGACGGCGCCCGCCTCATCCGGGTCGAAGCGGGGCCCAGGATAAGACTCGATAAGGACGCGCAAGTCGAACACGCCGACGCCTTCGCTGAGGCAATACTCGCATTCGTGCAAAAAAACGGGGCGCATTATGACGGCGTGTCCGCGCACTACTGGCTTTCGGGCCTTGCGGGCGAGAAGTTAAGCAAAGCGTGGGGCGTCCCCCTCGCCGTTCGCTTCCACACCCTGGCCGCGCTCAAAAACGACGCGCTGCCGCGTGACACCAGGCGAGAGTCGGAGGCGCGGCTGGCGAGTGAACCCCGGCTCGCACAGGCGGCGGACGCGGTTCTGGCCTCATCGCCCGCCGAGGCGCGCGCAATCAGCGAAATATCGGGCGGGTCGGAAATCCACGTCGTCCCTTGCGGCGTGGACCCCGATACGTTCAGGCCCCATCCAAAGGATGAGGCGCGCAAACGTCTGAGGCTTGCGGAGAATATCTCCTATCTCCTGAGCGTGGGCCGCATCGAACGCGTGAAGGGTCTCGACCGCTTGATCGAGGCCTTCGCCGTCATCACCCGAGAGCGGCCGGAACTCGATGCGCGTCTTTTGCACCTGGGCGGTGAGATAAAAGAAGGCGCGGTGAGAGCCGGAGAAAGCTATCGCGCAGAAGATTTCGCCTCGCCCGCGCAGGGGGCCGAAGTCGCGCGTCTGGAAGACCTGGCAGGGAAACTCGGAATCGCGGATCGCATCACCTTCCTGGGCGCGAAGCCGCAGGAGGCGCTTCCTCTTTATTATTCCGCCGCCGACCTCTTCGCCCTGCCGTCCCGATATGAGAGCTTCGGCATGACGGCCGTCGAGGCGGCCGCGTGCGGACTGCCGACGCTCGCCTTCGACGTGGGCGGCCTCTCCCAGGCGGTGAGTGAGGGCGTAAGCGGCCACCTCATCGCGGACGGCGATATTCACGCCTATGCACAGAAGATGATCCAAGCCCTCGAAAACCCCCGTGAGCGTCCCAATCGAGCGGCGCTTGAATGGGCGGAATCGTTCGCCTGGAGGCGGGTGGCCGAGGCGGAACTCGAAATCTGGGCGCGCCTGCGTCAGGGGGCCGCGCTCTCATCACCACACGCATCATAGACACGGAAGGAAACGCAAGTGAGCCAGGAGGAATTCAGAAACATACTCGTCGTCGTCGCCCACCCCGACGATGCGGAACTCTCCGCGGGAGGTAGCATCGCCCGCTGGACGCGGGAGGGCGCGACCGTGCGGACGGTCGTCTGTACGAACGGGGACAAGGGCACGAAAGATGAGGTCAGCCCCTTCGACCTCGCCAGGATTCGCGAGGCGGAACAACTCGAAGCCTCCCGCATCCTGGGCGTCAAGGAGACGCTGTTCCTGCGCCACCGCGACGGGGAACTCGAGGACACGCGCGCGTTCCGGAATCAGATCGCCTTCCTGATACGCCACTTCAAGCCCGACACCATCCTCACCCACGACCCCTGGCGCACCTACTACCAGCACCCCGACCACCAGGCCATCGGCCACGCCACGTTCAAGGCGGTGGTCTACGCGCGGGACCACCATTTTCTGCCCGAACTCACCTACGCCGGCATCGGCGCGCACCACACGAAAAATCTCTTGTTCTTGAACACGCGAGAGCCGAATTTCTTCGTGGACATCACCGAGACCTTCGATACGAAAGTCCGCGCGGTGTGCGCACACAAGTGCCAGATCAAAAACCCCGAAGCCTTCGAGAAGCGCACCCGTCAGCGGCTCGAAGACGCAGGCCGCGCGGCGGGCTTCCCGATAGCGGAGTCTTTCGTCATCACGCGGATGCGCGAAGGCTAGGGCGCACATGAACGAGGAGACGCCGGAGACCAGGGCCGGCCGGCGCATCATGGCCGGTTTCGAGGGAACCGCCGCCCCCTCCTCGCTCCTGGCGCGCGTCCGCGCGGGAAGAGTCGGCGGCGTCATTCTTTTCCAGCGGAACATCGAGTCCGCTGCGCAGACCGCCGCCCTCATCGCCACTTTGCAAGAAGCCGCCCTCGCCTCGCCGCTCGAAGCTCCTCTTCTCGTCGGAATCGACCAGGAAGGCGGGCGCGTGAGCAGGCTTTCGGACGATTTCACGATCTTTCCGGCGGCGCGGGGATTCGGCGATGCGGGCGAACCCGCCCTCGCGCGGGAAGCGGCAAGGGTCACTGGCACTGAATTAGAGGCCATAGGCGTGAACGTCAACTTTGCGCCCGCCGTGGACATTCTCACGAACCCCGAATGCGCCGTCATCGGCGACCGCGCCTTTGGCGAATCACCCCAAGTCGTGGCCCAAATGGGCGAGGCCGTAACGCAGGGCTTGCAGGAAACGGGCGTCGCCGCGTGCGCCAAGCATTTCCCCGGCATCGGCGACATGGCCCCCGACCCCCACGAGGTGCTGCCGACCTCACGCCTCACGCTCGACGATCTGAGAACGCGCGAGTTGGAGCCGTTCCGCCACCTCATCCGCCGCACGCCGCCCGCCTGCGTCATGATCGCCCACGCCGTTTTCGAGGCGATAGACGAAACGACTCCTGCGAGCCTGTCCCCCGTTTTTCTCCAAAATATCCTGCGCGGAGAACTCGGTTTCAGAGGCGTCGCCGTAACCGACGATCTGGACATGGGCGCGATAGACGACGCCGCAGACGCAGCGCTTCAAAGCATCCTCGCCGGGGCGGACATCGCCCTCATCTGCCACTCGGAAGACGCACAGGAACGAGCGGTCGATGCGGTTGCGAAGGCCATCAGAGACGAACGCCTCCCCCCGGAACAGGAGGAGGTGTCATCGGATCGGATACGCAGACTCAAGGAGAGCTACTGCCGCCCGAACTGGCGGAAGGAGATGCTCGAAGTTATCGGGTGTGTGGAGCACCGAAGAGCGCACTCGAGAATCCTCGAGGCACTGGAGGTGGCCGAACAGTCAGGGGGTTGTTGAAAAAGCCCTTGTCAAGGGAGCGAACGCTCCCACCCCGGTCGCGTTCGACCCCCCAACTCCCCTTGTCGGGGCTGTTGAAAAAGCCCAAGGAGAGAGGAATCACTCCCCCCTTGAGGGGGAGTCGGTGAGGTGAGGGGGGTTTTACCCGAAACCGAACCGGTGGGGGGAGTTTTTTCTGTGGCATGTCCCCCCACCGAATCGGCCTTCGCCAAGGCTCGGCCTCTTCGACTCCCCCTCAAGGGGGGAGTGGATTTGAAATTCTCGTCCGTGGAGAGCGATCTCCGTTGGGGTCGTATACCGCCTTTTTTTACCCCCCTGACAAGGGGGGTAGGGGGGTTGGTTTTGAGTTACGCTCACACGTTAAACCGCACGTGGAAGATGTCGCCGTCGTGGACGACGTAGTCCTTGCCCTCGAGCCGGAGCGTTCCCCTGTCCCGCGCCGCGGCGAGCGAACCTGCCGCCATGAAGTCGGGGAACGAGATTACCTCCGCGCGGATGAAACCGCGCTCGAGATCGGAGTGAATCGTCCCCGCCGCATGGAGCGCGACCGTGCCCGCGCGAACCGGCCATGCGCGTACCTCCTCCTCGCTCACCGTGAAGAAACACCTGAGATTGAGCAGCGAGAACGCCGCCTGAATCACCTTGTCGAGCGCTGAGGATTCGAGAGCGTAATCGGCGAGAAACGCAGCCCTCTCATCGGGGGGAAGTTGGGCGAGTTCTTCTTCGAGCCTCGCGGCCAGGACGACGGGCGTCTCTCCGTTCAGTTTGGCGAAAGCGTCCGCCTCTCCCAGCTGATCCTCGCCCACGTTCACCACGAAGAGCAGCGGCTTGGCGGAGAGAAAGCCGAACCCTTTGACGGAGCGCGCTTCCTCCGCGCTCATCTGCATCGAGCGGACGGGGCGGCCCTCTTCGAGCGCTTCGCGGATGCGTCCCAAAAGCGCGAACTCCGCCGCCTCGGCAGGATCGCGTTTAAGCTTCACCAGGCGCTCCAGACGCTCCACCCGCCGCTCGACGACGTCGAGGTCGCGCAGCATCAGGTCGAAGCGTACGTCGGCCAGATCGCGCGCGGGGTCGACGCTCTCCTTCGGGTGCGGAACGCCTGCGTCCTCGAAGGCGCGCACCACCACCAGGAGCGCGTCCGCGCCCTCCAGCGCCTGCGGGATGGCCTCGGCGCTCTTCGCGGCGCCCGCATCGCCCACGCCCGGCGCATCCACGAAGTTGACGCTCGCATGCGTCGTCTTCTTCGGCTTGAAAACCCCGCTCAGGGCGTCCACCCGGGCGTCTGCCACCGCCGCTGCGCCCACGTTCACCCGCGCGGCGCCGTATCCCCCCGTTATGGCCGTGCCGCCCGTGAGCGCGTTGAACAGCGTCGTCTTGCCACTGGCTGCGGGGCCGATGATGCCGATTTTCACGTTCTAACTCCTAAATGCGCCATGAACGAACAAACGCGCGCGAGTGTAGGAGAACGGAGGCACGAGGTCAAAAGGGGTGGGGTGTGTAGGGGCGGGCCTGCGTGTCCATCCCATCACCCCGTTTCATGACGCCCGACTCCGCATGGGAGAGCACATAGTCAGACATATATGTCTGACCCCTACGAAATCATTGCGGCCACCGGAGGGACAACCCCCCGTGGTTGTCCTTTGCAGGGTGGACAGGGCCAGGACAGGTACGGGGGCCTGTCCCTGCAAAACCTGCAATCCTCGTTCCTCGGGGCTTTTTCAACAAGCCCTTGAGGGGCCGCTCCGGGAGCGTGGAGGCCCGTGTGGGGGATGCCGCTCGATGCGCACTCGGCGTAACCCTCGTCGGTCAAGCACGCGGAATTACTCGATTCACGACGGCCTGCACCGGATTTTGAAGCGGCTCGATTCGACAATGGCTCATATCCGCAATTTCGTCTATATTTTGAAAAGGCAATGGGCCGACACCTATAAAAGTGACGTGGGATGATACAGCCGGGCGCTACATCTTTACGGAAGATCGCGGTTGTCGGGAGAGGAACCGCAGGCTCCCTTGCGGCCGCCAAGGTCACTCGTCTTCTGCCCGAGAGCGACCATGAGCTGCACCACATATATGACTCGCGTATCCCGGCCCTCGGCGTGGGCGAAGGCAGCTGGCCGAGCCTGGTTCAGGAATTGCAGGAACTGACGAATCTGCCCCATGAAACCATCCAGCAGCGCTTGAATGGAACGCGCAAGTACGGCGTGACGTTCGAGGGATGGGGCCGGCGCAACCAGGACTTCACCCACTATTTCACGCCGCAACAGGTGTCCTACGCCTACCACCTGTCCGTCGACTTGATGGCGGACCTGCTGCATGAAAGCACGCGCGCGCGCCACATCGACGCGAAAGTACTCGATATCACCAGGGTGGAAGGCGGCGCGCAAGTGGAATTCGAGGGCCTGCCGCCGGAGCGCTACGACCTGGTTTTCGATGCTCGCGGATTTCCCCGAGAACTCGATCCCGAACGGCACATCGAACTCTCTTTCATTCCCACCAATACAGCCGTCATCCGCCGCTGTCCGGCAATCGTCGAAGCAGAGCAGGACGGACCGGTTCTGCAACCTACCTATACCCGGGCGGTTGCGCGTCCGCATGGTTGGATAGTCGTTATTCCGCTTACGGCACACACATCCTACGGGTACGTCTTCAACCGAGACGTATCCGGCCTTGACGAAGTCGAATCGGACTTTGACGCTTTCCTCGAAAGCGACGGCGTGTCGGAATTCGAGCAGCGCGCCGTCATTCCGTTTCCCAATTTCGTCCACCGCCGGATATTCGACGGCGCGGTAGTCCGCATCGGCAACGCAGCCGCTTTCATGGAACCCCTCGAAGCAACGGCGATCGTATCCGGACAGGTGGAGGTCGGGATGGCTCTCCAAATACGCCTGAACCGTTCGGCAGACCATCTCGAGCGTGACGCGCCGGTGGTCAATCGATTCCTCATCAACAACATGCTCTGCTTCGGCTTGTTCGTCGGTTGGCACTATTCCTGCGGCTCGAAGTACGATAGCGAATTCTGGAGATACGCCCGCGACCACGCCTGGCCGCAGCATCGAAAGGTGGCGGACCCTGAGTTCGTGGATTGCGACGCGCTCCGCAAATTCGACGAAATGATTGAACTGAAGAACCAGTCGATCATTGACAAATCGGACTGGAATCGGACGTTGGCGTACTTCCCTCTCTCCTGTTATTGCCAGATGTCCCAGGGGCTGGGCTGCTAGGCGCCGGTCTTGGGAAATTTCAACATCGGTTGATTCTACGCCATTGGTTTGGCCCCCCCGAGTCAAGAAACGAGGAAACGGAGGATGGCCAGGAAGGTCTGCAAGTCGGAGAAGATCGTTTGTCTGCTGCGTATGGAGTCCGTTTCAGGCCGTTGAAAAAGTCCCCGCCCTGTGGTTTCGTATAATTTTCAGCGCCCGTGAGGGGGAATCTCCGGAGATGTCGGGACGCAGACGGCGCGAGCAACCGGAATTGTTCGCGGCCGGTTCTCTGGAGCAACTCATCCCGGAGGATAACGATCTGTTCCGTGCAACGGCAATCCGCTACTCCCAAACCGTGACATTTCTTGATCTGGATTGCCTGTAATTTTATGAGATATTTCCAAATGGGGTGAGATTTTTCACCTTGCCTGATTGCTACAAGGAGGCTACTCTGCGGTCGTGTTCAACAATCCGTTCGACTCATTTCATAAAACTGTTGCCGAAGCGAAGGAAGAACGCGAACAACTCGATCGGCTACTGACAGTTTCCACGCCGCGGGAGCGTCTGCTTGTCGCCGCCATTGCGCTTTTGCTGTGCATCCTCTCGGCATGGCTTTTCTTCGGCAACGTGGCTCGTAATATTGTGGTAGACGGCGCACTGGTCAAACAGGGCGAAAACTTGCCCGAGGGCAGACGGTCCGTGCAGGTCCTCGTCTGGGTCGAGAGCGGCATCGTTCCTCATATCGAGGCCGGGATGCCGGTGATGATTGAGCCGGATGCGGCAGACGGAGAAACAGGCGCACTTGCCGGAGAGGTCAGGGCGATTTCTGCCGTGCCCTTTTCCGGGGGGCTGGCTGCGTTTGGGTCCGCAGCGCCGGTGTCCGTGTACCGCATTGATATCGCGCTCGAAGAAAGTCTCGATTTGAGTTCCCTTGCGGGCAGGAAATGCCGGATTGTCATAGAGCTTGGCAGGCAATCTCCGATCGCACTATTTCGAATGAGGCGGTCATAAGATGCCGTCTCTCACCTCCCCAAAAGCCGGCGATAAGGCCTCTTCGGACACATCGGCGCAGAGGGTAACCACGCCGATTCTGCTGCAGATGCATGTTTCAGAATGTGGCGCCGCCTGTCTCGGCATCGTACTGGCCTACTTCGGGCGTTGGGTGCCGCTTACCGAATTGCGCGAAAAATGCGAGGTGAGCCGGGACGGCAGCAGCGCCGCAAGCATCTTGCGCGCCTCCAGACACTATGGTCTCGAATGCAGTGGGCTCAGCATACGCGCCGAACAACTGAAAAAGCTGGAGTTGCCCTTGATTTTGTTCTGGCAATTCAGCCATTTCGTTGTCCTCGATGGATTCGATGGACGCTATTTCTATCTCAACGACCCCTCCACGGGGCGGCGCAGGGTTTCCGCCGAAGAGTTCAACAAGGGCTACAGTGGCATTGCGCTTCGTTTCAAGTGCGGCGCCGATTTCAGGCCCGGAGGCGAGCAACCCGACTTGTTCAGGCAATTGGGCGCCTTGCTCTCCGGATCATGGAGTGTGCTTACCGGGGTGATTGCCTGCGGACTCATGTTGACGTTATTGACATTGATTATTCCCGCATCTCTCGGTGTTTTCGTCGACGATGTAATGAACAAACATGGGTCCTGGGGCGGATTGGTGACTGCCTTGCTCGGCGGCGGCGTCCTGGTATACGTCCTGTCCTTGCTCAAACACCGGTTCCTCAAGCGGCTCTCGGTCCGCTTGTCGGTGATTGGGTACAGTCGCGGCATGTCACGGCTGCTGCGGTTGCCGGTGGAGTTTTTTGAGCACAGACTGGCGGGCGATCTGACCGATCGAGTCTCGTCCACCGACAGAATCGCCAAGAATCTGGCGGATCAGTTTCTTGTGCTCATCATCGACATGGCGATGAGCGTGGTGTTGCTCGTGGCGATGTTCACCTACGATATCCTGCTCACGCTGGTTGTGCTTTTGCTGGCCCTTCTGCACGGGATGTTGGCCCACTTTCTCAACGCCCTCCGGGTTGTTCGAAGTCAGGCGATGAGACGCGAGCAGGGGTTGCTGATTGGCCTCGGTATGCAGATGTTGAGTCACGCGGACAATCTGCGCATGACGGGAGCGGATGACCGGTTTTTTTCGCGCTGGAGTGGTCAACAGGCGCGTGAACTGCGTGCGCGCCAACTGTATTCCGAACTGGGCTCCGTCAATACCTCGCTTCCGGGGCTGATTGACGCACTCCGCAGTGCGGCGATTCTCGGCATCGGGGGCAGTTTGGTCATGACCGGAGAAATGACCCTGGGGATGCTGGTCGGGTTTTACATCCTGGCGGAGATGTTTCTGGCTCCCGTCAAGCGATTTTTGGAGTTTGCGGAAAACCGTCAGGCGCTCGAAACCGATATGCAACGGTTCGAGGACATCTCCAAAACCGATGAAGATCCCGTTTTCAGCCGCAGGAGTCCGGAGCCGGAGTCAATCCCCACGTTCAACGGCCGGCTCCAGCTTGCGGGCCAACTCGAACTGAGAAACGTCGCCTTCGGCTACAACAAGAGCCGACCGCCTTTGATAAAGGACTTCAGCCTCGTGATCAAGCCGGGGCAGCGCGTTGCCGTGGTCGGTCCCAGCGGTTCCGGCAAGTCGACCCTGGCGCGTCTGGTTTCGGGTGTCTATCAGCCCTGGTCGGGTGAAATCCTGTTTGATGGTCATCCGCGGGATCAGGTTCCAGAAGAAGTGCTGCGGCAGTCCATATCCATGGTGGATCAGGAGATCGTGCTCTTTTCCGCTTCCCTGCGCGACAATATTACGTTGTGGAACCCGGCCATTCCGGATGAAGTCATCTTCGCCGCGACACGGGATGCCCAGATCCATGACGAAATCCTGCTTCGAGCGCAGGGATATACGACCCTCGTCGAAGAGGGCGGGGCGAATTTCAGCGGCGGCCAGCAGCAACGCCTCGAAATCGCCCGTGCGTTGGTGGGCAATCCGACAGTGCTCATTCTGGACGAGGCTACCAGCGCACTCGATGCCGCAACGGAGGAATATGTCGATGATGCCCTGCGGCGTCGCGGCGTCACGTGCCTGATCGTTGCGCACCGGCTGAGCACCGTGCGGGATTGCGATAGAATCATCGTGCTCGACAAAGGCGTCACGGTGCAATGCGGCACGCACGACGAGTTGATCGCGGATCGGGACGGCACGTATTACAAACTGGTGAAGTCGGGCTGATGCAGAATACAAGGCCGGAATACACGTCCATAGCCGAACTCGCCGCTCGCTTCGGCGCATCCGTGCCCTGCGCCGCCAACCTGCCGGTCAAGCTCGACGACCCGGATAGTGTCTGGTTCATCGATCAGGGTGCCGTCAATCTGTTCCTGGTCGAATTCAAGGACGGGGTGGAGCAGGCGGCGCCACAGCATCTGTTGCGCCGGGAATCGGGCTGGTTGCTGCCGGGTGTCGCCCCGGATCAACGAGACGGTGACGAGGACACGACGCTCAGCCTCATTGCCAAGGGACAGCCGGGCACCCTTCTGAAACGTCTGCCGGCTTCCTTGCTGTCTCAGGTTCGTTCATCGGAACTGGCGGAACAGGCCGATACCTGGCTGACCGCCATTACGGAAACACTGTCGCGTTTTGCAAGCCCCCTTCCGCGTCCGACTGCGCTGGCCGAACCCGGTCTGACGCAGACCCTGGCCCCTTGTACGCTATCCGTACGCCGCGGGGTGGTATGGGTATCCGAACCGCCGCGCGGCGCAAGCCTGTTCATGGGTATTATCGACCCGGCGGAACTTGCGGAGGCGTGCGGGCCTCACGAAGCCGTTATTCCGCTGACGCGGACAAGCTGGCTCACCTTGTTCGACGAGGCGACGCTGACGGGCGAATCTACCGAAACACTGGCGGAGCAAGGCATGCTGCTGCCGGCGCTCGCCTCTTTTCACGCGGTTGCTTTCACTCTGGAACGCCTGAACCGCCGACTGGTCGTGGCCGATGACGTCAATCTCGAACGCGCGCGGACAACCAGCCGCCGCACGGCCGAAAATGCCGCGCGGCAGCGGCTCTTCAATATCTATGACCTTCCGATTGACCGGGATGCCGGTATCGAGGACACGGCGCTGGCGGATGCCCTGCAACTCATCGGGGACCATGAAGGAATCGATTTCAAGATACCGGCTCGCTCGGCACTTTCCGATTCTCCGGTCGGCCTCGTCGACGTTCTCGATGCGTCCGGCGTACGCGCCCGGCGCGTGCGGTTCAAAGCCGAGGGCAGCTGGTGGCGCGGCGACAGCAACGCGATGCTGGCATTCCGCGCCGAGGACGGCCGCCCCGTGGCGCTGCTGCCGGGAATGTTCGGGCGATACCGGGAAATCGACCCGGTCAGCAAACGCCGCCTCCGGGTGACGGCGGACCGCGCGGGCGCGCTGAAAGAGGAGGCCTGGATGTTCTATCGGCCATTGCCGCCGGAGGACGTGAAACCGAAAGACCTGCTGGGAATGGCCCTGCACGGATCGGGCGCGGATTTGGCGCGGCTGGTCATTTCCGGGCTTCCATACGGCTTGATCAACCTGCTGCCGGCGCTCGCGCTCGGGTTCGTTGCGAATCAAATTTTGGCGGGCGGAAGCGCAGAAGCGCTCTATGCCGTTGCCGTGGCGGTAGCAGCGTTCGGCCTGCTCGGCGCACTGCTGCACCTGTTTCAAAGCACGGCGATGATGCGGCTCGAGGGGCGCTCGGCATCCCGGCTCGAAGCCGCCTTCTGGGATCGTCTCATGCGCCTTCCGCCAAGCATTCTGCACCGCCATCCGGCCGGCGATCTGGCAACCTCGGGAATGACGTTCCAGAATCTTCGCGACGGCTTGCGGGGGGTCGTCGCCGACAGTTTTCTGTCGCTCATTTTTCTGCTTCCGGTTTTCGGCGTCATTTTCTTCTACGACGCCACCCTCGGCCTCATCACCCTCGTCTTCAGCCTGGCTTCGCTGCTGGTCACCGTAGTCCTCGGGTTGCGCCAGATTCCACCTTATGGGCGTATGATCAGCGCAGCACGCCGCGTAGCCGGTCGACTGTTCCAGATCGTGGGAGGCATCTCCAAGCTGCGAATGGATAATGCGGAAGGGTCGGCTTACGCCATCTGGGCGAAGGATTATCGTGAGCAGAAACGCGCGGAGATCGATCTGAGCGCGTTTGAGGGGCATTCGCGGGCGTTCGGCGCCGCGCTCCCTTTTCTGGCCGGCGGGGTACTGCTTTTTGCGGTGGCGTCGGCGGGAGACCGGAACATTCCGGTCGGCGATTTTCTCGTCGTTTACACGGTCTTTCTCGTTTTCCAGTCCTCCATCGCCCGGCTCGGTGAGTCCTTCGGCGCCATTGCCGCCATGCGGCCCGCGTTCGAGCAGATGGGCCCGCTGCTCTCCGCCGTTCCTGAAACCGTGACGGAAGGAGAGCCGGTGGAATACCTGGGCGGTGAAATACTGTTCGACCGCATTTCCTTCCGCTACGACCCCGACGGTCCGTTGATTCTCGACGACGTCACGATTCGCGCCCGTCCCGGCGAATTCGTTGCGATTGCCGGTGAGTCCGGCGCCGGCAAGAGCACCCTGTTCCGGCTCGCACTCGGCATTGACTGCCCGACCGCCGGTGCGGTGTATTACGACGGACGCGACCTGAGGCATCTGAATCTGAAGCAGGTGCGCCGGAAAATCGGCGCGGTGCCCCAATCCGTCGGACTCCATCCGCAAGATCTCTGGGACAATCTGGTCTCTCACCATGATGAAGTGGCGACGGAGGAGGTATGGGATGCGGTCCGGACCGCCGAAGTCGAAGCCCAGGTCAGGGACATGCCCATGGGCATGATGACCATGGTGGGCGCCAGCGGGTCCGTCCTCTCAGGCGGCGAGAGCCAGCGCATCACAATCGCCCGCTCGATAATCGGCAGCCCTCGAATCATGTTGCTGGACGAGGCGACCAACTGGCTGGACAACGAAAGCCAGGCCAGGGTCATGGAGAACCTCGCCGCCCTGACTTCCACCCGGCTCATCATTGCCCACCGGCTGTCCACGCTGGAACAGGCCGACCGCATCTACGTGCTGCAGGCCGGAAAAGTCGTGCAAAGCGGTTCCTTCGATGAACTCAAGGAAGTCGACGGGGTATTCAAGGAATTGATCAAAAGGCAAATCGCTTGATTCGGATACGCAGATAGCAACCCGGCGGCAAAAATGCGCGTCCGGCCGGATCCTGCGAAAATGGAGTAGCCGTCCATGAAGAAACCCTTTGACGCAGCGGATTCCCTTGTGTCGCGGGCCGGCGAGGACGACGACTTCAGGGAGCGTCTTCTCGCCAAACCCAAAGAGACCATCGAAGCGGAATTCGGCGTGACGATGGCCGAAGGCCACGAGATTCACGTGCACGAAGACACCTATGCCGAGACGCACCTCGTCCTTCCGCCGCGCAGCAAATTCACCGAGGCGGAACGGGAGGAGGCGAGAACCGGTGCGGAATCTCTCGATTTCCTTCGCAAAACCATGCACGACCCCGCGCCGCCCCTCCGTCCGCCCGTCGTTCAGGGGGAGATGGCCCCGAAGGCCGCCGCCACCGCCGAGGCGCTTGCGAAAGCGGGCAGAGAAGCCATCCGCCGCGGTCTCGATTTCCTGGAATCCACGATAGACGAAAACGGCGCTTGGCACTGCATCCGGTTCAACGTGGCCGATCCGGAGGTGCCGCGGCATTTCGAAAGACCTCCCTTCGTATCGGCTTTCTGCGTCCTCGCCCTGGAATGCTGCGAGGAAGCGCGCGCCAGGGCCATCTGCGCCGCGAGCAGGGCGTATCTCGCCGACACGGTCGAATATCCCGGATTCTGGCGCTATTACCGCCATCTGCCCCCGGATCTCGACAGCACCGCACTGTGTTCACTCGTGATTGGCGCTCATCCCTGGATTTTGCTGGGGAGGAACGTTCCGCGGATACTGGCGAACCGCGACGAGGAAGGCCGCTTCATGACCTGGGTTCTCGAAGACGACGAACCCGATGTCGTGTCGCCCTTTCGCATCGAAGCCGACCCCGTGGTCAATGCGAACGTCATCGCCTGTCTCGGCGGCCACCCTGAAACCAAAGATGCCCGGCGATGGCTGGAAGCCCTGATAACCGAGGGCAATCTCGCGGGCTCCTCCAAATGGTATCCCGACGAGGTCGCCATCTATTATGCGGCCGCCCGCGCCATGGTCCGCGCACGGCCCGCTCTCGATCGGCTGCGCCCGGTACTGGCGGAGCGCATCCTGGGCTTGCGGGACGAGGAGGGGGATTTCGGCAATATCCTCCAAACGGCGCAGGCCGTCTCGGCGCTCCACCACGCGGGACGCCTCGACAGCATCGACGCGAAGCGCATGGTGGAGAGGTTCACGGGTTCGCAGCGTGAGGACGGTAGCTGGCCGGAACTCCTCGCGTTCGGCGACCAGACGCTGAAGTGGGGCGCGGTAGGGCAGATAGGGCATGGCTCCGAAGCCCTGACCACGGCGTTTTGCATCGAAGCACTCGAGCGTCTCGTCGCAGTCTTGGGGGCCTGAAATTTCTTGCAGGTCAAGGCGCTCGGGGATAAAATATCTTCCGGTCCAAGGGACACGATATGACTACCTTTGAGGAGCTGACATGCCACAAAGCCCGGTTGTAGGTGGTGGCTCCGATTCGAGCAACGCCGGCGCCGCTCAGCCTATCGAGCCGTCCATCCTGACCGCCATTCCGCATTATCTGCCGTTGGTCGTTTTTCCGCTGATTCTTCTCGGCGCGCTCTATGGCGGCTGGTGGCTGTTGCCGCCGCTCGTCTTTATGAGTCTGGCCGGGGCGCTCGATCGGGCGCTGGGCCGGGACGGACAAACCATGGATCCGGTGAAAACGCCGGAACACCGCCTGTTCTGGCACAATCTGCCGGTCTGGTCGTGGTCGTTTCTGTGGCCGCCGACGCTCGTTTTCGGTATGTGGCAAATCCTGGCGGCGGATCAATTCTCATGGTGGGAAGGCGTGCTCCTGGCGGTCATCCTGACGATGGAAGCGCAAGCCGTGTTCGTCGTCGGCCACGAGATGATTCATCGGCGCACGACCTGGGAGCGCCGGGTCGGCGAGTTCCTGCTCGCCTCCGTCTCCTATCCGCAGTACGCGACGGAACACGTCTATATCCACCATGCCCTGGTCGGCACGCCCTACGACGTGGGTTCCGCCCCGAAGGGGGAGAGTTTCTGGAAGTATTTCCCCAAGGAAGTCGTCAGCAACCTCGTCCATTCCTGGGAAGTCGCGGGAGAACGCCTGGCGCGGCGCCGTCTGCCCGTCTGGCATTACGACAATCCGTTCTGGCGCTACGCGATAGGCGTCGCGTTCTGGTACGCGCTGGTGTACTGGATGGGCGGGATCTGGGCCGTTCCGGTCTTTATCTTCCTCGGCCTGTCCTGCGTCTTTTCGATGAAGATGAGCAACTACTTTCAGCACTACGGCCTGCGGCGGGTCCGCCTGGAGAACGGTCGCTGGGAAAAGGCGATGCCGCGCCATTCCTGGAGCGCCGACTGGAAGTTCAGCAACTGGATGTTTTTCAACATGCAGCGTCATGCGGACCATCACGCGGTGGCGTCGCGCCAGTATCCCCTGCTGCAGGTCAGCGGCCTCGATGAGTCGCCGGAACT
This sequence comes from bacterium, assembly GCA_965203325.1. Taxonomy (GTDB): domain Bacteria; phylum UBA8248; class UBA8248; order UBA8248; family UBA8248; genus Bin107. Next base: position 3,151,236 of record OZ241875.1, read on the forward strand.
GCCGGGAACCTACGCCGACATGATGAACATCGTGCTGCGGCCCAAGCGCTGGTTCGAGAAGATGGACCCGCTGGTGGACCAGTGGCGCGAGCATTTCTATCCGGATATCGACGACTGGAGCCCCTACGACAGCCCGATTGCCGCGGCGCGGCCCGACGCCTTCGACGCGATACTCGAGATATTCGGCGCCGCCCCGCGGCTCGCGAAATGGATTGAGCGGAATCCGGAGCTTCTGGATAACCTGCAGGACCAGGAATTCCTCGATCTCGACCTGCCGAAAGGGTTCGGGCCGGATGCGGAATACGAAGCGATTGCGCGGCGCGGGCTGGCGAGAGTCTACTGGACGTACGAAATGGACGTTCCGGAATTGAAGGGTCTGGTCGCCGAACTGCCGGTGGCCGACGCGAGGGAAACCGCCGAGATTGTGCGGAACTGGTCGAACGACAAGGCGTTTCAGATCGGCATGCACGTCATGCGCGGAAACCTGCTGCCGGCGGAAGCGAGTACGGCGCTCTCGAATCTCGCCGAAGCATCGATTTCGACCGTGCTCGCCTCCGTGGTCGCGGATTACGTCGACCGCTTCGGGACGCTCAGCGTGGGCGGCGTCGCCGCCGTTTTCCTGGGCGATCTGGCCAGCCGGGAAGCATACCCCGGCGTTGGAATCGAAATGCTGATCCTACACAACGGCCGTCAGTCCGGCGAAAATGAACGCATGTTCGGGAGCTTCCGAAAGTCGCTGAGCGACCTGTCGCAGGACAGCCTGTTGTTCTCCCCGGTCCCGCACGGCTCGAATTCCATTCCTGCGTTGACGCTTTCCGATCTGGCCGAGAGTTTCGGAAATTCGACTTCCGGCGAGGTTCCCGCCCTCACCAGGGCGCGTTGCGCCTTCGAGTATGAAGGTTCCGATATCGCAGACCGCTTCGAGGAGGCGCGGCGCCGGATACTGACCGAATACAGCGCGAACAGGTCTTTGCCCGACTGGTTGCGCGAGTGGACCGAAGAGGGCGCCGAAAAAAACGTGTCCGCATACGCCCGGATGCGCGGCGGGCTGAACGATGTCGAGAAGGCCGCGCGCTACCTGCAGTTGGAGCGCGGCGGAAGCTTCCTCGACGACCCGGCGCCGAGCGCTGCGGCGGTGTTCGATGCCGCCGGCGCCGAACCGCTGGCGCAAGCCGCGGTCATGTGGCGGGATTTGCAGGGCGTCATGCGCCTCGTCGGCGAGGAAGGGTTCGACGCGGCGGCGGGGGGGACGAAGGTCAAATCCCTGATTGCGAACGCTTGCGGGCAGGAGGATTTCGATGTGCTGGCGTCGGCGGTCACCGAAACCGCATCCGTCGCCGCCGCCCGGATCGATACGCTTTTTTCGCGCACATAAAACGCGCCGGCCGAGCAGACGCGGAAACCCCGGATGCCAACCCAGACGAAACGGAATCCCCCACGCGGGATATTGACGAAAACGACGCCTGCGGACCAGGGCCTCGTCGAGCTCCCCGCGCTCACCCCGCACCTGCAGTTCCGCGAAATCGACGAACGGCAGACGCTGCTGGTTTCCGAGTCGTTCGATACGCTGCTGCACGGCGGCCTGTATGGCGATCTGCTGCCGCTTCTCGACGGCCGTCACCCGCATAACGAGATCGCCGCCGCCCTCGATGGCCGCCACCCCGCCGCCGATGTTCACGCGGCGATTGTTTCGCTCTCCGCCAGAGGCTATGTCGTCTCCGCCGATCATGGCATGGAACGGCCCCGGGCGGCCTACTGGTCGTCGCTCGGCGCATCGCCCCGCTGGGTCGAAGGGCGGCTGGCGCAGTCGCGAGTCGCGGTCGAAGGTGACGACGGCCGCCTCGTCCGGCACCTGGAAGAGGCCGGCATCGATATGGCGACCGGCGACCCCAAGCTCACCGTTGTCGTCTGCGAGGATTATCTCGACACACGGCTTGCAGAGGTGAACCGGCGCGCGCTCGAGGCGGGAGCGCCGTGGATGCTGGTGCGCCCGCGCGGAATGGAGGCGCTGTTCGGGCCCGTCTTTCGCGCGGATAAAGAAGGGCCCTGCTGGGAGTGCCTGGCTTGCCGCCTGCGCTGCCATAAGGAGGTCCACAATTTCCTGCGCAACTTCGCCGGTGAGGAAGCCGCCTTCAAGCCGTTCGCCGCCGAGTCCGGGGTCCTGGAGTCGCTGTACGGAATGATCGCGGCGGAGATCGTCAAATGGCTGGTGCTGGATGAGGCGGCCCCGATTCACGAGAACGCGATAGCGATGAACCTCGCCGCGTTCGAAAGTTCCAGGCATCCGGTGATGCGCCGCCCGCAGTGCCCCGCCTGCGGCGATGAGTCGCTCTATCGGCCGGACCGGCCGCCGGCGCCGCTTTGTCTGAGAGCGAGTCCCAAAACCCATCGCAACAGCGGCGGCGCGCGGGCCGTGACGCCCGAAGCGACCCTGGCGAAATACCGCCACCTGGTGAGCCCTGTCGGCGGGGTCGTTACATGGCTCGCGCGCACGACCGATGAGAGCGACTCCTGGCTGCACGTCTATTGGGCCGGGAGCAACCCCGGGGCGAGAAGCCGGAGCCTGAGTTCGCTCAGGCGCAGTTTGCGCAGCAAGAGCGCGGGCAAGGGCAGCACGCGGGAACAATCCGAGGCCAGCGCCCTGTGCGAGGCTATCGAGCGTTACTCGGGCGCCTGGTGCGGAGACGAAATCTGCATCCGCAGGCGGTTCAACGACCTGGCTGCGGAAGAGGCGGCAATCCATCCCAACGATGTGCAGTTGTTCAGCGATTATCAGCTCGACAACGCGGAGAGCATCAACGCGAAAGGCCACCCGTACAACATCGTCCCGCCGCGTCTCGACCCCGATGCCGAAATCGACTGGACCCCGGTCTGGTCGTTCACGCAGCGGCGGCATCGCTATCTGCCGACGTCGATGCTCTACAGCATGTCTCCCGAAGGGCGCGGCGGCGCCGATCTGATTGCCGACTCCAACGGCTGCGCCGCGGGGAACACCCTGGAGGAGGCCATCCTGCAGGGCTTCTATGAACTGGTCGAGCGCGATGCGTTCGCCATCTGGTGGTATAACCGACTGAGAGCGCCCGGGGTCGATCTTTGCGGCTTTGACGACGAATTCCTCGCCTCGGCCGCGGGGTACTACGGCCGCTGCGAGCGGGAAGTGTGGATGCTCGACGTTACCTCCGATATCGGGATTCCTTCGTTCGTCGCGCTATCGCGCAGACCGGACGCGGACACCGAGGACATCATATACGGCGCAGGCGCCCATGCCGACCCGCGGCTGGCGGCCCTGCGCGCGGTTTGCGAGCTGAACCAGTGCCTTACCTGGCTGCCGCGTCCCGGCGGGGGCGACGGCAAGCCCATGATCGACGATCCGCTGGCGCTCAGTTGGTGGAAGACGGCTCGACTTGCCGATTGTTCCTGGCTGGCGCCGGCACCGGACGCGCCGCTCAGGCAAGGCTCGCACTATCCGGTGATCGAATCGGCGGACACGCGCGACGACGTGGAGCATTGCCGGGCGTTGGTGGAAGCCAAAGACATGGAGTTCCTCGTGCTGGACCAGACCCGGCCGGACATCGGGATGCCGGTTGCGCGGGTCATCGTGCCGGGCATGCGCCATTTCTGGGCGAGATTCGCGCCCGGGCGCCTCTACGACGCGCCCCTCGACATGGGACGCCGCGAACACCCCCTGGCCGAAGCTGATTTGAATCCCGCGCCCGTGATCGCGTAAGGAAGCCATATGGATATCGACGAAGCAATCACGCTTACCCAGGACCGTCTCGCCGAAGAAGGCGGCGCCATGGGAGATTTGCTCGGGCGCTTTCGGGGCAGGATTTCACCGGTTCTGATCGGAGATCCGGGGTGGGAGCGCATACTCGAATGCGCCGGGAAACTCCCAATCACCATGGGCGCCCAGCCGTTCGGTTTCGAGCTGCCTCTGCATGACGCTCGACCGGTGGCGGATTTCGGCGTCTCGCTGGCGAGCGGAAACCGCTCGGGTGATTTTTTCGAAGAGCGGGCGCGGACCGACGAGACGGACGAGACCGCGAGAGCGGTCGGGCGGCTGTTCCGGGAAATGGAAGCTCCGAACTCGCCCCTGCGGGAGATTGTGGGACGCAAGTTGATGCTGGAATACGACATAGATTCCGCGCCGGGCGGTAACAATCCGCTTCCCGGAATGTTCCTGCGGCCCAACGAGCGCACGTTATACGGCGGCGCAGGCCTCCAGAATGATATCGGAATCGTGGTGGACGCCCTCGTTTCCTGCGTCGGCTGGGAAAGGAATGCCGCTGAACGGGAAAACGCCGAACGGGTTTATCTGGCCCAGCCCGAAGACACGCGCCTGGATTCGTTCGGGGTATTCCCGTCCCGGGAACGCACAATCCGCCTGGCGATCATGGACTTCAAATCGCAGGGGGAAGTATGCCGCTATCTTGAAAACACGGGTTGGCCGGGTGATATATCGGCCGTCGAGTCCGTGATTTCACGCTTCCGGGAACGCGCGGATATCGTCAGAACCGGATTGAATATCGACGTGCGCGAAGAGGGTGTCGGTCCGGCGCTCGGCCTGACGCTTATCGTCAAACACAGATATACGAAAGATTCACGTTCTTGGCTCGACGGCCTGACCGATTGGGACGCATTTCTGGAAGCCTTGCGCCATGAGGACCTTGTCGTTCCGGAGAAGGTTGAGGCGCTTGCCGAGTGGGTTTCAAAACCGACGACGCTTTTTGCCAAATCCGGGCCATTTTTACTGTTGCGGGGCATTCACCACATCAAGCTGGTCATATCCGGAGATCGGCTCAGGCAGGTCAAGGCCTATGTGTTCATGGTGCTTTCCGGAGCGGTCTCGGTTTGAGAGCTACCCTGGCAAAATAAAGCAAAAATCCCCTCGCCGAAGTCGAGCGGGGGATTTCTGACTTTTACATCATGCGGATTCGAGGCATCCGCGTGCCGACTGGTGTTTCCGGTCTACCAGCAGCAGCAAAGGCCGGCCGAGACGGCTTCGAGTTGCTCCTCGGTGATGTTCGGATCCGGCGGCAACGCAATATGCACCGTCTGCATGTCGCTCTCATGGACCACGACATTCATCGAGTCGGGAATCGTGATGCCCAATTCCCCACAGATGGTCCCCTTCGGGTCTGAGAGCAGCTGTTGCCTGAAATCTGCGTCCAGGGCGGATTTCTCGACAATCTGCTTCAACATTTCATCGCCACTTCTCATGGCTAACCTCCTTGGTAAGGTTTGATGAACAACACAACCTCATGTAATGAAACCGATCTTATTCTTCGTTATTTTGCAAAGTCAACTTTTTTTTATTCGGTATTTTGATTATTTTTTCGAAGCGGAGTCTTGAACTCTACGGCGCGTGGACAGGTCGGCCACGTTATAGAAAAAGCCGGGAATTATAAAGGAAAGTTGACAAAACCCGCCTGACTTCTATTCCTCGACTTCCTCCATGACGGGTTTCCTTCATCAAATACGAGGCGGAACTTCCGCTCATAATCCGCCTTTTTCAATTCAGCCTATACACAAGATTTGAGGGCAACTCTTATTCAGGGGATAAAGGCACCCCCCCCTACCCCCCTTTGTCAGGGGGGCAAGAAAAAGCAAAGCCCTCTCAGCCCAGCGGGGGCGCATCGCCTTTTTATACCCCCCTGACAAGGGGGGGGTAGGGGGGGTCCTTTGACAAAGGCTTTTTCAATAACCCCGTAGGGGCGGTTCGCGAACCGCCCCTACAAAATCCCATCGCGTCGAACCTTCATATTTCGGGACTTTTTCAACACCCCCCGGCGAGCGTTTGAATCAGAATACCGGCGTTTCCCGGCAGGCGCCCCGGGTCGACTTTGAGTTTCTCGATGATATCGCCCATCATCTTCAGCGTTTGTTTCTATCCTTCCATCCGGGCATCGGCAGCTTGTAGGTAACTTCCGCAAGTTCTTTCGGCCAGACGATTCTGCGCCTGCCGTCGAGAATCTGGAACGTCAGGCCGTCCCGTTCGTTGAGGTTGTTCTCATCCACCTTCCATCTTCCCATCACGGTCTGGAACGCCGAGGCGCGTAGCGTCTTCCAGACTTTTTGGCGATCATGGGAACCTGCTTTCAGAATCGCCTGACTCACCACCTCTATCGCCCCGTAAGCCATGGCGACATGATCGCTCGGCTTCACCCCGTAGCGCTTCTCGTAGGAGTCGATGAGTTCTCTCATGCCCGGAAACTTCAGGGCGTCGGGTTGCGGCTCCCACTGGCTGAAGCCCAGAACATACTCAGCCGTGGCGCCGAGTTGCTCGGCGAATTTAGGGAGACCGGGGCCGATGGTTCCGGCGAAAATCTTGAAGTTGATGTTGAGCTCCCTGAGTTGGCGAATCTGCGCGGCGGCGTCCGCGAAGTAGCTGTTCGAGAAAAGCGCCTCCGCCCGGCGCGCCTTGATTTTTTGCAGCAGCGCTGTGAAGTCGGTCTGCTTGCGCGGATAGTTCTCGTTCAGCACCACTTTAAGGCCGAGTTTCTTCGCCCACTCCACGGCGCCCTCCGCCGACTGCCGGGGGAAGAGGCTGTCCTCGCCGATGATGGCGATTCGCTTCACCCCGATGTCCCTGGCGAGGTGCAGCGCGCCCTTGTGGTTTTTTTGGGCTACGGCATTTTGGTTGAAAAGGTATTTTCTGCCCTTCTCCCACAGCCCTCTGGAGGAAGCGCCCGGCGCCAGCGTGGGGTATTCGTGCCTTTCAAAGAGGTTGGCCACCGCGTCGGTGATGCCGCTGGAGTAGGGGCCGAGCGTGAAATGGATCTTCTCCTGCGTGATGAGCCTCTCGTAGAGCTTGATGCTGGTCTGCTTGTCCGATTTATCGTCCAGGAGAATCAGTTTCACCTTCTTGCCCAGCAGGCCGCCCCTGGCGTTTTGCCGGTCGGCGAACAGACGGTAGGCGTTGACGAACCGGCCTGCCGGCTCCGCGTAACGGCCCGTATGGGAGATGGACCCGCCGATGGTGATTTCATCTGACGCCAGGGCCGAACCGGTGAGGAGCGTCGCCGTCCCCAGGAACGCGATTGCCATGAAGCTTCGATTCACTTTCATCTTCCATCTTCCTCGGAATAAGGGATACATGAAGAATCGTTCGCGACGCGCCCGGCTGCGCAGCCGGACACTCGCCCGGGCGAGCGTTTGAATCAGAAAACCGGCGTTTCCCGGTAGGTGCCCCAGACCGACTTCAGTTTCTCGACGATATCGCCCATCGTTGCGCCCGCGCGCACGAGTTCCACCGTGACGGGCATGATGTTCCGCGTCTCGTCCCTGGCGACCGAGACGAGCTCCTCCAGAAGCGTCCCGACCCTGGCGTTGTCGCGTTCGGCGCGCACCCTCCTCGTCCGCGCGATCTGCCGGTCGGCGGTCGAGGAATCATAGGGATGGGTCTCGATCTCGTGGTTTTCGTCCTCCTCGACCAGGGTGTTGACCCCGATGACCGGCTTTTCACCGGATTGCTTGCGCAGGGCGGTCTCGTAGGCGAAGTCGGCGATCTGCTTCTGGAACCAGCCTTCCTCGATCAATTTAATCGCGCCGCCGTTTTCATCCACATAGTCGAGAATCTCGAAAATGCGCGTCTCGTACTCGTTGGTCAGGCTCTCGAGGTAGTAGGAACCGCCCAGCGGATCGATGACGTTGGTGACGTTCGTTTCCTCCGCGATGACCTGCTGCGTGCGCAGGGCCAGCCGCATGGCGTCCTCGGTCGGAATCGCGAACGCTTCGTCGTAGCCGTTCGTGTGCAGCGACTGGCAGCCGCCGAGGACCGCGGCGAGGGCCTGGAACGCGGTGCGCACGATGTTGATCCGGAATTGCGGCTTGGTGAGGGTGGCGGCCGCGGTCTGGCAATGGAAACGGAGCCGCATCGATTCGGGGTTCTTCGCGCCGAAGCGCTCTTTCATGATCCTGGCGTAACAGCGGCGCAGCGCCCGGAACTTGGCGACCTCCTCGAACAGGTCCGCCTGCGAGACGTAGAAGAAACCAAGCCTCGGCGCGAACTCGTCGACGCTCATCCCGGTCTTCAGCACCTCCTCCACATAGACGATCAGGTTGCACATGGTGAAGGCGGCCTCCTGCAAAGGCGAGGCGCCGGCTTCTGAGATGTGATAGCCCGAGATGTTGATCGGGTTGTAGCGCTTCATGTTGCGGCCGCAGAAGGATATGCAGTCGCGCACGATGCGGACAGACGGCGCGATCGGGTAGATGAACTCCTTCTGCGCAATATATTCCTTGAGTATGTCCGCCTGGATGGTGCCCGAGAGCCTGTTCAGGTCGAGGCCGCGTTTCTCGGCCAGCGCCACATACATGGCGAGCAGTATCCAGGCGCTGGGGTTGATGGTCATCGATACGGAGATGTTCTCGAGATCGATGCCGTCGTAGAGCGCCTCCATGTCGGCGAGCGTATCCACGGCCACGCCTTCGCGGCCCACCTCGCCATCGCTCATCGGGTGGTCGGAGTCGTAGCCCATGAGCGTGGGCATGTCGAAGTCGGTCGACAGTCCCGTCTGCCCCTGTGAGATCAGGTATTTGAAGCGTTTGTTGGTGTCCTCACCTGTGCCGAAACCGGCGATCTGGCGCATGGTCCACACCCGGCTGCGGTACATCGTCGGGTAGGGCCCGCGCGTGAAGGGATAGCGCCCCGGCAGGCCGATATCCTCGAGCGGCGTTTCCGCAACATCGGCGGCGGTGTAGACGCGCTGCACCGGGAAATCGCCGGTCGTGAAGAACTGCTCCTTGCGCTCGGCTTGTTTGTTCAGGAAGGCGGCGACCTCTTTGCTCTCCCAATCCTCGATCTCGCTCAGGAGTTTCTCAAGCGGATTTTGAGTGAACGTCTCGTTCATGGTCTCCCTCCCATTCGAGCGTCGTCGAGAGCAATTCCTCCGCCAGGGAATAGGGGTCGCTCTCCCGGCGCATGAGCTGTTCGGCGAGTTTCGCGCTCGCCGCAGCCGTGGCGGCGTTGAATCGATCATATAACAGATTTTCAGCGGTCTTGCGCAGCCGGAATTCCGCGATGCTCTTGCGCCGCGCGCGGCCCGCATCGGTATTCGACGTCACCTCGCGATGCCGGGCAATCGCTTCGAGCAACTCGTCGATCCCTTCTCCGGAAACAGCGCTGGTGCCGATGACGGGGACGGCCCGGTCGGATGGTTCGCCCCCGTGGGTTCCGAGTGTCAGCATCTGCTTCAAATCGGTCAGCGTCCGGTTGGCGTCGCTGCGGTCGCACTTCGACACGACGTGGATGTCGGCGATCTCCAGAAGGCCCGCCTTGATCGCCTGGACCTCGTCGCCCAAGCCGGGTGCGGAAACCACGACCGTGGTGTGGGAGGCCCGCACGATCTCGACCTCGTCCTGGCCCACGCCGACGGTTTCGAGAATGATCACCCCGAAACCGGCGGCATCGAGGATATCGGCCGCCTCGAGCGCCGCGCGCGCCATGCCGCCGGTCGCCCCGTGCGTCGCCATGCTGCGGATATAAACGCCGGAGTCGGCGCTCAAGTCGCTCATGCGGATTCGGTCTCCCAGGATGGCGCCGCCCGAATAGGGAGAGGACGGATCGATAGCGATGATGCCGACCTTCTCGCCGCCGGCGCGCAGCCTTTGCGCCAGCCCGCTTACGAGCGTGGATTTTCCGCTGCCGGGCACCCCGGTGATGCCGACGAGGTGCGCTCGTCCGGCCAGTCTGTGGATGCGGGCGAGTGCGTCGCGCGGTTCCGCCAGGCCCGACTCCGCGCGCGATATGAGGCGGCCGATCGCGGCCGGCTCGCCAGATTGAACGCGGGCGATGAGTTCCACCGAAGGGACGTAGGCGCCCATCAGCGGTTTTCGTCATCCAGTTGTGTCTGCATTTCCTGAAAGACAGCGCGATCGTCGATGACGCGGCGCGCCTTGAAATCCGTTCGGGGGATCGAGCCCGGCTCGACGATCTCCACGCCCGTCCGCAGCCCGAGCACCTTCTGCAATTTGTGCGCAACCTCGGTGCAGAACCGGGCGGCGCCGTCCGCGTCGGCGAAGGTCTCGGTGTCGGCCTCGACGCGCAGCAGCAACTCGTCCATCGCCGCCTCGCGGCTGATCACGATCCGGTGCTCTCCGCCGTAGTGCGCGAGTTCGTTGAGCGCGGCGTCTATCTCGCTGGGATACACGTTCTCGCCCCGGATCGTGAACATGTCGTCGATGCGCCCGAAAATACCGTGCGGCAGGCGTGGATAGGTGCGCCCGCACGGGTTCGGTTCGTCCACCCAGCGGGTCAGGTCCCCCGACGCCAGGCGGATCATCGGCTGGGAGGCGCGTTCGAGATGGGTGTACACGGGCGTTCCCCGTTCCCCGTAGGGGACCCGGCGCATGGTTTCGGGGTCGCACACTTCCGTGTAGACGACGTCCTGCCAGCAGAGCATTCCGTCCGTCTCGGCCGAACTCGCCACGTTCATCCATGGGCTCATCTCGGCCATGGAGCCGCTGTCGAAAACCCTGGCCCCATAGAGCCCCTCGATGCGCTCGCGGATGGCCGGTATCGAGGCGCCGGGCTCGCCGGAGAAGAACATGATCTTGAGCTGCATGTCGCGGGGGTCCAGTCCCTCGTCTTCCGCGACCTGGGCGAGGTGCAAGGCGTAGGTCGGCGTGCCGTAGAAGGCGGTGGGCTTCAGCATGTCGAGCCATTGCACGCAGCGCGCCGACATGCCGGACGCGCCGGCGCCGAAGGGGAAGGCTTTCGCGCCGAGGCGTTCCGCGCCGGCGAGCGCCCCCCAACTCCCCATATAGAGGGAAAACACGGCGGCGACGCAAATCGTGTCGCCGGGGCGCAGGCCCATGCCCCACATGATGCGCGCATGCGCGTTGGCTATGGCGCGCCAGTCGCCCTGCGAGATGGCGAAGGCGGTGGGCCGCCCGGTCGTGCCGCTGGTGCCGTGGATGTGAAAGACTTCCGTTTCGTCCACGCAGAGGTAATCGCCGAAGGGCGGATGGCGCTCCTGCGCCTCGCGCAGGTCCTGCTTGGTGAGGACCGGGACTTTCTCCTCGAAGTCCTCGAGCGACTTGAGCCGGCTCGGGTGGAAACCGGCCTCATCCCATTTGCGGCGGTAGAGGGCCGCGTTCTCGTAGGCGTAGGCGCAGACTTGCCGGAGGCGCTCCAGGATGGCCTTCTCCCGGTCTCTCGCCGGCATCGTCTCCCGCCGGGGGAACCAGTAGCGGCTGCCCGGAGGCGGAAGAAAATCCTCATCGTATTCAGGTGGGAATGACCAGGACTCCATGGATGTCGGATCAGCGCGCGCCGCGCTCCTCCACGAGGCGGGTCAGCGTGTCGATGATCGTTTGCGGCGGCGTATCCTGCAGCAGCACCTTGCTTACGCCCATTTTCTTGAGCTGGACGACGTCTTCGTCCGGCATGACGCCGCCGGCCACGACGATCATGTCGTCGGCGCCGCTGGTCCGAAGCAGGTCGAATATCTTGGGGAACACCGTCATCTGGACGCCGGACAACAGACTCACGCCCAGCACGTCGACGTCTTCCTGTACGGCGGCGGTCACCACCTCTTCCGGCGAGCGGTGCAGGCCGGTGTAGATCACGTCCATACCGGCGTCCCGCAGGGCGCGGGCGACGATCTTGACGCCCCGGTCGTGACCGTCGAGACCCACCTTCGCCAGCAGGACGCGAATTGGTTGACTCATGAGGGATTCCTCATCGGTCTCTCACTTGTATACGAAAACAGCATACAACCTGCAAAAAATGCAACATACTGTCAAGGTGAAACAGAACCGACTCGCAGGAGGAACGGTCCCGCGGGCGCTCCTGCTCCCCCGAAGACACCCGCCCGGAAGGGGGTTGTTGAAAAAGTCCTCGTGAGAGGGCATCCCGTTCATCGAATGGTTTACCGTAGGGACAGGTCGCGACCTGTCCCTACTCAAAGGAGCAACCCCCCCTACCCCCCTTGTCAGGGGTCAAACGCGAGTGATGAACGAGCGTTTGCATGAGCCATTGACGAGAAACACATCGTCTTGCAAAACCTCCCTCTTCGGTCGGTTTTGACCCCTGACAAGGGGGGGTAGGGGGGGTGCCTTAATGGGGTTTCCCTTTCAGGGGGGTGCCATTACCTTCTCAGGGACTTTTTCAACAGCCCTCATCTGCCGGGTTCGATGCCCACCCTCCGTCCGGGTCTCCATCCCTCGCGCGGGGGGCGCATTTCCCCGCATTTGCGGCGAAGCGCTCATCACTCCCTCCCGGGGTCCGGACGAAATTCTCTGCATCTCCCTCGAAACCACCCGCATTTGCCCGTATTTGCCGTCGCGCTGCTCGGGGCGCGAGCGCGTATGATGGCGAAGCCGGGCGCTTCGTTCGGGGCCGATGGAATTTCTGAAAATTCCTGAAAAATTCGATAAATTCCCGGGGTTTTTCCGTAAATTTCTGAAAATTAAATTCTTGGGAAATGACGCCGCGGAATCCGGGCGCAGGGGAATTCTGCCACGGATCGCTGCACCTGCCATGACGGCAAATGCGCGGATTTGCGGGCAGTTGCGGGGGAGGTGGGCGGAAATTTCGCGGATCGGCGGTTTTATCGTAGAATCAGGGGTGGTTTTCCTGGTGGAGGAGCGCCATGAGGGTTTCCAGACGCCAACTGTTGCGGGTTGCGGGGCGAGTCGCGCCCCTCGCCGTCATCGGGGTTCCGCGCGAGGCGCAGGCCTCGATGATGGGCCATCTGTTCGACTGGCTGAACAGCCGCCCCGTCGAGACGCCCGGACCCGGGGAGGGGATTCTCGATTTCGCCGCGCGCGTCGTTCCCGAAGTCACCGCGAACGATAAATTCTACGTGCAGAGCATCGGCCATTCGGCGCCCAGGCTCTCCCGCAAGAAATGGCGGCTGAAAATAACGGGTGAGGTAAAAGGGCCTTTTTCCGCTACTTATGCGGCGTTGGGCGCGCTCAGGCAGGAGCGAACCTGGGCGACGATGACCTGCATCGGGAACCCCGTGGGCGGCGGTCAGATTGGGAACGCCCTGTGGGAAGGAGTACCGCTCAGAACCCTCATCGAGCGGGCGGGCGTCGCGGAAAGCGTTCGCCGCTCTGTATCCGCCCGGGTGATTTTTCGCGCGGCGGACGGGTATCATGATTCCATATCCCTGGAGCAGGCACTCGATTCGAGAACGCTTCTGTGCACCAGGATGAACGGAGAACCTTTGCCGAGAGATCACGGCGCTCCGCTCAGGCTCCTCGTGCCGGGGACTTACGGCCTCAAGAACGTAAAATGGATTGAATCCATTGAGGTTGCGACCAAGGGCCATGGCGGCTATTGGCAACGGCGGGGGTGGTCGGATGAGGCAATCGTCGAGACGCTCAGCCGTTTCGAAGCCCCCAGAAGACGCGTTGAGGTGCGGACATCCAAAGTGTGGCTCGTGGGGTCTGCTTTCGCGGGGGACAGGGGAATCCGCAAGGTGGAGGTAACCTATGGGCAGGGTGAGCGTTTGCAGCCCTGGGCGCCCGCCTTGCTCAAAAAGCCTCTCGGGCCTCTCGCCTGGAGCGTCTGGGCGTTTCCCATGCGTTTTGAGGAAAACGGTTTCTACCCGGCGACGGTGCGGGCATTGGATGGCGCAGGAAAAGTGCAGACGGATGAGATTTCCGATCCGCAACCCGGCGGGTCGACGGGACAGATGGGGCTCAGCATATACGTGAAGGGCTTGTAGGCGAGACAAGGTGGCGTATGAAAAAACCCCGCCGGGCAACCGGCGGGGTTTAATCTTTCAGCGAGAGTGCAACTTAACGGCGTTTTCCGCCCACGATGTTCGCCGCGCGTTTCTGGCGCTTGATCATCCAGTTCTTGGGCGCCTCGATGCCGCTTCGATCCAGAATGTCGAGGTTGTGCTGGAAAGCCATGTAGTTCTGGATGTAGCTGAGCGTGCCGCCACGGTAGGGCGTGCCGGGAGGCAGGCGTCCTTCGATCAGATCGATCACGTTATAAACAGCCTCACTCGCCATGGCGATCTGCTCGGCCAGGACAGCCGCATGCACCCAGCCGTCGCGAATGTCTTTTTCGATGCCGACGACGAGGTTGTGCGTCACGATCTTGATCTGGCCGGGTTTGTAACCGGCCGCTTTCACGGCGTCCACCGTGCCGCGAGCGATGAGCGTCGCCCAGGGGTAGATGCCTTTCACATCGGGATGTTTCTTGAGCAGGTCTTCCGCCGTCTGGTATGCATGCTGCACGTTCGACTTGGTGAATTCCTTGGCCACAATCTTGATTTTCGGGTAGTGGCTCATATATTCCTCAAAACCTTTTGCCATGGAGGTCACCATCTCGATGCCGCTGGGTCCGGGCAGCATCATGACTTTGCCCTCGTAATTGATGCCATGCGCCAGGGTGGAGGCGATGAGAACGCCCAGTTCGTAGCTGTTTTTCATGACGCGGTTCTTAACGCGATCACTGTCGAGGTCGATGTTGTCCACGACGACCTTGACGCCTTTTTCCATCGCCTTGTGTACGGCGTCCACCATCCCCTTGGTGCTGATGGGGCAGATGATCATCCCGTCGTACTTCGCCGCGATGATGTCCTCCACGTGAGCCACCTGCTTGGGCAGGAACTCATAGCCGCCTGCATCGAACATCGTCACGGTTACACCGGCTTTTTTGGCCGCCTGGACGCTGCCGTACCATTTCGAGAAGAAATAGGGGTCGACGCCGTTCGGCACGACGACGGCAATCTTGTATTTCTTCTTCGCCTTCACCCGGGCGTCGGCGTCCGGGGTTGCCGCCATCGACACGAACATAAACGTGACGACGGAAGCGAGAATCATGAAAGTGCGGAACAGTTTTTTCATCTTGAATCTCCTCGTCGCAGAATGGGTTTCACGGACGAAGCGCTCTCCTCCGCGAAAGGGAAAAATGACTGCCGAAAGAACATATTTCCTATTCCCGCCGCTTGCGGGAACTCAAAACCACTGCCGCAATGAGCAGCAAGCCTACCACCACCTCCCGGGCGAATGTACCCACGCCCAGGAGAATGAGACCATTGAGCAAAAATGTCAGGAACAGCGTCCCGATCGCGGCTTGCGTCACGCCGCCCTCGCCGCCGTGGAACGTCGTGCCTCCCACCACAGTGGCCGCCAGGGACTGGAATTCAAGCTGAAACCCCGCGAGGCCGTTCGTGGCCGGGAGTCTTGCCAGGTAAAGGAACGAGGTGATGCCCACGCAGATGCCGCTGATTAAGTAGCAAATGAGCTTCACCTTGCCCGTATCGATGCCCGAGAGCCGCGCGGCCTCCTCGTTCCCGCCGGTTAGATAGATCGCCCGGCCGAGCACCGTTCGTTTCGTCAGCAGGTAGAGAATGATGAAGAAGAAGATGGCGATGAACAGCGTGCCGGGGATGTGGAAGAAATCCGTGAGCCCGATGGCTTGCAGGATATCTTTTTGCTCGCCCGTGAACTGGTGAATGGTGCGACCACCCGTGAATACCAGTGCGATGCCTGCGCAGATGAAGAGCATGCTCAGGGTGACGATGAAAGGCTGTATCTTCACGCGGCCCACGAGATAGCCGTTGATGAAACCGAAAATCGTCGCCATTCCGATGCCCATCAACACGCCCACGGCAAGGCCGAAGTCCAGTATGCCCTGCGCCATCACGACGCTCGAGAGGCTGAGCAGGGAACCTTGACTCAAATCGATGCCTGAAACGAGGAGCACCATGCTTTGGCCCGCGACGATGAAGAACAGGAGAGATGCGTTTCTGAGTTGGTTGGTCAAATTGTGGGCTTCGATGAAGTTGTTCACATAGCCCATCAACTGGAGAACGTAAAATATGATCATCATCAGGATGAACACGACGAGCAAACCATATTTTTCGTAATTGAAGTTGGCCAACAAGGAGGCCGATGGTCTGACCGGAGCCTCCGCTACATTCGCCATGATGTTGAATCTCCCTTAGTTTTTCTGCTCGCGCAGGGTGCTGACCCAGATGGAGGCGAGAATCACCAAACCGACGATAATTTGTTGTCGGTAGGTGTCGATTCCCATGATGTTCAGACCGTTCACCAGGAATATGATCAGGAAAACACCCAGCGTCGTACCCAGCACGCCGCCTCGCCCGCCGAAAATATGCGTGCCGCCGATGATGGTCGCTCCGATCGATTGGAGCAGTTGATCGCCGCCGCCCAGCCTCGGTTCGCCCGCAGCGCTGACGTTCGCCGAAAGAAGAAGCCCTGCGAAGCCGCACAGAAGACCGCCGATGCCGAAAATGGCGATCTTCATGCCCGGATAGTTGATGCCGGCGGAAATCGCCGTTTGCTCGTTCCCGCCCAGGGCGTACACGTAAGTGCCGAAGCGGGTGTATTTGAGCAGATACCACATGGTGCCCAGCGCGATGAGTATCCAGATGAATGTAAAGGGAATGGGCCCGAGATTCCCTTTCGCCAGAAAGACGTATGCTTCTTCCACGTGCTTCGGCAGCGTTGCGCCCTCGCGTGCGCCTCCCATCTGAAGGCCGCCGGTCCAA
The DNA here is from genome assembly GCA_965203325.1 of bacterium. Lineage (GTDB taxonomy): Bacteria > UBA8248 > UBA8248 > UBA8248 > UBA8248 > Bin107. Next base: position 3,167,717 of record OZ241875.1, read on the forward strand.
AGCTGGGCCGTGCCGCTGCCGATGAAGAGCATCCCCAGTGTTGCGATGAATGGCTGCACCCTGACGACGCCGACGAAAAACCCGTTGATGACGCCGCAAAGCAGACCGATGCCGAGGCCGGCGATGAGACCAATGAAAAACCCGAAATGCAGCATCGCGCTCCAGGCCATCACGCTCACCACGCTCATGATGGAGCCTTGCGAAAGGTCGAATCCCGCCGACACGATGACCAATGTCTGGGCATAGGCCAAAAAGAAGAGCCATGCGTCTCGGCGCACGACGTTCACGAAGTTTTCGAGGGTAAGGAAATTCTCGGTCGCAAAAGTGTAGAAGATCATCAAGACTACGAACGCGGAAATGAGGAGCACCCGCTCCCAGGGAATATCCTTTACCGGATAACCCAAGATGAACTTTTCATTTTCCGCCGAGACTGCAGCGCTCATTCAAGCTACCTCCGAACGCGGTTCAATCCGCCGTCATTGCGTAGCGCAAAATTCCTTCTTGCGTAGCTTCGTTTCTGTCGATATCTGCGGTGAGCCGTCCTTCACGCATCACCAGAATGCGGTCGCTCATTCCGAGAATCTCGGGCAATTCGCTTGAAATCATCATAACCGCAGCGCCGTCTTTGGCAAGTTGCAGCATCTGCGAGTGAACTTCGAATTTAGCGCCTATGTCTATCCCGCGAGTCGGCTCATCGAATATGAGCACGTTGGCGCGTCTGAAGAGCCATTTTGCGAGAACGACTTTTTGCTGATTGCCGCCCGAGAGAAAGCGTATTTGCGTCTCCTGGTTCGGCGTCATGATTTTTAGCTGGTCGATATGCTCATCGACGAAATCTTTTTCCATACTCAGGTTGAGCAGCCAACGCTTGATGAGGCGGCGGAGATTAGCACTTGTGGTGTTATAAGCAACCGAGAGAACCTGGGTGAGGCCTTGGGTTTTCCTGTCCTCGGGCAACAGCCCCAGCCCGCGTCGTATGGCCAGCGTTGGGGTCCACTTGCGCTCATGCGTGAGGATTGTGAGGAATCGAATCACAATCATGGCGACGCCGCCCCAGATCATGACCCATTCGAGAACGAAATTCTGGGTGAACAGACTCGTAAAGACCATCGCGCATATCGCCAGGGCGTACCAGCTTGCGAAGTCGATGATCAAGGTGCGCCAGCGGTACTGCCGTTCGAGGAACCAAAGTCCCAATTGCCTCAGGACGGCCAATCCGGCGGCGACGAGATAGGGGGTGGGACCGTTCGGTATGTTGTATAACGGCCCGCCAAGAATCCATTCATAAAACCAATTCCCACTGAAAAGTGGTGGTGGTGAGTTCATGTTGAGCGTGAAAGGATCGTAAATCCCCTGGAAGATGACGGTGAACAAAGGCAAAGCCAGCATGAAGACAACCACATCGACGAGCGCCATCCATAGCGGGTAGTGGGGGAGTTTTTGTATCTCCTCTTTCTCTTTTGTCGCGTTGGTCATCTCGACGGTGCCGCCATCAACAGGGTCCGCGCCCATCACGGCCCGAGCCACTTCGGTTCTTCCCGCGCCTACGAGACCCGAGAGGCCGACGATTTCGCCATAATGAAGGTCAAAATTGATGTCTTCGAATACGCCGTTTCGGGTGAGTCCACGCACCCGCAAAGCTACTTCTCCATGTTCACGGGGCGTCCAGGGGAATTTCTCATCGAGCGTTCGTCCCACCATCTGCGTGATCAGGAAATCGAGTTCCACCTCCTTGACTTCCCACGTGCCCATATATTCCCCGTCACGCAGGACAGTGACGCGGTCTCCAATCTCGTGGACTTCTTCAAGGCGGTGGGAGATGTAAATGATGCCGACGCCATGCTCCCGCAAACGGTTGACCGCCTTGAAGAGTTCCTCGATTTCGTGGCCGCTCAAAGAAGACGTGGGCTCATCCATCACCAATATTTTGCAGTCGAACGCAAGAGCCCGGGCGATCTCCACCATTTGCTGATCCGCGACGCTTAGAGAGCGGACCGGCGCATTGACGTCGATTTTCACGTCCAGACGCTCCATGATTGCGCGGGATTCTTGCTCGACTTTGGCCCAATCCACACGCTTCATGACGCCGGGCAAGACCGGTTCACGACCCAGGAAGATGTTTTTGGCCACGCTCAAATCGGGCACCAGGTTCAGTTCCTGATAGATGACGCTGATTCCCAGATCGCGCCCGGTTCTGGCGTCGGGAATAATGGTGGGTGTTTCGCTAATCTCGATTTGCCCCGAATCGGCGTGATACATGCCTGCCAGAATTTTGATGAGCGTGGATTTTCCGGCCCCGTTCTCACCCAAAAGGATGTGGACTTCGCCTTCGGCGAGATCGAAATCGACTTCTTTGAGCGCATGAACGCCCGGAAAGGACTTGTCGATTTTCATCATTTTCAGCAAATTCTTGGATTCTGGCACGGGATAAAGCTTCCAAATAAAGGTGTGTAGATTCCAAATAAATAAGCGAATGAATGCCTGGCGCTACCCGCTGTGTTTGTAAAGTTGCAGTTTTTGAATACTTGCCTAACTTTATAGTGGTCGAGATTGTTTTTCAACATGACAAATTAGCGGGTCAAGCTGAAGAACCATTTCGTCGACATTCATGGTATGATCGTCCGGTATGTATTCTAATGAGTCTATATCTTGGGGATTATTTTGTGGGCTGTCTGAAAATTCTGGGGTTAGTTGTTTTCTTTCTTGTGAGCGTGTCCAGCGCGTTTGCCGAAGAAACACACGGCAAAACCGATGCGTGCCTGGTTACTCTTTACAACTACCCCGCCGAATCACCTAAGTATGACATTACGAAGAAAGCGCCGCCCCAATCCCCCTTGACTCAGACAAAGAATCTTCGCGCAAGCAAAGCGGTTAAAAATACACAATCTCGCAAGAGTCTTCTGACACAAGTTCATAGCAAAAAATAAACTCTTTTCTCGCTTGGCGCCAATAGGTCCGTAAGCTTTTAGCGGTCGATGACACTTCGGTATTCGGCGGATGGGGTATGTTGTGCCGGCCAGTCCATCCCATCTTCAAAACGGGCCAAAACGCTTGCGTGACGGGCGAAACCACCCTCCAGCAGAGCGACCGAGACGATCTCCACGATTGCCGGCTCGTCAAAGCCGTGCTCGCGCAACGCTTGAAACTCTTCGTCTGTTAGTTGTTCGTTGAGCGTAAGTTTTCTGGCCACGCGGAATACTGCTTTTTCCGACTCGGGCAAATCTGCATTTTCAAAATCATGGAGTTTTTCCACTTCATACTCATCGAGTTCCATGCGGTGAATGAGGTCGGTTTTGTGGAAATTCACGCATCGGGGACAATCGGAAGCAACTGCGCAAACCATCGCGATACGATTGGTCAACTCGCGTGAAATGTGACCATCCAGCACTTCGAGACGTTTTTGCAGCTCCCAGAATCCACTTAGGAGACCCGGCACATGAGCGAAAAAACCGAACAAAGGCCCCAGCCAGCGCGGGTCTTTCAATCGGCATATCTCATCATAAATTTGTGAAACCTCGCTTTCGGCTTCATTGGGTTTTACGAGACGAAAGGTTTCAAAACCGGGTGTGCTCATTTTCTTCCCCCTGGAATGAATTATCTGGCCGTAGGTAAGATTCGGCCATCATAACATTTCCAAGGCTTATAATGAGCATGATTAGACGACAAAAAACCCCCCGCCGAAGCAGGGGGTTTTTTAGGGCTTGTTGTTGCTTACATCATGCCTGCTTCTTTCCAATAGCGTGACGCGCCCGGGTGTATTTTCAGTTTCTTCATGCCGCGAAGGCCGGTCTTTTTAGTAACGTATTTCCCGGTTGGATGGTACTTGGTGATTTGCTTGTGATTGTCGTACAGGGCTTTAACGATCCCATATGCGTTGGCATTGCTCATTTTGCTGTTGGTCATCAATGTCCACATCTGGCCCCAGCTAACGACGTCTTTTTTGTAGCCGGGAATGGAGCCGGCAGCTACGACATCGCGTACGATGCCCGCTTCGTTATCAGCCAGCTTTTTGATGGTGGCGTCATCCGGACCGAAGAAATGCAGTTTGCCGGAGAGCGTGCGTGCGAGTTCCATGTATACTGGTGCGGGAACATTCGCGTTCAGGAAGAAAAAGCCGGCGTCCACCCTTTCGTCTCTGATTGCGGCCGCATTCTGGGGGTTGTTGAAGAATTCTTTTTTCGCTTTTACGCCGCTGTGTTTGAGTGCAAGCTGCGTAACGATGTAAATGGAACCCCCGCGTCCGCCGACGACGAATCTTTTGCCGGTGAGGTCGGACCATTTCTTGATTCCGGAGGTCTTGAAGGTGGTATAGACCGTCGTCAACGGGTACAGGGCCCCTAACGCCAGCACGTCTTGGGGTTTCTTGAATGGTTTTCTGCCCACTTGTCCCCACGAGACGGCAGGCGCCGTGGCCATGCCAATACGGAGGGCTTGGTTTTTGTCTTTCTTCTGAAGGGTGCGGACATTTGCGGTTGAACCGCCGGTAATGGATGCAGCCACCGAGATTTTTCCACCGGAGTTATCCGTGATGACTTTACCCATTGCGGTTCCAATTTCGAAGGTGGCGCCGCCGGGCTGGGACGTTCCCAGAAGTATTTTGGCTGCGTTCGCCGTCGGGGCCGTGCCGATAACCAAGGCAAGACCTGCCGCCAACGTAATCAGCCGAAGCGTGGATTTCCTCATTCGTTTCTCCTTTTTGGTAGTGAAAATTACTCCCACGTTTCGACTTGGAAAGTCGAAACTCATGAATAAAATGCCGAACTTTGGAGTCTGTCGAGTTCGCTACACTTAAGCAAAACCATCTGGTTTGGTCAAGTGGTTAGAATTATATAGAAAGCAAAATTTCCTAAGTCGCTGGCGAAAGAAACAAACTATCCGATAGAATAGCATAGATCATCAACATAGTTTCTTAAGATAGATCATCAACATAGTTTCTTAAGATTAAGGATCCACTACAGTGGAGAAAGAAGGAGAGATATGAATACAGAATCAGACCCCACCCAGTCGGCTCCTCTCGTAAGGGCTCTGGTTTTCATCACTTCCTGGCTATGCGTGCTCTCGGGTTTGTATCACATTTCCGCGGTCTATCTCCGGCCTTTGCCGGGTGAGATGCACCCCAACATGCACATGCTTTTGGCCTATACCATTCTTCTCATCGGCGGCGCCGGAGCAATGCCTCAGATTTACGGGGATAAAATTCGCAAGCTGAAGTTCCTTCCCGTCCTCTACCTTTTGTCTTTGATTCCCGCCGTCATCTTCTATTATTTCGTCTACGAGATGGGAGAAGGTTGGTCTGACTGGAGTGTTTGGTGGGTTTATGCGCTACCGTTCGCCATCTGGATGGCGATGATGGTCGTCGAGAAATCCTGGCTCGCGCTTTTTCTCTGGTTATTGGGCTTTGTTCCTGCCCCTATACTTTTTTGGTATTGGGATTATTTGCCCGAAAGCACGCATGAGCCCAACTTTTGGTGGCTTATAATCGCATGCTCCGCCATTCCCACGATGTGGACCTTGTTCGCGGTTTTCTTCAGACCTGCCGAGGGAGTGAAAAAAGCGGGTGTTTTTCTCGTTGTATTTTTCGTAGCGCTCATTCTGATTGGGTGGCGGGTAGGATTGTGGGCCGGGCAAAGCGATGCGGTGAGGAGCGCTTTTTACCTCTGGCCGGCGATTGTACTCGCTTTTCCTCTTTTTTGGGCGAAAAGACGGATCAAAGAGGTGTTTCAGGAATATCCCGCGCATCCTTTTCCGGCAGGCTTCACGATCGGCCTGAACGCAGGGATGCTTTTCTTCGTGGCGACCTCATGCCTGTACCTGTTCTACTACCACGAAGAGATGGTCGATCGCCCGGGCGCGCCGACAATCGGCGATGCGCGCGTCGGCTTCGTCATGATCGTCGTCGCTCTCGAATTGACGAGGCGCTGTTTCGGCCCCCCGCTTCCGACCTTGGCGATGATTGCTTTGGCTTATGGTATATGGGGCAATTTGTTTGCGCCTCCTTTCGGGCATGGCGGCCATACATGGATAGAACTCCAGGCGAAACTCTCTACCGATTTCATCGGTGGCGTTTTGGGCTTTTTGGTCGTCATCTCGGCGACCTTTATCATCATGTTTCTGATCTTGGGGGCGTTTCTGCATGAATCGGGCGCGGGCCGTTTTTTCGTGAACTTCGCCTTGGGGCTGTTTGGAAAGCTGCGTGCGGGCGCCGGCCTCGCCGCCGTGGGTTCGAGCGCGCTCATGGGTACGGTATCGGGCAGCGCATCCGGCAACGTCGTAACCACCGGCACGTTCACGATTCCGCTCATGAAGCGTATCGGGCTGAGCCCGCACATCGCCGGAGCGGCGGAAGCGGCGGCCAGCAGCGGCGGACAGATCATGCCGCCTGTCATGGGGGCGGGCGCCTTCATCATGAGTGAACTCATCGAGGTGCCGTATTTCCAGATTATCGGATACGCCACCATACCGGCCATCTTGTATTTCACCATCGTGGGGATCAACATCCACTTTGCGGCCGGCGCGCTGAACATCCAGCCGTTGCCCGCTAACGAAATTCCGAGTTGGAGGGCGGAACTCAGGAACGGATGGTTCTATCTCGTGCCCCTGGCGTTTTTGGTCTATTTCCTCTTTCAGGGCAGAACGCCCGTATTCGCCGGCGTCATGTCGGTTTTCATTATGGTGGGCATCTGGTTTTACCGGAACGTGACGGAATTTTTGGGTACTATGAGGAGAGGCGACAAGACGATCGCAGATGATGTATTCGTTTTTGTGCCGGTTACGTTTTGGGTTTTCACATTTTTCCTATACGCGTTGCTCACGGTTTTCGAGTTGGGTTTCGGATTTCCGTTGGGGGTATACGGAAAACCGACTTGGGGCGGGGCGATAAAGGCTGCTCTTTCTCTGGGTGTCGTCGGATTTGTTCTGGCGAGCGTTTTCGCTCGCATGTTCTCCTGGGTGGGTGAATTCTGGCGCGAGACAGAAAGCAACTGGCTCGCCATCTTCCCGCTCACGTTGTTGGGTTTGTGGGTCGCCTTCGGCTGGTCTTCCGGCGTGGCGGGAGCCGCTCTCGTGCTGGCCCTGCTGAGCGTATGGTCCGTTTCCAGGGGCAAAGGAGCGCAACCCACCACGACCATACCTTGGCTTTTCGTCATGATTTGGGTGGGCGCCTATTATGTGCAAAAAGGAATTTATGCGCTCGTCCCCGCCATAGCGAATTTCGGCGAATGGTTCGTGCCTTTCGGGTTCATATATGACGGTCTCATCTTTTTCGGGTTGGCCGTCATCGTGCAGAGGGTTATTTTTTCATTCGGCTCGCAAGAATCCGACCCCGAAGCCCCGACGCCTAACCTGAAGCAGGTGTTGGCCGTATCCTGCAATCCGTTCACCTATTTGCGCAGGGCGAAGCAGACGGGTGAGACCGGCCCTGCCGCGCAGGCTGCGCAAAGCGCCTCCGACTGGATTTTCAGCATTCGCAACGCTCTGCGCGTAGGCGGCAGGCAAGGGGCTGAATTCGCCGTGACGCTGGCTACCATCGAGGTCGTCGTTCAGGTTCTGTCCATCACGGGCGTGGGCAACAAGTTCGCCTTCATGATCGAGGCCCTCGCCCAGGATATATGCGTGTTCGGCGCCGCTGTCGGTGGCGGGTGCGCGTATTATATCGGCCTCGATGGTTTCTTTGTCGCATTGCTGCTGACGGCGGTTTGCTGCGCCATATTGGGAATGGGCATGCCGACGACCGCGGCGTATGTTCTACTCGCCATTCTGGGCGGACCGGTGCTGGTTAAACTCGTGGGTCCTGAACTCACGCATATTTACGGAGCGGAATGGGTCAAGGAGTTCGTGGCCGCCAAGGGAGACCGGGTCGCGGCCCACATGTTCATCTTCTACTTCGCGATTCTCTCCGCCATTACGCCGCCCGTGGCGATAGCTTCGCTCGTTGGGGCCAAGCTGGCGGGAGCGCCCTATTTCAAGACGTCCATGATGTCTCTTCGCTTCGCCATCGTGGGCTTTATCGTGCCGTTTTTGTTCATGTTCGACCCGGCGCTGCTTACGTTCGCGAGTCCGTTGCGCGTCGCGCTTTCCGCATCCATTACGCTCCTGGGATTCATCGCTTTCTCGGCGGGAACGCAAGGCTGGCTCTTCGACAGGCTATACAAATACGAGCGGATACTCTTGTTTGCCTGCTTCATCGCGTTCATCTTGTTCGTCATTTTCTTCAGCATTACCATGCTGGTAGCGGGCTTGGTTTGCGGCGGGATTCCGCTTGTCCGGCAAATCAAGGATTACAGGAAACCTGTTCCCCAAACATAGTTCAGTATTCTTTTTAGAGGATGTTCATGCTTTTTCATAAAGAACGCGCGCTTGAGTTCATGGAGAGGTTCGATCTGGACGCGCTGATAGCGACGACACGGCATAACGTCTTGTATCTCTCGGGTTTTCAGGGCTGGGCGCAATACACCTACGGCGATGCCACGACGGAAACTTTCGCGCTGTTTTTTCGGGATCAGGCCTCCCCGCCCGCGTTGATACTCTCCCGGCAGGACGAGACATACTACGCGGCGACGGGTTCGTGGATCAAAGACGTGAGGGGCTATGGTCCCCGCTCGGCGCTCGATATGGCGCCCGGCGAGACGGGAGCGACCGAAGAGGAGAGGAATTACATATCCCTCATCGCCGAAGACGCTCCGCGCGAGGCGAATATTACCAGTGCCCTGCTCAGGCTTTTGCGGGAGCGGGGCTTATCGAGCGGTAGAGTAGCCCTCGATAACGAGGGAATCCGCCCAAGCACGCGCGGCGCTCTCGAGGCGGCATTACCGGATATGTCTTTCCTGGATGCCTCGAACCTGTTTCGTTTGATTCGCCTCCAAAAGACGGATGAAGAGATTGAGCGCATGCGCGCCGCAGCGGTCTTGAACGAAAACGCTGTCGTCGCGTTCCACAAGGAGATGGCCGTAGGACGAACCGAGCGCGAAGTAGCAAGCCATTATTACCGCACCGTGGCCGCAGGAGGCGGTAAATGGAGTTGGTTCCATCTCGCCGGCGGCAGGCGTTCGGCCTCGATTTTTCCGCCCTCTGAGCGAAAATTCGAGGCGGGAGACGGCTTTTTCTTCGATGCCGGGATGCGGCTGAACCATTACTGCGCGGACGTGGGCTGTTGCGGTTCGTTCGGCGAGCCGGGCGCGGAGCGCAAGGCACAGTGGAACGCCATCCAGGCGGGGCTCGAGGCCGCCTTCGGCGTGATCAGGGCGGGGGTGAAGCCCTCCGAGATTTTTCGCGCGGCGGTGGCGGCGGCGAAAAAATCGGGCCTGCCGCGCTACAACGGCGCTTTCTGCGGGCACACGATAGGGATCGAAGCGCGCGAACTGCCCTATACGCTGAGCGAACCCATGAAGCTGGGCGATCCGTTTTTGCCTGAAAATTCAGACATTTCCCTGCCTTCTGGCGCGGTGCTCTCGGTGGAATTGCCCTCCGGGAAATTCGGCGAGGGCGGTGTCCACGCGGAATATACCGTTCTCGTCACCGAGACGGGCATGGCGCACCTAGGCGAACCCATCCGCGAGTACGTCGTCATCGGGTGAAGTCATAATATATTAAGAATTAATTATTTACGACAAATCCGCCGAAACGCGGCGGCGCAGACTCTCGCCCTGAAAGGACACCCCCTCCTCGGGGCTGTCCTGCCCCCCTACCCCCCCTTAACAAGGGGGTAAAGGCCGCGCCCCCCGACGTGCGGCGCAAGCGCGCCTGCTCGGGATGGAGGTCAGGCTCGTCATTCCGGCGTCATCCCCGACCAAAGAGAGGGGAGGGGGAATCCGGAGGTTTCGTCTTTCGCTTTCGTAGGGACAGGCCTCTGTGCCTGTCCTAGGTCGCGATCTGTCCCTACCGTTGCGTCTCGCCTGACCGGCGTGGGGTTTTGCAACAGGCCCGTATGCGGCTCCTGCGTTCCCTCATCACACCGTATAGGGGGCGTTCGTGAACGCCCCTCTTGCCCGCCGCGCGTGGATGGGCGATAGTCGGCGGGCGTCATCGACGTGCTGCACATCGTTTCACGCGGTGAAGCGTACGAGGGACAGGAGAACGTCATGTCGAACGGGGACGCCGAGGCGCTCTTGAGCGATGAGGAACTCTACGACCGCGCCGATGCGGAGGGGGGCGAGTCCTTTCCCGCCGAGGTCGTGGATCGCCTTCTGGTAAATGAAAACCCGATACGCGTCTACCGGGACCATCGCGGCATGACGCAGGGTGCTCTGGCCGCCGCAGCTGGCATCCACCCGGTCTACCTCTCCCAAATCGAGACGGGCAAGCGTTCAGGCTCGGCGAAGACGCTGGCCGCCATCGCCGAGACCCTGGGCGTTACCGTGGACGACCTGATTTAGGTTAGAGGGATACTCCGTAGAACGACCCCTGCTAATCCGGGTTCTCGCCGACCCGGGGATAGGCGACCTTGCCCCAGTCGGCCTCGGGATTTTCTTCCATAATCTTGAGAATTACTGGCACGGTGGCCGTCATGATTCGACTACCGTCTCTGAGTTGTGTTCGCCCCCATCCTTTTTTGAAAGTTACGCCTCCGTGAAAGACTTGGTTGCGCAACTGATACAGCCGCCAAAAAACTTCCGTAAAGATGCCATGTACATCTCTTTGACCCAAGGCCCTGTTTATTCGTTCATTGATACGGTTGAACCGCCTGCGCCAGTCGTTGTCCGTCGTCGGATCTCGTACCCACTCCCAGAATGGAGCATAGACATACTGGTTATTCAGTAGAACCCGGATGGGACCAGAATATGTTTCCCAGAGAATGTTTTCAATTTCTTTCTCTTTATCGCAGTTAATGATGTCTTCCAAAAAATTTGTGAATCTCTCACGGTCTGGGTACCCGTTTTGGCCAGTTGCTTCACCGCCATAGGCCGCGTTGAACGCGATCCACAGGCAGATGAATTTCTCCTCATCAGAATTGACTTCTTTGCTTTGCGCCAGCCAACTCCGCGCTCTGCGCATCCGGTGCTCGTTGTGTTCGCTTTGGGGTATCTCGTCGCTGGTTCGGGTCATCGCCATGAGTCCTTTTGTTGTTTGATAACGTCGGATTGTAAAAAGCGACCTCCCCGACTACTCCGGCTTCCATTGCTGGAGGCTGGAGAGGACCCCTTGGGTCCTTGTCATCGGGGAGGAACCTTTGGAACGTAGCGCGGCAATATACCCCAATAGACTTGCGAATTCTATAAACACGCTGGCCTCGACCTTGCCTGACGCGCATGGATGGGCGATATTTGATGCCCGCGACATTTACATGTAAACGCCGCCTTGACCTATCCTTAATTTCTAAATAGGACGATATGAGCCGTTGCGCCTACATTTTTCTTGACGAGGCGGGCAATCTCGATTTCAGCCACAAAGGAACGCGCTATTTCGTGCTGACGAGCGTCAGCATGCGTCGACCGTTTCCGGTCTACGGGGCGCTTAATGACTACAAACTTGATTGTCTCGAATACGGATTGGACATGGAGTATTTCCACTGCGCCGATGACAACAGGCATGTGCGCAATGGTGTGTTCAATCTGATCGCCGAGCATCTTGGAGGTATGCGTAATATGCGCATCGACTCTCTTGTGGTCGAGAAGCAAAAGACCAGTCTAGCGTTGCGGGACGATAAGCGTTTCTATCCGGAGATGCTCGGCCATCTGTTGAAATATGTGCTACCCAGGGAGTTGGATGTAGACGCCGAAGAGGTCATCGTAATTACCGATAAACTTCCGATGAATAGGAAACGGCAAGCCGTCGAAAAGGGAACTCGCCTTGCGTTGACCGAGATGTTGCCACAGGGAATGAAATACCGGATTCTGCATCACGAATCGCGGTCGCATTACGGACTACAAGTGGCGGACTACTGTTGCTGGGCGGTATTCCAGAAATGGAATAAAAATAAAACGCACTTTTACGACCGTATAAAGACAGCAGTGCGCGGCGAGTTCGATATTCTTCGAAGTGGGAATAGAAATTACTATTGAATAGCAGGCCCCAAAAAGCGACCTCCCCAACTACTCCGGCTCCCATCTCTGGAGGCTGGAGAGAACCCCTTGGGTTCTTGTCATCGGGGAGGAACCTTTTCATCAAATTCGACATTAAATATAACCGCTTCGGTTTCAAAATTCAACCAGTATTTTTCACTACACGACCATCCCGCAAGGCAGTGTTTAGAAACGCCCCACATTCACGCATGCACATACTTGTCGGATGCGCATGGATGCGCGATATTCCACGCTTCTTATAAGAGGCAGACCCGTCCATGCGGCGGATAATCCATTCAGGAAAGGGAGAAAAAACGCGATGACGTATTTCTACAAGACGGACGAGATGGCGAAGAACCTGGCGGGCGCGGCCTACAGCTCGGCGGCGGGCGCGTGGGTGACGGGCGAGCGGCTCATATTCGGCAAGATGCGCATGCCCGCGGGCACGCGCTCGAGCGCACACGCCCACGCGAACGAGCAGTTCGGCTACTGCTTGGCCGGCAGCTCTCGCCTCAACATCGAAGGCGATGTTCACGTATTGACGCCCGGCGACATCGCCTACCGGCCCGCCAACGCCGTGCACGAGGCCGAGATACTGGGCGATACGGATTACGAGTTCATCGTGGCGAAAGACACCGCGACGACGATAGAGGGCACGCCCACGGAGATGAAACAGACGGCGGAGCACGTTCCCTACTTCTACGACACCGAGGCGATGGAAAAGGGTCTGGCGGGCGAGGCCTACAGCCCCACCGAGGGCGTCTGGGTGACGGGCGAGCGCATCATTTTCGGCAAGATGTGCATTCCCGCAGGAGCCAAAGCGGAGCCGCATTCCCACCCCAACGAGCAGTTCGCCATCGTCCTGTCCGGCACCGCGCGCGCGACCATCGGCGGCGAGACCGCGACGGTCACCGCGGGCGACATCGTCCATATGCCGGCGGACGTCGTCCACTCGGTCGAAATCGTCGGCGATGAGGACTACGTCTTCGTGACGGCGAAGGACACCTCCTGGGGGATTGAGGGGATTAAGGTGTAGGGGGGTACGAAAACGGATTTATCATTTGCTGTTCCTGGTTTTATTGGCGGAGTCCTTGAGTCAATGGATCACCGCATCGGATTCGGCGAATTGGTATGTCATTCCCATGAAATTTTATGGTTTGTTTTATCGCTGCTCTTTCTGCTTTCGGTATGTTTCCACTGGCGACGATCGGGCGAAAATTGATTGGAAGGTTTCTGCTAACAAGATTCTCAGCCACGTGGGCGCCCGCTTGAAGCTGTCTTATTGCTTGACTGGCATCCACCCTGCCGCTTTTTAATTCCAGTGGCGCGACCCAGCCTGAGTCGCCGTTTTCTTCCTCGGCGATGAACAGGAAATCGCAGCGCGTATCACGTTCGCCGAGTGGCGACTCCGGTTTGTCGAAGTCGATAATCAAACGCGGGCTTGGAGCATTGTTTAAGGATACACGGCAATTACGCCTGCTACATCTTTCTGTGAGGCAGTGGAGAGAGACATTTGCACGAACAACATCCAATAATTCCGTCACCCGCTCGCGCCACCTCGGCTGGATATCTCGGCCCATTTGTTGTGGAGCGCGACGGCGACCTCATCGAAGCCGGACGGAAAAAGCCCCGAATCATCGTCAAGCGGGATTTCCTTGACGACAGACCCCCTGGGGCGGTTCTTGGGCTGGAACAGCCATGCCCCCACCTCCTCGGGTTGTAGGGCGACGTTCCCGCCTTCAATCCCTTTTCTCCCGGCTTTGGAAAGACCGGATAGCCGCACGATGTTGGCGAGTTCCTCGAGCACCCACTCGCTGTGCGTCGTGATGATTACCCGAACGCCCGCACGAACGAGCGCCGCAAGTTGTCGGGTGAACTCGACCTGCATGACTGGATGCAGATGTGATTCCGGTTCCTCTACGATTAGTACGTTGCCGGGTCTGACAACATGCCGCAGATACAGCACCACTGGCGCGAGTTCAGAAACCATGGAGGAGGCGTTCATCAAAGGTAGATCATTCTTCCAACCTTCTGGCCTGTATGTAAAGCTTGGATAGTTAGTTGCTGATTTCTGGATATCAACTGTTCCATCTAGAATGGCCTTTTCAATTTGATCACCAAGGCTACTCCGCTGATGCCGTCCGAGTATAGAGCGCTTAAATAATCCCTCTAAGGGTTGTTGCTTGTCGAGAGTAATCAATTGTTTGAGGAAATCCGCTAGAACGCCGGAAAGCATGGGAGTGGGAGCGGCCTGATGCAGACCTCCACTGGCAGCGCGCTCGATCAATCCGCTTACGGCTACGCTATGAGCGTGCATGATGCCGGTTCGGTCGGCAGGGAGATAGAACGCGGGGAGATAGAGAGGAGTTACGAAGCAAGTCAAGGCATTAGCAGCTAATGTGCTTAACAGACGCCCAATAGTCATATTTTTCGACAGCACGTCATCTGCTGGGATCAGTTCCTTGGCTCTCTGGATCAAATCTTTCAATCCACTGTCTATTTTGGAGGAATCAATCTGTATGGGCGTTTTTTCGGAAATCGTAGTGTCGAACACGTTCGCCTGAGTGCTGATTGTCAAACTGCGAACAAAAGATTCTGAATCCTTCTGGGTACCTCTTCTTAGGATGACCCGAGCGCCTCTTCTACTTTTATTGCGGATCAACATCTTTGCTTCATCGACTCCGAAGCATCTGAGGACATTATCGATTAGAGCATCGCCCCCTTTAGCTAGATCACTGATACAAGGACGAATCAAATCTGCGATAGGTTCAGGCAAAAGAATGCTTCCCTTGTTTGGCAACTTACTTCCGTTTGGGAATGTACGCTCTGTCCATTCGCTAAGAGCGTCTATAGCTTCTTTAGACACTTCCTTGCTCTGAATCATACTGAAATCGCTAACAAGAGAATGACGGTAGCGGAAACTGCTAAGAAGAGGAGAGCGGTAACCAAATAGTATGTCGTCACTAAAATACTTGTGCAAAGCATAAATCAGAATCGCCAGATAGGATTTGCCGGTATTGCTCGGCCCCACGAATACGGTAAAGGGTCGCAGATCAATCTTGGCTTCGGCTATCGGCCCGAAATTCTTCACTTCGAGTTCGAGAGGACTCTGGGTGTTGAGGTCGGTCATATCCTCACTTCTCCGACTCGGTGGTAAAACACAACTTCTAAAGTGGCGTTCACAGCCTACGATACCCGTATCATGGATTCAAGACGAAGCGATTCGCCTACGGCCCGAGTCTCTCGATACGCCACTCGCCGCTCTCTTCCAGCGTGTAGCGCACGCGGTCGTGGAGGCGGCTGTCGCGGTGCTGCCAGAATTCGATGCAATGCGGCTTCAGGACGTAGCCGCCCCAGTGGGGGGGACGCGGAACCTCTTGCCCCAAGTATTCTTTTTCCAAAGCGCGCTCTTCTTCTTCGAGATAGGCGCGGGAGGGGACGGCCCGGCTCTGGGGCGACGCCCACGCGCCGATTTGGCTGGCCCGCGGTCGGGTGGCGAAATAGGCGTCGGAAATCCCGGCGGGGAGTTTTTCCACGACGCCCTCTGCGCGCACCTGCCGGGCGGGGGGCTTCCAGTGGAAGACGAGGGCGGCTCTCGCGTCGCGCGCAAGCTGCTCGGCCTTATCGCTTTCGTAGTTCGTGAAGAAGGGAAAGTCCGGCTCCGCGTAGCTCAGGTCTGCGAGGTCCTTATACAGCACGATTCGGGCTGCGGGCGCGCCGTCCGGCCCCACCGTGGCGAGGGTCATCGCGTCCTCGCGCGGGATGCCTGCGCTTTTCGCCTGCGCGTACCAGCGGCGGAACTGCTCGATGGGATCGGAATCGACACTCGCGACGTCGAGGGCTTCCGCCGCCATCTGCTGAATTAAATTCTCATCCATTTCATTCATCGCTCATTGCCCAGTCAGGTGGCGGATTCGGGGGTGTGGAAGAAGTCTTTGTGAAGGAAGTAACCCCCCAACCCCCCTTGTCGGGGGGCTTTTCTTCCACCTCCTCATCGGGGCATTGCCTTTACCCCCCTGTCAAGGGGGGGTAGGGGGGGTTGCTTTTCCAGTCGAGAGGGGCGCTCCCTCTACTCCTTGAAAAGAGCACTTTTTCAACAGCCTCATTCAGAGCCGCTACTATTTCCCAGCCACGCCGACCTGCACGATGCGGGCCTTGTCCACGCCCGCGACGCCCACGTACTTGAAGGATTTGCCGTCCAGTACGCGCGCCTGAAATCCCTGGACGACCACCTTCTTCGCGCCGCTCAGGAGCGCGGCGAACGGAGCGGCCTGCGTCTTGGCGTTCACGTCGGTCGGGAACTTGAAGCTCATTCCCGGAATGTTGGTGAACTCGACCCGGCCCTTCTCGTCGCTGACCCAGAATTCCGATATGGCGGAATTGTTCGCCACCTTCGTGAGGACGGCGTTGATTTCGGCTTTACTCATGCCCGCCTTGAGGGCCGCGGCGATGAAGTGCGCCGTCAGGGTCGCTTCGGCGACCATGTGCTTCGAGACGGCGTCGTCCATCGCGCGGGCGCTCTTCACCCCGACGCCCAGGCCGAAACAAAGGCTTAAGGCCAATGTTGCTATCGCGACTTTTCTCATCTCGCTCTCCTCGTGTTTTCGCCAAACGGGGGACGTTTTCCATGAAATTCCGCGCGATGATACTAGGGCGCGAAACCACCGCGCAAGGGGGCGGTTCTCGGGGTGGTTGAAAAAGACCCCTTTTCAGGGGGTAGAGGGAACGCTCCTCTCGCCCTGAAAACCAACCCCCCCCTTGTGGGCCTGTTGAAAAACCCCGAGGAGAGAGGAACCACTCCCCCCTTGAGGGGGAGTCGGTGAGGTGAGGGGGATTTTGCCCGAAACCGAACCGGTGGGGGGAGTTTTTTCTGTGGCATATCCCCCCACCGAATCGGCCTTCGCCAAGGCTCGGCCTCTTCGACTCCCCCTCAAGGGGGGAGTAGATTTGAAATTCTCGTCCGTGGAGAGCGAGCTTCGTTGGGGTCGCATACCAGCTTTTTCAACAGCCTGGCCACGGGACGGTTCCCCGCCGCTTCGCGCTCAGGCGTCTTTTTTCACCGCCTGTACGTCGTTCTGCGCGGGGTCGCTGGGGTGTACCCTGTCGGGCATGATGTAGGGGGCCTGCATCTCGAAGATGTCCTGGGTGCGGCAGTACCGGGGGCCGCCCAGCCTGCCCACGGGCTGGAGCTTCGCCGGGTCGATGTATATCTTCTCCCCATCGAAGAGCAGCATATCCTCGCGCACGTGCCAGCGCAGCACCTCCCCGATGATCAAGTGCGTCACCCATTCGTCTCCGAAGGGAATCATGCGCTCGAAGCGGCACTCCATCGCCACCGGGGCGTCCTTGATGCGGGGCGCATCCACGAGGTCCGAAGGGGCCATCTCCAGACCCGCCGCCTCGAACTCGCTTTCATCGGGGGCGAAGTTTCCCGAGGAGGCGTTCATGGCCTCCTCCCAGCCGTTCACCACCGTGTGGATGACGTAGCCCTTGGTGTCCAGAATGTTGCGCGCGGTGTCCTTGGGCCTCATCTCGCGCTCGCTGATGGATATCCGCTCGCCGACGGAGATCGACGCCATCGGCGGGTGGTGCGACACCATGGTGAAGAAGCTGAAGGGCGCCAGGTTCGCCACGCCGTCCGCGCTCATCGTGCTCACCCAGGCGATGGGCCGGGGGACGACCGATCCGATGAGCAGGCGGTAGATCTGCTGGGGATTGATCTCTGAGGTGCTGAAGACGCGGTAGTTCATCGTATGTCCCTCATGTCGTAAGGGGAAAGGGCGCGGCTCAGTTCCAGGCGGCCGTCTGCGGTTCGAGCCGCGCCGGGTTCGTGTCCACGAGGAGCGGCATCACCTCGCGTCCGAAAATCTCGGCTTCTTCCAGATGCGGCCAGCCGGAGAGGATGAAGTTGCGAACGCCCAGGTCGACGTATTCCCTGAGCGCAGAAGCCAGCATATCCGGCGTGCCGACCAGCATGGCCGCAGCACCCGAGCGCACCTTGTTCACGCCCATCCAGAGGGTTTCGGTGAGCCAGGGGGAGCCGCCCTCATACAACTCGTTCATGCGGCGCTGGCCCTCGCTCTCGGAGCGATTCCGCTGGTCGGCCCACATCCGCGTGTTCTCGAGCGCGCTGTCTTCTAACAGCGCCTCCGCCGCGCGTCGGGCTTCCTTCTTGCTCTCGCGGCACATCACGTGGAGCCTCAAGCCGAAGCGCAGATCGTCGCGCCCGATTTCCGCCGCCCGGCGGCGCATGTCGGCGGCGTCCTCGGCGACCTGCTCGGGTGCCACCGCCCACATCATGTGCACATCGGCGTGCTTGGCACCCACGCGGCGTCCGGCGTCCGAGCTTCCGCCCAGGAATATCGTGGGATGGGGCTTCGATACGGCCCTGGCGTAGAGGGTGGCGTTTTCGATCTGGTAGTACTCGCCCGAGTAGCTCACCGGCTCCTCACTCGTCCAGAGCGCTTTCACGACGTCGAGAAACTCCTCCGTCCGTGCGTAGCGCTCCGCGTGGTCCAGGTGGTCGCCGTATCGTTTCTGATCCACCGGCGTCGAGCCCGTCACCACGTTCACGGTGAGCCGCCCGCCCGTAACGGCGTCGTAGGTGTTCGCCTGCTGGGCGGTGAGCACGGGACTGGCGAGTCCGGGGCGGAAGGCCACGCAGAACTTGATGCGCTCTGTGCGCTGGGCGACGGCGAGGGTGATCATCCAGGCGTCCAGGCAGTGCGTGCCCGTCGGCACGAGCAGGTTCACGAAGCCTGCGTTTTCCGCCGCGCGCGCGACTTGCGCGATGTATTCCACCGTCGGGGGACGCTCGGGCGTCTTGGCGTTGATGGTGTGCCCGTCGCCGTATCTACCCGTCGGCAGAAACCATGCGTATTCGGTGGAGGTCACGTTCGCTCATCCTTCGCGATGCGGATAGAAAAGGGCGGCCCGCCGCATGGGCCGCCCGTATATCATCGTATCACCCTGCAAGCCCCCCGCTTGGGAGGCGTATCCTTCAACTAGGCGGTCGCCTTAGCCCCGGCCTTCTGCTCGGCCAGCAACTCGTCGAGCAACTCCTCGACGCGCGCCGCTTCCATCCAGTCGGATTTGTATGCGATCTTGCCTTCCTTATCCACGATGAACGTCATGTTCGGCATGCGGCCGAAGGCATGCACGACGCTCTCGTCCAGGTCGTCGATGAGCACGGACACCTTCATCCCGAATTCCTCCACCATCTCCTGTGCGTATTGTTTCTTGTGCTCATACGTGGTGTGCTGCGCGTACTTCTTGAAGTGGCTTGTCTCGCCCGCGTGGGGCTCCTTGGAGTAGACGACGAAGAAGACCACGTCCTCATCCTTGTACTTCTCCTGCAAATCCTCGACGCCGGCCACCTGCCGGCGGTAGGGCGGTCACGTGATGGCCCCAAACTCGACCACGATGTTCTTCTTGCCGAAGAAATCGGAGAGGTCGAACGCGACGTCTTCGGTGGTCTTGAGGCGGACGTCCGGCATCGGCTCGCCCGGCTTGAGCGTGTCGCGGAACGCCTCCTTGCGCTGCTTGCGGTAGCCCATGAGCATCCGCTTCGCGAACTGAAACTTGTCGATGTAGAACGCGCTCCATAGCCCGAACAGCGGCCCCGGCGGCCTGTCGAATTCGTCCGATACTCGCATAATCGCTCCAGATATGAGGGTGTAAAGACGCCGCCCCATTAAAGACGAACGGGGCGTGATGCGCAAGGGGTAAGGGAGTAGTTCCTGGTTGCGACCTGCGAGAATCCAGTCATATCTCTTTATGTGTGGATTTTTGTCTGGTTGACCATATCCATCAATCTGGATAATCTGTTATCAGGCGCCTGAGGCATTTCGCAATACCCGTATGGCTTCGGCCACGCGAGGGGGTGGCGACCCTCCAGGCGCCGGCTCTTAGCGATAATACCCTCCATTCCATCCCCCATAGACAAACGAAAGCCCTGTTTCACCTTCACCTGAGAACAAAACCGGATTGTAAAGCCTGCACTTGGTCCATCTTCTGGAAAACTCGTTCAATTTCGTGTATATTTCGTTACACGTAGGCGGCGTATCTGCTCCCCCCGAAGGAAATCCGCATGACAATCCGCTTCGAGATGAACGAAGACAAGGCCATCGAGGTTTTGACCTGGCTGGCGAACGAACAGCCGGGGATCGCTGCGTTTCACGTCTCGAAGGTTCTCTATTATGCGGACAAGGAACACTTGAATCGCTACGGCAGGCCTGTAGTCGGGGACACGTATATCCGAATGGAATTCGGCCCCGTGCCTTCGAAAACATACGATCTGATCAAGAAAGAGAATTTAGGGCAAAGCGTCCTCAAGAGATTCCGGGAAGCCGTCGATGTACGCGAGGGATTTCGGCACTTGCATCCGCTCAGAGAGCCGAACATGGAGATGCTCTCGAGGACGGATGTCGAATGCCTCGCGAATGCGCTCAAGAAATACGGAACCCGCGATTTCGGGGTTCTGAGCAGGATTTCACATCGTGAGGCTGCATGGGCGAACGCGCCGGAAAACGGTCCGATGGACTATGAGCACATGATTGAACAAGGCCCGAACCAGGAAGAGATCATACAAAATCTCAAAGAGCATTCGCACCAAATCGCATTTTAGGGGATGCGCTCCGGCGACGTTTTTCATTACCACAGCCGCATTACCAGACCGCCGAAAGACAAGTTCATCATCTGTGTTTGTCCCGAAGAACTCTTGTTCTTTTTCATAAACTCCAACCCGCCCGTACCGGATGGGGCGGGGGTCGAAATCACGCCGTCCGATCTTCCCTGTCTGAGGCACGTATCTTATGTCGATACGTCGATGATGATTAGGGTTTATCCCGACGAACTGGATGAGACATCGGCAAGAGGCGAGATATCATTGTCCATGCGTCAAAAGGTTGCGGCGTGCGCCCGAAGCCACGGAATTCTCCCAGGGAGATTCTTGGGGATGCTGGAGAGGAATTTCCTTGCATAGTTTTCTATCCAACCCCCGTGGGTAAGGTTGGGTGTAATTCGCCCGTGCCCCCCAAATTCACGCCGCCCTGTGAATCTGATATGCTCGGGCCTTGGCGCTTGCTAGCCTTGCGCAGCGCCCGCCGAATAAACAAGCCTGCCGCTATGCTCCCCCAAGGAGGGGACGATGAACAAGAAAACGCAGTTTTCCATCGGTTATTTCCTCTTCATATTCATCATCATGTCGCTCATCCACACGCTCTTCTTCCAGGGCGCGCGCTACCAGCGCATCCCCTACAACGAGTTCCGCGCCATGCTGAAAGAAGGCGACGTGGAGCGCGTCGACATCCGCGGCGATCGCTTACAAGGCGTCTTGAAGAGACCCGACGCGGATGGCCGGCAGCGGTTCTTCGAGACCGCGAAGGTGGCCGACCCCGAGCTGCTCAAGCTCTTGGAGAGCGCGGGCGTCACCTTCCAGGGCCAGTTCGAGCCGCCCTGGCTGGTGCAGATGTTCACGACATGGGTGCTGCCGCTGGCGATCCTCTTCGCCATCTACGCCTTCGTGCTCCGCCGCATGGGCCCCGGCCAGGGGGTGATGGCCTTCGGCAAGAACAAGGCGAAGATATTTGCGGAAAAAGAAGTGGGCGTGCGCTTCGAAGACGTAGCGGGTGTGGATGAGGCCAAGGCGGAACTCGCAGAAGTCGTGGATTACCTCAAAAATCCTGATCGATACCTGCGCCTGGGCGGCAAGATTCCGCGCGGCGTCCTGCTGGTGGGGCCGCCCGGCTGCGGGAAGACCCTCATGGCGAAGGCCGTGGCGGGCGAGGCGGGGGTGTTTTTCTTCAGCATCAGCGGGTCGGAATTCGTCGAGATGTTCGTGGGTCTGGGTGCCGCGCGGGTGCGCGACCTGTTCGAGCAGGCGATGGAGAAGGCCCCCTGCATCGTCTTCGTGGACGAACTGGACGCGCTCGGCAAGGCGCGCGGCGTGGGCAACATCGCGGGCGGGCACGACGAGCGCGAGCAGACACTGAACCAGCTCCTGGTCGAGATGGACGGCTTCGACACCAGAAAGGGCGTCATCATCATGGCGGCGACGAACCGCCCCGAGATTCTGGACCCCGCCCTCCTGCGCCCGGGGCGCTTCGACAGGCAGGTGCTCGTCGACAAGCCGGACCTGAGCGGGCGGCGCCACATCCTCGAAGTGCACACGAAGGTGCTCGTGCTGGGCGGGGACGTGAACGTCGAGCGGCTCGCCGAGATGACGCCCGGCCTCTCGGGGGCCGACCTCGCCAACCTCGCGAACGAGGCGGCGCTGCTCGCGGCGCGCCACGACCGCGATGCGGTGATGATGGCCGATTTCGAGGAAGCCTTCGAGCGCGTGGCGGCGGGCCTGGAGAAGCGCTCGCGCGTCATGACGAACGAGGAGCGCCGCCGCGTGGCCTATCACGAACTCGGCCACGCGATGGTGGCTGAACTCGCCGGCACGGCGGACCCGGTGCAGAAGGTCTCCATCATCCCGAGGGGCCTCGCCGCCCTCGGCTACACCCTGCAGCGGCCGACGGAAGATCGCTACCTGCTCTCGAAAAAAGAGCTCGAAGACAGGATTGCCGTCCTCCTCGCGGGCCGCGCGGCGGAAGAGGTGGTCTTTGGGGAAGTCTCCACCGGGGCGCAGAACGACCTCCAGCGCGCGACCGACATGGCGCGCTCCATGGTGACCGAATACGGCATGAGCGAGCGCTTCGGTCCCCACGCCATGGGCGGGACGCCGCGTTCGCTGTTCCTGGGCGGCGGAAACGGCGCCGGGCATCTCGACATCAGCGAGGCGACCCAGCGCGAGGTGGACGAAGAGGTGGAGAAGATACTCGACGGCGCCTACGCGCGCGCCACGGATATATTGACCGAAAGACGCGGCGACCTCGAAACCCTCACCGCGCGCCTGCTCGAGCAGGAAACCATCGGCGGGGACGAACTCCGCGCCGCGCTCGGCGTAGTGGAAGCGCGAAACGAGGGGTGAAGCCCCCTAATCCTCATCACTTAGCGTGAACGCGCCGTCGCTGGCCGGGATGTAGGTCTCGGGCAGGCCGAGTTCTTTCTTCACGATGTTCGTCCCGCGCGCCAGGGCCACCATCTTGTAGAACGCATGTCGGCGGCTCATGCCCTCGCGCCCGAAGCCGCAGTCGGTCGAGATGCAGAGCCGCTCGGCGGGAACCGTCTCGAGCGCCTTCCAGATGAGGGCGGCCACTTCTTCTGGGCGCTCCACCTGCAGCCCCCGGTGGTTGATGACGCCGATGGCCACCTTGGGCTTCGTGATGCGCTTTCCGATTTCGCCCAGGTCCATCCCGCCCGTGCTCGCGCACTCGAAGGTGAGCACGTCGACGTCCAGTTCGTTCATGTATTCGAGGGCGGGCGCGTAGCTTTTAGACGACTCGTAGAACCGCTGCTGGGCCGGGTTGCCCCAGCAGGTGTGGCACCAGAGCTCGAGCTTGTCCCTGAGACCCGCCACGCTCCTGTTGAACGCATCCACGTAGAACTCCATCGACATCTCCGAATCCTCGGCGTGGAAATCGAAGCGGTGCACCCAGGGCTCTTCCACCTGGAAAATCTGGCAGCCCGCGTCCGCCAGGCGGTGGAATTCCGCGTGCATGATTTCGCACAGGTCGAGACACAGCTCGCGCCTGTCGTCATAGAACTCGTTCGAGACGATGGATTCCACGCAATCCGCACTGATGGAGCCGAACTTGAGGGGCTTGTCCGTCATCGCCTGCGCGCAGCGCCACATCTGGGCGTATTCGAGGGGGCCTTCGCCGACTTTCGAGGTGACCTTGGGGAGCATCCGGGCTTCTAACACCTCGAACATGATCTCGCCCGGCACGGACCCGCCCCAGGTGGCGTGGCTCCTCGATGTCTCATGGCCCGTGAAGCCGGCGAGCCTGTCGACGATGTAGCCCACCCAGTCGCGCCCGCCCACGTTGGTGTCGAAGCGCGCGTCGCCGTCGGTCACGACGTCCAGCCCCGCGCGCTCCTGGTCCCTTATGACGCAGGAGACGTTGTCGAGATATTGCTCGCGGAAATCCGCGTCGATCATCGCTTCGCGGAAAGTCCTTCGCCCGATGTTCTGGCGGAACCAGGTCGGCCGGGGCAGGGAGCCCGTGATGGTGGTGGGAAGTATGAGGTCACTCGTGGCGATGTACATGTCGATTCCTCCGCTCGAAATGGTTTCGGCGAATCATCTTGTTCCGTTACAGCCGTCTTCTCGCTTTCGATACCTCCCTAACGGGGCTGTTGAAAAAAACCTCGCCAAGGGAGAACCCCCCCTACCCCCCCTTGACAGGGGGGTATAAAAAGGCGATGCGCCCCCGCCGGGCCGAGAGGGTTTTGCTTTTTCTTGCCCCCCTGTCAAGGGGGGGTAGGGGGGGTTGTCTTTATCCCCTGACAAAACGGGCTTTTTCAACAACCCCCTTGCGCCGCGCTCCTAGAGCTTCATGAGCCTCGCGGGCGTCTCGCGCAGGATTTTCTCCTGCGCTTCTTCGGTAAGGCCCGCTCCCTCGACGAAATCCACGACGCGCTGCTGCATCATGTCGTAGGGGTAGTCCGTGCCGCACACGACGCGGTCGGCCCCCACCTCGTCGACCATCCACTTGAGCGCCGAGGGGTTGAAGGTGATGACGTCGAAATAGAGGTTCTTGAAATAGTGCCGGGGCGGATGCGGCGTGTGCACCTTGGTTTCCGGCCGCACTTCCCAGCAGTGCTGGATGCGCCCGACCGCCCAGGGGAGGTTTCCGCCCGCATGGGCGAGAAGCAGCTGGAGGTTCGGGTAGCGCTCGAAATGGCCCGAGAGAATGAGCCTCGTGGCGGCGATGGTGGTGGAGAGCGGGTTTCCGATGCAGTTCGCCATGTAGTAGGGGAACAGCGCTTTTAAGTCGGCGAAATCGGGATGGATGAACACGAGCGCGCCGAGCCGTTCCGCCGCCGCCCAGAATGCCTCGTACTGGGGCTCATCCAGCGCATGGGTACCGATGCGATCCGAGATGATGCAGCCGAGAAGGCCCTTGCCCATCGCGCGCTCGAGTTCGGCGGCCGCGGCCTCGCCCCCGTTTTGCATGGGCAGGTTGCAAAGGCCGCGGAATTGCGCGGCGTTTTCGTTGCAGAAATCGACCACGCCGTCGTTTTGCACCTGGATGATCTCCTCGCCCGCCTTGCCGCCGATCCAGTAATAAAAAGTGGGCGGGGGCGGGGAAGCCAGCGCCATGTCGAGCCTGTCCGCCTTCATATCGCTCAGCTTGCGCTCCGCGTCGGCGAGTTGCACCGCCCAGTTCTCCTCCGTCATCTTCGCGTTGTAGCGCGAGGAGACGGGCGGGAAGAACCCCTCGAAGCTGTCGGCGTGCTGGGGGCGTCTTTCGCGCTCTTTGGTGGCGAGCGCTTCCGCCGCCGGGATGTAGATGTGGTGATGCAGATCGATGTTGGGCAAGGGGACTTCCCTCCGTTTGGGTTCTATCGGGGCGCCTTCACGCCCGCCTGGCTGTAGAAATGGTGATCGCCTTTTCGGAGAGAGTAGATTCTGGCGCATTCCGCGTCAATCGAGATTCGCGCCCGCCGATTGACGCCCTCGATACGGAGTGAGAAACTTCTGCTCCGCGCTCGACGGCGGGATGTTTCGCGCCTCCCGGCCTTGTGTGGAGGGGACGATTCCGGTGAATGAAGAGGACGCTCCCAGGCTGCCGCGCTCCTACGAGGGGCTCGGCGCCCTGCAAGCCGAATTCGCGCGCTACCAGGAAGAAGCGTTTCCGGAGCGCGAGCCCCGGTTTTTCGCCCTGGAGCTTGCGGGCGAGACGGGCGAACTCGCGAACCTGGAGAAAAAGGAGTGGAAGGGCCGCGAGATAGACCAGGCGGCCTATACCGACGAGGCGGCGGATGTCATGATCGCCGTGATGAACTACGCCAACGCGCGGGGGATCGATTTGGCCGAGGCCGTTTCGGAGAAAATGGCCAAGATCGAGCGCATCAGAAGGGAGCGGCCCGAGAAATAGGCCCGAGACCCTGCATTTTCGGTGCTTGGGGCGGCGCCGGAAAGAGTGGAAAACAAGCCGCTGCATGAATGTTCTGTAAACCAGAGCGGAAAGGATGAGATTCGATGTCAGGCCTCCCGACGGAGCCGGCCGACCTCGCCGACGTGCAGGCGAGTTCCGATGAGCGAAACGTCAAGATAGACAAGGTGGGTGTCAAGAACATCCGCTACCCCATCGTGGTGAAGGACCGGGCGAAGGACGCCCAGCACACCATCGGCAACGTCAACATGTATGTGGACCTGCCGCACCACTTCAAGGGCACCCACATGAGCCGGTTCCTGGAAGTGTTGAACGAGCACACCGACGCCATCGGCGTGGACAGCGTGCCCTCGCTCCTGCAGACGATTCGCGAGCGCCTGGACGCGCAGACGGCGCATTTTTCCGTCACCTTTCCCTACTTCATGCACAAGGCCGCCCCGGTGACGGGCGCGGAGGGCCTGATGGCGCTCGAGTGCGGCTTCGAGGCTTCCGCCGGCGCGACGGACGATTTCGTCCTGAGCATCATGGTGCGCATCGCCACGCTGTGTCCGTGTTCGAAGGAGATCAGCCTGCGCGGCGCGCACAACCAGCGGGGTCACGTGCGCATCAAGGTGCGCTTCGACGGCGAGTTCTGGATCGAGGAGCTCGTCGAGGTCGCAGAGAGCGCCGGAAGCTGCGCGCTCTATCCGATCTTAAAGCGCGAGGATGAGAAGTTCGTCACCGAGACGGCTTTCGACAACCCCCGCTTCGTGGAGGACGTGGTGCGCGAGGCGGCCCTCCTGCTCCGGAACGACAAGCGAATCCGCTGGTTCCAGGTGGAAGTCGAGAACTTCGAGTCCATCCACGACCACAACGCCTACGCCTTCATCGAGGAAGAGGTGAGTCCCAAAGAGTAGTTCGTTTCGGGCGGGTTTTTGGTTCTACCCCCCGACAAGAGGGCCAGGGGGTTGCCTTTTGGGGTGAGGGTTTTGTAGGGGCGGGCCTCCGTGCCCGCCCGTATTTGGAAGGCCGCTGGACAACCCTGTTGGATTGTCTATCCACGTTGTTATTCCTCGTCAGGACAGGCACAGGGGCCTGTCCCTACGGCGCGTAATCTCGATTGTAGTGGGCCGTTCACGAGAACGGCCCTTCCCGGAGGAGCGGGCGCTTCAAGAAGCGCCCCTACAATAGGTGCCCCCTCACTTGTCATCGGATTTTTTTCAACAGCCCCCAGATCGATGACTCGTTCGGTTATGTTTTGGACCGAAAACAGATCGTCGTCGTATTTCTCTTTGGCGAAAACGACCGCGTCGTGCACGGAATCGAAAACGTGCACCACCTTTTCGCCGCGCATGAGGGCGAACCTTTCGTTGTGTTCTTCAATCAGTTCCGGCAGCAGTTTCTGAAAAGCCTGGTAATTTTTGTCCACTTCGGCCTGAATGGCAGTATGATCCATCATCGTTCCTCCCCGGATATCTCAGGCAAACCTCCATGCGTGGCGGGTTCACGATATACCTTGCGCGTCTTTGGCGCTGCAAAACTAATATATGGCATACGACCTTATGTTTTAATACACGATGCCATCCTCGATGCGTTTTCACGGCGAATATCAGACCAACAAACAAAATTTCCTTACAGCGACGAGCTAAACGGAGGTATCCCATGTTTCACGCGGCATTTCCGGAAACCCCTCATCCAAAATTTTGGTAGTGGAGCAGTTTGAAATAGCTCACCGCGTTACTGCTAGAGTGGCTCGGTCTTTGAGTATCAAGAGAGGGAATACGGAAATGTCGCTAGACCTCTTGCCCGTCATTACCGTGAACATCGCGTTGGTTGTCGTGTCGGCGATCGCGGGATATCTCGCCCGTAAAAATAGGTAGGAGCGTGGACTTGTTGAACCTTTGGCGTTCTTCGATGTAAAATCCCGGACATAAAATAGCCCCCGGTACCAGTCGGGGGCGAGGGGTGTTTCAGATTCCTTTGCCAAGAAGGACTCTGAAATATCTCTCATTCTCATTTTTTGTCAAGCGGCGCACCCGACTGGTGAGTCCGCGAGGTGGGGAGAGTGCAATGTTGCATCCAGTACGGCTAAAAGTGGAAGCGAAAGCCGAAGGATATGGCCGAGTCGTATTTACGGGACCTCCATCGCAAATCAATGGTCGACCGACCAGTCCGCACACCGAGAAATCAGCCGTCTGGGGTTGGTAATAAATCGAAATGTGGAAACGATTTGTTGCGTGGGTACAGCACTTAGGATGGACTACATTTTTCCATATATTGAGCTTCATATTCATCATCTTGCTTTGGCGTTATCGTCCCATGTACGGAATCAAATGGGTGGAATATGAATTAGATCATCTGACCGTGTGGATGACTCTCACGCAGATAGTCCTCGCGTCCGTTGTGATCATTCTAATAACCCTGGGGATAATGACTTTTGATAGAATAAGCAAGATTGAAGATAAAATTGATGGTAGAAGATTTGTTTTTCCTGAAAACCCAGGTAGCAAACCGAAAGAGGGGCCAAACCATGAATTCCTTGACGATTAGCGAGCATGTGAGCAGCCTGCAGGCACAAGTAGATTTCTTGGGATACATTTGTTCACGTTTAATGCGAGAAACCAAAGTATCCGAAAACATAAAAAGTGAATTTGTAGATTTGCTCAAAGGGCAATATGAAACATTATCTCCTAACTATTTGGATGGCATGGAGCGTGGTTTCAGGAATGTATTTAAAGAAAGTATACCTAGTCATATCGAAACGTCTGCAGAATTATCTGAACGCGTTAAAACTGTAATTGAGAAAGTGCGCGGAGAAAAAATATAATATGGATGACAAGCAAATGGGGGAGAATTTTGGGATTATAATTTTGTTTCATACGATTATGAAATTTTTGGCAACAGAAGAACAGACAAAAGAAATTTACTCCGATTTGAAAATATGGCTAGAAATCGATAATCCTGAGATTGGAGCTGAATTTTTGGATGGAATGAAAGAAGTCATTAGAGATGTGATAGAATTTTCATAGCACACTTCCCAACTGATCCACTACCAAAATTTTGTGCTTTTCTCGCACCCCAAAATCGCTTATAACCATCTTTTGGTTTGAATCTTTAAGCATTTGATTCGGGACGGTTTATGGACGCAAATACAAGAGACAGACGGATAGACGCGCTCCACGGGCTTCTGGCGTCGCGCATCGTGATCATCGACGGCGCGATGGGCACCATGCTCCAGGACGAGAATCTGGATGAAGCCGCCTACAGGGGCGAGCGCTTCGCCGAGCACCCCTGTGACCTAAAGGGCAACCACGATCTGCTCAGCATCACGCAGCCGG
Source organism: bacterium (assembly GCA_965203325.1). Lineage (GTDB taxonomy): Bacteria > UBA8248 > UBA8248 > UBA8248 > UBA8248 > Bin107. The sequence continues at coordinate 3,197,036 of OZ241875.1, forward strand.
ACGTCGTAAGACGGATTCACGACGAATTCCTCGCTGCGGGTGCTGACATCATCGAGACGAACTCGTTCAACTCCACGACCATATCCATGGCGGACTACCAGATGGAAGAGGTGGTCTACGAGATGAACGTGGCTTCGGCGCGCCTGGCCCGTGAGGCGGCGGACACCTTCGAGCGCGCGCATCCGGGAGAGTATCGCTTCGTGGCCGGCGTTTTGGGCCCCACGAACCGCACCGCCTCCATCTCGCCGAGGGTGAACGAGCCGGGTTTTAGGAACATCAGCTTCGAAGAGTTGGTGGCGGCCTACACCACCTCGATTCGCGGCCTCGTCACCGGCGGCGCCGATTTGCTCCTGGTCGAGACCGTCTTCGACACCCTGAACTGCAAGGCCGTGATGTTCGCTGCCGAGCAGTATTTCGAGGACGAGGGCGTTCGCGTCCCCGTCATGATTTCGGGAACCATCACCGACGCGAGCGGCCGCACCCTTTCGGGCCAGACGACCGAGGCGTTCTGGAATTCGGTCGCAGGCTACCGGCCCATCTGCGTGGGGCTCAACTGCGCCCTGGGGGCCGAGGACCTCCGCCCCTACATACGCGAACTCTCCCGCGTGGCCGACGCGCCGGTAAGCATCTACCCCAACGCCGGTCTCCCCAACGAGTTCGGCGAATACGACGACACCCCCGAGGACATGGCCGATGTGCTCGCCGAATTCGCCCGGAGCGGCTTTATGAACCTGGTGGGCGGCTGCTGCGGCACCACGCCCGCGCATATCCGCGCGATCAAGGAGGCGGTGGAGGGCTTCGCTCCGCGCCGGGTTCCCGAAATTCCGCCGCGCTGCCGCCTGAGCGGCCTGGAGCCTCTGAACATCGGCCCCGAGACGGGGTTCGTGAACGTGGGCGAGCGCACCAACGTGGCGGGCTCGGCGCGCTTCGCCAAGCTCATCCGCGAGGGAGACTACGAGAGGGCGCTCGAAGTCGCCCGCCAGCAGGTGGAAAACGGCGCCCAGCTCATCGACGTGAACATGGACGAGGGGATGCTCGACTCCGAGGAGGCGATGACCACCTTCCTGAGGCTCATCGCCGCGGAACCGGACATCAGCCGCGTGCCGGTGATGATCGATTCTTCGAAATGGGAGGTCATCGAGGCGGGCCTCAAGTGTCTGCAGGGGAAACCCATCGTCAACTCCATCAGCTTAAAAGAAGGCGAGGAGGCCTTCATCGAGCAGGCGCGGCTCGTGAAGCGCTACGGCGCGGCCGTTTTGGTGATGGCCTTCGACGAGACGGGTCAGGCGGAGAGCGCGGAGCGCAAGTTCGAGATTTGTGAGCGCGCCTACAACATTCTGACGCGAGAGGTGGGCTTCTCGCCCAACGACGTCATATTCGACCCCAACATCTTTGCCGTCGCCACCGGCATCGAGGAGCACAACGAATACGCCGCTGCCTACTTCGAGGCCGTCGAGCGCATCAAGCAGGAGTTGCCCGGCGCGCTCGTGAGCGGGGGGGTGAGCAACGTCTCCTTCTCCTTCCGGGGCAACAACGGCGTGCGCGAGGCCATGCACTCCGCATTCTTGTATCACGCCATCAGGAACGGGATGGACATGGGCATCGTGAACGCGGGCCAGCTTGCGGTGTACCAGGAAATCCCCGAGGACCTGCTCGCGCGAATCGAGGACGTGCTCCTGAACCGCCGCGAGGACGCCACCGAGCGCCTCCTCGAGGTGGCCGAGGGCGTGAAGGGCCGGGCGAAGTCGCGCGCCGTGGACCTCGCCTGGCGTGAGCGGCCGGTGAACGAGCGCCTCTCCCACGCGCTGGTGGAGGGAATCACGCAATACATCGTGGAGGATACCGAAGAAGCGCGCCTTGCGGCGTCGCACCCCATCGAGGTGATCGAGGGCCCGCTCATGGACGGCATGAACGTCGTGGGCGAGCTTTTCGGCTCGGGCAAGATGTTCCTTCCCCAGGTGGTCAAGAGCGCGCGGGTGATGAAGACCGCCGTCGCCCATCTGGTCCCCTTCCTCGAGGCGGAAAAGGTGGAGGGCGAGGCGACCTCGAACGGAAGGGCGCTTCTCGCCACCGTGAAGGGCGACGTTCACGACATCGGCAAGAACATCGTGGGCGTCGTGCTCCAGTGCAACAACTACGAGGTCATCGACCTTGGCGTGATGACCCCCTGCGCGAAGATTTTACAGACCGCTCGGGAAGAAGGCGCGGACGTCATCGGGCTGAGCGGCCTCATCACCCCCTCGCTCGATGAGATGGTGACCGTGGCGGGCGAGATGGAGCGTCTGGGCTTCGATATCCCCCTGCTCATCGGCGGGGCGACGACCTCGCGGGTGCACACCGCCGTCAAGATTGAGCCGAGTTACAGCGGGCCGACGGTCTACGTGGAGGACGCGTCGAGGAGCGTGGGCGTGATGGGCAGCATCATGAGCGGTTCCCTGCGCGAGGAATTCCTCGCCGCAAGGCGCGAGGAATACGAAAGACTGCGCGAGCGCCACGAGGCGCGGCGCGCCCATGCGGAGTTCTGTACGCTTGAGGAAGTGCGCGAGAACCGCCTGCGAATCGACTGGACGGCCTCTGCGCCTCCGGCTCCGAGCGTTCAGGGCTTGGAGGTGTTCGAGGACTATCCGCTGGCGGATTTGCGGGACCGCATCGACTGGACGCCGTTTTTCCGGACCTGGGAACTGAGCGGCTCCTATCCCGCGATATTGAAAGACCCCGTGGTAGGCGAGGCGGCGCTCGGTCTGTACCAGGACGCGCAGGAGATGCTCGAGCGCATCATCGAGCGGCGCTCGCTCAGAGCCAAAGCGGTCATGGGCCTGTTCCCGGCGAATTCCACCGGCGACGACGTGGAGATATATGCGGATTCGGAGAGAAGCGAGGTGATCGCCGTGGCCCGCTTCCTGCGCCAGCAGATGCGGAAATCATCGAGCGGCGCGAACATGTGTCTCGCGGATTTCGTGGCTCCAAAAGAAAGCGGGGCGGCGGATCACATCGGCGCTTTCGTCGTGACGGCGGGCTTAGGGGTGGACGAGGCGGCGGGCGCGTATGAGCGGGCGAACGACGATTACGGCGCCATCATGATAAAGGCCCTCGCCGACAGGCTGGCCGAGGCGTTCGCCGAGCGCCTTCACGAGCGCGTGCGCAAAGAGTTCTGGGGATACGCCCGGGATGAGGAATTGAGCAACGAGGCGTTCATCAAGGAGAATTACCAGGGCATCCGGCCCGCGCCGGGTTATCCGGCGTGTCCGGATCATACCGAAAAACAGACGCTCTTCGACCTCATCGACGCAGGCGCCAATGCGGGCGTGAAACTCACGGAGAGCTTCGCCATGTGGCCCGCCGCTTCGGTGAGCGGGTGGTATTTCGCGCATCCAGAGGCGAGATATTTCGGCGTGGGCAGGATCGGCCGGGATCAGGTGCGCGACTACGCCGGGCGAAAGGGGATGGAGCCCGTCTTCGTCGAGAGATGGCTCGCATCTTCTTTGAACTACGAGGTCTCCCGCGCGAAGCGCGATGCGGAGCCGGCTCCCGAAGGCGGAGCTTCCATCGAACGCCGCTCGCCCCTGAATCCTTGATTTCCTGTCCCCCCGCGAATCCCGCCCGGAAGGATGGCCGCGTTGTGGTTTCCCCGTTGACGGCCCGCCCCTGTGCGACTAGATTGAGGGACGCGAAATCCCGGCCCGCGGGACTCATGAAGGGCGGTGGATTCGGATACGGATTTGAAGTATAAGCGCTTGTTCGCCAAGGGGCTGCGAGGGTGGCGGAACTGGTAGACGCGCTGGATTTAGGATCCAGTGCCTTCGGGCGTGGGGGTTCGAGTCCCCCCCTTCGCACCAAGGATTTTCAGGTTTTTTATATTTTTGTGTTCTGATACCGGAGAGTGAGGCATGACCGGCACAGTGAGCGACATCGACGCCTGCACGAAGCGCCTCGAAGTCGCCGTCCCGCGCGCGGAGGTCGCCGACGAGATAGAGCGCGCCTACAGGCGGCTCTCAGGGCGCGTGAAGATGAAGGGTTTCCGGAAGGGGAAAATCCCCCGCCGCGTGCTGGAGCGTTACTACGGGGAGGAAGTGCAGGCCGAAGTCTTGAACCACGTGATATCGACTTCCTACCGCAGCCTCCTGGAAGACAAGGGCATGCGCCCGGTGGGCGAGCCGAACGTGACCGACATCAATATGGATGACGACGCGCCCGAGTTGACATACAAGGCGACGGTGGAGGTCATCCCCCCTTTCGAACTCGGCGAGTACAAGGGTCTTCATGTCAAGGTGCGCCGCGGTACGGTGACGGACGAGATGATCGATCAGCAGATCGAGGCCCTCCGGCAGCGGGCCGCCACGTTCGAGGACGTGGACAGGGAGGCCCGGACGGGGGATTACGTTCTCTTCGACATCGAGGGCTTCGAAGACGGCAACGCCGTGCCCGGCACCCGGGGGGAGAACCAGGCCCTCATGATCGGGGGCGATGAGGGCGAAACGGAGTTGAGCGATGCGCTCATCGGCATGAGGAGCGGCGAAGAGACGGACGTCGACATCGACGTTCCCGAGGGCGCCTCGCCCAACATCGCCGGCAAGAGCCTCCGGTTCCACCTTCATCTCAAGGAAGTGAAAGAAGCGCATCCGCCCGAACTGGACGAGGAATTCGTCAAGTCCCTGGGCCGCGGCTATACCAGCACGGAGGATTTAAGGGCCGACGTCGCCAAGGAAATGGAATCGATGGAGGATTCGAATGCGCGCGGCAACGGGATCTCCGAGTTGCTGAAGTCGCTGCTCGAAGCGCATCCTTTCGAGGTGCCCCCAACACTCGTGCGGGGGGAGGCGGATCAGCAGATTCGCGAATACGAGCGGCGTCTGCGCCAGGAGAACCCCGACGTTCAACTCTCGGAAGCCAAAATCGAGGAATTGCGCGAGGAGGTAAGGCCCCAGGCCGAGGAGCGGGTGCGCCAGCTCATTATCGTGGAGCGCATCCGCGAGGCGGAGGAGATCGAGGCGAGCGCCGAGGAGGTCGAGGCGCAAATCAACATCTCTGCCGCGCGCTACAGCATGACGCCCGAGAAACTTCGCGAGCGAATGATGACGACCGGGGCGATGGCCTCGCTCGTCTCGAACATCAACTACAACAAGACGGTGAGTTGGCTTTATGATCAGGCCGACGTGGAATTCGACATTCACGATGCCGCCGAGCATGAGGCGCATTCCCGCGACTCCGATGAGGGGACGGGGGAGGAGCGCTCCCCGGACGGCGATTCGAAAGAGGATGGATAAACAGTGGCACTCGTACCCATGGTGGTGGAACAGACGAACAGAGGCGAGCGGGCGTATGACATCTACAGCCGCCTGCTCAAGGAGAGAATCATTTTTCTGGGCACGGCGATAGACGACACCATTGCGAACCTCGTGACGGCCCAACTGCTTTTCCTGGAGGCGGAGGAACCCGACCGCGACATCGCCATGTACGTGAACAGCCCGGGCGGCACCGTCACGGCGGGCCTCGCGATTTACGACACGATGCAGTACATCAAGCCCGACGTGTCGACCATCTGCATCGGCCAGGCGGCGAGCATGGGCGCGCTCTTGCTGACGGCGGGGGCGAAGGGCAAGCGCTACGCCCTGCCCAATTCGCGCATCCTGATCCATCAGCCCCTGGGCGGCGTGCAGGGACAGGCGAGCGACATCGACATCCAGGCGCGCGAGATTCTCCGCATGCGCGAGGAACTCAACGAGATTCTCGCGAGACACACCGGACAGCCGATCAAGCAGATTGAAAAAGACACCGATCGTGATAATTTCATGACGGCCGAGCAGGCGAAAGACTACGGCCTGCTCGACGACGTGATCATCGCGCGCTCGGACGCATCGGGCATCGTGCCGGACGTCGGCGGCGATGACGGCGCGAACGAGGAGAACAACGGCTCCTAGACGGAGGCCGGTTTTGTTTCGCGTAACGCTATTCTCCGAGGGGGAATGATTCGATGGCGAGGCGAGCCTCAGACAAAAAAGACGCCCTTCGTTGCTCGTTCTGCGGGAAAAGCCAGGAGGAGGTGAAGAAGCTCATTGCCGGTCCGCACGTGTATATCTGCGACGAGTGCGTGGAGTTGTGCCAGGAAATCATGATGGAGGAGTGGAACGAGGAGCAGAAGAGCAAGGCGAAATCCCTCTTGAAGCCCACCGAGATCAAGGCCATCCTCGATGAGCACATTGTCGGCCAGGAGAAGGCGAAAAAATCGCTTTCCGTCGCCGTCTACAACCACTACCGGCGCGTGGAAGCGCAAATCGACCTGCACGACGTGGAACTGCAAAAGAGCAACATCCTGCTCATCGGCCCCACCGGTTCGGGCAAGACGCTCATGGCCCAGACCCTCGCGCGCCTGCTCGATGTGCCCTTCGCCATCGTGGACGCCACCACGCTCACCGAGGCCGGCTACGTGGGCGAGGACGTGGAGAACATCATTCTCAAGCTCTTGCAAGCCGCCGATTTCGAAGTGACGAGGGCCGAGCGCGGCATCATCTACATCGACGAGATCGACAAGATCAGCCGGAAGAGCGAGAACCCCTCCATCACCAGGGACGTCTCCGGCGAGGGCGTACAGCAGGCCCTGCTCAAGATCATCGAGGGGACGGTCGCCAACGTGCCGCCCCAGGGCGGGCGCAAGCACCCCCACCAGGAGTTCCTGCGCGTTGATACGGCGAACATCCTCTTCATCGGCGGCGGGGCGTTCGTGGGTCTCGATGAACTGATCAAGAAACGGGTCGGCCAGATGGGGATGGGCTTCGAGGCCAGCCTCAAGAACGAGAAAGAAGACTCGCTGAACGTACTGCTCGCCCAGGTGTCGCCTGAAGATCTGCTGAAATACGGCTTGATCCCGGAGTTCGTGGGCCGCCTGCCTGTGGTGGCCACGCTCGACGACTTGGACAAGGATGCGCTCGTGCGCATTCTGACCGAACCGAAAAACGCGCTCGTCAAGCAATACCGCAAACTCGTGGAGTTCGAGAACGTCTCCTTGCAGTTCACCGAGGGCGCCCTCGTCGCCATCGCCGAAAAGGCGATCGAGCGCAATACGGGCGCGCGCGGGCTTCGCTCCATCATCGAGGATCTGATGCTCGATACGATGTACGAGTTGCCGGGCATGGCGGGCGTCAAGGAAATCATCATCAACGAGAACGTGGTGGCGCGAAAGGAAAGTCCGCTGCTGGTCTATGAAAAAGCGAGTTGAGCCATCTACCGCATCGTTTCCCAGTCAGTTGAGCGTTTCGTGAATCTCAGGCCGCATAATCCATCTTGCGCGGCTTCGGGGGAGTTCGCCTCCCGGTGAGGGCTGGTTGGATTTTTTCACCAGGGGCGTTATTTTTTTGTTTATCTGGGGAGAGCGCGCGTTGACAATGCGCGGGCCGCTTTCCTATCATTTCGCTATACCGGATATGCCGGACGAAGGCGCGTAGCTCAGGGGGAGAGCGCTTGCTTGACACGCAAGAGGTCGGCGGTTCAAAACCGCCCGCGCCTACCACTATGGAATGGACGATGAGGCGGGTCGCCGCCGCATCGTGGGGATAGTTCGAGGAACTACAAGAGGAGCTTGCGGCGTCAGCCGACGCCCGTCTATGTCACAGCAAACCAAGAGTAAAGATTTCCCCAAAGACGCTATCGCGCTGAAGATTGGCGGCGCACCCGTTGATTTGAATCGCGACCTTCCCGACGACGCCGAGCCGGAGTTCATCCTCCTCGATTCCGAGGAGGGCCTGGAGATTCTGCGCCACAGCACGGCGCACCTCATGGCGCAGGCCGTGCAGGAACTCTACCCGGGCGCGCAGCTCACCATCGGCCCTCCGATCGAAAACGGGTTTTATTACGACATCGACGTCGACGTCACGTTCACGCCCGAGGATTTGAAGAAGATCGAGGCGAGGATGAAAAAACTCGCCAAGAAGAAATACGCCATTGAGCGCGAGGACATTTCCCGCGACTATGCGCTGGACCTGTTCGAGAAGCGGGGCGAGAGCTACAAGATAGAGATGATCCACGACCTGCCCGAGGACGAGGCGCTTTCGATCTACCGCCAGGGCGATTTCGTGGACCTGTGCCGGGGGCCGCACGTGCCCGGCACGGGCTGGCTGCGCAACTTCAAGCTCCTGAGCGTGGCGGGCGCCTACTGGCGAGGCGATGAGAAGAACAAGATGCTCCAGCGCATCTACGGCACCGCCTTCGCGACGAAAGAAGGCTTGGCCGATCATCTGCAAATGCTCGAGGACGCGAAGAGGAGAGACCACCGCGTCATCGGCAAACAACTCGGCATCTTCCTGGTCGATGAGGACGCCGGCGGCGGCCTCATCTATTGGCAGCCCCGCGGCACGACGGTCAAAAAAGTGATCGAGCGCTTCTGGGAGGATGAGCACGTAAAGCGCGGCTACCAGCTCGTCTCCATCCCCCACATCACGCGCGACGTGCTTTTCAAGACTTCGGGCCATTATGATTTCTACCGGGAAAACATGTATGTCCTGAACATCGACGAGGATGAATACGTCCTGAAACCGATGAACTGCCCGGGCCACATCCTGATCTATCAGCAGAAGATCCACAGCTACCGCGATCTGCCCTACCGGCTGGCGGAATTGGGCACGGTCTATCGCTACGAGCGAAGCGGCGCGCTGCACGGAATGCTCCGGGTGCGGGGCTTCACCCAGGACGACGCCCACATCTTCTGCACGCCCGAGCAGGCCGAAGACGAGGTGCTGGGCGTCATCGACCTGGCGCACTTCATGCTGAAGACATTCGGGTATGAGGATTTCGAGACCGAACTCTCGGTGCACGATAGTTCTGATTTCAGCAAGTACGCCGGCGTGATCGAGGATTGGGAGGCGGCGGAGGCCGCGCTGACCCGCGCGCTCGAGAAGCGGAGCATCCCCTACAAGCGGATCGAGGGCGAGGCGGCGTTCTACGGGCCGAAAATCGACATCAAGATGCGCGACGCCCTGGGCCGCGGCTGGCAGGGACCGACCATCCAGTTCGACTTCAACCTGCCCAAGCGCTTCGATCTCAACTACGTCGGTGCGGACGGCGCGCGCCACAAGGTCGTCATGATACACAGAACCGTCATGGGTTCGATGGAGCGTTTCGTGGGCGGGCTGATCGAACACTACGCGGGCGCGTTTCCCACATGGCTCGCGCCCGAGCAGGCGCGCATCATGACGATCACCGACGATCACATCCCCTACGGCCGCGAGGTGGAGAGCAAGCTTCTCGCCGCCGGTTTCCGGGCGGAGGGGGATTTCCGAAACGAGAAGATTGGGTATAAAATAAGGGAAGCCCAGAGAGACAAGATACCGTACATGCTCATCCTCGGCGCGCGCGAGGCGGAAACGGGAGAAGTATCTCTCAGGCTTCGTGAACAAGGCGATTTGGGGTCTATTTCATTGGAGGAACTTATGCAGAAAATGCGAAGCGACATCGATACGAAATCACTCACCGCGGGAGCGGTCTGATATGGCGTCGCGCTTTAGAGGACGGGATATTCACCCGACGGCGACAGGCCCCAGAGCCAACCGGAACATCCGCGTTCCGATGGTGCGGGTCATCGACGAGGACGGTCAGCAGCTCGGCGTACTCCCCGTGGAAGAAGCGGTGGAGGTCGCAGAGGACAGGGATCTGGATCTCGTCGAGGTGTCTCCCAACGCGGACCCGCCCGTTTGCAAGATCATGGACCTGGGCCGCTACAAGTACACGCAGCAGAAAAAGGCGCAAGAGGCCAAGAAGAAACAGCGCGTGGTGGAGGTGAAAGAGGTCAAGCTTCGCATCAAGATTGAAGAGCATGACTACGCGATCAAGAGAAGACACGCGGAGCGGTTTTTGAACGACGGCAACAAGGCGAAGGTCACCATCATGTTTCGCGGTCGCGAGGTGACGCACCCCGACCTGGGAAGGAAGCTGCTGGAAAGAATGGCGAACGAGCTCATCGAAATCGGCACGGTGGAGCAGTTCCCCAACCTGGAAGGCCGCAACATGACGATGGTTATCGCGCCGAAATCGACAAAACCGCCCAAAAAGGATACAACGCCCCGGAAGAAATCGGGCAGAAAAGCGGATGACGTCTCGACGGACGACGGGAAATTGACGGCTCCCCTGGCGGAGGCGCTCAAGGAGGCGGACATTCAAATCAGCCCGGCTGAAGGGGCGGATGACGGAAAACCCGAAGGAGAAATGAAAGAAGATGCCTAAGATGAAGACGAACCGCGGAGCGGCCAAGCGTTTCAAGATAACGGCCACGGGCAAAGTGAAGCGGAACCGCTCCCATCACCGTCATATCCTGACGAAGAAGACGACGAAAAGAAAAAGAGAACTCCGCCACAGCGTCATCGCGAATCCCACGGACGCGAAGATGATCAAGCGACTGATACCTTATATGTAGCCTTTCGCGGAAATGGTGATGGTTTCGCCCAAGGCGTGCGGACGAGCCCGCGACGTCATTTCGCCGGAGCAAAGAAAAGATGAGCAATCCGGTGGGCCAGTTGAATGACTTCATCAAGTCGATCCTGGGCGGGGTCGGGTCATTCGTAGGTGAATATCCTTACGCTGCAGGGGCCGTCCTTTTCCTGGCCATCATTCTCAGACGCACCATCAAGCGCGCCCGTAGGTAGAGCGCCCTTTTTCTGGCGCCTTGGGCTTGCGGTCATCCGGCTGGGCGGGTATATTCCCCCGGTCGGTGGCGCGAGTTCGAGGTAATTCGAGGCGGCCTCCGAGGAACTGGAATAAAATCATCGATTGAGGGAGTATCCGAATCATGCCGCGTTCGAGAGGAAATCCGGCTGCCAGGGAACGGCATCGCAGGCTTCTGAAGGAAGCGAAGGGCTATCGCGGCGCGCGCTCGAAGAGGTTCCGCTCCGCGCGGGAAACCGTGCATCGCGCACGCGCCTATGCCTATCGTGACCGCCGGGTGCGCAAGCGCGAGTTCAGGCGTCTTTGGAATGTTCGCATCAATGCAGCGGCCCGTCTGCACGGTCTCAATTACAGCCGTTTCATCTGGGGGCTGGGCCAGGCGGGTGTGGAAGTAAACCGCAAGATTCTGGCCGAATTGGCGATAGAGGATCCCCAGGCATTCGGCAAACTCGTGGAAATTGCCAAGGCGCAGGCCGCCTAGAGCCGGGCGAGAAAAGGTGCTTCAGGCTCCACCCTGCCGGGTGGAGCCTTTTTTATGCGGCCCCCCGAATGAGTGGAGATGAAGGAACGAGCATGAGCGAAGATTTGCTTGTCGGCATTATACGTGAATCCTCCAGCGCGTTGTCGGACGCCTGGGTAGCGCGCGACGCCGGGGCGGCCGAGGGGGTGCGCATTCGCTACCTGGGCCGCAAAGGCGGTGAACTCAACGAGGTGATGCGGGGACTCAAGGATTTGTCCGCCGATGAGAAGCGCATCGTCGGCCCGCTGGCCAACTCGGTTCGCACCTACATCGAGGCGAGCGTTTCGGCCATCAAGGAAGATGACAAGGATAAGATAATCGAAGCGCATCGTGCCCTCGGCGCGCGCCTGAGAAGCAGGGAAGAAGGCGGCGCGTTGGGCGAGATGATCGAGCAAAGGGGGAGCGAGATTCTCGCCGCCGGGGATGCCGCCGACACGCCGCGCTCGCGGCTTGATCTCACGATTCCCGGCCGCGCGCCGCTCATCGGCCACGAGCATCCCCTCGTGCAGACGATGGAGGATTTGATCGAGGTGCTGACGCGCCTGGGCTATTCCGTGGCCGAAGGTCCGGAGGCGGAACTCGATTATTACAACTTCGAGGCCCTGAACATCCCCAAGGACCATCCCGCGCGCGACATGCAGGATACGTTTTATCTCGCCGGCGACGCCCTTTTGCGCACGCACACCTCGCCCGTCCAGATTCGGGTGATGGAGAGCCAGCCGCCCCCCGTCAAGGTTATCGCGCCCGGCAAGGTGTTCCGTTGCGATGCGGACGTCACCCATTCGCCTATGTTCCACCAGATCGAGGGCCTCTATGTGGATGAGGGCGTGACGTTCGCCGATCTGAAAGGAACCCTGGAAGCCTTCGTGCGTGAAATCTTCGGACCCGAGTACCGCGTGCGGCTGAGGCCCAGCTTCTTCCCGTTCACCGAGCCGAGCGTCGAAGTGGACATCGCCAGCGATTATGTGGCCGGTGGGGAGTGGATGGAGGTTTTGGGCGCAGGCATGGTGGACCCGGCGGTCTTCGAGGCGGTGGGGTACGACCCCGAGCGATGGACCGGGTTCGCCTGGGGCCTGGGCGTGGAGCGCATCACCATGCTGCGTTACGGCATCAGCGATATTCGCCTTTTCTTTGAAAACGACTTGAGAATGCTGCGGCAATTTTGAGTGGAAGCATTAGAAGCGCGATGAGGAACCCCGATGCGGATTAGCCTGGAGTGGCTCGCCGATTTTATTGATTTGGACCTGGAAGACCCCGAACTGCCCGAACGCCTGGCGAACGGGCTTTTGCTCGCGGGTCTGGAGGTCGAGGCGCTCGAGCGGCCCGAGGGGTCATTCGACGGGCTGGTGGTGGCCGAGGTCTTGTCCGTGGAGCCTCATCCCAACGCGGACAGACTCAAACTCTGCCGTGTCGCCGATGGAGCGGGGGAGCGCTCCGTGGTGTGCGGTGCGCCCAACGTCGAAACCGGGCGGCGCGTCGTCCTGGCGAAGCCCGGGGTGCGGATGCCGGGGGGGATGAAGGTCGAAGTCGCGCGCATTCGCGGGGAACAGAGCGAGGGGATGATCTGCTCGGAGCGCGAACTCGGTTTGGGCACGGATCACAGCGGCATCATGGTGCTCTCGGGCGCGCCCGCAGTCGGCAGCGACGTTGCGGAGCTTTTGGGTCTTAACGATGTGATTTTCGACATCTCGATTACGCCGAATCGCGCGGATTGCCTCTCCGTTCTGGGCGTGGCGCGCGAGGCGGCGGCCCTCTTGGGAACCTCGCTCAGAGCGCCCGATATCTCCGTCGAAGAGGATGAGAATACATCCGCCGCTTCGGTCTGCGGGGTGGAGATATGGGATCCGGACAAGTGTCCGCGCTATGCCGCGCGCATCATCCAGGGCGCCGAGATCGGTCCCTCGCCCGGTTGGATGGCGCGGCGCTTGAGAGCAGCAGGGATGCGGCCGATCAACAACGTGGTCGACGTGACGAACTATGTGATGCTCTCGCTCGGCCAGCCGCTCCACGCGTTCGACTTGCACCGCCTCGCCGAGTACAAAATCATCGTGAGAAGGTGGGCCGAGAGCGACGGCCCCTTCACTACGCTCGACGGACAGCAGCGCGCGATGGACGATGAAGACCTCATGATTTGCGACGGTGAAAAACCCGTCGCCATCGGCGGCGTGATGGGGGGTTTCTTCTCCGAGGTGAGCGACGACACCCGCGACATTCTTTTGGAGAGTGCTTATTTCACGCCCCAGACCATCCGCCGCACCCGCAGGCGTCTGGGGATGTCGACGGAGGCGTCGTATCGTTTCGAACGGGGGGTGGACCCCTCGGGCACCGTTCGCGCGGCGGATTTGGCCGCCGAACTCATCCGCCAGACGGCGGGCGGCGCCGTCGCCCGGGGTGCGGTGGACGCGCATCCGGCGCCCATTGCGCCGAAACAGGTGCCGATTCGGGTGGCGCGCGCATCGAGTCTGCTCGGCGTATCCCTGGACGTCCCCCGGGTGAGGGAGAGCCTCGAATCCCTGGGGTTGCTAGTGAGTGATGCGAAAGACGGCGTTTTCAGCGTCGAGGTCCCCACCTTCCGGCCCGACATCGAACGCGAGATCGACCTCATCGAAGAGGTGGGCAGAAGGGTGGGCTACGAGAACATTCCCGCCACCCTGCCTGCTTCGGGAAACCCCGCTGCGAGGCCGACGCGCGCCCGATCCCTGGAGCTTCAGGCGCGCCGGACCATGGTGGCCGGCGGATTCAGCGAGGCGCTCAACTACAGCTTCGTGAGCAGGGAGGCTCTCAAGAGCATGGGGTGGCTTGACGAGCAGATGGTGGCGCTGCGCAATCCCCTGAGTGGTGAGATGGACGTGCTCAGAACCACTCTGCTTGCCGGTTTGCTGGCGAACGTGGCGCACAACCTGAGCCGGGGAGTGAGCGAGATCCGCCTGTTCGAGTTGGGACGCTCGTTTCATCCCGTGGATGGAGAAGCCTTGCCGGAGCAGGTGCAGCGCGCGGCCGGCGTCGTCGTCGGGAGCGCGGCGTCTCAAGACGGCGTCTCGCTTCCCGGAGCTTTGTCCGAACTCAAAGGGGTGCTCGAGCGCTTCCTGGAATCATTGGGGCTGGAGAACCTCCTGTTCGAGCCGGTGGACGCCGCTCCGGGTTGGGAGCCGTCGGCGGCCTCCCGGGTTCTCGTCGGCGAGGCGGCGCTCGGCCACGTCGGTTTGGCGGCGCCCGAGGTGTTGGGTGTCTTGGATATCGAGATGGGCGTGGCCGCTTTCGAAATAAACCTCGCTTCCTTGGCCGGGATGGAACCTGCTCCCCGACGCCTGACGCCCCTGCCGAGGTACCCGGCCTCGCTGCGCGATCTGGCGGTGGTGGTGGATGCCGCTCGGACCAATCGGGAGATCGAGGAGATCATCCGTCACTCGGGTGGAGACTGGCTGGAGTCGGTGGATTTGTTCGATGTCTATCAGGATGCCGCCTTGGAGGCTTCGGGGGAGAAGAGCCTGGCGTATTCGCTGGTGTTCCGGCATCCCGAGGCGACCCTCACCGATGAGCAGGTCAACGAGGCGTTCGATGGAATCGTCGGGGCGTTGGGCGCTCGTCTGGGCGCGCGGCTTCGCTCGTGATGGTTTCCTTGACACCGCATTCCCCCGAACCTAGAATTATCCCCAAGCATTGCGGAACTCATTTTCGTGTCTTGCGCCCGTGGAAAGATTGTCCGAATGGTCATTGATAAGTTGAATGCGCTTGAAACCGCGCTCTCGAATCTTTTGGAAGAACGTGATTCCCTCAGGCGCTCCCGGGCGGAGTTGGAGTCGCAACTCCAGAGGATGAGAGAGGAGGCCCGCGCCGATTCGGAATCCGTGCGCGCCCAGGCCGACGAGTTGGCGAAATGCCAGGCGGAAAACACGCGGCTTCAAGAAGAGCAAGCCGAGATTCGGGAGCGTGTGGAGAAGATTCTGACGCACATCGAGTAGTTCGTCGAAAGCATGCAATACTAGGGCATAAGGAGACAGCTTATGGCCGGGGGGAATAAATTCGTGGTGGAGATTTTTGGTCATTCCCTGAACCTGAGAAGTTCAGCCGACTCGGAATATACACTGCAGCTCGCCGAGTATGTAGATTCTCAAATTCACAAGGTCTCACGCCAGTCGAACGATCCGATAAAGGTCGTTCTGCTGGCTTCGATGAACATCGCCAACGAGTTGTTCGAGGAGAGGGAAGCGAAAGAAAAAAGTGAGGAAACCCTCTCCCAACGCGCTGATTCTCTGTTGGAGATGGTGAGAAAAGCGGGCTGACCAGTCGTTTTCTCCACGCAGTAGCTTCTTCCTGTATTCATCCCCAAGTTTTAGTGTCATAATGCTTCTTTGCTTTGACCCTGCCGTGTTCGTGATGGGGGAAAGCATTTTGACCCAGTACTATTGTACCGGGAGTCCTGACCCAGGGTGGTGAGCTATTCCTCTCGGGGAGTTCAGCCTAAAGCCATGGAAGTGGACGCCCACCTGGCGAAAGCTGGGTTCAAAGCGAACCTCACACGGCACAAGGCGGGGTCATTACTAACATGGACCTCGAGTCTGGTTGAGAGATTTCCGCTCGTGTTCATGAAGACTCGGGTGTGGTGAAAGAGGATTCATGGCCGAATCAGACATGGAGAAACGCGACGTTCGGCTGAAGATGAAGGAGATGAGAGCACAATTCCCCCCTGCCGAGGCCGGTGTGTCGAGCCGCCTGGCGGGACGGCGCCTGGAAGCTTTTCTGGTTTTCATGGGCGCGTGCAGGGTGGGGATATATGCGGCGGTTCGCGGTGAGATGGACTTCTCGTCGCTCTGGAGTGAAGGCAGCGATGCGAAAAGGACATATTGCTTCCCCCGGGTGGGGAAAGATGTTTTGCACTTCTGTCCGGTGAATCATCCCGAGGAGGAACTTCAGCCGGGCACGCTTCGAATTCCAGAACCTGTTCGCGATATTCCACCCCTGAACCTGAATGAACTCGATGTGGTCGTGATCCCCGGCCTTGCGTTCGATCTCTACGGCGGTCGGCTGGGAACCGGCGGGGGATTCTACGATCGCACGTTGCAGGGGCGCCGCGGCGGCCCGGAGCAGTCCGGCCCTCTTCTGGTAGGCGCTTGTTATGCGTTTCAGTTGCTCGTCGGTGAATCCTGGAAGCGCGATGTCTGGGATGTCGGCGTTGATTGGGTGATAACCGATCGGGAGGCGCTGCGTTGCCTTCCACGTGAATATATGCCCTAGGAGGCGGATATGGATAACGTGGTTTTGTGGCAGATAGCCGTTGTTGCAGTCGCCGTCGTGTGTGTGGCGGTGTTGTTGGGCATGCGGGCGATGAAGCGCCGGCATGAAGAGACGGTGGCCCGTCAGGAGGCGGACGCCGATAAGCGGATTCAGCAGATCAACGAGAACGCGGCCAAGGAACTCGCGCAGAAGATTCAGGAATCGCAGGTCGCGCACAAGGCGGAATTGCTGCAGGAAAGAGAGCGCATCGAGCGGGAGAACAAATCCCGCGTGGATGAGCTTCAAAAGCTCGAACAAAGGGTGAACCAGCGCGAAGAGATGCTGGACAGGCGACGCGAGAGCCTCGACGGCAAGGAGGCGGCGGTCGAGCGCCGCGAGACAGAATTGAGCGTAAAGGAACAGGATCTGAAGCGCGAGGAGGCGCGCTACAAGCAACTCCAGGAAGAAGAGATCAGAAAGCTCGAGGAAATTTCGGGCCTCAGTGTCGAGAACGCGAAGCAAGAACTCAAGGATCGCTTCATGGAGGAGGCGAAACAGGACATCGCCGCCGAGGTCCAGCGCCTCGAACGCCGGGCCAGGAGCACCATGGAAGCCGATGCGAGACAGGCACTCGCCCTGGCCGTGGAGCGCTTCTCCTCCGAACACGTCGCGGAAAATCTGGTGAGTGTGGTGGATTTGCCGACCGATGAGATGAAAGGCCGCATCATCGGCCGCGAGGGTCGGAACATACGCGCCCTCGAGATGGCGACCGGCGTGGACGTGATCATCGACGATACGCCCGAGGCCGTCGTCGTCTCGGGTTTCGACAAGGTTCGCCGCGAGACGGCGCGCCTGGCGCTCGAAGCGCTCGTGCAGGACGGGAGAATCCACCCGGGCCGAATCGAGGACATCGTCAACAAGACGAAAAAAGACATCGATTCCCAGATACGGCAGGCGGGCGAGGAGGCCGTGATGGAACTCGGGGTCGGCGACGTGCATCCCGAACTCGTGAACATGCTGGGGCGGCTCAGATACCGCACGAGCTACAGCCAGAACGCGCTCATGCACTCCAAGGAGGTGGCCTATCTCGCCGGGATGCTGGCGGATGAGTTGCGCATTGACCCTACGATGGCGAAGCGCGCCGGCTTGTTTCACGATATCGGCAAGGCGGCGACGCACGAGGTCGAGGGCTCTCACGTCCAGATAGGCTACGACATCGCCAAGCGCTACAACGAGCCGTCCGAGGTCTTGAACGCCATCGTTTCCCACCATGAGGACGAGGAGGCGAATTGCATCGAATCCGTCCTGGTGAAGGCGGCCGATACGCTTTCCGCCGCCCGGCCGGGGGCGAGGCGCGAGATGGTGGAAAGCTACATCAAGCGCCTCGAAGCGCTCGAGAAAATCGCCGAATCCTTCAATGGCGTGGAGAAGTGCTTCGCCATTCAGGCGGGACGGGAGATTCGCGTGTCGGTCCTGCCCGATGAGGTCACCGACTCGCAGGCCACGTTCCTGGCGCGGGACATCGCCAAGAGAATCGAGAGCGAACGCACGTATCCGGGTGAGATTCTCGTCACCGTCATTCGTGAAACCCGCCACGTGGCCACTGCGCGCTGAGGTAGTCTTGAGGCTTCTTTTCGTCGGGGACGTCACGGGAAAAGTAGGTCGCCGGATGGCCTGCGCTTATCTGGGGGAACTCAGGGAAAAACACGCGGTCGACGTGTGTGTCATCAACGGGGAGAACGCGGCCGGCGGCTTCGGGATCAACAACACGCACGTCGATGAATTGCTCGATGCGGGGGCGGACGTCATCACCTCGGGGAATCACATCTGGAACCGCAAGGAAACGGCCGATTTCATATTGCGCGAACCCCGGCTGCTCCGGCCCGGGAACTACCCGCCCCGAACGCCGGGCAAGGGCGTCTTCGTCCTGGAATCCGAAAAAGGACGCATCGCCGTGTTGAACCTCATGGGCCGCGTCTTCATGCCGCCCATTGAATGTCCTTTCCGGGAAGCCGACGATCTCATCAGACGGGTGGGGGGAGAGACGAAGATGGTGATGGTCGATTTCCACGCGGAGGCTACGAGCGAGAAAGTAGCCATGGGCTGGCATCTCGACGGTCGCGTGAGCGCCGTCTTCGGCACGCATACGCACATCCAGACGGCGGACGAGCGGGTGCTGCCCAGGGGAACGGCCTTCATCACGGACGTCGGCATGACGGGGCCGCGTAATTCCATCATCGGCATGAAGACGGAGATTGTTCTGGATAAATTCATATCCGGGCTTCCGCGACGCTTCGAAGTGGCCGGAGGCGAGGGACAGCTCAACGGCGCGCTCGTCGAGATAGCCCCGGATACCGGAAAAGCGCTTTCGATCGAGCGTGTCCAGGTCTTGGAGGGAGAGCGCTAGCGGTCGCGCCCGTTTCCCCTTCATCCCGATGAAGGTTTCAGTGTCCGTTTCTGTGAGTGGACTTCTCGTAGTCGGTGATGGCGAATCTGGAGGGGTCATCCTTTTTGAGAAATACGAGCAGCCGCTTCAGGCGCCATTCGAGGGAGCGCGACCCCAGGAAGGCCTGTTTTTCCCGAAGCGGCAGCCTGAGAACCTCGGCGACGGCGAAAGAAAGGCGGAGCGGGTCTTCCAGCAATTCATCGGGCAAATTCTGAGGCGCAGAACCGCTTTTTTCGAGAGCGTCCCACACCATCCGGCATAATTCCGTGGGGTCGTCGCCCTCCTCATCATGAAAATCGCTCACCTCCGCCTCGAAATAGGGCCGGGT
Source organism: bacterium (assembly GCA_965203325.1). Taxonomy (GTDB): domain Bacteria; phylum UBA8248; class UBA8248; order UBA8248; family UBA8248; genus Bin107. Next base: position 3,216,191 of record OZ241875.1, read on the forward strand.
GTCATAAACGCGGAAAACTTCGAAGCGCTGCTCGCCCAGGGTGAGGATGTTCATCCTGCCGTCGGGAAATTTTTCGAGCACCTGGGTGATGCGGGCCGCGCATCCGATTTTATGGATGCCGCCTTTCCCCACCAGAACAATCCCGAAGGGCGCGTCGTCCTCGATGCACTCGCCGATCATGATCTTGTAGCGTTCCTCGAAAATGTGCAGGGGCAGTCGCTGACCCGGCAAGAGTACGACCTGAAGCGGGAACAGGGGCAGGCGATAGGTAGTCATGAGAAAATTGTAACTTGAATCGCCCGATTTTGAAATTCGCGAGAAATTCTCCCGAAACCCGGCGCGATGGATATCGCTCCCTGCAATGGTCTTGCAATTCGCCTCTAGCTGGCCTGATTGCGCGCGAATATGATATTTTGTTCCCCATTGAGACCAAGGCGTCATCCGGATTCTCGTTTTACGGAGGTTTCTCACGATGAGCGAGCCGAGCATCGCCACGGCCCAAAGGGCCTGGAGCGAACGTGCGGAGGAGGGGGGTAGAGCCACCCTCTCGGGCATCGCGCTTCCGGCGTTTTTCGGTCCGGGTGAGGTGGATCCGGGAACCTCCGATGAGAAGCCGGGCGCGCATCCCTACACGCGCGGCATCTACGAGAACATGTACCGGGGCCGGCTCTGGACGATGCGCCAATACGCCGGTTTCGGCAGCGCGCGGGAGAGCAACCACCGCTACCGCTATCTCCTCGACCACGGACAGATGGGGATTTCCGTGGCGTTCGATCTGCCCACCCAGATAGGCTACGACCCGGATCATCCCCTGGTCTTTGGCGAAGTGGGCCGCGTGGGGGTGTCCATCGCCTCTATCGAGGACATGGAGGTTCTGCTCGACGACATCCCGCTGGACAAGATTTCCACGTCGATGACCATCAACGCCACCGCGCCCATCCTGCTGGCTCTCTACGTCGCGGTGGCCGAGAAGCACGGCATTCCCTCCGAAGCGCTCCGGGGTACCGTGCAGAACGACATTTTGAAGGAATACATCTCGCGCGGGACCTACATTTATCCGCCAGAAGCGAGCCTGCGCCTCATTACAGACACCATGGAGTTCTGCAAGGACAGGGTTCCCAAATGGAACGCCATATCGATCAGCGGCTACCACATCCGCGAGGCGGGCTCGACCGCCGTTCAGGAGGTCGCGTTCACGCTCGCGAACGCCATCACCTATGTGGAGGCCGCGGTCGCTTCAGGACTGAACGTGGATGAGCTCGGCTCGCACATCTCGTTTTTCTTCAACGTCCACAATCATTTTCTGGAAGAGATCGCAAAATTCCGCGCCGCGAGGAAGCTTTGGGCGCGGATCATGCGCGAGCGCTTCGGGGCGCGTTCGGAGAAGGCGTGCATGCTGCGGTTTCACTCCCAGACCGCCGGCAGCGCGCTGACCGCCCAGCAGCCGAAAAACAACGTCGTGCGCGTTGCTCTTCAGGCGATGGCCGCTGTGCTGGGGGGCACGCAGTCGCTTCACACGAATTCGATGGACGAGGCGCTCTCCCTTCCCACGGAGGATGCGGCGAGGCTCGCGCTCAGAACCCAGCAGATACTCGCCGAGGAATCGAACGTGCCGAACGTGGCGGACCCGTGCGGCGGGGCGTACGCCATCGAGGCGCTGACGTCCGAAATTGTCTCCCGTGCAGAGGAGATCATCCAGCATATCGACGATATCGGCGGCATGCTCCACGCCATCGAGACGGGGTGGGTGCAGCACCAGATTCAGGACAGCGCCTATGCCTACCAGCGCCTCGTCGATGAAGGGGAGATGGTCGTCGTCGGCGTGAACCGCTATCAACAGGAGGAAGAGGCGCCCATCTCGACGCTCCAGATTCGCCCCGAGGTCGAAGGAGAACAGAAGGAGCGTGTCGAGTCGCTGAGGATACGGCGCCACGCCGATCGTACGAGCGAGGCGCTCGACGCCTTGAGTCACGCGGCCAGGAGCGATGACAATCTTCTGCCCTACATCCTGAGGGCGGTAAAGGCCGAGGCCACGGTCGGAGAAATCGCGGACACCATGCGTGAGGTTTTCGGCCTCTATCAGCAAGACGTCGCCATCTGAAACGGACAGGATGTAACTTGCCGCTGAACTTTGGACATCAGGGGTATCATCTGGAGAAATGAATTTATGAAGGGCAATGAGGTCCGCCAGAAATTTCTCGAATTCTTCGCCGACGAGTCGCACAGGATCGTTCGCAGCTCCAGCCTGGTGCCCATGAACGACCCCACCTTGTTGTTCACCAACGCGGGCATGGTCCAGTTCAAGGACGTGTTCACGGGACTGGAGAAGCGCGACTACAACCGTGCGGTGAGTTCCCAGAAATGCCTGCGGGTGAGCGGCAAGCACAACGATCTGGAAAACGTCGGCCGAACGGCCCGGCACCACACGTTTTTCGAGATGCTGGGCAACTTCTCCTTCGGCCAGTATTTCAAGGAAAAGGCGATCGAGTTCGGCTGGGAGTTTCTGATCAACCGCGTGGGTCTCGATGGGGATCGCATGTGGATCACCGTCTTCAGGGAGGACGACGAGGCGGCGGAGCTTTGGCAGCGGCTCGTCGGCGTCCCGCCCGAGCGCATCGTCCGCATGGATGAGAAGGACAACTTCTGGGCGATGGGGGATACCGGTCCCTGCGGCCCGTGTTCGGAACTCATTTATGACCAGGGAGACCACATCGTCGGCGCGCCGCCTGGCAGCGGACACGAGGATGAGGACGGGGATCGCTATCTCGAACTCTGGAACCTGGTGTTCATGCAGTTCAACCGGGAGGCTTCGGGCAAGATGGAGCCGCTGCCCAAGCCCTCCGTCGATACGGGAATGGGCCTCGAACGCCTCGCGGCGGTGGTGCAGAAAGAAGACAGCAATTACCACACCGACCTCTTGATGCCTCTCATTCATTCGGTCGAGGAGCGCTGCGGCAAGGAGTACACCGGCGGTGACGCTCCGAACGACGTTTCTTTCCGCGTCATCGCGGACCACGTTCGCGCGGTCAGCTTCCTGGTGGCCGACGGCGTTCTGCCGAGCAACGAGGGCCGGGGCTACGTGCTGAGGCGCGTGGCGAGGCGGGCCTTGCGGCACGGCAGGATGCTGGGCATCGAGGGGCCGTTCCTGCACCGGACCGTGGGGGTGGTGTCCGATATGATGGGTAATGCCTTCCCCGAACTCAGGGAGGGCTTGAGCTACATCTCCCGCGTCACGCTGGCCGAAGAAGAGAGGTTCGCCAACACCCTCGCGCAGGGCCAGCCGCGCATGGACGCGCTGGCGGAAGAGGTGAAATCATCGGGCAGCGCCACCATTCCGGGCGGGGAGGTGTTCACCCTGCTCGACACCTATGGCTATCCGTGGGATCTGGCGGTGGAAACGGCCGCATTCCATGGCCTCGAGATAGACCAGGGCGGTTTCGATGAGGCGATGGAGCAGCAGCGCGAGCGCGCCCGCGCCCACTGGAAGGGTTCGGGTGAGGCCGCCGTCGATGAAATCTGGCATCAGGTGCGCGATGAGACGGGCGCGAACGAGTTCACCGGTTATGATCACGATGAGGAAGAAGCCCAGGTACGCGCCATCATCTTGGATGGCGCGCTGTGCGATGAAGCCGGTGAGGGAACCGAGGCGCGCGTCGTTCTCGACAAGACGCCGTTTTACGGCGAAGCGGGCGGACAGGAAGGCGACAAGGGCGGGTTTTCCTGGCCCGATGGCGCCACGCTCGTGCTCGACACGCAGAAACCGCTCCCCGACGTGTATGTCCATCACGTCAAGGTGACGGAAGGAACCTTGAAGAAGGGGCAAAGTCTTACTGCGCAAATCGACGCGGAAAGACGCGATCTTTTAAGGCGCAATCACTCGGCCACCCACCTGCTGCAATACGCGCTGCGCCAGGTTCTGGGAGATCATGTAAAACAGGCGGGTTCCCACCTTTCGCCGGATAGGCTTCGTTTCGACTACACCCACTTCACGGCGATGACGGCGCGTGAGCGCGAAAGGGTGGAGGACATCGTGAACGAGCGCATTCGCGAGAACGCGGGTGTGGAGACGCGCCACATGTCGATAGACGACGCGCTGGCTGCAGGCGCGACGGCGCTCTTCGGCGAGCGGTATGGAGAAGACGTGCGCGTCGTCTCCGTGGGCGATTTCAGCATGGAGCTTTGCGGGGGTACGCATGCGCGCGCCGCGGGCGACATCGGGTTTTTTCGCATCCTGCACGAGGGCAGCGTGGCTGCCGGCGTGAGGCGCATCGAAGCCTTGACGGGCGAGGGCGCGCTCTTGCAAGCCCGCAAGGAACAACACGTTCTCTCTGAAATCGGGGAACTCACCAGAGCGGCACCGCTTGAGGAAGCCGAACGCGTGAGGCGCCTGCTCGATCGCGTGAAGACGCTTGAGCGTGAACTCAAAGATTCGCGCGACAGGCAATCACGCGATGAGATGGGCGATCTGGCTTCCGAGGCCAAAGAAATTTCAGGCGTCAAGCTCCTTGCCGTGAGGCGCGACGGACTTCAGGCGGGCGATTTGCGCGGAATCGTCGACGCGGCGAAGGGGAAGCTGCAAAGCGGCGTCGCTGTGGTCGCCGCCGTGACGGACGGGAAGGTCGCCATCGCCGCGGGCGTAACGAAAGACCTTACGTCTCGCATTCATGCCGGGAATCTGGTGAAAGAGGTGGCCTCGCTCGTCGGCGGCAGAGGCGGGGGCCGGCAGGACTTCGCGCAAGCGGGCGGCAAGGATGTCGAAAAGGTGGACGACGCCCTCGCCGCTGTTCCCGGACTCATCGAGAAAATGAAATAATCACCGCACAACCGCGCTTGGTTCAGGCGGGTTTATTGCGGCATTTTTGTTTCGGAGAACGTTTTTGAGAGATACGGCCGTGGCCGGCGCCGTTCCAGAGCGCCTCAAGAAAAGAAGAATCTCCGTCCTCATCGTCGCTCACATCGCGAACGACAGCTATTTCGGTTTTCTCCCGCCGCTGCTCCCCCTCATCGTGGAGCGCATGGATCTGCCCTTGAGTCTGGCGGGCCTTCTGGCGACCACGCTTTCCGTCACCGGCGCCGTGGGTCAGCCTCTTTTCGGCTATTTCGCCGACAGGATCAGGAAAGGGTGGCTCCTGGCGCTCGGGCCGCTGGGTGGCGCGCTTCTGGCGTTCATGCTCTACATGCCGAATTTCTGGATACTCATGCTGCTCATGCTGGTCGCGGGCTCGGGGTCGGCTTGTTTTCATCCCGTGGCTTCTGTCATCGCCGGCCAGTCTGCCGGCGCGAGAAAAGGGTTCGGCATGTCGCTCTACGTCGCAGGTGGCCGCCTGGGCGTGGGGATAGGTTCGGGGATGGCGACGTTCATCGTCACCCGGTGGGGCATCGACGCCATGCCGTACGCCAGCCTCGTCGGCATCATTATCGGGTTTCCCTTGTTTTTCTTCTCTCCGCCTATCCGTGACGTCGGGCGCGGGGCTTCGCAAACTTTCATGCAGACGATGCGCACGCTCCGGATCGTGTTCCGCCCGCTTTTCCTGCTTTGGGTCGTGAACCTGTGCCGCACCACGGTGACGATGACGGTGCAGGTATTCTTGCCGATTTACATTATCGCCAAAGGCGGTTCGCTGGCCGCGGGTGGAACGTCCGTCACCCTGTTTCTGGTCGCCGCGGCGATAGGCGGCATCTACGGCGGACATCTCTCCGACATCTTCGGCAGGCGGATCGTGACGATCATGTCCATCTGCGTGGGCACGCCCGCTTTGGGCCTGGCTTTTCTGTTCGATGAGCCCTTGCGGACCGTCTTCGTCATACTCTCGGGCGCCGCTTTCTATGCGCAGATGGGGGTTTCTGTGACGTACGCGCAGGAGATCGCCCCCGAACACGCTGCCCTGGTGAGCAGCTTCATGCTCGGGGTGGTCTGGTTCGTGGCGAGCATCGGGATGATCGCCGTGGGCGGCCTGGCTGATTACATCGGTGTGGAAACGGCCCTGCCCCTGGTCTGCATGGCGTTCGGCGTCGTGGGTTCGTTCCTCTCTTTCGGACTACCCAAAGAGACGGCTTAGAGACATGTCGAAAAATTTCAAACCCCTGGCCGTGGAACGCGAGATAGCCGAGGAGATGGCTTCAACGCTCGGCCGCATCGGCAGCGAGTTCTCCAAGCGCCATCAGAGGGCGTGGGCTGCCTGGCGCGCCTGGGAGAAGGGGCAAGAGTTCGGCGATAATATCAGGGAAAGGCTCGAGCGCGCGCTCCATGGCGCGATGGATGAAGCGGAGCGCTACCGGTATTTCCTCATCGTGCAAAGAGAGGCGATGGGACTTCGAAACCATGCGGAGGTGAACCGCAAATACCCGCTGCCTCGCGTGCCGGGCAGGCCGCCCGCGGCGGGCGACCCCACTAGCCCTCGTCTCGCTTGGCCCGGAGGATTTTCACGAGGTTGGCGTAGGAAGTTCTCCGGATGATGGATCGGAACTGGTCGCGGTAGTTTTTCACCAGGCTCACGCCCTCCACCACAACGTCGTAGACGCGCCATTCGCCTCCCACTTTGTGCAGGCGGTAGACGATGTCGACCTCTTTCTTGTCCATTGTGATGATGACGGTGTTGACCTTGGCGAATTCCTCGTCGATGCTCTCTTTTCCGAGAACGACTTTCTCGTTGGTGTAGCTTTCCAGCGTGCCGGCGTAGTTGCGTTCCATGAAATAGCTGAAAAGCTCGATGAATTCGGTCTTCTCCTCGGGCGTGCGTTTTCTCCACGCCCTCGCGAGGCTTCGCCGGGACATTTCCTCGAAATCAAAGTGCCTGTGGATGATCTCGCGCATCCGGTTTCTGCGTTCCGCTTTTTTCTCAGGCGCCTTCAAATCGGGCTGGCCGAGGATCTCCAACACCCCGTGTATCCCCTTTCGCACGACTTCGGACGGCTCTCCCGCCTGAGCGAGCGGCGCGAGAAGCGCACAGGCGAATAGGGTGGCCATAAGAAGCTGTAGACGCTTTTTCAAAAGCATGGGTTCTCCTCGTGGGGGAATGACTGAATTCGGGCGTGGCGGCAAAACGTGGATGATGTAATGATGTTTATATGTTTTCCGGCTCTCTCGATTCTGGGTCCGCTAGCGCGAAGCACTCATTGACGAACAGATTGTCGGTCATCTTCCAGTGTTTTTTCAGGCGGCGATGCCCGTCATTTCTTCTTCACGTTGCCGAAAATAAAGTCGCCGATGAGTTTCTCGATGTCAACCGGGGGTTCCGTCTCACGAATCCGTCCGCCGGGGGAGATGATTTTTTCCGACCCTCCCTGGCTCAAGCTCACGTATTTGTCACCCAAGACGCCTTTCGTGCGAATGGAGGCGATGGAATCACGCGAGAGTTTGATGCTCTCATTGATGCGGAGCGTGATTCTCGCATCCTCCCCGTCGAGGGAGATTCCGCTCACCCGCCCGACGCGTACGCCCGCCATTTCGACCGAAGCGCCACTTCTCAAACCCGTGGCGGACGTGAAATTCGCCGAGACCTCATAGGTGCCGTCATCGAAAATATCCAAGCCGCCGAGGTTGATCGAAAGATAGGCGAGCGCGAGGATTCCCGCCAGAACGAATATGCCGACGCCGAATTCCACGTTTTTCCGGTACAAGGCTCGTTCCTTCTTCAAATGAGAATCGAGGTGAGGAAATAATCGCCCACCAGTATCAGGACGGAAGAGAGCACCACGGCCGAGGTGGTCGCCTTGCCCACTCCCTCGGCCCCGTGACCGCAATGATACCCTTTATAGCAGCAGACCCATGTGACGATCAGGCCGAAGACGATCGATTTCCATAAGCCTACGTTGATATCGGCCATCTCGATCTTGTCCTGCATTTCTCCGAAAAAGGTGCCCGAACTCAAGCCCATCAACTCCACGCCCACGAGATAGGCCCCGAATATGCCGATGAGGTCGCAAAGCGCCGTCAGCAGCGGGAATACTATCACGCCCGCGAGCAGGCGGGGAGAAACGAGGCGCTGCAGGGGGTTTACGGCCATACTCTTAAGAGCGTCCACTTGTTCTGTGATCTGCATGATGCCGATTTCGGCCGTCATGGCCGATCCCGCCCTGCCAGTGACGACGAGAGCTGTGAGCACGGGTCCGAGTTCACGGATGAGGCTGAAGGCGACGGCAGGGCCCAGAAAAGCTTCGGAGCCGAATTTCCTGAAAGCGTAAATGCCCTGCAGCGCCAGCACCATTCCTGTGAACAAGCCGCTCAGCAGGACGATGGAGAGCGAACCCGTGCCGATGATGTATATCTGGCGTATCAAGAGCGAGGGTCGCCAGGGAGGTGCGAAAATCCAACGCACGGATTCGAGCAGGAAGATCGCGGCGCTTCCCATGCCGGCGATGATCTCCATCGCGCGCCGGCCAAGTGTCCGGATGCCTTGTGTCACCATTGCCGTGGAACTCATGGGGCTTGCCTTCTATTCCTTATCATGAGCGAGTATAGTGTCGTCATCGGTTGCGGGGCGGTTTCCACGAGCGATCTCGCGATTCGCAGGGCGGCGGAAGCAGGTCCCTAGTGTATCGTTTCTGAAGGATGGAGATCAACGCCGGCGCTGGCGCCGCATTCTTCTAAGGGTTTGTTTTTTATATGAAAAATACAGCACTCGGACCCCTTTCCAGATATATCGAATACGGTGTGCGCAACCATGCGGCGGATTTTGTGCAGATCACCCGCCTTTTCGTCGCAATTTACGTGCCCGTATCCATGATCGCGCTCTCGGTGCATCCTTCGATCAAATCGCTGATGGAGCCCGAGGCGAACCTGATGCTGCTTTTCCCGCTGATGATCGCCTCCCAGCTTCTCTTGCGCATATTGCAGGTGTTCTTGTTCATTCTCCTGATACTGCGGGTTGAATCCGAGCGCACGGGCGATGGGGCCGTTTGGGACATCACCGAGGCCGTGAATCGCCTGAAAGCCGTCGCGAAGGTGGACCTGGCTTATACCTTTGGTTTGCAGTTGCTGGGCGTCATCGGGTTTGCGGCGTCTTTGTTCATATTCACTTTTATCTTCGGGGACTCACCCATCGGGCTTCCGTTCTCGTTCGCCGTCACGATTTTTCTCGTTCTCACGCCTGCGGTTCGGTATTATTTCTGCACCCTGACCGCATTGTTGTATGGGGATGACTTTGCCCAGGCATTCCGTCGCGCCGGGATGATATCGAGTGGAGGCGAGAGGACCATCGTTGTTCTGGCGATGGTCTATCTACTGGCCTGGTTCATACTCTGGCAGGTGATACAGGGGATATTCGGCGGAGGTCTCTTCGGGCAGGTCCTGTTGCAGACGGGGGTGATGGTGACTTCGATCTCCTACTATCTGGCGGGATATCTCTTGTTTTCGGATCTCTGCCAGGCGGCGAGCGAGAGGCGCATGGATGAAACGAAGGAAATTCCCGAAGACGCGGGCGACGCCTAGCGCAAGTTCCTACAAGAGGACATCGAAACTCAGCCCGTCATAGGCGAGCTCGACTCCGCTGGGCAGGCTCCGGTTCGTTTCGTAGTATTCCAGCTCGAAATTGGTGTGGGTGAAATACGTTTGCTCGGGTTTGAGTTCCTCGACGATTTCGAGCGCCTCGGCGACTGTGAAGTGTGAGGGATGCTCCCGGTGGCGCAGGGCGTCCAGGATGAGGATGCGTACTCCTTTCAGGATTTCCATGGATTTTTCCGGAATGGCGTTGCAGTCCGTGGCGTAGGCGAAATCCCCCACCCGCAAGCCCATTACTTTCATCCCGGCGTGTTCGAGTTCGAAGGGGATGACTTTCATGCCGGCCACCCCGAAAGGGGAGTCTCCGATCTCCGCTAGCGTGAGTTGCGGCTTGAAGCCGCTGTAGTCTTTCGCGTGATTGAAAATGTAGCTGAAATTCTGGCGGAGTATCTTCACCGTATTGGGATAGGCGTAACAGGGAATCGGTTTTCCCATCAGGAAATTAAAGGCGCGCAAGTCGTCGATGCCGTGCGTATGGTCCGCGTGATAGTGCGTGTAGACCACGGCGTCCACACGGGCGATCTCGTGTCTGAGGGCCTGCTCGCGCAGATCGGGGCCCGTATCGACCAGCAGGTTTCGCCCATTGTGCTCGATGACGATGCTCGGACGCAGCCGCTTGTTCCTGGGGTCATCCGAAAGACACGCGGCGGTAGTGCACCCGATGGAAGGAACGCCGGTGGAAGTGCCGCAGCCGAGAACGGTGACCCGAGCGCTCGAGTTCATCTCACCGAATCCGCCAGAACCTGAGCGGCGGTTTCCACGTCTTTCCTCGAGACGTCCAGGTGGGTGACGGCGCGGAGCATCTTCGAGTTCGGAACGGAGAAGGCGACGCCTTTTTCCATCATCGACTCGTTGATTTGGTGCGCTGTTTTGCCGCTTTCCGAGACATCCAGGAACACGAGATTGGTGGGCGTGGTGTCATGGACGGGCCGGACGCCCGGAACCCCGGCGGTGAGCTCCGAGAATAACTGGGCGTTGGCGTGGTCATCCGCCAGGCGTTCCACATGATGCTCCAGGGCGTAGAGTCCCGCAGCGGCGAGAACCCCCGCCTGACGCCAGCCGCCGCCCCACATTTTCCAGTAGCGGCGCGCTTCCTGAATGAACGCTTCTTTCCCTAGCAAGATGGAGCCTACCGGGCAGCCCAATCCCTTGGAGAAGCAAAAGCATATCGAGTCACAGCGCTTCGCCCATTCTTTTGGGGGGATGCCGGAGGCGACGATGGCGTTGAAAATGCGGGCGCCGTCGATGTGAAGGGGGATATTCTGCTCTTTCGAAAAAGCGCGTAGCTCGTCAAGTTTTTCGAGGGGGAACACGTGGCCACCGCCCTGGTTGTGCGTGTTTTCCACCCAGAGCAGGGCGCTTTTCGGGTACCCGCTCTTGGGGCGAAGCCATTTCTCGGCGTCTTCGCGGGCGTATACACCGCGTTTCGCCGAGAGCAGGGCGAATTGAACCCCCGATAAGAATGGCCCCGCGCCCAGTTCGTTCCGAAAGGGGTGGCAATGGGAATCGGCGATGATCTCATCGCCCGGGTTCGTGTGGACCTTGATGGCCAGTTGATTGGCCAGTGTGCCCGATGAGGCGAAAAGGCCGTCTTCCATGCCGAAGAGGGCGGTCGCCTTTTCGATGAGCTCGTTGACGCTCGGGTCCTCTCTGAGGGTCTCGTCGCCGACCTGTGCCTCGGCGATGGCTTGGCGCATCGCTTTCGTGGGGCGCGTTGCGGTGTCGCTTCTCATGTCGATGAAATGACGGGACAAAGAATAACCCCCCCGGCTTCCGGCCCCCGTCTCCGGGAGTCGGGTTTTAAGCACTCGGTTTGTTGTAATCTACTTGATGGAGAATATATTTGCATAATCGCAAGTGATTTGCCAAATTATCGCCCTGTCATTTTTGGGCTTTCACAATCCTCATGCACGCCGAGAGATTACACGGATATGCGAAATACCGGTGGAAATCCTGTCTTCGAGGATGATTTCCTCAGGCGCGCGAGGTCGTACCAGATGCGCCGCCTGTATGTAGGATTAACGTCCTCCGCTCTGGAATGTGGCGTCTTGCTCGCGTTTTTGTTCTGGTATCTGGGTGCAGGGGCCGGGAAGCCTGCGGACGGCGCGTTCGTGAGTGGATTCGCTATTTTTTCATTTGTTGCCCTTGCGAAAACACTGGTTTCTCTACCCTTTGATTTCTACGGCGGCTACGTGCTCGCCCACCGGGAAAATTTATCGAACCAATCGCTGGCCGGTTGGATATGGGACAGATGCAAGGGATTGGCGCTTCTTTTGTTGTTGGGCGGGTCGGCCAGCGGTGTTTTCTTGATGATCATGACCGCTTGGCCGGCCGATTGGTGGTGGATAGCCGCGCTTGCTTCGGTTTTGTTGGTGGTTTTCATCTCCCTCATCGCTCCCGTACTGCTGGCGCCCATCTTCTTCCGCTTCAAGCCCCTGGAGGATGAGAAGCTCAAGGGGCGACTCCTCGCCTTGCTGGAGAGAACGAAGGCGAGAGTGTACGGCGGGGTGTGGGAAATGGATATGAGTTCCAAGAGCAAGACGGCGAACGCCGCCCTTGTCGGCTGGGGGCCGTCCCGGCGGGTGGTGCTCTCCGATACCCTGCTTGATTTTACGCCCGATGAGATCGAAGCGATCCTCGCCCATGAAATTGCGCATCACGTGGGTCGCCACATCCCGGCCCTCATCGCGATGAAAAGCGCTATGCTGGTCTTCGGGGTGTATTTCTCGCACTACGCGATGGAATGGCTGGGGGATTGGGTGGACCCCGCTCTGGTGCAGCCCGGAGAGCCCGCTTGCGTCGTGGTTTTATGGGTCGTTCTGAGTCTCCTGGGAGCGGTCGTATCTCCTGTGGTTCTCGTGATTTCGCGCGCTTTTGAATACAGCTGCGATCGCTATTCCACCGAATACGCCGAGGCGAGGGGCGGTTTGTCTTCCGCCCTCGTCAAGTTGTGCAAACAAAACCTGACGGACCCCGACCCGCCCGGCTGGGTGGTCGCTCTCTTTCATTCGCACCCCTCGGTTTACGATCGCTTGGCCAGAATCGAATCCTGGGAGAAAGCCTAGGCGATATTTTGGGTTAGCGCGTTTTGTGTGTTTTCCTGATGAAGGGGATAACCCACTTCGCGATGTTCGGATGCGTGAGTGATTCGAGCGGGCCCTGGTTTTTTATTCTCTGCAGTTCCGCACTCCCGCCTTTTGCCTCGATGGCTCTTAGAAAAGCCTCGGCGCCGCCGAGCGGGTAGGGTCCTCCCTGGCTGTGGAGGAGCAATACCGCGGCCTTGATCTTGCCCGCCACACGGATGGGGGAGCGCACTCGATATGCTTCCTGATTTGGAGTGGACATACCGCCGAGCAGCGCGCGTATTCTGTTCTTCCGTTTTTGGGGCAAGAACGCGTAGGCTTTCTCCAGGTCATAAAATCCGTTCTCAAGAATGAGACCCGAAATGTTCGCGCTTCTCGCAGCCGCGAGGGCGGCGGTAGAAGCGCCTTGTCCGATCCCGTAGACGAAAACACCGTCTTTTCTGGCGTTCTCCCTGGTACTTAGATAACGGACCGCGCCCAGGGCGGCCTCCACGCTTCTGTATCCTGCGAAATCTTCCGGCCCGGTGGATGCGCCGAAGCCGGGCAGCGAGATGCTCATCAGGATGAGACCGTCGCGTACGTGAGCCAGCATGGCGCGTCGGAATCGTTGGGCCCGTGCGTCCGCCCCGTGTAAGAGGAGAATTGCCGGATGGCGTACTTGTGGAGAATGCCCTCTGGCAGGTGGCCATACAGCATAAGCCTCCACGCGCCCCCAGGGAAATTCCATAAACCATTCCCGTATCACATCGCCCCGGGTTGTTTTCGTCTCATGGTCCGCAACGCATCCGGCGAGTAAAAATGTTGAAACGAGAAGAAAAAATACGCCGTGAAGGATATTTTTCGAAATGTTTTTCAAGATCACGGCCAGTCCTTTTCACCATTTGACAAGTTGTGGACCTGGATTTACGCCCATCAGGGATGAATGGAAAACATAAAAAATAACATCTTAACATACTGAAAAGGTGGTGCTAGACACATCAAAAAGAAAAAAGGGTTGCATTTTTCATATTTTCGTATTATATTCGCTATATTGGAGGGCAGAAAAATTCTCCATATCGCAACAATTTTTTAACATGATTTTCACACAAAATGTAGTGCAAAAATGTAAGAGAGGCACTATATATAGATTATTGAACCATTCTCTCCCAAATCGGAGGAGAAGCAGGAAAGGAGGCCCGTCATGGCGATAACAACTCAAAGACCCGGATACAAGACTCATGGGACGAGCCAGACCTCGAAGCGCATTCATCAAGCCTGCATGCGGAATCTCGCCCTCTATTTGCAAGGCCATATCTCTTATGAGGATTGGCGAAGCAGACAAGAGGAACTCGAATCGAGACTTACGCCCGCGCCCGAACTTCCTTTCGAAGCATTGGAGCCCAAAACCCCCGAGGCCGCCTGATTCCCTCCCTCGCCTGGGCGCAACGGTCCAGGCAAGCGCATCGCTTCTCCCTGATGCGCTTACGCCGCTTTCTCCGCTCGGTCCTGCCATCAGCGGGGCATCGCCCGTAGGCGGCATGAGGGATGGGGAGAATCCGGAAAACAATCGTCTTTGCCCATGTTTTCCGAACCATGGAGAGAAACCGCGTTCTCGTCATGCGGGCGGCACAGCGCAAGCGTTTGTAAATCTTTATTTTTTACCTCTTGCGCTTATTGGGGGTATCTGGTAGGGTTCGGCGTCTTTTTCCACAACAGGTGTGGGTAAAAGGTTTGTGGGTATGCAAGACGAATGAAGATTCCCTTCCGAGAGACGCTCCATTCATCATTACATCCCCGAAGTTCAATCTCTTTTTTATGAGGAAGTGTATGTCAACAGGTACAGTGAAGTGGTTCAACGATGCAAAAGGGTATGGTTTCATCACGCCCGAGGACGGTGGTGAGGATCTGTTCGTTCATCACTCGGCCATCCAGGCGGAGGGGTTCAAATCCTTGAGCGAAGACGACCAGGTTTCGTTCGAAGTCGCTCAGGGCCCGAAAGGGCTTCAGGCGCAAAACGTCGTCAAGCTCTAGCGCACCAATCAGCGCTTCATAAAAGTGGTGGCCGGCTTCCGGCCACCACTTTTTTCGTCTCGGACTTTCCCATCTTCTCTCTCCCAAGGTAATCTGCGCCTCAGTTTTCTCGAACAGAGGATTTTCCCATGAAGCGTCCTGCGCTCGAAATGAGAAGAAACATCGGCATCATCTCCCACATCGACGCCGGAAAGACGACGACCACCGAGCGCATGCTGTTCTGCTCGGGGGCCGTGCACCGGATCGGCGAAGTGGATGAGGGCTCGGCCACAATGGACTGGATGAGCCAGGAGCGCGAGCGCGGCATCACCATCACCTCGGCGGCCATCACCACCACCTGGGCGGATCATGAGATCACCATCATCGATACCCCCGGACACGTGGATTTCACCATTGAGGTCGAGAGGAGCCTGCGCGTGCTTGATGGCGCCGTCGCGATTTTCAGTGCGGTGGAAGGCGTCGAGCCGCAGAGCGAGGCCGTTTGGCGGCAGGCGGACAAGTTCGCCGTGCCCCGGCTCGCCTTCATCAACAAGCTGGATCGACTGGGTGCGGATTTCGAGCGAACCGTCGAGATGATGGTCGAAAAATTAGGGGCCAGACCCGTGCTCATGCACTGGCCAGACGGAGAGGGTGAGGATTATACGGGTCAGGTGGAAGTTCTGAGCGGGGATTTTCTCACCTGGGAAGGCGGAGAACCCCACCGGAGCGGACTAAGCGGTGTGCTCAAGGAAAGAGCGCAGGAGTTGAGGGAAGCTCTCATCGAAGCCGTGGCGGATCACGACGAGTCGGTCATGGAAGCGTATCTGGAAGGAAGGGCCATTGATGCCGAAGCGCTTAAGGCGGGTTTGCGGAGCGCCGTGCTCGCAGGTGAACTCGTGCCCGTTTTTTGCGGCTCATCCCTGAAGAACAAAGGGGTGCAGCCCTTGCTGGACGCCGTGGTGGATTATCTGCCCTCTCCGGTGGACGCGCCGCCCGCAAGCGGTTTCGCTCCGGGCGAGGACGAGCCCATCACCCGTTCTCCCCTAGAGGATGTGCCTTTTTCGGCCTTGGTTTTCAAGGTGCAAATCGATGGGGGGAGACGGCTCACCTACCTGCGGGTGTATAGCGGCGCGGCCAGGGTGGGCGAAAGCTTGTGGAATCCAGCAAGAGGAGATGGTGAGCGCTTCGCCCGGCTTTTCAGGATGTATTCCCACAAGCGCGAGCGCATCGACGCCGTGGGGCCGGGCGACATCGTCGCGGCGGCCGGCCTGAAGGAAGCGGTTACGGGCGATACCCTCTGTGACCGCAAAGAGCCGATAGCCTTCGAGTCGATTCGCGCGCCCCAGCCCGTCATCTCGGTCGCGATTGAACCCAGGGACGCCACCGGGACCAAGAAGCTGGGCGAGACTCTGGCGAAACTCCAGGCGGAAGACCCGACGTTTCAGGTGCGGGTGGATTCCGAATCGGGCCAGACGGTGATGAGCGGAATGGGCGAACTGCATCTGGAGGTGCTCACGCGCCGGATAGACGAGGACTTCGGCGTGGACGTCCGGGTCGGCGCGCCCCGCGTGGTCTACCGCGAGACGCTTGCGAAAGAAGCCGAGGCGGAGTCCATCTTCGACAGGGAATTGGCCGGCGAGT
Organism: bacterium; assembly: GCA_965203325.1. GTDB lineage: Bacteria > UBA8248 > UBA8248 > UBA8248 > UBA8248 > Bin107. The sequence goes on from OZ241875.1 coordinate 3,232,403, forward strand.
CCCAGTTCGCACGGGTGCGCGTGGGAGTGGTGCCCCGGCCCGGCGGAGGCGTCTCGTGCGAGAGTGAGGTGGATGATCCGAGGATCCCTGGAAATCTGATTGCGTCGGCGCTGGAGTCGCTCCAGGCGTCTACGTCGAGCGGCGCCATGGCGGGCTATGAAATGACTGACGTGGGTGTCACTTTGATCGAGGCGGACTACGACGCCGAGCGCGCGACGGAAGCTGCTTTTTCAATCGCTGCGGCGAACGCGTTCACGGAAGCATGCCGCTCGGCGGGCGGACAGCTTCTGGAGCCCGTCATGTCGGTGGAGGTCGTGACGCCCGATGAATTTCTGGGCGCGATCATCGGCGACATTAATGCGCGCGACGGAAAAGTCTCCGGCGTCGAAGAACGCGGCGGCGCAGCGGCTGTAAGCGTCGTGCGCGCTTCGGTGCCTCTCGCCAAGGTATTCGGCTACGCCACCTCCCTTCGCTCCGCCACACAGGGCCGCGCCACCTACACCATGCACTTTTCGCACTACGCCCCCTGTGAGATGGCGGGGGTATAAATTTCTCTCCTCACTGTTTTCGTATTGGTGTGAAGGCGTATTCTGAATGACCACCACCACCCTCTCTGTTCTTTTCTCGCTTTCAACGGCGCTCGTGGTCGGCTCCTTCACCCTGTTCGTGAGAAGCGGGCAGCGGCACGCGAACGCGGTATCGGGCGTACTCATCGGGCTCATCGTATCCATGCCGCCGCTGCTCGTTGGCGCGGTCTGGACGTGGGAGCCCGCCCACTATCAACCTTTGGGATGGTTGTTCTTCGCGCTGGCCGGGGTCGCGGGACCCGCCGTGGGCAGGGTGTGTTTCTTCCATTCGATTCATTTGATGGGCGTGGCGCGCGCAGTGCCGCTCAACTCCACCATGCCGCTTTTCTCGGCGATCATAGGTGTCTATGTCTTGGGCGAGAGGCCGGGGCCGTACATTCTGGCGGGTACGGTGCTCATCGTTTTGGGATGTATGGGGATTACGGCGAAAAGGGGAGGGACTCAGCCCACCCGTGGAAGCTACCTGCTTATTGCACTCGGAAGCGTGGTTTTCTTCTCCGTCTCGCACATGCTTCGAAAACTCGGCGTAGGTTCAACGCCCAATACGTATCTGGGCATATCGATAATGAGCGTCTCTGGAGGTGTCTTCCTCTATGTCTTTGGGCAGTACCTGCCGCCTGCCTTAAGGCCCTCCTTGATGGTAAAAAAAGCATGGGTGGCGTACAGCATCGGCGGTTTGCTGAATACTCTTTCGGTTCTCCTGCATCTCTACGGACTTCGTTATGGAGACCTCACCATCGTGATTCCGCTCGCCGCCACCGCGCCTTTGTGGGCGCTGCTTCTTACGGCCATATTCATGCGCAAACTCGAGCGCATCACTTGGCCGATTCTACTGGGTACGGTGGCGGTGGTCGTGGGCGGTGCGCTCGTGGCAGGCCGCGCACTCTGACGAGGCGGGGTTCGGTCTGTTCTGGTATAGTGAGGCAGGTCACGGATTTTTACTTCGCGCGTCGCCAATCTATCATTTCACCAGGCAGAGAAGGTTCATCCTTGCCAAGTTTGTATGGGAGAGAAGTGGATATGAAATTCATTCACACTGTTTTTTGTGCTATTGCGCTGATCGCTCTTTTGGGAGCAATGCCGGCCTTGGGTGCGGATAAAGGTATGGGGAAATCTACGATGAAAGGCGCGGCGATGGGCGGCGTCACACTCAAAATCGCCGGTGGGAAGATTGAAGGCAACAAAAAAGTGGTTCGCGTGAAGCAAGGCGATGAAGTCAAGTTGAATCTGATGGCCGACAAAACCACCGAAGTCCATCTACACGGCTACGACATCGAAAAAACCGTCTCCCCTGGCCGGGTGGCCGTGATGGCGTTTCGGGCCAGGGTGGCGGGCCGGTTTCCCGTAACGGAGCATGGCTCTCATTCCCACGGGCAGAAAAAAAGCGGGGGTCATTCCGAGAAGGTGCTCTTCTACCTGGAGGTGCATCCGTGACGAGGACAATCCCGTGAACCCCTACGTCCGAGGGCTGGGCCTCGTTGCCCTCATCGTGCTTTCCCCCGCATCCGTATCGGCGCATGGGTTCGGTCAAAGGTATGATCTGCCTGTGCCGCTGGGTTTGTTCATGCTGGGGGCGGGCGCATCCGTGGTGCTTTCGTTTTTGGGCATGGGGCTTTTCGTGCGCAAAAAACAAGATAGCGTGGGTTATCCGAGCTGTAACCTGCTCGCCTCCCCCCTTTTCGCATGGGTGGGGAGCAAGGTCTTCTTGTTGTTGATACGAGCTCTTTCCGTCATTTTGTTTTGTGTGACGTTGGCTGCGGGCATCTGGGGAAGCGAAAACCCGGACAAGAACATCGTGCCCACCATGGTCTGGATCATCTGGTGGGTGGGCCTGGCCTATGTATGCGCGCTGGCGGGGAACCTGTGGTCGCTGGTGAATCCATGGAGCATCATATTTTCCTGGGCGGAGGCGCTGTACCGGAAAATCAGGCCCGGCGGTTCATTATCGCCGGAGCAACCTTTCACCGAAAGCCCGGGCGTGTGGCCGGCTGTGGGCTTGTTCCTGTGGTTCGCCTGGGCGGAGATCGTCTGGCCGCACAACGAACTTCCCCTTAACCTCGCAGTAGCCGCACTCGGGTATTCCATCATCACCTGGACGGGTATGTTCCTGTACGGGAAAGAAGCATGGCTTAAGCGTGGAGAGGCGTTTTCCATCATATTCGGCGTGATGGGACGCTTCTCGATTACACAGGCGCGCGTGAGCGGAAACGGACGAAATGAATGGCGTCTGAGGCCGCCGGCTGTGGGCCTTCTGAACACAGACGGCATGAGCAACTCGATGGTGGTGTTGGTTGTGTTGATGCTGGCGACGGTGAGCTTCGACGGCTTTACCGAAACACCGCTATGGCACTTGCTTCGCGCGTGGATGTACGAAGGAGTCATTTGGGTGGGGCGAGATGCCCTGCTCGTGGCGGACACCATCGCGCTCATCGCTGCTCCGATGCTCTTCCTGGGCGTGTATTACCTGTTCTGCATTCTGATGCGCGCCATGAGCGGAAGTGCACTCTCCACGGGGGAATTCGCGCGCTTGTTCGTGCTTTCGCTGGTTCCCATCGCGATTGGATACCACGTGGCGCATTATTTCTCTTTTCTCTTCATTCAGGGGCAACGCATCATCCCGCTGCTGTCGGACCCCTTCGGAGTGGGCTGGAACCTGTGGGGAACCGCTGCCTATAAGGTCGATATCGGTGTCGTTGGCGCGAGAACGACCTGGTATGCTTCTATTGCCGCGATTGTCATCGGCCATATATGCGCCGTCTATCTGGCGCATGTGACGGCGTTGCGCGCACTCGATAATCGCTTCGCCGCCGTGCGCAGCCAATATCCGATGCTTGTCCTCATGGTGGGCTATACCATGGTGAGCTTGTGGATCATCGCACAGCCGATAACGGGGGGCTGACGGCCTGCGAGCGAACGGGCGGTTAACTATTTCTCCTCCTGCGCCGCTTTATCTTGCCTCGACATGGCCATGTCCCCCCTCCTCTGATAAGACATCATCCTTGTGCCGTTTTCTGTTCATATATTTTTTCTTGTTTTAGGCTGGGGGAAACGTCTTGAACGATACGCTGCTGGCGGCGGGGTTCGCCTTGGGCACCGCGTCAATGTCCTCGGCCTTCAGCCTCATCGCCAGACGCGGGCAACGGCACGGCACGGCCATCACGGGCGTGGTCATCGGTCTGATTGTGAACGTCCCCTGGCTGGTGGCACTGACGATCCTCACCTGGGAACCCGCCTATTGGAGCTCGGAAGCCTGGTTCTGGTTCTTCCTGTCGGGCATCACGGGACCCTCGCTCGGCCGCGTGTTCATGTTCCGGGCGATACATCGCCTGGGCGTTTCACGCGCAGTGCCCCTTCTGGCGGCCAACCCGCTGTTTTCGGCCGCTTTCGCCTATATTTTTCTTGGAGAGCGGCCGGGGACTTACGTGTGGGCGGGGATTTTCCTGGTCGTTTTGGGGTGCGTGGGGATCACCTACCAGCGCAAGAGCGACGCTCCCTGGGACAGGCGCGCCATCTGGCTGCCGCTCTTGTCCGTTCTGGGGTTTTCCACGTCGAACATTTTCAGAAAAATCGGGATCGAGGTCGTTCCTTCCGCACTGCTCGGCATCACGCTCACCAGTTTTTTCGGTTTGGTGGCGCTGGTCGCGGTTTTGTGGTTTCTGCCTAAACCCCAGCGCCCGTCTCTCAAGTGGGGAAAGGCCTGGCATTTCTATGGGCCCTGTGGGCTCATCAACACGCTGGCGTTTTTGAGTCACTTCGCCGCTTTGAAGTATGGGGATATTTCGGTCGTATCGCCGCTTTCATCGACCGCGCCGCTTTTCGCGCTCTTCTACACCTGGATTTTCCTGCGCGATATGGAGCGCATCACGTTGCCCATATTGATGGGGACGGTCTGCGTCGTCGCGGGAGGGGCGATCATCGCCTTGAAAGCGATGTAGCGCGGCGCTTTGCGCCCTGATCAACCCGTGAGAAGCGCCCTGATCGTGGGAGCGACCTCTTTCGCGCGACCCTGGAGTTGCTCATCCGTGAGGCTGCCCACCGGATGGGGGATATAGGCCACCGGATAGTCCGGCATGCCGCGCACCTTGGAGACCATCTCGACCGTGGGCCGGAACGGCTCGGTGCAGATGACGGCGGTGGGGACGTCTTTTTTCTCGAGCTCGATTCCATCGTGCACACTGCACGAAGAGCAGGAGCCTCAGTCGCCCACCGCGGTGATGGCGAGGTCGCATTTCTCGGCCATCTCCGCGTAAACCTCCGGCTTGGCCGGGCGGGTGTCGTATTCTTTCGATAGCTCAACGGCGAGATTTGGGTCCGCGCCGTCCGCCCGCAATTCATCCAGTATGTAGCGCATGAGCTTGTCCGCGCCTACCTTGGAGTTCCAGAGCAGGCCGATGCGCTTGCCGGAGAGCGCGCCGTCGCGGCTTGTGCGGTCTTCGGTTTCGATCTCCGGCTCCACGGTCGGATCGTAAATCGGTGTTGCGGTTTCTACGATGGGGTTCATCGAACGCTTCCTCCTGTATGTGCATCAACGCCGGGATGTCCACTCGTTTTGTAGTCCATCAACCGATCTTCTCTTTTGATGCTTCTTTCTTCAACCGCGAGACTCGCGCCGTTCGGCCGCGCTCAGCACAGGGCGGGTGACGAACTCGCCGTTTCGCCTTCTGCTCCATGAGGGAACCCAGGAGGAATGCCCGCCGGCCTCGCCTCCCGCGACAACGATGTAGATGTCTTCGGGCTTGAGCGCGTGGCGCACGTTGCCGTTTTCATCGGCGTCAATGGGCTTGTCGAGCTTGCCGGTTCGCAGGAGTTGGCCCAATGGAAGCGTCGCGTTTTCAAACAGATATTCTTTCAGTTCTTCTTTCGTGGGAAACTCCTCGGCCAGCAGATGCGCGTGCTCGGGCGCGAAGACGAAACAAGATTGCCCCTCGCTCATGCTGCCCAGACCCGCCATGGTGGCGGCGGCGGTTTCCGCGATTCCGCGCCCCTTGCCGTAATGGTTCTGGATGTTGTGCGGACCTTCGGCGGCGAGAAGCGTAACCGTACTTGTTTCAATTGAGTAGCCGAGTTCGACGTTCAACGGCTCCCAGGGGCTCGTTTCCTCCCATTCGGCGAAGGTGAAGCTGTATTTGCCCGGATTCCCCTGGGTGGAGCGATCCAGAAGGCCTGGCTTCGAACCCAGACAATTGATGATGATGAGCCTGAGCGCGCGGCCGATCGTCGCTCCCGCGCGGTTGCCCGGCCCGTAAATGTTCCCCTGCATGTTGAGGCCAATCTCATGGCGAATCGGGCCGTTTACGACCATGAAGGGCGCTGCTCCGCCCGTGCTCGTGGCGCTGGAGTGAATGTTGTAGGCCGGATCGGCCATGGCTTCGAGCGCGGCGAGTATGACGGGCATATAGGAGGGCAGACACCCCGCCATGATGGCGTTCAAGGCCACTTTTCCGGCCCGGACGGTTCTTTTCCGCTCCGCCAGATGAAAGACGACGTCATCGGCGTCGAGTCCCGAAGCCTCCAGAAAACGCTGCAGGAGGTCAGGCGTCGGGGGGACCACGGGCAGGCCGTCCGTCCAGCCTTTCTCGTGATACATCTCTATCGCCTCATAAACGTCCGCCGCTTCACTCACCGCTTCCATGTGGTCTCCTGTGTACGGGATGATTATTTACCATAAAACAACAGGATATCGCAGGGAGCCGGTTTTGAAAATGCGGGTTTGCGTCCCGGGCTCCCGGTTTCATTGATGCTTCGGGACTGGTATATCATCCCTTCGGTATCTGGTATCCGGTCGTCGCTTTCGGGTGCGGCGCATATAAATGAAAAGGAGAATGTCTCGCATGGATTTCGAGTTGATTCGCGACGTAAACGCCCATTTTGAGCCGTTTTATCCCTATGCGGCGGCGGAGATTCACGCTGAATACGGGCGCGACGAGGGCGACGTCCTGGAAATCGGCCCCTACGGCCCCGGCGTGGCGCTCGCCCTGGCGGCGCGCTGCCCCGGGATGCGCCTCACATGCGGAGACGATACCGACCGCCTGAACGACTACCTCGCCGAGACGGTTGCGGAGGCGGGCATGTCCGCGCGTGTCCGCGTGGAACCCGTTGATAAATATAGCCTTCCGTTCGAGGCGGCCTCTTTCGACCTCGTCGTCTTCCGGGGCGGGCTTTTCTTCTGGGAGGCGCAGGAGAGCATCGTCGCCGAGATGGACCGCGTCTTAAGACCCGGCGGGATGGGCGCGCACGGCGGCGGTTTCGGGGCGGGGGCGTCGGATGCGCTCATCGAGTCGCTGCTGCCCGAAGCGCGCGCGTTGAACAACCGCCTCGGCAAAAAGCGCCTCTCTCGCGCGGATGTGCGCCAAATCGCTGAAAATGCAGGACTTGGCTGTTGGCGCATCGCAGCCGAACACGGCTTGTGGCTCTACTGGGAGAAGACGGACTAGCGTTTCCCGCGCATTTCACCCCCCGCAATTCCCCGCATTTGCCGTCGCGCGCTCGCCTCCCGAACCGTGCTATTCTCACGGTGCTTCTGCGGGAGGGAGGATTTCACCCGCGAAACTCCCCCGCATTTGCCCGCACTTCCCCTCAAAAATTTCTCGACAATTTATCGAAAAATCCCGTGAATTTATCTGATTTTATCGTATTTTTCAGAAATTCCTTATTCTCGAACGCGGCGGTGCGCTTCTCCATCATACGCCGGTGCGCTGAATATCCCGCGACGGCAAATGCGGGGAAATACGTGGTCAGAAGCGAGCGGGGAGCGAGCGTTTGCGCGCCCCGGGGAGGTCAATCGCGATCGGGGAAAAGCGATTCCTGTTTGCCGACAGATGAAAGAGGGCCAGCCTCGACCGAGAGGGGAGAGTTTGTCGACCGGGGAGGAGGGGAATGGCGAGGTTGCGTCAGGCTTCTCTCACCCGCTCAGCAGACTCGTCTTCGTGAACACCGCATCCAGCTCGTAGCCGCGCTCGGCGAGGTTCTCGCGTCCGCCTTCTTCGCGGTCCACGAGGCAGATGACGTGGACGACTTCGAGGCCGAAGGCCAGGGCCGCGTCGATGGCCGTGAAGGTCGAAGCTGCCGTGGTCACCACGTCCTCGATGATGGCGGCCTTCATGCCGGGCCTTAAGTTCCCCGCCCCCTCGATGCGGTTCTGCATCCCGTGGCCCTTCTCGCCCTTCCGGATGATGAAGGCGGGAACATCGCGTCCTTCGAGCGCGGCGGTCATCGAGACGGCCGTCACCATCGGGTCAGCACCCAGGGTGGGGCCGCCCACGGCGTCGACGCCCTCCCTGATGCGCTCGTAGATCACCCGGCCCACGAGCCGCGCCCCCTCGCCGTGCAGCGTCACCTGTCGGCAGTCGACGTAGAAATCGCTCACCCGGCCCGAGGCGAGCGTCACCTGTTTTTTCTCATACGATTTTTCGAGCAGAAGCCGCTGCAGCGCTTCCAGGTCTGCTTCTTTGTTCGTCATGGCGTCGTCTCTATGAATCGGTGGATGATTCGGGCGTTTCTCCGGCGGCTCTGAGTTCGTGGTAGATATGGAGCGCCGCTTCCGCGAAGGCTTCGGGCACCATCAAGTGCACCGCGCCCAGGTTCGTCCGGCTGAAGGCGTAGACCGAACCCGCCGAGTCGTAGCTCAGGTGCACGGGGATTCGTTCGGCCTCGAGCCTGCTTTTCAGGATCAAGGCTTCCATCTGTCCGCCGACGGTGGCGATGCGCCTTAAATCGGATGATCCCTTCACGCCTTCCGGCGTCTTGTCGCCCCACACGCTCTCGCTCCTCGTTCGGGATTCGGAAACCACCTCCCATGATCGAAGAAATCGGGCCGGGGCGCAAGGGTGAGATGGTGCAGGATGGTTTTGTAGGGACAGGTCGCGACCTGTCCCTACAACGGTGAATAATCCAGAAGGTTGGGATTCACTCTTTCCTTGAGGTCCATTGCTATAAAAGGAGAGGGCCATTCACTCCCCCTCAAGGGGGGAGTGAATTACTTCTCTCGTCGGTCGGCAACAGGACACAAGGGGGGTGGCCTATTTTGTAGAACCTTGGGGGTGGGTCGCATGTATGCGACCCCTACAATCCATCTAATCTATCGGACTTCGTAGCACTGCCCTCATGCCGATGCAGACGAAATGCGGACAACCTTGGGGCAGGGCGGACACATCGGTCCGCCCCTACGACTTCCGAACAGTGTCACAACCACGCGAACTTGACGGCGAACAGGAGCGCGACGCCGATCAGCGTCGGCGAGCATTCGCGCCCGCGTCCCGCCATCAATTTGATCAGCACGTAGGTGATGACGCCCAGGCCGATGCCGTCTGCGATCGAGAACGTTAGCGGGATGGCGATGACGGTCATGATCGCTGCGGCCGATTCGGTCACGTCGCCCCAGTCCAGGTCCATGAGCGGGCGCGCCATCAGGCAAGCCACGTAGAGGATGGCCGCCGCCGTCGCGTAAGGCGGAACCGAGCCCGCGAGCGGCGCAAAAAATAGACAGGCGAGGAACAACGCGGCCACGACAACCGCGCTCAGGCCCGTGCGTCCGCCCGCGCCGGCACCGGCGGCGCTCTCGATGTAGCTCGTGACGGGTGAGGTGCCGAGGAGGGCGCCGCCGACCGTTCCCGCCGAGTCGGCGATCAGCGCGCGCTGCATTCGCGGAAGCCGTCCCTCGTCGTCCAAGAGGTTCGCCTGGTGCGCCACGCCGATGAGCGTGCCCGTCGTGTCGAACAGGTCGACGAGCAGGAACGTGAGAATGACGGCGAGCATGCTCACCTGCAGCGCGCCGGCGATGTCCAGGGCGAAGAGCGTCGGCGCCGGGTCGGGCGGCAGCGAGGCGATGCCCCCCCATTTGGAGACGCCGAATATCAGGCCGGCGGCGGCGACGCCCAGCATCCCGATGAGAGCTGCGCCCGGCACCTTGCGCGCGTCGAGCGCCACGATCAGGCAGAAGCCGACCAGGCACAGCAGCGGCCCGGGCGTCGTCAGGTGGCCTACGGTGACCAGCGTCGCCTTGCTCGCCTGGATGATGCCGGCGTTCTTGAGCGCGATGATGCCCAGGAACAGTCCGATCCCGGCCGCAATGCCCAGCTTGAGTCCCTGCGGTATCGCCTCGATGACCCAGCGCCGCACCGGCAGGATGCTGATCGCAAGGAACAAAAGGCCGGAAACGAAGACCGCGCCCAGCGCGACCTCCCACTTGTGGCCGAGGCCGAGCACGACGCCGTAGGCGAAGAAGGCGTTGAGCCCCATGCCCGGGGCCAGCGCGATCGGGTAGTTGGCGTAAAGGCCCATCAGCAGCGTAGCGAATGCCGCCGCGAGGCAGGTCGCGACGAACACCGCGTCGAACGGCATACCGGCGTCAGAGAGTATCTGCGGATTGACGAAGGCGATGTAGGCCATCGTCAGGAACGTCGTCGCGCCCGCCGTAATTTCCGTTCGCAGGTTGGTGCCGCGCTGCGCCAGTCCGAAGAAGCGTTCAAGAGTCGCAGTCATGGGTTCCTCACACGGGTTTTGGTGGTGGCTGTTCCGGGCGGGTTCGTTCCGAGATTGCGCCGTAGTCTAATACAGCGGCGATGATTTTTCGAGCGGGGGCGGAGACGCGGGTCTGCCATGAGAACACCCCGCGTATCGAAACGAACCCGTAGGGGCGGGCCCCTGTGCCCGCCCGTTTGGAGGAGCCCGTCAGACAACCCTTTTCATCAGGACAGGCACGGGGGCCTCGGACAGGCGGAGGGGCCTGTCCCTGCTACGGCGAACAATCTCGAAGGCCGGGGACTCATCACCCCCCGTCTGGTTTCCCCTTCCATGAAATGGTAGTTTGATTCCGATTGAACGGGAGGAGACCCCTTGCGACATTTCCGTCTCATCATTCTTGCGTTATGGCTCGTGAGCCTCATCCCGTGCGGCTACGCCCTCGCCGGACCCGCGAAGCCGGGCGGCCCCTCCGCAACAGCTCCCTTCGTCGTGGTGATCGACCCCGGCCACGGGGGGCGGGATGCGGGCAGCCGCGGCGTGCTGCTCCTGGAGAAGGATTTCACACTCCGCACGGCAGGGATGCTGGCCGCGCTCCTTTCCAGACGCCCCGAGGTGAAGGCCATCCTCACGCGCGAGGCCGACACGGAGATGACCGCCGTGCAGCGCGCCTCGGTGGCGAACTACAACGCCGCCTCCTTGTTCCTCATCCTTCATGCGGACGCCTCCTGGCGGCCCGGCGCGCGGGGGCCGACCATCATGGTGGCGGCGCCCAGGCGTCCGCCGCGCGTGGCGGGGGAGGCGGCCCGGGCCGTGGCGTTTCGCTGGCAGCGGAGCCAGAACATCCATCTGGCCTCGAACCGCCGCTTCGCCCTGAACCTGCAGAGGCGCTTCGCCGCCATCCGCGCGGGCGAAAAACCACCGGTGCGCATTCTGGCGGTGCGCGACCTGGAAGGCGCGCGCATGCCCGCGGCCTACGTGAGCCTGGGCGTCATCAGCACACCCGAGGACGAGGCGCGCTTGAGCGAGATAACGGAAGAGGACCCCTATCTCACGGCGCTCGCCAGGGCGGTGCTCAAGTTCGCGCGCCTCACGGAAGACCTGCCGCCGAAACCGCCTGCGCCCGTAGGAGACGCGCCAGCGGAGTCGTCACAGGCTCCTGAAGCGTCAGAGCAGCCTGCAATTCCTGAAACCGGGGCCGCGCCGCCCGAATCGCCGCCGTCAGGCGCCGTCGCGCCCGATACGCAAAACGCCGCCCCGGCGGGGGAGGGGCGCTAGAATGGCGAAGAAACTCGCGCTTGCCGTCCTGATCGTCGCCGTGAGCGGAGCGCTCGTCTGGAATTATCAGGAAGCCGTCCTGGATTTCCTGGAGCGGGGCCGCGACGCCGCGTTCGACCCCGAACGGGGCCGCGACGCGCGCGTCCCCAGCGTGAAGAAGACGCTTTATTTCGCGGGTGCGGAGGAAGACCTGCTGGTTCCCTATCCCGTGGAGGTGGAGATCGGAAAGGACAATGTCGATACCCTGCGCAACGTACTGGCCGCTCTCATCGAGGGACCGAAAGGGGAGGGATACGCACCGGTTATCCCGAAAGGCACGAAGCTGCGCGCGGCCTTTCCGGGGCCGGACGGGATCGCCTACGTCGATTTCGACGAGACTTTGAGAGACGCGCACCCGGGCGGCGTGTGGGCGGAACTGATGACCGCCTACGGCGTCGCCGGCACCGTGGTCAAGAATTTCCCGGACCTCTTCGATCGCGTCGTGCTGCTTATCGGGGGGCAGGAGGCGCAGAGCATCGCCGGTTCGCTCGCCATCACGGGTCCGCTCCGGGTGCGCGAGGAATTGATCGCGGACAGGTTTTCAGCGCCCGGGGCGGGTGGTACTCGACCCGAAACATCAAACGAAGCGAAAGTGAGCGGCGCGCCCGCGACGGCCAGCGGGCCGCCTCCCGCAAGCGCCGTCGGCGTGCCCAAGGAGACCCTCCCGCCGGTGGGGAGCGCTCCGGTCAATCCGGTGGGCGTGCCGCAGAAAAAGCCCGATGTGGGCGCGGTGGGCGCACCGGGAAACTCCCGTTAAGAGAGCGCCATGCCGGCCGCAACCTGAACGGGGTTATTCAACAACCCCTCCTCAGGGGATAAAGGCAACCCCCCTTGAAGTTTTTTCCAATTCAGCAGAGAGGGTTCACTCCCCCCTTGAGGGGGAGTCGAAGAGCTAAGGGCGAAGCCCGCAAGCGATTCGGTGGGGGGACATGCCACAGATAAAAAGCTCCCCCCACCGGTTCGGTTTCGGGCAAAACCCCCCTCACCTCACCGTCTGGCTTTCCCCTAGGGAAGCCAGACCCTCAAGGGGGGAGTGAACTTCAAAAACTTGCGCTCAACCAAAATCGTTCCACGGGACTTTTTCAACCCCCCTGACAAGGGGGGGGTAGGGGGGGTTGGTTTTCAGGCGGGAGGATGTTTTCCGGCGTCCCTCGATACGGCCCTTGCGGGCCTACTCGGGATGAGGGTGGAGTGTCGTCCTGAGTCGAACACTCCCGCATTGGTCGAGTCCAACACCGGAATGACGTCGTTGCGTGGCCGTAGGGACAGGTCGCGACCTGTCCCTGCAAAACCTGCTGCCCTCGTTCATCAGGACTTTTTCAACAAACCGGCCACTCGCGTCAGGAGCAAGCCTCCTCTATCGACTCCTCCAGAACGCCCACCATCCAGCTTATCTCCTCGTTCGTCACGCAGTAAGGCGGCATCAGGACGACGACGTCGCCGAGGGGCCGCACGGCGAGGCCGCGCTTTCTCGCCGCGAGGATGACCGCGCGCCCTTTGCGCTCGCCGGGCGTGTAGGGTTCCTTCGTCGCCTTGTCTTTCAAAAGCTCCACGCCCACCATCCAGCCCAGGCCGCGCACCTCGCCCACGTGGGGGGCGTTTTTCAGATTTTCGAGTTCACTCCACAGGTGGGCTATCTTCGCTTGATTGTTCTGAATCGTGTTTTCACGCTCGAAAATATCGAGGTTCGCAAGCGCCGCGGCGCAGCCCAGCGGATTCCCCGTATAGGAGTGCCCGTGAAAAAGCGTGCGGCCCATCTCGGGCGGGCCGCGGAATGCGTCGAATATCTCCTCGGTGGCGAGCGTCGCCGCCAAGGGCAGGTAGCCGCCCGTGATGCCCTTGGCGAGGCAGAGGATGTCGGGCGCCACGCCCTCGTGTTCGCAGGCGAACATGGGGCCGGTGCGTCCGAAGCCCGTGGCCACCTCATCGGCGATGAGGAGCACGTCGTGCTCCGTGCACGCCTCGCGGATTTTACGGAGAAAGCCTGTCGGCTGTGGGATGATCCCCGCCGCGCCCTGCACCATGGGTTCCACGACCACGGCGGCGAGGTGGGGTGCGTTCTCCGCGATTTGATGCGCGATCTCATCGCCCGAACAGACGGAGCAAGGTGGTCGCTCCGCCCCCCTCGGGCACCAGAAGCAATAGGGTGCCTCCGCGCGCATGGTCTGGAACAGGAGCGGCCCGAAGATGTGGTGGAACAGGTCGATTCCGCCCAACGATACCGCGCCGACCGTGTCGCCGTGGTAGGCGAGGTTGAGTGTGAGAAACCTGTCTTTCTCAGGTCTCGGGGTTTTTCTTTGCTTTTGGTACTGAAACGCCATCTTGAGGGCGATTTCCACCGCCGTTGCGCCCGAGTCCGAATAAAAAACTCTGGTGAGGCCCGCCGGTGCGATATCGTTCAGCTTTTCGGCAAGCTCGATGGCGGCGGGGTTCGCCATGCCAAGCTGGGTGGTGTGGGCGATCCGCTCAAGCTGCGCGCGAACGGCCTGGTCGATCTCCTGTTTTCCGTGTCCGTGGATGTTCACCCACAGGGAGGAGGCGCCGTCGAGGTAGCGGTTTCCCGCCACGTCGATGAGGTACGCCCCCTCGCCGCGCTCGACGATGAGCGGCGGGTCCTCATTCTCCCATTCGTCCATGGGGGTAAAGGGATGCCAGAGGTGTTTCCTGTCCGCGTCCGCGAGGCGGCGGAGGCGCCCCGCTTCGTCGGTGCTCATGTGGGGCGTTCGGCGAGGATGACGGCTTCCTGCTCGTCGAATACGAACGTGCCGTCCTCCTCCCGCGGGTCGAGCCAATAGGATATCGCGGGCGAGGCGTCTTCGAGATAGGTGCGGAGCGCCGCCTTGTCATCGCCTGTCAGGTGGGGGCGCCGCACCCAGTCTTCGAACACCATCTTCTTCCGGAGCGTCTCCGAATAGAGGACGCGAAAGCCGGCGGCTTCGAGCATCTCCACCAGGTCGGGCAGGCTGTCGCAGCGGTTGTGGCTCGGGTCGCGCAGGCGCTCGAAATCGTTGTAACTATCGAGTTCGGTGGGTTCTTCGGGCGCGATGTTGTCGATGTAGACGAGCTGGCCGCCGGGTTTCAGGACGCGGAACATCTCGCGCATCGAGGCCGGGACGTCCGGGAAATGATGCGGCGCAATACGCACCGAGACCGAATCGAGCGCGCCCGTCTGGACGGCGATGTTCTCGGCGTCGGTTCTGAGATAAGAGACGTTCCCGATTCCCTTCTCGACGCCCAGCCTGCGCGCGGAGTCGAGCATGCCGGCGGTCAGGTCGCTCGCGATCACGTGGCGGCACCCTTCCGCCATCTGGTAGGCCGTGTGGCCCGCGCCCGTGGCGACGTCGAGATGGACGCCGCCGCTCGGGTTCAGCACCTCGGCCGAGCGCGCGAGGGAACTACTCCGCGCATGGGGCGCGCTGGTGACGTAATAGTCCGAATCCTGGTTGTATATCTTCTGTACGGCCTCTCGCTGCTCCCGGGACGTGTCCATGCGGCTCCTCAATGAGAACTGGAATATCGGCTTGCGGGGGGAGTATTTCCCGAAAATCGGTTTCGGGGCAAGTGGCTGGGGGATTGAACGCGACTGATGAGGGAGTGTTGAAAAAGTCCTGATTTCGTAATTCTGCGTATGAAAGCGATCGGTGAGGGAGGAAACTTCACTCCCCCCTTGAGGGGGAGTCGATGAAGCCGAGCGATTTGTGCGAAGGCTGAATCGGTGGGGGGACGATTCTAAAATAAAAGCTCCCCCCACCGACTCGCTTGCGGGCTTCGCCCTTACCTCGTCGACTCCCCCTCAAGGGGGGAGTTGATTTGAAATTCTCTTTGGTGAAGAGAGATCTCCATAGGTGACGTGCAACAGTTTTTCAACAACCCCCCTCAAGGGGGAGTGAGTGCAATCAGCCGTTGGATCAGATAGTCTCCCCCGCGCCTGCCTGAGACATTCCCGATCACGAGAACCAAAATGGACGCACCCGCTGCCTGAAATTTCCCGCTCTGTTCTCTCTGGGAGGTTGGCCGTCTTGTAGGCGAGAAGTGATGAAGCCGTCTAAAATTCCGCGTCCTCGTCGCCCGGAATCCTGAGAGAGCGGAAATGGCCGTCCAACCCGCCGAGCGGGGCCGTGGCGTCCAGGCCCATCTTCGCCGTCACGCCGTTCTCGGCCGATGGGTCGAGGCGGCTGCCCCACGCGCCTGGGACGACGAACAAATCCTTGTCCGCCTGAAAGCGCGTCGCCAGCGCCCAGTCGACCTGCGCCGGGTTATGGATGTCGATGTCGTGATCCACGCAGATGGCGTGCTTAACGTCGTAGTGCGCGGCGAGCGCCGCCATGAGCGCGCTTTTCGCTTCCCCCTCGTTTGTCTTTCGTATCTGGACGACGCAGTGAAAACGGCCTGAGCCTGAGAGGGGGAGCACGACGTCCGTGACGGCGGGAACCGCTTTCTGGAGGTCTCTGAGGAGTCCCGCCTCCCTGGGGATAGCGCCCATCAGCAGGTGGTCGTAGCCCGCCGCCACGATGGAATAGAAAACGGGCTCCTCGCGCATGGCGATGGATTTCACCCGGAACACCTCGCGCTCTCCAGCCGGGCTGTAGTAGCGCGGGAACTCGCCGAAGGGCCCCTCGCGCCTGCGCACGTCCGGCGGAATTTCCCCCTCGATCACGATTTCAGCGCCCGCGGGCACGGGAATCCCCGACCAGGGGGCGGGGGCGACGTCCACGGCGCGGCCCTGAAGCCCGCCCGCCGCTTCGAGTTCATCTTCACCGGGCGCGAGGACGAGCTGGCTCGCCATCAGGAGTAATGGGTCGAGACCCACGCAGACGGCCGCCTTGAGGGGTTCACCGCGCTCGCCGGCGCGCCGGATCATCCCCTTCAGGTGGCGCGGCAGGACGAGCAGGCCGAACAGGTCGGGTTCCAGGGCGTGCATCCTGTGAATCGATACGTTGCCCGCGCCCGAATCGGGGTCCTGCGCGATGAAGACGCCGGCGGAGATGTAGGGGCCGCCGTCCAGTTCATGGTAGATGGGCAGGGGGAGAATTTTCTGGACGTCGATATCTTTCGTGATGACGTTGCGTAAAAACGGTGCATCGGTGACCGCGTTGGGCTTTATCTTGATTTCCTGTCTGCGCTGAACCTCGCGGAGCAACTCCCCGGGCGCGACCCCCATGGCGTCGGCGTACCAATCTCTCTTGCAGGCGACGTTGGCGGCGACGGGCATCGGCGCGCCGTCGGTGCGCTCGAAAAGGAGGGCGGTCTGGCCGTCCGCTTTTTGCGACAAGGCGGCGAGTTCATGGCGGAGCGATACGCTGCGCGATACGCGCTTGAGCGATCCCCGCTCTTCGAGGCGTGCAAGCCAGCTTTTGAGATCATGAGTGTTCATGCGCATATGATGGCAAATGGGGCGGAGAGCGTCAAAAGCGCAGGGGCGGGGCGCGCCGCTTTGGTTACGTCATCAGGGTTTCCCGAAGCATGGCGAGGTAATCGCCCGCGTAGGGGGGGAGGTAGACGTCGTTTCGCCGGAACAGGCCGATGCGCTTTTTCCCGAACAGGTGGGATATGTTGATGGTTCGCCACCCATTTGCGGTCTCGGGCCGGGGCCAGAGCGCGTTCACGACCGCGATGCCCGCACCGTTTAGCACGGCCTCGTTGATCAGGGTGTAGGAGGACGTCTCGAAGACGACGTTGATGGACAACCCCTGCTTCTCGAAGGTTTGTTCGATGTGCTGGCGGTCCGCCGTGCCGCGTTCGAGCAGGATGAGCGGATGCGCCGCGATGCTCTCGAGAGCGATATTCTTCTCCTTCAGGGCGGTGTGTCCCTCGGGACAGAAGAGGAGATAGTCCGTCTCCGTCCACTCCTCGAAGGAGAAATTCCCTCGCGCCTCGGGCGCCGAGCCGAAGGCGAAATCGACCGCGCCTTCGGAGACGTTTTCGAGCAGATTCGTCCAGTTCCGCTCCAGCACGGAAACCTGTACGTTCGGGTAGCGTTCGCGAAACCTGAGGAAGGCGGCCCGGTGGCCCTTCAGGATCAGCATGGGGGCGGCTTCGGCCACGACGAGCCGCCCGTGCGTCTCCCCGCGCAGGTGCCGCTCGACCGTATCGAGGGACTCGAAAAAAGGCTTGATGGCGTCGAAGAGGTATTCGCCGCTCGGCGTCAACTGAAATCTGCGGCCGACGATCCGGTAGAGCTTCACCTGGAGGTCCGCTTCGAGCGCCTTCACCCGGATGCTGAGGGCGGGCTGCTGGATGGAGAAGGGCAGTTGCCTCGCCGCACGGGTGAAGCCGCCGTGTTTCGCCACGTAGTAGAAGTATTCGAGCTGCCTTAGGTTCAACATGAAAGCCTCATGAAACCATTCGCCGAGGCGCCGGTCATTCCATTATGGATTTTTATACTGCCCCGCTACGCCGGGCAGACTTGTTTCGCCAAATATCTTCTGAAAACCGGATGAAAACAGAAAAACGACCTCCCAACCCAGGATGGAATTATATGGAATATCCATTAAATAATTCAATAGATTCGATTCTTATTTTCCCCGTTGCGATTCCGGTGCCCTGGGTTTAATCTGTGTATGGGGACTTCTATTTTTCGACTGCCGAAATGAGAGATTCACCACGTTGTGAGCAAGGGCAACCCTTGCCTGCGGCCTGATGGAGAAAAACGTGACGCAAGATTATCTTTCGCTCCGGGAACAGACCCAGGCGCGGGATCGCAGCCTGAGAGACAAGGTGATGACGCTTGAGGAAGCGTGCGGTTTCGTGAACGACGGCGAGCACGTCAGCCTGGGCGGCTCCACGGCCTCGAGAACCCCCTTCGCCATGGTGTGGGCGCTGATACGCGCGAGGAAGAAAAACCTCTCCTTCTCGCGCAGCATCGTCTCCACCGAGGGCGACCTCATCTTCGCATCGGGTATCGGGAACCACATTCTCACGAGCTGGTTCAGCCAGGGGATCGTCTGGGGCGTCTCGCGCGTCATGCGGCATTTCACCGAGAACAGGCTGGCGCGTTTCGAGGAGTGGAGCCACATGTCCATCGGCCTGCGCTTCAGGGCGGGGGCGATGGGCGTTCCGTTCATGCCGATGCGCTCGATGATGGGCTCCGACGTGGCGGGGCAGCTCGATAACCTCGAAGAGATGACCTGTCCCTTCACGGGCGAGAAAATCCTTCTCGTCCCGGCCCTGAACCCAGACGTCGCGCTGATACACGTGCAAAGGTGCGACCCCTACGGCAACGCGCAGCTCGACGGCCTGACGTTCATGGATATCGACATGGCGATGGCGGCGAACCGGGTCATCATCACGACCGAGCGCATCATCTCGAACGATCAGATCCGCAGAAGGCCCGACCGGACGAGAATCCCCTTCTTCACCGTCGACGCGGTGGTGGAGGCGCCCTACGGATGTGCGCCGCATGAATGCTTCGGCGTCTATGAGCCTTTGTTCTCGCACATGGACTATTACGCCGAACTCACGAGAAAAGAACCGATGGAGGGCGTGAGGGCGTATCTGGATGAATACTTCTACGCGCCTGTGAACTGGACGGAGTATCTGAATCTCATCGGCCTGGATAAGCTGCTGGATGCGGCCCGAAGGGGGAGGAGCATTTATGACGATTGAGACGAAAGACTTCACGGCGTCGGAGCTTTTGTGCGTCATGAGCGCCCGCGCGCTCGAGGACGGCCAAGTGGTATTCGCCGGCGTGGGGATTCCGCTTCTGGCCGCCACGCTGGCCCAGCGCCTCCATGCGCCTGGCGTGACGATTCTCTTCGAGGGCGGCACCATCGGCCCGCACGTGGTGCCCGGCCAGCTTCCGCCCACCACGAACGAGCAGCGCTGCACGCGCAAGGCGAACATGCTGGTGAGCATCACCGAGGTGCTGCTCCTCCTGCAGCGCGGCTACGTGGACGTGGGCTTCATGGGGGGCGCCCAGATCGATCAGTACGGCAACCTGAACAGCTCCTTCATCGGGAGCGCGGACGATCCTTCCGTGCGGCTGCCCGGCACGGGCGGGGGGAACGACATATCGAGCCTCACCAGGATGATCGTCGCGATGCCGCAGGAAAAGCGCCGCTTCGTGGAAAACGTGGATTTCATCACCAGCCCCGGCTACATCCGGGGTGGAACCTCAAGGCGCGATTCGGGCCTGATAGCCGGCGGCATGTACCGCGTGGTCACGGATCTCGCGATTCTGGGGTTCGACGATGAGACGGGCCGGATGCGCGTCGAGGCGCTGCACCCTGGCGTCACGCCCCAGCAGGCGCAGGAGAACACGGGTTTCGAGTTGATCATCGATTCCTCCGTTTCGACCACCGAACCGCCCACGGAAGAGGAGTTGGCCGCGCTTCGCCATCTGGATCCGGACAAGGTCTACACTGCATAACCACATGGAGCTGTCATGAGCGCCGAGCAAAGAGAAAAAATTCTGGCCCAGGTCGACGCCCACCGCGACGAGATCATCGCCCTGCTCACCAGACTCGTCCAGATACCGAGCGTGACGGGCGATGAGGGAGAGATTCAGGGCTACGTCGCGGACTACCTCCGCGAGATGGACCTGGAAGTCGACGTCTGGGAATCGGATTGGGAGGAGCTCAAGAAACACCCCGAGTACGTGCCCGTCACGAGGGGGTATGAGGGCAGGCCGAACGTGGTCGCCGTGCTCAAGGGTTCAGGCGATGGCAGGTCGCTCCTGATGAACGGCCACACCGACACTGTCCCCAACGGCCCGCCCGACGCCTGGGAGCACGGGCCGCTCTCCGCGGACATCGAGGACGGCCGCCTTTACGGACGCGGCGCCTCGGACATGAAGAGCGGGGTGGCGGCCATCGTCATGGCGGCGAAATGCTTCATGGCGGCGGGGCTCAGGCCCAGAGGCGACGTGATTCTCGATTTCGTCGTGGATGAGGAGTTGAGCGGCCACGGCACGCTCGACACCATTTTGCGCGGCTATACGGCGGATGCAGGGATTTGCTGCGAGACGAGCGGCAACGCCATCCAGCCCGGCTGCATCGGAAGAATCTGGTTCGAGATACTCGTGCGTGGAAAGGCGGCGGGCATCCAGCGAAGGTATCAGGGTGTGAACGCCATCGACCTGGGTTACAAGATCGTTCAGGCGGTGGCCGATCTGGAAAAGAAACGCCTGGAGACGGTCTCCCATCCGCTGTATCCCAAGATCATCGACGCGATCCCCTGCATGGTCGGTTCGATGGAGGCGGGTAGCTTCCCGAGCGCCTTCCCGGACACCTGCGTGCTCAAGGGGAGTCTTGCCACCGTGCCGGGCGAGGATCACGACGCGGCCAAGCAGAGCCTGGTCGATCAGGTGGCGCAGGCGGCACAGGATGATCCATGGATGAAGGATCATCCGCCGGAGGTGCGTTTCGTGGGGTATTACGCCGAATCGGCCGCGGTCGACGCCGAGCACCCGATCGTCAAGACGGTGGCGAACGCCTACCAGGAAGTATCGGGCAATACCCCCGAGATATCCGGCCGCCAGGGAGCGGCCGACACGCGTTTTCTGAACGGTTTCGCCGGCATCCCGACGGTCATTTTCGGCCCCGGCCCCACCACCCAGATGCACGCGAACAACGAGTGGGTGGCGGTGGAAGACGTGATCGACGCGACGAAAACGCTGGCGCTCTCCATCCTGGACTGGTGCGGAGCGGACTAACACCGAGGGAATCGACATGTCAGGAAAAGACGTGAAGTACGGAATCGCCATGCGGAATTTCACCGCATATCCCGAACTCCCCGACGCGGAGGCGCTCATCGAATACGGCGTCGCCATGGAGGAGTTGGGCTTCGAGTCCCTGTGGGTGTGGGACCACATTCTGCTGGGCGTGGAGCCGCACTTTCCCATCATCGAGTCGCTGACGCTCCTGACGGCGGTGGCCGCGCGGACGAGCAGAATCAAGCTCGGCACGGGCGTGCTCGTCTTGCCGCTCAGGAACCCGCTCGTCGTGGCGAAGCAGCTTTCGAGCATCGACCAGATATCGAACGGCCGCCTCATCGTCGGCATGGCTTCGGGCTGGTACAAGCGCGAGTTCGACGCGGTGGGCGTTCCTTTCGAGAAGCGCGGCAACATCATGGACCAGAACATCGAGATCATCACGAGGCTGTGGACCGAGGACATGGTGCGCGCCGAATACGGCCCTTACAACCTCAGAAACTCCGTCATGTTCCCCAAACCGGTGCAGAGCCCGAGGCCGAGCATCTTGATCGGCGGCTACGTCGATCGCGTGCTCAAGCGCGCCGGAGAGAAGGGCGACGGCTGGCTCACCTATTTCTATACACCCGAGAGTTTTACGAAATCATGGGAGAAGGTACTTCGCTTTGCGGAAGAAGCCGGACGCGACCCCGCCTCGCTCGAGAGCACGAACCAGCTTCCGATCATGGTGGGTGACTCGCGTGAGCAGATTGAAGAGCCGATGAACGAATGGCTCCACACGGAGTGGGACTACGCCTCTTGGAGCGAGTCCACGGCCGAGAGCGCCGTCATGGGGAACGTCGATGAGTGCGTGGCGCAGCTACAGGCCCACATCGACACGGGCGTGGACCGGCTCATTTTCGTTCCCTACAAATACGAGATGGAGCAGGTGGAAATCGTGGCGAAAGAAATCATCCCTCGTCTGAGAGCGGGTTCGTAAAAAGACGGTTACGCGCCGCCTCACGGGAGCAGCACAATGCAAGCCACATCGAGAACGTGGGACAGCCTGGCATCGGCTTCGGAGACGATCTTCGACGCGGTGGGCCATACCCCGCTGGTGAAGCTCGGACGCATCACGCGGGGGCTGGGACCTGAGATTTTCGCCAAGCTCGAATGGTATTCCCCCACGGGGAGTCTAAAGGATCGCATTTATGAGCAGATGATCTCACGCGCCGAGGCGCGGGGGGAGCTTACGCCTGGCAAGGTGATTCTGGAATGCTCATCCGGCAATGCGGGCATCGCCTGCGCGGCGGCATCTGCGGTCAAGGGATATGCGTGCATCATCGTCATGCCGGAATTGATGAGCCCCGAGCGCAAGAAGATGATTCGCGCATTCGGGGCCGAACTCGTCACGACGCCGGGCGGGGAGAGCGACGTGGACGTCGCACTCACTCGCATGAAGGAAATGGCGGCGAGCGACTCTGAGAAATACTGGGTTCCCGCCGAATTCGAGAACATGGACAACGTGGACACGCACTACACCACCTCGGGCCCTGAAATCTGGGAGCAACTGGACGGCGATGTGGATGCGCTCATCGCGGCTGTGGGCACGGGTGGCTGGCTCACGGGGGTGGGGCGGTTTTTGAGGGAGAAAAACCCCAGGCTCAAAATCTATGGCGTGGAGCCGACGGAATCGCCCCTGATCAGCGAGGGGATATGCTGCGGGCACGGCATCGCGGGAATCGGCGACGGCCTGATCCCCAACATTTTGGATTTGTCCATCATCGACGGCATCATCACCGCTTCGACCGAAGAATCACTCCGCATGGCGAGGCGCGCCTCGCGCGAAGAGGGTCTTTTCTGCGGCATTTCCTCGGGCTGCAATCTGGCGGCGGCGGTAAAATTCGCTCGCTCCTATCCCGAAGTCGGTCGAATCGTCACCATATTCGGTGACTCGGGTCAGCGCTATTTCTCCACCCCGCTTTGTCGCGACGAATCGGGCATGGAGGCGGCGCTGCTGGACGTCGTCGAAGGGGACAGGGAGATGATGCTCCAGAAATTCAGAACCTCATGGGAGATCATCGAGTGAGGTGTTTCTCTTTTTTTAGGGTGTAAGAGATGGGCATTCAAAAAAGAGCCTGGGATTCCTACAGACGCTATTCGGAAAACATTTTCGACGCCATCGGGGGCACGCCCCTGGTTCGCCTGAACAAGGTGGCGGCGGACTTAGGCCCCGAGGTCTACGCGAAGCTGGAGTGGTACTCGCCCTCGGGGAGCCTCAAGGATCGTATCTACTACAACATGATTCTGAAAGCGGAGGAGCGCGGCAGCCTGAGGGCCGGCATGACGGTGCTCGAATGCTCCACCGGCAACGCAGGCATCGCCTGCGCGTTCGTATCCGCGGTGAAGGGTTATTCCTGCATCGTCGTCATGCCCGAGGGCATGAGCGATGAGCGAAAAAAGCTCATGCGCGCCTACGGGGCCGATTTGGTGTTCACGCCGGGCGGGGAGAGCGACGTCGACCTGGCGCTCGATAAACTCGATGAAATCCGCGCGGCATCACCCGAACGATACTGGGTTCCCGCCCAGTTCGACAACCTCGACAACAACGAAGCGCATTATCTCACGACAGGGCCCGAGATTTTCGAGCAGCTGGACGGGCGCGTCGACGCCGTCGTGGCGTCGCAGGGAACGGGCGGCTGGGTGAGCGGCGTGGGGAAATTCCTGCGCGAGGACAACCCGGACGTGAAGCTTTACGCCGTGGAGCCTCAGGAGTGCCCGCTCCTGAGCGAGCGGGGCTGGGGGCCGCACGGCATCGAGGGCATCGGGGACGGCTTCGTGCCCAGGGCGCTCGACTTGTCGCTGCTCACCGGCATCGTGACGACGACGACGGATGAGTCGGTCGAGATGGCGCAGCGCCTCGCGCGCGAGGAGGGGATTTTCTGCGGCATCTCCTCGGGGTGCAATGTGGCGGCCGCCGTCAAGCTGGCCCGCCGGCACCCCGAACTGGCCAACATCGTCACGAACATCAACGACACGGGACAGCGCTATTTCACCACCGCCTTGTGCGGGGAGGAAAAACACGTCGATATTCCCGAACGCGAGCATCACGTGGACCCATACAGCGAGGCGCAGCTCGATCGGTATTCCAGCGAATGGGAGATCATCACCTGACGCCGAGCGATAAAACCCGCGGGTGAGATATATGGTTTATGGCCAGATTCTGATTAACAGCATTCTCCTGGGAGGCATCTACGCCTGCATCGCGGTCGGCTTCTCGCTCGTCTGGGGCGTGATGAACATCCTCAACATCCTGCACGGCACGTTCCTGATGCTGGGCGGCTACGTCACGTTCTGGATGTTCAAGCTCTACGGCGTGGATCCGTTCTTGTCCCTTCCCGTTTCGGCCGTCGCCATGTTCTGCGCTGGCTACGTGGTGCAGCGCGGACTGATCAACAAAATCGTACGCGCGCCCATGTTCATGTCCCTGATTCTCACCTTCGGCCTTCAGTTGCTCATCGTGAGGCTCGCGATATATTTCTTCACCGGCGATTTCAGGTCGGTTCAGCCCTCTTACGCGGGTTTTTCCATCCCCTTCATGGGGCTTTCCATCCCCTTCGTCCGGATTTCCATATTCGTGCTGGGCGTCGCTCTCACGAGCATTCTCTTCTGGTTCATGGGACGTACGCGCACGGGCCGGGCCATACGGGCGACGCGGATGGATTTGGACTCCGCCCAGTTGATGGGCGTCGACATCGGCAGAATCTACGCCATCACTTATGGAATCGGCGCAGCGGCCGCCGCCACGTCGGGTTCTCTGGTGAGCGTGGGTTTCGCCATCTCGCCGGTGAGCGACGTGGAGTTCCTCTCGAAATCCTTCATCATCTGCACCATCGGGGGATTGGGGAACATCACGGGAGCGCTGGCGGGAGGGCTGATCCTGGGACTCGCCGAGAATTTCGGCGCCCTGTACTTGGGCCCTGGCCTGCAGAACGCCATCGGCTACGTGCTCTTGATTCTGGTGCTCTTCATCAAGCCGTCGGGCCTGCTGGGCAGAAAGGGTTTCGAATAGCATGTTCAGACCCTGGTCCCACATTCAATGGCTGGGCATGGGAGCGGGATTGCTCGCCCTCATCCTCTTGCCCTCTTTCGTGGAAAACGACGAGATCAGGAAGTGGATGGACATCCTGATGGTGGCCATACTGGCGACGAGCTGGAACTTCATCGGCGGCCTGACGGGCTATCCCTCCTTCGCGCCGGCCGCCTTTTTCGGGCTGGGGGCGTACACGACGGCCATCCTGATGAACGCCGGGTTCAATTTTTTCATCACGTTGGGTATCGGCGCCTGTCTGGGTGCGCTCGTGGCGCTCGCTCTGGGCGTTCCCATATTGAGGCTGAGGGGCCACTACTTCGCCATCGCCACCTTCGGCGTGGCGGAGTTCTTCCGCGAACTGGCGGATAACCTGCGCATCACCGGCGGGGGAGACGGCATCAACCTGCCCCAGATTACGGGCGGGCCGGATTACTTCACGCGCTTCTTCTATTTCTCCATGCTCGGGGTGGCCGTGCTCGCCGTCCTGACGCAGTACTTCGTCACGCGACACCGCCTGGGCTACGGCCTCGTCGCCATCCGGGAGAACGAGGACGCGGCCGCCATGACGGGCGTGGATACGACGAAATACAAGATCATCGCCTTCGTGCTCTCTTCCATTTTCCCCGCGATGGGCGGCGGCGTATACGCCTACCGCGCCGCATTCTTGGAGCCCATCGATGTCTTCGACGTCTTGTTCTCCATCAAGGCGATTGTGATGTCGATGCTCGGCGGGGTGGGGACGGTGATGGGTCCGCTCGTGGGCGCGCTGATGATGGAATACCTGTCGGATTACCTCTGGGGAGCCTTCACGGAATTCCATAGCGCGTTTCTGGGAATCATCATCGTGCTGGTCGTCTTGTTCCTCCCGCGCGGCCTGATGGCCGTCTCCCAGGAAGTGAAGAGCCGCGGGTGGGGGTCGTTGGGCGTGATTCTCAAGAGCAACATACAGAGGTTCAAGGTGTGAGCGAAACACTTCTGGAAGGCAGACGCGTCACAAAGCGCTTCGGCGGCCTCACCGCCGTCTCGGCGGTCGATTTCACCGTGCGCAAGGGAGAGATTTTAGGCGTCATCGGCCCCAACGGCGCGGGGAAGACGACACTCCTCAATTGCATCACGGGTCTCGACCCGGCGAACGAGGGTGAGATTCTGTTTCGCGGTGATCGCATCGAAACCATGAAACCCCACGCCATCACACGTAAGGGAGTCGCACGGACGTTTCAGATCGTCCAGCCCTTCGCGGGTCTCGCGGTGCGCGAGAACGTGGTGATGGGCGCGCTGTTCGGCTCCCAGAAGTCGAGAAAAGAGGTGAGACGCGCCCAGGAACTCGCCGATGAAATGCTGGCGTTCGTGGGATTGAGCGATAAGTCGGCGCAACTCGCCTCCCAGCTCACGCTCGCCGAGAGAAAACGCCTGGAATTCGCCAAGTCCCTCGCCACGGAACCGGAAGTGTTGCTGCTGGACGAGGTGAATGCGGGTCTCAACACGACGGAAATCGAAAACGCCATCTCTCTCATCCACAAGGTGAGAGAGCAGGGCGTGACCATCCTGGTGATCGAGCACTTGATGAAGGTGATCACGGACCTCTCGGATCGCGTCATCGTCTTGCATCACGGAGAGAAGATAGCGGAAGGTTTGCCGCGCGAGGTGACGAGTGACGAGCAGGTCATCAAGGCCTATCTGGGCGAGAAATACGTAGCGATGATGAAAAAACTGGACGAGGAGTCCTAGAAGTGGCGACGGACGCACCTCAAGGCGGAGCGAGCCTCCTGGAGGTAAGCGGCCTGGCGGGCGGATACGACGACGTTCAGGTTCTGTGGGGTATCGATCTGCGCGTGAACGAAGGCGAGATCGTCGCCATCGTCGGCAGCAACGGCGTCGGCAAGTCCACGTTCCTGCGGATGCTCTCGGGGGTGCTGCCGCATCGAGCGGGCGAAATTATGCTCGGAGGCGAATCACTGGAAGGAATGGCGCCGGAGGGCATCGTCGCCAAGGGGATTTCCCACGTGCCCGAGGGCCGCAGGCTCTTCGCCGCGATGAGCGTGGAGGAGAATCTC
This sequence comes from bacterium, assembly GCA_965203325.1. Classification (GTDB taxonomy): domain Bacteria; phylum UBA8248; class UBA8248; order UBA8248; family UBA8248; genus Bin107. Next base: position 3,259,541 of record OZ241875.1, read on the forward strand.
TTGATGGGCGCCTATGCCCGGAAGATGGCCGATCAGGAACTGGCGGCGGATTTGGAGAGGGTGTACGGATTTTTCCCGCGACTGGCGGAGCGGAAATCCCAGCTTGCGGGAAGCATGTCCGGCGGCGAGCAGCAGATGTGCGCGATTGCCCGGGGGTTGATGGCGCGCCCGAGGCTGCTCCTGATCGATGAGCTTTCCCTGGGCCTTGCGCCCAGGCTGGTGGAGGAGTTGTGCGGATTCGTCCGGCAGATAAACGAGGAGGGCGTCGCCATCATACTCGTGGAACAGGACGTGCTGACCGCGTTCGAACTCGCGAGCCGGGCGTATGTATTCGAGACGGGGCGCGTGACGATCTCCGGCACGTCGGATGAACTGCTGGCGAATCCCCAAGTGAAAAAAGCGTATCTGGGCATGTAGCGTGTTTTCATATACTCTATCTGAAACCAACATTTACGAGAGTCGTGTGAAAATCGAGAACGGAAGAGGCAGCACTCACTTAATAAGGAGGCGAATCATGAGAAGGCGGAATTTGTTGTTTCTCATCGCAGCAGTCTTGTTTGTCACTTTCGGCGTGACGGGCCTGCAGGGTCTGGACGGCGCCCAGGCGGCGGAGATTAAATTCGGCGCCGCCTTGCCGCTCACGGGTCCACTCGCCACCGAGGGGAAAAAGCAGCAGGCGGGCTATGAAATCTGGCGCGAGCGCGTGAACAAGGCGGGCGGCATCAACGTAGGCGGCAAGAAGATGAAGGTGAAGATCGTCTACTACGACTACGAGAGCAAGACGCCGACGGCCACCAAGCTCGCCGAGCGGCTGATCACCAAGGAAAAAGTGGACCTCCTTCTGGGCCCGTTCGGAAGCGGGGCGACGAAATCCGTCGCCGCGATCACGGAGCGCTATCAGGTTCCCCTCATCGCGCCCGTGGCGAGTTCCGAGCCGATTTTCGACCAGGGCTACAAATACCTCTTCGGCCTCCTGGCGCCGAATTCGTATCTGCCGCAGAACTTCCTTACGCTCCTGAAAGAGCAAAAGCCGATGCCGAAGACCATCGCTTTCGTGACGCGCAACGACTTCTTCCCGCGCGCCATTACGAAGACGATCAGGTCGGCTGCGAAAAAGCAGGGTTTCACGGACGTCTACTACGCCGAGTTCCCCAAGGATTCAAAGGACATGTCCACCTGGCTCACGATCGTGAAGGGCAAGAATCCCGACGTGCTCATGGTGGCCGGCTATCTTCCCGACACCCTCCTCGCCACCAAGCAGGCGAACGAGTTGGGAGTGAAGCCCAAAATCCTGTTCACCATGGTGGGTCCGGTTTATGCCCAGTTCACGGAATCGCTCAAAGGCACGGCCAACAACATCCTGACCGCCGCCTGGTGGGGTGAGGCGCTCGATTACAAGGGCGACTTCATCGGCTCGGCGCGGGACTTCGGGAAAATCTGGCGCGCCAAGTTCAAACAGGAGCCGGACTACGTCGCCGCGGCGTCGACGACTGCGGGTATCGTCGCCCAGAAGGCAATCGAGGCGGCAGGCACGCTGGACAAGAAGAAGGTTCGCGACGCCATTGCGAAAACCGACTTGAAAACTTTCTTCGGCCCCGTGAAATTCGACAAGCTCAACATGAACGCGGCCAGCGCCATCGTTTTGTTCCAGGTGCAGGACGGAAAACGCAAGACGGTGGGTCCGAAGAGCGTGGCGAACGCGAAGTTCAGGTATCCGAGATAGTTTCCAGGCCGGGTTCGGGGACGCCGCCGAGGGTGAGGCGGTGTTCCTGAGCCTGGTGGTATGAGGGTTTCATGCCGACGATCCGCCAGTTGGCTGATAATGAAGTGCCTGAGGCGGCGCGCGGTCTCGTCGAACGCGTCAAGACGCGCGAGAAGCGCGTATTCGGGGTCGACTCGCTCTCGAACATCTGGCGCTCGATGACCCGTCACCCCGAATACATGAAGGCGAGTTGGGAGCGCTCGCGCGCCACGATGCAGCGCGGGGACGTGCCGCCTCTGGTCAAGGAGATGGTCGCCTCGGCGGTTTCCATCGTCAACGCGTGTGACTACTGAATCGACTCCCACATCGCCGCGGTCATGCGGCTGGGAGTCGATGAGGTGGGCATCACGGAATTGATCGGGCTGACGGATCATGTCTCGGGGATGAACAAGGTCGCATTCGGGCTTTTGCTGGAGGATGAGGATACGCCGCCTCTTCTGCCTGATGCGGAAGAAGGGGAGACCGACCCGGTCGTCCGGGAACTGATGGGCGAGGTGACGGAGGTGGAATCGGCGCGCCTGGGTAGAGACGGCGTTCCGCGCTATTGGCGCTGCCTGGCGCGGAACCGTCATTATTTCGAATCGACGTGGAACAAGCACAAGCTCATGCTCGATGGAGGCGTTCTCGAAAAAGGGGCCAAGGCGGCCGTGGGTTATGGCGTCAGCGCCACGAACGGCTCGGGGTATTTCATACGGTATTTTCATGCTTATCTGGTGAATCTGGGCTGGGATCCGGGGCGAATCCTCGAGATTCTCGGCGTGGTGGACCACTACAACAGCTTCAACGCCCTGGCGACGGGGATGCAGATTGAGTCCGACATCAGGCCGTGATTCGTGGAAGATTGAGGTGAGCGCCGAATGACCAAGTTGCTCGGCCGAATGGCGTTTTAAGGACTGGACATGGAATTTTTACGCGCTGCATCGGTGGATGAGGCATTGGCGGCTGCGCGGGATGGCGCGGCTTTCGTGGCGGGCGGCACGAACCTCGTGCCGGACGTGCTCTTCGGGCGCAAGAAGATAGCGCGCGCGGTGGACATCAGCCGCCTGGATGAGCTTCGCTTCATCGAGGAGGCGGACGGGAAGATCAGAATCGGCGCGCTGGCGACGGTCACGGATTTGCTCGATTCGGTGTTGATACGCGATGCCGCCTCGCCTTTGTACGAGAGCGCCCTGGAGTTCGCGGGCCCCCTGGTGAGGAACCGCGCGAGCGTGGCGGGAAACCTCATGGACGCCTCGCCCGCCGCCGATCTGGCCCCGCCCCTGCTGGCGCAGGACGCCGTCGTCGAACTGGCCTCGGCGGCGGGGGAACGCGTTCTTCCGCTTTCGGAATTTTTTCTCGACTACCGGAAAACGGCCGCGCAACCGGAAGAACTCATGACGGCCGTCGTCATCGATCCGCTGGGGACGGCGGATCGTTGCGCGTACCACAAGCTCCAGCTCAGGCGCGCGATGGCCATCGCCGTCGTGGGCGTGGCGGTCGTTCTGCGGATGGAAGACAGCGTTTGCGCGGGGGCCGCCATCAGCCTCGGGTCAGTGGCCGCGGTGCCGTATCGCGCGCACGCCGCCGAGGCGCACCTTCGCGGCAAGGAAATCGGGGAGGCGGAGATCGAGGCGGCGGCAGCCGCCGCGGCGGACGGCGCCCGGCCCATTGACGACGTGCGGGCGAGCGCGGCGTACCGCAGGAAAATGTGCGGCGTGCTGGTCCGGCGCCTGCTGAAAAAAGCGCTGGAAATGCCGCAAAGCGCCGCCGTATGATGAAAATTCGGCATTTTGATTGAGAGAAGACGATGGGTACATACGAAATTAAACTGCGCGTGAATGGGAAGGACGAAACCCTCGCCGTGCGGGGGGAGGAGACGCTCCTGCGCGCGCTGAGACGGGTTGGCTACGTCGAGGTGAAGCTCAGCTGCGAGGGCGGCGATTGCGGCGCGTGCGCCGTCTTGCTCGACGGCGTGGCGGTGAACGCCTGCCTCGTGTTCGCCGCGCAGGCGGACGGCGCCGAAATCACCACCGTTCGGGGGGTCGGAACCGAAGGCGACCTCCACCCGGTTCAGGAGCAGCTCATCGAAAAAGGCGGCGTGCAGTGCGGGTTCTGCACGCCGGGAATCGTCGTATCGGCGAAGGCGCTCCTCGATGAGAACACAGCGCCCACGCGCGAGGATATCCAGCGCGGCCTCGCGGGGAATCTTTGCCGGTGCACGGGCTACAAGAAGATTTTCGAGGCGGTCTCGGCCGCCGCCGCTCAGATGAAAGAGGGAGGCAGCTCATGAGCGAGCGCGTCGTCGGCCGGCCCCACCCCATCATCGACGCGGCCGAGAAAGTCTCGGGCGCCACGGTTTTCATCGACGATCTGGCGCTTCCGGGCGCGCTCACGGGGGTGGCGCTGCGCAGCCCCCATCCCCATGCGAGGATATTGCACGTCGACACGTCGGCCGCGGAGCGCCTGCCGGGCGTCGCCGTCGTGCTGTCCAAAAACAACACGCCCGACGCCCCGTTCGGCATCAACCACAAGGACGAGAGCGCGTTCTGCCGCGAGAAGGCCCGCTACGTGGGGGACGAAATCGCCGCCGTGGCCGCCGCGGACGAGGAGACCGCCCGCGAGGCGCTCGCGCTCATCCGCGTGGAATACGAGGTATTGCCCACGGTGGCGGACCCGTTCGCCGCGCTGGCGCCCGGAGCGCCTCTCGTCCACGATTCCGTCGCCGGCAACGTCGCGAACGAGTTCCACATCAGGCGCGGCGCGATAGACGAGGCGTTCGACGAGGCGGATGCGGCCTTCGCGGACGAGTTCCACACCCATCTCGCCCACCAGGCCTATATCGAGCCCACCGGTTGCGCGGCGCAGTGGCATCCGGGCGGAAAAATCTCCGTCTGGGGCTGCCTGCAGTCGGTGTTCCTGATCCGCACCTTCATGCTGGCGCCGGTGATGGGCATGTCCGCCGATGATTTCCGCGTCACGCAGACCAAGCCGGGCGGCGCCTTCGGCGGCAAGCTCGACGTGAAGGCGGCCCTCATGGCGGCGATGCTGAGCCGGGCGGCGGAAAAGCCCGTCAAATTCATGATGAGCCTCGAAGAAGACCTGATCGCCATGCGCCCGAGGATGCCGGTGCACATCTCCCTGGAATCCGCCTGGAAGCGCGACGGTGCGCTCGCGGGCAAGCGCGTCCGGATCGTGGCGGAAAACGGCGCCTACAGCTCGCTCTCGCCCGCCATCATGAGCTCCATCGCGCTCCGGACGGACAACCTCTACAAGACGCCCGCCGCCGAGATTCAGGGCAGGCTCGTCTACACGAACATCATCCCCTCGGGCCAGATGCGCGGGTTCGGCAACGTGCAGGCGACCTACGCCTGGGAGAGCCACCTCGACAACGTGGCAGGCGGCCTGGGCCTGGACCCGGCCGAGCTTCGCCTCAAAAACTACACCGAAAAGGGCGACGTCTCGCTCCACGGCTGGAAGATAGCCAGTTGCGCCGTGGCCGACGCCACCCGCTACGTGGTGGAGAAGATGGACTGGAAGGCCAAGCGCGCCCGGGGCGGCAAGGGCCGCGGAATAGGTCTCGCGAGCTGCATCCACGTTTCGGGAAACAAGGGGTTTTCCGTGGAGCTCGGCCCCGACGGCACCGACCCCTCGAGCGGCGTGGTCCGCGTGGATGAGGCGGGCGAGGTCGAGATATGGTCGGGCGAGTCGGACCTGGGCCAGGGGGCCACGAGCGTCATGGCCTACATCGCCGCAGAAGTCATGGGGATTCCGGTCGATCGGTTCAGGGTCCCGCCCACCGATACGGGCTACATGCCCTTCGGCATGGGGGCGTTCGCGAGCCGCATCACCCTGATCGGCGGAAACGCCGTCAAGCTCGCCGCCGAGGACGCGCGCAGGAACCTCCTGGACGCGGCGGCGGAGGCCATGGAAATCCCGGCGGATGAACTCGAAATCGTCGAGGGAGAAGTCCGCGCGAAGGCCCTGCCGGAGCGGAAGATGGCGGTGGGCGAGGTCGTGGGGCGCGCGGGCGGCGTGGTCGAGGGCGCGGGCAAGTGGCTGGCCGGGGGCGACGTGCTCGATAAGGAAAAATACGGGAATCCCTCGACCACGTATTCCTTCAGCACCCACGGCGCAGAAGTTGAGGTGGACATGGAGACGGGCGTCGTCACCGTCCTGGGGGTCTGCTGCGGCCACGACCCGGGCCGGGTCATCAACCGGCTGGGCGCGGAAGGCCAGGTCGAGGGCGGCGTCGTCCAGGGCATGAGCTACGCGATGATGGAGGGGTTAGCACCTCTGGAGGGCCGCCTGCGCGGCAGGAACTTCCACGACTACCTCATCGCCACCTCGATGGACGCCCCGCCGATCGAGCACGATTTCTTCGAGTCCATGGACCCCTACGGCCCCTACGGCGCGAAGGGGCTGGCCGAGGTGGCGATCAACCCGATCACGGCGGCGATCTGCAACGCCGTCTACCACGCGACGGGCGGCGCGCGCATCCGCACCCTGCCCGTCACCCCCGAGCGCGTGCTCGAGGCCATCGAAGAAGCAAGGATTTGAATGGCCGCGGGGATGATCGGTAATTCCCCCTGAAATCCCGGACGGACCCATGGAAAACCTCTCCTGCGACGTTTTGATCTTGGGCGGCGGGCCCGCCGCGATGACGGCCGCTATCGCCGCCATGGAGAGCGGCGCGGACGCGCTCCTGGTCTGCAAGCAGTCGCCGGGCAGTTCGGGCAACATCGTCATGGCCCGGGCGGGGCATTCGGCCAATTTCGCGCCAGACGACAGCGCGGCCCTGTTCCTGGAAGACACCCTCGAAGGCGGCGATTATCTCAACCACCCAGGCGTCGCCGACGCCATGTGCGCCGATTCCGCCGCGCGGATACGCGATCTCTACGACTGGGGGGTCCCCTTCATCACGCGCGCGGACGGCGCTTTCGATTTGCACCCCCAGGGCGGCCACAGGCGCGACCGCGGCCTCTACCCGGCCAGGAACTGGGGCGTGGAGGTGGCGCGGCCGCTGCGACAGAAACTCGACGCCGACGGCGCCCGCATCCTGGAACACGTCATGGCGGTCGACCTGCTCGTGGCGGACGGCGTCTGCCGGGGCGTGGTCGGCTTTCACACCAGAACAGGCCGGATTTACGCCGTCCACGCCCCAGCCACCATACTGGCCACCGGCGGGGCGGGGCAGATATACGCGGAGAACACGAACGCGGGCGGCATCACGGGCGACGCCTTCGGCATGGCGCTGAGAGCCGGCCTCGCCCTCTCGGACATGGAGTTCGTCCAGTTCTACCCGGCCGTCATCAAGCGGCCCGAGAGCAACATGGTCGTCGCGCCCACGCTGTTCCCGCTCGGCGCGCGCTTTTTGAACAGGGACGGCGCCGACATCCTGCGCGACGTGCCCGGCGGCGGCGGCGCCACGCGCGACCTGATGGCGCGGGCGGTCTACCTCGAACTCATGGGCGGCGGCGGGGTGGAGGGCGCCGTGCAGATGGATTTATCCGGCATCCCGATGGCCGATCTCGAACACTTCGCCCCCGATAATCTCAAGCTCTTCGCGAGGCGCGGCGTCTCGCCCCACGGTAGCGACATCTACGTGAGCCCCAAGGCCCACTTCTTCATGGGCGGCGTGCCGATAGACGGGCAGGGCGCGACGGCGGTGGCCGGCCTCTACGCGGCGGGGGAGGCGAGCGCGGGCGCGCACGGGGCGAACCGCCTCTCGAACAACGCCTTCACCGAGGCCCACACGCTGGGCTGGCGCGCGGCGAAGGCGGCAGCCCAATACGCGCGCGGCGCGGCGGGGGCGGCGGAGCCTGCGCTCGCGCGGCGCCACGCCGATGCGCTTACGAAGCGGGCGGGGCGGACGGGCCGCGCGGTGGAGCTCGTCCGCGCGATCAAGCGCGTCTGCTGGGAGAACGCCGGCATCGTGCGCGAGGGCGGCCCGCTGGAGGAGGCGAGGGCGGAGCTCGCAGGCGTCGGGCGCGGCCTGGCCTCCTGCGGGGGGAGCGAACCCGCCCGTCTCGTCGAGGCGGTCGAAGCGGAGAACATGTGCCTGAGCGCAGGGGCGGTGGTCGAGGCCGCCCTCACCCGGACCGAGAGCCGGGGCGCGCACTACCGGACGGATTACCCCGAGCCCGACGACGCGCGCTGGCGGGTGAATGTTTTCGTCAAAAAAACCGATGACGGCTTTTTCGTTTTTTCCCGTCCCGTGGGCGCGATTTCGGCATAACCCGTTATATATCAACCGCGTAAGCTTTCATTTTTTTACCGGAATTTATCCGATTTTACGGGAATTTACATCTATTCGCGCGGTTTTCGGAAAAAGGCGGTCCATGGTATCGCACGAACATCCTGCCACGCGCCCGCGCGCTCGCGACGACGGCAGTTGCGGGCAAATGCGCGCGCGTTTTCCGCCCGGATCCGGACGGCGCGGCGAGGGGGGGAGACCGAACGCGATTGGGGGATGAGCGTTTGGCGCGATTGATGAGAAGGAGCAACCCCCCCTACCCCCCCTTGTCAGGGGGGCAAGAAAGATCAACTCCCCCCTTGAGGGTCTGGCCGCCCGATGAAAGAGCAATCAACTCGGTAAACCCGACCGACGAGAAAAGAATCAACTCCCCCCTTGAGGGTTTTTGCCAATCAACAAGAGAGGGGATCAACTCCCCCCTTGAGGGGGAGTCGAAGAGCTAAGGGCGTAAGCCCGAAAGCGATTCGGTGGGGGGACATGCCACAGAAAAACTCCCCCCACCGGTTCAGCCTTCGCACAAATCGCTCGGCTTCACCGACTCCCCCTCAAGGGGGGAGTTGATCCTGTTCTTCTCGGTTGCCAATGCCCCTCAAGGGGGGAGTTGATCCTTGTTTCGCGGGGTTTTTTCATACCCCCCTGTCAAGGGGGGGTAGGGGGGGTTGGTTTTTATGCAGGGTGCGAGCGGGGAGAAGGGTTTGACGACCAAGCAGAGAAGGGATTCACTCCCCCCTTGAGGGAGTTGTCACCTCCTGCCGAAGTGAAAGAATCAACTTCCCCCTTGAGGATTCTTGCCGTCCGACGAGAGAAGGGGTCAACTCCCCCCTTGAGGGGGAGTCGGTGAGGTGAGGGGGGTTTTGCCCGAAACCGAACCGGTGGGGGGAGCTTTTAATTTAGAATCGTCCCCCCACCACATCGGCCTTCGCACAAACCGCTCGGCCTCTGTGACTCCCCCTCAAGGGGGGAGTTGATCCTTTTCTTCTCGGTTGCCAATGCCCCTCAAGGGGGGAGTTGACCCTTTTTTGCTCGGTTGAAAAATGACCCTCAAAAGAGGAGTTGATCCTTTTTTGCTCGGTTGAAAAATAACCCTCAAAAGAGGAGTTGATCCTCCCTTTTTCGTCGGTTGCCAATAACCCTCAAGAGGGAGTAAAAATCTTGCCCAGGGATAAGGGATAAACCGAGGAAGAAACGATGAAACCTCGCCGTTCCAGCCGGACCACCCGCCGATACGCAGGAAAAACCCTGCAAAACGCCCAAAGCCTCCGCGGCTCGCGCACCGACGCGGAGGGCATCCTCTGGTATCACCTGCGCGCGAGAGGGCTCGACGGCCGCAAATTCCGCCGCCAGCAGCCCATCGGCCCCTACATCGCGGATTTCGCCTGCATGTCGGAGAAACTGCTCGTCGAACTCGACGGCGGCGGCCACGCCGAGCGCGAAGCCGAAGACCGCGAACGCGACGAGTATTTGCACCGCAGCGGCTATCGCGTACTGCGCTTCTGGAACACGGAAGTCTTCGAGAATCTCCACGGCGTTCTGGAGAAGATCTCCGAAGCGATGGAGGAGAAACCCGGGTGAGTGAGGTGGGATTCACTCTCCTCTTGAGGATCATCCCTTCACGCGCGAAATATACAATCAACTCCACCCTTGAGGTTCAAGCCCGACCAAGCAGAAAGGGGATTCACTCCCCCCTTGAGGATTCTTGCCAATCAACAAGAGAGGGGATCAACTCCCCCCTTGAGGGTTCTTGCCGCCCGACGAGAGAAGGGATCAACTCCCCCCTTGAGGGGGAGTCACAGAGGCCGAGCGGTTTATGCGAAGGCCGATGTGGTGGGGGGAGTTTTTCTGTGGCATGTCCCCCCACCGGCGCGACTTCGGGCTTCGCCCTCGTCTTGCCGTCTGGCTTTCCCCTCGGGAAGCCAGACCCTCAAGGGGGGAGTTGATCCGTTTTTTCGTCGGTTGCCAATGGCCCTCGAAAGGAGAGTTGATTGTTCTTCTCCCTGGTCGGTAATTCCTCCTTCATCGGGGCTGTTGAAAACCCCCCTTGAGGTTCAAGCCCGACCGATGAGAGAAGGGGTCACCTCCTGCCGAAGTGAAAGAATCAACTCCCCCTTGAGGGTTCTTGCCGCCCGACGAGAGAGCAATTCACTCCCCCCTTGAGAGCCATCCCTTCACGCGCGAGATATACAATCAACTCCCCTCTTGAGAGCCAAGCCAGACCAAGCAGAGAAGGGATCAACTCCCCCTTGAGGGTTCTTGCCGCCCGACGAGAGAGCAATTCACTCCCCTCTTGAGGGCCATCCCTTCACGCGCGAGATATACAATCAACTCCACCCTTGAGAGCCAAGCCCGACCAAGCAGAGAAGGGATCAACTCCCCCCTTGAGGGTCGGGCCGCCCGATGAGAGAAGGGATCAACTCGGTAAACCCGACCGACGAGAAAAGGATCAACTCCCCCCTTGAGGGGGAGTCGGCAAGACGAGGGCGAAGCCCGAAGTCGCGCCGGTGGGGGGAGTTTTTCTGTGGCATGTCCCCCCACCACATCGGCCTTCGCATAAACCGCTCGGCCTCTGTGACTCCCCCTCAAGGGGGGAGTTGATCCTTTTCTCGTCGGTCGGGTTTGACTATAAAGGGGGAAAGTTGACCCGTTTTTTCGTCGGTTGCCAATGACCCTCAAGGGGGGAGTTGATCCTTGTTTGTGGGTGTTGCTCTTTCAAACCCGACCGATGAGGGAGGGTTTGCCGACCGATGAGGGAGGGTTTGCCGGCCGATGAGGTCGGGCTTGCCGACGCAAAAAAAGGGACCGCCCGCCCTCTCGATTCCGTCGGCCCTGAGAGAGGGGGCAGTCCCTTTTTCCGCCTTGCGATGCGCGCCCGGGTGGCGTATAAGAAGAGTAGGGGTTGCCCGTTGTTCCCCCTCCCGGCTCGAGGACTCAAACTCATAACCAGGAGCGGTACAATTTGCTCTCACGAGGGAAGCAACCAACGGGCAACCCCCTTTTTCGCTCTCCTCATGCCGCCCCGGCCCCCGGGGCCGTGAAGCCCCGAAGCCATAGGCGTCCTGCTCTTCGCTGCTACTGCTTGTTCACGCCGAAGCCGCCGACCATTCGGCCGCTTGTGCTGTACGTCGAATGGAACGTGCCGGTCCCGACCTTCGGAACACCGTCGTCGCCGTTGTCGTAGAGCGTTCCGGACCACTGGCCGGCGGCGCCCGCGGCCGTCCCGTCGATGGTCCAGACCGTCTGCATCGGATCGCCGGTGCCGTCGCTACCGGTAATGGCCCCGCCGGCGCCGACACCGGACTTCTTCAACTCGACCGACCAGTTCCGAGACTCTCCGTCCGCACCAACGAACTGGTCGATGGTGCCCGTGATCATGTCGGCATTGAAATCCGCTTCGAGCGTCGCCCGCGCGGTGAAGTGGCCGGCGTCGTTCGTTCCCCCGGTGGCGCTGTGGAGCGCGTACTTGCCGGCGGCGCCGCCCATGTAGGTCGCCGATCCACGCAGGGTATCGATGCCCGTGGCGGCATCGACGGTGCCCCTGGACGTCGCGAAAGCGCTCGCGGTGAAGGTGTTGCCGTCCTCGGACGTGTGGATCCACCAGCCGTAGGAAGCGTAGATGGCGTCCGCCACGCTCATGACTTTGGCCGTCGGGCTGCCGGGCTTGAAGCTCCAGGTCCCGCCCGCAAGCGTGAAACCGCTTTCGGCTATGGTAGCGGAGCACGTCTCACCGCTGGTGGGGGTGCAGTAATAGTTGCCAGATACTCCGTGATAGCTGCCGGCAACCATCACCCGGACCGCATTGGTCGGCAACTTGAATAGTTTCGCGCCGGCGGACTGGTCGAAGTTCGGGCTGGCAACGCGGCCCGTCACATAGCCACTGAGGGCAGTGATATCCCCTGTTTCGCCGTCGGTGTTGAGTGTGTACTCTTCATTGAACGGGTCGCCCTCCGTCGGGTCGCCGACGTTCGAGTAGACATACGCCTCGTAGGTGCCGGCGTCGTCGGGCTCGGCCGTGTGCCTCTTACCCGCCCAGCCGTGGTTGGCGGCGACCGGCGTCTTCTTGTCTTCCGACAGTGCCTGTGTAACAGAGCCATTGGTCACCGTGATGACGCCGGCGGTGTCACTTACGCCGTTTCGGGCGTTGTCGGTATTGCCAAGGCCGTGCTGGAGGCCCGCGTGCAGCTTCAGGGCATTCGCCATCGCGGCCGCATCCGCGGCCTTCTGGTCCTCGTCCTCGGCCGCGTCGAAGGCGGCTTGCGCCGTTCGGATCGGCGCCGCCGCATTGGCCGCCTCCCGCACATACGTAGCCTTTTCCGCTTCGGTCAGGTCCGCACCGGCGGCAATCGCCTCGTTCAGGGCCGTGACGGCATTGTTGGCGGCGTCGAGCTGCGCCTGCGTTGGCGTCGAACCGGCAAGCGCCGCAAGAGCGGCCTGCAAGGTGTCGGATGCCCCGGAGAGCGCCGTCATCTGGTTCGTCCGTCGCGTTGCGGTGTCGATGCCATCCTGCGCATCATCCACGGCAGTTACGGCGTCGGCCAGCTGCGTCTCGTACATCTCCTTGTCTTCATCGCTCACGTCTTCCGCATCTTCCAATGCCTGCCTGAGAGCGCGGATGCCTTCGTTGGCGGCGTCAACCATCTCCTGGGTCGACAGGTCGGACGTGTCGATCATGCCGGCGGCGTCCGACAGAGCCATTTTCTGCGCGTCCACGCGGGCCGCCAGATTGATCGCCATGATCCGGGCATCGACCAACGCCTGAAGCATATCGCCCTGCGTGGCGGTAACGTCGTCCTTCACCGCGTCGTAAGCCGCCTGGGCCTCTTCCGCCGTGGTGGCCGCCGCGATGTTCGCGCGCGCCGTATTAATCGTGACCTGTGCGGGCGTCAAGCATTCACCATTCACATATTGATTGCCCGCGGCCTCGCACGTCTCCTGCGGTGTCGGCATCGGGGGAGGCGGTTCTTCCGCAGTCCCGCCGCCGCCGCCGCAGCCGGCCAGCGCGATGGCGAACACGGCCGCCAGCGCGAAAGCGTAAAGCTTGTTTATCGATTTCTCTCTGAACTTCATTTAGTGAGTCCTCCTGAATACATAGAAAAAGGGATTTTCCGTGAATTTCCGGCTTTCTCCGATTAACCTCCTTTCGTCAGCTTTCATTTCGGGCCTTGAATTCGGGTTTCTCTTCGTCTTTGGCGGACCGGAGAGCGGCGGCATCGGCGCGTCGCCGTCCGGTGCGTTTCAAAAACGATTCAGGAGGATGGGTCTTCCGGTGGGTTCCCCGCCTTTGGTTTGGGTCAGGTGGGGAGGGTCTTTTTTTTCGACGTCACCCGGTGGATGACTTCGCCTCGTGAATCGTGTCGCAAACTCGTCTGTCGTGCCGCAAGCTTCGTGGTGCAAAAAGGTCTGTCAGCGCATCTGCGCTTCGTCCGGTGAGTCTCCTCTCTTTCGCCTGTATATACGGGCGGCTGTTACGCCGCTTGTGATCTCTTTCGTTTCGCGCTTTCGCGCAGCGCCGGTGGCCGGAGCCGGCCGACTTGCAGTCCGGGCTGGTTGCGACACAATCCACGAGGTATAGGTACTTGAGGTGGGTTCCCGCCTATTCCGGCTCTCCGGGTCGGGAGGGCCGTCTTGTATTCAGCGGGCAGCCCGAAGTCGACTGCGCCTCATGGATCGTGTCGCAACCATGATATTGCTACAGCCTTTTGCGGTTTGTCAAGGTGAATTTGCCGCCTGTTTCGACCTTCCGGTGGAAGGCCGCCTCGTGTAAGGCGTCAGCCGAGGCCTCATTCACCCCGCGGATTGTGTCGCACGGGTTCATATTGCGGGAATTGTAAAGTTTTTGTCAAGACGCGTTTCTTTCGGGAGGGGGAAGTTTTTGGGGGGTTGGTTGGGGGGCGAGGGTAGTTGCCGTGGCCCTCCGGCGCCCTCTGAATTTCACACTCCCCTTGAGGGTCAAGCCCGACCAAGCAGAAAAGGATCAACTCCCCCCTTGAGGGGGAGTCGGTGAGGTGAGGGGGGTTTTGCCCGAAACCGAACCGGTGGGGGGAGTTTTTAATTTAGAATCGTCCCCCCACCGAGTCAGCCTTCGCAAAAAACGCTCGGCTTCCTCGACTCCCCCTCAAGGGGGGAGTTGATCCTTTTTTGCTCGGCTGCCAATGATCCTCAAAAGGGGAGTTGATTGCTCTTCTACTTGGTCGGTAATTCCTCCTTCATCGGGGTTGTTGAAAACCTCCCTTGAGGATTCTTGCCGTCCGACGAGAGAAGATATTCACTCCCCCCTTGAGGGTCATCCCTTCACGCGCGAGATATGCAATCAACTCCCCCGTTGAGAGCCAAGCCCGACCAAGTAGAGAAGGGATCAACTCCCCCCTTGAGGGGGAGTCGAAGAGCTGAGGGCGAAGCCCGAAAGCGATTCGGTGGGGGGACATGCCACAGAAAAAACTCCCCCCACCACATCGGCCTTCGCACAAACCGCTCGGCCTCTGTGACTCCCCCTCAAGGGGGGAGTTGATTCTCTTTTTTCGTCGGTTGGAAAATAACCCTCAAGGGGGGTTCGTTTTTTCCCAAGGCGGCAATCGCTCCTTCATCAGTCGCGATTGACCCCAATCACACCGCCTCATACGCCCCGTGCACGGCGCGGCTGGCGCCGTTCCAGCCGGGCATCACCGCGCCGAGCGGCCCGTTCCCGCCCGCGACGATGAGGTGCAGGTCTTCGGGCTCGTTCACGACGCGGACGAAGAAATCATCGTCGTCTCTATCCACCGGGTACGCCCACCGCCCGTTCGGCCTGTCCGCCCGCCAGGGGCCGCCGCGCTTGAGCTCGCCCACCGTGCGCCCCGCGTGCTCCGTGACGTAGGCGTGCACGTCCGCGCGCGAGAAGCCGGCCCGCGCGCACAGGCGGGCGTGTTCGGGGGAGAGGACGAGCACGGTGTCGGACCTCACCCAGATGGGCCACGAGCCCATCGCCGCCATGTTGTCCATGTGGGAGACGAGAAGCCGCTCGGGGTCGCGGTCCACGTCGTTGAAGACGATGTGGGGGTTCTCCACCATGACGGCGGTGATGACGTCCTCCTCCGCCCCGTAGCCGCGCGAGACGGCGAGCGACTCCCAGGGGCTTTCGTCCTCGTTCTCGGCGACGCAGAAGGTGAAGCGCGAGGGCTGGCTGTAGATGCTCATGCACGCGACGCGCGCGATTCCGCCGCCCAGGTTGAGCAGCAGGAGCCTCACCGCGCGCCCGATGGTGGCGTTCGCCCGGAAGCCGGGGCCGAAGCAGCCCTGCCCGCCCGTGACGCCGATCCGCCTGGCATACGGGCCGTTCAGGATGAGCAGCGGCGCCACGCTGTGCATGGTGGCCTGCACGCCGCGCAGGTTGAGCGGCTCCTCGACGATGAGCTCGAGCGCCGCGATGACGACGGGGAGGTATTCGGGCTTACAGCCGGCCATCACCGCGTGGGCGGCGACGTCGCGCACCGTGGCGACCTCGTCCAGCGGCGGGACGGGGGTCACGGCCTCATCGGGTGCGCGCGACGTGCCCGCCAGCATGCGCTCGATTCGGTCTTCCGTGGGCGTGACGACGGGCAGGCCGTCCGACCAGGGTTTCTCCAGGAAAAATTCGAATTCGTCCATCTCGTTCATGGGGGTCTCCGGGTGGGTGGTTATACGGCAAAGAGATTCGGTGGTTGCGTTTTCCCGAGCCTATCACGCATGAAGGGCGTGAGCATGTAGGGACAGGTCGCGACCTGTCCGGTTTGGTTCGTCAAAAGAGCAACCCCCCCTACCCCCCTTGACAGGGGGGCAAGAAAAATCAAAACCCCCGCAAAAAAGAATCACTCTCCCCTTGGAGAGGCAAACCCGACCAAGTAGAGAAGGGATCAACTCCCCCCTTGAGGGTTCTTGCCGCCCGACGAGAAAAGGATCAACTCCCCCCTTGAGGGGGAGTCGGTGAGGTGAGGGGGGTTTTGCCCGAAACCGAACCGGTGGGGGGAGTTTTTAATTTAGAATCGTCCCCCCACCGAGTCAGCCTTCACCTGTCGGTTCGGCTTCCTCGACTCCCCCTCAAGGGCCTGTTGAAAAACCCCTGGTTTTGTGATCGTATGGAGTTATCCCGACTCGCCCGAGATGGGAGTTCCCTCGATGCTGGATCGCAAGAGGCGCGAGCAGATGGACTTGTTCGTGGCCGGCCCGCTGGAGAAGTTGATTCCCGAAGATCACATATTGCGGCAGGTGGACCGCGTACTGGATTTGAGCTGGCTTCGCGAGGAAGTGGCGGAGTGCTATTGCGCGGACAATGGCCGTCCGGGCCTGGACCCCGAAGTGGTGGTTCGGTTGATGCTGGCGGGCCTGCTGCTGGGCTACGCCCACGACCGGCGTCTGTTGCGCGAGGCGCAGGCGCACCTGGCGATCCGGTGGTTCATCGGGTACAGGCTGGACGAGGAGTTGCCGGACCATTCGAGCCTGACGCGGATTCGCCAGCGCTGGGGGGAGGAGCGCTTCAAGGAGGTATTGCGCCGCACGGTTCAGGCTTGCGTGGAGGCGAAGGTGGCGACGGGAGAGGTGGTTCACATGGACGCCTCTTTGATACGTGCGGACGTGAGCTGGGAGAGTCTGGCGGAGCGCCACGCGGAGAAGGTGGTGCGGGAGAACGATTCGGAGGATGAGACGGAGAAGAAGGGCAAAGGCCGGGGCGGGGGTTCGGGGTCTGTGAGCCGAACGGACCCGGACGCTCGCCTGGCGCGCAAGAGCGCTCGGGCGGGGTTCGAGCCGAGCTACAAGCACCACGCGGTGGTGGACGATGAGCGGGGCGTTGTCCTCGACGTTGCGGTGACGGAGGGGACGTTGAACGAGCGGGAGATGATGGAGCCGCAGTTGGATGCGGTTTGCGAGCTCACGGGGCGCGCGCCCGGGGTGGTGACGGCGGATTCGGGCTATGCGTACTCGAAGGTGTACGGCGCATTGGAGCGTCGGGGGGTGGACGCGGTGATACCGGCGAAGAAGGAGCCTTCCCAGAGCCGGGTGCCGTTGCAGCTGTTCCGCTACGATGAGCGTCACAAGGTGGTGAAGTGTCCGGGGGGCAAGACGCTGCGCCCCCGGAAGGAGACGGAGCGGGGTCGCTACTATGTATCGAGGACGCGCGATTGCGCGGGCTGCGCGCTCAAGGCCGATTGTCTGTCGAAGTCCCGCACGAGCAGGACGGTGCTGGTTCCGCATGAGTATCCGGCGCTGTTACGCGCGCGCCGTCGCCACACGCGCCGTGGGGAGGAGGAGGGTCGGCTGTGGCGCCGGCACATGGGTCGCTCGGAGGGCTATCACGGCGAGGCGAAGAGTTGGCACGGCCTGGCGCGGGCGGTGCGCCGGGGTCTTGCGAACATAAGGATCCAGGCCTACCTGACGGCGACTGCGGTGAACCTCAAGCGGCTCGCCGCCGCTGTTGCGGCGCGTTTATTCGCTCTGTGGAGGGCCTGCGCCGCCTTGAGACGCCGAATGCGCGTTCCTGGCGGCCTCACGCACCTCGCGGGCTTCCTCTCCGCCGCTGCGTGAGACGCCATACCTCCCGCTTCAAAACGGGGTTTTTCAACAGCCCCCTCAAGGGGGGAGTGAAATTCAAAGGCGTCGGCAAAACATGAACCTCTCCCCTCGCCGGGGGTTGCCTTTTCATGCCCCCCTGTCAAGGGGGGGTAGGGGGGGGGTGCTTTTCATGCACGGCGGCCTGTCCCTACTCTCCCGCCGCGTTCTTCTCAATCGCGCGCTTCGCCGCGGCGAGGGCGTGGTTCGTCTTCGGGAAGCCGATGTAGGGGCAGAGCGAGACGATGCCCTCGATGAGTTCCTCGGGCGCGAGACCCTGGTTCAGCACGCCGCGCGAGTGGATTTCCACCTCGCCGGACAAATCCTGCGCGGCAGCGGCGGCGACGATCATCATCTCGCGCGTCCTGTTGTCGAGCAGGGGCTGGCTCCAGCAGGTGCCGAAGACGTACTCGACGATGGCGCGGGTGTGCGCCGGCGCCAGTTCGTTCATCTCGGTGAACGTGCCCGCGAGGCCGTCCTCGCCGTAGATGCCGAGTGATTTGCGGACGGCGAGCCCCCGCTCGTAGCGTTCCTCGTTCATGGGTTTCTCCTTTATATAAGGCGGCGGTGGATGATGGTGGGCGTACGATTCGTTTCGCAATGGTTGTGTAGGGGCGGTTCGCGAACCGCCCCTATGTGTTTGCCAACCGATTCTGTAGGGACAGGTCGCGACCTGTCCCTACGCAATCAGGAATTCCTCCTTCCCCAGTCGGAATTCACTCCCCGTCCCCCGGTATCGCGCCCGGCCGCGTGACGATGAAGCACACCACGCACGCGCAGACGGCGGCGAGCAGAATCTTCGCGTACCCCGGCGCGCCCATGAGGTAGATCGACGGCCCCGCCAGGAGGACGATGAGCGAGACGGACGTCCACTTCGCCCGGGGGCGAATGACGCCGTGGCGCTGCCAGTTCGTGATGAGCGGGCCGTAGAGCCTGTGGCCGAGCAGCCATGCGTGGAGGCGTTCGGAGCTTTTCGAGAAGGCGAACGCCGCCAGGAGGATGAAGGGCGTCGTCGGCAGGACGGGCAGCAGCAGGCCGATGAAGCCCAGGCCGAGGCAGACGCAGCCCAGCGTCAGAAAAAATGGACGAGAAATCTTGCGCCACATGAACGCTCGTTCTCCCGGATGGGGGTTTGTTGGGAAAGCCCCTGAAAGGGTAACGGCAACCCCCCGGAAAGGGAAACCCCATACGGCAACGCCCCTTGGCGGGGGATAAAGGCAACCCCCGCAAAAAAATCAACTCCCCTTTGGAGGGTCAAGCCCGACCAAGCAGAAAAGGGATCAACTCCCCCCTTGAGGGGGAGTCGAAGAGGCCGAGCGGTTTGTGCGAAGGCCGATTCGGTGGGGGGACATGCCACAGAAAAAGCTCCCCCCACCGGCGCGACTTCGGGCTTCGCCCTCGTCTTGCCGACTCCCCCTCAAGGGGGGAGTTGATCGTTGTTTGTGGGTGTTGCTTTTTTCTTTTTCATGCCCCCCTGTCAAGGGGGGGTAGACAGGGATAAAATTCCGCCTTACCGACAATGATGCGACTGACCCTCCAGTTTTAATATAAATATCTGTTTTTATTCAAGTATTTCTTTTTTCCCTTGTCTTTTTCCTCTTGCGTTTTCGTCATATTTATGCTTAAATACGCTCCCATTGCATGCCGCTTGTATACGTTTTGATTACGAATCAGCCGAGAGAGGAACTATGCCCAAAAGAAGCGAACTCAAACTCACCAAGCGCGCCGTCGACGCGCTCGAAGTCGAAGGCAAAGACGCCGTCTTCTGGGATCGGGACCTTGCCGGCTTCGGCGTGCGTGTCCACCCCACGGGGCGCAAGGTCTACGTGGTCCAGACCCGTGGGCCGGGAGGGCCGAAGCGCGTGACTATCGGCCGGCACGGAGAGCTGTCGACCGATGAGGCGAGAAAACGCGCCGTCCCCGTCATCGACCGCATCAAGCGCGGAGAGTCTCCCACGCCCAAACCGCCCGAACCACCGCCCACCGTGTCCGGCCTGGCCGAACGCTTCATGCGGGACCATGTCGAGAAGCACCTGAAACCGGGCACCATTGCATCATACCGGTACCTGATCGAGAAGCACATCCTGCCGGCACTGGGCGGAATGGAGATCGAACAGGTCGGACGAGCGGAAGTCTCGGCGCTGCACCACCGCCTTTGCGACACGCCCGACATGGCCAACAGTTCGCTCGGCGTCCTTTCCAAGATGTTCTCCCTTGCCGAGACGTGGGAGCTGCTCCCTCCCGGGAACAATCCCTGCCGCGCAATGCGGCCCTACAGCATGCGCCGGCGCGAGCGGTTCCTGAGCGATGAGGAGTTCCGCCGCCTGGGCGTGACGCTCAGGGACGCGGAGGCGGACGGGTCGGTATGGCCGCCCGCGCTCGCCGCGATCAGGCTGTTGATGCTGACCGGGTGCAGGAAGAGCGAGATACTGAACCTTCGCTGGGACGACGTGGACCACACGGCGGGAGAACTCAGGCTCCGGGACGCCAAGACGGGTCCGCGCATGGTCCCCCTGACGACGCCTGCCCTTCGTGTGCTGGAGAGCATCGCGCGCTCGCCCGGATACCCCTGGGTGTTCCCCGGGCGAAACGGGGCGGGTCGTCCCCTGGACATCACTACCTACTGGAAACGCATCAGGGCCAGGGCCGGTCTCGATGACGTGCGGATCCACGATCTCAGGCACTCCTACGCATCGAGGGCGCTGGCGCTGGGCGAGGGTCTCACCGCGATCGGCAAGCTGCTCGGCCACGCCAAGGTATCGACCACGGCGCGCTACGCGCACCTGATGCGCGACGCGGAGAAGGCGGCGGCCGCCCGGGTGGGCGACAGCATCGGAACCCACCTTGGCGCTCAGACTAATCAATTGTGAATCAGGACGAGGAGGAAGAACCGGATATGGCGAAACTCAAGTACAGGACGCTCTCGAACCGCATGGTCGGCAAGCTCGATACCGATAAAGAGACCGTGTTCTGGGACAGGGAGCTCACCGGCTTCGGCGTCAGGGTCTATCCCACGGGGACGAAGGTCTACGTCGCCCAGGCAAGAGGTCCCAGGGGACCCAGGCGCGTGGCGGTCGGCCGCTACGGCGTGGTCCATGCCGAGCAGGCGCGCCAGAGGGCGGCCATGATCATCACCCGGATCAAGGCAGGCGATGAGGCGGCGCTCAAGCCGAAGAAACCCGCCGGCGGGCCTACGGTGGCCGAACTCGCCGGGAGGTATCTCGCGGAATACGCCGCGGTGCGCTGCAAGCCGAAGACCCTCGAGACGGTCCGCACGGCGGTCCGCAAGCACATCCTGCCGGCCCTGGGGAAGCTGTCGCTCACGGCGGTCGAGCGCGCGCAGGTCGCGGAGATGCACCAACGGCTGTGCGCGACGCCTGTTGCCGCGAACATGGCGCTCCGCACCCTCTCCCTGATGTACCGCCTGGCCGGGGAGTGGGGACTCGTGCCGGAAGGAATGAACCCCTGCCGCTCGATCGCCAAACATCCCGAGCGCAGGCGGGAGAGGTTCCTGACCGACAAGGAATTCACACGCCTGGGGCAGACGCTCGACGAGGTCGGGACAAGAGGAGGCGCCACGGCGCCCGCTGTGGCCGCCATCCGGCTCCTGATGCTGACGGGGTGCCGGAAGAACGAGATACTGAAATTAAGATGGGAGGACGTGGCGCTCGAGGAGAGTGAACTGAGGCTCCCCGACGCCAAGACGGGCGCGCGGGTGGTCCCGCTCTCGCCACGGGCGGTGAAGCTCCTCGTGGAACTCCCGCGCGTCGAGGGCAATCCGTGGGTCATACACGGCAAGAGGCCGGGCACGCACATGACCGAACTCGATGACGCCTGGCAGACCGTTCGGGCGCGCGCGGGTCTCTCAGACGTGCGGCTCCACGACCTGCGCCATTCGTACGCCAGCAGGGCCCTGGCGCTGGGCGAGAGCCTGCCCATGATCGGGAAACTGCTCGGCCACTCCCAGGTCGAGACCACGGCGCGCTACGCGCACCTGTCGCGTGAATCGGTGCGCGAGACGGCGGAGCGGATTGCGGAGAGCATTGCGAAGGACACCCTGTAGAGGTATGGGGGGTGTCGATGTAGTCTCGTACCAAAGAGTATACGTTGATAATGGAGATATGCTGCACAAAAGGTCTACGAAGCCTTTTTGTGACCATGTGAGACCCGGTCCAGATAGAGTATTAAGCGAACTTTCATGATCGAGTTTATCGGCAGTTGTAAGACGTGCGTTACTACTAAAGAGATTGGTTCTGAGTCAAGGAAGTCGACACGCTGGAAGCGGGGAGGCATCTTATACGATCTACGATTATATCGTAGGCAGATCGAGTCGAGCTTCTGGTGGAGATAAGAATAGCATTATCCAATATTCCCGGAAGATGTGCGTCCTTGGTACTTTAGTTTTTATGCACAGCAACTTCGTTCATAAATTCTTGTATCTTCTTACTCGCTTGAACCAACTGTCCACAAGATCCAACTCATTGTTCAGTGCTTCCACCTCTGGAGCTACATAGTTGATCTTTCCACTCTTATCGTGGCGCTTTGCCCACTGTGAAATACGACTGTAGCTTGCCTGGAATTCCCTGTTGTCTTCGTCGGAGAATTGGGCAAGGACTTTCACCATCGCAGGTCGCACTTCGAGACCACCTTCAGCGAGAACAGGGCCGACGAGTTCCTGACTGAAAATGCGTTCCCATGTTTCTGATAGATTCCCAGACCAGACGGCAACTTCCGTCTCGTACTGATCTTGCTCCCAGTCCCGAGAATGTTTCTTGATTTTAGCGAGTTTCTCTCGGAGCACTCCTAGTCGCTCAGATACATCCTTAGCTTTCCAGGGGTGCATCGTACTGCACGTACCCGGCTTGCGATCTCCTGCGCGGCTCTTGGCTACCGACCGATCAGTCACAACAACACCTTTTTCGTTCGCCTCTCGCTTGATATCCGCAACAAAAGACACGTCATGGGTGAACACGACAACTTGTCGATCCAGACCAAACTCAACGAGCCGGTTCGCCACCAAACCCCGCCGTACATGGTCTAGTGAACTCACTGGATCATCCAAGATGAGGGCAGATTTCGAGGCGTCCAAATACGCTTCCGTAAAGAAGGCGGCCAAACCAAGAGCCGTCTTCTCTCCTTCACTAAAAACCTGTGGAAGTGTGACATACTGGCGTGCACCTACGAGCTTTGGTTGATGCAGCAACGCAGTTCGCTCGGCCCGAGTTTTGGTAATCGTAACCCTCTCGAGCTGCAAACGATCCGCCTCACGGGTAAATCGATCACGAATAACCTCTGTAACTTCTGCAGCAGATAACTCGGATATCTTTCTCGTGATTGCTCCAGTTGCAGCACTGTTCTTAATATTTTCTAACCTAGTATAGATTTTTTGCCGTTTGATCTCTTCGACTATAAGAAGGCGTTGGTTCTTCATTTCCTCAAGTAGTTCACTCTCCATCCTCTTCTTAGTGGCCATACGGAGACGGTTCTTTGTGGCCTCGGGGTCGGCGAGCTCTAGCGCATCCGTCCTGGCACGAATGGCAGCCTCACCAATCCGTACTACTAATGTTCCACAATCAAATTTGACGCTAGGCAGCTCTCCAAAGTTGGAAAGTGCCTTGAGGAGGGTAGTTTGCATGTCTTCTGCTAGAGATAATATCGATTGAGCCTCAGATATAAGTTCAGAATACGCCGCTTCCAAGTCCAACAGGTTTGTTTCCACGGCCTCGGACTGCACAGAAAGACTGGATACCTGACTACTGGAGGTATTGAACTTCCGCCTGGCTTCCGCAAGTTGCTGCTGGGTGTCATTTTTGACGAACTCGTCAAAGCGACTTAGTCGATCTCGACCTTCAGCAGCGAGAGTTTGCTGACACAATACGCACCTACTGTCCGAACTGATGACGGGGAACGTACCACCGGGATATGCATGAGATTCTGAGAAGCGCCTCGCCGCCTCCCAAAGTTCCTCCCACACCGATGTGCCTACACCCGCGAATGGTTCAGATTCGAAGGCCTGTGCCAGCACAGATGTAGCTTCATCAAGTGTTTGAACGCGGTCGCGCAGTGTTTTGAGCTCGGACATGGCGTCCACACCCAGTGCCGTTTGTACCTTCTTGAGGTGCGTCGCAACCGAGTCTAGCTTTTCAGCAGTTCTATTGAGGCGCTGTCTTTCCTGGCTTGTATCACCAGCGACCAGTCGCGCTTCCTGTTCCCTGAGATTATCCACCGTCTCAGCCGATTTTTCGAAGCTATCGATTAGGGCGTCAAGATTTTCAAAAGAGGAGTTGGCGGACAGATTTGAGAGAAACCAACCTGCCGCAGTATCGCTCACCAAGTCGTCGACCACAGGTAGTATTTTCTTTGACGTGCTGTTCTCCGCCAGCCTAGCGTCAATAAGTCTACGCACCGCCGTGCAAGCCTCGATCAGCCTATCCATGACAAAAAAGGCCGAGGGTCGGTAAGGAAAGTCAGACTCCGTCCTGATGTAGGCGTTACCGCACTCACCATCGTAGAACAACATGCGCTGAAGTTCGGGCAAGCTCGAAATAGGGCCGTCTAAAGATTCCTCGCTATCTCCTATCCGAACGGTGACACACGCGCTTGGCTCGTCTTGCCCCGTATCCCGGAAGACGTCGGAGAGAATTTCCTCCTGATGTCGTGCTCGCGCGATAAGCTTAAGAAGGCGCGCAAAACCCGACTTGCCAGTTGCGTTGTCCCCATAGATGACGGTGATCCCGTCGAGCGCGAAAGTGAGAGGTTGGGCCGACTCAAGAGCGTTGACGTGTTTTGGATCAGCGATGGAGTCAAGCCGAACCGCATCATCGCCCTCCACCGTTACAGGTAAGTCCTCAATCGAAAGTTGCTCATCCTCAAAATCATCCGAAGCCAAAATAGCTTCCACGACTTGCTTGTAATCGCTATCCCCTAGCGTGTCTCCCCGAGCTATTCTACACAGTAGATACTGCTGCCACGAAGGCCTAGTTGCAGCCCAACGAACAACTTCCTGCTCTAGAGGCATGGAAACTAACTCCTGTTCTTAGTTTCGAGTAGATATAGCCTGCTGTCAGCTTATATAGCTTTCAGCTACGTCCCTTGAAGGGTCATTTCAAAAAAAAACCGCATTAGACGGCCATGTATCTGTTCCAGAAACTTCCGTTAAATCCACACAGCTTGTGAAATCGATTTTCCGGTACCCTTCTCAACCGCAATTGCTGCAAATGGAGTAGCCTTCATTAATTCAGTTTCCATAAAGGTTGCGCGGTCTAAATATTAACGTCAACCGATATATTGACTTTAAGTATTACCTAAATAGCTATTAACATGGCCACTCTAGGAGAATTGGTTAGTTTCTTATTTGCTATTTCCGTACCCTATAGATCCCGCTCGGACGACGCTCAGCTTCCTGTAGTACGGCCCTCCCTCGAACGCCATGACGAGAACCACTTTATCTGGGAGAAAATGTTCCGCTGACGCCTTCCACTCGTTTAGAAAACGTAGGGCCGCTATAGCCAACACCCACATCATTGACAAACACAGCTATAAGTTCGATGTCTTGTCAGCGGACAATATTACAATTTCCGTCTAGTCTCCTGTGACGGGGGGCCACTCTGCAATCCCAACACTGCCATCAACTTTATTTCAACTGACGAAGAAGGCGGTAAAAACGAACACATGATCAAGCCGCTGTTCGTCCGACTTGATTCTTCGATGAAGCTCGCCGAACACGAAAGATTGAAACCTGAGCGATCATTAATCGCTAACTACCCTGATCCTTACTCCGTCCTGCCAAAAGGCCGAGCCAGGCGAGTCCGGGGCAAACCGAGGAAGAACAGAAATGTAAAGGACACCTTCCGGTGACTGAGACCCGACGGCATTTTAAGGTGCCCAATAGGATAATATGGTGTCTACCCAGTCCAGCTAGAGCGTCCAATGATAAAAACTAACAGAACGACATTTGGTGTGGATACGGCGAAAAGAGTGTTTCAGTTTTACCGGGACATTGTGGGCAGCACGGTGGGCGCTCTCAGGCTCAGGATGCTCTCGATCATCCTGAGCCTGAGAAGCGCCAACGACATATCCTCAACAGGATTAAAGTCCACAGGTCATTAGGACCTAAACAAAAAGAACCATGGCCTCCGAGCCTGGGTCCGCTTCGCCCATCGTCTATGGTTCCAAAAACCTCGTAGCCGGTGGTAAAATGATTTGAGGGAAGTCAATCTGGCGAGTTCCGCCATTGACCCACTCAAATTGTACTCTCAGGTAGACATATTGAGATGCGGGAAGCAGAAGCAGTGGACGCAAAAAATCAAGAGAGAGAAGCTGATGAAGCTCTTCGTTGGCGTTTAGAAATCCTCCGAACGAGGCTAGACGAAGGAAAAATTCGATTTGCAGCCCATCTGGCTGCTGATGCGAAACAGAGCCTTAATGCTGTCAAATACGGTCCTGATGGCAGAATAGACCTCGACACAGTAGATGGACGAGTTCGTTCTATGGCATTAGCAGCGGCAGAACTATACCAAAGGGAGAACACTAAAAATTCAGTTTCTCTCCAAGATATTTCTAATATCTACTTTGAATTCATCGAAAAACAGTTTGGTTCACTTGCCGAAGATGCAACCGATAAAGGTTTGAATCCACACCAAGCAGCTATTGCAATCTCTAAAACGACCGAAGCAGTAGAGAATTTTGCAGAAAATCTGCCTGATTTTCTAAACGCTTTGGAAGATTTTTGGTCCTCGGTTGGGGAGGCTACAAGTTTCCACATACAAGATTTGGAAGGTCTTAAAGCGGTTTATGGTGGGGACCTTTTCCCCTCTCACGAAATGAACATCGCGAGTTCGGTCGGTCTCTATAGTGACACTATAGTTCTAACAGACCCGTTCTTTAATTCACGCCATATTTTCGAAAACGTCAATGACGAGAAGAAGGCGTACTACGTGGCAAAGCATGCCCTCAACACACTTGGTTATAAGGAGTTCGCAGTTACCGATTTGCCAAAACCAATTGTTGTGCTGGCACCATTTCGTTCTTCAATTGACGACCATGAGGGAGAATTACTTAAACAAATAATGCTCAATGATGGTGTAAAACATGCCTCCGTACTCTTTGGACGAGAGTTTGATTCACCAGAGGACGTATGGGAATTTGCTAGCGAGCTAAGCACCCCTGAAGCCACTGTTCAGGCTTTGAGTGATCCCGACCGACTACTATTTGACACAGAATGGAGTGGAACCAAAAAAGAGCAAATCATACGGTCATTAGCTTCAGAATGGTCTGACATTGGAATTGGATCGCATGCTGGCGAAATGGTCGCGGATATGTGTTTTGGCCGGATGGGTCAAGCTACAGATCTATTGATGAAAAGCCGCTATTTGATGGGCACTCCCCTAATAGATGCTCCAACTTCATGGAAGTATTTCAACTGGAAGTTGGAATACAATGCTGCACAACAGCCGGATGACTTAAAAACTCTACATATGGCGGAAGGATTACAGCACGTTGCTGGAACCGACGAGTCTTGGCTCGGCAAAATTCCGGCAAAAGCTTTAGTTGAAATGCGCCAAGAGGGAGTATTCGAAGAAATTCGTGATGTTCTTTCGAACGGCATAAGTCAGCTTGCGGAAATAAACCCAACGGGTTTCTTCCGGACGAGCGACCAAATTGTGGACAATATCCGAAATGCGTTCGACGATCATGCCCGAGAAGTCAAGAAACTTAGGGCCAAACGTATAAAATTTGCGGGCTACGATATTGGATCGATGATGCTCGCGGGAGGTCTGGACATTGCAACAATAATCACGGGCACTGGAACCTTCGGAGCAGCAAGCTTAGCTGTCAATCATTTATTGGATGTGCCAAAACTCAGAGAAATCCCTGAACGGTTCAGGGAATTGAAGAATGCTCACAAGGAGCTGACAAAGTCGCCAATGGGCATGTTATTCAAACATCAATGATTGAGTAGTATCAGCTAGAGGAGCCAGTTCAAAATCAAATTAGGGTCAAAGTTGTACGCCTAACCACGCCTAACCACGCCCGAAGTCTATCGTAAAATTTCTTCCACGCCTAGAAACTATCCGGTACCGACCAAGGGGCACCGTTTAACTGTTCGCTATCTCCTCCAAACACCGGCCGCTTCTCTGCGGGCTCACCTCTCCACCGCCCACCGGAGCATCTAACTATCGTCTTAATCGCCGCCATCCCGACGCAGTCCTAACGGATACCGGGCTTGTTAACAGTGCCCAATTTAACATTAACCGTCGATTCGGCTTGCGATATAGGGTAGGCTTGCTGCTTTCTTAACAACAGTCGAGATACCGCCAATGAACTCCCTCTTTTCGGGTCCACTTCACATATCTGACCTTATGCAACATAAGGCGTTAGAACCGTTGGATACTGCAGCACGAGGCATCTTGATCCGAACACAATCACTAGATGTTACCGGCTATACCGAGGCCGATGTCCGCGAGGAGATCATCTCACCTCTTTTGAAAGTGCTGGGTTACGACAAGGAAAGTTATTTTTCAATCGACCGGGAAAAGAAAATTCAATTGCTGGGGCGCAAGAATTTCCTCGATTACAATTTAACGCTTTGGTCTGAAAATTTCTGGCTCATTGAAGCGAAAAAACCGAAAGGGAAGGGCACAAAATTTCGAGTTGCTGATATCAGGCAGACTGTTAGCTATGCCGTACACCCAGAGATCAATGCGGCTCTGGCTGTCCTGTGCGACGGTCTAAAGATCGCCGTCTTCGACAGAGAGCAGGATCAAATAGAGCCAATACTCACCGTGGAGATTACAAACCTTCAGCGGGATATTGACAAGCTACGTTCAGTGCTCAGTCCCTGGCAAGTTTGGTTTTTTGAGAAGCGACGTATTATTCGCCACTTGGACAAAGTGTTCGACAAAGAATTCAACATCACACGAGTAGAGGAATTCAAGGCCCTTGTCACTCGACGCTTAGATTCAAAAAGAGGTGTCGTAACCGACAATATGCGTTCTGTGTTGTCATCCTTCGATGACGCAGATCAAACCGTTGACATGCTACGCAAAAGTGAACCGGCTGACTTGATTGAGGGAGCTTTTTTTCTCCAATTAAACGTTGAAGGTACTATGGTCATTGCCGAAACCCTTGTGCGTCACTGCGAGCAAAGTACATTTCAGGTGCTTTACCGAGTGTTTCCAGATCACGCTCGCGACATGAACGATCTGTACTGTATGCATGCACTCAACTTTCTCATTCATCTGCAACAGGAAAAACCGAATGTGGAATGGCTCCCGGCATGGTTGGGTGGTGGCAACGATTTGGGAAATGCAATCAAGACATTCATCGCTAGTTGCTTGACGCATTTTGCTTCCGACCAAGTTCGCCGAAATGTCCTGTTATGTGCGGCTGGGCTTCGAAGGCTATTCAAGACGATCATAGCTGTTGACGAAAGCGTATGGCGCATTGGGGAGGTTATGCACGTGCTTGAGCGATACGTGGAACCGGAGGATAGTTGGGCACAGCTACTTTCCAGCCCGGAACGCCAAAATCTGCTAAGACTAGATGGGGCATCAAACGTTGCCGTTGCACGATTGGTGCGGGAATGTTCTGACAATCAAGGGCGTCCGCAGCCCGGGTTGATTGAGACCCGATTACGCGAAATCTGGAAGGGTGAATCAGTCATTTTGGAAGCTATTCCGTCCTATCGAGAACTGCTTCGGGAACGAGCTCTCGATGAGATTCATCCTACCGAAGCAACGGGTGTTGTATATGATAGTCTTGGTCACGGCATTCTCTGCATAGCCGATCATCATCCGGTTTGGAAGAGTCATATTTTGAAACATCACCACCTTGAAGTGGAAACGTTGGCTAAGATCGGTTCATGGCAGGCACGTAAATGGCTCGGGCATAATCCGGAAGAGTCTTATACACATCCAACCGATGAAGCCATGGCAGATCGGTTTTTCCTGGGTGACTTAGAAATGTTTCGCCGTTTGAAGTCGCTATATGGATGTGCCTAACCCCTAAGCGATGGAGGGGGCGCCCCCCGCAGAATCACACCAAGCTCTTGAAATGGGAAGAAGGGAATTTCGGCAAATCAGGCGCTCCAATAAACATATCCAGTATCCTTGCGCTTGCCCAGGGAATTGTCTTCGCCACAAATACCTTCCATCCCTACTTCCCAGTGTTAAGACAAGTAACACGTTCCTCAATGATGGTGGGCTACGACTCCCTGAGCGAGGATGATGACACCTCACACAATATCAAAAGCAGAATAGTCCTCTTATCGACGGCAAGTGGATTCAAATCGCAAGCGTCTCGACGGGCCATATATACACCCCGGTAGTAACTGTTCGGCGAGTGGGTGCACCCTATATGTAGTGGGTGTATATTAATCGATAGGCACGGTTCGAAGTTTCTGGTGAATGTCGGTTGAATGTCTGCGCACGGCGCAGATTCTGATCAAATATGGATGAGACACGACAATACGAAACGACCACACAGCGCTTTAGGCCACCGATCACCAGCCCCGGAAACCATCATCCCGATAGACCAAAGGTTTATCATACACTAACGGTCGAATCACGGGGGGAGGACAAGTTCGATATGTTGGCCAGCTACATGGAGAAGGGATTTTTGGGTGTTGTTTTCTTCGAATAGGTCATCATCATGGTTAACTGGCAAGTCTTTGCGACGGTAGCAGCGCCTATACTCACTCTCTTCGTCGGTATCTGGGTTAATCGTCGAACCGAGAGTCGTCCCATTTTGTTAACTCACTGGGGACACGTCTCCTCTTTCAATCATCAAGGAGAAAATGGCGTCAACATCACCGTGAATACCCATGCGGTTGTCATCAGGAACGCAGGAAGACGAGCGGCGACGAACGTGCGGCTGAGTCACACTATTTTGCCTTCTTATAAAATATGGCCCCCAGTACAACATGAACTGAAGGAAGTGCCGAATTCAGGTCATGACATCGTGATCCATAGCATAGTCCCAAACGAACAGCTGACCATCTCCTATCTCTACTTCCCGCCAATCACTTATGCTGAGGTCAACGCCGGAGTGAAATGCGATGAGGGTTTCGCGACCCAGATACCCGTCTTGCTGCAACGACAGTATCCTCGTTGGTTCAATTACGCTGCGGGTACGCTCATGATTTTTGGGGTGTCCGCGCTGGTATATGGTCTGTTCGAGTTAGGCATACTGATCGTCGAGGCAATTTCAAAGTAAAGCTGCTTGCTATGGCCAATTTCAGTACCAGAAGGGCACCAATCCCAGCGATGGGTTTGGAGAAGGTGCGACTTCCAGCAACGGCCGAGTTTGGGCATGGTGGTCGACGGTGAAGCGAACCACTAGTGGTAAGAGGTAGCCCACGCGCTGACTGCTAAGGAAACGATAACAGGCTGATGAGTACTGAACGTCACACCACGAGGAAGCATGGCGATGCTAGAGTTCGAAGGCAACTGGCGATACGAATCCCCTGGTCCGGTGAAGGAAGAAGTAGAATCGACGTTCCGACAATTGATTGATAAAATTTGCGGTCAAGGAAGTCGAAAGGGGATTCTTGAGCACTTCAAATCCCATTTTGCTACAGCTGCTGGCGTTTCTCATTATCCTAGTAGCAACGAAAGTTGGGCATCAACGGATCTGGACAGTGTAATGACGGGGGCATCTGAGAATGCCCCTTTATTTATCGAAGCTTTCTACAATGCCTGCGACGAACTGGAGAGAAGCCATCCCAAAATGGAATTACCTGGGGTTGGACTGATCAACCGTATCCTAAGCGATGCTGATTCGGGTTTTCAGATTGACCCACCAAGGCTCATCGCCACTCGCGTGCATGTACCAATTGCTGTACCCGATGAAGCGCCGTCACTTGACACACAGGCCAAAGGGGTGATCGAAAAAGCTTTGGAGGATTCCGAACGGGCACTTAGCGAGGGTAATGGGCGTCAAGCCGTACAGGAAGTGCTTTGGTTGCTAGAGACTATCTCTACGGCGTTTAGAAGCGAGAAAATTTTAGATGGCAGCATCCACGGTCGATACTTCAACAAAATCATCAATGAGCTCCGCCAGCGCGGGGAAGGTCATCAAAAGCATATCCTGCAGTGGATGATGAATTTGCATGGCTATCTGTCATCGCCAACCGGAGGCGGCGTTCGCCACGGAGTCGATCTCAACGAAGGATTGGAACTTGGGATCGACGAGGCAAGACTTTACTGTAATCTCATCCGTAGTTATCTGACATTCTTGATTGCAGAGCATGAGCGACTTCAAAGATGAATCTTTCGATACGAGATTCAACAAGGTTCTTGATGTCAAATTCTGCACGCCAAACCCTCAGAGTCACTTCTGCCTGTTCCGACTTAGAAGGAAGGTAACTGGCCCTCCACAGCACTGGCAGCGTAACTGGCGATTTGGGTAGCTTCGCCTGAGCCACACAAAGCCTCCGCTCAACTGCCCTTGAGTCCCATGCCCGAAACCGAAAAACTGGTAAACGAGGTGGTCTTGTATACGGAAGAAAGAAAGATGTTACTTCATCACCGAAGCCGCGAGCCTCAGTGGATGATTGCGATAATCGTCAAGACAGGTGTGGTCAGAATGCAGGTGCGTATCAATCGGTCGTCGGTACACAGCTGTGATTTTCAATGGCGGTAAACATATCTATGTTCACTTCCACCTGTTCTATCGTTCGTTGACATAAACTAACGCCGTATTCGATTAGCAAGTCAAACAACTTCTCACCATCCACTAACGTGATGGATGCGGCTCCCGAAGCGGATGCGGCGTTCTAGGTGCCCTTCGAGAACCAAGAAATCGTAACGATTGTTCCACGAACTGCGTTGAAGCGGTTGATCGAATCTCGAAGAGCGTCTAGGTCCTTTCGCGATATCGCGCGGCTGTGGCGCTTAGCTTGGACCACCTCGCGCACTGAGGTGATGTTAACCGCTCTGTCACTGAAAACATTGGTATTACCATTTCGGCAGTCCACACATGTATTTCCGGCGAAGAATACGGAGAGAACGAATACTGACTCGCACCACTGTTCGCCAGTCTACACCTACGATTAAGCTCACCACCCACGATGGTCGCTAGCCTGAGCACCCATTCACCGCCCACATCGCTTAAGCCTTGCTCTTCCCCGCCGAGGGGCCGAGCCGGGTGGTGAGAGGGCGGAGCCGGGGAGGTTCGAGAGCGTTCCCGGCACGTTCCCATCCCATCCACAGGAGGAAATTCGTATGGCTCAGGCTGAACCGCTTATCCGTTCCATCCCGCTCAGCCGGCTGGAGCTCGCGCCGGAGAACGTCCGCAAGACCCCGCCCGACCCCGTCTTTTTCTCGGAACTCAAGGCTTCCATTGCGGCCCACGATCTGCTGGAGAACCTGATCGTCAGGGTAGAGCACCCCGGAGAAGACCCCGGATCGGGTCCGGGGCAGGCTTCTATCGAGCGCTGCGCCGTGGTCGCCGGCGGATGCCGCCTCGCCGCCATGAATGCCCTGGCCGAAGAGGGAGTCCTCGACGCGGACCACCCCGTTCCCTGCCGTGTGATCGGCGCTGGGGAGAACGCGGAAGAACTCTCCCTCGCCGAGAACGTGGTGCGCGTCGCCATGCACCCCGCCGACCAGGTGGTCGCGTTCGGGAAGCTCGCAAACGCGGGGGTATCCGTATCCGCCATCGCGGCTCGCTTCGGCATGACGGAGCGCATGGTCGAGCAGCGCCTGAGTCTCGGCGGCGCCGCTCCCGAGCTGCTCGACGCCTACCGGGCCGAAAAGATGGACCTGGACACCCTGAAAGCCTTCACGGTCACGACCGACCAAGCCCGGCAGATGGCGGTCTGGGAGCAGGTGAAGGACCAGGGCTACCGTCTCAGCGGCTGGCAGGTGAGGGGCATGCTGACCGAGGAGAACGTCCCCGCCGTATCGGCCGTGGCGCGTTTCGTCGGGACGGAGGCCTACGAGGCGGCGGGCGGTACGCTCACGCGCGACCTGTTCGCCGAAGAGGACGCCCGGGGAATGTGGTTCGACGACCCCCTTCTCCTGAACGAACTCGCAACGGAGAAGCTCCGCGCGGCTGCGGATGAACTGAAGAAGCGCTGGAAGTGGGCCGAGGCGGTGGTCGAGGCCGACTGGAGCGCGATCGCGCGCTTCGGGCGGATCAGCCCCGAGCCGGACGCTCCCACCGATGAGGAGAAGGCCGAGCGGGAGAGGCTGTGGGCCCGCCACGGCGAACTCGTGAACACGGACGAGGACGATTGGACCGACGAGCTCGGCTCCGAGGCCGAAGTGATCGAGGCGCGCCTGCGCGCGATCGAGGAGGCCGTGAACGCGCGGGCCGCCTACCGCGAGGAGGATTTCAAGGTGGCGGGCTGCATCGCAACGGTCGGCCACGACGGCGAACTCAAGGTCGTCGAGGGCCTCGTGAGGCCCGAGGACATGCCCGAACGCACGGACGCGGGCGAGTCGAACGGGGCCGGTCCGGGCCGCGTGGACGCGCCGCTCGCGTCGCCCCCGGACCCGCGCGCGAAGGTGCGCAAGGAAACGGGTATCGGGATCGGACTCGCCGACGACCAGCGCGCCGCCCGCTCGACGATCGTCAAGGCGTATCTGTCGAGGGACTTCGGAGCGGCCTTCGACCTGACGCTCTTCCAGTTCGCCTGTGCCGCGTTCGCCGATGACCACATGGCGGGCGCCCTCGACATCGCCTTCCGGGTGACCACCGACAGGCCGTCAGCGCGAGCGAACGACGAGGATTTCGCCGCCTGGAGCCCTGGGGAGGCCATGCTGGCGGAACTTCCGGATCTCTCCCTGGGCTGGTTGGAGAACGAGGACGAAGACGCCGCCTTCGCGGCGATGCGGGCGTTGCCCCAGGCGGAGAAAGAGGCCATCTACGCGGCGGCGGTTGCGCGCTCGCTCAAGGGACAGCTCGCCTTCGAGCCGGACGCCCGGCCCGAATTCGAGGCCACGGTCGCCAGGCTCGATATCGACTTCGCGAAGCACGTGCGTCCTACCGCCGCGATGTTCTGGTCGCGCATCACGAAGGACCGCATGCTCGCCATCGCGCGCGCGACGCTGGGTCCCGTCTGGGCCTCCGCCCGGGCGAAGTTCAAGAAGGCGGACCTCGCCCTGGCGATGGAAGAAGCCTTCGTCGCAGACCCGCCCGAGAGTCTAAGCCAAAGGGCCCGGACCGCCGTCCTGGCCTGGACGCCGCCGGGGTTCGCGCCCTTCGACAAGGGCCTGGTGGGGGAAGCCGTGGAGGAAGACCCGCCTGCCGAAGAACCCGGACCGGAAGCCGTCGATGAAGAGGCCTCAGGTCCCGCTGGCGGCGACGCTTCCTCCGACGCGGAATCAGGCCCCGGCGCAGACGATACCGCAGCCAGCGACGCCCCCGCGGGCGGGGAACTCGCCCGGGCGGTCGACGCGATGAACGCTGTGCCCACCGCGGACGGGAGTCCGAGAGTGATCGTGCACGGGATCGATCTCGCAAACGGCAAGGGGGAGGAGGAGAACGACGTCCCCGAATTCCTGCGCTGAGTCGCATCCCCGTTCAACCACGGCGCCCCGCGGCATTTGCTGCGGGGCGCTTTTTCGTTTTCACGTCTAAAGGAGTCCAGGACATGAACGACACACCGAATGTTTCACCGCACCCCGGTCGGATCCGCGCCCGGATCCACGAGGGCGCCCTTCATCGCGTCACGAGGATGTACACGGCGCGTCTCGCCGACGTCTTCACCGAGGCGCTCCAGAACAGCCGCCGGGCGGGGGCGACGCGCGTCCGCGTCACCATCGAGGAGGCCTCCGGCGCGCAGGCCGTCACCATCACCGACGACGGAGCCGGGATCGGCGACCCCGCCGTGTTGCTCTCCTTCGGCGAGAACGGCTGGAGCGAAGAACTGGTGAGGCGCGAGGACGCGGCCGGGATGGGGTTCCTGAGCCTGGCGCGCCGCGGCTGCACGGTCGCGTCGAGGACGCGCTCGGGCGCCGGCTGGCGCGTCGAACTCACGCCCGCCCACTTCCGGGGAGAGGCGGAGGCGGACGTCCTCTCAGGCGCTGATGCGCCGGAGCCCCACGGGACGGTGGTGCGCTTCCGTACGGAAGAGAACCGAGAGGTGATCCGGCGCGCGCTCGAGAACGCGGCCAGGCACTACCCGCTCCCGGTCATGCTGGACGGCGGATCCCTCCCGCGCCGGGATTTTCTCGAAAACGCCGTCCACACCGAATCCTGGCGCGGGCTCGCCTTCGGCGTCTTCGCGAACAGAAGCCGCTACCGCGACGAACCCGACCTGAACTTCCACGGCCTGGTCCTGCCCGTGCGCCTGCCCACGGTGCACCCCGTCGACGGCCCGGCTTGGTCGGTACGCGTCGAGGTCGCGAACTGCCCGGAACTCGAACTCGTCCTGCCGGCGCGCAAGGAGGCGGTCGAGACGCCCTTCCTGGAAGACATGCGCGAAGCGGCGCGGATCGCGGTCTACCGGGCGATGGCCGATGCCGAAACCGCGCCGGTCATCGCATTCGAGGAGTGGCGGCGCGCGCGTGCGGCCGGGGTCGAACTGCCGGAACCCTCGCCCGCGCTGCGCCCCTGGCGGCCTCCCATCGCCGATATCGACAACTGGCTCGCGGGCCCACCACCCGAACCCCTGCCCGCAGACGCGCTCCTGATGGATACGGAACTCGGACCCCCCGAAGCGCAGGCGCTCTGGCGCGCGGCGGAACGCGGCGGTACGGCGCCGCGGCTCTTCGAGAGCGACCGGAGGTTCGAGGGCTACCCCTGGTACGACGCCCTCCCGCGCGTCAAAGACTTACGCACCGATGTCGCGCTCGGCGGCGAGGCCCGCCCTCTCGAGGATTTTCAGACCCCGCCCGACCGGTCGGGTCCCTCCGGTGAGCCGCCGCCGCGCCCCGACGCGATCCGCATGAGTCTCGAAGTCGAAGGCCCGGAGGATGCGAGCGAGACCCTTGTGCTCGACGCCGACCTCGTCTTCGCCGGGGAGGCCTGGGCCTGGCTCGCGGACGTGGAGCCGCTGGTTACGGCGGACAGCGCCATCGAGCCGGCCGAACTCGCCGACCTCCTGCGCGACGCCTGGTTCTCGCCGTCGGACGAGGCGGACGCGGACAGCTGGGAGACGCAGCGCGCCCGCTTCGAGGAGGAAGCCCTGCACTTGGCCATCGGCCTTTTGTGCTCGGAAGAGGAGGCGCTCAGGCGCACGATCGCCTGCGCGGTGCGGCGCGAACTGTTCTGGCTCATTCCCAGGGACCGGGCCGTCACCATCACCGTGCGGGGCGGCGCCGTCGGGGTCGACCTGGCCGAAGAGGAGGTTTCCTCATGAAAAAGACTTGGACCGTCCGCTGCGGATACGCGGCCCGCTTCGCCGATTCGTTCACCGTGGAGGCGGAGACCCTGGAGGAGGCGCTGGAAAAGGCCGTCGAGAACGCCCATGCAGACCGGCGGCCGGACTTTCGTTGCCGCAGGATTTTCGTGGACGACGTCCGGGAGGGCGCCGATTCCCGGGACCCGGACGCGGAATGGCCGGTCCCCGACCGGTTCACCGAGCGCGGCGAGCCGCCGCTCATCACCCTGACCGATCCCGGCCGTGCGGGCGGCGGCGCCGTCGAGGTGTCCCGGGGGCGGGTCCTGCTCCGCTTCCAGACACCCGGCGCCACGCTCACGAACGAGTTATCCGATCCGCCCCGTCCGCCCCGCAACAAGCCGCTCGTGACGATCCGCCGCCGCGCCGACGGCGCGCCCGACGTCACCGTGACCGGGGGCCGGGCGCGGATCCGGGTTCTCGGCTACCCGGCCTGACCGTACCGGAATCCCTTCGTTCTTTTCGTTTCCCTCTTTCACGCAAAGGAGAACGCCGATGGAACTCGTCACACCGGAACAACGCGAGCAATTGCTCGCGAACGGCGCCAGGCGCGGCGCCGATCACGTGCCCGTGGTGAAGCTGTTCAACCCCTGCGGCGCAGGGACCTGGCTCGTCACCGAACTCGACCCCGAGGATGAGTCCATAGCCTTCGGGCTCGCCGACCTCGGCTTCGACACACCGGAAGTCGGGAGCTTCAGTCTCAGTGAGCTCGAAGCCTTCCAGGGGCCGTTCGGTCTGGGAATAGAGCGCGATCTTTATTTTGAGGCAAAGTTCACCCTCTCCGCCTACGCCGAGGCCGCCCGCGCCGAGGGCCGGATCGTCCAATACGGCACCGAGCTCGAGGCCGCCGGTCGCGGGAAGGCCGTCGCCGACGGCTGACCTGTCCGTTTCCCGTACACATTCTGGAGAAAGCCATGCCCGACACCGAATCCCGGACTGCGACCACACACCCCATGGACCCGAGGCGCGGTGAGAGCCTCTCGCCGATGTTCACGGCCTTTCTCTGCTGGCTGCTGGAGCTGCCCCCCGTGACGAAGCCCGCCATCACGGGCGTCGCGGTCGCGGGGGACAGCGTCCTCGCCGCCACGGACGCCGATCCCTTCTTCAACGCTCATCTCGGGAGCCTCGGGGAATTCGAGCGCAACCTCAGGGGCTGGGGCGAGGCCTGCGGCGCCGACGCCGCGATGATCGAAGGCCTCGTCACGAAGCTCAGGAACGCCGGACGGACCTGACCCGGGTTCACACCGCGTAGAGGGCGAGAACAGGCTCGATCGGAGCGTTCCGGGAGGTCCCGGGGGAGCGATCCCCCGGGGGCGCCCTCCCTCATTCCCACGACAACCGAGGAGAGAGCCATGCCGCAAGCCCTGACGGCGGAGGTGCGTCCGCGCGCCGCCCGCTCCAGTTCGCCCACCGAAGCCGATGCGCTCTTTGAAGCCGCCCGGACCCTGCTGCCCGTCCTGGCGGCCGGCCGTCCGCTGGACGCGAATGCGCTTCGCGAGGCCATGACGGGCGCACACGGCGCCACCGACGCCGGGGGCGCCTGGGTCTGGAAGGACGCCTACGAGGCGGCGGAAGCCGCCGTCGTGCTCTTTCTGAAACGCTACGGGCGGGCCATGCGCCGCCGGGCGGGGGCCGGTCCCGATGGTCCCGCCGCCATGCTGGCCATGCTGGAAAAACTGTCCGCGCTGGAACCCTCCCACACCAGGCGCTCGGAAGACCAGGTGCGCCTGCAGCAATTCTCGACCCCGCTCGGCCTGGCATACGCCGCGGTGCGGGCGGCGGCGCTCCGGGCAGGCGACGTCGTGCTGGAGCCCTCCGCCGGGACCGGGATGCTCGCCGTGATGGCGCAGTGCGCGCTCGGGCGCGAGGACGCACTACACCTGAACGAGATCGCGAACGTCCGGGCCGGCCTCCTCGCTCATCTGTTCCCGGAGGCAAGCGTCACCCGCCACGACGCCGAGGCCGTCGCCGACCGCCTCCCGGGGGTCCGGCCAAGCGTCGTCCTCATGAACCCGCCGTTCTCGGCCACGCCGGGCGTCGCCCGGGTCCGTCATGACGCGGACCTCCGCCACCTGCGCTCGGCGTTTTGCGCGCTGGTCCCTGGCGGTCGCCTGGTCGCCGTCACGTCGGCGGGCTGCGTCCCGGGCGACCCGGCATGGAAGGCGGCCTTCTCATCCCTGGAGACGCCCGCCCGCGTCGTCTTCACGACAGCGATCGACGGGCGCGCCTACGCGAGGCGCGGCACGACGTTCGACACCCGGCTTACCGTGATCGAAAAGAGCGGGGAACCCGGCGTCGCCGTAGACCCGGAAAACCGCGCCGCGGACGCACCCGAACTGCTCGATGCGGTCACGGCGCATGTTCCGCCGCGCATGGCGCCCGAACCCGCCGCCGATCTATTCGGCAACACGACCTCCCCGCGGCCCGCTAAGCAGGAAAGGAAACGCAAGCGAGACGCGCGGCCGACCTCCGGGGCGTCCCGCGATCCGGGCCCCGTCTCAGAGCTCGCATACGAGGCGGCCCCGCCGTGCGGCGAGGACGAGACGACAGGCCCCTACGCGCCCTGGAAGCCGGGCGTCGTCCACCTCCCGGGCGCCGTGGCGCATCCCACGCCGCTCGTCCAGTCGGCCGCCATGGCCGCCGTCGCGCACCCAAGGCCCGCGCACCGTCCCCTGCTGCCCGAGCGCGTCGTCACGGACGGCCTGCTCTCCGACGCCCAACTCGAAAGCGTCGTCCTGGCCGGCGAGGCGCACGAGCGCCACCTCTCCGCACGCTACCGTATCGGATCGGGCTGGGAGACGGTCCGCCGCTTCGATGAGGAAGGCGGGTCCACCGCCGAGGAAGCCGTAACCGAAGAAGGTGAAGTCCTCTCGGCGCCGGTCCGGTTCCGCCGCGGCTGGATGCTGGGTGACGGCACCGGGTGCGGCAAGGGCCGGCAGGTGGCCGCGGTCATCCTCGACAACATGCTCCGCGGTCGGAAGCGCGCTCTCTGGCTCTCGGCCTCCGCCAACCTGCTCGAAGACGCCCGGAGGGACTGGTGCGCCCTCGGGGGAAGCGCCGAGGACGTGATCCCGTTGGGTAGCTTCCGCCAGGGGGCCGACATCCCGCACGAGAGCGGTATCTTGTTCGCGACCTACGCCACGCTGCGCGCGCCGGCCCGGGAGGGCAAGGCGTCGCGGCTCGAACAGGTGGTCGCCTGGCTCGCGGGCGGCTTGGACGAGGAAGACCTCCACGGCTTCGGCGGCGTGATCGTGTTCGACGAGTCCCACGCCATGGCCAACGCGGCGGGTTCCAGGGGCTCGCGCGGCGCCGTCAAGCCCTCCACCCAGGGACGGACGGGGCTCAGGCTCCAGAACGCGCTTCCTGGCGCCCGGGTCCTCTACGTCTCTGCCACCGGCGCCACGACCGTGACCGGCCTGGCCTACGCGGGACGCCTGGGGCTGTGGGGTGCGGGAGAGACCCCCTTCGAGAACCGCGAGGAATTCGTGTCGGCGATGGAGGCGGGCGGCGTCGCCGCCATGGAGGTGGTGGCGCGCGATCTCAAGGCACTGGGGCTGTACCAGGCGCGGGCGCTCTCCTATGAGGGGATAGAGGTCGACATCCTCGAACACCCGCTCACGCCCGAGCAGCGCCGCATCTACGACGCCTACGCCGGCGCCTTCAAGGTGATCCACGCCAACCTCCAGGACGCGCTCGAGGCCACGGGGATCATGCAGGGCGAGGAGACGCTGAACAGGAACGCGAAGTCCGCCGCCCTCTCCGCCTTCGAGGGCGCGAAGCAGCGGTTCTTCGGCCACCTTTTGACCTCGATGAAGTGTCCCTCGCTCATCCGGGCGGTGGAGGCTGATCTGGACGCCGGCCGCTCGGCCGTGATCCAGCTCGTCTCCACTGGAGAGGCCCTGATGGAGCGAAGGATCGCGGAGATCCCGGCGTCTGAATGGGACGACCTGTCGATCGACCTCACGCCCCGGGAATACGTGCTCGACTTCCTCGCCCACGCCTTCCCGGTGCAGCTCCAGGAGCCCTTCACAGACGATGAGGGGAACCTCATGAGCCGACCGGCCGTCGATGAGGACGGGAACCCCGTCCTCTCGCAGGAGGCCCTCGCCAAACGCGAGGCGCTGATAGCGAAGCTGGCGTCTCTGCCGCCGGTGCCATCCGCGCTGGACCAGATCGTGCACCGCTTCGGCCACGACGCCGTGGCCGAGGTGACGGGCCGCTCCAGGAGGGTGCTCCGTATCGAGGACGCGCAGGGCGTGCGTCACGCGCTCCGTCCGCGTCCGGCATCGGCCTCCCTCGCCGAGACGGCGGCCTTCATGGACGGCGACAAGCGGATCCTCGTCTTCTCGATGGCGGGCGGCACCGGGCGCAGCTACCACGCCGACCTCTCCGCCGCCAATACGCAGCGGAGGGTCCACTACCTGCTCGAACCCGGCTGGCGGGCGGATCAGGCGATACAGGGACTGGGCCGCACCCACCGGACGCACCAGGCTTCGGCGCCGCTCTTCCGGCCCGTGACCACCGACGTGAAGGGCGAGAAGCGCTTCATCGCCACCATCGCGCGGCGGCTCGATTCCCTGGGCGCCATCACGCGGGGACAGCGCAACTCCCAGACCGCCATGGCCGGGAGCGAGGCGACGCTATTCCGCGCGGGCGACAACCTGGAGAGCCCATACGCCCGGGCGGCGCTGCGCCAGTTCTACGGCGCCTTGTGGCGGGGCGGTCTCCCAGGCTGGTCTCTCGAGCGCTTCGAGGAGGCGACCGGTCTCAAGCTCACCTACGAGGGATCGCTGAAAGAAGACCTCCCGCCCATGCCCAGGTTCCTGAACCGCCTGCTCGCGCTTCCCATAGCGGAGCAGAACGCGCTGTTCGCTGAACTCGAATCCCGCGTCGAGTCCAACATCGAGGCGGCCGTCGAGGCGGGGACGTACGAGGTCGGCGTCGAGACCCTGAGCGCCGATTCGCTCACGGCGGCCGGTTACGAGACCCTCTACACCCACCCCGGGACGGGGGCGGAAACAGGCCTCGTCGAGATCCTCCGCCGCGACAGGCTCGTGCCCGTGACGGCCGCCGCCGCGCTCGAGACGGCCCGCAAATCCGGCGCGCCTGCGCTCGTCGTGAACGACCGCTCGAATCGCGCGGCCGTCGTCCTGCCCGCGCCCTCGATGCTGTTCGACGACGGGGGCGTGCAGGAACGCGCAAGGCTTCTCAGGCCCGCGGCGCGGGAGGGGGTGGCGAGAGCCGAACTCGATGCCTCGAACTGGCGCGAGGCGGATGAGGCCGAATGGCGCTCCCTCTGGGAAGCCGAAGTCGCCTCGCTCCCCTCGCACCGGGAATCGCGCTTCTGGCTCGTGACCGGACTCCTTCTTCCTGTCTGGGACCGCCTGGGTGCGGAGAACATGCGGGTGCGGCGACTCGCCACCGACGCGGGCGAGGCGATGATCGGACGCGCCCTCGACGCAACCGGCATACGGGCCGTTCGCGCCTCCTTCGGTCTGGACGGGGGGCCTTCTCTCGGCCCAGACGAGGCCTTCGACGCCGTCATGGGACGCGGCGAGGTCCTGACCCTCGCGAACGGCTGGCGCCTCGCGCGCCGCCGCGTCATGGGGGCGCAGCGTCTGGAGATCGAAGGCCCCGACGACCGCCGGCTCACCGCCCTCAAGCGCGCGGGCTGTACGGTCGAGATCATCTCCTGGAGAGCGCGGGTCTTCGCGCCCGACGCCGCCGTCCTCGGCCGCGTCCTCGAAGATCGGCCCCTCGCCGACTGAACCCGTACGT
This sequence comes from bacterium, assembly GCA_965203325.1. Lineage (GTDB taxonomy): Bacteria > UBA8248 > UBA8248 > UBA8248 > UBA8248 > Bin107. Next base: position 3,302,213 of record OZ241875.1, read on the forward strand.
GCGGCCGGCCCCCATACGTATGGCCGGCCCATCAACGGCCGGCGGGGGGCTGTTCTGCCGTTCTATCCGTATCGCCGACCGCCCGGCGCCGATCGCCGGGGGGTCCGCCATCACCCAAGGGAGTCCGTTCCATGACCTCACAGACACTGCCGGAAGACCCCGACTTCGCATTCTGCCCAGCCTACGGCCCAGCCGACGCGCCGCAGGAGATACGGCTCGTCATCGACGGGATGACGGGGTGCATCTCCACCTCCCTCGTCGCCCTGAACCTGGAAGACGCGGAGCGCTTTTGCGATCGGCTGAACGCCCGCCTCGGAAAGGATCGGGAGGCCTGGTCCGCCCTGGCCGCGCGCTCGATGGTTCGGGCACAGGACGATGAGAGCGCCGGTTGAGCCGCCCCCCTGGCGGGGACGGGAGCGTTCACGCGCAGGCTCTTTTTTTGTTCATTATCCAGAGGAGGTCCGCCATGCTCCGAACACCATCTCCCGCGGCCGGGATCGCCGCAGCGCTCGCCTCGCGCGCAGAGGACGTCTGCCGCCGATACCTGCCCGGGGGCAAGAAGCAGGGCCGCTACTGGGTCACGGGCAACCTCGAAGGCTCGCCCGGGCGCTCGCTCTTCGTCCGCCTGAAGCCTCCGGGCGCGCCGGGCAAGTGGACCGACGCGGCCACCGGGGAGCACGGCGACCTGCTCGACCTGATTCGCCACCGGAGCGCCGCGCCCACGCTTCGCGCGGCCATGGACGAGGCACGCGCCTTCCTCGCCCTGCCCGCTCCGCCGTCCACGGGCGGGGGCCCTCCATACGACGCCAGGGAAGCGGCGCGGCGCATCTGGCGGGGTTGCCGCCCGCTCGACGGCGGCCCGGGGGAGGTCTACCTCCGCGCCCGGGGGATCACGCGGTTCCGCTTCCCCTCCCTGCGCTTCCACCCCGCGCTCTACCACCGCGAAACCGACCGCCGCCTGCCAGCGCTTGTCGCCGCCGTGACCGACGCCGAAGGCGCGCTCCACGGGGTGCACCGCACCTGGATCGATCCCGGTGCGTCCGCCAAGGCCGGCGTCCACCCCACTCGTAAAGCGCTCGGCCGGTTCTTCGGACACGCCGTGCGCTTCGGCGCCCCCGGCGCCACCCTCCTTGTCGGGGAGGGCATCGAGACGGTTCTCTCGATAGTCACCGCGGCGCCCCGGGTCCCCGCCGCGGCCGCCCTCTCCGCAGGCAGCCTCGGCGCCTTCGTCCCGCCCAAGGGAATCACCCGACTCGTCATCGCGCGGGACAACGACCCGGAGGGGGAACGAGCCGCCGAGCGTCTTGCCCGGCGCTGTGAGCGAACCGGGGTCGCCGCCCGCGTCATCGTCTCCGAACGTGGTGACTTCAACGACGACCTCACTGCGCTCGGCGCCGCTGACCTCGCGGCACGGCTCGCTCCGCTCTTCCACCTCGCGGGAGTCGGAGAGGAGCGGGTCTGAGCGGGGCGAAGCCCTCGTGAAAGGAGAGAGAGAATGGACACCATCACCTTCAAGCGAGTCACCCCGCACGAGTCCCGCATCTACGCCGGGGGCGAGTATGTCGGCGACGTCTGCCGCCGCGACGATATCCTCGCCCCCGGCCATGTCTTCTACGTCGTGCACCTCGACGAGGATCCCCGGGGTCCCCGGCGCGTGCACGAACGCCGCCACATTCGCGAGGTCGCGCAGCGCCTCGCCGATTCACACCCGCTGTGGTCGTAACCGGGAGTCAGGCGGCCGCGCCTGCACGTGCAGCCGGCCTGTATACGTCTGGCGGGGGGGGCGGCGGAAGGATAACGCCGTCCTGCTGCACAGCCAGCCCGCCGCCGGGGGGTCGCCTCCCGGCGGCGGCTCCGCCGTTCGTCGTATACGTATCGCCGTCCCGAAGCCGTCCAGGTTTCCTCTCGCCGGGGACCGCAGGCTGGCGCCTCGAAACGGGCTAGCTCACGGCGTCCCTGAGCGCCTTGCCCGCCCTGAAGACCGGCGTATTCGAAGCCGCAATGGCGACGCTCTCGCCCGTGCGCGGGTTGCGCCCGTTGCGGGCCGCACGGCTTCTCCTTGAGAACCTGCCGAACCCGACGATGGCGACGGCCTCATCGCGCGCAAGCGCCTCGCCGATGGCTGACAGCATCGCGTCGAGCGCCCTTCCCGCGGCCGCGTGGCTCAGGCCCGTCTCAGAGGCCAGGTGAGCGACGACTTCAAGCTTCCTCATTCGTTCCCTCTCCGTATGGGCGGTGGACTGCACGCCACTATGCATCACCGGGATGCCGCTGAGAAGCGGACGGCGGCCCCTCACGTCCCACGAAAGTTCCGACACCGGTTGCGGCCCCCCCCTCGCAGAGGAAGAGCGAAGCGGGGAGCCGGGCAAATGCCCGGTAGGGAGAGGGAGACGGTCTCCAGCTCCCGCTGCCGGGTGCGACAACCGATAGGAGGCTTGGCCATGTACGAGAACGACTTCGACGTCGATGTTCCCACCACGGACGAACTGCTCGCAGAGCTCGGACTCGACGCGTACACGATCCGCAAGATTCGCGACGAGGCGGGGGGCGAGGAGGAGTTTTGTAGCGTGTAGGGCGAACCGGGGGGGGGAGAGAAAGGCCTCTCCCTCTAATCATTTTTTCTCACTCACACCACGAAGGAGAATCATCATGGCATTCGGACTCAACAGAGCGGAACTGATCGGGCGTCTCGGCGCCGACGCCGACATCAACCACCTGACCAGCGGCGGTCGCGTCGCGAACCTGTCCATCGCAACTGACGAGGGCTACATCGACAAGCAGAGCGGCGAGCGGGTGGACAAGACCGAGTGGCACCGGGTCGTCACCTTCCAGCCCGGGCTGGTCGATATGTTCGAGAAACATATTTTATAAAGACCGACAATGTTACCTTTGCATCCTACCGGAACGACAATACTCCCAATATTTCATCGAGTTACAAGCATATCCGTATCGCCGTTCACCGACATTCCTCCTTTCTCCTACCCTGCGGTTTGTTTTTATGTGTTGATATTTGTGTTGCTATTATTGATTCACGCTGCTATAGTCCGGGACATGGAAAACAACACCGGAAAACGCATCGCCAGGGTCAGGACGACACTCACGAAGCGCACCGTCGAGGCGCTCAAGCCCGAAGAAAAATCATGGATCGCCTGGGACGAGAAGCTGACGGGATTCGGTGTCCGCGTCCAGCCCTCGGGCACCAAGTCGTTCATCGTCAACTACCGCGCGGGCTCGGGCGGCCGCAAGGCGCCCAACAAGCGGGTGGTCATCGGACGCTACGGCCGCATCGCTCCCGACCGGGCCCGGCGTCTGGCCCAGGATATGCTCGGACGCGTCGCTCGGGGGGAAGACCCCGCCAGTGAGCGGGCAGACGCCCGGGGCGTCCCCATCCTGGCCCGGGCCTTCGAGGTCTACATGGCGGCGAACCCCGGCCGCGCGGAAAATACCGTCAGGCTCTACCGGCAGAACCTGCGGGTCAACCTCTCCGACTGGCTCAAGCGCCCGCTCGACGCCATCACCCGACAGGACGTGGAGGACCGTTTCAATCTCATTACAGGCAAACACGGCTGGTCGGCGGCCAACCAGACGCTCTCGATGCTGCGCTCGATCTACCGCCGGCCCTGCGTCGATTTCGAGGGATTGCGCAATCCGGTCGACCTGTGGCTGGCGGCCGGCGGGCGCTTCCACCGGAAGCGGAGGCGGCGGATTTCGAGCCCGGCAGAGGTGCTGCCCCGCTGGCGTAGGGGCATCGAGGCCGTGGATATTGAGCCTGAGATTCGCGACATCTTTCTGATCGGGGTCTACACCGGCATGCGCCGGGGCGAGATCGTATCCCTGCGCCGGGAGCAGGTGGACATGGAGCGGCGCATCCTGAGGGTCGAGGAGACGAAGACCGGTGAGCCCCTGGAGCTTCCGATCACACGGCAGATCGCCGACATCCTCGAGCGGCGCCTCGCGGATGGCGAGGACCCATGGGTGTTTCCGTCCCCGAGGAGTGGGGCCGGACACGTGGCGGACCTTGCGCGTTTCTATGGGGAGATTTCCGAAAAAGGAGGAACCCGGTTCTGGTTCCACGGGCTGCGCAACGCCTTCATCACGGTGGCGGAGCGCGAACTGATGCTGCCGCGTTCGCTCACGAAGCGGCTGGTGAACCACGCCCGGCCCCAGGACGTGACCGAAGGCTACGCCGCCGACTGGAGCGTCGAGCAGCTGCGCGAACCCGCGCAGCGCATCGCTGATCGTATCGACCAACTGATGGGAGTGGCGCTGCCAGCATGAGCTTCACCCCATGTCCGGGTCTGCCGCCCCAGTAGTGCACAATTGCGCATGTCTCCATTGCAACCAGGCAACGCGGCCGCGACGCCGGAAAATCCAATACCTTCGCACTGGCCGACTTCTTCCTGAACGCGACCGTTCCGTCCGGGCCCGCGCCGTGGAGTTGAAAGCCCTGTTTCGCCAGATTGTTGCCGATAATGTGAACCTGTTCCATGAGAGTGTTCCTCCTGGAGGGTGTATACGAAACCACCTTGCCACAGTGTGATACTGCTGGGAGGGGGAGTCCACACTATCGTTTACGGAGTCGCAATTCTGTCGTCTGCCTTCAAAATCCATCCCGCAACGACTTGCTTGTGAGCATGCTCCGGTCGCCTTCAAATTCTCTTTCAGGAACCACCAATCTGCGCCCCGAGGCGGTGACAACTCATCCCGGTCGACTCCACTTCACGCATTGGCTGATGAGTGAGTATGTGAATGTTTTTTTCAGGTTATTCAGGTGGTTTCGTCAGGACTATGTCGTAATCAACCAAGGCATCCAAAAAATCCGCATGCTCGACAAGAGGCATGATCTGTGAAACCGCTAGTTTCTGAAACGATCTATCAAATATCGCCACACACCTGTGCCCCGTGAATCTCGATTGAAATAAGAAGCCATCTGCTTCCGGTAAGTATTCGTAGACAGCGGTAGAGAGGGCCCGGCCCGCCGCGTGATTGGCATCGTGAGCCACCGCCGTGGGCGCAGCAATGCGGATCGGACCGTCGCCACGAAGATCGACCAGCGATAGCCGCCTTGTGGAATGCAGCGACACGACAAGCCTCGCTTCCACTTCTGATCGTGGAATTTCACGATGGCGACGGTGCGTAAAACGATTGCGTACGATGGATTCCCAGAATCCGCAACGTACGGCCTCAGCCGCGTACAGCACCCCATAGCCTAGCACAGGATCGCTGAAGCGGCTCGGAGATGGCACAGCCTCAAGTGGCCGGTTGCGGTGGTTACGATGGATTAAGCGGAACATACGATCAATCCGAATCGCATGAAGACGCTCGCGAATGCGATCAGGGTCGTACCGAGCACTCACGCAAAATCACCTTGGTTGTCTCCCTTTGCAGCAGTGACTACACGGTCCCCCTCGCCTCGAACCAGAAGTGTCAACGGCTTCGCGTCATCCAGTGATGGCCGGGGCGTCGTCAGCCAAGCCCATGCCGCATACCCGTCCTCGAACAGCGGCAAGACCCGATCCAGCCCCTTGAGCGGCCTGCCGCGCTCGTCGAACTGCTCCATGGGAAAGACGTATCCGCGCTTGGCGCCTCGCCAGCCCACGATCCTGTCCTTTCGCAACCAGTTGTGGACGGACTGGCGGGTCTTGAAGCCGACCCGCGCCGCTAGTTGCTCGGATGTCACCAGATTCTCCGTTCGTCCTGCCTGGCTCTGTTTCGACAGCCGCGATTCGGCTTCATCCGCATTGACCTGCCGTTCGATTTCACCCGTAATCGTTTCTGTATCGCCCTCACCCTCGTGGCTTCTTCTCCGGTGCTCCGAGGAAAGCACATCCGCTACTGCGGCCAGCGCGGATCGCACGGCATTCGGGTGTGCGACAAGCGCAGCTACATAGGCCGGGCTGAGATTGCCGGTGGCATCATGGAGTACTCTCTCCAGTTGACTGTCACTTGTGCTCTTCACATGACTCTCCATAATGTTCTCCTCAATAGTCTTGGGGAGTAAGTTAGTCTATTTTGTCTATATTGTCAAGATGCCTCTCATCAATCCGTACACTAAGCTCACTCGCGCCACCGCGAAGTGAGACTTCCTGTTCAAATATGGGACAGCCTCTTATCCGCACATGCGAGTACTTACCCGCTCCTGCGAGTACTGCTACCACTTGACAATCCTTGGCACTATTACAGCTTCTCCAGCACCCTTGCAGTCGCAGCAATATGGCTAGGGCATGCATGTAATTCTTGTTCGCTCCTTCAAGATGGGATTATATGCCGTTTACCTAATGGGATAGTGAAATACGTTTGTCAACAATCTCAATCTGATATCGCAACGGGGACAAAACGAACCCAAGACATCAATTTGTTGTTTCGAGCAACTCGAGCATCAAATGGGTTTTGTTATCTGCTCAAGGAGCAAATATTATATCTTATCGAGACAATAGAATTTCCGAAAAACGTCTTGCTGATCTTGATGAAAGCCAATTTATAGCTAGGACTTGAAAAACTAATCCCAAGACTGTAACAATAAATGCCTTCATTCGGAGTTTGCACACTATGTATCTGATGAATAAGAGGTTTGGCTTTGAATCCCACCCTGGACATTCTTTTTCGCGTCATCGGCAAGGAAGTGCCCACCGACCACGGCTACGCGCTGTACGGCGCGCTTTCCCGCATCCTGGAATCCGATGACGATCAATGGATGCACGGCAATCCGCATATCGGCCTGCATACTGTTCGTGGCGCGCGTATCGGCAACGGCAGGCTGCTCGTCGGCCCGAATGCCCGTCTTGGATTGCGCTTTCCGTCCGACTTACTGCCGCGTTGCCTGAAATTGGCGGGAAAAAGTCTCGATTTGGACGGGTGCAGGCTACGCGTCGGAGTTAGCGAGACGCGCGCGCTAACTCCGACGACGACGTTGCACTGCCGTATCGTCACAACCAAGAATGGTGAAAATCCGATCCGCTTTGACGCTGAAATCGCCCGTCAAGCTGCGGCCCTCGGAATTCGCGGCAAATTGTTCCGCACGCCAAAGGTTACCGGGGAAATTGATGGCCGGGACCCGAGCCGCCGCGTCGTCCGCGTAAAAAACAAGAGAATCGTCGGTTACTCGGTATTGGCGACGGAACTAACTGCTGAGGAATCTATCTTGTTGCAGGAACGCGGCCTCGGCGGACGCCGAAGGATGGGCTGCGGAGTATTCGTACCAGTAGGATAATTTTCTATATGGCAATCTTCAAGAGGTTACTCGCAAAGAGTAGCAAGTCTCCGAATACGCCTTCTGAAGCCGAAACTTTACCTGGTCATACAGCGAATGTCATGATTGCCTCTAAGGTCTTGTTGGATGAAACCGCTGATGCTCAGCTATCTGCCGTAGGTTTACCAACAGCGATTTGGAAAGAGCGCTTCCGTCGGATTGTTCTCTTGGCAGCTTTTTGTCACGACCTTGGTAAGGCGAATGAGCAATTCCAGATGTTGGTTAGACATCAACTCCCCCATCAACAGGCATTTCGCCATGAAGCTATCTCGTTCCTCATTATGCAGGAAACATCCCTGAAGGAATGGCTCTCGACGGCTTTGGAAGAACCTGAAGACATACATTTTTTGCTCTGGGCCGCGGCTGGTCATCATCGGAAGTTCCCACCTGATGAACCTGCTCCTGGAACAGGGATCCGACTGCCACTTTTTCTCGAACACCCCGATTTCCGGTGCACCCTTGCCGTTGGGGCAAAATGGCTCGCTCTCAGTGAGCCACCGACTTTGGCGAATCTAAACTGGAAACTTGTCGGAATCACTTCCCCTCTTCAGTGTTTACGACATGCGGAAACAAGTGCTCGCGCATTCTGGAATTCTTGTGGTGCTGACACACGCCGCTTCCTTGCCGTTGTGAAGGCGTGTCTTATCGCGGCTGATATCGCTGGCTCGGCATTGCCGAAGGAGAGAGAAAAGATTTCAGGTTGGGTATGCAAAACCCTCAGCGAAAAACCCACGTCAAGCCAACTCCAAAAGATTGTTCACGAACGTTTGCAAGGCAAGCCTCTGCGACCGTTCCAAGAAGTACTTGGAAAAACAACATCACGGGTTGTTCTTGCTCAAGCTGGTTGCGGTAGCGGAAAGACGATTGGAGCCTATGTCTGGGCGGCCCAAAGGGCTCCTGGGAAACGTCTTTTTATTTCATACCCTACAACAGGAACCGCGACGGAAGGTTTTCGTGATTATCTGATTGACCCCACGTTGAATGCCCAACTCGTTCATGGACGTGCTGCCGTTGACTTGGAGTTGCTCGGGGTTGATGACGAAGGGGAGCAGTTTGATCCACTGGCTGCACTTGAAGCATGGTCTACCCCTATCACTAGTTGTACGGTGGATACCATTCTGGGCTTGATGCAGAACCAACGAAGGGGATTGTATGCGTGGCCCGCGTTTGTCGATGCAGCGTTCGTTTTTGATGAAATTCATGCCTATGATGATCGCTTATTCTCCAGCCTACTTCATTTCCTCGTAAACTGTCGTGGTGCACCATGTCTGCTGATGACAGCAAGCCTTCCTAAATCGCGGTTTGATGCCCTCAAGAAGGCTCTCTTATCAATTGGTGAGTCGCTGGAAACTATTCCTGGCCCGACAAACTTGGAAACACTCCCTCGCTACCAAAGACTCATCAGTCATGACCCATGGAGTATCGTAAAACAAAATTTCAAAGAAAACGGGAAAGTCTTGTGGGTTTCCAATACGGTGGGCCGCGCTCTCAAAACTGCCGATGAGGCTTCGATGCGAGGTTTTGAGGTGATCGTATACCATAGCCGCTTTCGCTACGAAGACCGCGTCCGGCAGCATGGCCGAATCATTACCGCCTTTCGGGAAGAAAAACCCGTGCTTGCTATCGCTACACAAGTAGCAGAGATGAGCCTAGATCTTTCAGCCGATCTGTTGGTGACGGATTTAGCTCCTGTTCCAGCCTTGATCCAACGCTTGGGTCGCCTCAATCGACGCTCAACCCCAAAAAATCCAACAACTCCGAAGCCTTTTCTCATAATGGAGCCTGACACAGTTGCCCCCTATGAAAGCCAAGAAGAGCAGGATCCATTTGCCGCTCCTCGTTTATGGCTAAAATGTCTCGGAATGGGCCCAGTATCTCAAAGAGATCTGGCAGAGAAATGGATCTCGTTAGATGATGGGATCCAAAACGGACTGCTGGAAAGCGCTTGGATAGATGGTGGATTTGAGACGACTCCACGTCATCTTCGAGAAAGTGCGCCCGGGCTTACCATTATGCTCCAGGAAGATGCGGCCATGGTGCAGTGTGGAGAGGTGGACCCTGTACGGGCTCGTATTCCAATGACCACACCCCGAGGACTTGATTGGAAAAAATGGCCTCAAGTGGCGTTTGCCAAAGTGCCGCCGCCTGAATATATCAGTTACGACCCAGAAAGAGGAGCTAAATGGAATCGTTGACATGCGATCTATTCGCGCCGGGAATGACTCCTCTGCATCGAGCTGGATTGGGGGGGTTGGTAAGCACCTTGAACTGGATCGACAAGAGTTGTCTTCCAGATGCAAAGCGTCCGCTTGGTGAGTGGGATATTGACAATCGCTCTGTAACACTTACCTGGGAAGAAGCTAAGCCGTTCTTTGATCAGTTGTTCAGCCTCGCCTTTCAAATCCAAGAGGGGGTTATCTATTTGCCAGGACAGTACGGAGAACTCCCTCCACCACTTGAAGTAAGGGTAGCTTTGCATGAAGGACTGTTGTTGAGTTTTTACGACCACGGACCCACCTCAAGAGGAAGCGAGAAAGCAATAGAGTCCACCTACGAAGTTGATGATAAGCCCGTCTCATACAGTTATTTACCGCTATCGTGGTACAAACATCAGAACACCCAAGGATGTGGTAGAGGGAAAGATGGAAGTACGCTTATTGTTGACAGTCTGACGAAACCAATCGGGCTTACGAGTGCGCTCTTTCCAGGAGCAATCCAGCGACACGCCGCCCATTCTGCAAGTCAGATCCTGCAGAGCGCGGAGCTTGCCCTTCCGCTTCTGTTTGCACCTGTCGGGACGATAGCTTTGAAGGCCGGAGGAAAAAAGGTCAATGTCCGAGGAACCCGAAGGTTCAAAACTGGTGCAGCTTTACTGATTCCTGACCTGAACACCCTGTCAAATGTAGAATATTTTTTGCAAACCGTCATTCCTAAGACCGCCCGAGATTGTCAGATTTCCAACGTGGCCGATGCTGCTCTCCAAGCGGAAATTCGATTAAGGAGTAGAAATTTCCTTAACCGAAAAATGCTTTCTGGCCTCCGTTGTGTCTGGTGTTGCCCGACCGACTGGAACTCACGCCTACAACCTCCTTCTGCTGTATCTGAAGTCAGTATTGATACAATGGATATTGCACTTGACCAGTTCGAGATTGCGATGGTCGTTCTCGCTCCCCCTTCGCCACAAAAAACTAAGAAAGGCGAGTATTACTGGCCCAGAAGCTATATCCGGCCACTTATTGCGGAAAATCTCGCGTCTGGCCGTCTCTGGTATACTGGGTTTTCTCGCCTTATGACTGCCCAAGATCCACTCTCGAACAACCCAGTCCGTAACTATCTATATCTCGAAAGGAAAGGACTCGCTGCCATGGTACAGGAAGTTCAGTGGGACCACCCCGGAGAAGAAGTGATCGTCCGAGCCGTGCATGAGGCTATGCGATGTCGGTACGGACGCATTGCAGCCGAGAATGCCCGGAATCAAGCCGCAATGAAGAACCGCATGACTCGCGAGTATGAGCGACAGCGCCTTGCCTTCGTAGGAGCGAAGACTGCCGATGCGCTCAGACATGCGCTTGCCGACTTGTGGAGCAGGGCGGGCTCTAATAGCGTTTTGCGGGAGGCGTGGCCGCATGTCTTGCCACTGTTGAACGATACCAAGTGGCAACTTGCGCGAGATTTAGCCTTGATTGCTCTTGCCAGCTACCAAGGCAATGAACAAGCAAACATTGACCTAATCGCAACGGAAGTAACTGAAGAAACGGAGGAGCAACAATGAGTCAACACCTTTTTGCCGCCATTGTCACGCATCATGGAACAGCTGCAAATAACCGTGGCGAGACTGATGGTAACATCACGACTCTCCAAAAACTTTTGTGGCATGGCCAAGTCCATACGGCGGTTAGCGCCGAAGCGATTCGATTTGCACTCCGGCGACGTTTGGCCAATGTCGAAGCAACGAACAGAAGCTGGGATGAAGATAAACAGACAAATACTTGGCGAGATCATAAGTTCAAGAAGGACGGGGGAGATAGCTATATTGACGATGACTTACTGGGTTACATGGATGCTCAAGCGTCAAGAGAAGAGGGACAACCTGGAGGCGCAAAAGTGCGGCGGGCTGTTCTCGAAGTGACGCGGGCCATTTCACTGGTGCCTTGGGCGGGTGATGTCACGTTTAACGCGGCCAGTCGCGGAGCAACTCCAGGCGCTGCAAGAGGGAATAATCCGGTTCCTTACGGCACGGAATTCCACGCCACCCGTTATCAATACGGAATTGCGCTCACGCCAGAACGGCTCTGCAAAAAAGACCGAGCAAACACCGCGATTACTGCATTGTGTGAACTTGCGGAAGTCGCAGGAAATCACGGGCGTTTTCTATTTGACTTCTCACCGGAGAGCGTTATTTTTCGTCTGACCGATGACCCTGCTCCGCGGATTCTCTATATATTTGAGCAAGACGGTCAAACAATTGACGCCCCAATTTTGCAGGCCCGTGTGGAGGCTGAGGACATTACAGCTTCAGAACTTGTCATAGGTGGAAATTTCGCTTCGACAGAGACGGCGAGAATGCTGAAGGCCTCGGGAGCAAAAGTCTTCCCCGGAGTGCGAAAAGCTGCCCAAAATGTGATCTCTAAACTCGGAAAATGAGAACATGATTGGAGTTTACGTCACAGTTCCAGTCGCATGTTTTCGGAAAGGCTTGGCCCGTGAATATCTGGAGACGGAGCCATTGCCGCCTCCCTCTACGTGTTATGGATTTCTCCTGTCTCTGGTAGGTGAGATAGACCGGCGACGGCATATCGGTTGCCGAATTACCCCTGTACTGATTGGTAAACCAGAAAAAAGCACTGTTCTCAGAACAGTCTGGAGAACAAAGAGCAAAAAGGTTCGTATGGGAGTCGGCAATAATCGAACCCCTGCTCAACAGGAACTTCTCACAGGAGTGCAACTTGTTTTGTGGTTGGATTCCTTAGAAGAACGAGAAAGCGCACCATATTTAGAACAAAGGGTTCAGGACGCACTAACTAGTCCAAAATTGCTAGAACGCTTCGGGGGACTTTCTTTCGGTGAGAGTACTCACCTCGTTGACGAAGTGAAGCTCTTTTATGGAAGCGCGGAACAGACAGGATTAATTTTCGTCTTGGCAGACCGGGGTCGGCTTACGTTGCCCGTTTGGGTAGACCATGTTGGATCACAAGGGACGCGCCATGTCATTGGAGATCTGCTAACCGGGCCGCTTATGGAACCCGATAGAACGCAACTTCCCAAAATTGAACCGCCTGAAGATGTAAGTCACTCAAGGAAAAGGCGGAGAGAATCAAAATAATAATGAACGAAGCCGACCCCACCATCCGCGTCATGGCCTTGCACGCCCTCGCTTACTGTGAGCGACTGTATTATCTGGAAGAGGTGGAAGAAATCCGCGTTGCGGACCACCGTGTCCATGCAGGCCGCACCCTGCACGACTCCGAAGTGGACAAGAATCGCGAATGGCAAAGCCTGGAGCTTTCCAGCGAGGAATGGGGCATTCGCGGCAAGGTGGATTTCGCCCGCTATCGCGACGGGCGACTCGTCGCCGTCGAACACAAGAAGGGACGCTCCAAGGGAGAAGACGCCTGGGACAGCGACAAGCTCCAGGTCACCGCATACGCCGCGCTCCTTTCCGAGCACTTCGGCAGGCCTGTCCCCGAAGGGCGCATTCGCTACCACGCCAACAACAAGACAGTACGAGTTACCGTGGACGACGCAGCTCTCGATCGTTTGCGGCGCGCCGTGGCCCGCGCGCGGGAACTGTCGCTTTCCCTGAAGCGTCCGCCGGTGACAGACAACGAAAACCTGTGCGCCAAGTGTTCGCTTTCGCCGGTGTGTCTTCCAGAGGAATCGCGCCTTGCTGCAGCGATTGACACGGTTGACGATACGGCCACAGCATCGAAACCACGCCGCCTCTTCCCGAAAGACGACGCGCGCCGCGTTTTGCACGTGGTGGACCGCGACGCCCGAGTCAAACGCTCCGGTCTGCAACTCGTCGTGCGCAATCCCAAAGGAGAAGAGAAGAAGTTTCCCGGCATGGACGTCGGCGCCGTCGTTCTGCACGGCGGCGCGCAAATCACGTCGCAGGCCATTCAATTCGCAGTCGCCAACGACATCGCCGTGCACTGGATGAGTGGAGGCGGCTGGTACGTCGGCGGCGTCGCGCCGCCCGCTGGCGTGCAGCGCCGTTTACGGCAATACCAGGCGTTGCAGGATGGCGAATTGCGGCTGCGCCTCTCACGACGTCTGGCGGAGGCCAAGATTGAAAACCAATTGCGCTTCATTACCCGCCAATCGCGGACCCGCAACGCGCGAGATAAGGTGGAGAAGTTTTTGAACGCCATGCGCAACCAACTCCGGGAGGCGCGGTGTTGCATGGACGCGGACGCCTTGCGCGGCTGCGAAGGCATTGCGGCCCGCAATTACTTTTCGGCGCTCTCCCTACTGCTGGACCCGGATGAGAAATCCATGGCGTTCTCAGGACGCAGCCGACGTCCGCCGCGTGACGGTTTCAACGCCGCTCTTTCTTTCGGTTACGGATTGCTCTACCGGGAAGTAATGGCCGCGATCATTGCTGTAGGACTCGATTCTACGGTCGGTTTTTTTCATGTGCCGCGCACCGCCGCCCATCCGCTGGCGCTGGATTTGATGGAGTTGTTTCGCACCACTGTGTGGGACATGCCCCTGGTCGCGTCCGTCAATCGGCGGCAATGGACTGGTGAGCACCTGGCGGAGAGCAAGAAACAGGTGTGGCTTTCCGATGAAGGCAAGCGTCTGGCCGTAGGCCTCTTCGAGCAGCGCAAGCAGGAAACCTGGAAGCACCCGGTGCTGGAGTATTCCCTGAGCTATGCGCGCGCCATGGAACTGGAAGCGCGGTTGCTGGAAAAAGAATGGAGCGGCGAGGAAGGGCTGTTCGCCCGTATGCGCCTGCGCGGATGAGCGAGCGGCACTGGTATCTTTTCAGTTATGACATCCGCGACCCCAAACGGTGGCGCCAAGTATATAAGGTCGTGACCGGCTACGGAGAGCGGTTGCAATACTCCCTGTTCAGATGCCACTTGACGCAGGCGCAGATGGAACAGGCGAGACATGAACTGGAGAAGACCATGGAAGAGGAAGACGATCTACTCGTGATCCGGCTCTCCCCACATTGCCGGATCGTAGAACGGACCGAAAGGCGCTCATGGACGGAGCCGCCGCCGCGCTTCGATATCGTTTAGTGCGTATTCCGATAGCAGGCACTACCAGATGGACAAATGAGATACGAGGGTAAATACGGGTATCGAATGTAATTTCAGTAACTTGGGCAGGCATTGCACGCCGTGAGATACTTGCTACTCATAAGTGCTGGAAATATCAGTATTTTTCGCGCTCGGAGGTTTTGTGAGATGGGAACATATATCAAATTCAAGGAAGTACATGGTGCACTGGGCTGCTTGCTATTCAAAAACAAACGGTTATAAGTGCAAAGCGTGGAAATCTGTGATGCCGAAAGGCGTTGAGCACTTATCACTAACCCGGTTCGAACGAGAACCAGTGATGCGTGGAAATCTGTGATGCCGAAAGGCGTTGAGCACAGCAGGACGCCGTTTCCCTTCTCTCCCCGGTAGGCGCGTGGAAATCTGTGATGCCGAAAGGCGTTGAGCACTGGGACATGACGTTGAGGCCGGGGGATAATTTCGAGCGTGGAAATCTGTGATGCCGAAAGGCGTTGAGCACGGATCAGATCGGCAAAGACTTCATCTGGTATGACGAGCGTGGAAATCTGTGATGCCGAAAGGCGTTGAGCACACTAAAACGCTAGATAAGGACACTCTTTTGAAGTGCGTGGAAATCTGTGATGCCGAAAGGCGTTGAGCACACGCCAACGCGCCGATGCTATGCCGACAAATGTACGGCGTGGAAATCTGTGATGCCGAAAGGCGTTGAGCACATGATGATGATTAGAATCAATGACAACCGATTTAGCGTGGAAATCTGTGATGCCGAAAGGCGTTGAGCACATGTTCTCCAGGTGGACCCGCTCCGAACCTATCCGCGCGTGGAAATCTGTGATGCCGAAAGGCGTTGAGCACATTTCGAGACGGCACACGTTCACCCACAGAAACGAGCGTGGAAATCTGTGATGCCGAAAGGCGTTGAGCACAATCTTACACCGGAGAGGATGAAGGAAATCCGCGAGGCGTGGAAATCTGTGATGCCGAAAGGCGTTGAGCACATGAAAGGTATTGGAAAGCGTGGAAGTTGGGATTTAGCGTGGAAATCTGTGATGCCGAAAGGCGTTGAGCACGCGTGCAAGTGCGCGAGGACTGGCGGGCCGTAGAGCGTGGAAATCTGTGATGCCGAAAGGCGTTGAGCACAAGTCTCTCCATTCTGACATAAAGGTTGCTTCAAGGCGTGGAAATCTGTGATGCCGAAAGGCGTTGAGCACAGCATATCTTTCGGGAAGTTTTGCCAGTTGTCTTGCGTGGAAATCTGTGATGCCGAAAGGCGTTGAGCACATTAAATATCCTAAAACACCATATTCCCCTTGGAGTGCGTGGAAATCTGTGATGCCGAAAGGCGTTGAGCACTGTAAGAAATGCAATGCTATAATAATCGTGAAAAAGCGTGGAAATCTGTGATGCCGAAAGGCGTTGAGCACGGCATCAGCCCGGAGGGAATCGCGCAGCTTGTATTGCGTGGAAATCTGTGATGCCGAAAGGCGTTGAGCACATGTTCAGGATTTCGGCGGTTTCCTGGCCGGCGCGGGCGTGGAAATCTGTGATGCCGAAAGGCGTTGAGCACTCAAGGGTGAATTACAAGAAAGAAACCCTCCCAAGCGCGTGGAAATCTGTGATGCCGAAAGGCGTTGAGCACTCGGGAAAGAGCACGTCGTAGTCTTCCTGGTTCAGCGCGTGGAAATCTGTGATGCCGAAAGGCGTTGAGCACATGTATTCAGGTTTGACGCCATTGAGGGTAACGCTTTGCGTGGAAATCTGTGATGCCGAAAGGCGTTGAGCACTTGATGATTTCATGGCCGGTTTGCGAGCAAAAGTAGGGGCGTGGAAATCTGTGATGCCGAAAGGCGTTGAGCACATGAGAGAAAACAAGGCATTTACGGAGCTCGGCAAGCGTGGAAATCTGTGATGCCGAAAGGCGTTGAGCACCAGTCGGACCCGGAGCGTTTCCCGGGCTACGCGGCGCGTGGAAATCTGTGATGCCGAAAGGCGTTGAGCACCGCAAGGCAGGTGAAGACTGGATACCCTCCGCGACGCGTGGAAATCTGTGATGCCGAAAGGCGTTGAGCACAACTCGACTGTGCGGGCTTCTATGTCAACGCGGGCGCGTGGAAATCTGTGATGCCGAAAGGCGTTGAGCACCGTCCAGATAGGCGAGGATAACAGCCTGATAGTAAGTGCGTGGAAATCTGTGATGCCGAAAGGCGTTGAGCACTATTTTCCCGCAGCGCAGCACGCCTTCAAGCCGCGCGTGGAAATCTGTGATGCCGAAAGGCGTTGAGCACATGTACTCTCCCATGTCCTTTTTGTGCGGGCACAGTGCGTGGAAATCTGTGATGCCGAAAGGCGTTGAGCACTAGCGGATGGGGTCGGAGTTGTCGTTCGACCACTGCGTGGAAATCTGTGATGCCGAAAGGCGTTGAGCACATGTTGGACAAGGAACGGGCTTGCAAGTTGAATAGCGTGGAAATCTGTGATGCCGAAAGGCGTTGAGCACACCTCGGCTCTCTTGCGCTCAGAGGTCATCGTGCGGGCGTGGAAATCTGTGATGCCGAAAGGCGTTGGCTGATATGAATTAGCTTTTTCTCGCTTGCCTTTACAATCATACTCCTTCCCATTTTCATTCCACAAAGCAAGTTATTGTAAACCAGCATGGTATAATTATTAGGAGGAATTAATTTACTCAAGAACATCTTGGTTTTTGGGGTAATATTCTGCCCTTTTGGTCTAGCGCCAACTCCCTATGTCGGAGCAAAAGTCGGTACCCCGGGCTTCGCTGTTGCCACACAGCAGAGTATTGAGAGTGCTAATCGCCGGATGAGTAGCGGTGGGCGCTGTGCGCGAAGTTCGGATGTCTGCAAGCGGCACGCGGTACATTCCTGGAAATTATCCCAAGCTGAAGTGCAAGCGACTCGCGAGATCGGTCGCAACTCAGATTCCGGAGTTTACTTCAACATCCGCACAATAAGCGCTGCCCACTTCAGGGAATCGAATACCAAGGGTTCCAGGACGCGCTTCGAACCGTGGACATCGCTCATTCTCGAACGGAGGGTTTGCATCACGTAGGCGCCTTGATTCAGTGCGCCCTTGAGATTCTTGGCCAGCTTGTTAGCGTCGACCTCTTTCCAACCCAGAGCATTCAGCTCTCTGGTTAACCTCGAAATAGTGCCCTTCGCTATGAGCGCTTTCGTGCAGCGTGTTTGGAAACCGTCGCTTGATTGCGAAACCATTCCCTGCTCGGCATAGACCGCGTTAGTCGCGGAGTCCACTGCCGCACAGGCTGCGGCCAGCGCGCCGTCCAGATCACCGGCACGGAGGCGGGTTGCCGCTTTCACCAAGTCGGTCCTCGCGGCATCTGGGAGTTCAGCCAGTTCGGCGACGTCGAACATCTTGATCGGAATCAGTTTTCCATCCACGAATTGCCAATCCAATTGTTCAAGGTATTCGTCCAGGCAGTTACTTTGGTCGGGTTGTCGCTCAATTATTTCTTCAGCGATACGTGTCAGGACTCGAGACTTCATACGGTGATCAAGTTTTTGTATCTCGCCGTCTAATGCCGTGATCAGTTGACCCTTGGATGCGCCTCCTCGTGCTCGCTGCACTAGCGAAGCCAGACTTGTTACATCGATCCCGGACAAGCCCACGATTGCCTTGATTTCGTAGAATGAAAAGGCGTCCGGCAGGACGACGCGAAGCGCGCCCCAAGCCTGGTTCAGCGTTGTTTCCTCATCCATGAATCATCTCCACTATTAGGTCTCCAAAAGACCGGATTCAGTGTGTCTGACGATCAGGTTGCAGCTTTAGGTTCTATTCCGCCTGTAATGCTTGAAACAAGGCAATTCCTATTTCAGGCGCCAGTAGACCTGTGAACCGCTGAGCGCGGTGTTTTCCTCTGCATAATCCCCTGGTGTTTTACCTGATTTGTCTATCACCGCCGGGTCCGCCCCGGCATCCAGCAGTACTGCCACTACCGCCGAATTTTTGTTCTCTTCGGCCGCCAAGTGCAGGGGTGTCGCTCCATTCACATCCCGCGCATTGGGATCCGCCCCGGTGCTTATCAAGGTGGCCGCGATCTCTGGTTTTTCGTTGGTGGCCGCCCTGTGCAAAGGTGTCTGTCTGCCATGTTTAGTGCGTGCGTACACTTTGGCACCGGCTTTTAGCAGAGCCCATATTACCGCCGGGGCATCGCTTATGGCCGCCGCCCAGTGCAGCGGAGTGGCCCCGTTCCGAGCACGCCCGTTCGGATTTGCTCCAGCATCTACCAACATCACCACGACTGCAGGGTTTCTGGTCGCCCCTGCTGCCGCGTGAAGGGGAGTCCACCCGTTCTTGTCCCGGGCGTTCACCTTGGCCCCGGCATCCAGAAGGGCTGCCATGACTGCCGTGTTTCCTGTCCTTTCCGCCGCCCGGCGCAAGGGCGTCGAACCAAAATGATCCCGCGCGTTTACTTTGGCGCCTGCCTTTACCAGTGCCGTAACGATGACCGGGTTTTTAATATAATTTATCAATAGTCCATGCAGGGGCGTGCTTCCTCTTTCATCCCGCGCGTTCGGGTCGGATCCGGCGTCCAGCAGGGCTTTCACAACAGCCGGGGTGCTCTCCACCGCTGCATAATGAAGAGGCGCCAGTCCTTTTTCGTCTTTTGCGTTCGGGTCGGCTCCCGCTCTGACGAATGTTGCCACGACCTCTTGGGTTCTTCTGAGTCGTGCCGCCCGGTGCAGGGGCGTCTTTCCGTTTCTGTCTCTCGCATTTACATCTGCCCCGGCTTTCACGAGTATCTCCACTACTGCCGGATTTCTGATAAATATGTGTCTTGCCAGTTTCACAGAGCCGTGTAGTGGAGTACGTCCTTTTTCATCTCTCGCGTTGGGATCGGCCCCAGCTTTCAGCAGGGCCTCAACGACCGCCGGTGTCTTGCTCCATGCCGTTGCCGTGTGCATGGGTGTCCTCGCCCCATGCAAGAGACCCCGTCCTCTCATGTTATATGTACTCCGAGCGTTGGGGTCGGCCCCCGCTTTCAAACAACGCGAAACATCCGCCGGGCGGGCGTTGCTGAAGAACTTCACCGTGTTCCAGCCTTCACACGAAACCAGGCCGATTTGCGGCAAGACTCTTCTCCCTTTCAAGGTAACGTTTCCCGTTGCAGGGTTCCTTGGTGTATTGCGCGGATTTTTCTTCGCCACCTTGATGGTCCGGGCATTCAGTAGCAGCTTCACGACGTCTGGGTTTTTGTTTTCCATCGCCAGCTGCAGGGGTGTCTTCCCGTATTTGTTTCGTGTGTTCACCCTGGCCCCGGCATTAATCAGCATGTTTACAATCTCAGCGGTTTCGCTGGACTTGGCCGCCCAGTGCAGAGGTGTTTCCCGGTCTCCATCCCGCGCGTTCGGGTCTGCCCCGGCGTCAAGCAAGGTTCTCACGACAACCAAAGTTTTGTTCCAGGCCGTTGCCAGGTGGAGCGGCGTCCATCCGAAGTTGTTTCGGGTGTTGGGATTGGAACCAGCTTTCAACAACTCGGGCACAACTTTCGGGGATTTTACCTTCGCTGCCAAATGCAAGGGTGTCATCCCGTCATTGTCCCGTGCCTTGAGGTCGGCCCCGGCCTTCAGGCATCGGGTGATATCCGCAGTATCAGCAATTTCGAAGAATTCCACGGTGTTCCATAACTTGCATGAAACCCCAGCTGCGATTGCTGGCATCCCGCCGGATATTACGGCAGCCGACAGACACAACCACGTCAGAATCGACCTGAAAGACAGAATCATTCCCACAGTCCCGTTTGCCCCGTTCCGGTGGAATAGTTGTGTTTTCTCCCTTCCCGGTCGCGTAGAACTCTCCCTCAATGGCTGGAATCGTCGGGATGAAGAGCGAAAACCTAATCGCCCCGGTTTTTTAGAGCGATGAAAAATTTGAATGTAGAATCTTCAGATGCGCGCCCGGGAATACACTTTCTCGAAGACGGCACCCCAACTCTATATGCCAAATCGAACTACGAATACCACATTAAATGATTACTTTCCCTCGATCTCCATATCCATGAGGCTCTACAATTATGGATGCAAGAGACTTCAGTAACCTCCGGCGGCAGTTGAATGATGTGGTTGCAGATTGAAGCCACACGCCGTGCTCACGTTCTATCCAGCCACTAGCGAACGCATCGCCGGCACGGAAGCCGGCATAGGAAACTCGTACCCAATCCCCCTTGGGGTTCACTGCAACTTGGACATTTAGTTCTGCGAAGCCTGCATCGCTTACGTAGCCTCTGGCAGGCAAACTATCTGGCAAGGTAAAGTCGAATAAACAGCCTTCCTGCCCAGCATTAGGCCATCGATTGTCGTTCGGGCGGAGTGTGAACAGGCTCTGGCTCAACGCCGCATTGATGGCGCAAACCATCAAATTCCGCCAGCCCTTTTCCCGGTCGCTCCGATATTCGATGTTCCGCCCGTCATGATCCAGAGTTGGAATAATATCTGCTTTGGTAAGGAATTCGAAGCGGAACGACGGGTCAGACGGATATCCCAACTCCTGAAGCCTTCTGTCAAACAACTCGTCATCCAGAAGCTCAATCGGCGGCTCGTCCCGGTAGTCGGGCAATTCAGACCGCAAGGATGCGTGAGTTCTCCGACGTAAAGCGGCTGCCAGCGCTTCAGTTAGGTGAGAAGAACGTACATCGGGCCTGGTTTTGATGAGTGCCTTTTTGAGGGCGTTAAGGGAACTTTCAGCGAGCTCAATTGCTGCCATCTGATACCTCCAGTTCATTTAGTCGGCCAGCGTCCGTCGATTACACACCGACCGATGACTGAAGGTCGATGAACCGCTGATGAGTGTGCACCTGTTTAACCCGACGGAAGGTTTGGCCAGGCAACCAAGAGAAACATATCACGGTATGGATCAGTGCACGAATTCCAGGTTGAGGAAATGGGGGCTTGAAAAAAATGAACTAGAAGACCGCATCTTCAAGTGCGGATACGCGTAAGGCGCGCATGGTACCCGAGGCTAGAATCGAACCGGCACGGTTTCTTGTGCAAGGGAATTTAAGTCTCTGGTGTCTGCCATTTCACTACCCGGGCAGGTACGGGGAGAATTTCCCACTTGGCGGTGTTTGCTCCACATTCATATTTCGTATGCACGATGTGGCGAAGACTGTGATGGTTTCAGATGATCGATACCTGTCCGCAATGAGCAATCTCGGCCAATCAGTGAGAGGTCGCCTTTGATGCTCCCCGCCCGTGCGGGGATGAACCGCGTCATGTCCTGCCGATATGCCGTATGTATTGGAGTTCCCGCCGCCCGGTATCCGTTTTCCGGGGAAGACGCACGGCCTTGATCGCATGCCGGCGCGTGCCTGTCCTAAAACCGTCGATATTCCGCTTGTTGTCCGGTTGAAACCCTCGTATTTTCGTATTATATTCGTTACCATGGGATTAACGGGAGCCCCGTCGGGAAATCCCCGTCGACTACTACGCGCTCCCGCGACACGCAGGGCCGGGAGAGCGCCTCTTTGAAAATCCGTGCACGAAACAGAAGCCGCACCGGCTGGGGTGTCGTCCTGGATCCCGGCGTGTGGTTCCGCTCGCTGCTCCTGACGGCGGTCTTCGTCTTTGCGATGGCGTCGCTCGCCTGCGCCGTGGGGCTTGCACGCTACACGACGGGCCATGACTGGCATGCGACCTACAAGCTTTACCGGGCGGAAATCCTCCTCGCGCTCAACTTCGACCCCCGCGCGCCTGTGACGTACCGGACGAGCAAGGGCGCGGAAGTAACGCTCGCCCGCGGCGAACTCATATTCAGCGGCGACGCTCTTCTGGCGCGGGATCATCTCCTGCGCACGGCGAAGCGGTCCGCCGAACTCGGCGCCTGGTGCGGCCTGGGCGCCGCGGTTATGTGCCTGATACTGCTCGCTCTGCAAGGAGTCGAATGCGGAGGCCGGCCCGAATCTCCCGCCCCGCCGGGTGAGAGGCCAGGCTTCATGGCGCCGGCGCAAGCGGCCAAAGCGCCCGTTCGCCCACAGGCGGAGCGGCCGCCGGGACCGGATGCCCCGCCGTCCCGGAAACCCAAGTCTGCCGGCAAGGGCCGCGGGAAGGCAGCCCCGGGCAGTGAAGACGCGGCGGTGCCCGAGCGCCGCGAGCGCGGCTACGGGCGCTGGTTCTGATGGTCGCCTCGATAGGCGCGGTGGCGAGCCCTGCGCAGGGCGCCAACTACTACGAGCGCGACGGCTACTACGCGAGGGACTCGACTGAGCACCGGAGGCTGAGCGCCTGGGCCGGCAAGGGCGCAGAAGCCCTGGGCCTTGCGGGCGCGGTCGACCCGGACGTATTCCGGGCGGTGCTCGAGGGCGAGGTGCCGGACGGCTCGGGGCGGCGTCTCGGCCGCAGGCTTCGCGGCGGAGAGATTCATCACCGGCCCGGGCGCGACCTCACCTTCTCGGCGCCCAAGTCCGTATCCCTGGTTGCGCTCATCGGAGGCGATGTGCGCATCGTCGACGCCCACGACCGCGCCGTCGCGGGTGCGCTCGAGTGGTTCGAGCGCAATGGGGCCGAGACCCGGATGCGGGACCCGGCGACCGGGCGGATGGTCCGGGCCGGCGGCCAGAAGGCCGTGATCTCCACGTTCCGGCACGATACTTCCAGAAACCTCGACCCGGCGCTGCACACCCACTCGGTAATCGCCAACATGCTGCTCGGCGCCGACGGCAAGTGGCGGACGATGGCGAACGAGCGCCTCTACGCTTCCAAGATGCTGCTGGGCGCGCTCTACAGGAGCGAACTCGCAGGGGATCTGGCGAGGCTCGGCTACCGGATCGAGAAGACCCACGCCGACGGTCGGTTCGAGATCGGGGGCGTCTCGCGCGAGGTCGTCGTGGCGTTCTCGACGAGACGCGCCGAGATCGAGGCGGCGATGGAAGGCCGGGGCCATGGCCCCACGGCGGAGAACCAGCACCTCGCCCGCCGTGCGGCGCTGATGACCCGTGCGCACAAGCGCGACGTCGACAAGGAGGCGCTGCGCGGGATATGGGCGAAACAGGCCGCAGGAATCGGCTTCGACGCGAAAGCGCTCGTCGCGTCGGCGGTGGAACGGGCGTTGCAGGGTCCTGCGAAAGAGGGGGCGCGGGAAGCGGGCGGGAACGCTCCGCCCGGCGCGGCCCGGGGGGCGGACCTCACCGGACATCCGTCGCGGACGGAGCCTGCGAAGGAGGCCGTCGAGTGGGCGCTCGCCCATCTCTCGGAGCGCGATGCGGTGTTCGCGAGGACCGACCTGCTCGCCGCAGCACTCGCCCACGGCCCGGGCTCCTCGTCCATCGGGGCCATAGAGCGGGCCGTCGAGGGCCTCAAGCGCGAGGGGCGCCTACACGATGCGCCGGCCCTCAAGGGCGGCGGCGGGCTCACCACGGACAAGGCCGTGGCCCGGGAGCGCGAGACCGTAGCGCTCATGCGCGCGGGCTCGGGCCGGGGCAAGGCGGCGATGCGCGGCTGGATGGTCGAACGGCATCTGCGCAAGGGGCCGCTCACGGCCGGGCAGAAACAGGCGGTGAAACTCATTCTTTCCGAGAAGGACCGGACCGTCGGCGTGCAGGGCTACGCCGGCGCCGGCAAGACCCGGATGCTCGATCGCGCAAGGACGCTTGCGGAGAAGAAGGGCTGGCGCGTCCTGGGGCTCGCCCCCTCGGCGTCCGCGGTACGCACGCTGGAGGCGGAATCGGGAATAAAGAGCGAGACCTTGCAGCGGTTTCTGGCGCGAAACGAAGGCCTGGCCGAAGGCCGGCTCACGAAAGGGGCTGCCAAAAAGATGCGCGCCGCCTTCTCCAGGACCGTTCTTGTGGTGGATGAGGGCTCGCTCGCGTCCACCGTCCAGGCCCGCGACCTGCTCCGGATCGCGGGCGCCCTGCGCATACCGAAGCTGGTTCTGGTCGGCGACGCCAGGCAACTCGAAGCCGTCGATGCGGGCAAACCCTTCGCCCAGTTCCAGGCCGCGGGCATGAAAACCGCGACGATGGACGAGATCCTCCGCCAGCGCGATCCCGATCTCAAGGCAGCGGTCGAGGCGAGCATCGCGGGCGACATCGGGCGCGCTTTTGAAAAACTGGGAGATAACGTCGCTGAAGTAAACCCCCAAAATATCGCGGGCGCCGTGGCGGCAAGGTGGCTGAAACTCCCGCCCGAGGTGCGCGAGCGCACCGGGGTGATGTCCCCGAGCCATGAACTGCGCGAGGCGATCAACGCCCATATCAGAGAGCGCTTGGTCCGCGAGGGCCGCGTCGCGGGTCCTGTGCTTAAGACGCAGCGGCTCGTCTCCAGGGGCTACACGAACGCGGAGAAGGCGCTCGCGGTCAACTACGCGCCCGGCGACGTGGTCGCCTTCCACCGCTCCTACAAACGGATCGGGGTCGAAAAGGGCGAGGAGCGGCGCGTCCTGGGCGTCGATCACGAGGGTGGAACGGTCCGGCTGGAAGGACCTCAAGGCTCGATCGTGGACTGGAAGCCGTCCCAAATCGGCGGAAGCCGGGGCGGGACCGAGGTCTACCGCACCGAAACCATCGAGCTTCGCGCCGGCGACCGGGTACGCTGGACCCGGAACGACAAGGGGCTGGGGCTCGTGAACAGCGCCACCGCGGAGGTGTTCGGGGTCCGCAAAGGGCGGGTGACGTTCATGCTCGAGGAAGGCCGCAAGCTCGTCCTGACTCCCGGCGAGCCCCAACTGCGCCATCTCGATCGCGCCTGGGCCTCGACCGTGCATGCCTTTCAGGGGCGTACGGTGGACAACGTCATCGCCGCGATGGAGGCGAACCATCCCCATCTGACCACGGCGAAAGCGTTTTATGTCGAGATATCGCGCGCCCGCGACCGGGCCGAACTTGTCACCGACGACGCGCAGGTGCTCAAGGAACGCCTCGAAACCGTGACCGGCGAGCGCATCTCCGCACTCGAGGGCATCGGCGAATCCGTCCGGCCGGAACCCGAACTCGACGGAAAGGCGTCCCCCGAGCACGAACGAGGTAACCCGGATGCCTTCATGCCGACCTCCCCTGAGGGGGAAATCGAACGGAAAGTGTCACTCGACAGGACGCCTGCGCCCGAAACTACCTCCCCCGGCAAGCGCATTGACATGGACCTCGGGCTCTGAACCCGGCCCGTCCGGGCCTGATTCACGCCATCCCCCGACAAATCCGCAGCCGTTCAACCGGCCGGAGGACCCTCGTCCATGGTCTCGGCCATCGTTTTCCGGGCCGCGGCGATGAGGTCCTCGAGCTCTTTCCCGCGCCCGGCGTCGAGCAATCGTCCCCGATCCAGGGTCGCCATCATGTAAACCATGCGGTAGACGGACTCGATGAGGGCGGCGTGTCCGGACGATAATGTGGCAGCGGGAGGCTCGTCGAGCCGCTCCTCGGCCGCGGCGAGGGCACCCGAACGGACGAGTTCGCCGACCGGAATGCCGTGCCGCGCCGCGGCTTTTTCTAACAGACGCCACTCCAAACCCGAGAAGCGAATGGAGTGCGGCACTCGCGGGTCGCTCGGGTTTTCCGCTGGCTTGTTGCCCTTTCCGGACTTTTTCTGATCGTTTCGCGTCATCTTTTTCGCTTCCTCAGGAGGGGATCCGTCAACGAAACGGACCGCATCGACCGCGATTTCGGTTCCGGCACGGCTCGTTTCAGACGAAACCCCGGGCGTTTTTGGACCTTCGGCGCTCGATTCTACGCCCCGCCTTCAGGGTTTTTCGGCCGCCCTCGAGCGGGTTCTCCGCGCAGGTGGCAACCCCGGCGTACCGCGAAAAGGCCGGTATCGGGAGCATTCAAACGCATTGCGCAGCGTAACACGTCGTGTTACGGGATGCCACCGATTGCAACCAGACTGGTATCTATGCGCGACGTGCGCAGCCATGCCCCGTCAGGGATGAGAATGGGCGTGTATGCTCTGAGCTTACACTCGTCCGCGATAAGCCTGTCGCCCCGTGTCGTTGATATGGGACGGGATAGCAGCCCGTTCGTCATATGCCGGAATCCAGCAGCCCGCTGCGTTCCGGTGTGAAATCCGAAGCGCCGAAGGGCGACTAACGGCGGATTCCTGGGAACGAACGACGGGGGAATTTGCGCCGGAGAGAATGGCAAGCGGGAGCCGCCGCGGCGATTGAGCGGACAGAGCGGGGGGCAAGAGGATGTGAGGGTGCTGAACCTTGCGCCTGGATTCACAAGCGGCGGACGCACGGGGCGCTGCATCTTGCGCTTTTCATCACAAGCAGACGAACGACACGGGAAGCAACGAGCCGCGCCGCCGGGCGGCGACGACGCGGCTCGTCGAGCGTTCACGTCACGCTACTTTCTGGACGGGTATGCCGAGCGAGCGGGCCTTGTCGACGAGGTTGTCGGTGATGCCCGAGCCGGGGAACGCGACCACGCCCTTGGGGAGGAGGCTGAGCAGCTCGTCGTTGCGCCGGAAGGGAGCGGCCCGACCGTGGGCGTCCCAGTCGGGCTTGCAGACGATCTGGTGGACGCCGTTCCGCTCGGCCCAGCCGGCTGCTATCTTCTCGGCGCCGGGGCCGCCGCCGTGGACGAGGACGACGTCGGCGTACTTGGCTTTCAGCTTGTCGAGCTGGCCGATGATTTTACCCGCGTCGGTGGCCTCCTTGCCGCCCGCGACGGCGACGAGGGTTCCCTGGGGGAGGTGGGCGGTGTTCTCGCGGTCCTTTCTCGCCCGCTGGAAGTCGCGCGCCTCAATCACCGCCGACGTGAGCTTGCCGGTCTGCGAGACGTGCGATCCTCGTCGGGGCCGCCATACCTCGCCGGTCTCGACGCGGTAGGCCTCGGCGGCCATGTCGCGCAGCCCCTCGAAGGCGTCGCGACGGGCGGTGAGATTCCCGGCCCGGTCGGTGGCGAGTTCGAGTTCGCGGGACCTGATCTCGGAGCCGTCCTGCTCGCGCTGGAGTTCACGGATGCCGGGGATGAGTTTGTCGGCGGCGCGGTCGAGCCGCTGTGTCTGGGCGTCGAGGGTGTTGACGAAGCCCCACAGGAGACTCGCCCGCTCATCCGCCAGCTGCGTTCCGTCGGGCGCGGCCTCGGCGAGTGCGCCGAAGGCCTTGAGGACGGCGGCGGTGGACTCCGCTTCGCCCCACACGGGCCGGTTGTCGAACTCGTCCGGGCCCGGGGTCGCGCCGAACAGCTGGGCCTGCTCGCAGACCATGGCGGTGAAGGATTCGTTCTGCGCTTCGATGTTGTCGACCTCGTGCATGATCATCTCCTTGTGTGTCTCGGTGGCGGTCATCGTTCACTCCTTTCGTTGTCCTCAGGCGAGGGGATGGTTGAATTCGGGAAGAGCGTAGCCACGCTCGTTGCGCCCCACTTCTTTCGGCATCCCGTCGAGATACCCGGCGGCCCACTCGGCGGCGCGCGCGAGTACGTCGCCGTGGCACGGGAGGGGATGGCAGTGGCAGCCGAGCTCGCAGCCTTGAAGGTCGGCGAGTTCGTGGAGGTCCTGCTCCTCGCGCCGGATTTTTTCCCACAGCCATCGCCGGTATTTCTCGATCACCTCGGCGCGCTCGCCGTCCTTGCCGATCCGGAAGGGGTTTCCCCACTTCGTCGCGCGGTCGATCCTGACCAGCAAGCCGCCTCCGAATGGGGGCGCAACGTAGTCGTTCAGGTTCACCACGGTGGTTTCCATGCCTTTCTCCTTCGTAGAGAGTTAACGGATGCGCTTCTTAGCGCCCCATTTTCAGCACGTAAGGGCATCGGGCGGTGTTACCGATGCCCGTAGGCGAGCGAATCAAGGGCTTGTCATTTTCCGGGGGGTTCCCGAAAAACACGCCTCATAGAGCGGCGCTCCTGTCTTTCGCCGCTCGGCGTTTTTTGGGGGGCACCGGCAAATGATGGCCGCTCGCGGCCACCCTTTATTCGCTCGGCGTTCGTGCTAAAATGAGGACGCTAAGAGAGAGAGGGTAGTACCGCCACCGGGACACAAGAGCCTTTGGTGTTTCACGATGAAGGCGAAGCTCATCGGGAAACAGTCTCTCATGCTGCGGAAAGGGTCATTTCGGGCCGTCTTTTTCCGGCCCGAAATTCCCGCAGCGGGGGGTGGACCGAGCCACTGTCTGGAATTATGGAATGATTACAGGAGCATGCCGATCTTCCGGGAACACGGTTCATCGTTCGCGGAACCGGAGATCTTCTAGGTGTTCCTGGTAGACGAGAGGGCCGGTGGGGCGGGAAAGGCGCGGGCGCGGCGCTTCGGCGGCAGACTTTCTCTGAATAACGAGCAAAAGAAAAGGCCGACGCGCGAGGCGCCGGCCCTTCAAGCACTCAAAATGGAATTTCTTCCCCCACAACGCCAGCCGCCACAGCCGCCGTCTCGGGGTGCGCGCCGTTGCCGTTGCCATTTCCGTTCCCGTTCACCTTGTCGAGGAACTGCACGCGTCCCCCCGGCGCGATGAGGATCTCGGTCGAGAACCGATCCGAATCCTCGTCATCCTTCTTCCAGCGGCGGGTCTGGAGCTTGCCGGCCACGTAGACCAGGCGGCCCTTCTTCGCGTGCTTTTCGAACATATCGACCAGGCCGGGCTGGAAGGTCACGACCCGGTGCCACTCGGTCTTGTCCACCCGCTCGCCGGACTGCTTGTCGATGTAGCCCTCATCCGTCGCGATGGACAGGTTGGCGACGCGACCTCCGCTGGTGAGGTGGTTGACGGTGACGTCGGCGCCGAGACGCCCGATCAGTTCCGCTCTGTTGAGTCCGAATGCCATTTTCATACTCCTTCAGGTTGTGGTGTGGATGATGAAGTTGGGCAGTCTGAAATCCTCTCTCCCGACCCCCCGGTTCGTCCTAGATGCTGCAGAACTCCACTTCGCCCCCCGCCTCGTCGCGAATCTTGCGGATCGTGTACGCGTCGAGTCCGAGTTCTGCGAGCAGTTCGTCCGTGGTGGGAACATCGACGTCAAAGTCGTTCTCGTACATGGCCAGGCCTCCTATCGGGGTTGTCGCCGGCGGCGGGAGCTGGAGACTGTCTCCCTCTCCCCTGCCGGGCCTTTGCCCGGCTCCCCGCTTCGCTCTTCCTCTGCGAGGGGGGTCCGCAACCGGTGTCGGAACTTTCGTGGGCCGTGAACGGCCTCCGTCCCGACCGGGTAGTCTCGGAAACAGACGGGAGCGGGAACCAGGCGAGCGCGCCCCTGGTCCGGGGTTCGGATGGATGAGGAGCGGAGAAATGGAAGCGCATCGGGAGGGACGGGGTTCGGGGCGGCGACTATCCTGTCACCGCCGGTGAGGTTCATCGTCGGTGATCCCGCGCCGTGGACCGGGGTGTCGGCGTTGATGCTGCCGGGGCAGGCTGCCGGGTTAGCTCCGCGCTGCCTAGCGGGTCGGGATTGTGTTCGGCGCATTCGTCACCGATGGCGAGACTGCTCTGCCGGGTTGCTCCGC
Organism: bacterium; assembly: GCA_965203325.1. GTDB lineage: Bacteria > UBA8248 > UBA8248 > UBA8248 > UBA8248 > Bin107. Next base: position 3,332,104 of record OZ241875.1, read on the forward strand.
CCCGTGTGGTCGTATCCGGTCTCGCGACCGGGCTCCCTGCCTGCCGTCTTGCGCAGCGCGCCCGGGTCCGGTTGGCGGCACAGCGGGGTGGCCTTCCCCCCGCCCCCGGCGGGAAGGGAGCCGGACGGCTTCTGGACGGCGATACGTATCCGCTGACGAGCGGCGGAGCAGAGGCCGGTTGGTGCCCCCCCGCCAGACGTATACGGGCCGGCTGCACGTGCAGGCGGCGAGCCGGTGCAAGCACCTACCAGCTGGTGAACCTGGCCATAGGCGACGCGTCTTCGATGATTTCCACTTCCTCGCGGGAAAGCTTCTCGAAGGCGAGGCACATGGCGACCTCCTCCCAGGAGTCCCAGGGTCCGTGCTCCTCGCCCGTGGCGAGTTCGACCACGGTGTAGCGCGGCGGGTAGAGGGGCAATCCCTTGTGCTCGCCCGAGGAGTGCCAGGAGCGCCGCGCACACGGTTCGCACCGGGCGGCAAGGCCCGCCGGCCGGCCACAGTCCACGCAGAGCCACCGTGCGCGCCTTTTTGCGTAGCGCGCCCGGCTCGCGGCGTTCTTCTTTGGAGCGCGTCCCTCCCCGAGCGCGGCGCACGGGCCGCATTGCGCGGCGACGGCGAACGTCGGCCTCCCGCAGCGGCCGCACAGGCCTTTCGCTCTCCTGGCGGCGTAGAGCTTTTGCTCTTCAGCGCGCCTCACCTCCCGGCAGGTCTCGCACACGGCGCCGCCCTCTACCGGGGGACGCTCTCCGCAGGCCGTGCAGAGGCCGGCCGCCTTGCGTTCGCGCCTTCGCCTCTTGCTCCTCTCCCGCGCCATGCGGCGTCGTCCCTCGGGGTTCTTCCCCCCGTAGGGGTCCCCGGCGGCCTTGCCTCTCGCGTAGCGGGCGCGCTCGGCGGCCCGCCCCCTCTCGAGGCAGGGTTCGCACATGCTGCGCCCGGGCGCGGGAGGATGTTTTCCGCACTTGGGGCACAGGCCCATCGCTCGGCGTTCGGCGGCGCGCCGGCGGTGGCGTTCGCGCTCTTTCTTTCGTCCCTCCTCGGGGTCCTTGTACGGCATCCGTCTCCCCCTCCTCAGCGCCGGCTGCTTTGGGCAAAAAATCCCGTGGCGTACGCCCCCCAGTATTGAACCCCGCTGTCCCTGGTGCGCAGGCCCGTGCAGACGATGATCTCGTCCCGCGCGGGCCGCATCTCCCGGACGGCTTTCCGGGTGGCCGTCGCTCTCTTCATCCTGCGCCCGCTCCCGGTCTTCGCTTCCGCAGCGGGAATGGGGCGGATATCGCCGTCCATCGTCGACTTGAACCGTTCCACGGCGTATCGCTCGTCTTCGAGTCCTTGGCCGAAGGTGTGGGTGAGGAAGGTGTTCGACTCTCGCATGGTCGTCCGCATCGCGCGCCTCCTTGCTGTGGGTGGTCGGGAAGGCGGAGAACGTCCTCTCCCGGACGCCCTTCCGCCGCCCCCTCCCGGCCCGGCTCTACCTCTCGCCGGCGCGTGGCCGGGGGGAGGTGCGCGATGAACGCCCCGGCGCTCGGGGCCGGGCGAGGCGCGCTGCGGAAAAATTTTTTGTCATATCCCTGCGCAGCCGGTCGCATGCGAGACCGCGTATGGCGCGCGGGCGTTGGAAACTGGATATAGAAAACTCTTGCAAACGAGATGTTTATGCTTTATTCCCGTTCTGGATGCAGGCGATGCGAGCCTATGCTCGCATGACGTCGTAGGCTCAGGGCGTAAGGTTCGAACGCGAAGGAGGGATGCGGATGAACGGGAACGGGGGAACTGCCTGAGGACGCCGGGCTTGCGTCCGATGCCGTCGGAGAGTGGACCGAAGATGATCTGCCCGAGGCCGGAACGGCGCCACGGGCAAATACTTTGTAAGGGGGGCTGTTGAAAAAGCCCGCACAGTGCCCTGCAAGTAGAGGGTTTGTAGGGACAGGCCCCCGTGCCTGTCCCTGCGAAGCGCAACCACGAGGATGGACATATCCGATACGGGCGGCCACAGGGGGTCGCCCTTACGAGTGAATGCGGTTTTGGCCATCTTCCGGCGAATGCCGGAATGACGAACGAAAACTTCTCGGCAAACGAGAGATTGTCCCGCAGGGGCCGCATACATGCGTACATGGACGCCCCCACCGATTCATGTTTAGATACGGATACGTAGATAACCAGCGAGAACGCGAAGCAGGAACAGCCTGATTGAGTCAAGAGAAGGGGGAACAATGGAATTGAAAGCGAGACGAAGGTTTGTGGGAATGTATAGAAATTATTTTGTGAGGGAGGACAAAAAAAGTCTATCTATACGGTCCATAAAATACCTCGCCTTGTGTTTTGCTTTGTTATTTCCATTGAATGCTTTTTCAGTGGGAGATCTTCTTGGTTGCAATAGTAGTGATACACTGGAAAGATATAATAAATTACATAAGCTGATAAAAAATGATTCAAATATTGCCCTTGTGTATAATTTAGCTATCACTTCTTTGTGTCTTGGAAAAACAAATGAGGGAATGTCTCATCTTCAAAGGGCTTCGGATTCAGGCCATATTGTAGCTACTTATTTATTGGGTCTTTATTATAAAAAAAATCACACTTTTGATTCTGCGGAAAGTGTTGAAGGTATAGAAAATCTAAATAATGCTATTCATTACTATACTAAAGCGGCTCAAATAATTGAATCTTTAACTAATTACCCCGAAGGGGCAACAGAAGATATGATGTATATTGAATCCACAGTTTATACTAGCTACTATGTGTTTAGAAATTTACCTGATCTTTATTTTAAAGGATATTCTTTTGCAATTAGAGATATTGTGAATGGTAGTACAAGAGTTTCTTATACTGATACTTTAGATGTTTTAAATAATATGCGTACAACAGCTATTATGTGTGTAGAAAGGCCTTCTCTTTCTGTTTGGAAAAGTAAAAGAGATATAATTTATCAAGCTCAGCAAATTAAATGTGAAGCTTTACTACGTTTTGCAGAAGCTGTTTATCCTTTGGAGCAACAAAGACTACAGATAGCTCAGAACTGTGCAATTCCTCCCAGCAAATGTTCTGAACATAAGGCAATAGTCGGTCAAATTGGTCAGTTGGTTGGGAATATGTTTAACCAAATAAGGTCAGCTCCTAAAATAAATTAGACATTGATTTTTTAGGAGTTACAGTCACACCTGGTGTATGGCCGTAGTGAATCAAGCGGCACTCCTGCCCATTTCTCTTTTGCCCACTCCATCAATGAAATTCACATCGGCGACCACGTCCAGTTGACGGAAGCCGCGCAGGCGTCTTGCCCACCCGGATGAATACGTTGGTGCTGAGAAGATAACCCTCTCACCGCGCCTCGAAGAAGCGGCGCACGGCGTGGTCGGGACTGAACTTGCCCTCTATGGCGTCGCGCAGCCAGTCGGCCACCATGAGGTAGAAATCGGGCAGGCGTCCGCCCATCGTGTGGGCCTCGTTCTCATATACCCAAAGCTCCCTGGGGCCGCCCAGGAGGTCGAAGAGCCGCTCGGCGTCCTCCAGCGGGCAGAGCTCGTCGAACTCGCCCATCGCCAGAAGCGTCGGACACTTGATGTCGCCCGCGATATGCTCGAGCGTCATCTGCTCCGCCATGGCGTCGAACTCGTCCTCGTCGTGGATGTTGGACATGTACTGGTAATTCGCGCGGTAGGCGGGTTTCCCGCCCTTGAAGATGGAGTCTTTCTGGAGATACACGCCCATCGCGCCCACACAGGCTTTCAGTCGCTTATCGTGCGCCGCCACGCGCGGCCCCCAGTAGCTGCCCATGCTCCAGCCGTAGAGGCCAATCCGCTCGGCGTCCACCTCGGGGCGTGATTCGAGATAGTCGATGGCGGCGGAACCCGCTCGCTCGAAGTTGTCCAGCGTCACCCAGGTCTCGCGCGTGTTGCTCTCCCCCTGGCCGGGGCCGTCGATGCTGAGCGTGGCGAGGCCGCGCCGCCTGAAGTGGTTGTGGTAGGGATTGGGGAGAAACTCTTTGATGGTGTCCATCCCCGGCACGATGATGACGCAAGGCGCATTTTCCACCCCCGGCACCGTCTGCAAAATGCCCGGAATCGTCTTTCCGTTCTCGAAGGGAATTTCCACGCGCTCCACGGGCGCTTCGTCGAACAGATCGATGAACTTCTCGTAGCAGGCGATCATCCTGGCATACAGTTCGAGCTTTTGCGGCGTGTTCTTGTGGATGACGCCGCAGGCGGGGCCGTAATAGAGCGCTGCGCGGTGGTAGAACTCCGCCGCCGACTCAAGGTGGCCGGCGGCCTCGGCTTCTCTCGCGAGCGCTTCTTCCTGGGCGGCGGTGCGCGCCCACTCCTTGGGCACGGAGCCGGGCAACTTGATGCGCTCGGTCGTCCGCCGCACGTCGGCGGGCAGGAAGGCGGGGCACTCGACGTTCTGGCCCCGCTCGGCCACCACCTCGATTCCCTTGTCCTTGAGGAAAGTGGTGAGCCGCTCGTTCAGCCATTTTGGATACGGCGAGGCGAGCGCCACCTTTGCGATGCCCGTCCGCTCTTCGATCACCGCGATGATGTCCGCATCCATGCCCGGACGCACGAAGCTGCCGCCGGTGCAGCCGAAGCAGATGGCATCGAGACTCGCGTGGCCCGTGAATTCCATCAGGAGGCGGAGAGCGGTGCCTGTGGTCATAACGGCTGCCGCCCCGGTCAATAGAAAAAATCGTCTGTATGCGCAGGCGGATTGTGGAGCTTGAGTCCTCCGGAGAATCGGAATATCATCGCCATGCTCTCTTGGGCGCAGACATGCAATGCCCTTTTCGTGATCAAGTTGTTGTGTTGCGATAGTGTTGACAATCATTATTTAATGAATTCCTTTATCAGATAAAACAAAAATTATCAGTAATTTATAAGCCTATCAAATTTGTGAATACATGTTCGAGAAGCACGCGAAGAAGGGACGCCTGGTCTACGTGGCCGGCAAGCTGCAGACCCGCCGCTGGAAGAAGGACGAGGAGGACTCGGATCGGTTCTCGACCGAGATCCTCATCGCCCCGGGCGGGCGCATTCAGTTCCTGGACAAGGTGAACGGGAACGGCAATGGCAACGGTAACGGCAACGGCGCGCACGCCGAGACGACGGCGGTGGCGGCAGGCGTAGTCGGGGAAGAGATCCCGTTCTAGGCTCACAAGGGGTCGGCGCCTCGCGCGTCGACCCCTTTTTCTTTGCTCCTTATCCAGAGGAGGTCCGCCCTGTCGGCTCTCTCATCTACCAGGAACACCCGGTAAATCTCCGGTTCCGTGAACGATAAACCATGTTCCCGGAAGATCGGCATGCACCTGCAATCATCCCGTATTCAGGATAGTGGCTCGGTCCACCCCCCGCTGCGGGAATTTCGGGCCGGAAAAGACGGCCCGAAATGACCCTTTCCGCAGCATGAGAGATTGTTTCCCGATGAGCTTCGCCTTCATCGTGAAACACCAAAGGCTCTTGTGTCCCGGTGGCGGTACTACCCTCTCTCTCTTAGCGTCCTCATTCTAGCACGCACGGCGCGGGGTCAAGGGTGCTTTTGCAAAAAACGCAAAAGCATCTTTTTTCAGAAAAAATCGGTGAAGCGTGGATTTTTTCCGCTGCGCGCCCTCCGGGTGAAAAAAGACGGAAAACCGCCCCTGACGCCCACGCCTAGCACGTGCTGAAAATGGGGCGCTAAGAAGCGCATCCGTTAACTCTCTGGAAAGGAGAAAGGCATGGAAACCACCGTGGTGAACCTGAACGACTATGTTGCTCCCCCGTTCGGCGGCGGCTTGCTGGTCAGGATCGACCGCAGGACGAAGTGGGGAAACCCCTTCCGGGTCGGCCAGGACGGCTCCCGCAGCGAGGTCATCGAGAAATACCGGCGATGGCTCTGGGAAAGAATCCGGCGTCAGGAGCAGGACCTCTACGAACTCGCCGACCTGCAAGGCTGCGAACTCGGCTGCCACTGCCATCCCCTCCCGTGCCACGGCGACGTACTCGCACGCGCCGCCGAGTGGGCCGCCAGCTATCTCGACCAGATGCCGAAAGAAGTGGGGCGCAACGAGCGTGGCTACGCTCTTCCCGAATTCAACCATCCCCTCGCCTGAGGACAACGAAAGGAGTGAACGATGACTGCCACCGCAATTCACGACCACAAGGAGATGATCATGCACGAGCACGCAGAGCACGAAGCGCAGAACGAAACCTTCACTGCCATGGTATGCGAACAGGCCGCCCTGTTCGGCGCCACCCCCGGCCCCGACGAGTTCGACAACCGGCCCGTCTGGGGCGAGGCCGAGGCAACCGCCGCCGTCCTCAAGGCATTCCACCTGCTCGCCGAGGCAACGCCCGACGGAACCCAACTGGCCGATGAGCGAAGAAACCTCCTGTGGGGCTTCGTCAACACCCTCGACGCCCAGACACAGCGGCTCGACCGCGCCGCCGACAAGCTCATCCCCGGCATCCGTGAACTGCAGCGCGAGCAGGACGGCTCCGAGATCAGGTCGCGCGAGCTCGAACTCGCGACCGACCGGGCCGAGAACCTCACCGCCCGCCGCGACGCCTTCGAGGTGCTGCGCGACACGGCCGCCGAGGCCTACCGCGTCGAGACCGGCGAGGTCTGGCGGCCACGGCGAGGATCACACGTCTCGCAGACCGGCAAGCTCACGTCGGCGGTGATCGAGGCGCGTGACTTCCAGCGCGCGAAAAAGGACCGCGAGAACACGGCCCACCTCCCCCAGGGAACGCTCGTCGCCGTCGCGGGAGGCAAGGAAGCCACCGACGCGGGAAAAATCATCGGCCAGCTCGACAAGCTGAAAGCCAAGTACGCCGACGTCGTCCTCGTCCACGGCGGCGGCCCCGGTGCGGAGAAGGTTGCAGCCGGCTGGGCCGAACGGAACGGCGTCCACCAGATCGTCTGCAAGCCCGACTGGGACGCCCACGGCCGGGCCGCTCCTTTCCGGCGCAACGACGAGCTGCTCTCCCTCCTCCCCAAGGGCGTGATCGCGTTCCCCGGCTCGGGCATCACCGACAACCTCGTCGACAAGGCTCGAAGCCTCGGCATCCCTGTACAACGCGTGGCCGCCTGATGTGAACACTCCTCGGGTCGCGTCGCCACCCCGGCGGCGCGGCCCGTTGCCTCTCTTCTCGATCACTCCACCGCTCCTCTCCTGGTTGCTCCGCTCACCTCCTCCCGCTCAATCGCCGCGGCGGCTCCCGCTCGCCATTCTCTCCGGCGTAAATTCCCCCGTCGTTCGTTCCCACGAATTCGGCAATCTGACGCCCTTCGGCGCTTCGGGTTTCACACCGGACGCATCGCTGATGCAGGTGTCGCGTTGGTGCGACTGCCCGCGATATGCTGTGAAAATTCGCATCCCCGAGTGTTCCTGTCGTGCCGAGAAAAATAATACCAATCTGGTAGCACTCGAACCTTTTGAAATCATTTCGCTTATAGAATCGCGTATGCTCATGTAATACGGGAAGTTCCTGCAAGATACCAGATTGGTAGTACACGGAGGCGCGCTGCGCTATGATGGCTACCATTTTGGTAGTTCATGAAACGGCATCAAGGGCATCGTTTTTGGGCCCGATGCGGGTGTGTTTGGTGCAGGAAATGAGTATTTTTGCGGTCGTTTTGCGACCGGTACGGATGAAAATCTTGTTGAGGGGAGCGGCGAAACGGATGGTTCAGACGATACAGAAGAACATCAGGGTCACGCCCGAACAGTGGAAACGAATTGAAAATGAGGCCGAACAGCGCGAAATGTCGCCCAACCGAATGGTGATAGAGCTCGTGATGGAAGCCCTGGAGCGCCGCGAATGGCCCCAAACCGAAGCGGAAATCCACCTGCTTCGCTCCGCTATGTTCGTCGCACAGGCCATCATTCGCGACATGGAGAAGGACGGACGAGATGAAGAAATAGAACAAATCAGCAGAAACATTTCCGAAGTCGCGCCGGAATTGCCGGGCAAATCGGCACAGAATTGAACCGATTTCGAAAAAATTCACAGGCAATCCAGGCAAGTTTCGGATGAAAATGGTCGCAATATCAGGCTTAAGGTGGCCCATGCCTGCCCTCTTCAGACCGCACGGATTCTCTGGACGCTAGAGATGGCAAAGTGGGAAGAGGGAGCAGGACTGATTCGTTTGGGCATCTCCTGCTGTTCGATGTCTCGCTTGCGGCAAGCGCTTTGGAGGGATATTAGATGTAGCCTTCGTCTTTTACTGCTCGGACAATGTGTTATTATGCCGCAGGCGAACACTGTTCGGTGTCGTTCCCTATGCGAGCTTATCGGACGATTAATGACTCTTGGTAATTTTGAAGGCGATTCAGCGAACGTCACTACTAGTTCCAACCGTCAATGAATGAATCTCGAGGATGGGTATAGTCATCGACAGGAAAATTCCGAACAGACTTTATAAGTATCGCGATTTTAGCAATCACACCTTGGACATGATCTTAAGCGATAACGTCTACTTCGCGGATCCGATCACTTTCAACGATCCCCTGGATACTAGGCCGTCACTGGAGATCGATTTGGATGAAAGTCAACTAGAAGATATCGTGAGGAGACTTGTCGAACGAAGCACTAGGATCCAGATGGAAGCCGCGGCAGATACCATCGGGTACCATGGCCCCGATACGATGGCTCACATCAAGCGGCAGAGTCGGCGAAAGGCTGATCGGCTTATTGAGGAAATCGATTACCACGCCACGAATCCGTATTACGATTCCGAAGATCGAAAACGTTTTCTTTTAGGTCACTACATTGAGAAGGAATTGCTTCGCCAATACGACAAGGGGGTCGTATCGCTTGCTGAGCGGGTTACGTGCCCCTTGATGTGGAGCCATTATGGCGATCAGCATCGTGGCGTTTGCATCGGGTATTCTGTTCCGCCTAGCGCAGACGATCTTTACAAGGTGAAGTACGGCGGTAGCAGGCTGATCGAGACGAGCAAGGTAGCCGCCATGCTAAATGGAGATGATACCGCCCGCGTCCAGGTTTACGAAGCTGTACTTTTGCGGAAAGCCCGTAGTTGGAGCTATGAGCGCGAGTGGCGGCTGATTGGTCGTCGTGGACTTCGAGACTCTCCGCTAGAGATGGAAGAGATTATTTTTGGCATGAGATGCACGCAGTCGGCAAAATATGCGGTGATGAAGGTAATGCAGAATAGGGAGCGGCCGGTAAAATACTACGAGATGCGTGAGGTTGCGGGAACGTTTCGTCTGAGAAAATTCGCTTTCAACAAAGATGACCAATTGTGTGTATATTTTCCGAGAAGGGCTCTCACTATAATTGAAGCATTTCAAGATTATACAACTTCACCCAAGCAGAAACGTTAGGCCCAGGAAACTAGGGTTTAGGCAGTAAAGGGTAACGGATTCACGTTAGCAAGAGTTTCAAGTGGTCGATCTCGTCCTGATATTGGATTTCAAGTCATATTTCATGTTTGTGGAATAGAAGTTCCGTATTACACATTGATTTATCTGTTAGTTTTTCGATGCACATCTCGGCACGTACTTTGCGGATCTCCTTCAGTTCGCGGACTGTTGGTCAATCAACTTTTTGACGGTATATCCAAGGTGGTTTCAAATTCTCGGTCGTTCCCACGAATCCAATGTTCGAGCGCATCGGCTGTCCTATCCACTAAATCCCCTTGCAGCGCACATTCCCAAACCACTGCTACTCGCCAACCACTTTCCAGCAATTTCTTCCGCACATTTCGGTCACGCTCCATATTAGCACGGAACTTTGCTTGCCAGAATTCCGCTCGGGTAGCGGGATCGGTTGCTCGAGAGCAGCCGCTATGTCGATGCCAGAAACAACCATGCACGAAACATACCGCGCGGAAACGATCGAAAGCCATATCTGGCGTGCCAGGAAGTTTGCGAACATGAAGTCGGTATCTGAGACCCCGTCCGTGAAGCGCACGGCGCAGAACAAGTTCCGGTTTCGTGTCCCGGCTACCGACGCGTGCCATTATGCGAGAACGCGTTGCTCGATCCACTATGTCGGACATTGTCAGCCCTGTTCACATCGATGAGTTAGCTTGTGATAAATAAATTGTCCTTCGACCCTAAGTGCAGCCGAAACCGTTCAGGCTAGGCCAAGTCTGCTCACCCATTGTCTCACTCTCTCCAATAAACCTCCGTTGCGAGGTACTCGTGGATTACAGACTTTACCGACACACTATCGCCCCAGTCTTCGGCCGTATACCGATAAACACCATCTTGAACGATGACCCATGACCCAAACATATCTGCCTGACGTGGGTCGACCTGAAAGCGCATCCTCTGGAACATCCGAGTTCCGATCTCCGACCATAGTCCTAATTCCGAATATGCGGTTTCAAATTCCTCATATTGCTCTTGGGAAAGGAGTTGTAGTGGAACGGCTATGACCGTTTCTGGTTTCTCTACCAGCCAGCGATCTAGATCATACGATGCGTGACAACGCGCGTTTTTAACTATCACCCTATTCACTCTCTCTGGTTCCGGCACGAAGGTAATTTCAGATTCACCGAACAGTGTCTCGGTCTCTATCCTTGCTTCTTCTATTCGCGCGCGAAGTCCCTGCTGCCGCATGAACGTTTTGGCCATCCCTGCATTCTTCTGCTTTTGTGGATCTGTCGACCCGGTCAGCACTGCACTCAAAAGCGCTGCCAAATACTCTTCGTCACGTGAAAAACTTGAATTGCATTCACGACACGCCGCTGTAGTCATTAACTCTTCTGGGTAGGGTTTCATCAAAAGGGACTTTGAAGGAATGTGTTCTTGCGTAGAATTCGTCTCATCTAGTTTTATTCCACAGTGTACGCAAGTGCGTTCTGGCCACCTTAGACGCTCGTCTACATAAGACTCTGTAAAGCGTTTCACTCACTCCTCCATCTGGACACAGGAGATTTCAACGCCGTAAATTCACCAGAAGGCCAAGATTGATACGCTGCTGCACTTCGCTATCTTATGAGCATCCTGCAATACCGTCACTCATCCCGTACAAACCCGTGTTGAGCAAGGTGAGACGCTATCGAGCGGCCAATAACTTCGCCGAGCAATACTGGAACCGCGTTCCCAATCATTCGGCCGACCGCCTTGAACTGGACCCGTTTACCTTGCGAAACAAATTGATAGTCACTTGGGAATGATTGCAAGATAGCGCCTTCCCGCAATGACAAGGCCCGATCCTGTTCCGGATGACCAAAGCGGCCGTTCCCAAATCCAAAAAACTGCGTTGTGATTGTGGGTGCCGGTTCGTCGAACTTCATTCTCCCATACACCGACCTATATCCTTTTCCCGTCTTGAGTCGGTGGCATGGCGCTACCAACTCCTCGTCCCAATCAGCCCAGCTACCTCCCGGAACCGATGCCCTGATGCGCTTCAAGTTCATGGGTGACAAGCGGCTCGCTCTATGCAAGCCGTCAGTCTTATCCGTCTCTCCTGCTGCCAAAGGTGGGAGTTTTCCAATTACCTGCTCTACGGTTTGATAGTTTTCCGGGGAATAGGTCGGCTTCTCCAGCTTTATCCTGCCATGCAAAGACGCCATCACGACTAACCGGGACCGCCGTTGTGGAAGGCCGTATGCTGGAAGGAATGCGATACGGCGGCTAACACTGTATCCTGCCTTTCTCAACGACGCCAAGAAGCTTCGAAAGACTTTTCCGCCTTGATAGTCCATGAGGCGTGGTACATTTTCCATCGAAACTACATCTGGCTTGATTTCAGTAACCAATTCGCAGAATCGCCCAATCAGTCGCCAATTTGGGTCATCATTTTTCTGGTTGTACACCGAAAACGGCTGGCAAGGCGTGCATCCCACCAATATTTTCGGTTGATCGCGCTCGAATAACTCAACCACCTCGCTGGACGAAAGATCGTCGACATCCCGACAAATGAATTTTGTATTGTTATTATGCTCAAAGGGATATTGACATTCGGCATCAACATCCACTCCAGCTACAATCCGAAACCCAGCCCTCGCTAAACCATGCGTCAAGCCACCCGCTCCGCAAAACAGATCCACAACCGAGCCAGGTGGCTGCGACTGTGCGTATTGTGTGTGCATCCTTTTCTGATTTTGGGCCTTAACCAATGTCGTCCTCTGTTAGTTCTAGGCATATCACCCTACTCAATCGGTGTTCTCCTGCCTTTCCTGTATTGGCAACTCGCTCATATCTTGTTCTTCGTATTGTGCTTAATGGGACAATACCTTATTCAACGCTCCACAAAGCATCTTATTATTTCGCATCTGTGCGTCTTCCAACACACGCTCTCGTATTTCTGACAACCCGTTCATCCCATATAGCGATACAATCAGGCACAAAAGAAGCTCTAGAGACGACTCGGCCGCCAGCGGAAACGTCGGGTATCGTGTTGAAAGTGGCAGAGCGTGCATTATTGGATCATCTCGCGCACCCATCGACCGACAGGGTTGAGCATGGCAATAGTCGTGGTTCTCTCCCTCCTCGGGCGTTTCGTATCTAAATCCGACAAATGCGGTGTGCTTACTTTCCGTGCGGGCATCTTCCGCCTGATAGGTAGGTTTCTGGGACCAAATGCCAAAGTAAAATGCACATTTTGGTAACGCTAAATCAAAATCCCAGCGACACCATAATGCGGCAGCTGCTGACGTTTCCTTCGTAGGAGGTACAATGTAGATTGCCTGATTCTCCCTAAACTGACCTCTGTTACCTCCGTGAAGAAAATGCCTTTCCAATTCTGTCCGCTCGATTGGACTGAACTTCCTTGTAGCTTCAATAGTCGCGGCATTAACTGCAGGTGGCCTATCAAGACGTGTCCACTCTGTTCCCTTGCTTTGAAGCAAGCTTAGAACAAGCCCAACAGCCTTTTGCTCTTCTGTAGCGGGCAATGATCATCCCCCGAATGCCAAGCGTCTCTGTGGGCCATAATTTATCCCCTCAATATTTTTCATATACCGCCGATCATGCAAATTATGAAATCCCGCTCTGAAATCAGTTGCCTCTGACCTTTCGGCAAACACCGAGCAATCCTCTAAAAACACAACGTCTGGGACATTGCTAAAGTCAAAAGCCGCTCTCTGGGTGCTTATTTCTTCGTTTGTTTCCAGCCTCTGATACCAAACCGCCGGCTTCGACAAACAGTCTGAAGGCTTGAACCAATAATTTTCATCCAAGACGTTATTCAACGGTTTCATGTGGTGTATAGTGTCATTCCAAGCGCCTATGTCCGATACATTTTTCCCCAGCAAGAACGGGAACCTCTGCAACAAGTGCGGCACATCAATAAGAACATCCTGCGGTCCTAATATCTCTCGCTCCAGTAGCTTCCCAATTCGTGCAGCCACAAATCGAGCACTGGCCTCTGGCTCACTCTCCAAGAGTGCTTCTGCATCGCGGCCATTTGGTGTCATAGAAAGAAACGATTTAAATGTTATTGTTTCGAGTTCGTTAAAGTTACTTGCCTTAGGTGCAATAAACTCAAATGCGGTGTCGGATAAGCGGAACACATCTATCACTTCCATGCCCAGCGTTTCAACGATGGAACAATCGAAGCCCTTATTCACCATGTTTACCCTGGCCCTTTGGGTCTCCACAGCCTGAGAGAGAGTTTGCCAAGACCAAGGTCTGAATCCCTCCCATGGTGGTCCTTTCCACAAACTTGGGGTCGCAATCAATTTGTCGTTTATATTCAGATCTGCGTGACTTGTTAAATGACCTCGAAGACTCAGATCAAAATCAGTTCCTCGATATTGATTGAGAACCACAATTACGGAGCAATAGGAAAACGTGCGTGCAAGTCTCGCTATGCTTTCTCCAGTGTGCTGCGCATTGTTGTCATCGATGTGTAAAAGATCGTAATCGATAAAAAGAATATCCGCGTCATCGAATAGGCACTTCTCATTTTTGCGCTGCTGTTTTTCCCGTACGGTTCCTCTTCGTTGCAACATTTCCCTTGTGGCGTCACGCACGTCATCGTTGGTTGGTACTGGAAGTAATTTGTACTCTGGAGGTGCGACTTCCTGGATTTTCTCAACCCAGTGTTCCGCGATTTCTTGTTCATCATCACAGACAAGAACGGAATATGTCATTTTCCTGAACTCCAAGACATTTGAAATGCAGCAGTCCACTCTGGCGACGGCTTGATGAACGCTACCCGGGCATGTCTCTGATTCGCTATCATTCGTACTATTGTCAGACCAAGCCCCATGCCTCCAAGTCCAAGCTCCCGTCGCTCCTCCGAAATCGCGGTATATCGCGTGAACGGCTCGAAGAGTTCCTCCGAATTCTCATAATCTACACCTGAGCCATTGTCCTCGACCCGAACCCAAGCGGTTCGCCCTGTCCTTCCACCAACACACCTTATCCGCCGTTCACTTAAATCGAGTGTCGCATTGGCTGCGTTAATAAATACGTTTTGAAACAAGGAATTCCATTCGGCAAATGTAGCTGCAGGTAGATATATGTCTGAAGGTATCGTTATTTCAAATCCTATTCCTGGGATCAGCGGTTGAACGTTTTCGAAAACTTGTTTCACCACTTCTGCCGCTGACAGCGCTTCTACTTCATCTCGATCATCCGATTCCAGAAGCGGACCGAACAATCTGCGAGTCTTTTCCACCCTGTCTACCCATTTGCCGACTTGATCAACGATGTCACCGATACGCGGCTCCTTCAAGTCTCGTCCTATCCTGCGCAATCTTCGTAGCAATTGGCGGGCCCGCTGCATTTCCTTGCGGCTCTCGTGTTCCAAGGCGAGCGCTGCCATTCCAGCAGTAGCCAGAGGACCGAGCAACGTTCGAGCCCCTTCTTCCGCTGTACGCTCTTTGTCCAGTATCTCGGAAAGGCCGTTGAATTCATCTTCCAACGCCTCGATCGTATCGTCGTCGGGATAAGTTCTGCGGGCTTCAAGAAGCAGCGAATGAACCCTTCCAAGCTTCTCGGTCGACGGCTCCTTGGGACGTAACACGTCGGCCTTCTGTTGCTCCCTGAGACGTTGCCTCGTTGCGTAATAGTCCAACGACCAACGCACCGCATCTCGAAGGGACTGATACGTTTGGTTCGCTACAAGACGATCTCTCGTCACTTGTATTTTGAGAAACTCGCCACTCTCTTTCTGGGACTCGCTCGCGGTTTGCGCTTCATTTCCGGTATCAATCGACACAACGCCAAATAGGCGTCCTTGTGTCGGCAAATCGTTCAACGCCCGTCGTACTTGAAGTCGTTCGGGAAGTAGATTGGATCTGTTTCTCCGATGCGAGTGGTCGAACTCGATTCCGAGCCAATCCTGCTCGACGCCATAATAGGGAAGCCGAAATCCCGCATCATATACTTGTACACCACCAAACCGCTCGAAATATTCGCGCGCGGTCTTAACTTCTATACCACCCGCTTGTCTACCGGAAAGCTTGAAGACCCTGATCTGCCATTTCGCAGACCCGATCAATGGATCGGTGTCGAAAGCTTCAGAATATTGCTCTCCAGACCGAAACATGACTTTGACGTGTGCCTTTGTATTGTCACCGTCTCTGGCCAACTCTCCTGAAATAACGGCTATATAGTTCTGCAGCGCAGCTTGCATTTGCCGGTCAAAAGAATCTTCGATGCCGGGCAGAGTCGAGTCCAATTCTATGCGAAAGTCATCTGGAGCCGCCTCTTGGTTGGTCAATACGCCGTAGCTAGGAATTGGTGACTGAATCATCCACAACTGACGACCCAAATCGCGAATACGTTCCGCATCCCAGTCTTGCTTGAGATTCATCATTTTTACGAGAGTGCCGTGTGGCTTTTCCCTTGGAAAGGACATATCGCGTCGCTCAGTCTTGTACAACGCTTTAGCCTCTGTGAGATTACCCGCTTCTATTGCATCGTCCCAATCTACAACCGCTCGTAACTGTCGAGTAGGCTTCTCTTTGGGAGCCGTTACGAGTTCAAGCTCATGAGCGAGAAACTGAACCGAGAGTCGACCTACTCCTTTTGAGCCGGTGACATTTCGCCCAAAGAGTCGGCTATTTGTGCGGTTTTGTTTGTTTCTCGTTCCAATGGTCATCCAATGTTCCAAAAACTCATCTTCGGTCATGCCATGACCGTTGTCGGTTACCGTGATTTCATTTTCGTCAATCGAAATTGTGCAAAGTGTGGCATCTGCGTCGTACGCGTTCTTTATCAGTTCCGCGAGAGCAATATGCGGTTGGCCGACAAGTAGTTCTCCGAGTTCTCGCAGCAAAGCCGAGTCAGCTTGAAACATTACGGGCTTATAACCGTGGAGTGAACCCGCAAGCGTTTCTGTTTCAGATGTGCCAATATCGTTCATCACCAACTCACGCTCTCAACTTAAAGTTATTCTCTTGTGCCCACGAAATTCGAAACATGTGACCTTCCAAGTTGATTTTAGCATAATGGCCTATTGCGGGATGTGGGGGCAACCGAAGGTTAAGTCCATCTTGGCGATAAATGCGGTGGCGAGTATAAGCATGAAAGAGTCGAGCATTCAGCCAAAGAGTTTGTAAACGGCATGGCGCATACAAACGGGATTGAAAGTGTATGGGCTGGTTTTGAAAGCATTGTCATCGTTATGTTGATGAGTTCACTTTCAGGTTGAATGACACTAACTGCGAAATTGATACAATGAATCGTACTAAATCGTTGTGCAAAGGAATGGATTGACGAAGAATTACTTGTGCTTGTTTGACAGCCGATTGAAGAGAGGTTGTTTTAAGGAATTGATGTATTGTCGCTCCTTCACATATTTTTCTTCTACCTAGCCGAAATCGGAGAAAATCGAAATGAACCTAGTACCAATAGACGATGATATTGGCAATGTTTTTTGGATAAATCCAAATAAAGTGTGTTCTGTGATCAAAGGTGAAGCCCAATCCATGGACACAGAAACGACTTTAATTTTTTTGGAAGGGGGTCATGTTGTATCTTTGGAATTGCCTCCTGGGCAAACTGCCCATGCGCTCATGAATTCCTAATTATATAGGTCAAGGAGAATAATGAATGAAGCAAATCAAACAAACCCCTTTTACTCTCTTGATACTTGAACTAAACAGTCTAATTGATTCAGGGGAATATAATGATATTTCAATAGAAGAAGTTTAAGGCTGGGTTGATCAGAAAAAAATCATCCCATCGCTTTATGAAAGAACAAAAGGTGGGATTGATCTAAGTATTTCTGGGGAAGATGGGCCTTATCCTTATTTCTTCGATCTATATCATAACCAGATGTATGCCCTTTCAGGAGGATATGCGGGTAATCACCGTCGAAAATGGGGGGTAGAAAATCTTGGTCTTTGTCTTTTATTGGCATGGACTAATGAATTGATACAGCAAGGAAGTGGGTGGCGTCCTAATGAAGATTATGCGACGTAGAAGATAAAATAGAGAATGATGAAGTAGAGAAAAGTAAGATTGAAGAGGCTGCAAAGCACATATTGCTATATGTGCCTGACAGGAAAGGAAATCTGGAAAAACGTATGCCGACTCGTGAAGAGTTAGAGAAGAAATAGAAGTTGGAGAAGAAGTAATTTTATGGATATAGATAGCTTAGACATTCCAGATGAGCCAGAAAGATTCAAAGAATTATGTGAAAAGATTGGCCTCGCTTTGATAATGACTCAGGAAGCGCATGTTTCACTATGCCTTTACGATGTCTCTTATCGTGTACACAAGGGGCAATTAGAAAAAGAACAATTTAGTGAAAAACTGAATTCCAAATTGGATAATAAGAAATTAACTATGGGGGTAATAGCAGGGAATATCAAAAAATACGCACCTTTGAGCGGTGATCTTTCAAGGCGTGTGGAATTATTAGTCGATGACAGAAATTGGCTTGCACATAGATTAAATCAAGAATTAACTCCACTTGTTCTTGCTCGTAGTAGAGGTGAGGAATTCGATATTAGTCCTCTTATTTGCAAATTGGATAATATTGCCAATCAAGCCTGTGAAATTGTGTTTGAGTTGAATGTTATAGGTAATGAACTGATGCCAAATTAAGGTCTGCGGATTTAAATATATAATTCCTACAGTGATTCGCCGGGCGGTGGAGGAGGTCCATAATCATGATAGGTATTTGCCAAATATCTCGTTGCCCGACCTGCTGCCGGTATAATGAATGCCGTCCCGGCTTTTTTGTCGGCACGATGTTAAAGCCGTTGCACCGGTGAGACATCCAACAAAGATATACTTTGAGCGTTTTTACCGCCTATGTCGCCGTTTTCGTCAACTCAGCCGCAAAAAAACCATGGACGTACGATCCCCGAAGTGGTGAAAGGGTTGCTCAATGCCAGCACGGATGTGAACGCAAAAGACGAGCCGGGAGGGACCTCGCTTATTTCGGCGTTGCAGGATGGTTGTCACCGGGCGGGGGTTTGTAAGTCGGAACGCTTCCCAGTTCCCCAGGAGGTCAGGCTAAATTCAGAATGGAAAGTCAAGGTTGTGTAAATTGATCATTCAACAAGTTTTTGTCAATAATTGCAGTATCGAAAATTTCAATCAAATTCCGAGACTTTTCCCAGAAATCGATCACAAATTGATAATTTACAATAACCTTATCATCAATTGTATAAGTAAACGTAGGATTAGAACTCTGAAAATCCGCGTTTACGCGACCATCTGAGTGGACAAGGAAATGACGGATCTCAAGATACGGTTTCAGATCGTCTACTACACAATCGGGCACCCCCAAGCCAAGTTTTGTACTAATCTTTTGTAATAGCTTCAGGCTGCTGCGTTCGTTTTCCAACGCTTGAAATACAGCTTCAGCCACGTACTTACAGACCTCTTCCCAACTACCCAGCCTCAACAGCGTTTGAGCATCTGTACTGAATGAATGCTCTCCGATCATGCGCCCACCATCGAACCCGCTCTGAGCAGCTTGCTCCAGAATCGTCTTCATGTAGTGCATGACTTCCTCATAAACATTTTTCACAAACGATCCGTAAACTGTAGATCGGAGATGGTTGATCACTAATTCTCTACTTTTATCGCTGTTTGCCCGCCGTTC
Source organism: bacterium (assembly GCA_965203325.1). Lineage (GTDB taxonomy): Bacteria > UBA8248 > UBA8248 > UBA8248 > UBA8248 > Bin107. The sequence goes on from OZ241875.1 coordinate 3,351,063, forward strand.
GAGATGAGAATGTCGATTAGGGTTAACTTTAGCAAGCACATACTGTGATTTTTGATCTGTTAAATCATTTTTCAAAACCGATATCCGAAGAACGTCCAGCAACTCGATATCGTCCAAGAAGTAATTTACCTTGGTTTCAAAGCTTTGTCGGGCTTTTGAGGGCATCGTGTCATTCCATATTCAATGATTACTTTTCAAAATAAATCTGCTGCTGAGCTTATCTATGGAACTATGCCAGATAAAGACTCAGCCTAACATTGTCTCTGGCCCGAAGAGCATAGTCGTTGTAGTCGACACGCCACAGGCGCGAGTCTAACACCGCTATAGGGTACGCCCATTGGCGGCTGTACCAACATTGAGGCACATAGTTGCATGGCCCCAAGCAAGCTGTTGCGGGCCGACCTTTGGAGAGTGCTCCGACAGGCACGCCCTAGGATACGCAGAGGTTTGATTCTCCTCGTTTGCGTTTTGATAACTTGTTGCGGAAGGTGGTTTCTGGACGAAACCCGGAGATGAATGCTTCTCAATGATATCAACGAGATAACTGAATTTTACGCCTGATGGAATTTCCCCGCTGCCTGAAAACACGCGAATTACAGGAATCAGCAGAAGTATTTCCCAAGTCGCGCAGCAATGCCCTTGCCTACCCGGCCCTCTGCGTAGGGCTATATGGAACAAGTGAGTTTTGGTGCAGGCTGTATATCTATGGGCTCGCAATGATTCCCTTCCCAGGATACGGACCATTGCAGCTTTGAGTATTGCCGGAGGTACTTAATATAGGAGCACTTGACCAGAGCAGGGCATCCCAGAAACCAAACCGCGCTGCGGAACATTGAGGTTACGTGCTCGGCGTTGATGAGGTTTACGGTTTTCCCGTAAGCGAATGTACCACGATATGTTGATGCATTTCGCTGATTGGATGCAATTACCGAACACTATTGGATGACAGTCCATATCGCAAGAAATCTTCACCATTATATACGGTGTGGATTAGCTTTCTTTCCTGTTTGCAGAATGGAAAGAGAGGAATGATTTGGGTTCAGGTCGGTGAAGCTCACCCCGCCCGCTTTTACTTGTTTACCGCTTTCCGCCGAAACCCGCTGAAAGGTCAGCGCGCTCGAGCACGCCGCCCATTCCCTCGTGCGCAGTGCCAAAGAACGCGCCGGTGACCTCGCCTTCATCACCCCCGGTCTGCACGAAGGTGTTCTCTCGAACTTCAATCGTGTACCCCAGATCGCCGTCGCCCCACATCGTGCCGCTACCAACTGCTCCGGGCGCTTCCTTCACCCCCCATTTCTCGATGTTGTTGAAGTCGAGTTGGCCGTCGAGGCTCGCCAGTTGGACAACGAGACGAACGCCCCCGGCGACCGTTTCCGCCGACGGAGTAATGCCCAGGAGCGCGCCGTTCCAGGTGACGGTTCCCGACAATGCTGAATTATCCGCCAGATTCATCTCCGGTTTAGGACCTGAGGCCCAGGGCTGCGCCAGACTGTTTCTTGCAGCAACGCCGAACGAAACTCCCCCTCCCTCAAAATCCATTTTCCCAAGAAGATGAAACGACGTGTCGTCCCAAGCCCCTAGGTTTTCCGCCGTTAATTCCTCGGGCTGAGTGCCCGGCTCGAACCTGCTGTAGGCCGCAAGCAGAGCCTCGCTGTCTATTTTTGGAAGATGTTTGGTTACCAGCAGAAAGTTATCTCGCATTACCGATTCCGGGAAGCGAGTAGAATCAAGATGTCCCAGAAAACCTAAGGCGTGTATGAGTTCATGGAGGACAATCGAGAATACATCCTCTGCGGGGTATATTTTCCGTACCGTGTCTGACTCTACCACGGGATTTTCCAGCATTTTCTCTTCAAAATTACCTGTAGCGGGATTAAGCACCCAAGCCGCGTTCCTGATTCGTTTGGTGTCGAACCACAGATGCGACGCTCGTTTTCTTTTGAATTCAAATCGCTGTCTCTCCGAATTGTACTCAGAAATAGTTCCTCCACCATCGCTAATCCCCGCAGAACCAGGACGATAGTTCGAGTTTGCGAGATTCCAGTCTTCTGCCGATGGGGCGAAGTCGACAAAAATCTGTCCGTCAGGAATATCTTCCATAGCAGCCAGAGGAGGGGCAGGATCCCTGCTGAACAGGATGCGTTTCTCATACGGCAAGGCTGCGTTGATGTGTTGAACGGCGCGGACCACATATTCGGTGAACTCCTCACTCGTTCCCTCGGCAAGGCGGATAGTCGGCCGATCCGCAAACGTGGGAAGGCCCAGTGTATGAGACCCAAACGTGAATCCCTCGCCTGCTTGCGATAGTCCACCACCCACCATTTTCTCCAGATATTCGAGGACTCTGTCTGCACCGACACCGTCCTGCACTTCGCCGGATGAAACGGAGACTCCGTTGTAGTCAACCCTTGGCGTTAGCTGATCGGCTGGCGGCGAGACATTGGAACCTAAGTACAGAGTATCCCCAAGCTCGACGATGGGCGCTTGCACTTCAAGAAGATCGCTTTCCTCATCGCCTGGTGCGAGAGTCGTCGGCGAGGCCGAAAGCGTGACCACCATGGGCTGCGCGGACGCGGGGGCGGTGAGAAAGAGCGAGAGCACCCCCAGCAGCAGCGCAAGCGCCGGGAGGAGAAGGGAGAAGCGGGCGCGGCGGCGCACGGAACGCGGGTCAGGTCTGCGCGGGGAGCCTGCCGAAGTCGCCGGCAGGCGCTGAGCGCTCATGCCGGCCTCTTCTTCGGATGACGGGCTGTAGCCGATGCCGCCACCGGTTGCAAGCCGCGCGGTTCTCATACCCCTCCGTAATTCAGGTTTGCCTGTGAAGGATGTTTTCATTTCCTGCCCCCCTGGCCCTCGCCAGGACAAGGGCCCCTTGTCTTGCTCCTTGCGCAAAGTAACCAGATTCAAGCTCTTTTATTATACAAAAACTGTCTATCCTATTCGTATTTAATATCTTTGCTTTCATGCCATTATTGTGTATTCATGCATTTTATCGTATTTTCCGGTCCCGGGAAGGGGGAGAGATGAACGAAAGCGACGAGGCGGGGCGCGCTTGCAGGACGCGGCGCAGGAGGTTCACGTCATGACCGATACGCACACCGGTTGCGGGCGGACTGAGGCCCGCGGCGCCCTGAGCCGGCGCACGTTCCTGGGCCGCGCCGCGAGCCTCGGCGCAGCCGCGGCGGGGCTGTTCGGCGCCGACCCGGCGGATGCCATCGCCGACGAGGGGAATCCGTTCCTGATCGGGCTCGAGGAACACTTCACGACACGCGAGCTTCAGCGGCTGCACGGGGCCGGGGACGCGCGCCTGTTCTCGGGCGGCGGCCGCAGGCCCGAACTCCTCGACGTGGGCGCCGGCCGCATCTCGGACATGGACGAGGCGGGTATCGGCATCCAGGTGCTCTCGGCGGTGACGCCCGGCGCCCAGAACCTGCCCGGAGCCGAAGGCGTGGCCTACGCCCGCAAGCTCAACGCCTGGGTCGCCGGCGAAGTCGTCGCGGCCCGGCCGGAGCGGTTCCGTGCCTTCGCCACGCTGCCCCTGAGCCGGCCCGAGGCGGCGGCCGACGAACTCGAGCGCTCGGTCCGCGAGCACGGTTTCGTAGGCTGCATGAGCTATGGCGCCATCGCCGGAAAGTTCCTCGACCACGCCGACTTCGCGCCCGTGCTCGCCCGCGCCGAGGCGCTCGGCGTGCCGATCTACATCCACCCGAACTGGCCTTCGGCCCGGGCCATGGCGGTCTACTACGACGGGATGGGCGACGCCCTGGCGAGCCGGATTCTCGGCGGCCCGGGCTATGGCTGGCACCAGGAGGTCGCGCTGCAGTGCCTGCGCATGATCGTGGGCGGAGTCTTCGACAGGTTTCCACGGCTGCAGGTCGTCGTCGGTCACATGGGCGAAGGGCTTCCCTTCTACTACTGGCGGTTCGGGGAAGACCTGGCCCGCATCGCGAAGGAGAGATTGCACAAACCGTTGCAGCAATACTTCCACGACAATCTCTGGATCACGACCAGCGCGTTCTTCCGCGACGAGCTGCTGGCCCTGGCGCTGGCGGCCATGGGCGAGGATCGGATCATGTTCTCGGTCGACTATCCCATGGCGAGCGCCAGGGCGGGCGCCGACTGGTTCCGGGCGGTCGACCTGCCCCGGACCACGAAGGAGAAGATCGCGCACGCCAACGCCCGGAGACTGCTCGGGATCCAGGCGTCGTGAAAAGGATGCCACGGCCGGTCGAACGGCACCGCTCCTGCCCTCCATCCGCACCGGCCCGTTCTTGTCGGTCCCGTTGCGGACATCCGAAGCCCGGCCGGAGAATGCCCCGACAGACATCCGCCGGGATGCGCAGATGCTGTAACGAATCCGCTTCCGACTTGATTACTTATTACAGAAACCGAGTCCCTAACAAAACTCCCAAAAAACAAATACCCACAATATTTTCAACAAACTACAAAGACTTCACGTCCACTAGAAACCCCCCACCGCCTATAACCACGCGGAAGGCAATATGCTACTTCTCAATTCCTCAGGCCGCCGGTTCCGTTTCGTGTTGTTCACAAGAACATCCGTGCTACAACCGCTTCGAACCTCGCAGGACGACATCACCTACTGGCTCTTCCCCAACAAATTCTGTGAAACTCGCCTTGAGGTTCACGTCAAAGTATAGGCCGAGTGTTCATCGCTCGCCCAGTCACGCAGTTCTCAGAGAGCGACACGTCTTGGCAGGACGGCTGAAGGCCGCCTAGGCGTACAGGCGTAAGCCACCTCGGCGTCGAGGCTCGTATCGGGGTGAAGCATCGGCTGGAATCAAGCGTGCGCGGCTTCCAGTGGCGGGCGTGGCGTTCGAGGAACTCGTCCGCGAACTCCGCCATAAGGCGGCCGGGATATCTGGAACCCGTGCCCCTTCTCCTGCGGGTCGAGCAACGTCGGCAGGGTTCGGCGCGCTTCCTGGCGAGCCTTGGGTACGGCCATTCGGTCGGCGGAATTCTTCAGACTTCGCGCACCGCTGCTCGTTCGGTTATCTCAGCGCACAAGGCATCGCCGTACATGTTCCCGCAGCGCAGGGACAGGATGGGCAAGTGTCAGCCTACAAGGCGGTGGTTCTCCGCTCATTTGTTGCCGCAAGCGTAAGCGTGGGCGGCGCACCCGTTACTGCGGAGTAGTGGCTCGGGCACAATTGATCGATGCCGACGTATCCAGCGAGGGCGAGCGAGGCGAAGGTTGCGACGAGTTCAGCGCGAAGCACTGGTGTGAATGTTGGCCGATGCGCGGCTTGGGCGCGGTCACGTGAGGGAGCACCCAGTATTGATGGCGACCTTTCGGCAAGGTTCTACGGAGATATGGCGGATGGGGCCACGTGACTGAAACCGCTTGTTCGGGTCAGAACCCACCCGGCATCGAAGGATCTAGCCCCTCTCCAATCAGATAGGGTGCGGTCCGCTCCACGAGGTTCCGTTCGAATTCTCGCCCGAATTTGGAGGCCCCCAGAAGCATATTGTATATTTCTTTGGCGTCTTCTCCGTGGGCATCAAACCATTTGGGATTGGCGTAACGAACTTGGCAGAGTCCGCGGTACCCCATTGTGATGTATCGCAACTCGATACTCGGTTCCCCGTTGCGCCGAGGTCGTTGGTCGTGAACGCCTTTAAGAAGATTTTCTAATTGTCGGTGCAGGAATCGCTTCACTCGTTGGAAGCGTTCCTCGTTCTCGTTTAGCACCTTGCTCACCGCAATTCTTCGCGCCATCGGGTGCGTCACCGCGGCGAGTAGAAATTTGTCTTGTTTCTGACCTCCAGTGCTCTCCCATTCTCCGATCAATGTATCGTAGATCGTCCTGAGGCTGTCCTCGCTCCGGGCGGCTCGTCCGACACCCGAGTAGATCGACCACGCCGAGTAGGGGTTATCGATATGGAGTGTACGTCCTCCCTTCCCTTGCGGGTTCTCTATCGCATCCAGCAGTACTTCGACCGTTCGTTCCGGGCAGCTGGTGAAGAGCCAAGTGAGTGGCATGTGCAGTCGGTTCGCAGTTGCAGGTTTAAGTTTTTTTCGGCTGCTTATCCTGGACTCGAGGTCCCGAAGCAACGCGTCGGTAGATTCTCGCAGTAGTCTCAACGAAGCCTGGTGTTGCTGTGGATCATTCGTTCGAGGGGGTTGTCCATCCGAGCCTAGAGGGAATTTCCTCTCGTTCCACTGATTCTGTGTGCATGTGTACAAATCATCCTTGAGCTGGTAGTTGATCTCCTCCTCACCAGCGTCGACTACCCGTTTGAGCAAAGGCTTGAGATCATTCCATCCCTCCTGGCTCGCCTCGAATATGTACAACTCGGGAATGCTGTGGAATGCCTCAGGGCGATCCGTGGCCATGTCACTCCATTTGATACTGGATCTGGATGCAGCGAGCGCCTCAACCGTGCCGTTCGGGAGGTGTTCAACGATTTCGAGCCGGGCTTCTTCGGAAAGCGGACGAACCCGTGCAAGGGGCTCCACGATTCTAACGTGATCGCTTGGCCGGATCGTGTGTCCGGTACTCCATCCGCTGTAGCGCTCGTCCCATGCCCCTTCGTTGCCCCGGCGAAGGTGAAGGTGGATGTGCTCGATGCCCGGTGCCAGGGTGACGCGTCGATCCTCATGGGGACGGGTATGGTATGTCTCGCCCGCTGGGATCGCCTCATTCCGGGGCACTACCGACATCCATGAGGTATCCGTTTCCTTCCCATCGGTGCTTACTCGCTTACGAACTTCGAGATCGATACCGGTCACTTCATCCAGCCAAGCTGGCGCCTGTGGATCACGCCCTAGGACATCCGCAAGGCGCGACGCCGCCCGAGCCGTATCCGCGCCGGTAACACGGAAAATTCGGATTCCTGCGGCGAGTTCCCGGACCAGTGCTTCGAAGCCAACTGTCATTTCGACACCGACGGGGCTCTCAACGACGATGGCGAGGGGAGTGCCTTCGGTCTGACTACGGAAATTTTCAATTCGCTGCATAAGAGCAGGCGGCAACGACGCCTTCGCCCACTGGATCGATGGTGCATCACGCCCCACCGCCCACGTTCCGCCCGCTATAGGCCAGCTCCGATGCTCGATCGCGTTCACATCGATACCTAGTTCCGCGAGCGCCTTCTGCGACATGCCTGTCGCGAGGATCTCCACGTATCGCGTCCATCGGTGAATTGCTTCGAGGTCTTTGGCGCCTTGGTCTACCAGGGTCGTCCGTGTGGCCTGCGTCCTCCGTGCGGTCCACGCCTCATTCTCCTCGCAGTCATCCATCACGGGTTTCCTGACGATGTGCATTGGACCCGTGCTCGTACTACTTGATGGCCAAGCGCGAAGTTCCAGCACCGTCCAGAATATCCTTCGGTTGACGCTGATTACGAGAACGGTGCCGGGCTTGTCTCCGATTTCTCCTCGGTCCATTACCGCCTTCAGGGCTGCTACGGAGCGCCAGACCAGCTCGACTCGACTCCGAGTGAGCGTGGTAGGCCGTGCCTCTATCAGTGCGTAATGCAGTGTTTCCAGCGCGGTCTTGCCTGTATCTTCTTGAACATTCGGGGTTCCGAGATACCGGCCATCCGGTATGACGAGGGCGAGATGGGCAGGGTTGTCCGTCCTCCGGGCTGCCTCCGTGACGAGTTGCCACAAGGCAGCGGGCAGTGCACTTCTGTTCTGTGGCGGGCATTTTCCGTGCCCGGCCGCGTAAGCAAGGGCGTCTATTGCGTCGATGAGCGTCGCCCTCGTTCGCGCGTCCCTTGCCGCTGAAAGTGCTTGCGCACCGAAGAGCCAGATATCCTTGTGTTGGTAAAGGCAAGACCGGAAGCCGAGAGCCCTTGCCTCTCCATCTTCGTCAACCAGGTGGTCGAGCCAGCCGTTAACATCGAGGGTGACAAACTGAGTCATTTCAGGACGTAACCTTTGCGGCCCATTTCTCCAGCCTTGTATCCCAAGCGTGTGCGCGGTCCCATGGGAGTTCGCCGACTGATCCATCGTTGTCAATGTAGAGGTCCTGTGCGTCCCACCAGATATTGCATCTCGGACCGGCCGCGGCGATTGCGCCGAGCAAGCCACCATCGTCATTGATTCGGTATTCTATGACCCTTAATGAGCTGTTGCTCGCAATCCCTAACGTAGATCGGATGCCTGCGTCCTGGAGATAACATCCCTGATTTGGTGCGTCTATTGTTCTAATGACAGGGCCGTGCGCAAGTATCCCGTTGTCAGCGCGGTCATGGATAGCTTGGTGGAGCTTCATTGCCGCACGGAGCCCGAGCAACTCCATGAATGTTCGATGTTGCCACATCCATTCGAGTTCGGCGGCAGTACTTCTCGCGCGCAATTCCAGCCAAGCGCGCCAGATTTCCCGGTAGCGGGGGTCGAAGCGCAACGGAAAGTTGGGTTGAACGGGAGGTCTAGCCTCGGGCACCTCGCGTTCTCGAAGGATGCCCTCGATGCGCCGAGCGCGGAGTTGGTGGGCCTCGATGATCGCCTTGCGCGCGCCGTCCATATCTGGCGCAGAAACACGGTTGGCGAGCCAGCCTTTCGTCTCCAGCACCGTCAATGCTGCGAAGGCCCGGAGCACCCGATTTTCAAGGGTTGCGATAGTCTCGTATCGCTTCGGCGCCTTGATTCGCTGTCGGGCACCAGCCCGTTCGGCCGTGTTTCTACCAGGCTGGGCCGAAAGCCAACGGAGAGTCTTCGCGTCGGTGCGGTGCACTGTCTGAAGCTTTAGCATCCGGTGTTCGGTTCGAAGCACCGCTCGCGGTCGTTTGGCGAGATCTTCAAGCACGGCGCGTAACTGTCTTGCCTGCCTCGCAAGGAGTTCGCCTTGCGGATCGCCCTCTTCAAGCCGCTGGTCGTTCCAGATGCGCTCCAGCCGATCGTAGGCAGCCCCGATCGAGGGCTCGGTTGCAAATGCGCTTGGCGCCGCACTGAGCACCCTCCCGGCGCGCCTCAGGAGTATGACTCTGGGTCGTCGGGCCTGACCGTCACGGCGGCGATCATCCTGCGGCCTCTGCCAAGCTGTTACGTCCAAGACGAGAACTGTCCCTGGCTTCAGGGTGATCACCATCGTTCGATCCGTTCCGACGCGCCATGGGACGAGCCAAGCTTGTAACTTTTCCCCAGAGAATTGCTCACTTCCGGTGGTTCCTGCAAGCAGTTGACCTGGTTTCCGTCCCGGGATTCGGGGAAGTGGCTGACGGTGACGCCCTTCCAGAATTGGGTACTGCTGCGGTAGTTCCCCGCACTCAGCCACGATGACGGGCGGCCCTTTTCCATCAGTCGGAGACAGCCTTGTCCGGCAGTCGGGAGCGATTTTCTCCCACATTGCCGGGGCAACTCCGGCAGCTTCACGACTGAATTCTTGGTATGACTCACAGAGCCACATGGTTGTCCGTCTCAGGATTTCCATCCATTAGTATGTGTAGCCCGGCCAAGTGAAGATTTGAGAAGCTTGAGAGGCAGTCGCGGCGTCCTGTAACGCTTCTGCAAAATCAGGGTCGCCCAAAGTGTCTTCGCTCAGTCGCCGCAGTCCATCGACGGTTTCCTGGCAGTCGCTCATTTCAGACCCAGCGAGCTTCGGAAGAAGACGCATGTTGATTTGGTCAATCATGGGAATCCGCCAGTCCTGTCCAGGGTATCGTTGGATGTAAGCCTTGATGCTCTGTGCAATTCGGTAACCAAACCCTCTTCCTGCGCTCTGCATCAATTTCGCGAGTTCTTCGAGTGTTTCGTCGACTTGTTGGGCTCCTGCCACGACTGTCGTTTGACGATCAGACCATTCGAGCCAACGCTTGTAGGGGAGATAGCCTGCGGCTTCCTCAACGCCGTGTTCGGGCGCAGCGCTGTGTTCGCGAAGCGTGCCCGGCTCGGGTGGTGCGAAGCGGATCGAGTTTGCTCGGTCCAGAACCTTGTCGGATAGCGCTTGGGTGGTCTCATCCTCGTTCAGCGTGCCGACCCAGAGGACATTGTGCGGCACATAGAGGTGTTTTGGGCGTTCGTTCTCGGCGTAAGGGAGATCGATCGCGATCTGTGCATCCTCGCGATCTTCCCAGTCTCCGTGTCCGTTTACCCGTGGCCCTCGCATTTCAAGCCTTGAAAGAAACTCGGAGAAATAGTACTCAGTTCGTGCGAGATTCATCTCATCAAGGAGGATAATGAGCATCCTCTCGTCCCAATCTCGGTCAGGTTCGATCCCAATGTCTTGCGCAAACTTCTTGTCAAAGCGCCCAAGTGCACGCGCCCGATCAGTGGGCCGATAGCGCTCTGCGACGAAGTCGTAAAAACCGAGGATATCCTGTGGTGAGTCCCAGCCCGGTTCCACAGGTACATGCAGGAAATGGATCCCGAAGAACCGGGCGTATGCTCTCGGAAGCTGGCTCTTGCCGGTGCCGCTCAGCCCGCTCAGCACGGTCAGGGGCGAGAGGTCATTCACTTTCAACGCCGTGTGGAAGGCGCGGATAATTTGCCCTGGATACCGTAGCCCCAAATCCTTCAAGGTGATCTCAAACTCGGTGAGCAGATCGTCTTCGGTCGTTTCTGCGCGCATTTCCTTATATCCAAGCAAAGAGTCCGGAGTGATCCGGAACGCGCTCAGCTTTTCTTCACTAGAGGCGTCTGTGTCACCATCCGGCATTTCTCCTCGTCTCGCCGCGAGCTCCGTAGTGGCGTGGTTTAAGGCCTCATTGGTCTCAGCGAGGCGTTTCTGGCGTCCGGTCAACTCTTTGTTCAGGTCCTCCATCTGGTCCTTGAGTTGATTCACTTCCCCAAGAAGACGTTCATTTTGTGGTTTCAAGGTATCTGTCTGCTCTTGTTTTATTCGCTCAAGCAACTCCTGAGCCTCTTTGGTTTCGTCATTGAGACGCTCTCTCTTGCTCTCGAGCCTCCCTGCCTCATCTTCGGCCTGCGAACGCCGAGCGTCGGCTACGGCGTATTCTTTCTGAGCATCCTCGGTCGCCTGTCTCAGCTTGTCGTAGGCTTCCATCCTTTCGGCAAGCAGTTCTTTCCAGGCGCTTTCGCTTCCTGTCATCTCGGGCGGATAGGGATCGAGTGCTGCTTGAATCTCTCGAAGTCGCTGACCGGCCTCGGCTCGTCGGAGTTCAAGTTCGTCGATACGTTTCGATTCCTCTCTTTCGAACTCCTCCAGTTCTTGGCGCATCGCTTCGAGATTCTCATGATCGCGCCGAACTGCTTCCCAACGGTCTAGAGCATCTTGGGCTCGGAGCCCGTCTTTGAGGATCGCCTCCCGCTTCGCGCGCAACTCTTCAATCTCAGCTAACTCGTTGGCTCTTGCTTGTCTGAGCGCTTCAATCGATTGCTCCTCGGTTCCGCGGCTTTTCAGCCCATATAGTTGTCCTATAAGGAACATGACAACGAGCAATGCGAACATGGCTCCGAAGAGCATAAACTCGACAGCATTCCCATCGAGGCTGAGGCCGCCAACCGTCATCGCGAGGTCTCCGTTCCTTCGTTGGTTCGTTGTGCGTCATTCAGTTCATCAATCATGGCGCGTATCCGCTGGCGGGCCTTTGCTTCCAGGCCAATGAGATCTTGGAGCCGGGCAGAAGCCGCTTCTTCTCGGGTTTTCACGGTTGTCAACTTGGCCTCCGCCCTGATCAGCTCGTCCCTGGTTCGGTCGCGTTTCTCCTGGACCGTTGCTAGTGTAGTGCGTATGGTTTGGATCTCGCCTTGGAGGTTCGCAAGCCGTGTGGTTTGGCGCTGGTTTCCTCTCTTGAGTTCGTCCTTCTCTTCTTTCAACCGTGCGATCTCATTGCGGATTCCCTGCGCCTCCGCAGTCAATCCCTTGAGTTCTGCTCGTATCGATTCCAGCAGCCGACCTGTGCTGGCGGCATCGGACTCGTCCTGCAACAACTTTTGCTTTTGCGCGGCGTGTGCGCCTTTGGTCTGTGCCAGATTCTGCAATACTACGCTCAACTCCTTTCGCACCTCGTCTCGGCGCTTCCGTTCCGCCTCGGATCGCTTTGACAGATCATTGATTTCATCTTTGTAACTCTTGATTGACCCGGTGAGTTGATCTCCCCTTGTTTTCAGCATGCCTATATCCGAGTTGAGGGCTGCCACTTCTTTCGCCAGGCGGTCGCGCGCACCGCGTGTTCTTGTTTCTTCTGCTTGTAGGTTTGGCAGTTTCTTGGCGATGGTGCTGGCTCGTTCGGCTTTCATCTCTAGATCCGCGAGTTCCGCCTTCCGCTCCGCTATCTTTGCGATCAGTGAATTACGTTCTTGCCGTAAGCCCGGCAGGCGGGCGGCGATATCAGCAGCCTCTCTCCGGTTCTCGGGCAAAGTCAGAATTTCCTCTCCAATCGCCACGCACGCCAGTGCAAGTATCACCGTAACGACCGCCAGAAGCCCGATTGTGAGTCCAACGGTGCGGCGTTGGCGCTTGGCTGTATCCGATGTTGTCATGCGTTCTCCTCCGTCGTGCGATCGCGACCGGCAAGCGGCACCGCTGACGCAGCTTCCTCGGCGATGTGTTTGATGCATTCCATTTCATCTCGTTCAATCTCGTCGGTCCAGAGCCGTATCGGTCGCCAGCCAAGTCGTTTAAGCACTCGATCCCGACGTTCGTCTTCAGGCCGGCGGCGGTTCGGCAGCTCTTCGTGCCAGTGGCGTCCGTCAACTTCAACGTCTAGCCTTACGGGCAGTCCGCTGGCGTTGCCGATTACGGCGAAATCAAGGAAGTAATGGGATACCGGGTGTTGCGGAATGGGATCCAGTCCCGCGGCAGTGAGCGTCTCGCCGAAGCGACGTTCGATTTTTGATCTGCGTGGGAGCGGCCTGAACAAAGGATCGTGATAGAACTGCCAGCGCTGTCGCGCCACTCGGTGGAGGTCATCCTCGGCACTTGAGGCAGCGCAGAGTGCTGCAATGAGGTGGACTGTCAGGCCGCGATTTCTCGCTGCCTCGAGCATGCGGCGAAACGGCGGACAAGGGGCTGGACGTTCGACCCAGTCTCGTCGCGCAATGAGCAGGTCTGGACGTTCGTAGGCACTTTCGATATATGTGACCATCTCCTCAGCCGTCGTCTCGTCTGCCAGGATGATGCGAAGCTGCCCCGCCTCGCGCCTTACAATCTGGATTTCGTTCTCTGCGGTCTGCGCTGTCAGTCCCGCCTCGGTAAAAGTCCAGCCGATCACTGGCGTGTTCGTCTGCAACAGTCGCCATCGGTTCAAGCCATTGAGGGTTAACTCCCCTCGGACGAGGGCCTTTCGGATTGTCTCAAGATGGGTTTGGCCGAATTGTCTTGGCCGATATGTTCTCAGCCTTCCTCCCAATGGGCGCCGGAGATACCGGCTATGCTGTGCTGGTCCAAGGTAAATCGGTTGGGTCACAGTCGGTGCTTCCCTTGGTGTGGTTTCACCCCACCTGTAGAGTGTTGCATGCCGTAGCGACAATGGTGCAGTTCGTGAAGCTTTGTTGGTCCCTGTGAAAGGAAAGCTTGTCCGCCTCGGCTACTGCCGGTTATAAGTCTTGCAGCACTTATTGCAATTCATTTTCCGTGTTCCAGGGTCGCCGGTGAACGGTATTTCCGTTACCCGCACACTCAAGGCTCCTGTCGGGACAGGGTTCCTTGCGCTTCCTCATGCCCGTTGCACACAATTGCCGGATTCATCCTTATTCTACAAAATTCGTCTGTCTTTTGCGTATTTTTTGTCTTTGGTTTCATGCATTTATAGCACATTTATATATTTTTCGCCTTGGCATCCGGTCACGGGAGGCAGGTGATATGAAGGAAAGCAGCGAGGCGGGACACATCTCGCGGCCGTGTGCGGCGCTTGCGCTGATCACCGCGAGCCCCGACCCAGAGACCGTGCTACGTGAGGTGGTGGAAGGCACCCGCGCGCTCACTAGCGCGGGCGACGGCGTGATCCCCACGGTGGACGAATCGGGAGGGCCGCGGTAGTTCGTCATCGAATACCTCGACAGGGGTGCTTCGCACTGCGCGGGAGTTGTAACTTACCCGCTTTCGGCTTGTTTACGGATTGCGGAAGGCGAATTCTGAAAGAGACCTCCATATACCAATACTGACAATGCTTTCAACAAACTACAAAGATTCCCCGTCCGCTGAACCCCCCCCACCCCCTGAAAACACGCGGGAGAGCGGGATGCGCGCCCCCTCCCGCCGGGCGTCCGGGCGTCAATACGGGCAGCGCCAGGCAGCCGTGCAATGCGGGAGACCGCGCCGGCTACCTGCGCTTCGCGCCGAACGCGCCGACGTACGCCCCGGTGTCGAAGGCGCCGAAGGCCTCCTCGTGGCCGGGGCCGTGGAAGCGGCCGGACAGGCGGTCCGTGCCGGGCGCGCCTTTCGCGAAGGCGCCGCCGGAGAGCCGCATGCCGCGCCATTCGAGCGCCACGCCGGCGCCGCCGTCGTCGAGGTCGACGTCCACGTCGACCAGGGGCCGCGCGAGGTCCGCGATCCGCAGCTCGGCGGTGCCGGGGAGGCGCGCGAAGTCGCGGGTCCGCGCCGCCTCGGCGATGCCGCTCCAGGTCGCGCCGCCCGTACCCGCCGGGTTCGTCCCCGACGGCTCGCCCGCCGCCCAGGCGTGCGCCGCACGGAACGTGCCGGTCCAGGTCCGCCCGCCGGCCGAGGCCGACAGGTCGCCCGTCCCGATCTCCACCGCCGCGTAGCCGTGCACGCCCCAGAAGCCGTGGCGCGTGAACTCCGCCCCGGTGACCGTCGCCGACGCCCCGGCGAAGGCCCGCGTGAGCGGGGGCCCGCCCGTCGCGCCGCTCGCCGTGGCGAACCCGGCCCGCATGCCCGTGCCCGCGCGGCCCGCGAGCGCCCGCAGGTCCTCCGCCGGGCAGCCGGCGCCGGGGCAGCCGAGCGGCGTCGACCCGGTCTCCCCGATCGGCTCTTCTCCCGCGCGCGTGAGTTCATAATCGAAATAAAGCCCCGAGACGAGCGGCGCGGCGGGTTCGCCGGCCGCGGGCGGCGGCTGTGTGTCGGGAGGCCGTGTTTCGGGAGGCCGTGTGGACGGCGGCGCCGACGTGTTCCCGCCACCGCAGGCGGCGAGGGTCAGCGCGCACGCGAGCGCGGCGGCGCAACAAAGTATCCGGTGTGTCATGAGAGTCGTTCTCCTTTCAGATCGGAGGCATGTCCGCATCGGCGCATCCCCCTCAGAACCGCAGGCTGAGGTCGAGCCCCAGTTCGTGCTCGGGCTCGGACACGGCGCTCTCGCGCCGCTCGCCCGCCAGTTCCACGCGAAGGTCCGCGCCCCGCGCCTCGTACCGCGCACCGAGCCTGAGGCGCCGGCTCTCCCCGCCGGCGAGGCCGGCTTCCGCGAACGGCGTCAGCACCCCGCCCGACGCCGTCCCGAACCCGTAGCCGACCTGCGCGTCGAGCGCGCCGTCGTCGCCCGAAGCCGCCGGGTTCGGCATCTCCTCCGCCCACAGCGCCCGCGCGCCGCCCGTTCCCGCGCCCCAGCGGGGCGCGAGCGCGAAGAACAGGCCGCGGCCGCCGGCGCCCGGACCGGCGCGCACCGTCAGGCTCACGCCCCGCTCCTCCGCACCCTCCTCGCTGTGCGCCGCGAGCCAGCGCCCGCGCATCTCCACCGATATCCCGGGCGCCGCGTAGCGCACGCCGCCGGCGAGCTCGAACCCGCTGCCCTCGAGCCCGTCGCCGCCGTCGTGGCGCACCGCCGCCTCCAGGAAGGGCTCCAGGCTGCTCTCGCCCGCCAGCGCGAAGCGCCGCGAGGCCTCGAGCCCCGCCCGCAGCCGCCAGCTGTCGGCGGAGAGCCCGTGGATCGCGTCCGGGCCGTCATCGGTCTCCATCTGCGTGACGCTCGCGTCGGCGCGCACCGCCAGCGCCGCGCCGGCGAGTCCGCCGAGCGCACGCCTGACCCCCACCGACGCCATCCGCATCGTGAGGTCGCCGGTCTCCGCGTCCGCGTCCCCGGGCTCATGGCGCGCCTCGCCCCAGCCCGCGCCCGCCACCGCGCGCAGCTCCAGGCCGTCCGCGAGCGTCCAGCGCCCGTAGGGATAGACCGCCGTCAGCGTCGTCTCAAGCCGGCCCCGGCCGGTGAGCGCGCCCCCGGCGAAGGAATAATCCGCCTCGCCCGTCCCGCGGCTCACCGCGAGGCCCGCCACCCACGGGTCCGAGCGCCCGTCCACGCCCAGCCAGCCCGTGCGCAGCTTCCCGTCGTAGCGGAGCCCCGTCTCGCCGCCTCCCGCGAACGTCCCGAGATCCCCCCGGCCCCACACCGCCCACTGCGGCCCCGCCGGGCCGGCGTCCTCCGCCGAGGCGAGACGCACCGAGAAGGCGCTCGCGCCGAACAGGTCGGACGCCGCAAGCGCCCGGCTCTCCGTGCAGCCCAAAGCCGGCACAAGGCCGGCGGCGGCGTACCGCTCCGGCGCGCAATCGCGCAGCGCGTAGGCCGCGGCGGAACCATCGAGCGACACCGCCTGCCCGGCCAGCGTCACGCCGCTCGCGCCGATGTCGGCGAACCTGCCCCCGATGTTGTCCAGCGCGCTCGCCGTCGCCCTTCTCGCCACCGCCGCCAGCGCGCGCCTCACAGCGCCCTCAACCGCCGCGCGCCGCGGGTCCGCCGCCACCGCGACCACGAAGGTGAGCGCCGCCTCGTCGCCGTCCGCGTCCCGCACCGTCCAGGTGTAGCGCCGCGACCCCTGCGACCGCGACGGCGTTCCGGTCAGCCTCCGCGTGGCCCCGTCTAAGCTCAGCCCCGGGGGCGGGGAAGGCGCCAGGCGGTAGGTCAGCGTCCCGTCGCCGCCCGTCGCCGCCGGAAGCGCCAGCGCCGCGATCGCCGTGCCCGCCGTCCATGACTGGTCCGCGACCGCCGCGTCGCCGAACGACGGCATCAGGTTCTCCTCCACCTCGACCGTGAAGGTGAGCGCCGCTTCGTCCCCGTCCGCGTCCCGTACCGTCCAGGTGTAGCGCACCGGCCCCTGCGGGGTGTCCGGCGTGCCGCTCAGCGTGCGCGCGCCCAGGTCCAGCGCCAGGCCCGAAGGCGGCTCGGGCGTCAGGCGGTAGGTCAGCGTCCCGTCGCCGCCCCTCGCCGCCGGAAGCGTCAGCGCCGTGATCGCCGTGTTCTGCTTGTACGACTGCGCGGCGACCGCCGCGGACCCGAAGCTCGGCGTCAGGTCCGGCGCGCCGCCACCGCCTCCGCCCCCGCCTACATTGCCGCCACCTCCGCCTACATTGCCGCCCCCGCCGCCGCGGTCGTCGTCCCGGATCGTAATCTGCACAGAACGCGGGCTGCCCGCCGTCACCTCAGACGGCAGCGTCCCCAGCGCCACCGTGAACGTCTCGTCGTCGGTGTCGCTGTCCTGCGCCGTGGTGATGGTCCCCGTTCCGTTGGTCGCGCCCGAGGCGATCGTGATGCCCGTCAGCGTCCCGTGGTCCTCGGGCTCGGCCGTGCCGTCGGTGATCGTCAGCGGTATCGTCACGCTGTTCGACAGCGCCGCCGACAGCGTCGCCGTCACGGTCACGCTCGATCCCTCCGCCACCGTCGGCGAGGCCGACAGCGTCACCGTGGGCGTGGTCGTGTCCAGCGTCGCCACGGCCCCCTCGGTCGTGCCCGTCGCGTGCGCCCAGAAGCCCTTGCCGCTCGCGTTCTCCGCGCGCACCCGCACCCGGTAGGTCGTGCCGTCGTCGAGGCCCGTGATCGCCTGCGAGGCCGCCGTGCCGCTGCGGCTCACCGCCACCCATTCCGTCGCCACGTTCGTGCCCACGGCCGCGCCGGCGGCGACCGTGTTCGATGCGGTATAGTGCACGTCGTAGCCCGTCAGCGTCCCCGAGGGCGCCGTCCAGGCGAGGTCCAGCCTGCCGTCGCCGGGCGTCACCGTCAGGCCCGCCGGCGCGGCCGGCGCGTTCTGCGCATGCCGCGTGACGGTGACCGTCCAGGTCGTGTTGGCCCCCTGCCCCAGCGTCGACGACGCCACCACCTCGATGGCGTTCGCGCCGGCGTCCAGCGCGATCGCCCCGCTCGTGTCGCCGCTTGTCAGCGACACCGCGGCGGCGCCCCGCTTGCCCACCGACAGCACGTACCCCCCCAGCACGCCGACCGTCGGCCTCGCCTTCACGTGCGTCACCGCGTGCGGCACCGCCGCCGTGTAGTCCGTCACGCGCGGCGAGAAGCCCGGGCTCAGCGCCAGCGCGTCGTAGCTCGCATTCTCGCCCTGCGCCTTGGTGAGCGCCAGGCCCGTCAGCAGCAGGCCCTCCGGCGTGCCCGCGCCCTCCACCCAGGGGCTCACCAGCCTTCCGCCGGCGTTGCTCGCTCGCACCCGCACCCGGTAGCGCTGCAGGTTCCGGCCCCTGACCGTGTACGAGGTCGCCGTGGCATCGTTGTGGGGCCCGCTCGCGCGCTGGAGCGCCACCCAGCCCACGGCCTCGTCGACACCGCGCGCGCGGGCGTCCGCCGCGACGGCGGTCGAGGTGGTGTAGTCCACCCAGTAGGCCGTCACCGTCCCCACCGGCGGCGCCGTCCACGACAGGTCCAGCCTCCCGTCGCCCGGCGTCACCGTCAGGCCGGTCGGCGCCGCGGGCGCCAGCGCGGCCTCCACCGGCGCCGTCCAGACGCCCGCGGACATGCCGTCGCGCTTCACCGAGCGGACCCGCACCAGGTAGGTCTCGCCGACGGCCAGGCCCGTGAAGGTGTGGCTCGTGCCCGTCACGTCCGTGTCGGTGTTCGGCCAGGCCGCGGCCGACTTCAGCTTGCTCTGCACCTCGTAGCGCACCACGTCCACGCCCGCCGGCGCCTTCCAGCGCGCCGTCAGCTCGCGGTCTCCCGGCCTCAGCGTCAGGCCCGACGGGACGTTCGAGCTCGGCGTGCCGGTGGCGAAGACGTAAGCGCCCTCCGGGCCCGCCGTGCGCAGGCGCACCCGGTACGCCCTGCCGTTGGTCAGGCCGGTAATCGTGTACGAGGTGTCGGTGTCGTCGACATCAGCAGACACGGCCACCCAGTGCGTGGCCGCGTTCGAGCCCGAGCTCGCCGCGGCGTCGGCGACCGCGCCGGCGCCCGTCCTCGGCGCCGAGGTGTAGTCCAGCTCGTAGCCCACGAAATCCCCGTCGGGCCGGGTCCAGGTTACGAGGAGCTGCGCATTGCCCGGCGTGACCGTCAGGTCGGGAAGGCCGAGCGCCTCCGGCGTGCCGGCGCCGAACGCCCAGGCGCCGTCGCCCCCGGCGCTCGTCGCCCGCACCCGCACCCGGTGGGCGGACCCGCTCGGCAATCTGCCAATCCTGTGCGAGGTCCTCGCGCCGTGACCGTTGCGGGACACCGCCACCCAGCCAGTCGCGCCGTTGGTGCCGGCCTGCACCGCCGCGTCGTTCGCGACCGTGTCCACGGTCGCCGACGTGTAGTGCACGTCGTAGCCCGTCACCGTCCCCGGCGGCGCCGTCCACGACACGTCCAGCCGCGTCGGGCCCGGCGTGACGCGCAGACCCGTCGGCGCGGCCAGCGGCACCGCCGCGCCGTTGACGCGGATTTTCATCGACCGACCACTAAATTCGGCGGTCCAGGTCGACGAAGCGGTCGGCGCGGCGGATCCGTTTCGAAAGTAGTTACCTGCGTTGGCGATGCTCCAGCCGGCGGCCGCTCCGCTGTCTTCCGCATCAGCGGCGTTATGCGTGAGCCTAAAGGTGGTGAGAGTCTCGGCAGTGGTGTAAACGACCACGTGGTATTCGGTGCTCGCCGCGAGCGTGGTGCCTGCCGGCGCCGAAAAGGTGGAGGCCCTTGCGCCCGTCGGGAAGCTCGAGGGGACTGTCAGGTCC
This sequence comes from bacterium, assembly GCA_965203325.1. Classification (GTDB taxonomy): domain Bacteria; phylum UBA8248; class UBA8248; order UBA8248; family UBA8248; genus Bin107. The sequence continues at coordinate 3,370,793 of OZ241875.1, forward strand.
GCGAGCTTCGACCCGGGCTTGCCGCTGCTGGATGACCAAAGCTCCGCCTCGATCGTCGCAATCTGCTGCGCGGTCAGGGCGGCGGTAGTGACGTTCGTACGTATCTCGATGCTTTCGAGGGTGTAGCCGCCGCCGTTGGCGCCTGTCGTGAAGCCTTGAGCGCGGGCGAATACTCTGGCCGTTTGCGGGTTATCTGCCCCCGTCTGCCCGATGTTGCTCACGAGCACGTCGGCGGAGGCCGGCGCGGCGGCGAACGGGGAGAGCAAGAACGCGCCGAGCAGCAGCGCGAGGACGGGAAGGAGGAGGGAGAGGCGGCGGGCGCGGGGGCGCCCGGAGCGCGGCTCAGGCTTGCGCCTGGAACCTGGCCGGGAATGCGGGACGCCGTTCGGGCCGCTCGTGCCGCCCTTTTCTTCGGATGACGGATGACGGACCATGCCGCCCCCGGTTGCAAGCCTCTCCATGCGATGTCTCATTTTCATTTTCCGGGTCCTTCCCTCTGGTGGAATCCTCAGAGCCGAACAAAGATGCGAATCCGCCTGATATTCGCCATGCTTCCGCCGGGGACCGCCCGGCGGACGTGCCGGGCGACCCCCTGGAGGAAACCGCTACTGCCGGTTCGCCGTATCCCGGGCAGCTCGAAATACGGTAGACTTGCGGACTCGCAGTCCGGGCCGGTGGTTCCGCGAGACAAGAATCCCTGCGGTATGCGCCCACCTCGAACCCGGGCTGGTGTCCGCTAATTGCCGTTATTGGCCCCCAGAAGCCTTGTTTTCCGCCGAAAAACCCGTTTCGGGGGGCATTCGGGCCGCAAATGAGCGAAAGGTGAGCGAAAAAAGGCGCAAAACGGCGCCCGAAACCCCTCCGGGGACCCCGGAATTGCGCTTGACATGGCCGTGAGAGGTGTTAAATTTTCCGATAATGGCAATTATCGGACTCCAGAAACCCGCCGTTTCGCCGGTATTCCCCTGCGAAACGGCTTTTTTTGTGGAAATTCCCCGTCGTCGTCCATACTTGGCAATCGAGGAGGCGCTCGGGCGGCCTCAAGCAATGGAAACGGCCGCCGACCTGGAAGGGTGGTTTCTCGGCATGACGACGGGGGCAAGACCATCCGACCCGACGCTCAGGGGATTCGAGCGCTCGGGAAACCCCGAGACCGACGCCGGGATAGCGGCGTACCTGGGGGATCTCTACGAGGGGGGGCACTCGGCGGCCGTGGCCGCAATGGCGAGCCTGCGCTACGGGCGGTGAGGTTCGCCCGGCGCTTCGTCGTGAGCATGTCCTTCGCTCCGGGCAGGTCCGCCGCGTGCAGGACGCCCGTCTTCTCCCGAATATCTCTCTACCGCCTCTTCCTCATCCGGGCGGCTCTCTCCTCGGACGTGGAGGTCCACCTCCGCGCGGAGGCCCACTTCTCGAGGTCTTCGAGCAGGTAGCGCACCCGGTATCCGATGCGAAGAAAATCAGGCCCCTCTCCGCTCACGCGGTAGCGCTCGAGCGTCTTGGGCGAGAGGCCGAGCCAGGCGGCCGCCTCCCGCGTGTCCAGGTGGTTCTCCTCCGCGCGCTCATCGGCGTCTCCCGCGGCGCCGGGTTCCCCGGCGGCGTCCCACGTCCCGTCGAACGGGTCGGGCAAGTCCGCGAGCCTCTCGCGTATGGCGCGGACCTCTTCTCCCGTCGCGTTGGCCGCCATCCAGGCGCGCACCCGGTCGAAGGTCTTGAGATACGGCGAGGCGCCCCGGCGCAGCCTCCCCACGAAGGAGGGATTCCCCACGGCCTCCTCGCCCAGGATCGAGACCTTGGTCCCGCTCACCGCGAGAAACGCCTCGACCTCGGCCCGCAGGAGCGGTCCCAGGGGCGGATACCCCATGAACGCCAGCACCCGGTCCGCCGTGTCGACCCGCAGGGGCCGCCCCCGGGCGTGCAGTCCCACGAAGCCGGGAACCCCCAGCGCGCCCACCCCGAAGCGCCTCGCGCTCATCCCGCGGCGCGCGCGCCAGAGCGCAATGCTCCGGCGCAGCCGCTCGTCCAGCGGGGTGCCGGTATCGTCGTCGAACGCGGTCATGGCGCGCGAACATAAGGAAAGAACGAGCGCCCGTTCAATCGTTGTTTCTAGCGCGGAAGGTACACCCGGGAAGAGTCCGCGACCGCTCCCGCGAGCGGGTCGCTCATCGGTTCAGCCTGAAATCACGGGGTTTCCCGGAAAACGAGGGTCGCCGGAGAACGTGCAGCGAGGCGCTGCGGAAAAAAAGGAAGGACGCCGCCTCCCGGGCGAGAGCTCGAAAGCCTCTTTCGTTCACGCCGCGGCGCCCGGCGAGTTGCATCTCGACCGGAGAAGCCCCTGCTGCGGCAAGGCGCTGCGCGCTGCCCGTGCGCAGGTCGAAACGGCGCCGATTCCCTTGTTTCATTCGTTTCTATCGTATCGTATGCTGATGTTCCGGGTCGTCCGCCAAATACAATACGGCCAAGCCGAAATAGGCGGACATTCCTTCGTGGATTGTATGCCAACGGCCCGGATTCTGGAGGGCATATAAAATATTCGGCCGGGTAGGCGGGGCGCAGCAATGCCTCCGCCTACCCGGCCCACGGATACCCGACACGGATTCGCCGGAGTGCGCGGCAGTTTTAGTCAATCCGCTTTCGTTTTGATTACATAGCTGAAAATGCAGATTTGAGAAAGATTCGAAAAAATAAATATATATAATGTTATCAATAGGTTACAATAATTTAACGGACGATGAAAATTGCTTGAATATCAAAAGGGGGGGTAGGGGGGGTTGCCTTTCAGGTCAAGGGGGGAGTGAATCCCTTCTCTACTCGGTCGCGATTGACCCCCGAAGCGCGCCGGCCCGCAACGCTTGGGACGGCTCGGCATTCCGCGGGCGGTGTACTAGAATGGGCGGACGCCACCTCTTTATATACCTCTCTGATGGAGACGACATGTCCGTTCGCGAATCCGTAGACGCCGATTCCCTGTGGAAAAACCTGGAAGACCTCTGCCGCTGGGAGCGCTACACCGGCACCGAGGGCGAGAACGAGGCCGTGCGCTACGTCGAGGCGGAACTCACCGCGCTCGGGATAGACGTGGCCGTCCACGCGTTCGATTCCCTCATCAGCATCCCCGGCGAGACGACGCTCGAAGTGCCCGGAGAAGGGGGCGGGACGATCCGCGCCATCAGCGCGGTGTTCGGCGCATCCACGGGAGCGGCGGGCGTGCGCGGCCAGGCGGTCCATGTCGGCGAAGCCGGCCCGCCCGACACGCCGTTCACCGATCCTCTCTATACGGGCGCAACCGGCGAGGCCCCCGTGGCGGGGCGCGTCGTCGTGGCCGAGGGGATGGTGAGCCCCGGCCGGTTTTATTATTTCGAGCGGCGCGGCGCGGTCGCGCAGGTCTACGTCAACCACGGCAACGCGCACGAGCTGACCGTCTCCACCATCTGGGGTGCGCCGACGCCCGAGAGCATCGCGCGGCTGCCCGGGACGCCCGTCGTCACCCTCTCGCGCGGGCAGGGCGCTGCGCTTCTGGAGCGGTTAAAGAGGAGGGAGGAGGTCGAGCTGCTCATCCGCGTGGAGATGGACACCGCCTGGCGGGAGACCCTGATGCCGGTCGCCACCATCGCGCCCGGTAGCGGGGCCGGGGATTACGTCCTCGTCGGCGGGCACATCGACTCCTGGCACATCGGTGCGAACGACAACGCGGCGGGCGACGCGACCCTGATGGAGCTTGCGCGCGTCGCGCACGGGAGGCGGGGCGAGCTTGCGCGCGGCCTTAAACTAGCCTGGTGGAACGGGCACTCGCACGGGCGCTTCTCGGGCTCCACCTGGTACGCGGACCACATGTTTCACGAGCTGCGCCGGAACTGCGTCGCGTACTTGAACATCGACCAGCCCGGCTGCGTGGGTGCCACGCTCTACCGCCCGTTCTGCACGGCGGACGTGCGCGACTGGGTGCGGGACGCCCTCGCGCGTCTGGGGGGTCAGGATACCGAGCCGGATCACCCCCGCAAGATGGCCGACCAGTCGATGTGGGGGGTGGGCGTGCCCTCGTTCTCCTTCCTGCCCGTCCTCCCGCCCGGCCACCCCGACTTGCGGAAGGATCACCCCGGCGACGGCTTCCCGGAGTACTGGCACCACCCCGCCGACACGCTGGACAAGATGGACAAGGACCTCCTCGCCGAGCACTGCCGCCTCTATGCGGACGCGCTCCACGAACTCTGCGCGCTCGAGCGCGCCCCGCTCAACCCCGCCGCGACGGCCGCCGTCGTGAATGAGGAGATAGAGCGGCTGGAATCGCTCGCAGGCGAAGCCGTGGACCTGGGCGATCTGAAAGAGGCGGGGGCGCGCTTCGCCCGCGCGTGCGCGGCGCTTGATGCGAAGCTGGATGGCATGGACGCCGCGGCCGCCAACCGCGCGCTGCTCGACATGAGCCACGCGGTCAATCCCGTGCTCTACACGCTGGCGGGGCCGTTCGACCACGACCCGGCGAGCGGCGCGTTCCGGATGCCGGGGCTTCAGTGCATCGCCCACTACGCCGAACGCGGGCCTGCGAGCGATGCGGGCAAGGTCATCTACACGCGCGTCCTGCGCGAGAAGAACCGCGTCGTCGCCGGCCTCGCCGCCGCCAGCGCCATCGCGGAGGGGGTATAGATTCCCGCGCCTTCGGGGGTATTGAAAAAAGCCCGAGGAGAGAGGAATCAACTCCCCCCTTGAGGGGGAGTCACAGAGGCCGAGTCCTCTGGACGAAGGCCGATGTGGTGGGGGGACATGTCACAGAAAAACTCCCCCCACCGATTCGCTTGCGGGCTTACGCCCTTACCTCATCGACTCCCCCTCAAGGGGGGAGTTGATTGTTCTTCTCCTTGGTCGGGGCATTGCTCTTTCATGCCCCCCTGTTAAGGGGGGGTAGGGGGGGTTGGTTTTTCGGTCGAGCGGGGCGTCCCCTCCATCCCCGAAAAGGGGACTTCTTCAACAACCCCCTCACGCAAGGTCCGCGAAAGGCCCCGGGTCCGCATCCAGTCCCAGATAGCTCGTCCGTATGTGGTTCCACAGGGCGAGCTTTCCCCAGTCGGGGGATTCGAGGACGCGGTAGCGCGCGTCGAAATAGGGGTTGGGGAGGTAGAAGGTCGTCATCTGCTCGTCGCGCCCGTTCATGAGCGCGAGTGAGTAGCTCACCGGCGCGTGGCCCGCGACGGGGGGGTTCTGGTAGATGCGGAGCAGCGTCGCCCGCGCGCACCTGCGCCACCGCGCCAGCTCGGGCGGGCAGGGGTGCCGCGCGTCGCCTAGGTGTTCGCCGATGCACAGGTGGAAGTGCCAGTCGCCGAGGTCGACGGTGAGGTAGCCGTCCAGGTAGCTGATCTTGCGCGGCGGGGCCTTCACGCGGCACTCGAATACGGCCCCCTGGATGCAGGGGCCGAAGACGAGCGATTCGTAGTGGTTCTCGAACAGGTCGCGCAGGAGGGTTTCCAGGAGTTCGCGCGTGGGCCGGAACTCCCAGACGGATTGACTGCTCCCGTCCGCGCCTGTCTCTTCGCGGTACTCCACGTCCGCCTTCATGCCGCTACCCCGTTTGCGAACCGCGCCGCCCCTGTGGCGAGGGCCGGGCGGCTCTCGAAGCGTCAGTCGGTCGTCCGCGTGAGAGTATAGCGTATGGTGAGCACGAGTGTCTTATCGAGCCAGGGCAGGGGGGCCGCTTTCCGCACCGCTTCCAGGGAGGCGTGGTCGAGATGGGCGTTGCCCGAGGTCTTCTTGATCCGTAAATTCCGCAACCGCCCGTCGGGCAGCACCCGGAAGCTCACCGTGGCCGCGCCCTCCGCCCCCGATTCACGCGCGAGCGGGGGATAATGCTGGTGGCGCCTGATGCGCCCGAGGATGGCCGCGACGCGCGCGTCCGCATCCGTCCCCACCCGGCGCTTCCTGAAGGTGAAAGAGGGCGCCTCGGGCGGTTCGTTCACGGAAGTCTCGATCTCCTGCGCGGGGAGAGGCGCAGGAATGGAGAGAACAAGGAGCGCGATGAGGGCAAGGGCTGTTCTCATTCTCTCTCCTCCATCGTTCGCAGGATGAAGTATCGCTCGTCCCCGCCGTTCACCGGCAGTATCTGCGCGCGCACCCCGAACGCCTGTTCGATGAATTGGGGCCGCAGGACGCTTCGCGGGTTCCCGGAGACGAGGACTTCTCCCTGGTGGAGCAGGAGCAGTTCGTCGCAGTAGCGGTGCGCGAGGTTCAGGTCATGCACCGAGACCACCACGGTGCGGCCCCCGGAAGCCTGTGCGCGGAGGATGGCCAGGATGTCGAGACAGTGCCTCACGTCCAGATTCGCAAAGGGCTCATCGAGCAGCAGGACGGGCGTCTGCGCGGCGAGGGTTCTCGCGATCAGCACGCGCTTCATCTCCCCGCCCGAGAGTTCGTTGATCGCGCGGCCCGCCAGGTCTCCCGCGTCCACGTCTTGAAGCGCCGCATTCACCGCCTCGCGGTCCGCATCGGTCTCAGGCGCGAGCCTGCCCTGGTGGGGGTATCTCCCCATCATCACCGTCTCGTCGGCGCGGAAGGGAAAGGCGGGTTCGTGCTTCTGGGCGAGATAGCCGACGCGGCGGGCGATTTCTTTCCTGTCGAAGGCGTCGATGGATTCGCCTTCGAGAGAGATGCGCCCGCTTTTCAGGGGCACGAGACCCGCGAGCGCGCGCAGGAGCGTCGTCTTGCCCGCGCCGTTGGGTCCGATGACGCCCGTGAGCGCGCCGGGGCGGAAATCGGCCGACACGCCCTTGAGCACAATCCGCTCGCCGAGTTCGACGGTTGCGTTTTCGACGCTGAGCCGCATCAGAAGGTCTCCGCGCGCGCACGGTTCTTGACGATGAGGTACAGGAAGAAGGGCCCGCCGATACCCGCCGAGAGGACGCCCAGGCGTATCTCGCCCCCGGGGGAGAGCGTCCGCGCGAGCAGGTCCATCCCCGTCACGAAGACCGCGCCCGCGATCATGCTCAAGGGGAGGAGTCTCCGGTGGTCCGGCCCGGCCAGCATCCGCACGATGTGGGGGACGAGCAGGCCCACGAAGCCGACCACGCCCGCCACGGCCACCGACGCTCCGGCCGCGGCGGCGGCGATGACGAGGATCCACGCCTTCGTCCGCGCCGTGTCCACGCCGAGCGCCATGGCGGATTCTTCCCCCGACATCATGAGGTTGAGTTCGCGCCCGAAAAACGCGGCGGCGACCGCGGAGGCGGCGAAAAAGGGCGCCACGAGGATCACGTGCTCCCAGGTGCGGTTCGTGAGGCTCCCCATGAGCCAGAAGAGGATCTGGCGCGCGATCTCGAAATCGCTCACGCTGTAGCTGAGCACGAGCGTCGTCAGCGCGCCCGCGATAGAGTTCACCGCCATGCCGCAGAGGATGAGCGCGCCCAGGGGCGTGTGTCCCTTGTGCGATGCGACCAGCGAGACGAGGAACACCGTCGCGAGCGCGCCGCCGAAGGCGCTCAGGGGAACGGCCCAGATCGAGGCGGCCCCCAGACCCAGGGCGATGGCGCTCGTCGCGCCCAGCGCGCCGCCCGTGCTGGCACCTACGACGGCGGGGCTCGCCATCGGGTTCCGGAAAAGGCCCTGCAGCATCACGCCCGAGAGCGCCAGCGAGGCGCCGACGAAAGCGCCCGTGAGCGTGCGGGGGAGGCGGATGTGCCAGATGATGGCGCGCTCGTGCGCGGAGACGCCCGCCCCCTCGGTTGAGATGAGGCCGAGTTCGCTCAGGATGATTTTCACGATTTTATCGGCGCCGATATCCGCCACACCCAGACGGACGCTGAGCGCGGCAAGGAGCAGGGCGAGGGTGACGAGCACAGCCGCCAGGGCGTATTTCCTCATGGATAAAGCCCTCTCACCAGATCGTCCAGTGCGCCTGCGATGTATTGCGACACGCTCGAGAAGCGCGGGTAGGGGATCTCGACGATCTTCTTTTCCCGCAGGGGGGCGTAGACCCCGTTCGCGCGGATGACGTCCTTCATGCCCGCGCCTGATTCGGGGTGCGCCCCCACCATGATGACGTCCGGGTCCCAGGCGATGATTCGCTCCGCCGACACCCTCCGCGCTCCCCGCAACCCGCGTTCGGCGGCGGCGTTCACGCCGCCTGCAAGGCGGATGAGCGCATCGTGCGAGGTGCCTTCGCCCGTCACCCACCCGCCCCGCACGAGAGTGAGAATGCGCGGGGGCTTCGCATCGGGCGGTATGCGCGCGCGGATGGCGCGGATTCTCTCGCGGGCATCTTTAATGAGTTTTTGCGCCTTCGCTTCTTCACCGATCAGGCGGCCCATCTTCTCGATGCTTGCGAAAACGTCCGCAACGCCGCTGAAAGAGGAGAATCTGGACACCGGCACTCCGGCGGCCCGCAGGTGGTTCAGGAACGCGGCGCTCGAATACGAGGCGACAAACACCATGTCCGGCCTTAATGCGATGATGCGCTCGGGCGCGCTGTCGATGAGGGGGATGCTCCCCACCTTATCGGCGACGTTGGAATAGCCCGGATGTCCGGCCAGCTTGTGCAGGCCGACGATTCTTTCTCTGGGCGCGAGAGCGAGGAGCATCTCGGCGGTGGCGAGCGTCATGGCGATCAGCCGTTCGGGCTTCCTGGCGGCGCGGGCGGGTGCGGCCCCCTCCGGCATCGGGGAGAGCGCAGCCCATAGAAGAGCCGCCGCCAGGAAGCGAATTTTGAGATTATTCCATAATCGCATCTACCGTCCCTTGCGCAAAGCCCCGCTTTAAGGGCTGTTGGAAAACCCCTCCAAAGAGGAGATATCCCTCTCTCCTCGGTCGGGTTTCAAATTCACTCCTCCTCAAAAGGGGCTGTTGAAAAAGTCCACAGAAGGAGCGCGCTAGATTTCACTCCCCCCTTGAGGGGGAGTCAACGAGACAAGGGCGAAGCCCGCAGGCGAGTTGGTGGGGGGACATTCCACAGAGTAAACCTCCCCCCACCGATTCAGCCTTCGCAAAAACCGCTCGGCTTCATCGACTCCCCCTCAAGGGGGGAGTGAACTTCAAAATCTTGCGCTCAACCAAAATCGCTCCACAAGGCCTTTTCCAACAACCCCTAGAAGACCGCCCTCACGCCCGCGAACCACTGTACTCCGGGCGCGCCGTAGCCGTAGACGGCCTCGTATTCCTCATCGAGCGCGTTGTTCACCTTGAGCTCGACCGTCAAGTCTTTCACCTTCGATTTTCTCGTCCTGTCGAACATCGAGATACGGTCCTTCACGACGTCCAAAGAGAGCGCCAGGTCCACCCGCGTGAAGCCGGGGTTCACCACCCTCGGGTAGGGCCAGGGTGCGGAGTCGTCGATGTCCCACCTGTCGCTCACCGTGTTGACGCGCAGGGTCGCTTTCAGTCGCTCGGGGTGGTAGCTGACCGAAGCGCTCCACCACCAGTCCGGGCGTCTTAAGAGTTCTTCTCCCTCCACGTAGCTCGGCGCGCCGAGGCCTCCGGTTTCGAGCGTCTCCGTGTCCATGAGGTTGTAGCTCGCATGGGCCGAGAAGTCGTGAAAATCAAGTAGCGAGAAGGAGAGTTCCGCGCCCTTGACGCGCGCCTTCTGGATGTTCTCGTAGTTCGTGCCGTTCTCGAAAGGCGTGAACGAGTAGGCGATCAGGTCGTCGATATCGTTCACGTAATACGTGGCGCTGAACTTTATCTTGTTGCCCGCCAGGAACTGATCGAAACCCGCCTCCCAGCTTTTTTGCCGCTCGCTCTTGAGATTCGGGTTGCCGGGGCCATAGACGTCGAGCAACTCGGCGAAGGAGGGCCGCTTGACGCCCTCGCCCACAGCACCCCTTATCCGTGCGCCGGTTCCGGGGATTTTATAGGAAGCGGAGAGTTTTCCGGTCGTCTCGTCTTCGCCGACGTCGAAGGTGTCCACCCGCGCTCCGCCCGCGAGGGTGAAGCCGTTTTGGAATTGAAACTGCTGCTGCGCATAGAAGGAGGTGGCTCGCCTGTCACTGTCGTATTCGCTGTCCCCGAAAGCGGACGCGCTCTTGATGGAGATGTCCTCCGTCTCCCATTCGACACCCAGCGTGGACACCGACCGGCGAAGCGCGCGGAAGCCCAGTTGCTCCCCTGTGAGCCTCACGTTCACCTGGGTGTCGAAGTGAAGCCGGGTGCCGTCCGTCTCCGTTTTGCTCGCGCTCGGGTCCAGCTCGTCGGGTTTGTTCTCATCGAGCGTGTCTCTCAAATAAACGGAGACGCGCGGAACAAATTCGAGCCACGGGAAAAGCTTCAAGTGCGCGCGTGCGCCGATGAGTTGTTCGGTGAGGTCCCTGTATTTGTTGGGTTCGGTGTAGCCCTGGTGAGCGGGACCCGGAAGGTCGTAGTGGTTCCGGTTGGCGTGATAGAGAAAACGCACCCTGGCGTTTTCAGACAGGAAATGATCCAGCCCCACCGTCCCCACGGTGCGGTAGTAGCCGTCGTTCGGAAGATGGCCTTCCGTGTCGAGGCGGCTCAGGCTCGCCATGTATCCGCTCTTCGCCGTTCCGCCCTTCAGCTTGAATGTCTCCTCGAACGTCTCGAAGCTGCCGCCCCTCGCGCGGACGGTGAAAGAAGGCGCTTCTCCGGGCTTACCAATGTCCGTAATAAAATTCATGACGCCCGAAGCCGCGTCCGAACCGTACAGCGGGCTTTGGGGGCCTTTCAGGATTTCGGCTGTGCCCACCCACTCGGGTGACAAGTGCCCGAAGTCGTACGCGCTCCCGTCCGGGAAGGTGAGCTTGAAGCCGTCCATCATCACGCTGGTGAAGTTGCTCTCGCTCCCTCTCAGGAACAGGCTCGACTGGCCGCCCCGTCCGCTCGTCTGCGGGAGGATGACGCCCGCTCCCTCGCTCAGGAAGTCGATCATGTCGCCGGGCTGGAGGCTCTCGATTCTTTCGAGGTCGAACACCTCCACCGAATCGGCCACGTCGCTGACCCGCTCGGGCGTGCGCGTCGCCGTGACGGTGATGGGGTCGAGGTAGAGTTCCTCTTCGGCATTTTGCGCGCCGGCCTTGCTTGCCCCTCCCAACAGAATGAGTGCGGCGAGCCATAGAGCGGATATAATCCGGATGAAGCGGATGGATGATCGGGTGGGTTTTCTTGCGACGCCTTGCATGATGTGATGCCTCCTTGAGCGGCCCAAGCGCTCGAAACGGACCCCTTGCGGGGTCGTGTGGAGATGATGCCGACAGGCCGGTCTTCTGGCTCGCGCCGATGGCCGCCTTTCATTCCTTCCCGGGTGTATCCCGGTGGACTGCATGAAAGGCGCGTCGCTTACAGCTGCCGGGCAGCTCCGGATTCGCACCGGATTCCCGTACACCTGCCGGCTGTTTCAGCGGCGGACGCTCCGCCGCGCTTATGGTTGTTGAAAAAGCCCTCCGACGAGTGCTTGTTGACTCCCCCAATCGAGAGCGTTCACCGTCATTCCGGCAATCAATGCCGACCGAGGAGGGAGGGATTGCCCGGAATCCATTTTTACGCCTTTTGCCTTTTGTCCTGATACCTGCGCATCGGCGGGAAATGAAACGCCGCCTATGTTCACCCGAATCCGCAAATGGATTCCGGCTTTCGCCGGAATGACGAACCAAACCACACCGCGTATTGTAGTGACAGCCCCTCCTCGGGGCTGTCCCACAGGTCGCGACCTGTCCCTACGGCGAACGCTCTCGAAAGTCGGACAGGCCTTTCTCAACAACTCTCGCTTATGACGAAAGAACAGGCGCGCGTCCGCGTGGGGCACGCGCTCCGGATGTTGCTCTCGACTTGGTGTGTGAAGATGCCAGGATACCACCCACCTCCCGTTCCGCGAGGACGTGACGGGTCAAAAGGTTGCCGCAGGTCGGTCTCCTGGCTTCCGGATCAGCCTACTCACGGCCCCTTCCCGGCGGCGTGCGCCAGTGGTTTCGGCCGCTTTCGTCCCCGGTCACAGTGGCGGGTCCGCGCCGGATTCTCACCGGCTTCCCGGGCTTTCACCGAGAAAGCCCACCTGCGACAGGTCGGAACAAATGCTTTCCAGCTACAAAATCAGCGCGCTGCGATGGCCGGCATCAGATATCAGACCGCCTCGTACTTGTCGCGCGTGATGGTGTCGAGATCGATGCCTTCGATGCGGACGAGGCGCGTCTCCCCCTCGCGCTTGGGCGAGTGGAATTCGCCCACGTCGTAGGCCTTCGAGAGGCCCGGCGTGAGGTCGTAGCTGCGCACGGCCCGCACCTTGCCGGGCGCTGCGCCGTTGGGCCGCTCGACGAGTTCGTAGTCCGTCATCGTGGTGGTGCCCACCGCCTGGCCGTAGATGGCCCAGGATTCCCCGTGGTCGTGCGGGGAACTTCCGGTCACGCCCTTGTGAACGTGGGCGAAGATGCAAAAGCCGATCTCGGGGTCCTTGTAGAGCATCTTGCGGGGGGAGTCGTTGTCCGGCCCGAGGTGCTCCTGAACGAACTCTTGGTTCACCAGCACTTTCTCCAGTGCGTCGCTCACCTTCTGGAGGCCCGCCTTGCTGGAATCGGATTTCAGAATCTCGTGGCATTCGGCTGCGAATTTATCGAGGATTTCACCCATCGTTCGCTCTCCTTGTGTTTGAGAGGTTGATTTTCCATTCATTCTAACGGCAGCCCGCGTCTTTTGCAAAACGATTGAGAGGGGAGCGTGCTTTTCGCGTATTCGGTGTATGATGCGGGAATATCCCGAAGCGGCATAAAGGCGGACTCCCACAAGGGGGCTTTTGGGTGGATACGTCGAAGCAGCGGAACATCGAGACCTTCACGCGGATGGCGGAGACCTACGGCGGCTATTACAGCGACGCGGAACAGGCGCGCCTGGGCGCGATGGCCGAGCGGGTCGGCTTCGGCGAAGGCTCCTGGCTGGTCGATTTCGGGATGGGCACGGGCACTTCCGCAAAGCCCTTTCTGGCGGCGGGCGGGAACGTCGTGGGTCTCGATCTCACCCCCGCGATGACCAAGAGAGGGCGCGAGCGCCTGCGCGAGTGGGGTCTGGAAGCGAACGCCCGCTACGTCATGGCGAACGCGCACGAAGCACCCCTGGCGGCGGGGGCCGCCGATGCCGCCATCTGCCGCCACACGTTTCATCATCTCGAAGACCCCAAAAAAGTTTTCGGTGAGATGGCCCGCGCCGTCCGTCCCGGCGGCCACGTCTTCCTGATCGACTACCACTACCCCGACGAAGCCGAAGAGCGCGAGAAGATAGAAGAACTCGACCGGGTGCGGGAGCCGACCATCACGCGGCATCTCTCCGGAAAGGAGATGGAAGGTTTGTTTCACGCGGAAGGAATCCGGGTCGAGGAGAAAGTGGTCGACCGGACGGACACGCCCTTCGATGAATGGATGGACCTCGCCAAGACCTCGCCCGATGTGTTCCCGAAACTGAGAGCCGCCTTCGAGCGCCTGCGCGACCAGGGCGGAAGCTGGTATGAGGAAAGCGGCGAGGGCTCTGAATTCTCCGTCATCAGGAAACGCCTGACCATCCTGGGCCAAAAACCGGCCTGAGTATCTTATCCCCTCAAAGCTCTTGGGGCGGTTTGCCCAGTGGAGCGGGCTTGACGACCGCGTCGATGAGATAGGGTTTGCCGCTTTGCGCGGCCTCGGCGAGGTGCGCTTCCAGCTCATCCGGCGAATGGACGCGCGCGGCGTCCACGCCCATCGATTCGGCCAGCCTGATGAAATCGAGGCTCGGTTCCGTCAGGTCCATGCCGACGAATTTGTGAAACTCCTTCGCCTTGCCGTCGAGCGCGAGCACGCGCCCTTTGAGAATATGGTAGGCCCCGTTGTTCGCGATGACGAATATCGCGCCGATATCGTATTTCGCCGCCGTCCAGAGCGTCTGGTTCGAATACATGGCCGAGCCGTCGCCCGAGAGGCAGATGACGGGGCGGTCGGGCGTCGCTATCTTCGCTCCCAGCGCCATCGGCAGGCCGGTCCCGATGCCGCCGCCCTTTCTCCCGAAAATCTGGGACGCTTTGCGCCCCACCGCGCGCCGGAAGCCGGGTCCGGCGGAGGTGAGCGCCTCATCCACCCAGACGGACCCTTCGGGCGCGCCCGCGCCGAGTGCGCGGTGAAAGGCGGGAAGGGACATGCCTTCCGAAAAATCGCTTTGCTCCGCCGGGGGCGGGGCGGCCTCGCGCGCGCTCTGGTTTTCCTGAGCGATTCGCTCCGCGCGCGCTTTCGCCCCCGCTGCCTCGTCCGCCGTCTGCGCTTTCGCCACGGCTCCCGTCAGGACGGGGAGGGTGGTTTTCGGGTCTCCGTAGAGTGCGGCGTCCAGGCCGAAGTTCTTGCCCATCTCCCATGCGTTGAGATCCAGGTGAACGACCCGGCAGCTCTCGGGCAGCGGGCGTACGTCGGCGGGGTATGAGAACAGGAATACCTCCGTGCCGATGAGGAACACCAGGTCTGATTCTGCGAGGCGCTCCCGCAAGGGTCTGGCGAGGATGGGGAGTTTCCCGGCGTAGAGCGGGTGCGCCATGGGATATGTGATCAGGTTGGCGAAGTTCTCCTCGAACGCCTTGGCGCCGATTTGCTCGGCGAATGCCGCCAGCTCGTCCAGCGCGCCCGAGTGCGCGACGCCGGCGCCCGAAACGATACAGGGCCGCTCGGCTTTCGCGATGAGCGCCGCGGCCGCCTCGACCGATTCCGCCGATGCGGCGAAGCGCGTGTGGATGCGCGTGGGCTTTTCCTTAAGTCCGGAGGCGGGGCTTAGCATGACGTCGCCGGGCAGGGAGAGGAAGACCGGCCCGGTCGGCGGCGTCATGGACACCTTGACGGCGCGGCGCACGGCTTGTTCCAGATCCTCGACGCGGCGCACCTCGTACGACCACTTCACGAGCGGCTCCGCCATGCGCGCGAGATCGTCATAGAGGATGATTTCCTGAAAGTGCCCGCTCTGGGGCTGGTTCCCGGCGGTGACGAGCATGGGCGCACCCGAGCGCTTGGCGTTGTAGAGAAGCCCCATCGCGTTACCGAGGCCAGGGGCGACGTGGAGGTTGATGGCGGCGGGTCTTCCCGTGCTTAAGCCGTAGCCTTCCGCCGCCGATACCGCCACGCCCTCGTGCAGCGTGAGGATGAACTCGAGTCTTTCTTCGTTCACGAGCGCGTCCATGAGGGGAAGCTCCGTCGTGCCCGGGTTCCCGAACAGGTGCGTCACGCCCTCATCGAGCAGGGTTTCGAGCAGCAAGGATGCGCCGTTTGCATTTCTCATCTGTCTGGCCTCTGGCTAGTCGTGGAAAAGGTAAGGATTAGTGGAAGTAATTGCCGCCGTTCACCAGGAGGGTCTGGCCGGTGACGTAGGCGTTCCGGATCATCATCATGACGGCGTCGACCGTCTCCTCCACAGTGCCGAACCGCGCCATCGGCGTGTTCGGCGGGGCGGCGCGCAGGTCCTGTGTCGTCATGTCGGTGTCGATGATGGCGGGCGCCACGCTGTTCACCGTTATTCCTTCTTTCACCAGGGCGGCGGCGTAGCCGTGGGTGAGGCCGTGCATGCCCGCCTTCGAAGCCGCGTAGTGCGGCCCGACGCGCCCGCCCGTGAAGGCGGCGTTCGAGGAGACGTTCACGATTCTGCCCCACCGCGCCTCTCGCATGTCGGGCAGGACGGCCTGCGTGAGCAGAAACGCGGATTTGAGATTCACGGCAAGCGTGGCGTCCCAATCGGCCTCGGTGAGTTCGTCGAAAGGTTTCGTGATGGCGATCCCTGCGTTGTTGATGAGGATCGAGACGGGGCCGTAGCGTTTTCTCGTCTCATCCACGAGGCGGCGCGCGTCTTCGGCCTGCGATACGTCCGCCTGGATGATAAAGGCCGCACCGCCCGCCTCTTCTATCAGGCGGCGGGTCTCCTCCGCCTCGTCCGCGCGCTCGCGGTAGTTCACCGCCACGCGGCAGCCCGCGCTCCCCAGGGCCAGCGCGCACCCGCGTCCGATGCCCCGGCTCGCGCCGGTGACGATGCAGGTTTTTCCTTTCATAAGGTCTGGCGACAACGGCGCGTCTCCCCGGAGTGTGAAAGCCCCATCCTAATTCATCCGCCGCGAGAAGGGCAGTCGCAGGGGGGAATTTTATCGTCTCGGGGCCGTGGTGGTATATTGCCCGGCATGAGTGGAGAAAACATTCGCTTGGCTTGCGTCGGTCTGGGCCGCTGGGCCGGCGTGCTGGCGGAAGGGGTCCGGAAAACGCCGGGGCTTCGAATCGCCGCCTGCCATACGAGGTCGGACGAGCGCAAGGAAGCTTTCGCCGAAAAATACGGTTGCAGGCCCTGTCCCGATTATGCGGCCATACTCGACGACCCGGATATCGACGCCGTCGTCCTCACCACGCCCCACAGCGCGCATAAAGAGCAAGTCCTCGCGGCGGCCCGCGCCGGGAAGCACGTCTTCGTCGAAAAGCCGATCGCCGTCACGCTCGGTGACGCCCGCGCCTGCGTGGAGGCCTGCGAGAGCGCGGGCGTCGTCTTGATGGTGGGGCATTGCTGGCGCTGGGTGGCGTCGGTCCAGGAGGCGAAATCGTTGCTCGATGCGGGCGCCCTCGGCGAGGTGACGCAGGCGGCGGGGCATTTCGGCAACCCGCGCGCCCGCAACTACGGCAGGGAAATCTGGCGCGACGACCCCGAAGAATCCCCCCTCGGGCCGTTCACGGGGCCGGGCTTTCACCTCCTGGATATCCTGAAGTACCTCCTGGGGCCGGTCGAGGAAGCATTCGCCGTACTGGAGCGGAAGATGTCGTCGGGGCGGATACCGGACACCGCTTCGGGCGCGCTCCGGTTCGCTTCAGGCCCGATCGCCCAGGTGAGTTCGAGCTTCGTGACGCCGCGCCGCTACCAGTTTTCCCTGTTCGGAACCGAGGCGAACCTCTACGTGAACGCGGATCTACAGGGCGGAACCCCCGCCGCACCCGGCCTCGTCATCCACAGGCGGGACGAGGAGGCGCCCGAAGTCCTCGCGGTCGAGAAGACCGACATGATCGCCCGCCACATGGCGTCTTTCGCGGAAAGCATCCGCGATGGCGCGCCACCTTTCACCGACGGACGGGAGGGAGCCGCCCTCGTCGCGCTGCTCTGCGCCATGCTCGCCTCATCGAAGGCGGGCGGATGGGCGCAAGTGGAAACGCCTTGAGGGTATCAGGCGGCATCGGATTTTATTGCCCGCCTCAAAAAATCACTTCCCCCACACGACGGCCCATGCGCCCAGCACCGAGCAGGCCCCGCCGATGATGACCTGCGCGCTCACGCGCTCCTGTTTCCTGAAGAACAGCCAGGAGAAGAGGATGACGATCAGGATCGAGAGCCGGTTGATGGGAACCACCTGGATGACCTCGCCGTCCTTGATCGCCCACCAGAAGAAGAACGCGGCCAGAAAGTTGCACGTCGCGCCCAGGGCCGTGATGAGGAGCGAATGGCGGGTGAAAGGGCTGCTTTTCATCTGGAGCGCCGGGAAGAAGAAGGCGCTCGCGAGCAGGAGCGTGAGCGTCGTCATGTTCGAGACGCCCATCCCGAGCGTGACCGAGGGGATGTGGACGAAGCCGTATTTTCTCACGATGTGGGAGATGCTCGCAAACGCCGCACCCGCCACGGGAATGAGGTAGTAGGTGAGGGGGATGCGTCTCTGGGTGGCTTTCCTGTCGTAAAGGAGCAGGACGCCGCCCGCCATGATGCCGAGCGTTCCCAGCGTAACGAGAGGGGTGAGCCTCTCGCCCAGCAGAATCACGGCCAGTCCCGAGGACCAGACGAGGCCCGTCTGCGTCAGGATGGGCGTGCGGGCCAGCCCCACGAGCTTGATGGATATCATCCCCATGTAGCGCCCGCCCAGCCCGCCGACCGCGCCCACGAGAACGAACCACAGGATGCCGTAGAGCGGCCAGTGGTCGAGTCCCTCGCCCGCCGCGTAGAGGCCGAGCGCGAAGATGGTGGTGATGATGGTTGCGATCACCGTCGTCACGAGCGGGCTCAGGCTCATGAGCGCGCCCCGGTAGAGCGTCCTGGCGACCGAGATGAAAAACGCCGAGAGAAGCGCCATCAGGTTGGGATGAAGGGAGTCGAACAAGCGTAAAACCCAGAGCAAGGGAAAACGCCATTATCCACCGGCGGTGAGAGCGGGGCAAGGTGTGGGCGGTTTTGAGTAGAGAGGGATAGCGTCTTCGTAGGGGCGGACCGATGTGTCCGCCCCCCTGTCATCATGGCGAACATACGTGCGGGCGGACACATCGGTCCGCCCCTACGGAAAAATATGGTTCTTGTGTGAGGAAGCAGGGACAGGTCGCGACCCGTCCCTGCAGACTTACGCGGATAGATGTTGCGCGGTAGTGGCCGCCGCCGTCCCGTTTGCGGCTGGAGCGCATCCGTTCGCGGTCGCGCGCATCATCCGCTTGAGCGCGAGAACGGCGCTCTCGGGGCTGCTGAGCACCGTCGAATCCACACGGCGGGAGACCGCATCCCGCGCCCGCGCCATGGAGAACTGCGCGAGCAGGACGACGTCGGTACGAGGCCTCTCAGCCGCGGCCTGTGCGATGAGTGCATCATGCGTGTCAGGGTCACCCGCATGGAGGGCGTCGAGTGCGCCCGGCACGTAGGAGTTTTCGATTGTGAGGTCGACTTTTCTTTGCTCGGCCAGGGCTTCGAGTTCGCGCCTTATCGAGGGGCCGGACGGCCGGAACGTGGAGAGGACTTGGATACGGCCTTCAAGCGCCAGCGCCTCATCGAGCATCGCCTGGTTGGGTTTCAGGACGGGAACCAGGAGCCTCGCCCCTGCGGTCTCGATTGCCGGGCCGAAGGCCGAGCAGGAGAAGAGGATCGCCTGAGCACCCCCTCGGTGCGCGAACGTAGCGAGCCTCTCCACGCGCTCGTTGATCTCGGTCGTGAGGTGGCCGATCCGGTCCAGATCGCGGGCCAGGGATTCGTCGATGAGCTGGACGACCTCGGCTTCGGGCCAATGGTTTTCGAACGCGGCTTCGATGGGCGATACCGCGACGCGCGTCGCATGAACGACGCCGATGATGGTGGACATGGTTTCGGGCGTATCCTTACAAATGATCGCGTATGAATATGATGACAACGACGCGGGATTCTAGGCGAAACGCGGTTTGATGGCAAGGGCGGGGCGGACATTCAGGTCCGTCCCTATGCCAGAACCCGTAGGGGCCGTTCGCGAACGGCCCCTACAGGCTTGGGTTCTCACATCTACTTCTCAGGCACCACGGGCAGCATGATGTAGGATGCGTGCTCGGGTCCGCAGTGGAGCGTCACGTTCTTGCCGAAAATCTCCTCGGGCCTGTCCGTGGGGTCGTCGTGCAGAAACGGCCCGCAGCCCCGGAACACGTTCTTCATGTTCGAGAGCTTGTGCGTGGTGACGCAGCTGTATTCGTAGTCCTTGCCGCGCACGCTGAGCGCCAGCCGGTAGCCGGGGGGCACCACGATGCAGGTGGGCCAGACCTCGATGTCGAGCTCGTATATCTCGCCCGGCGTCAGGTATTGCTTCTCATCATGCGCCTGGTAGGGCTTCCACTCCGTCGAGAGTTCGGGCACGAGCTTTCTTTGCGAGGCTCTGAGCCAGCCCTGCGCGATGGGCGTGTTCGGGTCGAGCGTGCCCTGGAAGGTGATCTCCTTCATGTCGGGCGTGAACAGGCGCAGGACCAGAAACAAGTCCGCATCCTGGGTTTCGGATGAGACGAAGAGTTTCGAAGCCATGGGACCGGTTATCTCCGTCTCCTCATCGAACGGCGGGAACATGAACGTCACGCCGTCACTGAAGCCCCCGTAGGTGATGGTCTGATCGGTGTCGAGCGGCGCTGAATCGAGGCACATTTGGGCGGGGTTCAGGTAGAACTTCGTCCACTTCGTCCGCGCGAGGGGCCATTCGTTCTCGCCGCGCTCGACGAATTTCTCCCCGACGTGGCGCACCTTGAGCATGACGGGCGGCTTCTCCATCCAGCCGGTTTCCTCGCCTTTCAAGTAGTGGCCGAAGAACTGCTTCTGGAGCTTCTCCCCGTAGGGGGTGTAGAACTCCGTCCAGTGCTCGAAGCCGTGGACTTCCAGCCATTTCTCGGTGGACGCCGCGCGCATGAAGCCTTCGTAGTTCCCCCTCGGGTGCAGACCCTGTCCGCCCCAGCTCGCCGCCGAGATGAAGGGCGTCTTTATTTTCTCCCAGTGGGCGGAGCGATCCTGATACCACTCGCCGTCGAGCGGACGCTCCAGGATGTCGCCCCCGTAGTCCGAGCGGTTTTTCTCCATTTCCTCCTCGCTCAGGGTGTCGGGGCCGCATACCAGACCGCCGTGGACGCGGCTCTTGGGGCCGTTCTCGCCCAGGCCGTGCTGCACGGACTTCACCTGCATGTCGTACCAGTTGGCCAGGAACGTGGTGAGGATGCCGCCCTGGTGGCTCATGTCGCGGTAGAAATCCGCCGCGCCCTCCCAGACGCACATGGCTTCCAGGTACTTGGGCTGCAGACCCGCCACGTGCCACTGGTTGATGGCGTAATACGATATGCCCGTGAGGCCCACCTTGCCGTTGCACCAGGGCTGCTCGCCCGCCCATTCGATGCAGATGGCGAAGTCCTTGGTCTCGCGCGGGGAGAAGTGGTCGATGTAGCCTGGCGAGCGGCCCGCGCCGCGCGAGTCCACGCGCACGCAGATGTAGCCGTCGGGCACCCATTTCTCGGGGTCCACGACCTCCCAGCTCTGGTGGATGTTCGAGGAACCCGCGATGGCGTCGGGGTGGCCTGTGGCGAAAAGCTCCCACGCCGTCTCGTAGCCGTCCTGCCATGCGAGGTCTTTCGCGTAGGGGCCGTAGCTCAGGATGACGGGGTATTCGCCGTCGTCATCGGGCCGGTAGACGTTCGCCCGCAGCACCAAGCCGTCTTCCATCCGGATGGGGACGTCCCATTCGATGAGAAAGCCGTGCATTTTTTCGGTTCGGTATTGCGGGTCCGTGCTCAGGTCGATGTCGCTCATGTTCACCTCATCTCTTGAGTGGGAAGTTTCATCTTCCGCGCCTATTTCTCGGGAATCACCGGCAGCATCACGTAGGCCTCGTGCTCCCCGCCGCAGTGGAGCGTCACGTTCTTGCCGAACACATCAGGCGGCCTGTCCTTCGGGTCGTTGTGGATGAAGCAACCGCAGCCGGTGAATTCGTTTTTCATGTTGGAGAGGCCGCCGCCTGACCCGCCGGGGTAGACGTAGTCCTTGCCGCGCACCGTGAAGGCGACCCGGTAGCCCTCGGGAATCACGATGCAGGTCGGCCATACCTCGATGTCGAGTTCATACACCTCGCCCGGCGTCAGGGGCTGCTCTTCATCGTGCGTGTGGTAGGGCCTGTAGGGCAGGGTTTTTTCGGGGTCGAGTTTTCGGTGCGAGGCTCTCAACCAGCCCTGCGCGATGGGGGTGTGCGGGTCGAGCGCGCCCTGGAATACGACTTCTTCCATGTCCGGCGTGAAGACGCGCACGACGAGGAACATATCCGCATCCTTCGTTTCCGACGACACGAAGAGCTTGGCCGCGATGGGGCCGGTGACTTCGGTTTCTTCCGGTATGGGCGGCGTGACGAAGGTGACGCCCTCGCTGAAACCCGCGTAGGTGGCGGTCGCCGCCTCGGCGACGGGCGCGTCTTCGAGCGTATGGGTTTTCGCGTTCAGGTAGTATTTCGTCCACTGCGTGCGCGCCAGCGGCCATTCGTTCTCGTGCCGCTCGACGAAGCGTTCGCCGGGATGGCGCACCTGAAGCAGCACCCGGGGCTGATCCGGCCAGCCGGTGTCCTCGCCTTTTAAGTAATGGCCGAAAAATTTCTTCTGCATGTTGACGCCGTAGTCGGTGTAAAACTCCGTCCAGTGTTCGATGCCGTGGACTTCGAGCCATTTCTCCTCGCATCCTGCTTCCAGGAAACCCTCGAAGTTCCCGCGCGGGTGGAGACCCTGCCCGCCCCAGTTGGCGGTAGAAAGAAGCGGCGCCTGGATTTTGCTGAAGTCCGGCATCCGCGACTGCCAGTATTCGTCGGTGTCGAGCTTGTGGGAAAAACAATCCTCGCCGAAGTCCCGGCGGTTGGCGCCGAGTTCTTCCTCGGTCAAGGTGATGGGGCCGGATACCCAGTCGCCCGTGAAGCGGCTCTTGAAGCCGCGCGTGCCGAGGCCGTGCTGGACGGTGTAGACCTGCATCTCGGACCAGTTGCGCGCGAAACCGTTGCAGAAGATGCCGCCGTGGTGGGCCATTTCCCGGTAGAAATCGGCCGCGCCTTCCCAGACGCACATGGCGGCGAGGTGAGGCGGCTGCATTCCGCCCACCTGCCACTGGTTCATGCCGTAGTAGGAGATGCCGTTCAGCCCGATCTTGCCGGAACTCCAGGACTGCACGGCCGCCCACTCGATGCACTCGTACAAGTCCTGCGCCTCGCGCGCCGACCAGATGTCGATGACGCCCGGCGAGCGGCCCGCTCCGCGCGAGTCCACGCGAATGCAGACGTAGCCGTCCGGTACCCATTTTTCGGGGTCCACGACCTCCCAGTTCTGGTACTTGTTGGTGGAGCCTGCTGGCACGTCGGGGTGTTGCTCGACCATGCGCGTCCAGCAGGTCTCGTACAGGTCCTCGAAGTGCAGGTATTTTCCATACGGCCCATACGTCAGGATGACGGGGTATTTCCCCGCATCGTCCTGGGGGCGGTAGACGTCGCAGCGCAGAACGACCCCGTCTTCCATGGGGATGGGCATGTCCCAGTCGATGCGCATTCCGTCTCTGTCTTCGGTCTTGTAATCGCTCATTCGGCCTTTCTCCTCGGTTCATCGAAGATGTTTGAGTGCCGGCGGCGCAGGGAGCCGCCATGGAAATTTTGGTTGTCGTATCGGTGAACGCGGCGATTATAGCGGCCTTGCGCCTCGTGATCCAGATGCGGGAGCACCACCGCTTCGTTCCGTTATCCGGCGAAGTGATCCATCGCGGCGAAACCGATACCCATCAGCGCCGCGACGCCCAGGGTCCTCATGAGAGACTGGTGCCGCCACAGGAGCATGACCGCGCTCACGATGCCGATGAGCAGAACCCGCCAGTCCAGGGTGTGCCACACCGGCGCAAGGAGTTTGACCGGGCCGATTTGCCTAGAGGGCAGTTCGGTGAACAGGACGTGCAGGCCGAACCAGATGGAGAGGTTCAAGATGACGCCCACCACCGCCGCCGTGATCGCCTCGAGGGCGCCCTTCAGCCTCGGCTGGGCCGTGAGCTGTTCGATATAGGGCGCGCCGGCGAATATCCACAGGAAACAGGGCGCGAACGTGACCCAGAGCGTGACCAGCGCGCCGGCGATTCCCATGCTCACCCCGCCCGCACGGTATCCGGCGACGTAGCCTACGAACTCGGTGACCAGGATGAGCGGTCCCGGAGTGGTTTCCGCCAGTCCCAGGCCGTCCATCATCTCACCGGCGCTCAACCAGCCTTTATGGGTCACCACGTCCTGCGCCAGGTAGGCGAGCACCGCATAGGCGCCGCCGAACGTGACCACCGCGAGGCGGGAGAAGAAATTGCCGATCTGCACCAGAATATCGTAGCCGCCCAGGGCCATCATCATCAGCACCGGCGTCCACCAGACAGCCATCCATACCGCCACCGTCCTCACCGTGCCGGAGACCGACCCGCCTCCCCGCCCTGTCCCGGTCTTTTCGGTGCTCTGGCCGCCCAACAGGAAAAATCCGGCCAGGGCGGTTACCAGGATAATGAGGGGGAACGGAGCCGAGAGAAAGAAGATGGCCACGAAGGCCAGGCCGGCAATGACCCAGTGCACGGCGGAATGCAGCGCTCTTTTCGCCACCCGCAGCAACGCTTCCATCACGATGATGAGAACCGCGCCCTTGATCCCCAGAAACAGCGCGGCCATGACCGGCAGGTGGCCCACGGCCATGTAGAGCATCGCCAGCCCGAGCACCACCAAAGCGCCCGGGACCACGAACAAGAGCCCCGCCAGCAGCCCGCCGCGCACGCCGCGAAGCTGCCACCCCGCGTAGGTGGCGAGCTGCATGGCCTCGGGGCCGGGCAGCAGCATGCAGAAGCTGAGCGCGCCCAGGAACCTCGGCTCGTCGAGCCATCCTTCCTCCTCCACCAGGATTCGGTGCATGACCGCTATCTGCGCCGCCGGGCCGCCGAATGAGAGTATCCCGATGCGCCAGAATACGGAGAGCATCCGCCGCCACGAGATGTCGGATTCCCGATGTGCGTCACCGCCGCCGGAGTCTGCGACTCCCATCATGGTCCTCCGTTACCCGTCGGAATCGAGGCCGGGATGATGGTGTTGTTCGTTTCTGAACACAACGGAAGTGGCTGTATCAATCCGTGCGGTAGGCTTGCGTGATGGCCTGGCTCGAGGTGTTCCAGCCGGGTATGACGAGGCAGGACGGGCCGGGGATGCCGCCCGCGACGATGAGCAGGATGTCTTCGGGTTCGTGCACCATCGGGGCGAGAGAAGCGTCGTCGTCGTGGTCCACCCAGTCCGGCCAGCGCGAGAGTTCGCGCCCCCGGTAGCGCCCGCCTTTTTTGAGGACGCCCACGGGCATTCTCGCCCGCTCGAAGAGTTCTCGTTTCACGTCCGCGCGGCTCAGGCCCCCCCTCGCCAGGATGTCGGCGTGATCGGGGGCGACGACGATCACCCAGTTCGTCTGCGTGTAGGCCGTCGTGGCGCCCATGGCGCACATGGTGTGCGAGAGCGTGGTGAGGACGCCCTCGGGCGCGGCGCTCACGTCGTCCATCGCCATGCGCGGCGCCTCGGCGTTGCAGACAGTGAGGACGTTCTCATCCTTCCCGAAACCGAAATCGCCCGGCATCGGCGCCCAGGGGCTTTGCTCCTCGTTCTCGCGGACGCAGTAGGTGAATTTGGAGGGGCTGCCGAAGGTGCTCATGTCCGAGACGCCCGGAATGCCGCCGCCCAGGTTCATCATGATGAGTCTTATCGCCCGGCCGATGGCGGCGTTCGCCCGGAATCCGGGGCCGAAGCACCCCGAACCGCCGTGGACGCCGATCTCCCTGGCGTAGGGGCCGTTCAGTATCAGCAGGGGCCCGCCGGTGAACATGGTGGCCTGAATGCCCACGAGGTTGAAGCGTTCGACCAGCATGGCCTCGATAGCTCCCAGCACCACGGGCAGGTATTCGGGTTTGCACCCCGCCATCAGGGCGTGAAGGGCGACGCTCTCCACCGTCGCCGTGTTGAGCGAGGGGGGTATGTCGCCCAGAACTTCGCCTGCGTCTCTGCCCGTGCCGCCCAGCATCCGGGCGAGGCGCTCGGGCGTCGGCGTCACCACGGGCAGCCCGTCCGACCAGGGCATCTCGAAGAAATACTCGAAAGGGTCTTGCGTTTCGTTCATTGCGTGTCCTTACAGGGAGAGATCGTAGAACTTCCTCGCATTCTCGAACGACACCTTGCGGATCGCCTCATCCGGCAGGCCTGCGTTTCGCATGGCGCGCAGCGTCTTGGGGACCGAGAGGATGTCGATGGGCCGGTAGCCGAGGTGGTCGGAGTTGAGCATGATCCGGTCGGGCCCGAACGTCTCCACCCACTCGATGACCTGCGCGGGTTCGAGGGGCCTGAGCGCGCTGCCGATGCTGATGGCGCACATGGCGCGCGTATCGCGGTGGATATGTTCGACCGTCGTGGCGTCGGTGTGATCGACGGCGACCCGGGCTTCGTCGAAACCGGTCTTGCGGATGATTTCCAGGTCCTTCTGCATGTAGTGGAGCCGGAGTTGCTCGGGCGGCACGTCGGCCTGCACGGCGACGTTGCCGAGAAAATCCTTGCTCTTCTTGGGTGTGGGCGTATGCAGGATGATGGGCTTGTCGTACTTTTTCGCAAGCTCCGCCTGGGCTTCGAGACACGCGGTCTGCTCTTCCATCGGCCAGGTGAGGGAGAAATACTGCGTGGGGTCGAGGCCGATCTCGCCCAGGGCGACGACGTTTTCGTCTTCGAGAAAACCGGGAATCTCCTCCAGCAGGTTTTCCCAGTCGTTCACCCGCGTCATCGAGCTGATGCCGACCGCGCAGCGGATTTTGATGAAGTGCTGCGCCTCGAGCGCATGGGCCATCGCGACCGGCCCCTCCCAGAAGCGCATGATGTCGTCGTAGCCCGGCGCCTCGTCCCACACCTCGCGGTAGAGGTGGGGGTTGCCGCAGGAGAGCACCGCCGCGCGCATGCCCGTCGCGCCGAGCAGTTCCCACTCGTCCCAGTTCAGGGCGTGCATATGGTTGTGGCTGTCGATGTATTCACCGAACATCGGAACCTCTCCGCTGGTTGGATGCTTGAAAGTCAACCTATCCGCATGGACACCGGGGGTCAAGGGGGAGAGTTGAAAACAGGGATAGGGAAGGGGTGTGGGGTGAGGTCCAAGAAATGCTGGAATGTTGCCTGACTACCTGCCTTGTAATGTCTTGGTTTTGGATTAGAACTTCTTGTTTATACCTGCAACTTTAAGAATTGCGTTTGCGGTATGTCTGGATTTAATTTTTGAGTCCACGGATATATTTTTTCTCGTGATGGGGCTATACCAAATTTCATGATCCCCTTTGCCTTGACGCTTGAATGAACATCCTTCATCGACGAGGAGTTTCTTTACTTCCTTGGAAAAGTTGTTCATGTAACAGAATATTCAGTAGAACTCTCAAATGGAATCTTGAAGACGACCTCAATCTCTTTCGGGTTTTTATCTTTTACCAGGTCTGCATTCAATTCAAGAAGGTCGGGGACGATTTCCAGGAGCTTTTCACAAAGTTCGTTCGGCGTGCCGGCCTCCGTAACGAGACCCGGTATATCTTCGCTGGTCGCTACCCATACCTCTGCGTCGATATCCCTTTGGACGAAGATATTCATTTGTCATCTCCTTCATCTGGAAGTGATGCCGCAACATACCTCCAATCGGCGCGCCCTACCCAAGTATCTTAAATTGATTTTCGCCACGGAAATCAGGAAAAGTCAAACCAGAGCATTTTCCGGGGAACACCGCCGGAAAAGATTTGTTCGTATCCCGGCCAGCGCGCATGCCCGTCGCGCCGAGCAGTTCCCACTCGTCCCAGCTCAGGGCGTGCATATGGTTGTGGCTGTCGATGTATTCGCCGAACACCGGAACCTCTCCACTGGTTGGATGCCTGGAAGTCAACCTATCCGCATGGACACCGGGGGTCAAGGGGGGAGAGTGGGAACAGCCCCTTAAAACAAACGCCGGAGACATCCGTCCCCGGCATTTGCATGATTCCGTTTCTGGTGCGCGTGGCAGGAGTCGAACCTGCGACTTCCTGCTCCGGAGGCAGGCGCTCTATCCTCTGAGCTACACGCGCATTTTCATCAACCGCCTTGGAGCCTCACCCCTATAGCATGGAGTGCGTGCCGTCGCACATGGGCGCGTTGCCCGTCTGCTTGCAGCCGCAAAAGGCGCACGTCTTGCCCGCCTGCACGTCGAGGACGATGGGACGGAATTCCGAACCCTTGTGGGAGCCGTCGCAAAATGGCTGCGATTGGCTCAAGCCGCATGCGCACCAGGCGACTTTCTCGTCCTTTTCCGGTTTGTAGATATAGGGCGCTTTCTGGGCCACTTTGGGGTCGGCCATCGGTTCGTTCTCCTTTGTCTTGTCGCTGTTAGGCGATATGAGTTCGATTCGCTATTCTAGTCCGAATCATCGCCCTTGAAAAGGAAGCCCGATGCCCGCATCCTCGCCCGCGCGCCTTCTACGCATACTGGAGCAGACCTACCCCGACGCGCGTTGCGCGCTCGACTACCGGAACCCGCTCGAACTGCTGGTGGCGACGATGCTCTCCGCCCAGTGCACCGACGAGCGGGTGAACATGGTCACTCCCGCCCTTTTCGCCCGCTTCCCCGACGCCGCCTCGTTTGCGGAGGCCGAGTCTGCCGAACTCGAAGAGTTGATTCATTCGTGCGGCTTCTACCGCCAGAAGGCGAAGTCCATCCGCGCGTGCTGCCGCCTTCTTGTGGATGAATTCGGCGGCGAGGTGCCGGGCGAAATGGAGCATCTGGTGACGCTGCCCGGCGTGGGGCGCAAGACGGCCAACGTCGTCCTGAACGAGGCGTACGGCGAGCCGGCCATCGCCGTCGATACGCACGTTCTGCGCACGGCCAACCGGCTGGGCTGGATATCGACGCGCGACCCGGTGAAGGCCGAGTTTCAGCTTTTGGACGCCGTGCCGAAGAAATGGTGGGGCCGCGTCACCTTGCTCCTGATCCATCACGGGCGGAACTGCTGCTCGGCGAGAAAGCCCCTGTGCGCGGATTGTCCGATTCTCAAAGGTTGTCCGCATGGTCAGGAGGCGCTTTCCGGCGGATGATTTGCGGGAATCTGCGCATTCGACTGGACAACCCGAATCCGGAGTCCTTATAATCGCCTATCTTTTTACCTGCTTTTGAGGCTTAGCCCGCAATCCGGAGGTTATCCATGGCCAATGGCGCAGCCGTCGGCACCGACACGATCCTGGAACTGAGAGACCTGCACACATACTTCCATACGCCCGAGGGCACGGTGCGCGCCGTGGACGGCGTGACCTACAGCCTGAAAGCGGGCGAGACGCTCGGCGTCGTGGGGGAATCCGGGTGCGGCAAGACGGTGACGGCGCTTTCGGTGCTTCGCCTCGTCCCCGAACCGCCGGGTGAGATATTCGGAGATGGCATCTTCTTCGAGGGCCGGGATTTGACGAAGCTCGACACGAAGGAGTTGCGCGAGATTCGCGGCAACCACATCTCGATGATCTTCCAGGAGCCGATGACGAGCCTGAACCCCGTGTTCACCGTCGGTTTTCAGATCGCCGAAGCCGTCATGCTTCACCAGGGCATGTCGAAAAAAGACGCGATGGACAAGGCCGCCGAGATGCTCGACTTGGTCGGCATTCCCCTGCCGCGCCAGCGGGTGCGCGAATACCCCCACCAGCTATCGGGCGGCATGCGGCAGCGCGCGATGATCGCCATGGCGCTCTCGTGCAACCCGAAGATACTTCTGGCCGATGAGCCGACCACGGCGCTCGACGTGACCATTCAGGCGCAGATCCTCGATCTCATGGTGAAGCTCCAGGAAGAGCTCGGCACGGCGGTCATCCTCATCACGCACGACCTGGGCCTCGTGGCCGAAACGTGCAAGCGCGTCGTCGTCATGTACGCCGGCAAGGTGGTCGAAGAGGCGCCGACGGAGGAGATATTCGGCAACCCGCTCCACCCCTATACCCGGGGGCTGCTCAACTCGATTCCCAAGCTCAACACCACCAATCCCGGCGAGAAGATTCGGCTGGAGGAGATCAAGGGCATCGTGCCGAGCCTGAACCGCCTGCCGACGGGTTGCAGCTTCAACCCGAGGTGCCCGGAAGTGAAGGCGATGTGCCTGGAACACGAACCCGAACTCAAAGAGGTATCCCCCGGACACTTCGTCCGCTGTCTGCTGTATTAGCCGCGTCTCCCGCCCCGAGGCCGCCCGGAATCATTTTCTCTCCTCCTCTTGGAGAAAATGTGGATTTTGGGATATAGTCGCCTTTCTGTGGACGAAAACGTTCGCACCGGTTGACCTGATTTTGAATCCGTATGCGCGTGGCCGACGGCGAGAATCCTGACCACCGGGTTCAGCTTCGGATTTGCCCGTTGAGGCCGCAGCCACTGCGAAGGCAGGAAAGGAAACGCATAAATGTCGCCGATTCGCATCGCCATCGCCGGCGTGGGGAACTGCGCGAGTTCCCTGCTCCAGGGCATCGAGTATTACCGCCATCATCCCGAGGAAGAGTTGGGTCTCATGCACCGGGATCTGGGCGGCTACGGGCCGGAGGACATCGAGGTCGTCGCGGCTCTCGACATCGACGTCCGCAAGGTGGGCCAGCCGCTGCATGCCGCGGCCTTCGCCAGGCCCAACTGCACGAAGACCATCTGGGAGAACCTGCCCGATTACGGCGTGAACGTGCGGATGGGGCCCATACTCGACGGCGTGGCGTCCCACATGGCGGAATACGCTTCGGATCGCTCCTTTCTGCCCGCCGAGGCGGAACCCTGTGACGTGGCGGCGGAGCTTCGCGAGAGCGGGGCGGAAATTCTGTTGAACTTCATGCCCGTGGGCTCCGAGCAGGCGGCGCGCCACTACGCCGAAGCGGCGCTCGCGGCGGGCGTTTCCCTCATCAACTGCATGCCGGTCTTCATCGTCTCGGACCCGGAATGGGCGGGCCGCTTCACCGATGCGGGGATTCCCGTGGTGGGAGACGACGTGAAGGCCCAGCTCGGCGCCACCATCCTGCACCGCACGCTCGCAAAGCTTTGCGCTGACAGGGGCGTGAAGCTCAAGCGCACCTACCAGCTGAACACGGGCGGAAACACGGATTTTCTGAACATGCTGGAGCGTTCGCGCCTGAAGTCCAAGAAGATATCGAAAACGGACGCCGTACAGAGCCAGTTGCCTGAACCCCTGGACTCGGACGACATCCACATCGGCCCGTCCGACTACGTGCCCTGGCAGGACGACAACAAGGTATGCTTTTTGAGAATCGAGGCGGAGGGCTTCGGCGGCGTGCCGCTCGAAATCGAGGCGCGCCTCTCGGTGGAGGATTCTCCCAACTCGGGCGGCGTCGTCATCGACGCGATTCGCCTCGCGCGCATCGCGCGCGACAGGGGCGAGGCGGGGCCGCTCTACCCCGTGAGCGCCTACCTAATGAAGCACCCCCCCGTTCAGGTGCCCGACGCCGTCTCGCGCATGATGATTGATGAGTTCATTGCGGGCGATCTGCGCGCGAGCGATCAGGTCGAGTTCAACGGAAACGGCCTGCCCGCCCGCTACGACCATAAATAGCTCCTACGCTTCGGAACATGAAACCCCCGGCTTTGACGCCCGGGGGTTTTTCGTTGGTGAGTCCAGTCGCTCGCATCAACCGCCGCCGTAGGTCTCTCCCGCGCGCTCCGAGAGCTCGATCCGCACGTCCTCGGGACCTCTTATATAGGCCGTCGTCCTGCCGCCCATGCCCGAAGGGGAGGGGTCGCGGATGAAGTCCGCGCCCCCTTCTTTCATCTGGGCTGCCAAGCCGTGGATGTCGTCCACGGCGAAGGAGAAATGGTCGAGGCCCATCACGGCGTCCGCGTGGTTCTCCCCGATGCGCTCGCCGGGCCGCACGCCTCTTAAGAAAAGTCTGGCATCACCGACGCGCACGACGGCATTGGGCGCGCCGTGGAAATTCTCTTCGCGGTAGATCACCTCGCCGCCGAATATCTTTTCGAAAAAGGCGACCATCCCTTCCAGATCCTTACAGATAATGTGCACGTGATCGAATGATAAGCGCATTTGCTCCCCCCTTTTGCGTGAACTGCTGAAACTTGAGCTTTGCATTCGGGGCCAATGTCGCCCGTAAGGCGGCGTGCGGTCAATCGCCGCCATGTGTAGAATGACCCGCCTGAAAAGGGGGTGCGCATGGCCGGAACCCGGAAAGTGCCCACAAGCTGGAAGACGGGGCTTCAGCGCGTGGCGCGCGGCGTCTACGCCTATATCCAGGCGGGCGGGCTGAACGTCTCGAACGCAGGTCTCATCGTGGGGGACGATGAAGCGCTCGTGGTCGACGCGCTCTATGTGCGGCCCATGACGCAGGCGTTTCAGGAGGCGATCCGCAAGGCGACCAGAAAGCCCGTGCGCAAGATCGTCTGCACCCACCACCATGCGGATCACACGCTGGGGCTCACCTGGTTCGAGCGGGACATCCCCGTCATCGCGCACCGCCATATGCGCGAGCGGATGATCGAGACGGGCCTCGACCTCGCGCACTACAGGGGCGTGAACCCCGAATACGCCTCGGAACTCAAAAGGCTCAGGCAGCGCTTTCCCGACGTTACCTACGAGGGCGGCATGACGCTGCGTCTGGGCAAGCGCGTCGTGGAACTCCACCACCTGGGCCACGCGCATTCCAAGGGCGACACGGTCGTCTATCTGCCCGAAGAACGCGTCTTGTTCACGGGCGACATCTGCTTTCATTACGTGACGCCCGCCACCTTCGACGCCCACGTCGGCGGGTGGATACGGATTGCGGAGAAGATACTGAAAACCTTCGCCGTCGAAACGGTCGTTCCGGGGCACGGGCCGCCGGGGGACAAGAGCGCGCTCGAGAAAACCCTGGGCTACCTCCGGCTCGTGCGCCGGGAGGCGCGAAAGCGTTTCAAGGAGGGCACCCCTGCCAAGCGCGCCGCGCGCGAGATTCCGCTGGGCGAATATGCGGACTGGATGAAGCCCGACCGCGTCGAGCAGGCCGTGATGAAGCTCTACAACGAGTTCAAAGGCCGTGGCGAGCAGGGGATATCGCTCCACGACGCGCGGGGTGGATGAGGAAGACGACATGTCCGAGAACTACGACCGAAGACGAAGCCGCTGCATGCTCGATCAGTCCTCGAACACGCAAAACCCCGTCCACTTGATCTTACGAAGCCCCTATGCGCTCAAGGCGGAATATGCAGGGGAGCATCAAGACGTGCGCGTCTTGATCGACGAATATAACGCCCTGGCCGCACAGGATGAACCCGCCGCAGATGCCCGCGAAGCCCTGGCGAAACAAGCCGATGCGCTCTCGGCCCGCTACGCCGCCGCGCACATGTCCGCCCTCGCCGAACACCTCGCCTTTCTCGCTGAACTATTTAGGGGCCGCTATCCGATTCGTCCCGTGATGGATGCGGTCAGGCTGGAGGAAATCTCATAGAAAAACCCCCGAGGCTTTCGCCCCGGGGGTGTCTTTTGGCTGGACTTTCGTTTCTTCCCTACATCAAATGGACTGCTTGCGTCGCTCCCATCAATGCCCGTTGGCGTCGCCCCCGGCGGGGGCTTCGGTGAGGCCGCAGAAGAACTCGTAGTCGATGAGCTCGGTGATGGAGGGGCTGTCCCCGCACACCGGGCAGCCCGGGTCGCGCCTGATCTTGAGCGTCCTGAACTGCGATTTGAGCGCGTCGTACATCAGCAGTTTGCCGATCAGCGGTTCCCCGAAGCCCACGATGAGCTTGGCCGTCTCCGTCGCCTGGATGGAGCCCATGGTGCCGCACAGCGCGCCCAAAACCCCTGCGTCCTGGCAGGAGGGCACCATGCCGGGCGGCGGCGGTTCGGGGTAGAGGCAGCGGTAGCAGGGGCCGCCCTTGGCGGGATGGTAGACGGTGGCCTGGCCCTCGAACTTGAAGATGGAGGCGTCGACAATGGGCTTTCCGAGAAAGACAGCCGCGTCGTTCACGAGGTAGCGGGTGGGGAAATTGTCCGCCCCGTTCACGATGACGTCGTAGTCTTTCAGGATGTCGAGCGCGTTGTCGCGGTTGAGTCTCTCCTCATGAGCGATGACGTTCACGTCGGGGTTCAGCGCGGTGAGGGTGGCCGCCGCGCTCTCGACCTTGGAGGTGCCCACGCGGTCGTTCGTGTGGACGATCTGGCGCTGAAGATTGCTCATGTCCACGACGTCCATATCCACGATGCCGATGTTGCCCACGCCCATGGCGGTCAGGTAAAGCCCGGTGGGAGAGCCCAGCCCACCCGCGCCTATCAGGACGACCTTGGCGTCCAGGAGTTTGGCCTGGCCCTTTTCGCCGATCTGGGAGAGCAGGAAGTGGCGGCTGTAGCGGTTCAACTGCTCCGCGCTCATCTGCTTGTCCACTTGGACAGGAAAGCCCAAATCTTTCCACTTGCCGTAACCGCCCGCCATGGATTTCACGTTCTGATAGCCCATGGACTGGAGCACCTGGCCGGCGAGCAGCGAGCGCACGCCGCCCGCGCAATAGGCGACGATGGGCGTCTTCCTGTCGGGTACGACCTGCTCGATCTTGAGCTCCAGGAATCCGCGGCTCACGTGCTCCGCGCCCGGCAGGTAGCCGCCCCGGAACTCGTCCGGTTCGCGCACGTCGATGAGCGCCACCCCGGTACCGGTATCGACCGCGTTTTTCACTTCTTCCGCCGTGATCTCAGGAACATCGCCCCGCGCGTCCTCGAGCAGGTCCCGTCCTGTTTTCGACATTTCTTGATCTCCTTTGCTCCCAGCGTTCGCTGAAAAGGGATATGGGATAGATAATCGTAAGTTATCGGCACTTCAGAGCGCGCAGCGCCCGCCCCACAATTCTTTCGAATACTAAACCAATTTACTCAAGAATAGCAAGCCAGTCTCTTGAAACATGAAAATCGAATCATTATCCAGAAAAAAGCGTCAAAGCGCCATGCCGCTCGCGGCGCTCTCTCTATAGCCTGTGGAATCAACTGCACGACGAACGCTCACTCTTCGCGCTAGTTCATCCCCGCGCCTTTTTCAAAAAACTCCAGAATGGCGTTCTGGTCCGCGTCGCCGTGGCCCAGGGCCGCCGCGCCCATATAGACCTGCCGCGCCATCGTCCCCAGGGGAATCGGCGTTCCGACGCCGTCGGCCATCGCCGCGATGATGCGCAGATCCTTGAGCATGAGGTTCACCGTGAAGGTGGGCGAATAGTCCTTGGCGATCATGGGCGAGGCCTTGTATTCGAGGATTTTGGGAATCACGCTCGCCTTCAGGAACTCGACCATATGCTCGGGGTCGAGGCCCCCCTTCGTCCCCATGGTGAGCGCCTCGGCGATGGCGGAGATGTGGATCGCGAAGATGTGGTTCGTCACCAGCTTCATCTGGAGGCCCGCCCCGTTTGCGCCGAAATAGTGGATCGAGGCGCTGAAGGCCTCCAAAACGTCACGGTGGGCTTCGAGCGAGGCCTCATCGCCCCCCACCATGATGGCGAGGGTGCCCGCCTTCGCGTGGGGTACACTCCCGCTCACGGGAGTATCCAGAAACCGGACGCCTCGGCTTTCCGCTTCCGCCGCCAGGTCCTGGCTGCCCTCGACCGTCAGGGTGGACAGGTCGAAGCATACCGCGCCCTCCCTGGCCGTTGTGAGCGCGCCGGTCTCGCCGAGATAGGCTTCTCTCGCGTGCTCGACCTCGGGCACCGAACTGCAAATCACTTCCGCTCCCGTGGCGGCTTCCGCCGCCGTCTCGAAGACGGTAAGCCCCGCCGCAGCCGCCCGCTCGCGCATAGCGGGGACGGGGTCGAAGCCACGAACGTCGAAACCCGCCTTCACCAGATTTTCCGACATGCCCGAGCCCATGTTGCCGAGGCCCAGGAAAGCAACCACTTTCGCCATTTCGCATCACTCCTGTTGAATATGGCGTCACGCGACGCCCGTGCTTGCGAATCGGTGGACAGGCCAATCTCGCAAAAAAATCAGGAGGGGCTTCTCCCGTCTCGTGTGGGGTATGTGCCTGCTCCTATGAAAATTATTTTCTTTTCGGCTTCATTCCCATGGCGTTCAGGAAAGCCTCGAATACGGCGTTCAAGTCTGCGTGTTCGAACCCGAGCGCCATGGCGGAGGTATGCTGCTGCCGCGCGGCGGCGCCAATGGGGACGGGAACGCCCAGATCGTTGGCTTCGTTCATGCTGATTCCCATGTCCTTGTAGCTGAGTCCCAGATTCCCGATGACGCCCGAATAATCGCGCGCCGCCATCTCCGGGCCTTTGTAGTGGATCAGGTCCGGAATCACGCTCCCTTGTAGGAATTTCATCATTTTCTGGGCCGTGAGTCCCGCCTTCACCCCGAAAGCCAGACCCTCGGCCATGCCGGCGTGCTGGATGAAGATGATGTGGTTCGACACCAGTTTCATGAGCAGGCCGTTTCCGGTTTTTCCCATGTAGGTGATCGACTTGCTGAAGGCGTCGAGCACGTCGCGGTGTTCCTTGAAGGCGGACTCGTCTCCGCCCACGATGGCTGAGACTCCCCTTTGCTCCAGATGCGGAACGCTTCCGAGCACGGGAGCGTCCAGAAAGGCGATTCTCTTCTTCCTGGCTTCTGCGGCGATCTCTTTCGCAAGGGCGACGCTGCTCGTCGAAAGCTCGAAGCATACCGCGCCGCGCCGCATCGCCTTGAGCGCGCCGCCTTTGCCCAGGTAGACGTCTCTCACGATTTCGGTCTTGGGGAGCGAACTGCACGCCACGTCTGCGCCCTTCACCGCCGCTGCTACGGTTCTCGCGATTTTGGCGCCGTTTTTCTTCGCAGCGGCGGTTGCCTTTGGCACGGGGTCGTAGCCGGTGACGTCGAAGCCCGCGTCGACTAGGTGCTTCGCCATCAACCCGCCCATGCGGCCCATACCGAGGAACGCGATCTTTTTCGTTGCCTTGCGCGCCATATCTTCAGGCTCCTGCGGTCGGATGCGCCATGGCACACCGTCTATCCGGGCGTTTCTGATGCCTCGGTAACATTCACTTTCTCTTCGGCCTTGTTCCCATGGCGTTCAGGAACGACTCGAAAACAGCGTTGAAGTCCGCATCTTCGAGGCCGAGCGCCATGGCGGAGGTGTATTGCTGCCGCGCGGCGGCGCCCAGGGGTACGGGTGCGCCCAAGTCGTTCGCCTCGTTGATGCTGAGCCCCAGATCCTTGAAGCTTATCCCCAGGTTCGCGATGACGTCGGAATAATCGCGCGCCGCCATCGTCGTGCCCTTGTAGTGGATGAGGAGGGGAATCACGCTGCCTTGCAGGAATTTCATCATTTTGGGCGCCGTCAGCCCCGCCTTCATCCCGAACGCCAGTCCCTCGGCCATGCCGGAGTGGTGGATGTTCAGAATGTGGTTCGTCACCAGTTTCATGATCAGGCCGTTGCCGGATTTCCCCATGTAGGTGATGGATTTGCTGAAGGCGTCGAGCACGTCGCGGTGTTCTTTGAGCGCGGCCTGTTCTCCGCCCACGATGGCGGCGACTTCCTTGCGCTCCAGGTGCGGAATGCTCCCGCTGACGGGCGCGTCCAGAAAGGCGATGCCCTTTTTCTTGGCCGCCTCCGCGATCTCTTTCGCCAGACTGACGGTGCTCGTCGAAAGCTCGAAACAGACCGTGCCGCGCCGCGCCGTCTCGAGCACGCCCTTGGGCCCGAAGTAGACGTCCCTTACGACGGCGGGCGAGGGGAGCGAACTGCACACCACGTCGGCGCCCTTCACCGCCGCTGCGACGGTTCTCGCGGTTTTGGCGCCGTTTTTCTTGGCCGCTGCGACGGCTTTCGCTGAGGGATCGTAGCCCGTGACCGGGAAGCCGGCGTCGACGAGGTGTTTCGCCATCAATCCGCCCATGCGGCCCAAGCCCAGGAATGCGATTTTTTTCGTTGCCTTGCGCGCCATTTTTCTCTCCTATCTTTCGATCCCGAGCAGATTCAGGGGGTTGTCCACGAGTATTCTTTCACGAACGCTCTCATCCGGTGCCCAGTCGAGCAGTTGATCCAGCAAGTCGCCGTCGTTCGGCATCGGTATCTTGCAAGCGGGGTGCGGCCAGTCCGTGCCCCAGATGATGCGCTCGGGCGCCGCTTCGATGAGCGCGCGGGCGATGGGGTCGACGTCTGTATAAGGTGTATGCTCAAGGCTTGTGATGCGGTAACCGCCCGTGAGCTTCACCCAGGTTCGGCCCTCTTTGAGCAAGTCCATGAATTCCTGGAGTGGCCCCAGACCCTCGTCCGCCGGGACGTAACCCATGTGCCCGAAAACGCTGTGGACGGGCAGGGAGGAGAAGGTCTTTCTTAAATCGGGAAACTCATGCACGTGGATCAGGAACTCCATGTGCCAGCCCATGTCCACGATGCGCTCGCCCATCGCCTGAACGTCTGTGAACGAGTCGAAGGGATTCCCGCCCTTGTCCGCCAGATTGATCCGTAAGCCGCGAACGCCCGCCTCGTGAAGGCGCGTCAACTCCGCCTCGCTCACCTCCTTGTCCACGGAGGCCACGCCCATGAGCCGCCCGCCCGAGCGTGCCATGGCGTCGAGCATGGCGGTGTTGTCGACCCCGTAGACGCTCGGCTGGGTGAGGACGCCGCGCGCCACGCCGAGCGTACGGTGGAGGGTTTCATACGCATCAAGTGAGGCGTCGGGAGGCGTGTAGCCCCTTCTGGGGGAATAAGCGTATTTGCTCTCTGGACCGAAGATGTGGCCATGGGTATCCCAAGCGCCGGGGGGGAGCTCGAAGCGGGGCGCTCTGGGCCGGGGCTCGGGCGGCGGGCAGGGGAGCATATCCGGCATTCAGTTTCCCTCTAGTGGAGGTCGCCCTCGCGGCCGTAGAGCTTGTGGCGCGGCCGGCCCGCCAGAATTTCCGCTTTTCCCCAGTCCGTGACGGCGCGAAAAGCATCGCTCCTGATGAAGGCCATGAAGTCTTCCTGCGCATCCCACTCCGAGAGGATGGTGTAGGAATTGGGATTTTTCACCTGTTGATACAGAAGGCTCTGCACGTGGCCGGCCTGTCCTTCGAGGGCGCCGGCCACGGCCTCGAATTTCTCCTCGAACTCTTTCTCCTTGCCCGGCAGCACTTCGTAATACATCCCTACGGTGATCATGTTCCGCTCCTTGCGCGACGCCGCTTCGGCGTCATAGATATTCACGTTCCCACGTCTGGATTTCCGAGATGCCAAGGGCGTCGTTGTATTCCTGGAAAGTGGCCATCATTTCGCGCGCCGAGCGCGTGGAGCCTTCTTCTTTTAGAATCCGCAGCACATCGTTCACTGCTTTCAAATACGTGCAGCGCACGATGCCCGGATAGATGATGACGCCGAAGCCGAGTTCGCCGAGTTCATCCACGCTGAGAGCCGCCTCGCGCCTCGATTCATCCAGGGTGGTGACGTGGGGCGGGGGAACCCCGGCTCCGATTTTTCGGAGTTCCTCCTCGGTGCCTTCCACCTCGATGAAGGTGAGGTCGGCTCCCGCCTCTTTATAGGCGACGGCCCGGCGGATCGCCTCGTCCAGTCCGTGGTCGGCGGCGGCGTCCGTGCGGGCGAGGATGAGGAAATCCTCGCTTTGGCGTGCATCGAGAGCCGCCTTCAGCTTGCCGAGT
The DNA here is from genome assembly GCA_965203325.1 of bacterium. GTDB lineage: Bacteria > UBA8248 > UBA8248 > UBA8248 > UBA8248 > Bin107. Next base: position 3,409,565 of record OZ241875.1, read on the forward strand.
TGTTCTTCGAGCGAGATGACGGGAATCGAGCCGGGCAGAAAGCCGCACTTTTTGGGGGTCACCTGATCCTCGATCTGGATGCAGGCGACGCCCGCCGATTCGAGTTCGCGGACGGTGCGGATCATGTTCACGGCGTTGCCGTAGCCTGTGTCGGCGTCCGCGATGAGGGGAATGGAGGTGGCCTGGACGATGTTCCGGCAGACGTCGGCCACCTCGCGCAGCGTCATGAAGCCCACATCGGGCTTGCCGAGAAGCGCCGCCGAGGCGCCGTTGCCCGTCAGATAGTTCACCTCGAAACCCGCCTGCTCCACCATGCGCGCGCTGAAGGCGTCGATGCAGGCGGGAGCGAGCACGGGGCGATTCTCTTCCAGAAGCGCCCGGAGGCGCGTGCCACGATCATTCATGGCGTTATCCCTCGAATAAGTGGAGATCAAGTTATTCGGAAGTTCTCCCACCACCGGCTCCATGTCAAGCGAGCCTTGTATTCCGCTCAGTCCCAAGGTTAGAGTAGTCCTTGCCTCCACGAGAAACACAAGGTTCATATTCCATGCCGATAAAATGCTCTCCTCGAACCGAGTCCGAAGAGATGGTGGCCCTCGCCCGCGCCGTCGAGCGTTCGCTGGCGGAAGGCGGAAGAGGTCTCCACCACCTCAGTACGCCGCTGGGTCGCGCTAGTTACCTGCGCAAAGCGGATATCGTGAAAAACCTGAAACCGGACGGCGGCAGGTTGCTGGATTGGGGATGCGGCTACGGGCAAATGTCTTATCTTTTGAGAAACCGGGGTTTCGAAGTCGTTTCCTATACCATCGAGGCGGAAGAACCCTCTTCTTGGAACTCCTTTCTCCGTGAACAGGACCTCGATGTCGTTTACGGTGAGGACCCCGTTCGGCTTCCGTTCGGGGATGAATCGTTCGACCTCGTTTTGTCCTGCGGCGTTCTGGAGCATGTGGAGGACGAGAGCGGTTCGCTCACAGAAATTCGGCGCATCTTGCGCCCCGGGGGGTTGCTCATCGTGATGATGCTTCCCAACGTGTGGAGTTATGCGGAGTTCATGGCGAGAAACGTCTTCCGGGCGAGCGATCACGACCGGCGCTATACCATGGAAACGATGTGTCGGCTCCTTTCCGGTTTCAGTTTCCGGGCGGTCGAGACGTGGTACTCGAATATCCTGCCGAAGAATTTCACTCCTTTGCCGGAAAGACTCAGGCAATCGCTGGGAGCTCATCCGCATATATGGCTCAGGGTCGAGGCCTGGCTCTCCAAAATTCCTCCCGTTTCCTGGTTCAGCGGGGTTGTTGAAGGCGTTTTTGTGCGCCTGCCATGAGGAGAGATGGAAAGGCGGGCTCGGCCCGTGGAACGCTTGAGCCATCGTGGGTGGAAGTCTTGATAGCCTGAAAGATTCCGCATGCGCCTTGCGCTTTTCCCGAGAGGCCGCTTTACTGGAATACCTGCGCTCATGGGACCCACCAATTTTCTGGGATGAGAGCAAGCGGAAATTCCAGGGTTTCCGAAATATGGCAGCCAGAAAACGGGCATGACGCGAGGCATGCGCTATCGACATGGGCGGGTCATCATGCGCGTTTTAATCATTTCCCGTTTCTGCGCGTCGCCGGTTTATCGGGCGAAGATCTCCGCACTCGCCCGGCGGCCCGGATTGGAAGTTTCTCTGCTCGCGCCTGCGGCGTGGAAAGAAGGCGCGCGGTTGCTCACCTGCCGGGAGGGTGAGGAAGAGGACTACCGGATTTTCACCGGTTCTCTGGTTTTGAGCGGCAGGGTGGGCGGTCACGTCTACCGTCGGGGACTCTGGAAAGCGCTAAAGGAAGCGAGGCCCGATATCGTCCACATGGAGGAGGAGTCCTACAGTTTCGCCGCAGCCCAGGTGTTGCTTTGCCTGTCTATGCTCAGGACGCGTCCGAAGTTCATGGTGAATAACTCGGAGAATTTCGATATCGCTCTCCCCTGGCGCTCCCGAAAGATTGAAAAGGTCGTTTTTCGCCGCGCGGACGCGCTTTTGGTCTTTGCCCGTACCGCCCGGGAGAGGCTGTTGCGCTTCGGCGCACCCCCGGAAAAAGTGCGAACGCTGCCCCAGTTCGGGCTGGACCCGGAGCTTTTCCGTCCTCCCGAACCGGGTGAGCGCGTGGATGTGTTCAGCGTCGGGTACCTCGGGAGGCTCGTTCATGCGAAAGGAGTCGACGTTCTCCTGAGAGCGCTTGCCGGTCTTTCGGGGGAGTGGAGAGCGCAGATCGTAGGGGATGGGGAGGAGCGTGAGACGCTCGAGCGGCTGACGCGCGCGCTCGGGCTCGGGGAGCGAGTGGAATTCGTCGGCTGGGTCGATCCCTCCGACGTTCCCGGATATTTGCGGGGGTGGCATGCGCTGGCGCTTCCATCGAGAACGACGGCGCACTGGAGAGAGCAGTTCGGCCGGGTGCTGATCGAGGCGATGGGTTGCGGCGTGGTTCCCGTGGGAGCGGCCACGGGCGAAATCCCGCACGTCATCGGTTCGGAGGGGTTCGTATTTCCAGAAGATGACGTGGAGGCTCTCCAGGAAATTCTTCAGAAACTGCAAAACGAACCCCGCGCGCGCGAACGACTGGCGGATGCGGGCCGCAAAAGAGTGTTAGAAGAATTCACTTGGGATGTGCTGGCCGGGAAGGCCCATCGCCTCTATAAAAACATTCTGGCGGGGTGATGCGAGCGGGGTGCATATGTCGCGGGAGTAGCGTGTAGGAGAGGAATTTCCGCCGAGGGGCGAAGCGCGCTATATTCTGTGATATCTGTTGGGTTGAAATTTTTTTGAGAGCGCAAGATGAACAGGTCGGAAAATGCAGAAATGCGCGAATCGCCCCATGATGTGGCGCATTTTATCGATGAGGCTCGCTTGCGCGTGCCTCCCAGAACCGCCGCGCCCTCGATGAGAGAGGCGCTCAGGCCGGAGCGGGGCCGCAAACTTTCCGTTTTCGAGCGCAGCTATCACTATAAGAGATTTCCGGCGAGATGGGCGTTTCGTGCGGTCGACCTGCTGGGGGAGACTTTTTTTCGCCAGCCGAGAGAACGGCCTCCGGCAATTCGCCGCGTTCTTTTGGTGCGCCCCGACCATATCGGCGACGTCATCTGCACGCTGCCCGCAATCCGTGCGATCCGCGACAGCCTGCCGGACGCGCAAGTCGACCTCCTGATTCGCTCATCGGCCCGTTCTTTGTTCCGGGATGTTGACGAAGAGTTGGCGGGGGTGGATTTCCTCGTTTTCAATGCGTCCTGGCGCGACAGGCCGAAGAGGAAGAAATTCGGCTTTCGCTCGTTGCGCCGTCTGCGGCGGCTGCTGAGGCTCAGAGCTGAGGAAATCGACGGGCCTTACGATCTGGCGGTAGATTTTGCGGGCGATTTTCAGTCGATCATTGCGGCCAGGCTCGCCGGTGTGCGCTATCTGGTCGGGCGGGGCATCAGGGGGTTCGGCTTCGGTCTGGACGCGGAGGCCGAGGAGTTCCCCAAACGTCACCAGGTAGAGTTCAATTTAGACATGCTCGAATATGCGGGGCTGGGTCCGTTCGAGACGAAAAACCCTGCGCTGACGCTTTCTGAAGAAGAACTGGCCGAGGGACGCGCGTGCATCGCCTCCCTGACGGAGGATCCTTCGGGATCTTTCATCGGGATTCATCCGGGAGCCGGGGGAGTGGAAAGAATCTGGAGTCCGCAACTATATGGGGAGTTGATTAGCCGGGTCGTCTCCACGCTTCCCGTCCGGGTCCTGTTGCTGGGCGGGCCGGATGATCGGCAGGTCGTCGATGAGACACTCAAATCCATGAAGGGTGTTCGCGTGCGGGGCACCATCATTGACATGTGCGAGAAGGTTCAGCATCTCCGTTCACTCATGGGGGTGATGAAGGCCTGCCGCTTGTTCATCGGCAACGACTCGGGTCCCACCCATATCGCCGCGGCGCTCGGCCTCCCTGTGATTTGCATCTTCCAGGGCCCGGCCGAACCGAGCGTATGGGGGCCGCGCGGCCCGAATGTGTTGGTGTTGCGAAAAAGTCCCTCTTCTACAGGCGATACTCACAAGGACAAAGAGAATCAGGAACTCGAGCGCGTCTACGAGGCGGTGAAGAGATGCGTATAGGCGTTGACGCCCGGATGATATCGATGGGCGGCATCGGCACCTATTTGAGAACCTTACTCGCCGGGCTGGACAGGCGCGATGACGATGTGGAATACGTCGTGTTCCTGCAGGAAAGGGACATGGATAGCTGCGCGGGTCTGGGTAGTAATTTTAGGCGAGTGGTTTGCGCGGCGGCGCCCTATTCGTTTGCCGAGCAGGTGAAACTGCCCCGGCTATTGGGGCGTGAGCGTCTGGATTTGATACATCATCCGCATTATTTCACTCCTTTTTTCGGCAAGACGCCCATGGTGGCGACGATTCATGACTTGATCCATCAATTGTTCCCGGCGCTTTGCCCCTCACCGCTGCATTGGCGCGCTTCCAAATGGATGATTGCGAGAACGGCGCGGCGGGCGCGTCTGATCCTCGCCGTTTCCGAACACACGAAAAGAGACATCATGGAGCACGTGGGCGTTGCGGATGAAAAGATACGCGTGACGCACAACGCCCTGCCGCCCGGCTGGGAGGACGGGCGCGCGCCCAGGCCCGAAGCCCTGGAAAAGATCGGTGATGCGCCTTATTTCCTGTATGCGGGAAATCACAAACGGCACAAGAACCTGCAATTGCTGCTCGATGCTTTTGCGGATTTGCTGAAAGAAGCGAGTAGTGTTCGTTTGGTCATGACAGGTGAGCGGAAGAGTCTCGAAAGTGTTTTACGCTTTTTGGGACTCGGCGAGGAAGTGGTGTTTCTGGGACGAATGCCCCAGGAGACGCTGCCGAGTGTCTACCGCTCCGCGCTGGCGCTGGTGTTTCCTTCCCATTACGAGGGTTTTGGCTATCCTCCCCTGGAGTCCATGGCCTGCGGCGCGCCGCCGATCGTGTCGGATGCAGGAGCCTTGCCCGAAGTGGTCGGCGACGCCGGCCTGATCGTTCCGCGGGGGGATAAGGACGTCCTGCGAAACGCGATGTTGCGCGTCTTGAGGGAGCCGGACCTGCGGGACAGCCTCGCCGAAAAGTCGAAGGAGCGGGCGCGCTTTTTTCACTGGGAAAAACTCGCCGCCGAAACGCAGCGCGCCTACCGAGACGCCCTTTTGCACTCGCCCGGGAGGATTCCCGCCTCGCCGTCCGTATTCAGATCGTGAGATTTCAGGGGCAGACATGCGGGTAGCGATCGTGCACGACTGGCTCACGGGCATGAGAGGCGGGGAGAAATGCCTCGAGGTATTTTGCGAGATATACCCGGAGGCGGATATCTTCACGCTGTTTCACCGGCCGGGTTCGGTTTCTGAGGCCATCGAGCGGCACCGCATCCATACCAGCCCCTTGCAGCGGATTCCCGGCGCCAGGCGGCGCTATCGTTATATGCTTCCCCTCATGCCGACGGCGGTACGGATGTTCTCCCTCAATGAGTACGATTTCATTCTGTCGAGTTCTCATTGCGTTGCGAAAGGAGCAAGGGGAGATTATGGAACCTACCACCTCAGCTATTGTCATACGCCCATGCGCTATGCCTGGAGCGGTTATGAGGCGTATTTCTCGCGCTTAGGCGGCGCGGCCAGATGGTTTTTCCCTCTCCTCGTCGAGTACCTGAGAAGATGGGACAACGAAGCCAACAGGGGAGTGCATGATTTCATTGCCAACAGCCATACGGTGGCGGAGCGTATCCGCCGCTATTACGGCAGGCAGGCGGAGGTGCTCTACCCGCCGGTGGATACGGAGTTCTACCGCTCCCGAAACGAGCGCGTATCGGATTACTACCTGATGGTAACGGCGTTCGCACCCTATAAGCGTGTCGATGTGGCAGTCGAGGCCTTTGGGCGGCTGGGCCGCCCGCTCAAGGTGGTGGGAGAGGGGCAGGATTTCGACCGCATTCGTGCATCGGGGAAACCGAACGTGGAGTTCTTGGGCCATCAGGATGATGAAACCATCCGTCAGCTTTACGCCGGATGCCGCGCCTTCATCCTGCCGGGCGAGGAAGACTTCGGCATCACTCCGATCGAGGCGCAGGCTTGCGGCCGTCCGGTTATCGCCCTCGGCGCGGGCGGCGCGCTCGAGACCGTCGTGGGTGTGAATGCGCAGGAATATGAAGCGCCGCCGGGCTTCATCCCATGGAATGAGACGGGGGATGAGGAAGCTGTGCCTACGGGAATGTTTTTCTCCGGTTCGGAGCCGACAGATATCGAAGAAGCCGTCGTGGCGTTCGAGAAAATGGAAGATCAGTTCTCGCCCGAGGCCGCGCGCAGGCAAGCGGAGCGATTCGCTCGCGGGAATTTCAAGAAAGCGGCAGCAGAGCGCTTTCGGAGGGGTTGGCTGAATCACCGCGAACGCTTGGAAAAATCGGGTGAAACATACTGAGCAATAGAGTAGTAGTGATAAGATAAGGTTGCTTGACGGCGCTTTGCACGAGGAACTTTTGGCCAGACCCGACAAGGAACATCACGTCGTGTTGCGCAGATACGGCCAATTGAACGTGCTTTTTCTATTGGGGGGAGACGTCATCGCCCTGATTGCGGCCTGGTTCATGGCGTATTGGCTTCGTTTCGTCGCGGAGATAGTTCCCGTTCCCTTCGGGTATCCCGATTTCATTGTTTATCTCGCTTCGCTTTTCTTGATATTGCTCATCTGGCTCATCGCTTCGGGCATTACGCGTTTGTACCGGTACCGGGCCGGTCTTCATCATACCCAAGAGATCATCCGGCTCACCGGCACGTTTGTCTGGACGGTACTGTTGTTCGCCTTCTTCACGTTTTTCTATCGCAAACAAAGCTACAGCCGATTGTTGGTTGTTCTTTTCATTATGCTGGGGCCTGTTTTTCTTTTTTCGGTCCGGCGTCTGGTCTGGTCCTTCATTCGACGCTTGAGGCGTCGGGGCGTGGACATGCGGCGCATCCTCATCGCAGGAACAACGCCTATCGCCCGGAGGGTTGCCGCTCATCTGGAGACGTATCGATATCTTGGCTTTCAGGTCGTGGGACACCTCTGTGAGGGAGATACCGCAGAAGACGCGCTCCTGCTGGGGAAGTTGGAGGAGGTGCGCGAAATCGTGGCGCGAGAGAGAATCCATGAAGTATACGTGGCGCTTCCCCCGAGTTCGCGCACCGCGCAGGAGGCGTTGCTGAACACTCTGGCGGACTCGAGCGTCGACGTCCGCCTGGTGCCCGATATTGTCGAACACATGCGGCTGAACGCCGGGATCGAGGAACTCGACGGCTTGCCGGTGATCCTGTTGTCACAGACGCCCCTTTCGGGCTGGAATCGATGGATGAAAGTAATGGTGGATTATTCTCTGGGGGCTTTGGTCTTGCTCGTTTTGAGTCCGATCATGGTGGTCATTGCGCTCGTCGTGAGGTGGACGAGCCGGGGTCCCGTTCTGTATCACCAGGAGAGAATGGGTCTGGACGGCGTGCGGTTTCGCATGTACAAGTTTCGCTCCATGAGGATAGATGCGGAAAAGGAATCAGGCGCAGTCTGGACGATGGCTGAGGATGAGCGGCGCACCCGGTTCGGCGCTTTCTTGAGAAAGACGAGTCTCGATGAGTTGCCGCAATTGTTCAATGTGTTGCGCGGCGAAATGAGCCTCGTGGGCCCGAGGCCCGAGCGTCCGGTTTTCGTGGAGAAATTCAGATCGTCCGTTCCCCATTACATGCTGCGTCACAAGATGAAATCCGGAATAACAGGCTGGGCGCAGGTGAACGGATGGCGCGGAAACACGTCGATAGAAAAAAGGATCGAATTCGATTTACACTATATCGAGAACTGGTCCTTGGGTCTTGATGCCAAGATTTTATGGCTCACCCTCTGGAAGGGGCTGATAAACAAAAATGCGTATTAGACGGCATGATGGATGGAGAGAATGAGCGGCATCCGCGTCATCGCCGTCATACCTGCCCGCTGGGCTTCGGTGCGTTATCCGGGAAAGCCGCTGGCTTTGTTATGCGGGCATCCCATGATTGAATATGTGTACAGACGCGCTTCGAGATCTGCGTTGGTGGACTTCGTCTGCGTGGCCACCGATGATGAGCGTATAGCCGATGTGGTGCGCGGGTTCGGCGGGGAAGTGAAGATGACGCGAGGCGACCATGCCAGCGGCACCGACAGAGTGGCCGAGGTCGCAGCTGGAGAAGATGCGGACGTGGTCGTGAACATCCAGGGAGACGAACCCCTGATCCATCCAGGTGACATTGACGCTGGCATCAGGCCATTGGTCGATGAAAGCGGTTTGGGGATGTCGACGCTGGCAGTGGCCTTCGATTCGCCCGAGAAATTTCTGGACCCGAACGTCGTAAAGGTGACGAGAGGCGAGAACGGGAATGCGCTTTATTTTTCTCGCGCCCCCATACCATATTCGAGGGATATACTCTCCGGGGAGGAGAAAGTATATGAGAAAATCCTGGAAAAGTGGGAGGAGATATCTCCAAAACCGTTGAAACATCTCGGGTTTTACGCATATAGAAAAGAGAGTCTGTTGCGATTCGCCGGGCTGGGGCCTTCCCCGCTGGAGGAGTTGGAGCGCTTGGAGCAGCTTCGCGCGCTAGAGGATGGGTTGGCAATTCGTGTTGTGGAGATCAAGAGAGATGCGGTAGGAGTGGACCGCCCCGAGGATCGGGAGCGTCTGCTGGGAGATGACGCGATGCGCAATGCGCTCGAGGAGGAAAAGGGCAGGTGGCCAAGTATATCTTCGTAACGGGAGGCGTACTGAGCTCTCTGGGCAAGGGTCTCGCCTCCGCTTCCATCGGCGCCCTCCTGGAAGCCCGTGGTCTCCGGGTGAACATTCAGAAACTCGACCCCTACCTGAACATTGATCCGGGAACAATGAGTCCCTTCCAGCACGGAGAAGTGTTCGTGACCGACGACGGAGCGGAGACGGATCTCGATCTGGGCCATTATGAGCGATTTACCCATGCGCGGATGAGAAAAGAAAACAACTACACGGCGGGCCGCATCTACTACAACGTCATCACGAAGGAACGCGTTGGCGATTATCTGGGCGGGACCGTCCAGGTGATTCCCCACATTACCGATGAGATCAAGCGTTGCATCCGCCACGTGGATAATGGTGAGGACGTCGTGATTTGCGAGATCGGGGGAACGGTGGGCGATATCGAGAGCCTCCCCTTTTTAGAGGCGATTCGCCAGTTTCGGTTCGACCATGAACCCGGGCACGTCATTCATATCCACGTGACGCTGGTGCCCTACATCAAGACTTCCGAAGAACTGAAGACCAAGCCGACGCAGCACTCCGTCATGAAGCTGCGTGAAATCGGCATTCAGCCGGACATCCTTTTGTGCAGAACCGAAATGCCTCTTGAGGAGGACGTGAAGCGGAAAATTTCCTTGTTTTGCAACGTGCCTCCCAGCGCCGTGATCACGGCAATCGATGTGGACTGCATCTACGAGGTGCCTTTGAGGTTCAACGAAGAGGGCCTGGACCGTATTGTGGTGGATTTGCTCAAGCTCGAAAAGGCGCGGCAAACGCCCGATCTGAGCGTTTGGGAGGAAATCTCCCGCAAGGAGAGAGAACCCAAAATCAGCAGCAACATCGCCATCGTCGGGAAGTATGTGGACTTGAAAGAGTCTTACAAATCCTTGTCCGAAGCCTTGAGTCACGCGGGCTTCGGAAACGACGTTCAGGTGAACCTGCAGTATGTGGACAGCGAAGAGATAGAAAAGCGCGGCAGCGCGCAGCTGCTCTCTCAGGCGCACGGAATCCTGATTCCGGGAGGATTCGGCGAGCGGGGAATAGAGGGCAAAATCGCCGCCGTGCAGTATGCGCGCGAGCGACTGGTTCCTTTTTTCGGCATTTGTTTGGGGATGCAGTGCGCGATCGTTGAGTATTCGAGAAACATCTGCGGCCTGGAAGCGGCGAACAGTTCGGAGTTTTCGAACGAGACGCCTCATCCCGTGGTGGCCCTCATGCCGGATCAGCAGGGCGTGAACATGGGGGGTACGATGCGTCTGGGCGCCTACCCCGGGATATTAATGCCCGGTTCCCTGGCGTCGGAAATATATGGCGGAGTGTCGCAATTCGAGGAGCGGCACCGGCATCGGTATGAGGTGAACAATTCTTACCGCGAAGCTCTGGAAGAAAGCGGGCTTCGCTTCAGCGGTCTTTCTCCGGATGAGAATCTGGTGGAGATGATAGAGTTGCCGGGGCATCCCTATTTCATCGGGTGCCAGTTCCATCCCGAGTTCAAAAGCGCGCCCTACGCCCCGCATCCTTTGTTTCACGGGTTCATCGCCGCCGCGAAAAAGGCAAGCGGGGAGTTGTTCCCCTGATGCGTCCTTTCGTGCCGTTCATGCGGCATCAGGTCTGGAAAAGATAAAGAATGTCGGAAAAGAAGATAGTAAAAATCGGGGATGTGGCCTTCGGCGAGCCGGGAGCGATATGCGTCATCGCAGGGCCTTGTGTGATCGAAAGTGAGGAATTAACCAGGCAATGCGCTGAAAAAGTCAAAGAAGCGACAGGAAAATGCGGTATCGGTGGAGTTTTCAAGGCTTCTTATGACAAAGCGAATCGCAGTTCAGGAAAATCACCGCGCGGACCCGGCATCGAGAAGGGTTTGAAAATACTCGATATGGTAAGACGCGAGACTGGGCTTCCGGTGATGTCGGACGTTCATAGTCCCGAAGAAGCCGAAAGCGCAGCACATGTGCTGGACGCGCTTCAAATTCCCGCTTTCTTATGCCGCCAGACGGACCTCCTGCATGCCGCGGGAAGAACCGGGAAGCCCGTGAATGTCAAAAAAGGGCAGTTCATAGCGCCCGAGGACATGAAAAACGTCGTGGGAAAGCTCGAGGAAGTGGGTTGCCGGCAAATACTTCTTACCGAAAGGGGAACCAGCTTCGGCTACCACAACCTGGTTTCGGACATGCGTTCGCTCGTGAAGATGCGCGAATCGGGATATCCCGTCGTTTTCGATGCGACGCACAGCGTTCAATCGCCGGGTGGACTCGGAGAAAGTTCGGGAGGGGACAGGAGCATGGTTCCTCATCTCTCTCGTGCCGCCGCCGCCGTGGGCGTCGACGCCTTTTTCATCGAATGTCACCCAAGGCCGGATGAGGCCTTATCCGATGGCCCAAACATGATGGATATCGAGGCTCTCCATCCTCTTCTCATCTCTTTGCGCGCAATAGATTCTGCGCGTCTCGGCGCGCAATAATATTTCAAGAAGTTTGTTCACCATTGCATTATCGGTTTCACTCCTCTTCTTTTCGTTCTGAGCTCTGGATCATTCTTGCCGTGGCGCACTCGGGTCACTGAATCATCGATGGTGGCTGAGGTCGGGAAATTTCAAGTTTTCTTGTGATGGCGGGCCCGGAATTTGGCGTAAAATATGGATTGGTGCAACTTTTGAACATTTTGGTAAAATATGAGTTATATGGGTTGATGGAAACTTTTCGATCGCGATTTCATGAGAAGAACCCGTGCAGCATCAACGACTCTATGCCAGGCCCCGATCGAATCTCTCTTTCATAGGCACGAATGTGCGCTTGGAAGGCTCACTGCTCTTTGCAGGTAAAGTTTTCATGGAAGGCGAGTTCAAGGGAAAACTCCATGGCGACGGGCATCTCGAGATTGCGGCGGCGGGAAAAGCCGAGGGCGAGATCCATACGGATGAGCTGGTGAATCACGGCCGTACCAAAGGTTCTATATTTGTGGCGGATCGTGTTGAACTCAAGGCAGGATGTTCTCACGAAGGGAATGTGACGGCCCCCAAAATACATATAGATCCGGAGGCTAAGTTCGATGGCAGAATGATCATGCCTGATGTTGTCCCGACGCCGGCGCCCAAGCCGATAGTTTCGAAAAGGCGCCTGCAAATTGCGGCGGGTTTGGTGCTGTTTCTGGCCGCTGGTGTTGCCACCACGGCGATTTCCCGTGAGTCTCCGGATTACTTGCGCAATATCTGGAAACGCCTCGACGCGATATGGGAAGTGAGAGTAGGTGAATGGCTGGAGTCCGGCGAGTCGAAAAACCCGAAACTTAAGCTCGAAGAACAACAGAGAAGATACATTGCGGAAGCGGCTCGGCACGAAAGTAAAGGAGAATTCGATAAGGCTGTAGCCAGTCTGAGAAAAGCTTTGAAGTTCAAGGGAAGCCGCCAGGATGTCACCAGGTACCGCTTGGCGAAAATTCTGGCGCAGCAAAATCATACTGCGGAGGCCATACGTGAAATTCAATCTTTGCTCCAGCGCACTCCGAGGCATATCGAGGGAATGATCCTGCTTGGCGATTTGTATGTTCGCAGTGGGCAACTCTCAAAGGCGCTGGAAATATACAGAGAAGCTTATCTGCGTGAACCCGAGGACATTGTTCTGAAAAGAAGGCTTCAGATTGTTGAGTCGCGTGTCAGATTGGTACGGCCCGAACCGGCCGAGCCTGCGCAAGAGGTTTTGGACCCGACCCAGGTTTTAATCAATGCAGAGCGCTTCATATCCGGAAAAGAGCCGGCGAGGGCTGTAGACCTGCTCAGAGGCGCCATCGAAAAAACACCGAATAATGCGAGGTTCCATTTCTTGCTGGGCGCCGCCCTGGTTCAAATGAACCGCAGGGACGAAGCAATACGCGTTTATGAGAAAGTTGTTTCTTTATCGCCCGATTGGCTGGATGGATACATACGTCTGGGCGCTCTTTTGGCATCCAAGGGTCGAGACAAGGATGCGATTGCACTTTATGAAAAAGCGGGCCGACTGGACTTGAACAACATCGAGATGAAAATTCGCATCGCCAATCTTCACAAATCGAGGAAGCGGAAAAAAATCGCCCATAAAATACTTCTGGATTTGTTGGAGAAAAATCCCCGTTCGTCTCGCGTTTTGGTGGAACTTGGTATTTTCCTTTGGGAAACCGGGAAGCCTGAAGAATCGAAGAAGGTGTTCATGCAAGTGCTTGAAATAGATAAGAATTCAGCGCCGGCGTTGAATCGGTTGGCGTGGTTTCACAGGAAGGATAAGGAAAGTTTGGTTCACGCCATCAAGCTTTCGAAACGCTCGCTGGAACTCCAGCCCGATACGCCGGCGTATCTCGATACACTGGCGGAGTTGTTTTATCGCAACGGAGAATCGGTGAAAGCGCTTCCGCTCATTCAAAGAGCGATTGAATTAGACCCCGGAAGTCGCTATTTTCGTCTGCAATTGGAAAAATTCAAAAGAGCGAGCCGCAAATGATGCCCGGAAACGATCAGATGAATGTACGTACTCGCCGCACCTTCATGGGGTTGAGCAACCGAGCACTTGTTTGACCATGAGTAAACTTGTTGTATGAGATGGTTGGAAATAAATGATATGAAAGGGTTGTAAAGGGTGATTCGCCCCATCTGGTTGGTCAGTAGTCGCCACTCTTAGTTTGGAGGGCTGGGAAATGGGTATCCTGACAATTTCGAGAGAGCTTGGAAGCGGTGGTGACGCTATTGGGAAGAAAGTGGCTCAAGAGTTGGGATGGGCCCTTTTGGACAACGACGGATTTGCGGATGCGGCGCAATCGTATGGTTATGTTCGAGCCGAACTCGAACAAGTGGATGAGAGGAAGCCCGGTCTGATAGACCGCTTTTTCCGGGACAGGCAACTGGTGTATCTCGATATCATGCGGGCCATCGTTTACGAGTCAGCCTTGAAAAATAATTTCGTCATACTGGGCCGCGGCTCCCATATCCTCCTTGAGGGAATCGAGGGTGTTTTCCGGGCACGCATCGTGGCGCCCAGAGATTATCGCCAACGGACACTGGTGAAGAACGAGGGGATTACCCCATCCATGGCGGAGCAGTTCATACGCCACAACGATGATGAAAGAATGGCCTATACGCGACATTTTTTCGATGTCAGGTGGGGAGAGCCGAGTCACTTCGATATGATATTGAACACCGGGTTGTTCAATGAAGATATGTCAATGCGTTTGCTGGTGAACATCTTGAAAAGTGAAAAATTTTCCCAATTCGAACCATCGGAATCTCAAAAGCTCCAGAATCTGGCTTTTGCGCAAAAGATCAAGGCAACAATCATGACGGATGAGCGAATCGATGCGAGCGGCATTGTCGTTGAATGTCTCGGACCCGGAGAACTATTCTTGCACGGGCGCGTCAACAGCGATGAAGAAAAAGAATTGGCCGAATCAATTGCCAAAGAATACAGTGGAGTCGTCGAGTTGAGCAGCGAGTTGGTCGTGATGCCGCCTATCGAAGGATGGTATCCGGTATGAACTGGATGCGTGAGCGGAAAATCAAATCACCGGGTGCAAGGCGCCTTGCGTTACGCATGGTGTTTATCGGCGGTTTGATGACGGTGCTTTCCGGTTGCAGCCTGGTGGTGTTGCAAGCCGATTACCAGGAGGATAAAGCGCAAAACAAAAAGGAAGTCGAGTCGATCCGCGGCCAACTTCTCGCTCACACGCAAATTTTGGCGAATCATGGGAAGTCATTGAACGAGTTCAAATTGCAGCTTCGAGATACGGTATCGAATGTTGAGAAAGCTGTGAAGGAATTGAAGGCGAAGCCCAAGATGTCGGTGGTTTCTCCAAAGCCGGAGCGCAAAAAAGAATCTGCTGTGAAACCTGCCAGTCAGAGCGGAACGTATATGGGCACCAGATACATCCGCCGTACATATCGGGGGTTCTCGCTGAGTTATGCCGGAGGCTATGATGAGCCGCGCGGCTCCCGTTATCGCTACAGACTCAAACCGGGAACACGCGTAGCTGTTATTTCCGGTGACCGGCGTGGTTTCACGCGAGTGGAGGTCAGTTCGGGCCGCTGGTCTGGAAAAAAAATGTGGGTACGCACCCGCTGGCTCACGAAGCAGGCCCCGAAACGCGCAAAGGGCGGTAAAAGTTAACGCTATAGTTTTTTGAGTCCCTCGCCGAGGTCGTCTCTCAACACCTCGAAATCTTCGAGTCCCACCGAATATCGAACCAGTCCGGCTGGAACGCCCCGATTCTCCGCGCCTTGTATCCCGATGTCCGCATACGCCATCTTCACGTGATGCTCCACCTGGCTCTCCGTTCCACCGAAGCCGGGCGCGAGCACGGGAATTTGAAGAGCGTTCACCAACTCGTCGGCTTTTTCGTGATCGCCATCAGGTTCAAAGCTGATTATCCCACCGAACGCCGACATATATTTTTGGGCTCTGCGATGATCCGGGTGGGACTCCAGACCGGGGTAATGAACACGGGAAACCCCGGGGTGGCCCACGAGGAATTCGGCCAGCTTGAGAGCCGTGTCGCTGATGCGCCGAACGCGCAATTCGAGCGTTTTGAGTCCCCGCTCCACAAGGAACGCCTCCTGCGGCCCGAGAATGGAACCCAGTAATGCTTGTTGTTCACGCAGCGCGTCGATGATGTCCAGACTCCCCGAAACTGCACCTGCTACGACATCGTTGTGGCCGCCGATATACTTCGTCGCGCTTTGAACCGCCAAATCGGCTCCGTGCTCCAACGGGCGAAACAAGGCGGGAGATGCGATGGTCGAGTCCACGATGAACCTGGCTCCTCTGTTTTGAGCCCATTCAGCCATTTTCTCGATATCCGGTATGCGGAGCATGGGGTTGGAGGGGATTTCCGCGAACAACACGCGCACCGGCCCCTCCGGGAGGGTTTCGAGGGATTCCGCTGTATTCTCCACCGGAATTTCGACGCGTACCCCGTAGCGGGTGAGGAGGCCCTCTGCGATGTCCCTCGTATGTCTGTAGCTCTCCTGGGGGATGACGATTCGCGCATTCGGCGCCAGGAGCGAGAGAAATACCGAAGAGACGGCCGCCATGCCGCTGGCGTAGAGTAGGGAGGCTTCCGCGCCTTCTTGGAGCGCGAGCCTGCGTTCGGCGGCCTCGTTGGTCGGATTTCCGTATCGCGTATAGAAAAACGCGTCCGTCTCGCTGCTGTGGAAAGCTTCCAGATCGTCAGAGCTGTCGAAGGTGAACGTCGCAGTCTGGAAGATAGGCGGCGCAAGCGACTTCTTCACCTGTTTTCGCTCGTCTCTTCTCATGTTTTTCGACAATGAACTCAACTCCTGTTTCATCGGCAGAGCGAAACAATGAAAACCGAGCGGACGCTAGCTTACGGACAATGCGCCGAGTCTCTTTTCGATGGCGCCTCGAACCATGTCGATGTCTTCAGGGAGCTCGATGGGAGTATTGGCGAAACGGCTATCAACGCCCGGAATCGCTTTTTGATGATAATTGACCTTGAATTCGGTGAATTTCAATCCATGAGCCGTAGAGATGACGACCACCCGGTCTTGAGGGTTGATTTCTCCGCGCGCGATTATTTTTTCAAGAGCGGCCAGGGCCACACCGGTCTGGGGACAGTTGTACATTCCGGTCCTGTCCGCGCGCGCGGCGGCGTTCGCCAATTCCTCCTCGCTCGCCTGCTCCACGGAACCTTCGAATGCTTTCAGGGTTCTTATGGCTCTCTCGATGCTCACCGGATTCCCGATTTGGATGGCCGTCGCCAACGTCGGTTCGGCCTCGATGGGGTGGAATTCCCGGAAACCCGTCATGAAACTCCGGTACAGAGGATTTGCCTTTTCCGTCTGGGCGCAAACGATACGGGGCAGTTTGTCGATGAGTCCCAAATCGCGCATCTGCATGAAACCCTTGCCCAGTGCGCTCACGTTTCCCAGGTTGCCGCCGGGAATGATGATTAAGTCGGGAACCTCCCAATCGAACTGCTGAACGAGTTCTATGCTGATGGTTTTTTGTCCCTCTATCCGAAGCGAATTCATGCTGTTGGCGAGGTATATCCCCTGTTCTTCGCACACCTGTCTTACAATCCGCATGCAGCCGTCGAAATCCGTGTCGATGGCGAGCACCATGGCGCCGTTCGTGATGGGTTGAATGAGTTGCGCAACGGATACTTTCTCGCGCGGCAGAAAGACGATGGCGGGAATATCGGCCGCAGCGGCGTACGCAGCCAACGCGGCGGAAGTATCGCCCGTCGATGCGCAGGCGACGGCGCGGAGTTTTTTCCCGTCGGCTATCATCTGCTGGGCGGCGGACACGAGGACCGTCATGCCGAGGTCCTTGAAGGAACCGGTGTGACTGTTTCCGCATTGCTTGATCCACAATTCACCGATTCCGAGTTCGCGCCCCAGGCGATTCGCCCAGAAAAGGTTCGTACCCCCTTCGTAGAACGAGATGATGTTCTCATCGTCTATCAGCGGGCAGACCCACTCTTTTTTGCCCCAAACGCCGCTGCCGTACGGCCATATGTTGCGCTGGTAGCGGTCGTCGAATAAATGACGCCACTCCGACGCGCTTCTCATGCGCAGGGTTTCCAGGTCGTGCGTGACGTCGAGGAGGCTGTCACATTCGCGGCACTGATAAACGGAGTCGAAAATGGAGTATGTTGCCCCGCATTCGGGATTTATACATTGGAACCAGCAGTTGCAGTCCATCTCTTCACCAAAAGCAAAAGGCGAAGCCCGGCCTCGCCCGAAAGAAAAGAATTATTGCAGAGGCTTCTCCTGGTGGCAAATTCGCACGTTTATGTCCCGGTGTGCGGTATTCGAATTCCATTCATTCCGTACTACGTCGTGGCCACTTGCGGGACGCGGACCTCTTTTTCGTTGATGAAAGAGACGAGCACGGCCGCCTGGAGACAAAGATAGGCCGCCAGTGCGAATGCAAGGTTGTAGCTGCCGGTGACGTCATAGATGTATCCGCTCAGCCAAGCGCTGAGACCCGACCCGAGTTGGTGGCTGAAAGTGATGAGACCGAAGAGAATCGCCACGTTTCTGGAGCCGAAGAAATCCCCCGTCAACGCCGAAGTGAGCGGGACGGTCGCAATCCAGGAGAGGCCGATCATCATGGGCGTGGCCCAGACGGTGAAATCGTTCTTGAAGAAAATGAACAGGACGAATCCGAGCCCCCGGAAGGCGTAGATCAGGCTCAAGGGGATTTTTCTGCCGATTTTGTCCGAAAGCGGGCCGACCGCCAGAACGCCCACGGTGTTGAGTCCGCCGCCCAGGGCGAAGGACGTGGCCGCGACGGCTGCGGAGAATCCGACGTCCGTCGCAAACGGCACCCAGTGGACGGAGACGACCGTTACGGTGAAACCGCAGGTGAAAAAGCTTGTGAGCAGGAGGACGAACGGCATCTTGGGAAGGCACTGCACCCAGTGCACATCGTAGGGGACGACCATCTTGACGCCGTTGCCGGACGTGGATGCGCTCGGGGGGACGTCTTTTGACGAGGGAGCGTTTTTGACGAGGAAGATCGATATGGGCATCAGGGTGAACACGAAAATGACGCCGATGACGAACGAGGTCATCCTCCAGTCCAGATAGCCGATCATATACGCGAAGACGGGAAGCAATATGAGTTGGCCCATGCTCGAGCCTGCGCTGATGATGGACATGCCCAGCCCCCGCCGGTCCGGGAACCAGTTCGACACCAGGGGAGTGAAGGCGGTTACGCTGTTGCCGATACCTCCCATCCCCAGCAGGATGCCGAAGAACAGATAGACGCCCCACAGAGAGTCGACATAGTAGATTCCCAGCATGGCCATAGTCGTTAATGCCGAGCCCCAGATGATGACCGTCTTGGGGTCCCAGCGGCGCATCATGAGCCCGCCCAACGGTTGGGACGCGCCGTAGAGAATCAGGCAAAGAGAAAAGGGGAGCGACAACGAGGCGCGGCTGATGTTGAAATCCGCGATCATCGGCTTCAGGAAGAGACCGAATGAATTTCTGGTTGCCAGACCCAGGAACATCATGAAGAAACAGCCGGCCAGAATGTACCAGCCGTAATATATTTTCTTTTGGGAAGCGTTTGCGCTCACAGGTACCTCGATATCCGTAAGGTGTGGGTGGTTTGCATTTGCGCTAGAGTTTATAACATTCATGGATGAAAGACACGCTCCGGTGCGCATATACACGAAATGCGCCGCGGGGTCTTCATGCTTTTCGCTGCATGGCGAAGATATGGCTGAATAACGAGGAGGGTTTCCCTTGGACGCGCCGAAATTCGTGGTTCCCCACCCCGGCCCCAAAACTCAGGCTGAGCTTGAACGCCTCAGGAGGGCGGAGAGCCGCGCCGCCCTCAGTTTCGGGATGAGTCCGGAGACCGTCGTGGTCGAGCGCGCGCAAGGGGCGGTGATCGAGGACGTCGACGGCAATTTCTTCCTGGATTTCGTCGCCGGCTTCGGTTCCCTGAACGCGGGTCATTGCCACCCCAGGGTCGTCTCGGCGTTGCGGCAACAGGCCGGAGAGGTCCACCAGGCCATGTCGCTGGGCTCAAAAGTGCGGAACGAACTTTTCGACAAAGTTCTCTCTTTGCATTCCGGCGCGGCGCCCAAGAGCATGATTCTCGGCTCCTCGGGCAGCGAAGCCGCCGAGATCGCTCTCAAGATGGCCCGCCGGGCGACGGGTCGCGATGAGATTGTCGCCTTTACGGGCGCGTTCCACGGGAGGACTTTGGGAGCCGTGGCCCTGATGGGCAGAAAAAACCAGAGAGAGGGGCTGGGGACGCTCGTCCCGGGGGTTCATCACGTTCCCTATCCATACCCCTATCGAAACCCCTTCGGCGATGGCCCGGAGAAATGCGCCGAGGGGACGCTTCGCTACATCAACGAGTTTCTCGATAATCCCGTGAGCGGCTGGGGTGAGGTGGCGGCCGTCATCATCGAGCCGGTTCAGGGAAACGGCGGCATGATTCCGGCCCCCATCGGGTTTTTGAGCGGGCTTCGCGAGGCTTGCGACCGCCACGGGGTATTGCTCATCATCGACGAGGTGATGAGCGGGTTTTGCCGTACGGGAAAAATGTTCGCCTACGAATATGAAGATATCG
This sequence comes from bacterium, assembly GCA_965203325.1. Lineage (GTDB taxonomy): Bacteria > UBA8248 > UBA8248 > UBA8248 > UBA8248 > Bin107. The sequence continues at coordinate 3,429,429 of OZ241875.1, forward strand.
AACCGGATCTGATCGTGATGGGAAAATCGATTTCGGGCGGGTTGCCCCTCGCCGCCTGCGTTGCGAAAAAAGAGATAGCCGACGCCTCGAATCCCGGGACCGAGAGCAGCACCTATGCCGGAAACGTCATGGCGTGCGCCGCCGGCCTGGCTTCCATCGAGGTGTATGAGGAGGAAAACCTCGCCGAGCGCTCCCTGGAGACGGGCGCGTATTTCATGAGGAGGCTGGAAGAACTCTCCGAGCGCCATTCCATCGTCGGCGAGGTTCGCGGTCGCGGGCTGATGGTAGCGGCCGAACTGGTTTCCGACCGGACGACGCGCGAGCCTTTGAGCGTCGCCAGGAAGGCGAGTGCCATGGCCTTGAAAAAGGGCCTTCTCATCTATCCGGGAGGACACCACGGGAACGTCCTGGCGTTTTTGCCTCCTCTGATTATCGATAAAGAACAGGTCGATACGGCTGTCGGCATCGTGGATGAGGTGTTGCTCGAGCTGGATGAATAACGGCTTGGCGCAGGGGGCGATACCAACGTACGAGTTTGTGTTAAGATGCGCCCAGTGTTCCCGCCGCTTTTGAGGTATGGGATGCGGAGGAAGCTTTACAAACGAATCCATTTGGCGGTTCTGCTCACTCTGGTGACGGTCGGGGCGATGCTGACCCTCTACCACGCCACCGCTGCGCAAAAGACGCCTCCCGTCTTGGTGCTGGACGTGGCCGACGCCATATCGCCGGGCACTTCCGAGTACATCGCATTCGGCATCGAGGAGGCCGCCAGGAGGGGGGCGCAACTCCTCGTCATCCGCCTCGATACCCCCGGCGGTCTGGTCACCAGCACGCGCGATATCGTGAAGGCGATATTCGGTGCGAGCGTTCCCGTGGCGGTATACGTCGCTCCGGGAGGCGCGCGGGCCGCCTCCGCCGGCACGTTCATCACCATGTCGGCCCACATCGCCGCCATGGCGCCGGGCACGAACATCGGCGCCGCTTCGCCCGTTTCGGGCGGGGGGAAGCAGATTCAGGGCGATATGCGCAAGAAGGCGATGAACGACGTGGCCGCTTTCGCGCGGGCGGTGGCCTCGCGCACCGGGCGCAATACCGAGTGGGCGGAGAGTGCGGTCCGCGAGGCGATATCCGTGGATGAGGCCGAAGCCCTGAAGCAAAAAGTCATCGATCTGGTGGCCGCGGACGTGCGGTCGCTTCTGCTGGCGGTGCATGGCAAAGAAATAAAGCTCGCCGGCGGCGACACCGTCACCCTCTCGACCAGGGGGGCGGAGCAAATCGTGCTCGAGCGAAGCTGGCGCCAGAAAGTGCTCACCCTTTTGAGCGACCCCAACATCGCCTACATCCTGATGCTCCTGGGGATGTACGGGTTGTTCTTCGAACTCTCGAATCCCGGCTCCATACTGCCCGGCGTGGTGGGCGCCATCAGCCTGCTGCTGGCGCTCTACGCCCTCAAGGTCTTGCCGGTGAACTATGTGGGGCTTCTCTTGATGGGACTTGCCGTCATCATGTTTCTCCTGGAGATCCAGGTGGTCAGCTACGGGGGTCTGACCATCGGCGGAATCATCGCCATGACGCTCGGTTCGGTCATGCTCATCGACTCGCCGGACCCCTATCTGCAAATCAGCCTGAAGGTGATTCTGCCTGCTGTCGCCGGAACGGCCTTTTTCTTCGTCTGGCTCGTGGGGATGGGCTTTCGCGCCCAGCGGACGCGGCCGGTCTCGGGCTCGGAGGGGATGCTCGACCAGTCCGGCGTCGTGAGCGCATTATCCGGAGAAGGGTCGCCGGCCCAGGTTCGGGTGCACGGCGAGATATGGCTGGCGGACTCTCGGGAGCCACTGGAAATCGGGGACAGAGTCCGCGTGGTCTCGGTGGAGGGCCTCAGGCTCCGCGTCGAGAAGGAGGGTGCATAAATGAATTGGAGTTTGATCATCGCTGCTATCATCATCTTGTTGTTCTTCGCGAGCGCCATCCGCGTCCTGAACGAATACGAGCGCGGCGTCATCTTCCGGCTGGGGCGCTTCCATTCCACCAAGGGGCCCGGCCTCATCATCGTGCTTCCGGTGATCGACCGCATGACCCGCGTGGGCCTGCGGCTGGTGACGATGGACGTGCCGCCGCAGGATATCGTCACGAAGGACAACGTGTCGGTGAAGGTGAACGCCGTGGTCTACTTCCGCGTGCTGACGCCCGAGCGCGCCGTCATCGAGGTGGAGGATTTCCTCTACGCCACGGGCCAGTTGAGCCAGACGACGCTTAGGAGCGTGCTGGGCCAGATGGAGCTTGACGATCTGCTCTCGGAGCGCGAGAAGATCAACACCCAGCTCCAGGAGCTCCTCGATCACGCCACCGACCCCTGGGGCATCAAGGTCACCAACGTGGAGCTCAAGCACGTCGACCTTCCCGGCGAGATGCAGCGCGCCATCGCCCGCCAGGCCGAGGCCGAGCGCGAGCGCCGCGCCAAGGTCATCCACGCCGAGGGCGAATACCAGGCGAGCGAGCGGCTTTCCGAGGCCGCCGCCACCATCGCCACGGCCCCGGGCGCGCTCCAGCTCCGCTTCCTGCAGACGCTTTCGGAAGTCGCCACCGAGAACAACTCCACCATCGTCTTCCCCTTGCCGCTCGACCTGCTCAAGCCCTTCGTGGACAGGCAGACGGGCGGGGACGACGCGCCCAAAGGAGAGATAGAGGCCGGCGGTGCATAGCGCGCAAACCCGGGCAGTTGCGGGCAAATGCGCGGGTTCCCAAAAACTTTTTTTGCCGCTATATCTGAGTGTGATACGCTCAGATTTATGTGATAATCCGTTTTATTACAATCGTTTATCTGTACATCATTTTTCAGAAATTTATCGAAAAACCCCGTGAATTTATCGGATTTTACGGGAAATATGATTATTTGCATTTTCAACGTCCCCCTTGCATCCACGAACATGATTTCTCTCCTCAAAACGATTCGCGCCCCTTCCTGATGAGCGCGCGTGGGCGGCGATTACCCCTTTTCTTCGCCGCGCGCACGATACCGGAATCCGCCATGTCAGAGAGTACGGCAATTGCGGGGAAATGCGGGGTGAGGGCTTGGTTGGAGAAAAGTCCATAACCCGACTTTTAGAATGCTTTTGAGAGAAATTGACGTTGTTGAGTTGGAAAGAGTGAAAGGTAAATCAAAAAACGGAGAAAATGATTTCCCGCCCGCCTCCGGTGGTTCACTTTTCGTGGTGAACGCATAGGGGTGTTGCGTCATCCACCCGCGAGCTTCGCGGCTTCACGAATCGCGTGGGTCAGGCGGCCTACGGTAGTCGAAGGGTTTCCGTATGGATTACCCCCCTGTTCTCGGTTTTCAAGCTGTCTTTTACTGCGCTCTTCGGCATCTTCGACTCGGGCGAGCATCTCGTCGCAGTCGGGCGTTTTTGCACCACTCATGTCATATTCCGGTCGCAGGGATTCAAGGATTTTTTGCATCTCATGGCGATCTTCGGCCCGGTCGTGATCAGTCTCGTGCAGAACCAGCCAAAGCTCGAAACATGGGTTGGAACGGCCGACGTGGACGCCGCCTCGTTCGCAGAGCGTCACCGCTTCGTCGAAACGAGGATGCTCGTCTCTGTCGAATACCGCCCAGACCTGATCGTTTTCCTCGAACGAATCCTTTTTCCTGCGACTGCGTGGGTCGAGTCCCAGAGATCGTGCGAGTTTGACGGCATTTTCTGCGATGGTGTAGGGAACGCCTATAGCAGGGTTAGTTTCTACTTCTACTAGGGTGTCTCTATAGGCGCGTTTGAGCGCACCGAAATAGGCTGGTTCCGTCTTCTTTCCCTCACAAAACAGGATGAAGCGGCGTTTCGGTTCCTGTATATAGCGGCGACGCCTAGGGTTCGGGACGTCGCGCCAAGCGGCCCTAGTTCGCCGCGCCAAGAGTTGAACCAGTAGCCGTGATGGAATCGATGAAGGGAACTCCACCGTAGCGGCCCTGCAGATATCCTTTTTCGATATTATCGCCCTTGCGGGTTCGGATGTCGGTCAAGGGATAGAGTCGGGTAGCGCCTTCGTTGTCTTTTTCAATGAACCAGACCTCATCACGCCGGAGTAAGGATGATTTCAGCAAGTTGGTGTCGTGGGTCGTCGCAATGAGTTGCGCGCCTTTGGGATTGCTCTCCCGCGAGCAGAATAGTTTCAGCACGGCTTCAGCAGCTTGGGTGTGCAGGCTGGCGTCCAGTTCATCAATGAACAAGGGCGTGCCCTCGTCGAGCGCGTGAAATGCGAGAGCAAGCACGATCAATAACCGCCGCGTTCCAGCGCTCTCACTGTCCAACTCGAGATAGAACGGCTCACTACCCTGCCCACGATGGGCGAGTTCGATGGTAACATGCTTATCTTTAACCTCCGGTGGTTCGGAGCCGCCTATCTTCTTGAACAACGTGAATAGTTCCCTTTGAATTCCTTGCATTTCTTCTGAAAGTTCGGATTCTCTTTGTCTGTAGCCGATGACCCCGGTATCAATCTTTCCAAGGAAGTCGATTACCCGGTCATCCTGTTTTTCCTCGGCCAATCGTGATGAAATCGCCTCCTTGGGGACGCCGATGCTCCAGTCGGCGCGGAGGGATCTAAAGTACCCGAATACTTCTGAAAGCTGTTCGTGGCCGTTTTGGGCCGTCGCGGAAACGAACAGGCTATTGGGTCTCGTCAAGCCCGCGATGACTTTGTTTTGTCCCTTCAATCCGCGTCCGAAACGAAATTCATCCCCGGTGCGCTCGAACAACGTCTGGCGATGGGACTTGGGAAAGGCGTACAGCCATTCGGACTCGAACGCCGTATCTGAGACCTCGAAGCCGTAGTGGTGCCGCACGCCGTCGATGAGAAAATCGATATCGAAACGAGTCGGTAGCCGGGGGCCGTCGTCATCGAGCCTGAAAGGATGGCGCGGAACATCGCCATCTGCTTCCCAGTGGGTTTGTGAGTGCAACACCATGCCTCGCATGGTGCTTATCGCGTCAATGAGGTTGCTCTTGCCCGACGCATTTGCGCCGTAGATGACGACCGCCGGTAAAACCGAGCCACTCGGAGCCGCCGCGCAGTCGATGAGTTCTTCTTGCCGCTCTTTCAGCGAAGACGCTGCAAGCGACAATTCCTGGTAATCGCGTATGGAGAGATGGTTGGAGACGCCGAAGTGAAGCAACATGACAATTATCTCCTTTTTTTGACATTTAATATGCCAAGAAAAAGGTTAATTTGAGAAAATATAACATTTTATCAAGTAAAATTGCAATATCTTTGCATCGAACCTGCCCCTGCGCGCCTTCCTCGCGTTTTGGGTTCGACCCTCAAAGGGGAGTATTTTCGCCGACGACCGGAGAGGGATTTTGCTCTTGCAGGGACAGCTCGCGAGCCGCCCCTACGGGTTCAGAAATATCCGTGAGCCGACCGGGCGGACACTTTCGAGCTTCTCTTCCTCAGGAAGCTCGACACCCCTGCAAAACCCTACACCCCGTCACCCCTCAATACCCCGAATCCACCGGGACCCGGCGCTGTCGCCATGCCTCCACCCGTTCGGAGCCGATCGAACATCTCAAGATCCGGGATCAGTGAGGAATGGCGGTTGTAGGGACAACCCCTCCTCGGGGTTGTCCGGCCCTCCGTGGTTGTCCTTTACAGGATAGTTGTCATCAGGACAGGCACGGCTACGGGATCATCACGCCGCCGCCCGGACGCATAGTTTGCTTCTTCAACAGCCCCGTCCGGGGGAGAGTGGAATGAAAACTCCTGAATCGGGAGGCTAGATCGAGAGCCAGCCGCCGTCGATCGCCAGCGTGTGGCCGGTCACCATCGAGGAGGCGGGGCTCGCGAGGTAGAGGATGCCGCCGGCGATTTCCTCGGGCTCGCCGAGCCGGCCGAGCGGCGTGCGCGCCTCGATCTCGTCCACGAGCTCGGGCCGCCGCCGGCGCAGGTCGGCGCCGAGTTCGGTGTAGAAGAAGGTCGGCGCGATGGCGTTCACCCGGACCCCCCGGCCCGCCCATTCGGCGGCGAGCGAGCGGGTCATGTTGACGATCGCCCCCTTGGTCGCCTGGTAGGGGACGTGGGGAATCATCGGGTTCGCCCGAAACCCCATGATCGAGGCGATCGAGACGATCCGCCCCTCCCCCTGGGCCAGCATGTGCTTCGCCGCCCGGCGCGCGCAGACGAACGGGGCGGTCATGTTGACCTCGACCACCTCGTCCCAGTCCTCGTCGGGAAACGACTCGGCCGGTCCGGGCCGTATGATGCCGGCATTGTTGATCAGGATGTGAAGCCCGCCGAACCGCTCGGCCGCTTGGTCGATCACGGTGTCGATGCGCTTGCGGTCGGCGACGTCGAGCCGCCAGGACTCGGCGACCCCGCCGGCGCCGCGGATCTCCGCCGTGACCCGCTCGGCCGCCGCCGTATCGATATCGGTGACCGCCACATGCGCCCCCGCGCCGGCGAGCGCGAGCGCAGCGATTCGTCCCAGCCCGCCGCCCGCCCCGGTGACCAGTGCGCTGTCGCCGTCGATGCGGAACAGATCCTCGATCGAAACCTCCTCGAAGCCCGCCATGGCCGCCTCCCTGAAGACCCCTCCGGTCCCGCATCCCCCCGCCGCTACTCATTCGCGCGGTCAGGTGAGATTTGCGCCCAGATACGCCCCCGCAGAAACCGGTGTTGTTCGGAGGTTCCTTGCCGGTCTCGCCCAGCGCGGAACTCCGGGGCCGTATCGCCTCTCACCCTGACATTTCGGGATCGATTGAGCAAGGAGCAGCCTGGTGAGAGAGGAACGCGGCCTTCGATTCGACAAGGAGATCGGCGCCTGGTTCAGGAAGTCGAAGCAGGTTGCCCAGGCGGAGAGGAAACCCTGAGTCCGGCGCATCACGGGAAAACGCGGTAACGGTAATTGCGGGGAAATGCGGTCTTTTGCGGTTTTATGGAAGCTGTAGGGGCGGCTCGCGAGCCGCCCGCTACGGGTTGCGTTCTCACCGATGCGACGCGGCGGATTGGAGCCGTGCCGGGAAAATGATAGGATTATCTGCTCCACGAGGCTCCACCCCAGACCCCACAAGGCAAACGGACGATGCAAAGCATCGAGAGACTCGCACCGGGATTCCTCCTTTGCGTATCAACGGGAGTCCTGCTTCTCTTCGGGTATGTTGCGATCCAATGTTCGCTGACCGGCATGGAAGCATATGGTTTCCAGACTATTGCGCCCTTGGTGGGCTTGGGGGTTCATACATTTTAGGTCGTCAGGCGGCCGTCACCGGGCCTCATGCGCGCTCCGCCTTCAGGCGTCTTGTTTCCCTGTATCGTAGTATAGGCCGCGTGGCGAACATCATCGCCGAGGAAGAGCGCGAAGACGACGCGACGAAAATGAAGATCATCGAAGCAATCGTCAGAGAACAGATAACCACGGCGAATGACGCGCTGGCGGATTGGCAGGACATCGTTCCTGAATCGGTGGAGGAACTGGGGCAAGAACTAACAAGAGAGACAACTCAGGAGTCGGGAGGACGGGCAAATGGATGATCCGATTCGAGGGAAAGTCGCCAAGATTCTCAACGCGCGCGAAGTCGCCATCAACCTGGGCAGCGAGCAAGGGGTGCGCCCCGGCATGTATTTCGACGTCGTCGCCCGGTATGAGGACATCGTGGATCCCGACACGAACGAATCGCTGGGCGCCGTCGAACGCCCGAAAATCAGGGTGAAAATCACCTGGGTGCAGGAAAAGCTGTCCCTGGCTTCCACCTATAGAAGCCGGGAAGTCAACGTCGGGGGAGATATTCATGTACGGGATTTCTCCAAAGCTCTACCGGATTTTTCCAGAGCTCTGATGCCGGCCAAATGGGTGAAAAAATACGAGACGTTCAAGACAAAAGAAGAACCTGCCGAGCCTCTCGATGAGCAGAAAAGTCTCGTGAAGGTGGGCGACCCCGTCGTCCAGGTGTTGCCGGTCGCCGAACAAGAGCGCGTATAACCGAGGCGAACGAGGAGTTTGTAAGTGCTTCGCCTGATGAAGAAACGGAGGAGTAAACAATGGCCAAAGAGCCGATACCACCGCCCTCGAAACGCTTGGTTCGGGTTGGGGATGGCGTATCGTCCAAGCCCAGGAATTTCGCCAAACCCAAACCGCCTCCGGCTCCCCCACCCAAGAAGCGGGCGAATGGATGACCCGATAATCGCCGAGGTACGCGCCGCGCGGGATGCGCACGCGGCGCGCTTCGGTTACGACGTGGCGGAAATTTTCCGGGACATTCGGGCCATGCAGGACGCGTCCGGTTCCGAATACGTCCGCCATCCCGCACGCCGCGTTACCACAATGCCCGACGATTCCCCATCGCCGTAATGCCCGGCGCGGGCGGACACTTTCGAGCTTCTCTTCCTCAGGAAGCTCGACACCCCTACAAAACCCTACAAACCCCGGCAATCCCTCCCCGGGGCTGTTGAATAACCTCTCAAAGGGGGGGTGATGACTCCGCCCCCATGAAACCTAGCGGTCTATCGGGTCGCGCGGGTCGAACTCGGTTCCCCACACGCCCCGGCGGTATCGCCTGGCGAGGTTTTCGGCCTCTATCAGCTCCTTCCGGTAGCGCACGTTGGGGTGTTTCACGAGGGCGCGGCCCAGACCCCGCAACACCACGAGCGCGTTCACGAGGCCGCCTTCTTCGAGGAAGACGTAATAAAGCGTCTGTCCTGAGGCGTCCACGGGTTTTTCGTCGATTTCGAGGCTCACCGTCCGGTTCTCGATGAGGCGCTTTAAGTACGCATGGGCCTGGCTCGCGCCCGGCGCGCCGGGAGCGGGGGCGGACACGCCGATCAGGGCGGAGCGCAGCCCGCCGCCGAGTTGAAAGCTCGCCCCGTCGTAGACCTTGGTGACGCGCGCCTTGAGGCGTCTTGGGCGTTCGGCTCCCTGGGCCGGCGCGGGCGCGTACGCAAGCGTCATCAGGACGAGCGCGCACAGAAAGAGAGTCGTTTTTTTCATCCTCGCCTCATTCGTGTTTTATCGGGGATAGCCCCGGAATCCTTCGCGTTCTCATGGAAATATCCACGTCATGGGAGCTTGTTTATACCACAGGGCGAGGCGGTGCGCTTCGAGCCGAACTTGCGTGCAGGGTGGGGCGCGGGGACAATGAGTATCGGAAATTGACGCCGGAGCATGGAGATACTTACAAAGGAGCAGGCCGGCATTGGCGGATGCGAGCGAGAAGCGGATATTCATCATCGCTGGGCCGAACGGCGCGGGCAAGACGACCTTCGCCACGGAATTTCTGCCGAACGAGGCGGATTGCCCTTATTTTATCAACACGGATCTAATCGCCGCCGGATTGAATCCGTTCGGTCCCGATCGGGTTGGCGTGCGTGCGGGCAGGCTGGTCCTGAACCAAATCCGCGAACACGCGCTGCGAGGAGAGAGCTTCGCCTTCGAGACGACGTTGAGCGGGCGGAATTATGCGCGCCATATTCCACGCTGGCGGGAGCAGGGCTACCGTGTCAAGCTGTTCTTCCTGCGGCTGCCGACGCCCGAGATGGCGGTCGCGCGCGTCGCGCAGCGCGTTCGGGAGGGTGGCCACGATGTGCCCGAGGGGGTGATCCGAAGACGGTACGACGCCGGCCGGCGCAACTTCGAGCAAATCTATCGGGGTTTGGTCGACGGATGGGCTTTGTATGATAATTCGGGTGATGAGCCTGAATTGCTGGAGGAGGAGTCGAGGGAATGACCTCACCACAGAACGAGCCGACCCGAAAGCCTCGGGACCCCGATTTCATCGGCGCAGAGGCGGCGATGCGCAGGGCCGCCGAGCGCGCGCGCAGGCGGGCGGCGGAAGCGGCCAGGGCTGCCGCGTCCGGAGGCGTGGAACACGAGTTGGGCGAGATACACTGGTTCTACTACACCGGCCGCGACCCGCGCGAGCGAAGCCCCCGAAAGTCAGAGTAAGGAGTAATGCGAGGGTGTGTCCTGGCGTCAACCCCGTGAAAACCCGGTCCGAAAGTCACCCCTCCGAGGACTTAAATGTGATAATCTTGCAATGATAGTCGGCGCACGACCCATAACTGCGTCGGCGTTGCCTGCAACAGACGAGCCGCCGGAATGGAGATGAATCATGAAATGGACCATCCTGACGCTTGCCGCGTCGCTTATACTCTTCGCACACGCCGCAAGCGCGCAGAAGCTCGAAAAGGCGATCTTCGCCGGCGGGTGCTTCTGGTGCGTCGAGTCTGATTTCGACAAGGTGCCGGGCGTGGTCTCGACGACTTCGGGCTATACCGGCGGCAGGACCAAGAACCCGACCTACAAGGAAGTCACCTACGGCGACACGGGGCACTACGAGGCGGTCGAGATCACCTACGATCCGGCGAAGGTCAGCTACGAGGCGCTGCTCACCGCCTTCTGGCACTCGGTCGATCCGACGGATGACGGCGGCCAGTTCTGCGACCGGGGCGATTCCTACAAAACAGCCGTTTTCGCCCTGAACGAGAAGCAGCGCAAGGCGGCAGAGGCCTCCAAGAAGGCGGCGCAAGAGGCTCTGGGCAAACCGATCGTCACCCCGATACTCACCGCCGCCACGTTCTATCCCGCCGAGTATTATCACCAGAACTATTATCAGAATAATTCGTACCGCTACCGCTACTACCGCTTCTCGTGCGGCCGCGACAGAAAGCTCAGGAACCTCTGGGGCGAGCACGCCTTCAAGGGCATCCCGAAACTCAACTGAAGCCGCGCCGTTCTCGGTCGCGGCAAACGCTCACTCACCGGGGTTGTTGAAAAAGCCTCGATTTACGATGTTTTGACACGACCCGGGAGGGGAAGGTTTTTGTAGGGGCCGCATATATGCGGCCCTTGTAGTGGGTGAAAAAAATTAGGGTCGCATATATGCGACCCCTACACACAAGCTAATTTTCCCTTTCCGGCTTTTTCAACAACCCCTACGAGGCTTGGTTGCGCTCCAGCATGTCCAGCACGTCGTCGGTTTTCGTTATCCAGCCGAATTTCGATTCGAAGTTGTAGAGCGTCGCCTCGCGGGTGAAGTCAGGTCCCGTGTGATCCATCGCGTCCTCGACGAGAATGGGCCAGAACTCGCGGAAATAGGCCTCGCGCGCCGTGCTCTCCACGCAGACGTTCGTGGCCACGCCGGTGAAGAGGATGTGCCGGATGTCGAGGCCGTTCAACTGGTTTTCCAGCGTCGTTCCCGCGAAGCCGCTGTAGCGGGCCTTCTTTACGACGAGGTCGTCCGGCTCGGGCTTGAGTTCGTCGATGATCTCCCACCCCCACGTCCCCTCGATGATGAGCTTCTCGCGGTCCTCCGGGCGCTCCTCGATCATCTTGAACGCCATGTGCTTGCGCACGTTGGGCGACTGCGGCCCGCCTGCGTCGCTCAAGTCCGGCTTGTAGCCGAACTGGAGATAGATGACCTTCACGCCCGCCGCGCGCGCCGCATCGAGCAGTCGCTGATGGGCCGCGATGACGGGGTTCGTGCGGGCCTCATCGATGCCCGTTCCCAAATCGAGCATTCCGCCCTTCTTGGCATAAGCGTTCTGCATGTCGACCACGATGAAAGCGGTTCGCCCCAGGTTGATCTCCACCTCCCGGGGCCGCGCCTTGAGGATTGCCATGCGTCTTCTCCATGGATTTCAGGACAAAATTTTCTTCAGTGCTTCTTTATAGCACAGGGGGCGAAGCGATGCGCCCCACCAGGCTGAGGGGGGAATTCTTTCGACGGGGGAGGGGCTGATGAAACACCTGGCATGTGACCCCTGCGAAGATCGCTTCCAACCGAGGAGAATCCCAAATCCACTCCCCCCTTGAGGGGGTTGTTGAAAAAGCCTTCATCGGGCGGATCTCTTGTGTAGGGGTCGCATATATGCGACCCGGCCTTTTTGCCTTCCAACGACGGGCCGCATATATGCGGCCCCTACACTCCCTTCGCCAAGGCGTAATCCCATTGCCGTCATTCCGGCATTGCAAGACTTTTTCAACAGCCCCATATTCGTGTCCCTTTTTTCTGATTTTTGGATTCGCCGGAATGACGATGTGATGAATTCCAAGGTGGGAGAGAACCCACGGTAGGGACAGGTCGCGACCTGTCCCTACAGGTCAGAGACCCAGACCACAGTTCGCGAACCGTGGAACGAAAACGCAGGTACACACCCACGCTACCTGATTTGACCCATGAAAAGGCTACGAGAAACCAGTTGGCTCGACCTTATCCGCCCTTATGAAAGCCCTCTTCATTGCGGCTCACTCTCCTTGCCCCTACAATGTCAAACCCGACTGAGAAAGGAGGGTTTGCGTGATTCATATTGCCGGACAGGTTCGTAATTCGTTTGGGAGCGCAGGTTCGTGACCGACATAGCGACGCTGAAAGAGGGCGAGCGGTTCGACGCTTTCTTCAAGATCCGCGAATACGAGGCGCGCCAGAGCCGCGCGGGCCGGGACTATCTCGATTTGACCCTCGAAGACGCCACGGGCGATATCCCCGCCAAGGTCTGGGAGCCCGCGACGCAGGTGCAGGGCGAAATCGGGGCGGGCGATTTCATCAAGGTGCGCGCCATGGCGGAGAACTACCAGGGCCGCCTGCAACTTCGGGTGGAGCGCGTCCGCCGGGTGAACGAGCAGGATTACGAGAGCGGCTTCAGGCCCGAGGACTGCGTGCAGCGAACGCCCTATGACATCGATGTCATGTGGGAGGAGGCGAAGCGCATCGCGGGCGGCTGCCACCCGCTCGTGGCGGCCTATCTCACCGCCATCCTCGACGCATATGAAGAAAAATTCCGCGAGTGGCCCGCCGCACAGCGCATCCACCATCCCTACCTGGGCGGCCTACTGGAGCACACTCTTTCTGTTACGAAAACGTGCCTGTATCTGGCGGATAAATACGACGTCTCGAAAGACCTCCTCGTCGCGGGCGCGCTCTTGCACGACATCGGAAAGCTGGAGGAACTCTCCACCGAGGGCGCGACGCACTACACTCCTGCAGGCCGCCTCCTCGGCCACATCGTGCTGGGGCGCGACATCGCCCGTGAGTGGGCGGGCCGCGAGGGCGTGTTCCAGGATGGAGAGACGCTGCCGGAGGATTTTCTGCTCCATCTGGAGCACCTCATCCTCTCGCACCAGGGGCAGCCCGACTGGGGCACGGTGAAGGTGCCCATGTCGGCGGAGGCGCTCCTGCTCCACTACGCGGACGACATGGACGCGAAGTTCAACATCGTCAAGCGCGCGGTGGCCGAAGACAAAGGCGATGAGGAGTTCACGGCCAGAAATCACGTGATGGCGCGCGTCTTCTACAAGGGCGGCCCGCCGCTCCCGCCGGAGAATGGATAGAATGTTTGCTCGTGCGGCCATTCTCGTCTCCTGCGTGCTCCCCCACGCGCCCCGCCCCGGGCCACTGCCGGAGAGACCAGAAAATGTCTAGCCACATGAAAATCATGAACGAGAAGACGGGGCGCATCGTCATGCTCGCGGTGGACCACGGCTATTTCCAGGGGCCGACCTCGGGTCTGGAGGAACCCGCAAAGACGATGGAGCCTTTACTGTCTTATTGCGACGCGGTGAGTCCCACGAAGGGCGTTTTCCTGCGCTGCATGCCGCCCGAGAGCAAGACGCCGGTCATTCTCCGTGCCTCGGGCGGGAACGCCATCGTCTATTCGGATCCTGTGGAACTCGAGCGTGAACTCAGCATCCGGGCAGCGGGGATAGAAGATGAGGCGGCCCGCGAGGCGCTGCGTGAGCGAATCGCCGATGATATCGTGAACCGCGAACTCTCGAACGAGTCCATCACCGTCTCTGCGGCGGAGGCCGCGCGCCTGGGCGTGGCGGGCGTTTCGGTTTCGATCTACGTGGGTGCGCGCTACCAGAAAGAGTCCATCCTGAACCTGGCGAGGATGAGCGATGAGGGCCGCCGGGAGGGCCTGATCGTTTTGGGCATCACGGCGGTGGGCAAGGAGATGACCAGGGATGCGCGCTATCTGGGTCTTGCGACGCGCATCGCTGCCGAACACGGGGCGGACGTCGTGAAGACCTATTACTGCGAGGGCTTCGAGCGTGTGGTGCGGGGCTGTTTCGCGCCCATCGTCATCGCGGGCGGCAAGAAGGTGCCCGAGCGCGAGGCGCTCGCGTTCTGCTGGCGCGCGATAGACGAGGGCGCTGCGGGCGTGGACATGGGCCGCAACATCTTCCAGAGCGCGCATCCGGCCGCCATGGTCCGGGCGGTGCGCGCCGTCGTGCATGAGGATTCAAGCCCGGATGCGGCCTTTGAGATGTTCGAGGATTTGAGCGCGGAAGTCCCTGTATGATGGTGTTTCGGCTCGCGACGCAGGAAGTATGAACATGGCGGAAACCATGCGGGCGGCGGTGTATTACCGAAACGACGACGTGCGGATCGAGAAGATGGCGAAGCCCCGCGCCGGGGCGGGCGAGCTTTTGGTCGAGACGCGCGCGAGCGGCATCTGCGGAAGCGACGTAATGGAGTGGTACCGGGTAAAGAGCGCGCCGCGCGTCTTGGGCCATGAGGTGACGGGCGTCGTCGCGCAAGCGGGCGAGGGCGTGGAAGGCTTCCGGGTAGGTGATCGCGTCTGCGTCACCCATCACGTTCCCTGTAATGCCTGCGCGCATTGCCTGCGCGGAGACCACACGGCTTGTGAGATGCTGAAAGCTACGAATTTCGACCCGGGCGGTTTCGCCGAGTTCATCCGCTTACCCGCCGCCAACGTGGATCGGGGGATGTTCCGCCTGCCCGATGAGGTTTCGGACGATGCGGGCGTGTTCGTCGAGCCTTTGGGCTGCGTCCTGCGCGGCTGGCGGCGCTTTCGTATGACGCCGGGCCTCTCCGTCCTCGTGGTGGGAAGCGGGATGTCGGGCCTGTTACACGTGCAGGCGGCGCGCATCCTGGGAGCGGGAGCCATATTCGCGGCGGACGTTCATCCCTGGCGCCTCAAGGCCGCCGAGCGGTTCGGCGCGCATGCGCTGCCCCCGTGCGAAGATATGACCGAGGCCTTACGGGAGGCGAACGACGGCCGCCTGGCGGATCGCGTCGTCCTGTGCGCGGGGGCGCCCGAGGCTCTTAAGACGTCCCTCGCGTGCGTCGCGACCTGCGGCGTCTTGCAGCTTTTCGCCCCCACGCCGCCGGGATACCGCCCTGAAATCGACCTCAACCGAATCTGGAGCGAGCAGATCGCCATCACCACCACTTACGGCGCAGCGCCGCTCGATCTCGAAGAGGCGCTCGCGCTCATACGCGCCGGCCGCATCGAGGTCGAGGAGATGGTCACCCACAGGCTCCCGCTCGCGCAGGCGCAGGAGGGCTTCCGCCTCGTCGCCGAGGCGGGCGAATCACTGAAGGTGGTGCTCAAACCCTGATCGCAAGCCCGAATCTTGCGGTCGGGCGCGAAAGAGATTAGTATTTTTCTGAGAAAGCGAGCAACGCAGGGCAGGACGCTCTGGGTCCACGAGGTTGTTCGGTTTTTGTTGGTGGACTCGCAAGGAGGAAGGAAGTGACGACTTTTCAAATCGCGACGCTGGTGGCATTGGGCATCCAGAGCGCAATAGCTCTTGGTGTAGGAAGCGTTCAGTGTATCCTGATATGGAAGGGCTTGAGACAGATGGAGCGCGCCTCGGAGTTCAGGGAAAGAGAGAGCGCTAGACGGCACGAGGAAGTCATGATGGAGGGTGCGAGGCGGCACGAAGAGAACATGAAAAAACATGAGCAGTCCATGACCGCGCTCAAGACGCTCATCGAGCGGACAGGGAAGTAACCTCTACTTCCCGCCGGCTACTCCGCCCCCGTCCTCCGGGACGGGGGTTTTCTGTTGCTCGATTGCTCTCTGCCCATCATCTGTTTTGGGAATCTCTCCAGGTGGCGGTTAGGCCTTGAGTCGCGCGAAGAGCCGGATATTGCGGGGGAGCGCGAAAGGGGATAGTGTTATATCTAGGATTGCGGGCCATGGAACGCGAGGCTGTGGAGTTCGCAGGGTGATAATCAAAGACCCGAATGGGGTGGGTAATGACGACTTTTCAAATCGCGACGCTGGTGGCATTGGGCATTCAGAGCGCAATAGCTCTTGGTGTAGGAAGCGTTCAGTGTATCCTGATATGGAAGGGCTTGAGGCAGATGGAGCGCGCCTCGGAGTTCAGGGAAAGAGAGGGCGCAAGACGGCACGAGGAGTCCATGACCGCGCTCAAGACGCTCATCGAGCGGACAGGGAAGTAACCTCTACTTCCCGCCGGCTACTCCGCCCCCGTCCTCCGGGACGGGGGTTTTCTGTTGCTCGATTGTTCTCTGCCCATCATCTGTTTTGGGAATCTCTCCAGGTGGCGGTTAGGCCTTGAGTCGCGCGAAGAGCCGGATATTGCGGGGGAGCGCGAAAGGGGATAGTGTTATATTCAGGATTGCGGGCCATGGAACGCGAGGCCATGTAGTTCGCAGGGTGAAAATCAAGGACCCGAAAGGGAACAAGATGACGACTTTTCAAATCGCGACGCTGGTGGCATTGGGCATTCAGAGCGCAATAGCTCTTGGTGTAGGAAGCGTTCAGTGTATCCTGATATGGAAGGGCTTGAGGCAGATGGAGCGCGCCTCGGAGTTCAGGGAAAGAGAGAGCGCTAGACGGCACGAGGAAGTCATGAGGGAGAGCGCGAGGCGGCACGAAGAGACCATGAAAAATCATGAGGAAAACATGAAAAAACATGAGGAATCGATGACCGCGCTCAAGACGCTCATCGAGCGGACAGGGAAGTAACCTCTACTTCCCGCCGGCTACTCCGCCCCCGTCCTCCGGGACGGGGGTTTTCTGTTGCTCGATGGTTCTCTGCCCATCATCTGTTTTGGGAATCTCTGAAGATGGCGGTTAGGCCTTGAGTCGCGCGAAGAGCCGGATATTGCGGGGGAGCGCGAAAGGGGATAGTGTTATATTCAGGGTTGCGGGCCATGGGACGCGAGGCCGTGGAGTTCGCCGGGCGAATACAAAAGACCCGAGAGGAGAGAAAAGTGACGACTTTTCAAATCGCAACGCTCGGGTTCTACGCCGTGCAGTCCCTCATCGGCCTCGCACAGTGCGCCCTCATCTTGATGGGCTTGAGGCAGATGAGCCGCGCCTCGGAGTTCAGGGAAAGAGAGGGCGCAAGACGGCACGAGGAGTCCATGACCGCGCTCAAGACGCTCATCGAGCGGACAGGGAAGTAACCTCTACTTCCCGCCGGCTATTCCGCCCCCGTCCTCCGGGACGGGGGTTTTCTGTTGCATCGCCGATTGTCCGCTACTTATCCACGGGGTGGTAGGTCAGTTCGCCCCCGGGCGGGGAATCGTCCTCGGTCGCTTCGTCCTCATAAAGAGCATCCGGCGGGGCGTCTTCCGTGAACTGCGTGTCATCCGCATCCGCATCCTGCGGGGCGGGGGAGGGCTCCTTGAGAAGCGGGGCGAGTTTCGCCTCGCGGCGGATTCTTTCCGGCAGGCCGCTCCAGCGCCTCCTCACGCGCGCGTTTCCTATCGCCATGCCGAGCGCCTTTTTCGACCCGACGAACACCGCCAGACGCTTCGCCCGCGTGAGGGCGGTGTAGACGAGGTTTCTCTGCAGCATCGGGAAGTGCTGGGTGTGGAGCGGGATGACGACGGCGGGGTATTCGCTCCCCTGGCTCTTGTGGACGGTGATGGCGTAGGCGTGCATCACCTCATCGAGCGCGCCGCGCGTATATTCGACGACGTTCGAATCGAAAGCGGCGCGAATGCTCCCCTCCTCGGGCGCGACGCTCTTGACGACGCCGATGTCGCCGTTGAACACGTCCTTGTCGTAGTTGTTGCGCACCTGGATGAGCTTGTCCCCGGTGCGGAACGTCCGGCCGCCGCTCTGTAGCGCGGGCGCGCTTCCGGCGGGATTGAGCGCCTCCTGTAAGCGCGCGTTCAGGCTCTGCACGCCGAGCACGCCGCGCTGCATGGGGGAGATGACCTGGAGGTCGGCGATGGCGTCGATCTTGAACCGATCGGGAATGCGCTCGCGGCACAGTTCGATGATGAGGTCGGCGCAGCGCTCCGCCTCGCTCTCCTCGATGAAGTAATAGTCGAGCGGCGCGTCTTCTTTTTCCCCCTTGCCGTTTCGGGGCATCTCGCCGCGGTTCACGCGGTGGGCGTTCTCGACGATCAGGCTCTCCTGCGCCTGGCGGAAGACCTCGGTGAGCCTCACGACGGGCGGGGTCTCTGAGGTGATGACGTCGCTCAGGACGTTGCCGGGTCCCACGGAGGGGAGCTGGTCTACGTCGCCCACCAGGACGAGCGTCGCCGGGTCGGGCACCGCGCGCAGCAGGTGGGCCGTCAGGTGTACGTCGAGCATCGAGGCCTCATCGATGATCACGATGTCGCCGGTGAGCGGGTTTTCCGCATCGCGGGTGAAGCCGCCCGAGTGCCAGCTGTATTCGAGCAGCCTGTGGATGGTGGCCGCCTCGTGGCCTGTGACTTCAGAAAGACGCTTGGCCGCCCGGCCCGTGGGCGCGCCGAGGATGACCTGGAGGCCGAGTTTCGTGTAGAGGTTCGTGACGGCGCTCACGATGGTCGTCTTGCCGGTGCCGGGGCCGCCCGTGACGATAAGCACCTTCTGCGTGAGCGCGCCCTCTATCGCCGCGCCCTGATCCTTCGTCGCCTTGCCGCCTTCGAGCGCGCGCCGGGCGAGATGACCGAGGCGCTCTTTCGTCGTACTCCCGGGCGCTCCCTGTCCCCGCATGGCGGCTTCGAGACGCGCCTCGTCGCGCGTCGTGCGGATGAGCGCGGCGAGACGGCGGGCGACCTCGCATTCCGCGGCGTAGAGCGGGCGCGCGTAGACGCGCTTGCCCTCGGCCGAAGCGAGGTTCTCGACCATGTTCGCCGATTCGATCACCACCGAGCCGCCCCGGCCCAGGTTCTCGAGAACGGGAGCGAGGGCGTCGACTTCGGTCTCGAGCATCTCGACGGCCGTCTCCATCAGGTCGCCGTAGGGCAGAAAGCAGTGGCCCTCGCGCTCGGCGAGCTGGTTCAGGACGTAGACGGCTCCCGCCGCGAGGCGTTTGGGAGAGTCAACGGGAATGCCCAGTTGCTGCGCGATTCGGTCCGCGCTCTTGAAGCCCACGCCGTGAATCTCTGACGCCAGGCGATAGGGGTCTTCGCGCAGAATCCGTATGGACGCCTCGCCGTAGGTTCTCAGGATTTTCTCGGACAGATGGAGCGGGACGTCGTATTGACGGAGAAAAAGCATGATCTCCTTGACTTCGCTCTGGCTCTTCCAGCTCTCGACGATGGCTTCGAGCTTCTTCGCGCCCAGCCCGGCGATTTCCGTTAAGCGCTCGGGTTGGTTGTCGAGGATTTCGAGGGATTTCTCGCCGAAGCGCGTAACGATTCTCCTGGCGAGAGCGGGGCCGATGTTCTTCACGATGCCGGACGCCAGGTACTTTTCGATTCCCTCGATTGTCGTGGGCGCCAGCGGGCGGGCTAGTTCTGCATGAAACTGGCGGCCGAACCTGGGATGATCCTTCCAGCCGCCCTCGAAGCGGACGCGTTCGCCCTCGCGGATGGAGGAGAGATAGCCCACAACGGCCACGCGGGGGAAATCCTCGTTGTCCGGCTGGACGAGCAGGACGCTGTAGCCGGTGTCCTCCGCGCGGAAGCGGATCCGCTCCACCGCGCCGGTCAGTTCGGTGCCGTCTTGCGGGAAGAGGCCCGCCTGGGGAGGAGGGGTACTTCTTCCGGGGCGTGGTGTTCTCGGTTTGCGCGTCATGGGTCGTTCCTGATCGCATCCGGGCGGGCGGGGCGGTGTGTCACCGGGTGCGCGTGGCCGGGGTCAGAGCGAGAGTCAGCTCAGCCCCCGCTCCTTCCGGTTTTTTTCGCTTCATTCCAGAGCGTTTCCAGCTCATCGAGCGTCACGTCCTCGGGCGAGAGTCCCCGGGCGCGCAGCGCTTGTTCCATATGGTGAAAACGCGCGGTAAAGCGCTGGATGCAGGCGCGGGCCGCCCCCTCGGCGCTCACCCCGAGCTTCCGGGAGAGGTTCACGGCGGCGAAGAGAAGATCGCCCATCTCTTGCTCGATCGCTTCGCGGTCTTCTTTCCGCATCGCCGCCTTGAGTTCCGCCCACTCTTCTTCCACCTTGCCCGCCGCACCGGCCGGGTCCGGCCAGTCGAAGCCCACGCGCGAAGCCTTTCCCTGAAGTCTCTGGGCGCGCTGGAGCGCGGGCATGGCGGCGGGCACGCCGTCGAGAATGGAGGCCGCGCCGTTCTCATCCCCCGCGCGGGACTTTCGCTTGCTGATCTCCCAGTTTCGGAGCACCTCGCCGCTGGTCTCGGCCATAGCGTCCTCGAACACGTGGGGGTGGCGGTCGATCATCTTCTGCGCGAGGGCGCGGGCGGTCTCCTCGGCGTCGAAGAGGCCCTTCTCCTCGGCGAGTCGGCAGTGGAAGAGCACCTGAAGCAGGAGGTCGCCCAACTCTTCCTTGAGCATGGCGGGGTCGCCCGCCTCGATGGCCTCCATCACCTCGTAGGCTTCCTCAATGAGGTAGGGCTTGAGGCTCTGGTGGTCCTGTTCCTTGTCCCAGGGGCAGCCGTCCGGCGCTCTGAGGCGGGCCATGACCTCCACCGCGCGCTCGAAACCGCTTTTGTTCTCGCTCAATGCCTGGCCTCACGATTGGGAATCCCGACGCCCGCAGTATACGCGCAACGCGCGCGGGCGGGCAACGATCCTCCGGGGGGCCGCCGCATGATATAGGCGGATCGGATACGGGCGAGCGCGGTATGTCTTGACGGGAGACGACGCCTAGGAGGGAGATCGTCGTCTACACCAGTTTCGTCGAGCGTTTCTCAGGAAACAGTCGTTTGCGTCCCGGTATTTTCCCGTTTTTCCAATGGAAAATGGCAGGCGGCCTTGGTTCCGCCGGGATAAGGCGTCAGCATCGGCATTTCGACTCGGCACCTCTCTTCTCTTTGGGGACAACGGCTGTAAAAACGGCAAAGGTGCGGGGAAGGATCGATGGGACTCATCGGCTCACCGGTCAATCGCACCCGTTCGGTGCGCTCGTTCGTGTTGATGGCGGGTATGGCGGAGAGGAGCGCCCGGGTGTAGGGATGGCGGGGGTGACGCAGGATTTCCCGGGTGGGACCGGCCTCCACGATTTTGCCGAGATACATCACCAGAACCCGTTGGCAGAGCAGCCGGACGACGTTCAGATCATGGGAGACGAACAGGTAGCTCATCCCGAGGCGGTTCTTCAGATCTTCGAGAAGATGCAGGATGACCGCCTGAACCGAAACGTCCAGGGCGGAGGTGGGCTCGTCCAGAATGAGGAGCGAGGGTTCGAGCGCTATCGCGCGGGCGATTCCGACCCGCGCCTTCTGACCGCCGGAGAGCTGGTGTGGATAACGGGTCAGGAACTCGGGGGCGAGACCCACCAGAGTGCAGAGTTCCTCCACGCGCTTCGCCAGTTCGGGGCCGCTCCGCATCCCGCCCAGACGCAAGAGCGGATCGGCGACCGCCCGAAAAGTGGTGAACCCGGGATTCAGGCTTTCCGTGGGGTCCTGGAAAACCATCTGGATTTTCCGGCGCTTCTCGCCCTGGATGAAGCGGCTCGCCGGAACCCCCCCGATGTTCCTGCCCTCGAAGGCGATAGCGCCCGATGTCGGGTCCTGCAGGCGGGCGATCAAGCGGGCGAGGGTGGATTTCCCGCAGCCGGACTCGCCGACGAGGCCGACGCTCTCCCCCGCTTCGATCGTGAAAGTCACGCCGTCCACGGCGTGGAGATGGCCCGCTTCGCCTCGTTCTTCGGCCCCCATGCCCCGCAGCGAATTCCAGATCCTTCCCATCGCTCCACTCCGGCGGATCGGGAACTTCTTCAGGAGGTCGACGGTTTGGAGCAAGGCCATCAGAGAGGGTACCGGCAGGCGACGAGATGGCCCGCTTCGGTCTCCATGCGGGGAAGCGGCGGCTCGAGGCAATCCTCTTTGAGGTGTTCGCACCGCTCGCTATAGCGGCAAGCCGGGAGTTCCGCGCGCAGATCCGGCAGGTTGCCGGGAATCGAAGAAAGCTCGGCGAGGTCTCTGCTCGCATTCGGCGTGGCTCCGATGAGTTTCGCCGTGTAGGGATGCCGCGGACGCATGAACAGGTGTTCGGTATCGGCCACTTCGACCACGTGTCCCGAGTGCATGACGATTATCCTGTCGCAGTATTCCGCGGCGAGGCCGAGGTCGTGGGTGATGAGGATCGTTCCCATGTTTCTCTCACGCGCCGCGTCCTTGACGAGGTCCATGATCGCCGCCTGCGTCGTGACATCCAGACCCGTTACGGGTTCGTCCGCTATCAGGAGCCAGGGGTTGGAGGAGATGGCGATCGCGATCATCACGCGCTGGCACATGCCGCCGGAGAGTTCGAACGGATAGGCGCGGTAGCGTTTTTCCGGGTCGGGGATGTGGACCTGGTTGAGCAGATCGAGTGCGCGTTCGCGAATCTGCCGGCCGCGGAAACTGCTGTGGCGATAGATGACGTCCTCCAGCTGGCTGCCGATGGTCCGAATGGGGTTCAGCGCCGTTCTCGGGCTTTGGAAGATCATGGATATCTCGCGCCCGCGCATTTCCTGTAGTTCTTGCCCGGATTTTTCGAACAAAGAGATGCCCCCAAAGACAATCCGGCCTGAGGTGATTCTCGCCGCCGGATCGGAAATCCCCATGATGGCGTATGACATCACGGATTTTCCCGAACCGCTCTCGCCGACGACGCCGACCGTCTCCCCCTTTTCAATCTCGAAGCTGACGTTCTCGAGCGCCTTGACGACGCCTGTGCGCGTGCGGAATTCGAGCGAGAGATTATCGACGGCGAGAAGAGGGTTCCGGGATTCCATCACGTCCTCATTCTCGGGTCGATCAGATCGCGGAGGCCGTCGCCCAGAAGGTTGAAGCACAGCACGGCGAGCATCAGGGCGGCTCCGGGAAAGATGGCCAGCCACCACTCGCCCGAGACGATGAACTTGGCGCCCTCGGCCACCATGATGCCCCACTCGGGAGTCGGGGGCCGGACGCCCAAGCCGATGAAGGAGAGTCCCGCCGCGTTCAGTATGGCGTAACCCATGTTCAGCGATATCTGAACCATCATGGGCGGCATGATGTTGGGTCCCATGTGAAATAACAGGATCCGGCCGTGTCCATTCCCCGAAAGGCGCGCCGCCTCCACGAACCCCGCTTCACGGCGCGAATTCGCCTCGGCCCGCGCCACGCGCGCATAGAAGGGGAAGTTGATGACCGCCGTCGTGTAGACGATGTTCTCGATCGTGTTCCCCAGAGCCGAAACGATGCCCATGGCCAGCACGAAGAGGGGAAACGCCATGATGGTGTCGGTGAGACGACTGATGAGCTTGTCCGTCATCCCTCCGAAGTAGCCTGCGCATACGCCGGCGACGCTTCCCGCGACGAAGGAGAGCGAAACGGCCGCCACGGATATCGCGAGGTCGAGCCGCGTGGCCGTGATGACGCGGCTGAAAACGTCTCGCCCCAGATTGTCGGTGCCGAACGGGTGCGCCCAAGAAGGCGGCTTGAGAGCGTTGGCCGTGTCGCTGGCGAGGGGATCGTAGGGCGCGAGCCAGGGGCCGAACAAACCGAGGGCCAACAGCAAAAAGAAAAGGACGAACGAGAAAAGCGTGACGGGATTCTCCCCCATCACGTAGCGCAGGTGACGGAAATGGGCGCTCACGCTCAGCCTTCCAGCCCGATACGCGGATCGACCACCGTATAGAGGATGTCGATCGCCAGGTTCAGGAGCACGTACATCAACGCCATGGCCAGAACGAAACCCTGCACGGCGGCATAGTCCGAGGCGATGAGGGCCTCGATGGCGAACGAGCCGATGCCCGGCCAGGCGAAGACTTTCTCGACCAGAACGTTCGCCCCCAGCAGGAACGAGAACACCATCCCGAGCGTGGTGAGAACGGGGAGAATGGCGTTTTGAAAAGCATAGACCCACAGCACCGTCCGGCGCGACAAACCGCTCGCCCGCGCCGTTCGGACGAAGTCGCTCGACAGGACCCCCAGCATCGCGGCTCTCGTCATCCGCGCGAGCGGGGCCAGGGCGAAAATCCCCAGTGTCGAGGCGGGGAGAATCATCTGGGAAAATGATGCGCGAAAGACCTCCAAATCACCCGCGATGAGGCTGTCGATCAGGTAGAAGCCCGTAACGTGGTCGGGAGCGATGTGGATGATGCTCAGGCGTCCGAGGGGAGCGGGCGAGAGCCCCAGCAGAAAATAGAAGATATAGACGAGGAACAACCCGGTGAAGAAGGTAGGCAGCGAAACTCCGATGGTCACGACCAGCCGGCAGAGGTGATCGACGAACGAGTTGGGCCGCGTGGCCGCCAGTATGCCCAGAGGGATGGCGATGGCGACGGCGAGAAACAGGCCCATGAGCGTGAGTTCGAGCGAAGCCGGCAGCCGCGTGGCGAGTTCTTCCATGACGGGCTGGCCCGTGCTGATGGATTTGCCTAGGTCTCCGCGCGAGAGATTCTGGAGGTAGACCCAGAATTGCTCGGGCCAGCTCTTGTCGAGGCCCAGCGAGGCGCGTATCTCGGCGATGGATCTCTCATCCGCCGCAGGCCCGGCGAAGAACACCGCCGGGTCGCCCGGCAAGGCCCGCGTCAGAATGAACGTCACCACGATGATGCCCATCACGACCGGCGCCGCCTGCAGGAGGCGCCGGCCGATCAGGACAAGGGAATCGCCTTTCATCACATCGTCCCCCCCTTCAAAGGACGCGCTATTTCTTGCGAACCGGCTTCAGGCCTGTTTCGGCAGTTTCTTGAACGGCCTCACGTCGAGCTGACGGTGGAACCAGTACTCGTAACCTTCGATGTGCTTTTGCATGGCGACATCGAGATAGGGCTGCCAGAGCGGGATGAGGGGAACGTCCTCAAAGGCGATTTTGATGAACGCCTTGACGCGCTCCGCGTAGCCGGGGCTGCCCACCGGCATGTGCAGGGTCTCGTCGACCAGCTTGTTCAGCTTCGGGTTGTCGTAGTTCATGGAGTTGAACAGGCGTTTGGGCTGGTAGGCCCAGAAGAAATAATACTCAGGGTAATTCAGCCAGCCCCCGAAGTTCTTGAGGTGCATCGGGAGCTTCTTCTCGACGAGCGCCTTCGTCCGCCAGCCCGAGCCGGGGATCTTGTCGAGCTTCGCTTCAATCCCCACCTTGCCGAGCCCCTCCTGGATGAGGAGCGCCGTCGGCTCCGTCCAGTAGGCGAGACCCAGGTTGAACGACAGCGTGACCTTGAAGCCCTCCGCGTAGCCGGCCTCTTTCAGCAGCGCCTTCGCCTTGTCCGGGTCGGTGTCGTAGGGGAAGGGCTGGGGCCACAGCGTGCCGGCGGGATCGGCGGATTTCGCTCCCCAGAGCGGCAGGCCGCGCTCATAGGCCGCCGCCTTGAATATCTTCTCATAAGGCATGGCGTAGGCCATCGCCTGGCGGACCCGCGCGTCGGCGAAGGGCTTGAAGTTCAGGTTGAGACCTACGGCGTGGATGCAGTTCTCGATGGGGACTCCTGCGATCTTGAGCTTCTTGTTGCTCGTGAGTTCCTTGGTGTCTTTCGGCGGGAGATCGAGAGAGACGTCGGCGTCGCCCCGAAGCAGGAGGGCGCGGCGCGTGGAGGCGGAGGCCACCTCGCGGACGATCACGCGCTTCACGCCGGGCAGGGGACCCGACTTCCACTCATCGTTGCGAATGTAAACGGTCTGCTGGCCGGGCTTCCAACGCCCCAGCTTGAAGGCCCCGCCCCCTTGCGGGTTCTTGTGCAGATATTCGGTCGCCCACGGGTCGGCCTTCGTGGCTTTGGCCTTGGCGGCGGCCGAATTGATGATGAGGGGCACGGGAACGCCCAGGTCGGGCAGTGTGAGCTTGCTTTTGCGGATGAAATTGATCTTGAAGGTGTACTTATCCACGGCGATGAACTGTTCGGGCTTGATGAGCGAGCCCGCCTTCATCTGTACGGCCGGAAAACCGCCGAGCGAGACCGCGCGGTCGAAAGACCATTTCACGTCATGGGCGGTGACGGGTTTTCCGTCGTGGAACCTGGCGTCTTTGCGAATCTTGAAGGTGACTGACATGCCGTCGGACGCGAAGCTCCAGGATTCGGCCAGTTCCGGTTCTATCTTTTGGTAATCGTACATGACATTGCCGTCGGGCAGCTTCTTGCGCCCGTAGGTGACGAGGCGGTCGTAGATGTTCACGGCGACCTGGTAGCTCGGGCGGTTGGTTCCCTTCCTGTGGATGTCCATGCTGTTGGGGCCGTTTCCGATCACGACCACGAGCGTGTCGCGGCCGGCGGCGGCCTCGGCGGACAGGTACTTGAGAAGCGGCAACAACCCCGCCCCTGCGGCGGCGCCTGCCCCGATTTTCAGAAAATCACGGCGCTTGAACTGCTTGTTATCCGGTACGTCCTTGTTCATGCTCGTCTCCTTCGTTGCGCCCGGCGGTGCGGGCTCTGGGAAAATAGTGACCCATACGGATGAAGATTCGAGCCGATTGAACGCTGCCGCCCCATTCCTGCATACATCAGGCTACGGGCAAGACGTGTCTTGCAGGTTTCGTGATGGTTAATTGCGGGTTTCTGATTTGTTTCCTGAATGTTTCCTGGATGTCGTGAATATCCCATGATATGGCGTAATTATTCGATTATAGGCACAAAATGTTGTGGTTATCGCTTGACAACTCCCCCTGAATGCGGGACATTGGACGGCGACGGGCAACAACACGAGGACCCCCATGAGAAAAGAATCCCGCATACGCATACTTCCCGAATCGCTCGCGAACCAGATCGCCGCAGGCGAGGTGGTGCAGCGCCCCGCCTCCGTCCTCAAGGAGTTGGTGGAGAACAGCATCGACGCGGGCGCCGAGCGGGTGGAAATCGACCTGGAATCGGGCGGCGCGGCGCGCGTTCAGGTGGTCGACGACGGGCACGGCATGAGCGAGGACGACGCGCTCTTGTGCTTGGAGCGCCACGCGACGAGCAAGATATCCACGGATTGGGACCTGGGCCGCATCGCCACCCTGGGCTTTAGAGGCGAGGCGCTGCCGAGCATCGCCGCGGTCTCGAAGATGACCATCACGACCAGGAGGCCGGAGGACGCTCTGGGAACCGAAGTACGCATGGAGGGCGGCAAGCTCCAGCGCGTCACCGAGATGGGCGCCGCGCCCGGCGCGAGGGTCGAGGTGCGCTCGTTGTTTTTCAACGTGCCGGCGAGGCGCAAGTTCCTGAAACGTAAAGAGACCGAGCTCGCCCGCTGCCTGGAAGTGGCGAATCAGGCGGCCATGGCGAACCCGAACGTCTCGTTCGTCCTGCGCCACGGGAAGAGGACGCTGCTCGACTTGGGCGCCTCGGGAGGGCTCATGGCGCGCGCGGCGCAACTCGTGGGCGAGGCGGCGGCCTCCCATCTGCTCAAGATTCCCCGCGCCGCGTCTGAGAACATGACGTTCAGCGGCTGGGCGGGCGCACCCGGGCTGAACCGCTCCACGCGCGACGCGCAGTATCTGTTCGTGAACGGACGCCCCATCCGGGACCGTCTTTTCGTCCACGCGGCGTATGCGGCCTACCGCAGCTTCCTGCCGGTGAAGCGCCACCCCGTCTTCATCCTCTTTCTGGACATGCCGCCCGAGGACGTGGACGTGAATGTCCACCCCGCCAAGCAGGAGGTGCGCTTCCGCTTCGCGTCGAGCGTCTACGATCTCGTGCGGGACAGCGTCGCCGCCGTGCTGGGCGCGCGGCCCGAAAGAGTGCGGCGCGATTTCGCCCATCAGGGCGTGAGCCACGCGGCTCCGGGTGCTGCCGCAGAGGAAGGCGCCGCGCCGGCCCTGCTGGGCGGCGGGGGATATTTTGGCGATCGCGCCGCCGCCGGGGATTACGGCGCCTCCTCGGATGAGTCCGCATCCGGCGCGCAACGCTCCGTATCGGACCCCGAGGCGATGGACCCCGCTCCGCCTGCGCCCATGACCCCGCCCGAATCGACGGCGCCCTCGCCGATCGAGCGCATGCTCGAGCCGCCCCACCCGGCGGACCCGGTGGTTCTTTCCCAATGCCGCTATCTCGGGCAGTGGGAGGAGTGCTTCTTGCTGTTCGCCTCCTCGCAGGGTCTGGTGCTCGTCGATCAGCACGCCGCGCACGAGCGGGTGCTCTACAACCGCTTCCGCGACCAGTTCAGGGAGGGCCGCGTGGACACTCAGGCGTGTCTCGTGCCCGAGGAGGTTCGCCTCCGGCCCGAGGAGGCGCTGAGCATCGAGGCGCATCGCGACGATCTGCTGCGCTCGGGCTTCGAACTAGAGTGCGCGGGTCCCGGCGAATACCGGATTCAGGCCGTGCCCGCGCTTATTGCGGACCGCGACCCCGCAGGCGCAGTGCGCCAGATCGTGGAGGGTCTGGCGGATATAGAGCAGCCCGTGAGCTTCGCGGATCTCATCGACGGCATCATCGCGAGGATGAGTTGCAAGGGCGCGGTGAAGGCGGCGCAGGCCATGCGGCCCGAGCAAGTGGCCGCCCTCGTCGAGGAACTCGAGAAGACGCCGGGCAGATGGACCTGCCCGCATGGGCGGCCCGTCATGCTCGTGATGGGCGCAGACCCCGTGAGAAGGCGCTTTTTGCGAAGCTGAGTCGATTTCTCGCGCGAAGCCAGTAACGCTCTTGACACCCGCGCCCGTGCGCAACACAATGGCGAGGCAAGAAAAAGGAGGGCTATCGAGGGAGGCCTCTGATGCCGCATCCTTTTGAAGCAGCCTTTCGGTCCCGATTTCTTGCAAAAGCCATCGCCCGCCGGTGGCTGAGGAGGTTTCAGGTACGCCCGCTCACTTTTGGCCTTTCCGGCGCAATGGTGGCGGGCGTTTTCTTATCTGCACCGTAAAACCGCAGGTGCAATCTCTGCTTTCTCTCATCCAAGGGAGTGGCGCATAAAGATGCTCAACAGCCCGATAGAAGAAGCCTATACCTTCGACGACGTGATGCTGCTGCCGGCGCACTCGGAGGTGCTCCCCAGGGATGTGGACCTCTCCACTTCCTTGTGCGAGGAGATCGAACTCGGCATTCCCCTGCTAAGCGCCGCCATGGACACGGTGACGGAGTCGGACCTGGCGATCGCGCTCGCCCAGCAGGGCGGTTTGGGCGTTGTGCACCGCAGCATGACCATCGAACGCCAGGCGGCTGAGGTGGACCGCGTCAAGCGCTCCGAGAGCGGCATGGTCACCCAGCCGATCACCATGCGGCCCAAACAGCAGATACGCGAAGCCCTGGAGATCATGCAGACCTACCACATCTCGGGCGTGCCCATCACCGAGGAGGGGCGCCTCGTCGGCATCCTCACGAACCGCGACGTGCGTTTCGAGACGAACCTCGACAAGCCGGTCGCGGAGTTGATGACCCGGGAGAAGCTGGTCACCGTGCCGGAGGGAACGACGCTCGACGACAGCAAGGGAATCCTGCACCGCCACCGCATCGAGAAGCTCCTCGTCGTGGACGAGGACTTCAACCTCAAGGGCCTCATCACGCTCAAGGACATCGAGAAGGTTCGCCGCTATCCCAAATCGGCCAAGGACAAGTTCGGCCGCCTGCGCGTGGCGGCGGCGGTGGGCGTGGCTGCGGACATGCGCGAGCGCGTCTCCGCGCTCCATGAGGTGGGGGCGGACCTCCTCGTCCTCGACAGCGCCCACGCCCACTCGGAACGCGTGCTGGGGGCGGTGGAGGAGATCAAGAACGGCTGGCCGGACGTGAGGTTGCTCGCCGGCAACGTGGCCACGGCGGAGGGCGCGCAGGAGCTGATCTCCCGGGGTGCGGACATGATAAAAGTGGGCATCGGGCCGGGCTCCATCTGCACGACGCGCGTGGTGGCGGGCGTGGGCGTGCCCCAGTTGAGCGCGGTGGCGAACTGCGCGGCGGCGGCGGAGCCGCACGGCGTCAAGATCGTCTCCGACGGCGGCATCAAGTATTCGGGCGACATCGTCAAGGCGCTCGCCGCGGGTGCGCACGGCGTGATGGTCGGCAGCCTGCTGGCGGGGGTGGAGGAGAGCCCCGGCGAGCGGGTGCTCTACCAGGGAAGAAGCTACAAGGTGTATCGCGGCATGGGTTCGGTCGGCGCGATGAGCAACGGCAAGAGCCGGGACCGCTATTTCCAGGACGTGCAGAACGGCTATCCGGGCGCGGAGGAGCACGCCTTCAGCGATTCGAAGCTCGTGCCGGAAGGCGTGGAAGGCCGCGTTCCCTACAAGGGGCCGCTTTCGGCCACCGTCTACCAGCTCATGGGCGGCGTGGCCGCGGGCATGGGGTATACCGGCTGCCGCAGCCTGAAGGAATTGAGAGAGAAGGCGAAGTTCGTACGCATCACGTCGGCGGGCCTCACGGAAAGCCACGTGCACGACGTCTTCATCACGCGCGAGTCGCCCAACTACCAGCGCGATTGACAGATAGAGCGTCATCCGGTGCGGCGCCCGTCGGCGTCGCGGCGGGTGGGGATAAGCGCCCGCTCCGCGTGAGCGCTTCGTCCGGCGCCCGCAAGGACGAACGCGCCGTCTCGCCGAGGGGGATGAGGTTCCGATTCGTCGACGCGGCGCTCGATACGTTGGCCGATGGCCCGGCTTGGGACGGGCTTGAGAGTGGAGGGGGAGAGGCGGTTCGTTTCGCCTCGGCCTGAACAGAAGATGCGCGATCAGATACTCATCCTCGATTTCGGCTCGCAGTACACGCAGCTCATCGCCCGGCGCGTGCGGGAGTTGAACGTGTATTGCGAGATTCACCCGTGCACACGCGACTGGCGCGAGATTACGGGTCCGCACACCAAGGGCGTCATCCTCTCGGGCGGGCCGAGCAGCGTCTACGATAACGGCTCCCCCTCGGTTGACCCCGCGCTGTTCGAGAGCGATTTCCCCATCCTGGGGATTTGCTACGGCATGCAGCTCATGACCCACCTTCTCGGCGGAAAAGTCGGTCCTTACGCCAAGAGGGAATTCGGACGCGCCGAAGTGGTGATTGAGGAGCCCGCCGGCATCTTTCTCGGCTCAGAAGGCGCCGAGACCGTCTGGATGAGCCACGGGGATACGATAGAAGCGCCGCCGCCCGGCTACAGGCCGCTCGCGCGCTCGGAGGGTTCCCCCGTGGCGGCGATGATGTCCGAAGACGGGCGGCGCTACGGCATCCAGTTTCACCCCGAAGTGGCGCATACCCCGCGCGGCAAGGAGATTCTCCATAACTTCGTGCGCAGGATTTGCGGATGCGCGGGCGATTGGACGATGCGCTCCTTCGTCGAGGAGGCGGTCGAGCGCATCAGAGAGCGGGTCGGGGACAGGCGCGTGGTGTGCGGCCTCTCGGGCGGCGTGGATTCCTCCGTCACGGCGATGCTCGTCAAGGAGGCGATAGGCGAGCGGCTCACCTGCATCTTCGTGGACAACGGCCTGCTCCGGAAGGACGAGGCCGAGCAGGTGGTCGCGACCTTCGGCGAAAGGCTCAAACTCGTGCACGTGGACGCGAGCGGTGAGTTTCTGAGCGCGCTGCGCGGCGTGACGCACCCCGAAGCCAAGAGAAAGCGGATCGGCGAGATATTCATCCGCGTGTTCGAGCGCGAGGCGGGGCGGCTGGGCGACGTGAAGTTCCTCGCCCAGGGGACGCTCTACCCCGACGTCATCGAGAGCGTCTCGTTCAAGGGGCCTTCGGCGACCATCAAGAGCCACCACAACGTGGGCGGGCTGCCGAAGTGGATGCGGCTCGCGCTCATCGAGCCCCTGCGCGAGTTGTTCAAGGACGAGGTGCGCGAGGCGGGCCAGGAGTTGGGGCTGCCCCGCGAGATGCTCTGGCGGCATCCGTTCCCGGGGCCGGGGCTGGCCGTGCGCGTCCTGGGCGAGGTGACGGAAAAACGCGTGAAGACCTTACAGGATGCGGACGCCATTTTCATCGATACGCTCCGCAAGCACGATCACTACTACAAGGTCTGGCAGGCGTTCGCCGTGCTGCTGCCGGTCAACACCGTGGGCGTGATGGGCGATGCGAGAACGTATGAGAACGCCCTCGCGCTGCGGGCCGTCACCAGCCAGGACGGGATGACGGCGGACTGGGCCAGGCTTCCTCCCGATTTGCTCGCCGAGGCCTCCTCGCGCATCATCAACGAGGTGCGCGGCGTGAACCGCGTGGTCTACGACGTCTCCTCCAAGCCGCCGGGCACGATCGAGTGGGAGTAGGGTAATGAAATAAAAATCGATAGGTTAGGTGGATTTCACTTTTTCTTTATCTCCATCAGATTGATTTTGTCGAAATCCACTACGGAGATTCTTTCGCCGGTCGCCTCTTCGTCGCCGGGCCGGTATATCCCGAATTTGAAATGCGGCTCTCCGCATGACTCAACAGCAAAATCTCCCTCGTCCACGAGTTTTTCCTCATTGAAATACAGGCTGTAATACGATTCCGTTAAATAAACCTCCAGCTTTACGTCTATCCATTTCCCGATGAATTCACTGATGTGTACCTTCCTCGTAAAACGCTCGTTCCAGATTTTGCTTATCAGGCGGCCGTTCGAGAATTTGAACATCAACGGAGGGCCGACCCTGCAACCTGCGACAGATTGGTGCATCTGAAAAAAATCTTCTCTTTCGTAGGTAAATCCCTTCACGAACCGAACCCTGAAGGTGAGCGTATAGTCCGTATCTTTTTTCAAAGAGGCAGTCTGTTTTATTTCCGCCCGCTCCCAGTATGGCGCGCCGTGCCTGGCCCCGGCATCGGTGCCGCATCCTCCCACCTGTTTGTTTTTGAGGGTGAATCGCAAGAACGTCTCTTTTCCCTCCGTTACCCATCTTGCGGAAGAGGATTCCGGGAGACCGCAGTTGTCGTAAAACTCGACGTTCCAGTCTTTGTCACGGTAGGTTGTACTGCCGGCCGTGTCGAAATACCAGGCGGATGAAATCCCGTCTGATGAAGTTTTACATCCCGCCAAAAAGACGATAATAATCAGGAGCAGGAATTTGCGCATTTTTTCTCCGGTTTTCTTCGAGTTTTTGGAAAAGGGACGCTATCCGGAATTTTAGATGTCCGAGTTGAAAAAGCAAGCAGGAGCGATAGGATAGCTCCAAGTGTAATGTATTTAGAATCAATTAGTTACAACAAATCGCCTGTTTTCTCTATCGTATAGCCCGTCGCCGCGTCTGAAATCCTCTTTGGGAGTCAAAATAAAATGTATCCCGCATTGAATACCTCGCTCGTTATGGTTTCGCTGTTTTTCCTCGCTTCGCTTCTTCCGGCAGCGAGCGCCCATGCCCATGAGGCGGATTATCCCCACCTGCACATCGCCCAAAGCGGCCACGGGGAAAAAGGCCATGGGCATCACATGGGCAGGCCCGACGGGCATGAGATGAAACGAACCGACGGGACGAAGAATGGCGGTGGCGCGATGAAGCGTTCCGAGGAGGCGCTTCCCGAGGACTACAAGAACCCGCCGGACGCGGGGAACTGAAGCCTTGCTCATTTGGACGCATTTCATTCTGGCGGTGCTGGCGATTGGATTGGGCGCCGTCAATCTCGCGTCGGCGAAGGGAACGCCCAGGCACCGCGTCATCGGCTGGTGCTGGATGGTCGTGATGACCTACGTCACGGTCTCCTCATTCTGGATACGCGAACTCAACGACGGCGCGTTCAGCTGGATACACCTGCTGACGATCTGGACGATTTTCTCCATGGTGATGGCCGTGGTCTCGATACGGCGGGGGAATGTGCGGCGGCATGCGGCGTTCATGACGGGCACGATGATAGGCGCCCTCATCGCGGGCGGGTTCGCCATGATGCCCGGCCGGTTCATTAGCCACCTGTTCGGGTACGGCGGGTGATCCGCCGCGGACGGGAATGCGCCTTCCCTCGGCAAGCAGCAAGGGAGATGGCGGCGGCGGGTTTCAAGCGAGAGGCAGAAAGAAGTAAACTGAAAGGGCTTCACCGTAAGCAGTAAGCCGATAAGAGCAGGCCAGTATTAAAGTACGCCCCTATTAAAACCCGCCCCCGGGGAATCGACATGCCGTCTGAATTCGTTCACCTGCATCTACACTCCCAGTACAGTCTCCTGGACGGCACCACGCGCATCGACGATCTGGTGCAGCGCGCCGCCGAACTCGGCCAGCCCGCCGTGGCCCTCACCGACCACGGGAACATGTTCGGCGCGGTGAAGTTCTACGAGGCGGCGAGAAGGGCGGGCGTGAAGCCCATCATCGGCTGCGAGGTGTACGTCGCCCCCGGCAGCCGGTTCGACAAGGGCGCGACGAACGGCGGGGGACGCGCCTACCACATGCTGCTCCTCGCCCAGAACCAGACGGGCTACAACAACTTGTGCGAACTGGTCACGCGCGGCTTCACCGAGGGCATGTACTATTTCCCCAGAGTCGACCGGGAACTCCTCTCCCAGCACGCCGAGGGCCTCATCTGTACGTCCGCATGTCTGCGCGGGGAGGTGAACGACCACCTCCTGCACGGCCGCGAGGAGGCGGCGCGCGAGGCGGCCGGGTTCTACAAGGACCTCTTCCCGGGGCGCTACTACCTCGAACTACAGGACCACGGGATGGAGGAGGACAAGCAGGTCATCCCGAGGGTCATCGCCCTCTCGAAGGAGATGGGGCTGCCCCTCGTCGCCACCAACGACGTGCATTATCTCGACAAGGGAGATCACGGCGCCCAGGAGGTGCTCATCTGCATCCAGACGGGCAAGACCCTGACCGATCCCAACCGCATGACGATCAAGAGCGAAGAGTACTATCTCAAAAGCGCAGAGGAGATGGAGGCGCTGTTCGGCGAGGCGCCAGAAGCCCTCGCCAACACCCTCGCCATCGCCGGGCAATGCGATTTCGAGTTCACCTTCGGCGCGGCCCACTACCCGGATTTCGAGACCCCCGACGGGGCCGACAAGAAAGAATACCTGAGGCGCACCGCCGAGGAGGGGCTCGCGGCCAAGCTCGCGCAGTTCGGTATCGAGGGCGCCGAAGCCGGGCACTACCGCGAGCGGCTCAGGATGGAGCTCGAAGTCATCAACAGCCAGAACTACGAGGGTTACTTCCTCATCGTCTCCGACTTCATTCGCTACGCCAAGGAGCAGGACATTCCCGTGGGTCCGGGCCGGGGCTCGGCGGCGGGCAGCCTGGCCGCATACGCGCTGGGCATCACGGGCATCGACCCGCTCAAGTACTCCCTTCTCTTCGAACGCTTCCTGAACCCCGAGCGCATCAGTCCGCCCGACGTGGACATCGACTTCTGCATGGACAGGCGCGACGAGGTCATCCGTTACGTGCAGGAGAAATACGGGCGCGAGAACGTGTGCCAGATCATCACCTTCGGGAGCATGCTGGCGAAGGGCGTCCTGCGCGACGTGGGCCGCGTGATGGATATGCCCTACGGCGAGGTGGACCGCATCGCCAAGCTCGTGCCCAACGAACTCAAGATCACCCTGGACGACGCGATGAAAAAAGAGCCGCGCCTGCGCGACACCGTGGCGCGCGACCCGAAGGTGGGCGATTTGATGGGCACGGCCAGGAAGCTCGAGGGCAACATCCGCCACGCGGGAACGCACGCGGCCGGTGTGGTCATCGCGCCGTCGAAGCTCACCGACTTCGTGCCGCTCTATAAAGCCTCGGGCGGGGAGATGATGACCCAGTTCGACATGAAGGACATCGAGGAACTGGGTCTCCTCAAGATGGATTTCCTGGGTCTCAAGACGCTCACGGTGCTCGAGCGCGCCGTGAACCTCGTGCGCGACGGAGGTGGAGAACTGGATCTCGAGACGCTGACTCTCGACGATGCGGCGACGTACCGCCTGCTCGCGGAGGGCAAGACGACCGGCATTTTCCAGCTCGAGAGCCGGGGCATCCGCGAGTATCTCAGGAAGCTTATCCCCACGACGTTCGAGGACCTGATCGCCATGGTCGCGCTCTACCGGCCCGGTCCGCTGGAGAGCGGCATGGTGGATGCGTTCATCGCGAGAAAGCACGGGCGCGAGGAGATCGATTATTTTTTCGACGAGCTCCAGACTATCCTCGAGGGCACCTACGGCGTCATGGTGTATCAGGAACAGGTCATGCAAATCTCGAACGCGCTCGCGGGCTTCTCCCTGGGGCGCGCGGACGTCCTGCGCAAGGCGATGGGCAAGAAGAGCCAGAAGCTCATGGCCGAGCAGCAGGCGGACTTCGTGGACGGGGCCGCCGCGCGCGGCCACGACAGGAAAAAGGTCCAGTCCTTGTGGGATCAGATACAGAAGTTCGCGGGCTATGGCTTCAACAAGAGCCACAGCGCGGCCTACGCCCTCATCGCCTACCGCACCGCCTACATGAAGACGCATCATCCGCACGAATTCATGTCGGCGCTTCTCACCTGCGACAGGGAGAACGCCGATAAGGTCATCAACGACATCGCCGAATGCCGGAGCATGAAGATTCCCGTGCTCCCGCCGGACGTGAACGCGAGCCAGAAGGATTTCACGGTCGAGCGGGAGTCTATCCGCTTCGGCCTGGCCGCCGTGAAGAACGTGGGCGAGGGCCTGGTGGACGCCGTCCTGGCCAGCCGGAGCGATGAGGGGCCGTTCAGGGATTTGGGCGATTTTTGCAGGCGCGTGGAGCACCGGCATCTGAACCGGCGGGCGCTCGAAAGCCTCATCAAGGCGGCCGCCTTCGATTCCCTGGGCGTGGGACGCGCGCAGGCGGCGGCATCGCTGGACATCGTGCTCGAAGCCGCGATCCGCGAGCAAAAGAGCGCGGCCGTGGGGCAGGGTACCCTCTTCGGCGGAGACGAAGCCGCCCGGGGCGCGCTGCATTTGCCCGAGGTGGCCGAGTGGGAGGACGGCGAACGCCTGGCCAGCGAGCGCGAGGTGCTGGGCTTTTACGTTTCAGGACACCCGCTCGACGATCACAAGGAGGTCATCGAGCGCTTCGCCAACATCGACACGCTGCGCCTCGCCGACGTCACGAGCGCGCGCAAGCTCAAGATGGCGGGCCTCATCCGCTCCTCGCGGTTGCGCACGACGCGCGCGGGCCGGCGCATGGCGAACTTCGTCCTGGAAGATCAGGTCGGCACGGCGGAGATGACGCTTTTCCCCGACGTGTTCGAGAGTTGCCACGAAATCCTGGAGAGCGATGAACCCGTTCTCGTCGAAGGGGTCGCCGAGGTCTCGGACGACGGCGTTCAGGTGGTGGTGCGCGCCATCGAGCCCTTGTCCGAGGTGGAGGTGAACCGCGCGAGCAGGGTCCTGGTCGATCTGGAGCCCGAATGCCGCACGCCGAACCGCCTGCAGTCCATCCGCGAGGTGCTGGCCAGGCATCCGGGCAACTGCGCCGTGCGCTTCACGCTCAGGTTCCCCGACCGGGAGGTGCGCATCGAGGCGGGCGAGGAGTTCGTGGTGGCGCCGACGGCGGAACTGAGCGAAGAACTAGGTGATCTGGTGGGCGCGGGAGCCGTTCGTTTTGAATAAACCCTCCATCGGAGCCGCCTTCCTGGGGCGGGTGGGGTTCCACGAGGCCTGGGACTTGCAGAAACGCCTGTGGACCGAGCGCGCCGAGGGCCGCCTCGGGGAGGACGTTTTTCTCTTTCTGGAGCACGACCCGGTCATGACGCTGGGCAAGGGGGGCAGCGAGGCGAACGTGCTTCTGAGGCGCTCGCCCGTCGACGGCGCGGAGGTTCCCCTCGTGCGGATCAACCGGGGCGGCGAGGTGACCTTTCACGGTCCGGGCCAGTTGATGCTCTACGCCATATGCGACCTCCGCGAGTGGGAGCGCGACGTACACCTCCACTGCAGGAGGCTCGAGGAGGTATTTCGGCGCTATCTGGAGAGAAAGGGGTTTCATGCCGAGAGAAGACCGGGAAATCCGGGCCTTTGGGTGAATGACGAGAAAATTCTCGCTTTGGGCGTCGGCGCGAGACGCTGGGTGACGATGCACGGGGTTTCGTTCAACGCATCGCCGGATCTCAGATATTTCGAGATGATGCACCCATGCGGCGAGGTGGGCGGACGCACGACTTCCCTCGAAAAACTCCAGGGGGGTTCACCGCCGTTGCCCGAACTCGTGGGGGATTTGCTCCCCGTTTGCGCGGAAGTGTTCGATGCGCACATCACGATGGAAACCGACCCGGCGCGGGTCGTTGGAGCTCTTCGAAGTGTTTCATGAATCCAGAAATCCGAGTAGCGGAAAGTGGACTTTCGCCGCGAGCCTGACGGGCGTTTTTCTGTTGCTCGCCGCAGCGCAGGCGTTCGCGGCCACGAGCTTCGTCGAATGGGGCTTTACGACCAAGGCGTGGGATCTTCTGAAGAAGGGGGGCTATACGATGATCCCCCTGGGGCTGTGCTCGGTCGTCGCGCTCATGGTGACGCTCGAGCGGCTCATTTCTCTCAGGCGAAAGAAAGTCCTGCCCGATGCCCTGGTGAGCGCTTCGGAGAGATACTGGCGGGGTGGTGATTTCGAGGGAGCCGCCGGTGTCTGCGAGCGGTTCGACTCACCGCTCGCGCGCGTTCTCAAGGCGGGGCTGGCGAGGCGGAGGCTGGGGATCGGCGAGATGGAGCGCGCCATGGTCGGCGCGGGCCAGCACGAATCGACCGTCTTGTCGCGCAACCTCCGCGGTCTGGGCGTCATCGCGAACCTGGCGCCGATGCTGGGCCTGTTCGGCACCGTCGTCGGCATGATTCGCGCCTTCGACGTCATCAGCCGCGCCGGTACGGGGAACCCGAATCTGGTGGCGGAGGGGATATCCGAAGCGCTTTTGACGACGGCGGCGGGCCTTATGATCGGCATTCCGGCTCTAGCGGCGTATCACTTTTTCCGCTCGCGCAGCGGCCGCCTCCTGTTCGAAATGGAATCGGTCGCTCTGTCGCTTTTGCAGAACCTGGCGGCGCAATCCGGCGAACCCGGCGGGAACACGAATGATGCGCTCCAGGACGAGGCGCAGGGTCTGGAGAGCGTGAGACCGCAGGGCGAGGATATGTGATGCGCTTTCAGGGCGACTCGGAAGAAGACTACAGCCTCCAGCTCACCTCGCTCATCGACGTCGTTTTCTTGCTCCTCATCTTTTTCATGGTTTCGACCTCTTTCGTGGATTTCACCCGCAGCTCGACATCGAACTGCCTGAAGCCAAATCGAGCGCCGAGGTGGTGGAGAAAAAATCGTTTCTCATCGAGGTCGGCGTGGAGAAGCGAATCACCTTGAACGGAAAAACGGTGCTGCTCGATGACCTCGAAAGCCGGTTGAAAACGGGCGTCGAGAGCGGGAAGTTCAAGCCCTCCCTCACGATCAAGGCGGACAAGCGCCTCGATTATGGCTATGTGATCAAGGTGATGGGCCTCATCTCCGGGGCGGGCGTTCGGGACATCTCGCTGGCCACGAAATAGCGCTGAAGCGGTTTCGGGCGCGGCGTGAAACATCCGGCCTGTTTTTATGTGGGAGAAAAGCGTGAACCAAAGGCGGGCCGATTCCACCGTTTCGATGCCGCGTGGGGCCGAAACCACCACGCGCGTTCTACTGCTCAGACACGGTGCGGCGGAAGGCTCGAAAGAGGGGTTTTTCTACGGCAGCACCGACGCGCCGCTCCTCCCTGAGGGCGAGGCGCAGGTGCGGGAAGCGGCGGCGCGCGTCCGGGGCTGGCTCATGGAGAGTGAAACCGCCCTTTACGC
Source organism: bacterium (assembly GCA_965203325.1). Classification (GTDB taxonomy): domain Bacteria; phylum UBA8248; class UBA8248; order UBA8248; family UBA8248; genus Bin107. The sequence goes on from OZ241875.1 coordinate 3,469,027, forward strand.
CAGCTCGCTCACCCGCTCCATGAGGACGGCGGAGATTCTTTCCGGCGCGATGGGGTTGAGCCTCAAGCCCGTGGTCGTTCCCGACATCGCCGAGCTTCACCTGGGCGATTGGGAGGGGGAGACGTACGCCAGCCTCAACGAAAAAGAACCCGAGCGGCTGGACGAGCATTACAGGAATTTCGTCCACTCCAAACCGCCGGGCGGCGGGGAGTGCGTGGCCGATCTTGCAGCGCGCGCCTTGCCCGCGTTTCGCGAAATCTGTGCCCGGGAGAAGGACAAAAACGTCATCGTCTGCGCCCATGCGGCGGTGAACCGGGTGATCCTGTGCGATGCGCTGGGCGCCCCGCTCGAGAGCTTTTTTCGGCTGGAGCAGGACTTCGCCGCCCTGAACGTGATTGATCTGCGCGAGAATGCGCCCCTCGTCCGCGTCATGAACGTCTAACGCGCCGCGCGCCTCGGGTGTAGGGCCTCGAAAGAGACGTTTCTAACGACGATTACCCAGAAAACGCGCTCAGGTTTTTTCTTCTCTGGCCGCTTCGTCCATGGCCGATAAGTCGATGACCATCAAGCGGGCAAACCGCCTTCGTTATACCCGATGAGCTCATCGGCGCTTTGCTCATTACGCCTCGGCAGCCTGGCGCAAAAGAGGGCGATGCGGTCGAGTTCATCGGCAAGCGGTGTCCCGCCTTGGATCTTCTCCACCTGCGCCAGCTTCTCCTGTATGGCGCGCTTGACGGCCTTGGCCATGGATTCTCCGGTCAGGCCCGCAAGTTTTTTCGCCAGCGCATGGGTGTCGGCATCCTTGATGTTGAGTTGCATTACTTTATCCTCGATAAAGTTGTAAAAGACCGCGTCCTGAAGTTTTACTTCCCCCTGAAGGCTTTGATGATCGCCGCCCCCTCGGCGCCTGCGGCCTTGGCCCATTCGGCGGACATGGTTTCGCCGATTTTGGCCAGATCGGCGGCGAGTTGCTCACCCGGCTTATCCACACTCATGCCGCCTGCGGCGAGTTGTTCGAGATAAAAGCCGGTCAACTCGCGCGCCCGCGCCGTTCCCGCCGCTTCGGCCAGCAGCGCCGAGGAGCGCAGGCAGTTTCGGGCGTGTGCGTCGAGCGCATCGAAGGCGCGTTTGCCCGCGAACACGTAGTTGCGCGGCAGCCAGGCGCGCAAATCGTAGAAATGGCTCATCCGTTTCCAGAGCTTGTGGTAATAACCGGTCGCGCTCGAGGTGATGAAGGCCTCCACCTTCCCGCTTGCGAGCGCCCGGTCGAGTTCGGCGAGTTCGATGTGGACCGAGGGCATTCCGGCGAGAGCAGCGAATCGCGCCGTCGCGGCGTTGTAGGCGCGGAACTTGATACCGCGCATGTCGGCGACGCCGCCGACCGCGCGCTTGAAATACATTCCCTGCGGCGGCCAGGGCACGGAGTAGAGCAGCACGAGGTTCTGCGCGGCGAGAATCTTCGTCAACCGGCCCTTTGCCGCACGCCAGAGCTTCTCGGACGCCTCGAAAGAAGTAGCCAGCAGCGGCACGGAGTCGAAGCCGAAGACGGCGTTTTCGTTCTGGTGCGCGCTCAGCAGTCGCTCGCCGATGGGCGCTTTGCCGTCCTGGACGGCGCGCTTTATCTCGCCGCCCTTGATGAGGGAACCGCCGGGATGCACGGCGATATCGAGTTTCCCTCCGGTGCATACGCCCACCGCCTCGGCGAAGAGTCTGGCGTTTTGCGTGTGGTAGTTGGCGTCTCCATACGCCGTCGGCATGTTCCATTTCTCCGCCGCGTGGGCCGCGCCCGCCCAGAGGAGCAGGCCCACGGCCAGTCCCGTCCACCATTTCATACTCGATTCTCCCGTTGTCTAAACGCCGTGATGGCCTTTGATTGAAGCGAACGATGTGCTGAAATATATGTCGTTATTCTATACTGATAAGTAACCCGAGGACTGTCAATCGGCGTCTCCCCGTGTTTGCGCCATCGGGTTCGCCGCGAGACAGTGTTCCCAGAGGACCCTCATATCTTCCTTCCGGAGGGTCCCGTGCAACTCGTCGAGAAAATCAGGCAAAAACGGATTCGCGCATGCGTGATGGGGTTGGGGTACGTCGGTCTCCCGCTCGCACTGGAGTTCGTGCGCGCAGGCTACCGGGTCGTCGGGCTGGATTCAGACCCCCGCCGCGTTCGCGATCTACGAGAGGCGAAGAGCCACATTCTGGACGTTCCCTCTCAAAGCCTGGCTGAGGGGCTGGGGACGGATCGGCTGGAGTTCACCTGCGATCAGCGAGTGCTTGCGGAAGTGGATACCGTCAGCATTTGCGTTCCCACGCCGTTGGGCAAGACGGGAGACCCGGATTTGTCTTTCGTGCAATCGGCGGTCGAGAGCATCAGGCGGCACAAGCGGCGGGGACAGCTCTACGTGCTCGAGAGCACCACCTATCCGGGGGCGACCGAGGAGATCGTTCTGCCCGTTTTGTCCGGAGACGGCTGGAAGGTGGGCGAAGATTTCTACCTCGTTTTCTCGCCCGAGCGCGTGGATCCCGGCAACGAGCGATATGCCGCGAGAAACATACCGAAAGTGGTGGGCGGCGTAACGCCGAAATGCGCCGAATGCGCCTGCGCCTTGTATGAGCGCGCCGTCGCGCAAATCGTGCGGGTCGCCTCGCCCCGGGTCGCGGAGATGGTGAAACTGCTCGAAAATACGTTTCGCAGCGTCAACATCGCCCTCGTGAACGAGGTGGCGAAGATGTGCCACCTCCTCGAGGTGGATGTATGGGAGGTGATTGAAGCGGCGAAAACGAAGCCTTTCGGCTTCATGCCCTTTTACCCCGGGCCGGGTCTCGGCGGGCATTGTATTCCCGTGGACCCGGTTTATTTGTCCTGGAAGGCGCGGCAGGCGGGATTCGAGGCGAGGTTCATCGAACTGGCCGATGAGGTGAATAACTCGATGCCGCGGTTCGTCGTGGAACTCACGTCCAAGGCGCTGCGCAAGACGGGCAAGGCGATCGAGGGAGCGAGGATCCTGCTCGCGGGGGTGACGTACAAGGCGGACGTGTCCGACATCAGGGAGAGTCCCGCCCTCGACGTCTGGGTCGGTCTGGAGCGCCTCGGAGCGGTCGTTTCCTACTCGGACCCTTATGTGCCGGAAATCGACGCTCCCCCGATAAGGGCGCATTCGCGGCCCGTGAGCGCCGATTCGTTGCGTGAATACGATTGCGTGGTTGTGCTCGCGAACCACAAATCACTGGATAGAGAGTGCATCCACGCCCATGCAAACTGCATTGTGGATACGCGCAACGCCTTTGCGGATTTGGGGCAAAACGGCCGTTTGTTCAAACTTTGATGCGCTCTCTTTGTGGCGATGATTTCGCATCGACGGGGTCTTTAGGCTTAGGCTATTCAAAAACAATTAGATGCGCAGTTTGCCGTCCGCTTTGAAAATTCCGCCCGAGGCGGTTGACATCGCCCGGCCATCTGGGGTTTATATACTCCTTCGTCTTCTCCAGAGAAGATTATTTGTGAGCAAAACAAGAGAAGAGAACCAATGAGAATGTACCAGAAGACAGCGAGCCTCACGAAAGAGCAGGCCAACGCCCAGCGCGGCTGGGTGCTGGTGGATGCGAAGGATCAGACCCTGGGGCGTCTCTGCACGCGCGTGGCGACGCTGCTGCGCGGGAAGCACAAGCCCGACTGGACGCCGCACGTCGACAATGGCGAGTATGTGGTCGTCATCAATGCGGAGCGCATCGTGCTCACGGGCCGCAAGCTTTCGGACAAGAAGTATTACCGCCACTCCGGCTACCCGGGGCATCTCAAGGAAATAAGCGCGGGGCGCATGCTGGAAACGCACCCCGAGCGCGTGATAGAACGCGCCGTGCGGGGCATGTTGCCCAAAAACAAGCTGGGGCGCTCCTTGCTGCAAAAGCTCAAGGTATATGCGGGCGACAAGCACCCGCATGAGGCGCAGCAGCCCGAAGCGATTCAGTTGGACTGAATTCCAAGAGGTTTATGAAGCAGACATGGCCACGATACCGAAGCACTACGCCACGGGAAAACGCAAAACGGCCGTCGCGCGCGTCTGGATAGAGCCCGGCGACGGCAGGATCCTGGTAAACAACACGCCTGCGGACGAGTATTTCCTCCGCGACACCTCGCTCATGGTGATTAAGCAGCCCTTCGAGTTGACTGAAACCTGGGGCAGCTACGACGTGCGGGCAACCGTGAAGGGCGGGGGACTCACCGGTCAGGCGGGCGCCGTTCGTCACGGGATTTCAAAAGCCCTGCTGAGCGTGGACCCGGCATTTCGGACGATTCTCAAGAAAGCGGGTCTCATCACGCGCGATTCCCGTGTCAAAGAGCGCAAAAAATACGGTTTGAAAGGCGCGCGCAAGAGCTTCCAGTTCTCCAAGCGCTAACCACTGCGGTGGTCGATTCGGGGGCTGGCTTTGCCGGCCCCTTTTTTTGTGCGAAAAAATGAATTGTGGTGGATACTTGCTCTGATGAGGGTTGGACGCGAAGAGCTTAAGGATTCTGGAGGATAAGGAGATGCCGAAAATCGCCGTGGTGGGCGCCACGGGATATACGGGTTTTGAATTGTTGAGGCTCCTCGGATCGCACGGGGGTGTGGAGGTGGTGGCCCTCACGTCCGAAACCTATGCCGGTCAGGGGGTGGATGAGGTGTTTCCCGCGTTCTCTTCCGTTCATGGCGGTACGCTCGTGAAGTTCGAACTCGCCGTCTGCGAGGGAGCCGACGTCGTATTCTGCTGCCTGCCCCACCGGGTGGCGATGAACACCGTGCCTTCCCTGTTGGAGGCCGGTCATCGGGTGGTGGATTTTTCCGCCGATTACCGCCTGCGGGATTTCGGCGTTTATGAAGCCTGGTACAAGACGGAGCACACTTCGCCGGAAAGGATAGCGGATGCCGTATACGGGGTGCCCGAGCTATACCGGGAGGAGATCAAAAAGGCGCGCCTCGTCGCGAACCCGGGTTGCTACCCCACGGGAGCGATTCTGGCCCTGGCCCCGCTTTTGAGGGCGAGGCTCATCAGGCCGGACTCCATCATTGTGGATGCGAAATCAGGCGTTTCGGGTGCAGGAAGAAAAGCGGACCTGAGCCTTCAGTTTGGCGAGGTGAACGAGGGCTTCAAGGCCTATGGCGTGGGAAACCATCGCCATACGCCCGAGATCGAGCAGGAGTTGTCCGTCGCTCTCGGGGAGTCCGTGCAGGTTTCCTTCACGCCGCATCTGGCGCCCATGACACGGGGGATTCTCTCGACCATCTACGCCGAGGGCGAGGGCGGCGCGGACGCCTCGGCGGTTCGGGCGGCGCTGCGCGACGCCTATGCGGATGAGCCGTTCATCCGCCTGATGCCCGAGGGCGCGTTTCCCAACGTGACGCAGGTGGCCGGCTCGAACTATGTGGACATCGGCCTGACGCACGATGAACGCACCTCGCGCTTCATCATTGTCGCGGCGATAGACAACTTGGTGAAAGGAGCATCAGGGGCGGCGGTGCAGAACATGAACCTGATGCTGGGGCTTCCCGAGACGCAAGGTCTCCTGCATCCGGGATTTTGGATGTAAGCGAAAAATAAGGGGTCTTGGTTGTGAGTGAAAAAGACTACATTCAGGCGATTGAGGGCGGTGTTTGCGCGGCCGAGGGAGTCCGCGCCGCTTCGGTGACGGCGGGCATCAAGCCGTCTGGCAATCCGGATATGGTGCTGCTCGCTTTCGACCCCCCGGCCGCCGCCGCGGGCGTCTACACCCGGAACAAGATGTGTGCCGCTCCCGTCACCCTGTGCAGGGAGCGGGTCGGAAAATCGCCTTTGCGGGCGTTTCTCGTCAACAGCGGCAACGCGAACGCCTGCACGGGCGAGCAGGGCTATCGAGACGCCGTGAGCCTTTGCGGCGAAGTGGCGGATGCGCTCGACTGCCCGGAAGCGCAGGTCGCCATGTCCTCCACCGGACTCATCGGTGCTCCACTCCCGGTGGAACTCATGAAGTCCCAAATCGCCAACCTGGTGTCCGGTCTTTCGGTGGAGGGCGGACACGATGCGGCGGTGGGCATCATGACGACCGACACGCGGCCCAAGGAGTACGCCGTTCGGGTGAACGCGGAAGAAGGCGTTTTCCACGTCGGCGGCATCACCAAGGGGGCCGGCATGATCGCCCCCGACATGGCGACCATGCTCGCATACGTCGCCACCGACGCCGTTGTTTCGCAAGGCGACCTCCAGGCCATCCTGCGGGCCGTCGTACGCAAGACGTTCAACTGCGTCACGATCGACGGCGACACCTCTACGAACGACACGGTGATTCTGGCCGCCACGGGCGCATCCGGCGTGGCGCTCGAATCGGAGGAAGCCCTGGCGCGGTTCGAAGCGGGGCTTCACCGGGTATGCAAGGAATTGGCCCTGGCCATCGTTCGCGACGGCGAGGGAGTGAACAAGGTGGTGGAGGTGAAAATCACGGGCGCGGCCAGCGAGGAGCAGGCGCATCTGGCCGCCAAATCTGTTTCCGAGAGCCTGTTGGTGAAGACGGCCATTCATGGCGAGATGCCCAACTGGGGCCGGATGTTCGCGGCGGCCGGCTACAGCGGCGCGGATGTGGCGCCCGAGAGGATGTCGCTGAAATTCGAGGATGTGGAAGTCATGCGCGACGGCGCGCCCGTCCCGGGCTGGGCCGATTCCCTGGCGCCTCTGCTCAAACAGCCCGAATACGGCCTCGAACTGGGCCTGGGAGTCGGTGATGCGGAGGCCGTTTTCTGGACGACGGATCTGAGCGCGGATTACGTGCGCTTCAACGCGGACTACAAGACGTGAACGCTTTTGATTCGGCGACTTGAATCGTCCGGGTTCTTGTGAGACATTCCATCCGCCGAACGATGGCGGACGCCGTGGCGGTGGAGCCGGTCGGCGAATTACTCGAATAAAATCAATTGCTTGAAAATTCGGCCTCATCCGCCAGGAGGCCGGCAGGGCCCCCCTCGATGAAAGGCGGGGCAAAAGGAGTCTTGTCGTGAACCCGATTACATTGCGAGAGTTGCTCGAAGCCGGCGCCCACTTCGGGCACCAGACCATCCGGTGGAACCCCAAGATGCGCCCTTATATTTTCGGCGCGCGGAACGGGATTTACATCATCGACCTTCAAAAAACCCTCAAGTTGTTCAACGCGGCCCGGGAGGTGATTCGCGACATCGCGGCCAAGGGCGGCAAGGTGCTTTTCGTGGGAACGAAACAACAGGCTCAGGAAATCGTGATGGAAGAGGCCCGGAACGTGGGGATGCCCTTCGTCACCCAGCGCTGGCTCGGCGGGACGCTCACGAATTTCCAGACGATTAAAAACTCCATCGCGCGCCTTCTCGATCTGGAATCAATGAAGAACGACGGCACCTTCGAGCTTTTGGCGAAAAAAGAGGCCGTCAGGCGCGAGAAGGACATGGCGCGGCTCGAGAAGTTTCTGGGCGGCATCAAGCATATGGACAAGCTGCCGCAGGCGATGTTCGTCATCGATACGGGTCATGAGTACAACGCCATTCGCGAAGCCAAAAAACTGGGTATTCCCGTTATCGCGGTGGTGGATACGAATTGCGATCCCGACGGGGTGGACCACATCTTGCCGGGCAATGACGACGCTTTGCGCTCGATTCGCTTCTTCGTGTCGCGGGTGGCGGAGGCTATCGCCGAAGGAGTCACCCTGCGCAAGGAGACGGGGGCCGAGGACGTCGAAGCCGTCGTCGCCTCGGGCGACGCGGTAGCGGCCGAGATGATGGCGGCGGCTGCAAGCGAAGCGGAAACGAAAGCGGAAGGATAACCATTACTTTTTCGACAGCCGGATTTCATGAGGAGAGATTCAGGGCATGGAAGTAACCGCTCAGATGGTCAAGGAATTGAGGACCCGCACCGGTGCGGGCATCATGGATTGCAAGGAAGCCCTCAAGGAGAATGAGGGAAATTTTGAGGAGGCGGTCCGCTATTTGCGGGAAAAAGGGCTTTCCAGCGCCGCCAAGAAGGCAGGGCGCGCGGCGAGCGAAGGCCAGGTATACGCTTCTCTCGGAGAAGGCGGACGCATGGGCGTCATCGTCGAGGTGAATTGCGAGACTGATTTCGTGGCGCGGACGGAGGATTTTCGGGCGCTTCTCGACACCGTCGCGAGCCACGTGAAAGACAATGGGGAGGGCAATCTCGCCGAAGCGCTCAAAGAGGTGACGACGGAGGCAATCGCCAAGCTGGGCGAGAACATCGTCGTCGCTCGCGGAGAGCGCATCGCTTTGGGAGATAACGACTCGGGCAAGGTGGTTTCCTATATCCACCCGGGCGGGCGGATCGGCGTCTTGCTTGAGGTGGGCTGTGAAACGTCCGAGAGGGCGGACGATGCCGCATTCGGTGAAACGGCGCGTGATCTGGCGATGCACATTGCGGCGAGCAGCCCCCAGTTCCTCTCCGAAGATCGGATACCAGAGGTGGTTCTTCAAAGCGAGCGTGAGATTCTTCTGGCCCAGCAGAAGGATTCCGGAAAGCCCGAGAACATTTTGGAGAAAATCGTCGAAGGACGCATCAACAAATACAAAAAAGAGATTTGCCTGCTCGATCAACCGTTCGTCAAGGACACCGACAAGACGGTTCAGGCGTATCTCAAGGACAAGAGCGCGGAGTTGGGCGAGGAAATCCGGGTTTCTTCCTGGTCTCGCTTCCAACTCGGCGAGCTTTCCGCGTCGGAGGAAAGGTAAGCTCTCCAACGCGTCATTCGCGCCGCCCGCTGTCATTGGCTTGAATATTCTGGGGATGTCCATGTGCGGCGACCTTCGATTCAAGAGAATCCTGCTTAAACTCTCGGGAGAGGCCCTGGGGGGAGAACTCAAGTACGGGATCGACCACAACGTCGTTGACGACATAGCGCAGGAAATCAAAGAAATCCACCGGATGGGAGTCGAAGTCACCATCGTCGTGGGTGGAGGGAACATCTTTCGGGGGGCCGCCGCCGCCGCCGCCGGAATGGAACGCACCAACGCAGACTACATGGGCATGCTCGGCACGGTCATCAACGCCCTGGCTCTTCAACACGCGCTCGAAAAGGCGGACCTCACCACACGCGTCCAAAGCGCCATTCACATGGCTGAATTGTGCGAGCCCTACATCAGAAGGCGTGCGATACGCCACATGGAAAAAGGACGGGTCGTCATCTTCGCCGGCGGCACCGGAAACCCCTATTTCACGACGGATACCACCGCCAGCCTCAGAGCCATTGAGGTGGGTGCCGAATGCATTCTCAAGGCCACGAACGTGGATGGCGTTTTCTCCGCCGACCCCCATCAGGACGATACGGCCGAGTTCATCGACCAGTTGACGTATATCGAGGTGCTCAATCGCCAGCTCGCCGTCATGGACACCACCGCCGTGAGCTTGTGCATGGATAACAATTTGCCCATTATTGTCTTTAACCTGCTCAAGCCCGGCAACATTCGCCGTGTCGTGGAGGGAGAGCAGGTAGGGACTTTGGTGAAGGCCGCTGAAGGTTGATGCGGTGCGAATGAGACTTCGGCGAAGGGTGTATAATGATCATGTTGAGCTTCCAGCAGGGAGAGATGGTCGATGGATGAGGTTCTAGCTGCGCTAAGGAAGAGAATGCAGTCCACGGTGGAATCATACAAGTCAGAAATCGCCCGCGTGCGAACCGGCCGCGCTTCCACGAATCTCATCAGTGGCGTGATGGTCGACTACTATGGAGCGCCGACGCCGCTGAACCAACTCGCCACCCTGAACGTACCCGAGCCCCAACTCATCATCGTTCAGCCTTTCGACATCAACTCGTTGGGCGACATTGAAAAGGCGATTCAATCGGCGGAGTTGGGCCTGAACCCGTCGAACGACGGCAAGATCATCCGCGTGCCGGTGCCGGCGCTCACGGAGGAGCGCCGCAAGGAGATGGTGAAACTGCTCAAGAAGATGACCGAAGAGCATAAGGTCGCGCTTCGCAACATTCGTCGCGATGGCAACGATGACATGAAAAACCTCGAGAAAAACAAAGAGATTACCGAGGACGACCTCAGGAAAGGGCAGGGAGATGTCCAGAAGCTGACGGATCGGTTCGTCTCGGATTTGGATGATTTGCTTTCAGCCAAAGAGAAAGAGATTCTGGAGGTCTAGTTTTTCAACGGAGCGCCTATGGAATCCCGCATCGACCCACACATCGATCTTGAGCGCCTCCCCCGCCATATCGGCATTATCATGGATGGCAACGGCCGTTGGGCTCAGAAACGGTTTCTCCCCCGGGTCGCCGGCCACCGCGAGGGCGTGAAGTCGGTCGACAAGGTCGTGGCGCATGCGCGCCGCATCGGCATCAAGGCCCTTACTCTCTACAGCTTCTCTCTGGAAAACTGGAACAGACCCAAAGACGAAGTCGACGCGCTCATGGACATTCTGGCGGATTACCTCGAGCGTGAGCTTCAAAGGATGCTCCGGGAGGGGATCCGTTTCAATACGATCGGGCACGAGGAGGATTTGCCCCTGTTTGCGCAGGAGATTGTTCGTCGCGTAAGGGAGCAAACGGCTGATCAGGACGGAATGGTTCTGACGCTGGCGCTCAGCTACGGCGCGCGGCGCGAAATCACCGACGCCGCTAGAGCCTTATCCAAAGAAGTTCAAAAGGGAATTCTGCAGCCCGAAGAAATCGATGAGAGTGACATCGAGCGCCATTTGTATACGGCGGATTTGCCCACACTCGACCTCTTGATTCGAACCAGCGGCGAACTGAGGCTCTCGAACTATCTGCTCTGGCAGGCGGCGTATGCGGAGCTTTATTTCACCGATATCAAATGGCCGGAATTCGGAGAGCGCGATCTCGAAGACGCCATTCTCGCATATCAGTCCCGTGTGCGGAAATTCGGTCTCACCGAGGAGCAGTTCACGACTCGGAGAAACTAGGTTTTGACCCGCCTCCTGAGCGCCCTGGTGCTTGCGGCGCCCATCCTCGCCGTTTTGTTTTTTGCTTCCTCTGCGGTATTTCTCTGCGTGGTGGTTCTGCTCGTTTTTCGCGCAGGCTGGGAATTCCAGACCCTTGTCAGCCTTTGTGGGTGGCGCGTGAGAGCATGGGAAGGAGCGCTGGATGCTTGTGCTTTTGTGCTCGCCGTGTGGGTGGGCGGCGTTTTGCCGGCGTTGGTCCTCGTGGTGATTCTCCTTCGTGTTTTCCTCAAGGCGTTTTCCAGAGAGACTTTTCGGGAAAGCCTCGCCATGACGAGTGTGTCGCTTCTCGGTGTGATTTGGGTGGGCGGTGCCGGTGGCTTGATCGCGCTTGTCAGAACTTTCCCGGGTGGTATAGAGGCCATCTTCTTTTTGTTCATCGTCGTCTGGGCGAATGATATCGCGGCGATGTTCACCGGCAAGACGTTGGGAAACAGGAAATTGGCACCTAAAATCAGCCCCGGAAAGACGGTGGAAGGGGCAATTGGAGGAATCGTCGCCGGTACCCTCGTGGGTGTCCTCACGACGTTTTATATGGATGTTCCCGGGATTGACCCATGGCTCGCGATTCCTGTTTCGGTATGTATCGGGCTGTTCGCCCTGACAGGGGATTTGGGTGAATCGATCTTGAAGCGCGCGGCCGGAGAGAAAGACGCGTCCGACATCATCCCCGGCCATGGGGGTCTGCTCGATAGGATTGATGGTTTGCTCGTGGCGGGTCCTGCGTTTTACTGTTACTTGTACTGGGTACGGTTCTAAGTCACCGCGAATCGGGAGTGAGCCGGAAAATGGCGCCGCGAAAAATTGCCATACTGGGTTCTACAGGCAGCATCGGGGCAAACGCCCTCGATGTCGTGGCGCAATTTCCCGAAAGAATCGATGTGGTGGCGCTTGCCGCCGGCAGAAACTGGAAGCGGCTCGTGGAGCAGGCGAGGCAGTTTCGGCCCGAGGTTGTATCCGTGGCAGAAGATGCGGACGCGGCGCGTATTCAGGATGCGCTCCCTCCCGAAACCAGGTTGCTTTCGGGGGAGGAGGGTTTGCGGGAGGTGGCAGCGGGCGCGGGCGCGAGTCTGGTGGTTTCCGCGTTGGTGGGCGCAGCGGGGCTCCCGCCGACGCTGGCCGCCATCGACGTGGGCGCCTCGATTGCGCTGGCGAACAAGGAAGTGCTCGTCATGGCGGGAGAGCTGGTGACGTCGCGCGTTTCGGATCGGGAAGTCGAACTGCTCCCCGTAGACAGCGAGCATGCGGGCGTCGCGCAAGCGCTGGCCGACAGGCCGCAGTCCCAGGTGGAGCGGATCGTGCTTACGGCATCGGGCGGTCCTTTCCGGAACCATTCGATCGAGGCGATGAAGAACGTATCCCTGGAAGAGGCGTTGAACCACCCGAACTGGAAGATGGGCCCCAAGATTACGATTGATTCCGCATCCATGATGAACAAGGGTCTTGAAATCATCGAGGCGCGCTGGCTGTTCGGTCTGAAGCCGGAACAGGTGGACGTGCTGGTTCACCCGCAGAGCATCGTGCATGCCATGGTGGAGTTCGTCGACGGGAGTTTCGTGGCGCAAATGAGCATGCCCGACATGCGGATTCCCATCGCGCAGGCCATTTTCTCTCCGGATAGGTTGGCCATCGAGGCGCCGAAGCTTGATTTGGCGCAAGTCGGCTCCCTGACGTTCGAAGCGCCGGACCCGGAGCGTTTTCCCTGCCTCACTCATGCGAAAGACGCAATGCGCGAAGGGGGCACGGCGCCCGCCGTTCTCAATGCGGCGAACGAGGTGGCCGTCGCCTCGTTTTTGTCGGGCGCATCGAAATTCATGGATATTCCCGATGTCGTGGGGGCTGCGCTGGAGGCGCACGAAAACATGGAGGCGGATGATTTGGGGGCGATCCTGGAAGCGGATCGGTGGGCGAGAGAGTACGCCTCCTCGCGTCTGAACGGAACCGCCGCAAGCCACTAGAATCCATGGGCCGTCAAGACGAGTGCGAGGCCTTGCCCCAGCTTGTCGCTACGTTGGGCGGTCTTGGACTGGTTCCTCTGGCCCCTGGTACGGTCGCTTCTCTCATTGCCGTTGTAGCGTATTTTCTGCTCTATCAGATCAACCCCTATGTTCCCCTCTGGGTTTTGATTTTCCTGATACCCGTCGCCATATGGGGCGCCGGCAAATATGAAGCGAGTGTGAACCGGCAAGACCCGCCGGAAATCGTCGTGGATGAATGGGTGGGCCAGTTCATCTGCTTCATCGGGGTCGAGCCGAGCCCAGGCGCTCTGGTAGCGGGCTTTTTCCTTTTTCGTATTTTTGACATTATCAAGCTGCCGCCGGTCCGGCGTCTGGAAAGGCTCCCGGGCGGCGTGGGCGTCGTGGCGGACGACGTTGCCGCGGGAATTATCGGCTGGGCCATCTTGTTCGTTCTGTCGCAATGGGAAGTGGTTTGATTTCTGGGGAGTACAGGAAAATGGCGGAATCCGTGGAGGAATGGCTCGGGGCGTATCTGAGTGATAAAGGCTGGCGCATCGCCACGGCGGAGAGCTGCACGGGCGGCCTCATCGCCAGCCGCATCACGGATGTTTCCGGCAGTTCCGCTTATTTCGAGCAGGGTTTCGTCACCTACAGCAACGAGGCGAAAATGGCGCTTCTGGGCGTATCGAAAGATATCGTGGCGACCGAGGGCGGGCCGGGGGCGGTGAGCGAGGCCTGCGCGCGCGCGATGGCGGAAGGCGTTCGTGCGGCGGCGGGAAGCGAAGTCGGGCTGTCCGTCACGGGCATCGCCGGTCCCACGGGGGGAATGCCCGGGAAGCCGGTGGGAACGGTGTATATGGCCGTCGCCACGCTTTCCGGCACCAGTTGCCGGCATCACCTGTTCGAAGGCTCCCGTCTGGAAGTGAAGGCCCAGACGGCGGAAGCCGCCCTCGAGATGGCGCGTGATGCCTTGAAAGGGTTGGGCTGACGAATTGGTGCATGAGAGCGCTTAGACCTGGATGAGCGGCTGTTATTTTACCCCGGGAGATGTGACTGCCCTCGTGAAGGAGATTCTCCATGCGCGCGTTTTTCGCGATTCCGTTCAACGCGGATGAGCACGAAAAGCTGGAATCGCTTCAAAAATCGCTCGCTACCATGCCGGCTCTCGATGATTTCCGCTGGGGGAGGCCGCAGAACATCCATATCACGCTGCGTTTTCTGGGCGACATTGAGGATGCGCGGGCCGAGGCTGCCGCAGAGGCGTTGCGCCGCGCGGGTGAGGGTGCCTCTGCTTTCGATATTCCGATCGATCGCTTCGGCGTCTTTCCGCATCTCAAGCGTCCGGGCGTGCTCTGGGCGGGGCCCTCGGAATTGCCGGAACCACTGGCGGAACTCGAGTCCCGTCTTTCTCGCTGTCTGGACGAAGCGGGGTTCCCCCTCGGCGAAGGACGATTCCGTCCGCATCTGACGATCGCACGCCGCCGATCTCGCGACCGCCCACCCGCGGGGCTCGAGGGAGAGCTCGAGATCGCCGAGCAGCGGTGGCTGACGCCCCCTCTCGTCTGCCGGGCGCGCGAGGCTGTCTTGTTCAGAAGCGAACTCAATCCCTCGGGCGCCATTCACACCGTGCTGGAAAAAGTGACTTTTCACTAGGCGCGGCTGGCGGTTCACCTGCTTCGTGGCGTCTGGTACCACCCGGAACTACAAGCGCTGAAAATCCGCAGGCTTGTGTGGAAAACTCTTTCTCGATGAGGAGATGGGTTCGCCTTAACGATGTGTGGAACCCGCTAAAGGATTGAATTTAGCTCATGAACACCCCGTTATCGCCCGTAATGAGAGGGGAAAATAGTTTTTCCGTGAGAATTTTCGCTTTTTATACTTGATCCCAAAGGCGGTTTCACGTATATTTAGCGAAAATTAACTTCCGCCGTAGTTGGGAACCATGGACGGGCAAGGGGATGGGGCCTGCTCCTTACGAGCCGGCATGAAAGTAAAGGCACATGCCGTATTGCAGAAAACGGGTCGATCCCCTACATTCAACCTATGTCCGCCATCGCCCGAACCGGTGCGCATTCCTCCATCCAAGGGAGTTTTCCGATGAACCTCAAAAACGGGTCACCCTCCGAGAAATCCGAGAACCCGCAAGGGCGTGAGCGCCGCGAGAAGGCGCTGGACATGGCTTTCAACCAGATCAACCGCCAGTTCGGCAAAGGCTCCATCATGCGTCTGGGCGAAGGGCCGGGCGTGGAGGCGATTCCGGCCATTTCGACGGGTTCGGTATCGCTCGACGCCGCCCTGGGCTGCGGCGGCGTGCCGCGCGGACGCATCGTGGAGATATTCGGGCCCGAGTCCTCGGGCAAGACGACCATCGCATTGCAAATCATCGCGCAGGTGCAGCGGGGCGGCGGGATGGCCGCCTTCGTGGATGCGGAGCACGCGCTGGACCCGACCTACGCCAAGGCGCTCGGCGTGCAGACGGACAACCTCATCGTCTCCCAACCCGATACGGGCGAGCAGGCCCTGGAGATCGCCGAGATTCTGACGAGCAGCGGTTCGCTCGACGTGGTCGTCATCGACTCGGTGGCCGCTTTGGTGCCCAAGGCGGAACTCGAAGGAGACATGGGAGATCACCACGTCGGCCTCCAGGCGCGGCTCATGAGCCAGGCGCTTCGCAAGCTCACGGGCGTGGTGCACCGCAGCAACACGTGCTTCATCTTCATCAACCAGATCCGCATGAAAATCGGCGTGATGTTCGGCAACCCGGAAACGACTTCGGGCGGAAACGCGCTCAAGTTCTACTCCTCCGTGCGCCTGGACATCCGCCGCATCGCCGCGATCAAAGAAGGCGAGAACAACGTGGGCAACCGGACGCGGGTGCGCGTGGTGAAGAACAAGCTCGCGCCTCCGTTCCGCACGGCGGAGTTCGACATCATGTTCGGGCGCGGCGTCTCGCGGGAGGGCGACGTGCTCGATCTGGCCGTCGAAAAAGGCATCGTCGCCAAGACGGGGGCGTGGTATTCCTACGGCGAGGAGCGCATCGGCCAGGGGCGCGAGAACGTGAAGCGGTTCTTGAGCGAGAACGCGGATCTTTTCTCGGAAATCGACTCCCAGGTCCGCGCCGCCGTCGGAATCGGCGCAGGCGGGCCGAATGTGGTGGCGGAGGAGAAAGAAGCCCCGCGGGCGGCGGCGCCGAAGTAACCAGCTAAGCGCCTTTGCGTTGATCACATTCGGGAACCCCTGATGGCCGTTCTGGAAATCCTCAAGTATCCGGCGCCCGCCCTTCGCCGGAAATGCTCCCCCGTCGAGCGCGTCACGGAGCAGACGGCCGAACTCGCGCGCGCGATGCTCGCCACCATGCACGACGCGCCCGGCGTCGGCCTCGCCGCCCCCCAGGTGGGGGAGAACGTCCGCCTCATCGTGGTCGACGTCTCGGTCGGCAAAGACCCCAAGCAGGTCCATTTTCTCGTCAATCCCGAGATCGAAAGCGCCTCCGGCGAGCGGATCGTGGAGGAGGCCTGCCTCTCGCTTCCGGGGGTCACCGAGAAAATCCGCCGCCGCGAGGCGGTGCGCGTGCGCGCGCTGAACCTGAGCGGCGAGGAAGTCGTTCTCGACGCGCGCGAGGTTCTCGCCTTCGTCTTACAGCATGAGATCGATCATCTCGACGGCAAACTCATCCTGGATCACCTCAACAAGACGAAGCGCGACCTCGTGAAGCGCCGCCTCAAGAAACAGGCCAGGGCCGCCTCTTAGAAAACCCCGTTTCGCTCGTGCTATATTTTTTGCGTTGATGCGCTCGGTTTGTCAGGCGCTGCGTTTTTTCCGGGAGGAATCCATGCGGGCTGTCTTTTTCGGCACATCCGAGTTCGCCGTGCCCACGCTTCGGGCGCTGACCGCCTCGGCCGTCGAGCTGGCGGCCGTCTTCACGCAGCCGGACAGGCCCGCGGGCAGGGGCCGCAGGCTGACGCCGCCGCCCGTGAAGACGATCGCATTGGAAGCGGGATTGCCCGTGCTCCAGCCCGAGAAGATCCGTTCGACCGATGTCGCGGATTTCCGGCCCGACTTAGGGATAGTGGCGGCCTACGGGCAGATTCTGAGCAGGAAACTCTTGAATGTTCCCCGGTTGGGGTTGTTGAACCTGCACCCCTCGCTTCTCCCGCGCTGGCGGGGCGCCGCGCCGATCCAGCGCGCCCTTTTAGAAGGGGATTCCGAGACCGGGGTCTGCGTGATGCGGGTCGCGCCTGAATTAGACGCCGGCGACGTGCTCTCGCGCCGCTCGCTGCCCATCGGGGCGAGGGACACCTCAGGCTCCCTGCACGACAAGCTGGCCGCCATGGGGGCTGAGCAGATGGTGGCGACCCTGCTCGCACTCGAAAAAGGCGAGGTCACTGAAGTTCCGCAGGATGAATCCCTGGTCACCTATGCGGAAAAACTCCAGAAAGAAGAAGCGAAACTCGATTGGCGTCTGCCAGCGAGCCGCATCGACAGGCTGATCCGGGGCCTCAATCCGTGGCCCGTGGCGCAGACCGCGTGGCCGGAGATAGAGAACGGCCCGGTGCGGATATGGCGGGCCTGGCCAGTTCCCGAGGGGCCCGGCGACGTTCCCGGTGAGGTTCTGGGACTGGGTGAATCGCCAGAAGGTGCGGGAATCCGCGTGACGACGGGCGAGGGGGATTTGGTGATTCTGGAAATCCAGCCGCCGGGCAAGAAGAAGATGGGCGCGGAGGCATTCGCGAGGGGATACCCGTGCCGGCCCGGTCTCGTGCTCGGAGAGGGCGCGTGAGCCGGAACCTCGCGGTCAGCGAGAAAAGCGCGCGTTCCGCCGACCTCGTTCGCCGGGCGGCGCACGCCGCTCTGCTTTCTTTCGAAAAAACCCCCCTCGCTTCCGACCTGCTGGTCGAGCGGTTCTCCTCAGAGAATTTCGACGCGCGTGACCGCGCCTTTTTGCGCGAGTTGATCTACGGCGTCCTGCGGTGGCGGGGGCGTCTCGATTTCGTTTTCGGCCAATTTCTGGAAAAACCGAAACTTGCCCCTCCCGCCCGCGAAGCCTTGAGGCTGGGGACCTATCAGCTTTTGTTCATGGACCGCGTGCCCGCGCACGGCGCTGTGGGCGGCGCGGTTTCCCTGTTGGATCGCCCGAATCTCGGCTGGGCGAAGGGGCTGGTGAACGCGGTGTTGCGCAAGGTGGCGGCGCATGAGGTCGCACCGCCCGAGAACCCGGAAGACTACCTCACGATCTGGGAGTCCCACCCGCGCTGGCTGGTGAGACGCTGGATGCGGGGGCTGGGCGAAGAGGAGGCGCGAAAAAGATGCCAGGCGGACAACGAGGAGGCCCCGGTCGTCTTTCGCGTAAATCCGCTGGCGTCGAACGCCCGGAGTCTGATGGCCGAATTAAGAAGCGAGGGCGTCGCCACGCGGCCCGGATGCGTAGATCCGGATTGTCTGGTTTTTCTGCCGGATGAGAGCGCGGCCGGGCTGCGCTTCAGCGATACGGTTGCCTGGCGGGAGGGCAAATTCATCGTGGTGGATGAGAGTTCGAGCCTGGTGTCGCGTTTCGCAGGCGCCGGGGAGGGAGAGCGGATTCTCGACGCCTGCGCGGCCCCCGGCGGAAAAACGGCTTGCCTCGACTGGGCGGCGGGAGAGAACGGGCGCGTCGTTGCGGGGGAGAGGTCGCCTCGCCGCCTCGCTCTTCTCGAGCGCAATTGTGTTAGGATTCGGGCGGATGTGCGGCTCTTGAGGATGGATGCGATGGAGCCGCCTTTTCATGAAGCGTTCGACCTCGTTCTCGTGGATGCGCCGTGCAGTGGACTGGGGGTTTTCAGGCGTCATCCCGATGCCAGGTGGCGGCTTGAGGAAGCGGACCTGGCCGCGCAGGCGGGGCGGCAGAAGGAGCTGTTGCAAGGTGCTGCCCGTGCGGTGCGCCCCGGCGGCAGGCTGGTGTATTCGGTTTGTACGAACGAGCCGGAGGAAACGGAAGAGGTGGCGGCTTCGTTTCGAGAGCCCGGCTTCGCCCCCATGCGCGATGGGGGCGCTCTTCCCGAAGGCGCGGAACGGTATCTGAAGCCGGACGGGAGCTTGAGGATAACGCCGGGAGACGGGCTGGACGGTTTTTTCGCCATGTGTTGGCGCAAAGAGGGCGGGAATTGCTGAAAGGGATACTGAAGGGCATTTTCTGGTTCGTGTTTCTGGTCGCCTTGGGCGGTGCCGGGGGCGCCGCGGGCCTCTACGTCTTCCGGGGGGGAGAGGGCGTCTTCCTGCCCCGGGTCACGGGCCTCGACGTGGTTCGCGCGCTGGAACTGCTGGGCGAGAAGGGGATTCCCATGCAGGTCACCGGGCGCGCCTTCAGCGATTCGGTGTCCATGAACCACGTCGTGCGCCAGAACCCACCCGGCGGGCGACGCATACGAAAGGGAAGAATCGTATCGCTGGTTCTCAGCAAGGGCCGGCGGGACGTGACGGTGCCGGCGGTGGTGGGGGAGAACCTGGTTCGCGCGGAGACTCTCATCCGCCTGGAAGGCCTTCGCGTCCGGCTGGTGGAGCGGTTGTACGATCCCGGGAAACCCATCGATCAGGTTCTGGGCGTCTGGCCGAACGAGGGTGAAAACATCCGGCGCGGCGAGGGCGTGGTGCTCGTCGTGAGCCAGGGTCCCAGAGAGCGGGCCTACGTCATGCCTGCCCTGATCGGGGAGCCCGTCAACAACGCCCTCGACAAGGTCCGCGCGCTCGGCCTGAACGTCGGGCGCGTGCGCTACGTGGACCGCCCGGGATCGCTCAGGGGTTCCATCGTCTCGCAGATTCCGCCGCACGGGCGGCGCGTTCTGGCGGGCCACCGCGTGCACGTGGACGTGGCGCGCGGGGCGGACCAGATGGCGGGAAATTTCATCGTCCTGCGCTACCGCGTGCCGCACGGGAAGCCCAGGCGCGCGCTTCGCGTGGAACTCGAATCGAACGGCGAGAAGCGCGAGGCGCTCTCCCGCGAGGTGAGCGCGGGCGAGGAGATTCACCTGCTGGTGCGGGTGAAGGGCGCGGCGAGAGCGCGCATATTCCTGGACGGCCTGCTGGTCGAAGAACAAACGCATTAGGGGATCGTTGAAAAAGCCTCGCTAGGGGCGGGCGGTATCGGGGGTTACGCGGCGGTTCTTCTTTCTGCCGCGCAGGTGGCCACAAAACCTCATCCTGAGTAGGCGCGAAAGCGCCGTATCGAAGGATGGGGGGTGCATCCCTCCGGCGGGCGCGAATTTCGCCCTTCGATACGCCGCCTTCGGCGGCTACTCAGGGTGAGGGGTGCCGGGGAACGGCGGAGCCTGCCCCGAGCGAAGTCGAGGGACCGCTACTCAGGATGAGAGAGATGTGAGGGTTTTTTAGGCAGCCTCATTAGGGAAGGAATCGACATGGCGAAGCCCGATATGGCGCCCGGCGGAATCCGGGTCGCGCCCTCTTTGCTCTCGTGCGCTTTCGAGCGGATGGGCGAGGAGATAGCGGCGGTGCGCGAAGCCGGGGCCGACTGGCTGCATTTCGACGTGATGGACGGCCGTTTCGTGCCGAACATCTCCGTGGGGCCGCTGGGCGTCGAGGCGGCCAGAAGAGCCGCACCGGACATGGTGCTCGACGTGCACTTGATGATCGCGGATCCGGATCGCTATATCGATGCGTTCGCCGATGCGGGCGCGGACATCCTGACGGTGCACGTGGAGGCGCCGAGGCACGTCCACCGCACCCTCCAGAGCATTCGCGCGCGCGGCCTGGGCGTCGGGCTGACGCTCAACCCCGGAACGCCGCTTTCGGCGGTGGAGGGTCTGCTCCCGCAGGTGGACATGGTCCTCGTCATGAGCGTCAACCCGGGTTTCGGCGGCCAGAAATTCATACCGGCTTCGCTTGAGCGGATTCGCCGCCTGAGAGAGATGATCGAGGCGGGGGGCCTGTCGGTTCTGATAGAGGTCGACGGCGGCGTGACGCCGGAGAATACGGCGGAAATACGCGCGGCGGGCGCGGAAGTGCTGGTGGCCGGTTCCGCCGTATTCGGCGCGGAAGACTACGCCGAGGCCATACGCGGCATCCGGGGCGGGTGAAAAGGCCTGATGAATGAGGGTCTCACGCGACTAGGGAGGCGACGGTTTGTGTAGGGGCCGCATATATGCGGCCCTT
This sequence comes from bacterium, assembly GCA_965203325.1. GTDB lineage: Bacteria > UBA8248 > UBA8248 > UBA8248 > UBA8248 > Bin107. The sequence continues at coordinate 3,490,068 of OZ241875.1, forward strand.
GTGGTGGGTGAAAAAATCCGGGTCGCATATATGCGACCCCTACACATAAACAAATTTTCCCTCTCCGGCTTTTCAACAACCCCCTCAAAGGGGAGTGAGAAAAACCCGAGCGGGAGAGAGTGGCCACCCCCATCCACACGCGGTTGACACTCGCCGCATAAAATCCTTATAAGTTGGGTTTCCGCACCCGGCCTGGCGGGTGGAAAATCGTAAACATATTGAATATCAACCAGTTGGGGTGTTCGATGTTCGACGGCTTGAAAGAGCGCCTGGGCGGGATCTTCAAGGACCTGAGAAGCCGGGGCGTTTTGGGAGAAAAAGAGGTCGATTCCGCGCTCCGCGAGATTCGCCTGGCCCTGCTCGAAGCCGACGTGAACTTCCGGGTCGCCAAGGATCTGGTGGCGAAAATCCGCGAGGATCTCCTCGGCGCCGAGCGCGTCGCGCACCTGGACCCCTCCCAGCAGGTCATCAAGGCGGTCCAGGGGCGTCTCACCGAACTCATGGGGGCGAAGAGCGCGCCGCTCGAGCGCGCCGCGAGCGGCGTCACCACGGTGATGCTCGTGGGTCTCCAGGGTTCGGGAAAAACGACGACGGCCGGCAAGATCGCCCTCAGGCTTAAGAGTAAGGGAATGCGCGTATTGCTCGTCCCCGCGGACGTAGCACGCCCCGCCGCCATCACCCAGCTCAAGCGGCTGGCCGAGCAGACGGGCGCCGACGCGTTCGATTCGGAAGGTATGCCGGACCCCGTGGAGATCGTCCGCCGGGCCGGTGAAAGAGCCCGTTTGGAGCATTTCGATTACTGCATCGTGGACAGCGCGGGCCGGCTGCACGTCGATGACGCCTTGATGGACGAGTTGAAGCAGATGAAAGAAGCGGCGCGGCCCGATGAGGTGCTCCTGGTCGCGGACGCCATGACGGGCCAGGAAGCGGTGAACCTGGGCGCGGCGTTTTCCGAGCGCATCGGCATCACGGGCGTCGTGCTGACGAAGCTCGACGGCGACGCCAGAGGGGGCGGCGCGCTTTCGCTTCGCTCGGTGACGGGCGTGCCCGTCAAGATGGCCGGTGTGGGCGAGAAGCTCGACGCGCTCGAGGATTTTCATCCCGAGAGAATGGCGTCGCGCATTCTGGGGATGGGAGACGTCATGTCCCTCATCGAGAAGGCCGAAGCCGCCATCTCTCCCGATGATGCGAGGTCCATGGTGGAATCCCTCGGCAAGGGGAATTTCACCCTCGTGAGCATGAAAGAGCAGATCCTCCAGATGCGGAAGATGGGTTCGATGGGCGATGTCCTGTCCATGATACCGGGGCTGGGAAACAGGATGCCCGACGTGGATATCGACGAGAAAGAACTCACGCGCACGGTGGCCATCATCGATTCGATGACGCCCGCCGAGCGGGTGAAGCCCGAGATCATCAAGGGCAGCCGCAGGAAGCGCATCGCCGCCGGGAGCGGAACCCGGGTGCAGGACGTGAACCGGCTGCTCAAGCAATTCGCGCAGACACAGAAGCTGATGAAGCAATTTTCCAGGGGCGGCAAGAAAAAACAGATGCAGAGAATGCGTCAAATGCTAAATTTCTAGGGAGAGAGACTTTGGCCGTAAAAATCAGACTTGCCCGCGGGGGCATGAAAAAAGCGCCGCGTTACCGCGTCGTCGTCCAGGACGAGCGCATGCCGCGCGATGGCCGTTTCATCGAAAGCATCGGCCGCTACGATCCGTCGGAAGACCCTGCATTCGTTCATATCGATCTCGAGAAGGCGAAGGCCTGGATGGAAAAGGGCGCCATCCCCACAAGGACGGTCAGGAACCTTCTCGACAGGGCGGGCATCGACGATTAGGGAAACCCCGTGAGCGACAGGGTGGCCGTGGGCGTCGCGCTCAGGCCGCACGGCATCAAGGGCGCCGTTCGGGTGGAGCCCTGGCTCGACGACGCGGGCGTCTACGGGCGAATCGAAGAAGTGTTCTCCCGAGATGAGCCTGGGCGGAAGTTCGAGGTGGCGTCCTGGCACCAGGGCGGCAAGGGAGCCATCGTCTGGAAACTCACGGGAATCGACACCCCCGAAGACGCCGAGGCGCTGCGGGGGACGATTTTTTTGGCGGACAGGAAATTCCTCGACGGCCCCGATGAGGGCGTTCTCTATTTCGAGGATTTCGAGGGCTGCGAGATCATCGACGAGGAGGGAAGCCCTCTCGGGCGCGTGGTGGATATGTTCGGAGCCGGCGGCAACGATGTCATCGTCATCCGCACGCCCGAAGGAGGAGAGTTGCTCGCGCCCGCGACGCGCGAGGTCGTGTTGCGGCGCGATGGGGATCGCTGGGTTTTCCGACTGCCGAAACTCGACCACGAGGATTGAGGAGGCGTCATGCGCATCGACGTTCTTTCCGTGCTGCCCCGCATGGTGGAAGAGGCGTTCCGGGAGGGCGTCGTGGGGCGCGCGGTCGAAGGGGGCCTACTGGAGCTCAAGGTCTGGAACCTGCGTGATTTCGCCGAGGGGAAATATCAACAGGTCGACGATGCCCCCTTCGGCGGCGGGGCGGGCATGGTGATGAAGCCCGAACCCATCGTGAAGGGCGTCCGGGCGGTTCGCGAAGACGCCGGTGCCGAGCCGCTCAAGGTGCTGCTCACACCGCAGGGGCGGCTGTTCGATCAGGAAACGGCCGTGAGGTTCTCGGAAGCCCCCCGGCTGCTCCTCATCTGCGGAAGGTATGAGGGCGTGGACGAGCGGGTGAGCGAATTGTGCGTGGATGAGGAGATATCGGTCGGCGATTACGTGCTCTCGGGAGGAGAGATTCCGGCCATGGCGGTTATCGACGCGGTCGGCAGGCTCCTCCCCGGCGTTCTGGGCAACGATGCTTCCGCCGCGCAGGACAGCTTCACCGATGGCCTTCTCGATCATCCCCACTACACGCGGCCGGCGGAGTTCGAGGGGGTTCGCGCGCCGGACGTGCTCCTCTCTGGCGACCACGAGGCGGTTCGTCTCTGGAGGAGGCGGCAGGCGCTCCAAAGAACGCGGGAGAGGCGCAGGGACCTCTTCGAGCGGGCCGAATTGAGCGATGAGGATCTGCGCCTGCTCGAATCTTCCCGGCCTTGAAGGGAGCACGGGATAGTGGGGGAGGTCTATCTCGCGCTGATTCACCATCCGGTGCTCAACCGCGAGGGCGGCGTGGTGACTTCTTCCGTGACCAGCCTCGATTTGCACGATCTCGCCCGCGTGGGCCGCACCTATGGCGTCTCGGGCGTATTTGTGGTACATCCTTCCGCTCCGCAGCGGGCGTTCGTGGAGCGGGTGATCGGGCATTTTACGCAAGGACCGGGCCGCGCGCTGCACCCCCAAAGGGGAGAGACGCTGGAATTCCTCGAAGTTCTGCCGTCCCTGGACGCGCTCATCGAGGATGTGGAACGCAAGGAATCGAAAAGGCCGCGATTCGCCGCCACGACCGCCAGGCGGATGCCCGGCGCCGTGGGGTATGAAGCGTTCCGTGAGGCAGTGAGGGAGACGGACGCTCCGCACGTCATCCTGTTCGGCACGAGCTGGGGCCTTGCGGATGAGGTTCTGGAGATGTCCGACGTGGTTTTGCTGCCCGTGGAGGCGGGAGCCGATACGGGATTCAACCATCTCTCGGTTCGCGGTGCGGCGGCGATAGTGATGGATCGCATTTTCGGCAAAAGAGATGTATAGTGCCGTTTTTTCAGGACAAGGAGCAGGCAGGTGAACATTATCGACAAAATCGAGCGCGAGGGCATGCGCAAGGACGTTCCCGATTTCGAGCCGGGAGACACGGTGCGCGTTCACGTGAAAATCGTCGAGGGCGACAAGGAGCGCATCCAGGTGTTCGAGGGCACCGTCATCGGCAGGCAGGGCGGCGGGCTTCGTGAGCGGTTTCGCGTCCGAAAGCTCTCCTACGGGGTCGGGGTGGAGCGCATCTTCCCGGTGCATTCCCCGCGAGTCGACAGGATAGAAGTGACACGGAAAGGCCGCGTGCGCCGCGCGAAGCTCTACTACCTGAGAGACCGCAAGGGCAAGGCCGCCCAAGTGAAAGAGCGTCGCTGGAGGTAGATAGAAGCAGAACCTCCGTTTTCGCGCCTCGACGTACTCTTTTTTATTCTTCGTTGTTGATTCTGCAACATTTCCGCCCATCATATACCGCACTGGAAGGGACGTGGCTGAAGCGCGCGCTGTTTCGGCATGAACCCTTGCTGAAAGGGGATGTGAAATGGGACGAATCCTTGCGATTCTCTTAACGACAATTCTTCTTTTCGGATGCGGCGGCGATGAGAAAAGTTCAGAGCCCCCCGCCACCATGCCGGAAACCAGCCCCACCGAAGGCGTCGTGCTGAATGAGAATGCGGCGCTCTCCATCAGCGACAGTTACCTTAGCGTTCAGGCTGTTCCGGGGCTGCCGCCTGCGGAACTGACGCTCGAAACGGACTGCGACGGCCCGTCCTGCACGCTCACGGAACCAAATACGGGTATCGGTGAATCCGTATCCGTGCAGGATATCCAGGATACCGAAACGTCTGACATAGAAGAGCTAAGACAGGCGACGCAACTCATCCTGACGAGAAAAGGCGTCCCCGTCTATGGCGGCTCCGTCACCTTCGCATTGGGAGAAGACAGCACCGTCAGAGCCACGGCTTATGGCGGCTGGATGGTCCACAACTTTTTCCTCGCGGCCTGGGGAAATTATTCCGGTCCAAACATCCGCTCGGCCGATTTCGGCACGGGGCTTTCGGTCGGCAACGCCACCGGAACGCATCCCGACGCGGACGCCACCTACAGCGGCGTCATGCTCGGCGTGATCACGGCGGGAGGAGGTACCCAGGGGAACGGCGTGGAAGGAGACGCGGCGCTTGATTTCAGGGTGGCGAACCCCGGAGGCGCTCAGATGGACGTTTCCTTCACCAACATCATGAATCAGAAAACGGATGGTTCGCTTTCCGACATGACGTGGAACGATATTGCGGTTCGCGCCGACGGAACGTTCGATACTGGCAACATCCACGGAATCTTTTACGGGCCGAATCACGAAGAAGTGGGCGGGACCTTCAATCGCGATGGCGTGGCCGGCGCTTTCGGCGCGAGCAAGTAGATCGTACTTCCGATTCAGAAGACCCGGGACTAAGTGTCCCGGGTCTTTTTTTGTTGGTTTCTCTCCCCTCAACCCTCTATAAAATTCTGCACCTCGCTGAACAGCGCCTCGCGGCACCATTCGTACTGGGCGAAATGCGTGGCGTCTCCCAGCGTGACCGAGCGCTTCCCGCGGCTGTTCACGAGCGCGCGGTAGACGGCGGCGAAGACGGGGTCGGTCGAGCTTCTGTCGTGATCTCCCCGGATGGTGAGGACGGGGCAGGTGATTCTGCCCGCGTCATAAAGCGGCTTATTGCGCGAGCGGTCGTAGCTGTCCGCCATCGCGCCGTTGGGCACGCGGACGGCGGGGACTCTTCGCTTCGCCCCTTCGGGGTCGAATCTCTGCTGTTCGCTCCAGAATCGCTTGATGGCTTTTTCGGTCCGCCACTTCGCGTGTTGCCCCTTTGGGATGCTCCCGTCCCATCGCTCGCGCTGGTAGGCTTCCGTCACCCAGCGCCAAGCGCCCTTTCTAGAGTCCCAGCGTCCGGGGCGCGCGGGGTCTTCCCAGAGCGCCGCCGCCTGGGGGTTGTCGTATGCGTAAAAAGGCGCGTAGAGCGCGAGCCGGCGGACCCTCGCCTGCTTCCCGGCGGTGAAGGCGGCCGTGGTGGTCGTGCCCCACGACCAGCCGAGGAGGTTCAGCTTCCCGACTCCGTTTTGCCCGCATATGAACCGCACGGCGGCGTCGATGTCGCGCACCGCCGTGATTCCCCGCACGGCGGGGGGTTGGCCTTTGGGGCTTCGCAGCATCTCCGGCGGCCGCGTGGAGGGGCCGTAGCCCCGGATGCACAGCGCGTAGACGTGAAAGCCGCGCGCGGCGGCGAAGTCCATCCAGGAGTAGCCGGGCAGCGGCAGGTCGAAGGCGACGGGGGCGGGCGTGCTCTGCCCGTGCACCATGAGCAGCGTACCCGCCGCATCGGATTTCTTCATGCCGCGCGGTTTTTTCTCCCTTAAGTGCAGCTTGATGCCGTCGTCGTGCGCGTCGATGAGGTGGTCTTTTCGGAACAGCTTGGATTTCGCCAACGTAGGTTCTCCAGTCAGGATATTCAGGTTCAAGGATGTCCGCATATTCTCAGATTTTCAGGCTTTGCCCAAGCGCAGCGGCAAGTTTGCCTTGAGAACTCTTGGGCGCAGCGATATATTGGGGAAATCTACCGCCCTTTTTGGTATTTCATGTATTCCGTAGAACGCGAACTCGCGCGGGAAGGCGCCTCGCCCGTCGCAGGCGTGGACGAGGCCGGGCGCGGCCCCCTGGCGGGCCCGGTGGTGGCCGCCGCCGTGGTGCTGGATCCGGAGAATCCGATACAAGGCCTTGCCGACAGCAAGAAACTCTCCGCGCGCCAGAGGGAGGCGCTCTTGTCCGAGATTCTGGAGAAGGCGCGCGCCGTCGCCCTGGCGGCGGCGGGGCCGCGCGAGATCGAGCGGATCAACATCCTGCAAGCCTCCCTTCGCGCCATGGCGATCGCCGCGGAAGGCCTTGGGCTCGCGCCCGCCCACGTTCTCGTCGACGGAAACCGGAAGATTCCCACCGCACTTCCGCAGACGCCCCTCGTAAAGGGCGATTCGCGCTGCGCCTGCATCGCCGCGGCGAGCGTGGTCGCCAAGGTCTACCGCGACCGGGTGATGGCCCGGATGGACGGGCGGTTTCCGGGTTATGGTTTCGGCAGGCACAAGGGGTATCCCACGCGGGATCATCTGGCCGCTCTCGCGCGGCATGGTCCCTGCCGGATTCACCGGCGCACGTTCCGGGGCGTGCCTGTCGTAGCGGGTGCATGAGGGCCACATGAGCCGCGAGAGCGGGAAAATCGGAGAGGACGCCGCCGTGAGATTCCTGCGCCGCCAAGGCTATGAGATCATCGAGCGAAACTACCGGGGCACCCGCTACGAGGTGGACATCATCGCGCGCGAGGGCGGTGTGTTGTCGTTCATCGAGGTGAAGACCCGCGCGCCGGGCAAGTCCTTGAGCGGGGCGGAGTCCGTGGGCCGCGAGAAACAGCGCAGAATCGCGCAGGCCGCGCAGCACTACCTGATGACGCACCCCGAGGAGCGCTCATCCGTCTGCCGATTCGACGTGGTGCTGCTCGAAACGGATGCGGGGAGAAAACCCAGGGCGAAGGAATTGATTCGGAACGCGTTTCAGTAGCGCCTCTTTGCGGCCTACTCCTTCGGGGCCGTTGGGAAGGCCTCCGCCGGGGGTAAAGGAGATGCCCTCCCGTAGGGGCTGTTGAAAAAGGCCACATTTCAGGGGTAGAGGAGAAGCTCCTCTCGGATAGAAAGCCACCCCCCCCTACCCCCCCCTTGTCAGGGGGGTATAAAAAGGCGATGCGCTCCCGCCGGGTTGAGGGGGTTTTGCTTTTTCTTGCCTCCCTGACAAGGGGGGGTAGGGGGGGGTGGTTTATGGGGTTTCCCTTTCAAGGGGGTTGCTATTACCCTCTCAGGGGCTTTTTCAACAATCTCCGTAGAGCCGGTTCGCGAACCGCCCCTACAGTTGGAGCGCCTCTTGAAGCGTAGGCGCGAATACCCACTCGGTTTTGTTCGTCATTTCTGAGTGAGGAAGGTTTTTTCAACATCTCCCCCTTCAACGAACTGTTGAACAAGTCTCTCGGTCGGTGTTGTGGTTGTCCTTTTTCAGGATGGTTCGAGTCAGGACAGGCACGGAGGCCTGTCCCTACGGGGCGTCCCTCGATACGGCCCCCTTCGGTAGGCTCAGGGGTTTCGCTCGGCGATAAGGCGCAGGCCCAGGAGGGTCAAATCGGGGTTGATCAGGTCGAAAATTCCGTCTTCTTCGTTTAATGCCAGGCTGTGGCCGCCCGTTGCGACGACTTTCGCGCCGCTCCCGAGTTCCGCTTTCATGCGCTCCACGATTTCCCGCACCAAGCCCCGGTAGCCGTACGCGATGCCTGCCTGAATGCTGTGCACCGTGTTCTTCCCGATGATGGTGGGGGGTACTACGGTCTCGACCCGGGGGAGGCGGGCCGTTTTGTCGATGAGCGCCTCCAGCGCGATTCCCAGGCCGGGCGATATGGCGCCGCCCAGGTATTCGCCCCCGGCGGATATCGCGTCGAAGGTGATGGCCGTTCCGAAATCGACGATGATCAAGGGCCCGCCGTAGAGGTGGTGTCCGGCGACGGCGTTGACGATTCTGTCCGCCCCCACCTCGCGGGGGTTGTCGTACTTGATGGAGATGCCCGTCCGTATGCCCGGACCGACGACCAGCGGTTTGACGCCGAAATAGCGCTTCGCCATCTCCTCCAGGTTCGGCCCCAGGGGGGGAACGACGCTCGCGATCACCACGCGGCCCACGTCCGACATCTCGTGACGCCCGAGCCGGAACAAGCCTTCCATGAGGATGGCCAGCTCATCCGTCGTGCGGCGGGCCACGGAGCCGAGCCGCCAGCTCGAAGCGAGTTCTTCGCCGTCGAAAAGCCCCACGACGGTCTGCGTATTGCCCACGTCGATGGCCAGCAAATAGGAGCCCTGGTTCATGGGAGTTCCACCTCGCCGGAGGTTATCCGCTCGATGGAGCCGCCCGGTTTTCCGAGGAGCAGGCGGCCCGCCTCGTCAATCCCGTTGTTTTTTCCAACCAAAATCTCATCCGCGGCGCGGACGGATATCGTCTCGCCCAGATTGTCGCATAACCCGAGCCAGCGGTCTCGGACGGCGCCGAAACCGCTCGTTTCATATTCCTTGTACCAGAAAGCGACTCGCGCCAGAAGGAGATCGAGGAGACACTCCGCGTCGGGAACCCGTCCTCCCGAGAGAAGGATTGAAGAGGCCGACTCGCCCAGTTCGGGGGGGAAGTCGGCTTCGCGCGTCGTGAGGTTCACGCCCAATCCTGCGACGACGGCGGGAGGCTGGTTCGGGGGTTCGAAGTATTCGCACAGGATTCCGCCGATTTTTTTACCCTTGACCCGCAGGTCGTTCGGCCATTTGAGCCCGACCCGGAGGCCGGTCGCCTCCGCGATTCCTTCTGCGGAGGCGACGCCGAGCAGGAGCGTCAGGAGGGGTGAATTTTCAGCTTCGCCATCTGGGCGAAACAGGATGGAGAAATAGAGTCCGCTCCCGTGTGGTGAGAACCAGGAGCGCCCCCTTCTGCCGCGTCCTTTTGTTTGGGAAATCGCGCGTATCACGAGGCCGCCCGCTTCGCCCGCGCGTGCGCGGGCGGAGACCAGATCGTTGGTGGAGCTTGTCTCGTCAATCGTTTCTACGCGCCAGGAGAGCGTCTTTTCGCTGGCGCGGGTGGGGTCCATCTAGTCCTGAAACTCTGCGATGCGCTCTGCGCTCTCGCGAAGTTTTTCCGCGCGCTCCTGCGTTTCGTGAAGACGGTTTTTGTCCTTCTCCACGATCTCGGCGGGCGCGCGTTCGATGAAAGCGGGGTTGGCGAGTTTTTTCTCGAGGCCCGATATCGCATCGTCCGCGTCGGCGATTTGCTTGTGGAGGCGCTTCAACTCCTCTTCGACGTCGATGAGTCCGCCGATGGGGACGAACGCCTGCCCGTAGCCGAAAACGGTGTGGGCCGACGCCTTGGGACGCTCCACGTCGGGGCCGACCTTCCAGTCAGGCGCGATTTTGGCCAGTCGCCGAATCCACTCGGATTCGCGCATGATGACGTCGATTTTCTCGGGGTCTTGCACCTGAATTTGCGCGGGCATCTCCTTGTTGGGGGAAATGTTGAGCTCCCCCCGTATGTTTCTGATGCCGCCGATCATCTCCGTCAGGGCCTCGAACTCCGCTTCCGCTTGGGGGTCGTCCCACCCCTCCTGTGGCTTCGGCCATTCGGCCACCATGATGCTCTCGCCCGTGCGGTTCGGAAGTCTTTGCCATATCTCCTCGGTGATGAAGGGGATGATCGGGTGCAGCAGCCTCAGCGTGCGTTCGAGCGCTTCGGCGAGCACGGCGCGGCTGGCGTCGCCCCGCTCCCCGGAGGTGAGGGCGGGTTTGATGACTTCCAGATACCAGTCGCAGAGCTCATGCCAGGTGAAGTGGTAGAGCGCGAGGGCGGCGTCGTTGAATCGGTATTCCTCGAGCGCTTCGTCCATCTGGCGCGTCACGCCGTTCAGGCGGCTCAGTATCCACCTGTCCCCGAGGGAGAGTTCTTCTCTGGGCGGCATGGGCGGAACGCTCTCGCCCAGGTTCATCAGGGTGAAGCGGGCGGCGTTCCAGATTTTGTTGCAGAAGTTCCGGTACCCGGCGATTCGCTCGGTGGACAGGCGTATGTCGCGCCCCTGGGCGGCCATCGCGGTGAGGGTGAAGCGCAGTGAATCCGTTCCGAATTCCTCGATGATCTCGAGCGGGTCGATGATGTTCCCGCGCGTCTTGCTCATCTTGTGTCCCTGCTCGTCCCGCACCAGCGCGTGAATGTAGACGTCGCGGAAGGGGACGTCGTCCATGAACTTGAGCCCCGTCATGATCATCCTCGCCACCCAGAAGAAGATGATGTCGAAGCCTGTGACGAGCACGGACGTGGGGTAGAAGTATTTCAGGTCTTCATTGTCGTCCGGCCATCCGAACGTCGAGAAGGGCCACAGAGCCGAGCTGAACCAGGTGTCGAGCACGTCGGTTTCGCGTCTCAGGTTCGGGTCGCCCGGATCTTCGCGCGAGACGACCACCTCCCCGGTGTCGTCGTTGTACCAGGCGGGTATCTGGTGGCCCCACCAGATCTGGCGGCTGATGCACCAGTCCCGGATGTTGTGCATCCACTCGAAATAGGTGGACTCCCACTGTTTGGGGATGATCTTGATTCGCCCGTCTTCGACGGCGCGTATCGATTCCTCCGCCAGCGGCTTCGCGCGCACGAACCATTGTTTCGAGAGGTAAGGCTCCACCACCGTGCCGCAGCGGTAGCATCCGCCGATGGCGTGACGATGGGCCTCCACCCCGCGCATCAACCCCTGCGCTTCCATGTCGGCGACGATGCGCTCGCGCGCCACGAAGCGGTCCAGCCCCTCGTAGGGGCCTCCGTTTTCGTTGATCTTCGCGTCCGGCGTGAGGATGTTGACTTGCGGCAGGTCGTTTCTGAGGCCCGCCTCGAAATCGTTCGGGTCGTGCGCGGGCGTGACCTTCACGGCGCCGGAGCCGAACTCGGCGTCCACGAAAGAATCCGCGATGACGGGGATTTTCCTGTCCAGAAGCGGCAGGCGCAGATGCTCGCCCACGAGGTTCTTGTATCTCTCGTCGTCGGGGTGGACGGCTACGGCCGTATCGCCGAGCATGGTCTCGGGGCGCGTCGTCGCGATGGTGACGCCGTCCCCGCCGTTCCAGAGCGGGTAGTGAAAATTCCACAGGTGGCCGTCGTGTTCTTCGTGTTCGACTTCCAGGTCGGAAACGGCCGTCCCGCACCTCGGACACCAGTTCACCAGATAGTTGTCGCGGTAGATCAGCCCCTCTTCATAGAGCCTCACGAAGGCCTCGCGCACGGCGCGGGAGAGCCCCTCGTCCATCGTGAACCGCTCGCGCTCCCAGTCGCACGAAGCGCCCAGGCGGTGAAGCTGGTGGATGATGGTTCCGCCGCTCTCGGCCTTCCACTTCCAGACGCGCTCGATGAATTTCTCACGCCCCAGGGATTCGCGCGATTGATTCTCCTCGGCGAGTTGGCGCTCCACCACGTTCTGGGTGGCGATGCCCGCGTGGTCGGTGCCGGGCATCCAGCAGACGCGCAGGCCGCTCATGCGTTTCCAGCGGACGAGGATGTCCTGCAGGGTATTGTTCAGGGCGTGTCCCATGTGGAGCGAGCCCGTCACGTTCGGAGGCGGGATGACGATGGAGTAAGGCTCGTGGCTCTCGCTGGGCGCGCCGTGAAAATATCCGCCCTTCAGCCACTCGGCATACCAGCGATCTTCGGCCCCTTTCGGGTCGTAGCGGGGTTCCAGCAAAACTTATTCTCCGCGTTTGATTTTATCGATTTCTCGAATGACGATTTTCTCTACGATATAGGGGAGCTGTTTTACCACGGCGTCTTCGATGTGGCTGAGCAACGTGGGGGCGATCTTTTCTGCCGCTTCTTCCAGATGTTTGCCGATTATGGGAGCGAGTGTTTCGCTGTCGAGGGCGAGCGGGGCGTCGGAGGGGGCGACTTGCTGCTCATCGCTGGCAGATTCCGCGCCTTCCGCTTCGGCGGAAAGCGTTCCAACGGATTCCCCTATGGCGTCTCCTGAAGAGGAGGGCGATTCCTCTATCCCGATTTCCGGGGAATCGGGCTCCGGTGTCGATGTGCTATGTCCATGACCGATGATGCGCTCCACTTCGTCCGTGAATACCACCGGTTTGAACGGTTTTTCGATGTTCGCCACCGCGCCCACTTCCTGGATTTCCTCATCGCTGACGCTGTTGCGCGTGCTCGTTAAAACGAGGAGAGGGACTTGGGAGAGTTCCGGTTTTTCGCGCAGGCGACGGCAAAAGGCCAAGCCGTCGGAACCCTCCATGTCCAGGCTCGCGACGACGACGTCCGGCGCCGCATTCTCCGCCATTTCAAGCGCTTCGTCTGCATTCTCGGCTATCTGGACGTCGATTCCCTTATCCCTGTAGGCCAATTCCACGACGCGTTGCACCAGGAGGCTTTCATCGAGGAGAAGTAATTTGGTTGTCATATGATCGGTCCTCGTCCGGTCGTTCGCTGGATGAGCCGAAAGGACGATAAAAGCCAGCAGTCCACGCTCAAATATCTTTGCAACTCTTGAGCCTTCTTGCGCCGGGCAACTGGTTGACAATCATGCCACCACCGCAATTCCGGGGTCAACCAGTTTCTATTTGCGCTGGTACCGGTTCACGGCGCGGCGGTGTTCGCGGTACGTGCGGGAAAATCGATGGCCGCCTTCCTTGGTGGCCACGAAATACAGGTATTTCACCTTGGCGGGATTCAAGGCCGATTTGATGGATTCCAGCCCCGGGCTGGCGATGGGGCCCGGGGGAAGTCCCCGGTGGAGGTAGGTGTTGTAGGGTGAATCGTATCGCAAATCTTTTTTGGTGATGTTTCCGTCGAAACGGGGAAGCCCGTATATGACGGTGGGGTCGCTCTGGAGGCGCATTCTTCGTTTGAGCCGGTTGATGAACACGGCGGCGATGAGTGGCCGTTCGCTGCGGAGAGATGTCTCTTTTTCGATAATCGAGGCGAGGGTGAGCGCCTGGTGCATGGTGAATCCCATCGTTTTCGCCTGCTCTCTGAGAGCGGGCGAGAATTTCCTCCGCATCGTGCGAACCATGAAATCCAGGATTTTCTTCGACGAGGCGCCCACCGGGAATTGATACGTGTCGGGGAATAGATATCCCTCGATGGAGGCCGCGGAAATCTTGAGTTCCCGAAGGAAAGAAGGATCGCGGGAGAGTCTGAGAATTTCCTCTTCGTCTGCGAGTTTCGCACGGTGAATCGTTCGAGCGATTTCCCGGACGTTGTAACCCTCGGGAATGGTGAACGTGCGCCGGGCGACTCTGCCCTCCGACAGATGCCGGTATATCTCTCGAGGCGACATGGATGCTTTGAGCGCATAGACGCCGGCCTGAATGCTTGTTGCGCCGCCTCTGAGTCTGGCCTGTAAATGGAACAACCCGGGGTTTTGAATCAGGCGGTTTTTCTCCAGCAATTCGAGTATTTGGGCGAAGGACATGCCCGGGCGGATGTGGACGTGTTTCGTTTCATTCGCCTTGGGGTTCGCGGGCCGACGGAATTCATCGTCGAGATATTGATAGCCGATGAAAGCGGCCAGGACGATGGAGGAGAAAAGGGCGACGAGGATTTTCCCGAGCCGCCTCTTCTTGGCGGGAGGCGATGTTTCCGGCGCATCGGATTCTTCGGGGGGATTTTCTTGTTCACTCATGGGAAATCGCGCGTTCCATCCTCTGATGATCCAGGTACGCCTGTAGTATGAGTTGCGCCGCGATGACGTCGCGCTTTTTTATCTTTTTGCTCGGCCTGGTTTCCGTTTCATTCAAAACCCGGTCCGCCTGCGTCGTGCTGAGCCGCTCGTCCCATTTCTCGACGGGGATCGCTAAATTGTTCCGCAGAAATTTCACGAGCCTTCTGGTGCGCTTCGCCCTGGACGTATCCCGGTTCGAGAGTCCGACGGGGTGCCCCACAACCAGCAGATGAACATCATGCTCACGGATGATGCCGCTTACCTCGTCGAGCAGTTGCGCATCACTTCGCCTTTCGATGAGGCCGAGTGGCTGGGACGTCAGACCGAGTGAGTCGCTGATGGCGAGGCCCACGCGTTTTTCGCCGAAGTCCATTCCCAGGATTCGGGGATGACTCATTTTTTTCCGGTTTTCGTCTTCGTCTCGCCGGGATAGAACATTTCGATCTGGAATCGTTCAAGCGTGGAATGGGTCGCCCTATCCAATGAGGCGAGAGATTTGTGGTAGTCGATGAGCGCCCGGGTTTCTTCCGTCAGCGCGTTGGCCAGCCTTTCCTGGTCTTCGAGAATGTTTCTGCTCGTCGAGAGGCCGACCTTGAATTTCTTCTCCTGGGCGTCGAGGCGCTCCTCCGCCAGCCTTCTGGCGACGCGCGTCGCCTCGATTCTTTTTACGTTTACGCGAACCCGGCGCGCGTTGCGACGGACTTCCTCCATGATGGCCTGTTGCGTTTGATGGTAGGAGGCCACCGTTTGGGCGTGCCGGAGTTGCGCCTGGCGGTAGTCCGCGTTCGCTCTCCTGTTCCCGAGGGGGATGCGGAACGAAACGCCGCCGGAGAAGGTGTAATTTTCGTTCTTGAATTGCTCTTCAAAAGCTCTTCCTTCGGTTTCCGCAAGAGAGTTGTTGGATGCCGATGCGTTCAAGTTGACTTCGGGAAGCAGGTTTTGCTCCGCCACTTTCATGTCGATTTTTCTTTTGTCGATTTCGATGCGGGCGTTCTCCAGCGCCGCATGCTTGCGCAAGGCGTCGAGCGTGAGTTTCATCTCGTCCACCTGAACCACCTGAAATTCGGGCTTGTCCTTCGGCAGAATGCTGATGCTCCAGGCAGAGGGCTCCTCCGCTACGTTGAGCAGCATTTTCAGGGTGTCTTCCCTGTCCTTGACTTCGCGCTCCGCTACGAGAAGGGCTTCTTCCCGGGAGGCGACGGTGGCTTCCGCCTCCGTTATCTCTATCGGAGCGAGCGTGCCGACCTCGACCTGAATCTTGTTCCGGCGCAAGAGATCCTTCGCGAGGTCGAGAGACTTTCGCCTGAACTGGAGATTTTCGATGGAGAAGACGAGGTTCCAGTAAGCCTGTTGAACGGCGTCCACCGTCTGGATAACCCTGCTTCGATACGCATGAAGCGTTTGTTCTTTCGTGGCCATGGCCACCTTGATCCTGGCCCGGTTGATATTGATGCCGAAATTCTTGAGCAAGGGTTGTTCGATGGTGAAAGTGAGACTGGTCTGGTAGCTCGGGTCGAAACGGTTCTGTGGAGAGTTTGTCGATTCCCTGATGTTTCGCAGGATGAGCGAATACTCGGCGCCCGTGATGATTCTCTGGCGGATGCCGGCCGCGATACCCAGGCTGTCGCTTTCCCGTATGCCCCCGGTCGCGTTGAATGCGCTGTTCGCAGAGCCTAGCTTGGATTTGCTGGCGCTCGCGTCCACAAAGGCCTGGGGGTCGAAGGCGGAGCGTTCCCTGGTGACGTTGCTTTCCGCGATGTCGGGGTCGAACCCGGCGATGGTGATGTCGAAATTGCGCGCGAGGGCGATGCTCACGGCTTCTCGTATGGACAGCGCGATGCGAGGGCCACTTATGCTCGGCGGTGCCACGTTGCTGCGTGGACGTTCGAAAGAAGTTTCCGCAGACATGCCGGACGTTGCGGCGGGGGCTGCGTCCGCGAGAAGGAGTGAGGGAAAAGAGATGAGAACCGAAAGCGCAATACACCGGAAAGACAATAATTTGGGCGGTCTCATATAAGATATCGCTCCACGTTACCGGCGGCGTAGACCATGAATCGCTTTTGCCGTGAATCTACCCATCATTCCCGCGATCAAGTTCTCCGGCTTCTTGTGGACATATTACTCATATCGGGACGAAAAGGGAAATGAGTTTTTGTTTTTCCATCGGTTACTCTTTGTAAATGCGGGGGATAGAGCGTTGCCCCTTCTTTTCTTGCGCAAGTGCGCTACGCTCTGCTAGAAAGATTTTCGGGAGAGACCTATGGTTCGCAGTTGTATTTCGTGAGCAGCGATTTTTTGAGGTGAGCGAGCGGTGGAAGTTTTTGAGGGAGTAGACGCCTATGATTCTGAGGGTTCTCCTTCGGTATTGAGCATCGGGAATTTTGACGGTGTTCATCTCGCTCATAGAGAGATTTGCCGGTTCATCAAGGAAGAGGCCGCCCGGCGCGGCGGCCGGAGCGTCATACTGACGTTCGAGCCGCACCCGCTCTCCGTGGTCGCCCCCGAAAGACGCCCCCCTCTGATGACGACCTTGGAAGAAAAGCTGGCCCGCCTGGAAGCCCGGAACGTCGACGCCGTGGTGGTCGAGAAATTCACGCCTTTCCTGGCGCAAACCGAAGCGGGGGATTTCGTGCGGCGCATTATCGGCGAGGGCCTCAAAGCCGCGTTGGTGGTGATCGGCTTCAATTTCCGGTTCGGGAAAGGACGCGCGGGAAATGTCGAACTGCTGCAGGAAGCGGGGGCCGACGCCGGGTTCGAAACGCACGTGCTGGAGCCTTATATGTTCGAGGGGCGGCGGGTCAGCAGCACGGAGATACGAAAGCTGTTGCTGAGCGGAGCGGTCGAGGAGGCCGCACGCCGGTTGGGGCAGCACCATATGATAGAAGGGCGGGTGGTCCGGGGCGACGGGCGGGGCCGCCAAATCGGCATACCGACCGCCAACGTGGACTATCCGCCCATCCTGATTCCCGAAAACGGGGTGTACGCCTGCCGCGTGCAGATAGACGGCAGGGAGGGCCCCCGGTATCCCGCCGTGACGAACATCGGCAATCGCCCCACGTTCGATAAAAAGGAAGTGACTCTCGAAACCCATCTGCTCGATTGGGAAGGGGACCTTTACGAAAAATCCATTCGGGTGGAGTTCGTCTCCCGCCTGCGCGAGGAGAAGAAGTTTTCAGGCCCCGAAGAACTCGTCCGGCAAATTCACGTCGATATCGAAAACGGGCGGAAAAAATTGAGCGCCTAGGCCAGAAGGGCCGCCACGCCGTCATAGATGAAGAAAACCCCGAATCCGAGCATCACCCACGCGCAGCCCTGCTCGATTCTCATCCACCCGGCTTCACTGATCATGCGGCTCCCCTGGTTCGACGACCATGTGACGAAGACGGCCCATACCGCATCCGCCAGCAGGTGAACGACGGTCATGCCCGCCAGACCGGCCAGCCACCCGAATTCGCTCGTCCGGGCGATGAGGCTCGCGCCGATCGTGAGCCACCACAAAATCCAGTAGGGATTCAAAAGCGTGAGCAGGACGCCGCCGGTGAGTGAGTTGCACTCCAGAACGCTTCTTTGCTCTGGCGCGGCGGGATGGAAACTCCGGAACACGCCGCTTCCCAGGTAGATGAGGACGCCGCCGCCCAGCAGGGAAACGCCTTCGCGTATCCCCTGGATTTCAAAGAATGGCTGAAGCCCGGCGTAAAGGGCGATGATGAGCGGGACTTCGGCCAGAGCGTGGCCGAGAGTGACCCGGATTCCCGCCCACGGGCTTTCCCTGCCGCGCGCGATGAGGAATGCGGTGAGAGGACCCGGCGACATGACGCCGCTCAGCGAGATGACGGTGATGAATCCGTAAAATGCGAGCAGGTTCATGCCTTCGGGTCTGTCTCATCGAGTAGGCGGCGCAATCGCTCGGCGTCCAGGTGATATTTGAAAACCTTCGTCTCGCCCAGATAGCCGACGGGCACCTCCTCGCCGTACAGGCGGATTAGCTTCGGATCCGTATCCACGTCGACCTCTTCGATGGCAAGGTCCGGGAAGTGGTGCATCATCGCCGCTTTCGCCTCGTCGCATAGATGACACTCGTTTCGCGTATAGAGCGTAATTTTGCGCATATCTTCCCACACCTTGGCTGGATTCGAAGTTGTCCTGCCTTCGTTGAACTATACCAAATGATGAGATGGTTTGATTCATCGACTCGAATCCTTGACAACGCATTCGCCCCCCGATATAGGGAATGACTACCAATCTTCTCGCCGGAGTGGCGGAACTGGTAGACGCGCTAGATTCAGGTTCTAGTGGGCTTCGGCCCGTGGAGGTTCAAGTCCTCTCTCCGGCACCAATAAAATCATAACGGTTCTTGCACAGGTTCGCGTTTTTCGATTCGGGAGACTGCATGAAGATCGTCGAGGACAAGCTTTCCAACGGGGTTCGCGTGGTGACGGCGGAACGCGCGGAATCGGCGGCCGTGGCGTTCCATATCTATTTCGGCTGCGGCGGCCGGCACGAGCGCGACGAGGTGGTGGGCGTTTCACATGCGCTGGAACACATGGTCTTCAAGGGTACTCCCTCGAGAACGACGCTCGACATCGCGCGCGAGATGGAAGGCAACGGCGCGTCCATCAACGCGAACACGGCGCCCGAGCGCACTTGTTATCACTTCACGGCGCCGGCCGATGCGTTCGCCACCGTGCTGGAAGTCTATGCGGACGCGGTGAACAACTGCCTGCTGGACAAGGACGAGTGGGACCGGGAGCGGATGGTCATCCTGGAAGAGTTGAAGATGTATGAGGACATGCCGCGTATCTGGGTGTCAGATATGCTCGAGACCACCGTCTACAACCTGCAGATGGGCGTCATCGGGGACCGCGATACCATCAACGCGATAGAACCCGAACACATGCGCGAGTTGATAGAGAAATGGTACACCCCCGGCAATACGGTGATCTCCGTGGCGGGCGGCGTGAAGCATGAAGAAGTGATGGCGCTCTCCGAGCAGCACTTCGGGGGCCGGGCCGGCAGCGATGAGAAGCCTCTCTCCCCCGGCTTGCCCGGGGAGAGCAAGGCCAAAATCGTGGATCAGGCCCGCCAGACGGATCAGGTGAACCTCGCGATCGGGTTTCGCGCCTTTGGCCTCAATCACGAGGACGCCGCCCCGCTTCGCGTCATGTGCAACATCCTGGGCGGAAAGATGAGCAGCCGGTTATTCACCGAAGTGCGCGAGAAGCGGGGGCTCGCCTACAGCGTGGGCGCAGCACCACACCGTTATACCGATACGGGCATGGTGGAACTGAAGGCGGGCGTCGCGCTTGAAAAGGCGGTGGAGGCGACCGAGGTGATGCTCTCCGAAACGGGCAGGTTCAAGAGCGAACCCGTAACGGGTGATGAACTGGACGAAGCGAAGCGCTACATCAAGGGAAATCTCCAGATACACGAGAGTTCGCAATACCATGCGGGCCGAAACGGCTCGAACCTCATGCTCAAGGGCAAGGTGTATCCCGTGGAAGAGGAGTTGGCGGATATCGACTCCGTGAATGAGGAAGATATCCAGCGGGTGGCGGGCGCGGTCTTTCAGGAAGACGGGCTCACCGCCGCCGTGATCGCGGAGCGAGAACTCGGCTCCGAACTCGAAGCAGCCCTCAAAATTTAGCCTTATAAAATAAACCTGCGATAAGCTAGCGAGCCGCTCCTTCCACCGTTACCCGAGGGCTGCTGAGAAGTATTTCCGTTCGACGATTTTTGGCGCGGCCCTCTTCGGTGTCGTTTTTCGCCACCGGGCGGTAAAATGAGTAGCCGGTCGCCGACATGCGCTCCGGCGATATGTTTTTCGATTCCAGGAACTTGACGATGGCGATAGCCCGCGCGGACGATAGTTCCCAATTCGAAGGATAACGTCTGAGCAGATTGCCTCTGATGGGCCGATTATCCGTATGTCCTTCTACCTGTATGATTTTGTCTTTTTGTTTTCCGAGAAATTCCGCAATCTTGGAGAGCGCCTCGCTTCCCTTTTCCCTGATCCTGGCGCTTCCCAGATCAAACAACAGATTGTTCACGAAGGTCACGCGGAGCAAGTCTTCGGTTCGTCGTAGCGTGATGGATTGTTCCTGTAGCTTGCTGTCCATCTCTTTCAGGTCTGATTCCAGCCTTTTGGCCCGTTCGGCTTCTTCACGTGCTCTTTTCTCCAGGACTTTAGAGCGTGCGATAGCCAGGGTGTGTTTCTTGATCGTTTCCGCCAGGCTCAGGTTTGTCTGATTCAGCTTGTTCCTGATGAGATCGGCCACGGAGGTTTTCTCCGCGATGAGTTGGCTCATCTCTTGAACCTGCGCCCGGAGGAGTTCCCTGGCTTTTCCGAGACGGTTTGCCTCTTCGGCCCGCTTTCTTGCGAGTTCGGCGTTTCGGGTCTTTGCTTTTTCCGCCTCCGTGCGCGTCTTGCGTTCAGTATCGAGAATTTTCCGGGTTTGTTCGAGCGCGAGTTCGAGGTTCTGGGTTTTGGTTCTTCCCTTTTCGATGGTGGCGTTTTTCTCCGAGATGAGTCGGCTCATCGCCTGAACCTGGGTATTGAGGATTTCCCTGGTTTTCTCGAGGCGCTTCATCTCCGCGGCCCGGTTTTGCGCGAGTTCGGTTTTTTGCGCGGTTGATTTCTCGGCCTTGGCCGGCGCCTTGCGCTGACTGGCGACGCTGCGTTTTTTCGCCCTTGCCTGCTCGTCCTTGATGAGTTGCCCCATCTTTCGGGCCTGGGTCTCGAGAATCTTTCTGACTTGTTCGAGGCGCTTTATCTCTGCGGCCCGTTTTTGGGCGAGTTCGATGGTTTCTTTATTTGATTTTTCAACCTTCACCCTTATCTTGCGCTCGGTTTCGAGGGCCGCCTGGATTTGCTTGAGCGCGCGCTCGAGACTTTGGGTTTTTGATTTTTCCTGTTCGATGTCGGCGCTCTTCTTCGCGATGAGTTGACGCATGATTCCAACTTGGGTCTCGAGGCGCTCTCTGGCTTTTTCGAGACGCTTTATCTCCGAGGCCCGTTCGCTGGCGAGTTTGATGTTCTGCTGACTTGCTTTTTCGGCCTTGGCGCGCATCTTGCGCTCGGCATCGAGGGCCGCCTGGATTTGCTTGAGCTCGAGTTCGAGTTTTTGAGTTTTTGCTTTTTCCTGCTCGATGTCCGCGCTTTTCATAGTGATGAGTTGGCGCATCCTGCGGACTTGCGTCTGGAGAAGCTCCCTGACTTTTTCGAGACGCTTCGTCTCCCGGGCGCGGGTGCTGGCGAGTTGGACGTTTTGCCGATTCGATTTTTCCATCTCGACCCGCATCTTGCGCTCGTTCTCGAGCGTGGTCTGGATTTGCCTGAGCGTGCGCTCGAGTTTTTGGGCCTTCGCTTTTTCCTGTTCGATGTCGGCGCTTTTCTCCGCGACGAGCTTGCTCATCTTTTGGGCTTGGGCCTCGAGTCCTTTTATCTCCTCGGTCCGCGCCTTACGCTCGTTTTCGAGAGTTGTCTCGATTTGCTTGAGCGTACGCTCGATATTTTGATTCTTCACCGCCCCTTTCTCGATGTCGGCGCTTTTCTCGGCGATGAGTCGGCTCATCTTTTCAGCCTGGGTCACCAGGCGCTTTATTTCTTCGGCCCGGTTCCCGGCGAGTTGTCTGTTTTGTTGGTTTGCTTTTTCAACTTCGGCGCGCGTCTTGCGCTCGTTTTCGAGGGAGCCATGGATGATGTCGAGTGTGGCTTTGAGGTTTCGGATTTTGGCTTTTTCCTGCTTGATGCCGGTGTTTTTCTCCGCGATGAGCCGACTCATCTTTTCAGCCTGGGTCACCAGGCGCTTTACCTCTTCGGCCCGGTTCCCGGCGAGTTGTCTGTTTTGTTGGTTTGCTTTTTCAACTTCGGCGCGCGTCTTGCGCTCGTTTTCGAGGGAGCCATGGATGATGTCGAGTGTGGCTTTGAGGTTTCGGATTTTGGCTTTTTCCTGCTTGATGCCGGTGTTTTTCTCCGCGATGAGTCGGCTCATCTTTTCAGCCTGGGTCACCAGGCGCTTTATCTCTTCGGCCCGGTCCCCGGCGAGTTGTCTGTTTTGTTGATTCGCTTTTTCAACTTCGGCGCGCGTCTTGCGCTCGTTGTCGAGAGCGGTCTGGTTTTCTTGGAGAGCGTTTTCGAGGCTTTGAATTTTCGCTTGCCCTTGCTCGATAGCGGCGTTTTTCTCGGTGACGCGCCTGTCCAGCTCTTCCATTTGTGTCTTGGCGGAGGCGACCTCTTTTGCGAGCCGGGACTCCAGACTCTTCATCTTCTGGTCGATGTCTTTGAAGCCCTGGATGTCGCTTTTGAGCTTGGCGGAATTCTCTTTTTCTTTTGAGAGCTCAGCTTCTCTTTGCTGCAGCAGCTCTTTTGTCGATTGGGATTGCTGGGCGAAATATCCTGTCCCGCCGAGCAGAACGGCGATAATCGCCCCTATGGAGATGCGGAGCCCCACGGTTATTCTCCTGCAAGGGCGATGGTAGGTGTTACGTTTTTCATGATTCTAATTATATCACTCATTGTCGGGAAATTGGAAGAGACAAACCATAGTTGCGGTGTTATGAAAGCGAAGCCGGGGCTGAAGCCCCGGCTTCGCGGATGGATAAGGTTGCCTTGCTCATTCGCGTGAAGCGCCCAGAAGCTGCGTGAGATAAATGAACATCATGATGAAATCGAGGTAGAGTTCGAGCGCCGCCATGATGGAGGCGCGCCTGCCCGTTTCGTTGTCCGTGTCCTGGGTGTAGGCGTATTCCTTCATCTTCTGGGTGTCATAGGCCGTCAGTCCCGCAAAGATGAGAACGCCCAGAACGCTGATGGCGAAATGAACGGCGGAACTGCCCACGAAGATGTTGACGACGCTGGCGAGGATGATGCCGATGAGCCCCACCATGCAGAAGTTGCCCACACCGGATAAGTCTTTTTTCGTCACGAAGGCGAAGAGGGTCAATCCGCCGAACGCGCCGCCGGTGACGAAAAACGCCTGGGCCACGGAAGTGAGCGTGTAGCGCAGGAGCAGGGTGGAGACGGTGACGCCCAGTGTCGCGCTGTAGAGAATGAACAAAAGCGCGCCCGCTTGCCAGCCTTTGCTGCGCATCACCGGCCGGATGGAGAAAACCAGGGCGAGTTGAACGCCGATGACCAGAAATACCGAGATGGAGCTTCCAAAGATGAATTGGATGGCGGCGGGGCTGGATGCGACGTAGAACGCGCTGAAGCCCGTGACGAAGAGCCCCAGCGTCATCCAACCGTAGACGCGCTGCATGAACGCGGCGGCGTCTTGTGCGATGACGCGTTGCCCGGTCGAGCGAGTGAAGTCTTGAGAGCGCATTGAAGTGTTCCTCCTGGATTGTCCAATCTTTTGGTATCTTAGGCGAAGCGGCCAGAGTTTATTCGCGTATCAGTGAATTCATATCCCCTGAATTCAGGAATATCACCGTACACCCGCTAATATATCCCATTTGATGAATGTTTCAAGGCTTGAAATTGTGCTTTCTTGCTAAGGTGCCGCATTCAGCCCTGAAGAAACGTCCGTGCGGAAGCAGTGTTTGACTTGGATTGTAAGGCCCCATACAATTAGGCCCCATAGCATTTAATTTTCGGAGCAATTCCATGTTCTACATGAAAGAACTGCCGAACGAGGAAGATTTCAGGCCACTCGTGCCGGAGTATTCCTCTCTGGATACTTCTTCCGTCATGCTGTTTTATCTTTTCCTGCAGGTCGGCAGTGATATGCTCACCGCCTTTGAAACGTATCTGGCCAATCACGGCGTATCGCAGGGTAGATTCATCGTTCTGTTGCTGCTGCTGCGCTCGCAAATGAGAAACAACGGTTCGGGCTTAAGCCCCTCGGAGTTGGCCGGGCAAGCCGGCGTGACGCGCGCGACGATGACCGGCTTGATGAAGGGGCTTCAGCGCGACGGGCTCATCGAGCGTTTCAGCCACGATGGCGACAGGAGGAAAGTCATCGTGCGCCTGACGCCCAAGGGAAAAGAGAGCCTGCACGCTATTTTCCCGGACTATTACTCCCGCATAGCGGACCTCATGAATGATCTGGAGGACGATGAACGAGAGAAATTTTTCATGCTCCTCCATAAGGTGAAGAACAAAATGTATTCATCGAAACAGGCGCCGGCCGCCGGCGCTCGAGGATGAAGAAAACCTCTGTCGAGGAAGGAGAATAAGGCGATGCCGAAACCCAAAGTGATCATTCAGCTATACCCCATGCTGCCGACGGAAAACCGGGAGGAGCGCGAGCAGAAGAGGCCCCTTGCCAGGGACAAGGATCTATACCATCACGTGCTTCACGAATGGATGGACATCGTGAAGGCCGCCGATGAGATGGGTGTCTGGGGCATCAGCACCATTGAGCACCACCTGCATTCGGAGGGTTATGAAGTAGGGCCCAACCCGGGCGTTTTGAACGCTTGGTGGGCGAATCATGTCAAGAATGCGCGGGTGGGCGCGCTCGGTTACGTCATGGCGACCCAGGATCCGATTCGCGTGGCCGAGGAGACGGCCATCCTCGATCACATCACCAAGGGGAAGTTCTTCTGCGGCCTGGCGCGCGGATATCAGTCCAGATGGTCGAACGTCCTGGGGCAGTTCAGCGACACCCGGGCCACCGTCTCCGACGCCCTCGGCGGGGCCGACGACGTGAAGAACCGCGACATCTTCGAAGAGCGCGTCGAGATGCTCCTGAAATTCTGGCAGGAAGATTCGGTGGAAGTGAAGGGGAATTACTACGAGATTCCCTACCCGTATGAAGAGGGTATCGATTACCCGGCCTGGAAGAGCGCCCGCGACGCCGGCGCAATCGGCGAGATCGGCGACGACAATCGGGTGCGAAGGGTGAGCGTCGTTCCCAAACCCTATCAGGAGCCTTATCCGCCCGTGTTCCAGGCCGTGAGCGCGAGCCCCGATTCCATCAAATTCGCCGCAAGAAACGGTTTCCGGCCCGTGTATTTCACCAAACTGGAAAAGATGGAGGAATTCTCCCACCTCTACGTGGAAGAAGCGGCCAAGGCGGGCCACAACTTCGCGCATGGCGAGCGGCAATGCGTTTGCCGTTGGATCCACGTGACGGACACCGAAGAAGAGTACGACGAGAAGCTCAAGAACTACGATCAGGACATCTACCAGAACTTCTACGTTCCCTTCTTCCCGCAGTTCCCCGACGACACGGAGAGCATCGACTGGATTCAGAACATCAAGGAAAGCGGCATCTTCCTGGGTGGTCCGGTGGACAAGCTCAAGCAAGAATGGGAGGAAACGTACGAGAAAGTGCCTTCCGAGTTCATCACTCTCATCTGGCACTATGCGCAGTGCCCCAAGGAAGAGGTTATTTATGAGCTTGAGACGTTCATGACGAAAGTCTGGCCCGACCTCGAGTGTCCGGTGTCGAACGGCGTCACGGTCGGCGGCGTCGCCTGATACTTGGTAGCGATGAAGCCCCCGCATTCACGTGCGGGGGTTTTGCATAACGTTTTTGAGGAGACGAGCATGTACGAAATCATCGATCTGAGCCAGGAGATCTACACCGGCGCCCCCAGGTTTCCCGGGCACCCGGCGACGGAAATCGAATACGTCGCCCGGCACGAAGACGCGGCCAATGCGCCGATCAAGCCGAAAGACATCACGTATGCGGCCATGATGCTTCACATGTGCGATCACGGCCCGACGCATACCGATTCGGTCAGCCACATCGATGAGCGCGAAACGGCGCCCAATATCGATCAGGCGCCGCTCGAATGGTTCATCACACGGGCGGTTGCGCTCGATTTCACGGGCAAGGTGGGGCCGATGGAAGAAATTTCCCTGCAATTGTTACAGGACGAGCTTTCCGCGGCGAACCTCACACCCCCCAAAGACGGCACGCTCCTCTTCACGGGCGGGCATTTCAAGCGCACCTATCCGACGGATGATTACCTCACCACGTACCCGGGTCTGGGTTACGACGCCGCGAATTTTCTTTATCGCGAATGCGGCGTGGTGAACATCGGCCAGGATGCGCCGAGCATCGACGCCGGCGTGAACACCACGGAGATGACGTTCCCCTGCCATGTGCTTTGCCGGGAACTTCAGCGCCACAACACGGAAAATCTCGCGAATGTGGAAGCGGTGGGGGGGAAGGAATTTCTCTATGTGGGGCTTCCGCTCAAGATTCGCGCAGGCACCGGCTCTCCCATACGGGCCGTCGCCGTCATGAACCTTTAATAAAGCGGGGAAATCTTCGTCTTTCCCATGCGTTAGTCGGAGGCGGGCATTCCCCGAATCGCTTTGCCGCCGTCATGGTTTTCGGACTAGAGGGTTTCTCGTTTTGTGAGGAGATTTCAAGACATGCCCAGGACAGTGGATTGGTACTACCATCGCTCCGGCTGAAAGACCTGCGCCAAAACGCAAGCGTTTCTTGCGGAAAATGGAATCGAGGTATCCGAGCAGGCCAGTTCCAGAAAAGACGTGGTGGATGAGAACAACGTCGATTCGGTTCTGGACGGCGTGACGGACGTCTATTCGACCAGGAGCAGGAAGGTGATTCACCTGGATATCAAAAAAGCGAACCCTGCGCGCGAAGACGTGCTAGCCCTTTTGATGGGGCGCTCGGGCACGCTCAGGGCGCCGGTCATCAAACATCGCAGCGCCCTCATCGTCGGCTTCGACGCGGAAACATATACAAAGGTTTTGACGTAAATTTTCTCTGGGTGTTTCAGAGGGCCAACTGGCCCTCGGTGGGCTCCGCTCAGCAGAACCACGATTCGGTCAAACGGGGCGGGCGGATTCGGTCGGGCGCGAAGGCGGCCTTTGGCCGCGACTGATCGGGGCGTTCGAGAACCTCGGCCGCCAATTCGCGAATCCTCGCAAAAGTCACGGCGGCGTCCTCCTGGCGAGTGGCAGCATCCTCCACGAGGGTGAGCGCCTCCTGGTGCAGCTTGTCCATCCTCTCATCCGGATGCTCCCAGCGGTAGATGAAATTCTCGGCGTCGAGTTCGGTGATGTATCTCTTCATGTGGGGAGAGTCGAGTAAATGGGAACCCGGCGGCACCAGTACCCGGATGGCCATCTGTATGGGGTCGACCTCGTCGATCAAGGCGTATTCTTCAATGAAATCAAGCAAGTCGAAATAATCCTGCGCGCTCGTCCACGGCGTGAATGCGACCAGCGACGGCCGGATGGAAACGCGCGCCTTCCGGGCGGCTTTCACGACGCGGAAGACGTCCTCCCGGTTGTGCCCTTTCACCAGATGGCCAAGGACGAGGTCGCTTAAAGATTCCACCGCGGTAATGATAAACGCGCATCCGTTATCTCTAAACTCAGGCAGAAGCTCCTCGTGCTTGATGAGGTGCTCCACCTTGGCCGTGAAGTCGAAGGTGAGAGCCGGAAACCGCTCGTGCAGGGCTCGGACGACCCGAAGCGCATGAGCGGGGCCGTTCAGGAAATCCGGGTCCGCAAAGGTGATGTGGCGCGCGCCTTGCGCCGCCAGGTCTTCGATGTCTTCCAGAACTTTGTCCTGCGGCACGACGAAGAAACGGCCCTCATAAACCGGCGGAATGGGGCAATGGAGGCACAAGTGCTTGCAGCCGCGGCTCGCCTCGACGGCGCCCGCAGGGTAGTGTTGCCCCTCCTTCACGAGATGGGCGTATGCCTGAAGCGCGGGCAATCCTTCCCGGTCGGGCTTGAGCAGGGGGATTTTTTTGAGATACGGGCCGGATGTTCGTTCTCTCGTGGCCGCCCCGGCTACTTCGATGTTCCCGGAGGCTTGGGACAGTTCTTGAACGAGCCTCACGAGCGGCAGCTCGAACTCACCACCGATCGCCGAATCCCCGCCGTTTTCAAGAAGATAGCCCTTGTTGAGCAGGCCGTAGAGGCCATAGAAACAGATGTGGCACCCCGGGTTCGCCTCGCGTACTTTCGCCGCGACTTCCACGCCGAGTCTGAGCGCGGTGTGCATCGGTACACTGATGCCGACGAATTTCGCGTTTTCGATTTTTTGTGGGGAGAAATCTTCCGCCGCGATGTCCATCGCCCAGGGACGGAAGCCCGCTTCGCGCAAAAAAGCCAGAGGCGAGGCGACGGCCAGGGGCTGGTGACCCAACTCGTAGCAGGAGACGAGGACGACGGCGCCGGGCGCTCGCCAATCCGAAGCCTTGTCGTTAGAGTTCACGGCGAAATCTCTCGTCCGGCACAAAAAAAGCCCCGGGCGCGTGATGCCCGGGGCACGTAAAGCATTGTTTTATCACGTAGTGAACGATTTTCCGCAGCCGCACATGCCCATGGCGTTGGGGTTGTTGATCTTGAAGCCCGAGCCCTGGAGGCTGTCGATGAAGTCGATTTCCGTGCCCGCGATGACGGGATAACTCTGGGGGTCCACGAACACGTCGAAGCTTTCGGCGGAGAACACTTTATCCTCGGGGTTGGCGGATTCCTCAAAATATAGGCCGTAGTTGTAACCCGAGCAGCCGCCGGCGGTGACGGCCAGCCTGAGGCCGTGGCCACTCTTGCCTTCCGCCTCGAGAATCTCGCTCACCTTCTTGTTGGCGAGCGGCGTAACTGTAATGCCTTCAAGGGCTTGGGGTTTCTTTTGGGATTGATCGAACAGCGTGACCGTTCCATCCGACATCGGTTGTTTCTCCTTGACCTTGATAAGGGCTGTTGAGATTTATCAACTTATCGTTATGACCACATACCAAATATACCTCATTTCGCCTTTTTTGCAAAGGCTTGTTCCCGATATATCCTTGAAATACAGGCTTGTTCAAGGATGAAGGCGCTTGGTCTTTCCAGAGTGGGCAGGGAAACCCCCTGGCGCATATCGAAAAATTATACATAACATGCCTTATAAAACTTGACAATAAAAGACTAAGATATTATATTTTTCTTGCGTCAAGAGCCTCGGCCGCCGATATAACGGAATTGACGGGGTTTCAGGCGCCGGGAAATTTATCGAAATACGGTGGAATTTTATCGATATTTATCGAAATTTTCATCAATTCCACCGGGAAATTCGGAGCAACTTTCATGAATTTTGAGCAATTCACCCACAAGACGCAAGAGGCCCTCCAGCATGCCCAGGAGTCGGCCCAGACGAGAGGCCACCAGGGCGTCATGCCCGCGCACGTCATCCTCGCGCTTCTGAGTCAGCCCGAAGGCGTGCTGGCGCCCCTGATCGAAAAGGCGGGGCTGCGAGTCCACGTCTTAAGCCGCGAACTCGAAGCCTCGCTCGAGAAGCTCCCGAAAGTCGCCGCAAACGGCGGGCCCATTTATGTCACGCAGGAGTTGGCGACGCTCTTCCAGGCGGCCCAGCGCGAGGCGAAGGCCATGACGGATGAATACGTGAGCGGCGAGCACCTCCTTCTCGCCGCGCTTGAGAACGGCGGCGCGGATGTCGTGAACATCCTGCGCGCCGCGGGTCTCGACCGGGAGACCGCCCTCACGGCGCTCAAGGAGGTCCGCGGAAGCCAGCGCATCACCGATCAGAACGCGGAGAGCCGCTACCAGGCGCTCGAGCGTTTCGCCGTCGACCTTACCGCGCAGGCCCGCTCCGGCAAGCTCGACCCCGTCGTGGGCCGTGAGGAGGAGATCAGACGCGTCATGCAGGTGCTCTCCCGGCGCACGAAGAACAACCCGGTGCTCATCGGAGAGCCCGGCGTGGGCAAGACCGCCATCGTCGAAGGGCTCGCCCAGCGCATCGTGGACGGCGACGTGCCCGAGGGCCTGAAACGCAAGCGCCTGCTCAGTCTCGACATGGGCTCGCTCGTCGCGGGGTCCAAGTTCCGGGGCGAGTTCGAGGACAGGCTCAAGGCCGTGCTGAAAGAAGTGAGCGAATCCGCGGGCGAGATCGTCTTGTTCATCGACGAGCTCCACACCGTCGTGGGCGCGGGCGCCGCGGAGGGGGCGGTGGACGCCTCCAATCTCCTGAAGCCCGCCCTCGCCCGTGGAGAGCTTCACTGCGTGGGCGCCACCACGCTCGATGAGTACCGGAAACACATCGAGAAGGACGCGGCGCTCGAGCGGCGCTTTCAGCCGGTAGTGGTGGATGAGCCGAACATGGAGGACGCCGTCTCCATCCTGCGGGGTCTCAAGGAGCGATACGAGATTCACCACGGCGTCCGCATTCTGGACAACGCACTCGTCGCCGCCGTCGGGCTCTCGCATCGCTACATCAGCGACCGCCATCTGCCGGACAAGGCCATCGACCTGATAGACGAGGCCGCGAGCGGCCTGCGGCTCGAACTGGACAGCCTGCCCAAGGACATCGACCGGCAGGAGCGCGAGCTTCTCAGGCTCCGCATCGAGGAGCGCGCCCTGGAGAGCGAAGAAGATGAGGGCAGCCGGGAGCGTCTTTCGCAGATACGCGAACAGATATCCACTCTCGATGAGCAGAGCAGCGCCCAAAGAAGCAAATGGGCGGAAGAGAAAGAGGAGATATCGCGGGTGCGCGAACTCAAGGAGCGCGTCGAGGCGATGAAGGCCGAAGCCCAGCGCGCCGAGCGCGAGGGGGATCTGGGCCGGGCGGCGGAGCTTCGGTACGGCGGGATCATCGCGGCCGAGAAGGAAATGGCCCAGGCGGAGGAAGACCTCGAAAAAAGGACCAACGGCCGCATGCTGAAAGAAGAGATCACCGAGGACGACGTGGCCGCCGTCGTGAGCCGCTGGACGGGGGTCAACGTGAGCAGGCTCCTGGAGACCGAGCGGGAGAAGCTCCTGCGCATGGAGGAGAACATCCACAGGCGCGTCGTGGGCCAGGACCGGGCGGTGGAGGCTCTCTCCGAAGCCGTGCGCCGCGCCCGCGCGGGCATCATGGATGAGAACCGGCCCATCGGCTCGTTCATCTTCCTGGGTCCCACCGGCGTGGGCAAGACCGAACTCGCCCGCGCGCTCGCGGAGTTTCTGTTCGACGACGAGGCGGCGATGGTTCGCGTGGACATGAGCGAATACATGGAAAAACACGCCGCCGCCAGGCTCATCGGCGCGCCGCCCGGATACGTCGGCTACGAGGAGGGGGGGCAGCTCACCGAAGCCGTCCGCAGGAAGCCCTACTCGGTCGTGCTTCTGGACGAGATTGAAAAGGCGCACCCCGAGACCTTCAACCTGCTCCTGCAACTGCTCGATGACGGGAGGCTCACGGACGGGCACGGCCGCACGGTCGATTTCCGAAACGCCGTCATCATCATGACGAGCAACGTAGGCACCGATGAGCTTTCGCGGAACGAGATCGGCTTCGTCGGAGGCGGTATACAGGAAATTGACAAGTCCAACGGATTGCTCGCGTCGCTTGGCAGGGTGTTCCGCCCCGAGTTCCTGAACCGCGTCGATGAGGTCATCGTCTTCCGCGCGCTCACGAAAGAACAAATCGCAGATATCGTGGAGCTCCAGTTGCGGGATTTGGAAAAACGCCTGGAAGCGCAGAAGATCAAGCTGCGCTTGACGGACGCCGCCAGGAGCTTCCTCGCCGAGCGCGGCTACGACCCGGTCTACGGGGCGCGGCCGCTCAAGCGGGCGATCCAGACTTATCTGATGAACCCGCTCAGCAAGAAGCTCCTCGCCGGGGAATTCGAAACCGGAGAAACCGTGGAGGCGGACCACCCGGAGGGGGCGGATGCGCTCGCCTTCGCCGTCCTCATGGAGGCGGAAGCGGTGAAGACTTGAACCCCTTTGGATGCAGGTGGGTTTTGATTCGGGGTTCGTCGAACAAATACAAAAGGGGTTGTTGAAAAAGACCTGATGAACAAGGGTTTTACGTGACCGTGGAGGGGCGGTTTTTGTAGGGGCCGCATATATGCGGCCCATGGTAGGCAGGCGTAAAAGGCCGGGTCGCATATATGTCGGACATATATGTCCGACCTACAATCGATAAAACTTTAATTTTGTATCCCGATAAGGAGAAAGTTTGATGTCGAAGGTAATCGGAATCGATTTGGGCACCACCAACTCGGTCGTCTCCGTCATGGAGGGTGGGCAGCCTACGGTCATCGCCAACCAGGAGGGCAACCGCACGACGCCCAGCGTCGTGGCGTTCACCGACGACGGGGAGAAGCTCGTCGGCCTCGTGGCCAAGCGCCAGGCGGTGACCAACCCGACCAAGACCATCTATTCCGCAAAACGCTTCATGGGCAGGCGTTTCGCCGAGGTGCCCGAAGAGGTCACCATCGTGCCCTATGAGGTCGTGAAGTCGGACAGCGGCGACGCGCGCATCCGGATCGACGGCAAGGAACACGCTCCGCCCGAGATTTCGGCGAGCGTGCTGCAAAAGCTCAAGCAGGCCGCGGAGGACTACCTGGGCGAGCAGGTGACCGAGGCGGTCGTCACGGTGCCCGCGTATTTCAACGACAGCCAGCGCCAGGCGACGAAGGACGCCGGGAAAATCGCCGGTCTCAACGTCCAGCGCATCATCAACGAACCCACGGCCGCCGCCCTCGCCTACGGACTCGACAAGAAGGCGGATCAGACCATCGCCGTGTACGACTTCGGCGGGGGCACGTTCGACATCTCCATCCTCGAGGTGGGGGACAACGTGGTCGAGGTGAAGGCCACGAACGGCGATACGCACCTGGGCGGCGACAACATCGACCACCGGATCATCGAGTGGATGGCCGAGGAGTTCAAGAAAGACCAGGGAATCGACATCTCCGGCGACCCGATGGCGCTCCAGCGCCTGCGCGAGGAGTCCGAGAAGGCGAAGATCGAGCTTTCGAGTTCGATGGAGACGACCATCAACCTGCCGTTCATCACGGCGGACGCCTCGGGTCCCAAGCACCTGAACCTGAAGCTCACGCGCGCGAAACTCGAACAGCTGACCGGCGATCTGGTGGAGAAGACGCTGGGTCCCTGCCGGCGCGCGCTCGATGACGCCAAGGTCCAGCCCGGCGACATCGACGAGGTCGTGCTGGTGGGCGGTTCGACACGGATGCCGCTCGTGCAGGAGACGGTGGAGAAATTCTTCGGAAAAGAGCCCCACAAGGGCGTGAATCCCGACGAGGTCGTGGCGGTCGGCGCGGGCGTGCAGGGCGGCGTGCTCGCCGGAGACGTGAAGGACGTCCTGTTGCTGGACGTCACCCCGCTCTCGCTGGGTATCGAGACGCTGGGCGGCGTGTCCACCAGGCTCATCGAGCGCAACACGACGATACCCGTCAAGAAGAGCGAGACCTTCTCGACCGCGGCGGACAACCAGCCCTCCGTCGAGGTGCACGTCTTACAGGGCGAGCGCGAGATGGCCTCGGGCAACCGCTCGCTGGGCAAGTTCCATCTCGTCGGCATTCCCGCCGCGCCCCGGGGCGTTCCCCAGATCGAGGTGACGTTCGACATCGACGCCAACGGCATCGTGAACGTCTCCGCCAAGGACCTCGGCACCGGCAAGGAGCAGGCGATCACCATCACGAGTTCGAGCGGCCTCTCCGAGGATGAGATCAACAACATGGTGGCCGATGCGGACGAGCACGCCGAGGAGGACAAGAAACGGCGCGAGGCCGTCGAGGCGAGAAACATGGCCGACAGCATGGCGTACAGCACGGAGAAGATGCTCAAGGAGAACGAGGAGAAGGTGTCGGCCGAAGACAAGAAGGAAATTGAGGACGCCATCGCCGCGCTCCGGGCGGTTCTCGCGAAAGAGGACGCGACGGTGGAGGAGATCAAGGAAGCGCAGGAAAAACTCGAGGCGGCCTCGCACAAGCTCGCGCAGGCGATGTACGAACAGGCGAGTCAGGCTGGCGACGGCCCCGAGACGCCTGAGTCCGGCGGCGGTGAGAACGGCGCGCCGGCGGGCGACGTGGTGGATGCGGAGTTCGAGGAGGTGGACAAGGACAAGTCCTAGCAGTCCTGCCCGGATGAGGACGGTATGCCTAAGCGTGATTATTACGAGGTGCTGGGGATTGACCGGAGCGCCTCGGAAGCGGAACTGAAGCGCGCCTTCAAGAAGCTGGCGCGGACGTATCACCCCGACGTGAACCCGGGGGATGCGAAGGCCGAGGAGCGCTTCAAGGAGATCAGCGAGGCCTACGCCGTCATCTCGGACCCCGAGAAGCGCAGAAAATACGACGCCATGGGACACGCCGCCTTCGGCGGGGGCAGCCCCTGGGGCGAGGGCGCTCCGCCCGGCATGGAGGACATTCTGCGCGAGTTCGGCCTGGGCGATATTTTCGGCGGGATTTTCGGCGGCGCGCGCGGCGGTGCGGCACGCGGCGGCTTCCACGCGCAGTCCCAGGCCCCCCGGAAGGGCCAGGACGTGAACTACTCGATGGAGATCGGTTTCGACGATTCCCTGAAGGGGCTCAACACCACCATCACCGTGCCCAAGACCACGAACGAGAACGGGAAGATCCAGCACACCACCGAGCGCATTCAGGTGAAGATACCGCCCGGCGTCTCGAACGGCTCGCGCATCCGCCTGGCGGGCAAGGGGGAAACCTCGCTGAACGGGGGACCGCAGGGGGACCTCTTCATCGTCACAAAGGTGCGCGAACATCCCTTCTTCGAGCGCAAGGGGGATAATCTGTATCTTGAACTTCCCGTCAGCCTCGGCGAGGCGCTGCTGGGCGCGCGCGTGGAGATCAACACCTTCGAGGGGGCGATGAAGATGACGATTCCCCCCTCGACCCAGAACGGCCAGGTTTTCAGGCTTTCGGGTAAGGGGGCTCCGAAACTCAAGGGCTCGGGCAAGGGGGATTTGATCGTCAGGGTCCGGGTCTTGTTGCCCGATCAGATGGATGAGGAGAGCAGGGAGATCGTCCGCGAACTCGAACGGCGCAACCCCACGTCGCCGCGTGCGAACATGACGGGCGTGAGCATGTAGTCATGGGCGGATGCGGGCGTGAGCAGATATATGACGAGAGGCTCAGGAGAGGATAATGGCGCGTAGAGGCGTGAGAGACGGGCGCTACACCATCAGCGCGGTGGCCGAGATGTTCGAGATACACCAGCAGACGCTCAGGATGTATGAGCGCCAGGGTCTCATCGAACCGGGCCGCAGCGAGGGCGGGACGCGCTATTACTCCGAGGAAGATATCGATCAACTAGAAGTCATCATGGCGCTCACGCGGGATATGGGCGTGAATCTGGCGGGCGTGCAGGTCATCATCGAGCTTCGCGATAAGCTGATGAGCGCGCTCGAACGTCTCGGCGAGCTCGAGGAACTGATCGAGAGCCGTGCGTTCGAGGAATTCCGCGAGCAGATGAACAACGCGACGCCAGAGATGCAGGCCATGATACCTTCGGTCGCCGCCAAACTCGTGCGTGTCAGGAGGAGGCGGTTGTGAGCACGAATTCTATAAAATCCTTTTTGCTGCTCGGTCTGTTGACGGGGCTGATCCTGCTCATCGGGAATCTGCTCGGCGGCACGACCGGGCTGGTGATCGCCCTGGTGCTCGCGGTGGGCATCAACGGCTACAGCTACTGGTATTCGGACAAGATCGTTCTCGCCAGCACGGGCGCGAACGAGGTGCTTCCGGAACATGCGCCCGAGCTCTACGGCATGGTGGCGGACCTGGCGCGCCGCGCGAACCTCCCCATGCCGCGCGTCTACGTCATTCCCGAGGATGCGCCGAACGCCTTCGCCACGGGCAGAAACCCCGAAAACGCCGCCGTCGCCTTCACCGAGGGAATTTTGCACGATCTGAATCGTGAGGAACTCGAAGGCGTGGCCGCGCACGAACTCGCCCACATCAAGAACCGCGACATTCTGCTGAGCACCATCGCCGCCTCCCTGGCGGGCGCCATCATGTATCTCGCGCAGATGGCGCAGTTCGCCGCGTTCTTCGGCGCCTACGGCAGGGACGACGACGAGGAGGGCGGCGGGGGCGGCCTGCTGGGCATCATCGTCGCCGCCATCGTGGCGCCCATTGCGGCGACGCTGCTCCAGATGGCGGTGAGCCGCTCGCGCGAGTACCTTGCCGACGCCACGGGCGCGCAAATCGCGGGCACGCCGGTGGGTCTTGCGAACGCCCTGCATCGACTGGACGAGGCCGCCCACCGCGAGGAACTCCACTGCGCGAGCGAGGCGACCGCCCACATGTATATCGTCAACCCGCTCGCGGGAGGCGGTCTGGCGAACCTTTTCAGCACGCACCCGCCGATGGAGGAGCGGATTCGGCGGCTGATGGAAATGAGATACTAGGATCCGGGAGGAAGTCGTTTCATGAAAGCGAAGGATGTAAAGGTCGAGACGGATAACGGCGATGGCGCGAAGGCCGAAGCCGAAGCCGCGGAGCCGGTGGACGCGGAGGAAGAAGCCAAGGAGAAGCCGCGCGTCGTGGACAGGCGGCGCGTCCGCGAAGACGGCGAGGTGAGTGAGGAGAGCGAAGCGGAGGCCGAGGAAACCCCGCGCGTGCCCGCCTACGTGGAGCAACTCCAGGCGAAGGTTGCCGCCGCCGAGGAGAAGTTCAAGGAATATGTCGAGAAAATCGACAAGGATACGGCCGATTTCCGGGCGCGCCAGGAACGCGAGATGGAGCGAAGGGCCCAGGAAGTGAAAAAACAGGCGGTCTCCGGTTTCCTGGGCATCGCCGACGATCTGGCGCGCGCCACGGCGGCCGTCGATAGCGAAACCTCTCAGGGGGAAAAAGGCAGCGCGCTGGATACCCTCGTGCAGGGGGTCCGGATGATTCAGGGCCGGTTCTTTCAGGAACTCTCGAACCTCGGGGTGGAGCCTCTCCCGGCGATGGGCGCCGCTTTCAATCCCCAGGAACACGAGGCGGTGCGCATGGTCGAGGTGGACGATGAGGCGCAGGACGGCCTTGTGGTCGAGGAGTTGGCTTGCGGCTACAGGCTGGGCGATGCGGTATTGAGGCCCGCGCGCGTCTCGGTGGGCAAGTATGCCGGCCCTCAGCCGGACGCGCGCCCTTGAACCGGATGCGCGCGCATAGTATGTTCGCGTGTTTTCGATTTTAGGTACGAAGGGAAAACATGAGCAAGCGTGACTACTACGAAGTGCTGGGTGTAGACCGCAACGCGAGCGACGCCGAGATCAAAAAGGCGTATCGCACGCTGGCGATGCAGCATCATCCCGATCGCAACTCCGGCGATGCGAAGGCGGAGGAATTGTTCAAGGAAGCCTCCGAGGCCTACCAGGTGTTGAGCGAGCCCGAGAAGCGGAGCGCGTATGATCGTTTCGGCCATGACGGGCTTCGGGGAATGGGGCATCAGGGTTTTTCGAGTTTCGACGATATCTTCTCCTCGTTCGGGGATATTTTCGGCGATCTGTTCGGCGGCGCATTCGCAGGTGGACGCTCCCGCCGCGACGGGCCGCGCCAGGGCCGGGACCTCGCCTATGAACTGGAGATGACGTTCGAGGAGGCGGCTTCGGGCATCGAGCGTGAAATCGAATTCGAGCGGCCCGTGGAATGCGTCTATTGCGGCGGAAGCGGGGCGAAGTCGCCCGATGCGATTCGCGAGTGTCCATCGTGCGGCGGCAGCGGGCAGATGTCCTACCGCCAGGGTTTCATGACCTTTTCCACCACCTGTTCGGACTGCGGCGGCACGGGAAGGCGAATCACCGAGCACTGCGCGGAATGCGGCGGTACCGGACGCCGCCTGGAGCAGCGGAAGATGAAGGTGAAGATTCCCCCCGGCGTGGACGAGGGCGCCAGGCTGCGCCTTCGCGAAGAGGGGGAAGGGGGCGCCAAGGGCGGGCCGGCGGGCGATTTGTTCGTCGTCGTCTCCATGCTCGCGCACGAGGAATTCGAGCGCAACGGGTCGGACGTGGCGAGCCAGGTATTCGTTTCGTTCTCCCAGGCCGCGCTCGGCGATACGGTGAAGGTGAGGACGCTCTACGGGGAATCCGAACTCGAGATACCCAAGGGGGTGCAGTCCTCGGACGTGTTGAGGCTCAAGGGCGAGGGATTCCAGCGCCTGGGGAGGAGAGGGCGCGGCGATCACATGTTTCTGGTTCACGTCCGGACGCCGACGAGATTGACGTCGGACGAGGAGAGGCTGTTTGGCGAATTGTCGGAGATCGAACGTGAAAAGGCGGAGAAAAACGGGACGGGAGGCGTCGCGGGAAACGGCGCCGGAAAAAAGGGTATTCTCGATAAGTTGAGTTCTCTTTGGGGATAAGCGCGCATTCAGGCAAATGAGAAGAGACGGCGTCCGATAGCCCCGGGGTCGGACGCCGGAGGGCAAGCGATGGAAGAGGAAAACGTAGAAGATAAAGGGTTCAAGATTTCCGACCGGAGATTCTCCGTAAGGGGATATGAGGATGAAGAATCGCCTGCTTCCGGAGGTGAAGGGCAGTTGCTCTCCCCGGATGCGGCGTATGAAGAGATGAGTCCGCCAACCGGCGCGTTCGCGCCAGGTCCCGAGGCGATGGAGCCGGAACCGGCTCCACCCCCGGAGGTTCCGCAACCCCAAGCCGAGGAAAGGGAGCAGCCTCCGGCCGAGGACGCGGATGCGGATGAGGAGGAAGAAGAGGAAGACAAGAGTTTCGAGATGCTCATCGCCATCGTGCAGCAAAACGCTCTGGCGGCGATGGGCATTCACCCGCAAACCGGAGAGCGCCTCGGGGCGGCGGACCCGCGAAGTTCCAAAATTTTCGTCGACTTGTTCGCCGCCCTCAAGGAGAAGACGGAAGGCAACCTTACTCAGGAGGAGGAACATCTTCTGAATCAGGTTCACTCCGATCTGCAAATGATATATGTTCGGGAGGTTGGGTTCGGATAGGCCCGAAGGATCGGCGAGGCGCCGATTCGATGCGCGTCATCCCCAACAGTCCTTTTTGTTTACCTCATGCGGGAGATTACATGACCGTGTCCACGTCTTATGACGAGATGTTCGAAGAAGCGCTCGGTGTCGTCAAGAATCGTTTCCTCCTTTCGGTACTGCTCGCCAAGCGGGTGGCCCAGCTCAGGCGGGGTGCGGAGCCTCTGGTTCCCTCGCAGTCCAACGAGACGCCCGAGGAGATCGTGTTCCGCGAGATTATCGAGGAAAAACTGGAGTGGCGAAAGACCGCGTCGGCCCTGGATTTGACCGATGTTGACCAGGGATTCATGGATGTCGGGTTCGACGACGAGGCGTAGCCTCGCCTGAAAGCGCACGCTGGCCGCTGCCCGGTCCGCCGGGCGGCGGTTTTTGTTGGGAATCAAATCTTTCGGTTGACGACTCCTTTTCGCCCGTCAGTTCGTCCCTCTTTCTTCAAAACCGATTCTTCCTGCCCGGGTTTTCCCGCTCTCGCCTTGAGGGGTTGTTGAAGAAGCTCTCACATCTCTCTCATCCTGAAAACCAACCCCCCCTACCCCCCCTTAACAGGGGGGTAAAAAAAGAAAGCCCCCTTGTCAGGGGGTATGAAATGGCGATGCCCGCCACCGATAGAGGGGGGTTTTGATTTTTCTTGCCCCCCTGTCAAGGGGGGGTAGGGGGGGTTGCCTTTATCCTCTGACATGGGGGGTTGGGGGTCGAACGCGACCGGAGAGAGAGTGTTCGCTCCCTTGACAAAGGCTTTCTCAACAACCCCCTCAAGGGGAAGTGAATTACATCATTCCCTTTCTTGCCGCTCCCTCAGGAACGCCCCCACTCTTTCGAGGCCGGCCTCGATGTTTTCGACCGAGTTGCAGTAGGAAAACCGCAGGAACCCCTCTCCACCCGGCCCGAAATCTGCTCCCGGCGCCACGGCCACGCCGGTGGCTTCGAGAATTTCTTTTGCCAGTTCCAGGCTGTCCGCCCCGTACGCGCGCGCATCGGCGAAGGCGTAGAACGCGCCCGTCGGCTCGTGAAGCATTTTGAGGCCGATGTCCTCCAGGCGCGCGAGCATGATCTTGCGCCTTTCGTCATAAATCCCGCGCATGCGCTCCGCCTCGGGCACGCCGTCCTTGAGAGCGGCGACCGCCGCGTGCTGGACGAAGGAATTGGGCGAGACGAAATAGTTTTGCTGCAGTATCTCCAGCGGGCGGACGTATTCGGGGGGCACGATGAGATAGCCGACCCGCCAGCCCGTCATGGCGAAATACTTCGAGAAACCGTTGATGACGAAACAATCCTCCGTGAAGTGGAGCGCCGTGTATTCCGCGTCCTCGTAGCTGAGTCCGTGATAAATCTCGTCCGAGACGATGGGAACTCCCAACTCGGCGAGCGCCGCCATATCCCCTCGCGAGAGCGATGCGCCCGTGGGATTGGAAGGCGAGTTGATGAGGATGGCCCTGGTGTTCTCGGTGATGTGCTCACGGACGGCCTCGGCCTTGAGCGCGAAGCCGTGCTCCGCATGGGTGGGGACCCGCACGGGCCTCCCGCAGGCGGAGAGGATGAAAGCCGGGTAGCAGGCGTAGTGGGGATCTGAAATGACGATCTCATCGCCCGCATCCACGAGAACGGAGAAGAGCATCAGCAGACCCGGGCTCGTGCCGTTCGTCACCACCACGCGCCCGGGCGATACGGATACGCCATATTTGTGGTTGTAATATTCCGCGATCGCCTCGCGCAGCTCGGGAATTCCCAATGCCGCCGTGTAGTGGGTGTGGCCGGCGCGCAGGGCGTCCTCGGCGGCACGGGTGATGACCCCGGGCGTATCGAAATCGGGCTCTCCCACTTCCAGGTGGATAACATCGCGGCCCTGGGCCTCCAGTTGATGGGCGCGCTCCATGATGTCCATCACCAGGAAGGGCTTGATGCCCGAGATGCGCGCCGGGATGGAAAATTCCTTCATGTTTTTTGACCTTTTATGTTTCCAGTTGTTTTTTAAGT
Organism: bacterium; assembly: GCA_965203325.1. Classification (GTDB taxonomy): domain Bacteria; phylum UBA8248; class UBA8248; order UBA8248; family UBA8248; genus Bin107. The sequence goes on from OZ241875.1 coordinate 3,530,692, forward strand.
GGTTGCTCACCTGCAAGGCTAGTGGTAAAGTGCATTGAACTCAAGACGTTACACGGATTGATGAACTTTGAATAGGGAATCAGAGAATTTTCCACTCCGGTCTTGTTCCCTGTACGAGGACGGGGTTGCGCACAAATATGGTGGGTAAGAAGGAGGGAGTCCTTTGACGAAAATCGACATCATCAACCTCGTGTCGGACGATACGGGTCTCAGCAAAGTGAAGTCGGAAGAAGCGGTAGAGACGATCATCCAGACCATCAAGGAATCCCTCCAGAACGGCGAGTCGGTTATTCTAAGGCGCTTCGGTTCTTTCCAGGTGAGAACAAAGAACCCCCGCGTGGGGCGCAACCCCAAGACGGGTCAGGAAGCGCCCATCAGCGCGCGCCGCGTCGTGCGCTTCAAGGCGGGCAAGCACTTCAAGGATGCGGTGAACGGCGCCGACGTGAAATTCCATTGAGCTGGTGGTTCTCCCGGCCCCCTAGCTTATCAGCATGGCGTCCCCGTAGCTGTAGAACCGGTATCTCTCATCAATCGCCTCCGCGTATGCGCCCAGGATTTTCTCCCTGCCCGCGAACGCCGCCACGAGCATGAGCAGGGTCGAGCGCGGCAGGTGGAAATTCGTCAGCATCATGTCCACCAGGTGAAACCGAAAGCCCGGCCGGATGAACAGTCGAGTGCTGAACTCCCCCGCCTGTAGCGTCCGGCCTCGGGCGGCCGCCTCGATATGTGCGGATTCCAGCGCCCGGACCACCGTCGTGCCCACGGCCAGGATGCGGCCGCTGGCCGATTTGGTCTCATGGATCGAGGCGACGACATCTTCGGTGAGAATATAGCTTTCCGCCTCCATCTCGTGTTCTTCGATGTTTTCCGCCTGAACGGGCCGGAACGTCCCGGCGCCCACGTGGAGGGTGAGCCTCGCGATGCGCGCACCTGCGGCCGAGACCTCTTCGAGCAGCGTTTCGCTCAGGTGGAGGCCCGCCGTGGGCGCGGCGACCGCGCCGGGGTTTCGGGCGAAGACGGTCTGGTAGCGCTCCTTGTCGACCGCCTCGGCGCTTCTTTCCAGATAGGGCGGGATCGGCATTTCTCCGAAAGATTCCAGCCACTCGATAAGATCATCCGGGGAGGAGAATTCGATCTCTCTCTTCAGACCCTGCGCCCCGAGCGTGGCGCGGTGCGCCTCGTCGAAGACGATGGTTTCGCCCTCGGGCAGCGGGCGGTTGGCGCGCGCCATGGCGCGGAATTTTCCGGGCGAAAGCTGCTTGAGCAGCAAGACCTCGACCCGGCCGCCGCTCTCCCGCCTGCCGTGAATCCGCCACGGGTTCACCTTCGTGTCGTTGATGACGACCAGATCCCCCGGACGCAAATGACGCGGCAGGTCGGTGACCTGAAGATGCGCGAGCCCCTCGCCCTCCCTGGGCAGGTGGAGCAGCCTCGCGTCTTCTCGTTTCGGCGGCGGGTAGCGGGCGATGAGGTTTTTGGGCAGGTGATAGTCGAAGTCGTCTAGTTTCATGCGTTTCACGCTCTATCCGGTTCCCTTCGGGACGACGCCCGAAGTCAGTCTTCGTCCGCTTCACCCGGGCGGGACGAGACGGCGGCCTCATCCGGCCCGTCTTTTTCTCCCGGATGAAGGAGTTTCCAGATCGCCTGCCGCAGCACGCCGCGCATCACCCGGACCTCCCTCTCGTCCGGCCCCAGCCTGTCGAGCATCTTTCTGAAAGTCCGGGCCACGCGGTCCGGGTCGTTGTGGGGGACGAAGCCTATCTGCTCCATGGATTCGAGGAGGTGATCCACGAGTCCCTCGATTTCCTCGCGCGATGCGGGCTCGCCCTCATTCGCGCGCTCGCGCTTCGCATCGCCGACTCCGGGCCGGGCGTTCGGCTGGTTCCGGCAGAACAACTCCCACAAGACGATCAGCACGGCCTGGGAGAGGTTGAACGACTCACCGTCGGGCAGCGCGGGGATGAGGAGCCTCTCCTGGCACAGGCTCAACTCCTCGGTGAACAGGCCCTTGTCCTCCTGCCCGAACACCAGGCCGACCTTCACCCCCGATGCGCGCGCGAGCAGATCGCCCGCATCCTCTCTCGGGCGCATGGTGGGCTGCCGTTTCCTGCCGAGGCGCCTCGACGTCCCCACCAGCCAGCCGCAATCGTGGGAGGCCTCGCGAAGACTCGCGAAATGCTTCGCGCCGAGCAGTAAGGGCTGCGCGTTCATGGCCATCGAGCGCGCCTCCACGCTCTTGACGTCGCACCGGGGCGAGACGAGGCGCAAGTCCGACAGGCCGAAGTGCGACATGACGCGCGCGACCGCGCCCACGTTCCCGGCGCCCCTCGGGCGCACGAGGATGACGGCGAAATCGGCGTTTTCTTCCAAGGAAACGGGTTCGTCCATGAAGCGAAATCACCATGTTGGAAAATCTGGAATTTACGGCTCACCTGCGCCGGGTGCAGCTTTCGTCCATGCTCCCGGCGCAGGCCATGCCCTTTCCTCCTCATAGCACGAAGCGGCCCGGCCTGTCATAAACGAATCGGGTGTGAACGCCGGATTTCGGGAGAATTTGCGATAGTGTCCCAGTTTGAAAATCAGTCTAAATATCCGTCGGTTTCCAGGCTTTTTAATATCCTTCGAAGCAACAATTTTCCTTCCGGGTCCTTCAGTGCAATAATTCGAAGTATATTCTCAACACGAGATTCAAAAGTGCCACTAGGATTTTCGGGAAGAGTGGATTTTTTTAGAGCGAAACACAGTGAAAGCTTTTCCTGATCATGCTCTAAATAGCCCCCAACAATAGAGCAAAGGCCCAACATACAAGAGAATATATCTTTCCGGAAATCAGGAGGCTCTTCACTCATTTTCTTCTTCCTTTTTGGGTTGAGGGGTCGTCTCGTCACGGACCCTAGCGTTGAATGCAGACCATTTTCTATAATCAAGAGCCTGTTCTTTTGATTCAGTTTGGAATTTAATCATTTCCTCCATGTCCTTCGCTTCCATGAGAAGGCCGGAAGCAAAATTGCGGTACATTTCAGGCGCTAATTCAGGTTCAGTATCTAATAGTTGAGCCATAATTCCCTCGATCTTTTTGGGCTCAAATGATTGAACCATAAGACAACTTAAAAGCACCCTATGAATTTCAATCCGACCTTTCAATTCTTCTAATATACGAGTTGATGTTTTCATTATTCTTCCTTTTTCAGGTATTTTTAGTCACACCCCGCGGATAATCGGTTTCCCCTCTTTCGATTCCTTGACTAGGGTTTCATAATATTTCCGTATTGCGAGCCTTTTGCGGTATTCTTGAAATCGCGTGTGAAGCCATGGGGAAATCACAATCAATGCCCCGATGATAGTGGAAATATACCGATCCATTTTTAGGTTCTCCCTATAGGGCGGAAGAAATAGCACACAAAATTTCCAATAGTTCATTTTCCTTTTCTTTCAATTCCTGTCTTGCAATAAGCGCATCGAAAGCTCCGGTGATCATCGCAATGATTAACTTTTCCTCTCTGCTACTTTCGGCAATGCTCGTCAATACTCGCTCGCGCAAATCCATTTCTCACCCTCCTGTGGGGACGGACAAATCCCCACAAGAAGAGGATTGACAAACTTGGAAATTTTCGAAGGGAGTTGCCTAGACTCTCTTTCTAAAGGAGACCGATGTTGTGCCCACCCCCATTCGGGGGACTTCATTCATCTCTGAAATTATATCACAATACTTCTCATCAATACCCTCCCTTTGGGCAGAACTGACACACTACCGAATCAGCGGTTGCGAATGAATATCCTGCGCTTTTGGGAGTTGTTGAAAACCTGGAGAGGAAAAATTTGTTTGTGTAGGGGTCGCATATATGCGACCCTAATTTTTTCACCCACTAAAAGGGCCGCATGTATGCGGCCCCTACAAAAACCACCCTTCCTCGGTCGCGTAAAACCCTCGTTCATCAGGGTTTTTCCAAAAACCCTCTGGCCGAAGGATTCGCGCCTGGTCCCTTCGGGCGGTGTCATCCGCCTCGTTTTGGCGTAATATGGACGCGCTATGAGTTCCGACATCACGCGAACATTCGAACGCGGGAACCTCCACGAGTTGGCCGAATTTCTCGTGACGCCCGCCCGCTCGGGCATATTCCTGACGAGAAGCCGCATCCGCGCTCTTGCGGGGGAGATGGGCCTGCGCGCGGGGGTTCAGAACCGCGCCAGGATGCTGGAGAACCTGTTTCGCGAGGCGGGTTCGGACGGCCGGGTCCAGGAACTGCTCGGGCGCATCGACGGGGTGGCGGAGGAGAACCTCGCCCGGTACCGCGCCTGGTCGAAGGCGTGCCCGCCGTCCAGGGCCGCGTGGAGCGGCTGGACGAAGAAGACGCGAGAACTCAGACGCCACCTAAAACAGGCCCAGAAGTGGGCACGCAGCATGCAAGAGGAAGTTTCATAAGTCCGGCGGCTCAGGCGCGAAACCCGCGTGGCTCGAACCGACGCCCTCCCTCATTAAAGTATCCCGGCGATGTATTTTCTGTCCGAGAAGGCGAATTCGCGTATCCATCCGGCGAGTGCGCGGTAGAGGTGCGTTTCCGCGTCCTCTTCCATGCTCGACGTGTAGACGGGCATCCAGCGCATGAGGTGCTCATCCATGAAGCGCGCGCTCAATGAGAGTTTCTCCCGCGCGAGGTCGGCGTCTCCCTCCTCCCAGGCGTCCGCCTCTTCCGTAGCGAGCCGGGCCAGGAATTCGAGCTCTACGCTCAGGTGGTCCATCGCCAGCACGCTGGGGTGGGCGAGGCCCGCGCTGCCCCGTCCGGGGTTGTAGCCGCACGCCCGGTAGAAATCGGCGACCGCATCCGTCCGCTTCGAGTTCAGGTGCCCGCTTTCATCCGTCAGGGCGGCTTCATAGGGCGGGGAGGAGAGCACGAACAGGTTCGTGAAGTCGACCCGGAGTTTCTGGAGGGCCTCCTCGGTGGCCTCGAATCCCTCGGGGAGGAGGAACGGGTAGTTTTCGCGCAGGAACCCGGCGAGTTCCTTATCGAGCGGGTCGAGCATAGCCCGTGCCTGCACCCGGTAGAGTTGGGCGCGGAGCCTCGCCTGCTCGGCGTATTCAGCGTGTGAGGCGCGGCGCTTCCAGCGGAGGCTCATTCGGAGATGGTGTAGGCCTCGGCCTGGGGCTTGTTGGGCCGGGCGAACCACAGCGGACGCCTGAGGTTGTCGGGGCCGGGCGCGGGCTTCGTCATTTCGAGCCATTGCTTGTAGTGCTCGAAGCTCTTCTTCGTGTCGACGCTGATGTCGCCGTAGCGATCCGCCGCCCCCGCCTTCGTCACCCGCACCTTCTGGTGCCAGCAGTGCATCCCGCTCACCGGGTCGGGGTTGACCGGGAAGGTGAGGTTCTGGTTCACGCCCACCTCGCGCCACCAGATGCGCTCCGTATCCGGGTCGTCGCTCTTGAAGGGCTGGACGCCGTGCACCTGGCGCATGGTGTATTCCCCGTCACCCTTCTCGTCGAGGCGAACGACGGCGGAGGCGATCTTGGGCGCGCCCTGCTCTTCGCTCAGACGCCAGCGGCCCAGGTGATGCGCCATGGCGACGATGCCGGGCCGAAGCCCTTCCGTCACCCAGCATCTGGTGACGAAATGGCCTATCGCCGTCTCGACTTTCGCGAGGTCGCCCGTCTTCAGCCCCAGGCGCGCGGCGTCGTCCGTGTGGAGCCACAGCGGGTTGTTGTGGGTGATCTCATAAAGCCACTTCACGGCCGAGCGCGTGTGGATGAGGGTGGCGAGGCGATAGTTCGGCAGCAGGTCGAACTCGTTGTTCTCTCTTTGCATGTCGCGCCAGTAGACGTGGGTCTTCATGTACTTGGGTATGGCTTCATCGCCCCAGTTCCAGGCCGCCATGGTCGGGCTGTAGAACTCGAGTTTCTTGGACGGGGTGTGGAAGCCCTCCCTCGCTCTTCCCCGGCTCATGTTGCCGATGAGCGCGCCGTCTTTCCAGACCGAGCCCGTCGCCTCGTCCACGTGGGCGTCGTGCATGGCTTCATCCGACAACTCGTGCATGTGGGGTTCGTACACGTTTTCCTGCACGGCGAAAACGCCGTATTTGCGCATGTATTCGAGCGGCGTCAAGCCTTCTTTCTCGGCGGCCTCGGGCAGGCCCGGAACGCCGTTCTCGAACATCCACTGGTAGTATTCGTTCACCGTGATCTTCTCGCCCGGCCTGTAGGGACTCTCGAAATACTGCCGGATGCCGAGCGAACCGTCCGGGTCGATGCGCCAGGAGAGTTCGATGTGGAGTTCGTCCTCCTCCCACACCTCGCCTGGGTTCGTCTCGCGCGAGGTCTCGAACGTCTCGCCCATCTTCTCGCGCAGCGCGCGGAGCACGGGCTGGCGGAAGCCCACCCATTTCGTGGGGTGCGTCTCCTGGCTCTGGTTGTCGTGGCGTTCCGTGGCGTTGCCCATCGGCAGAATATAGTCCGCGAACCACGCCGTCTCGCTCCAGGTAGGGGTGAGCGCCACGTGGCAGCCAATCTTGTCGTGGTCTTTCAGCATCTCCACCCACATGAAGCCGTCGGGGTTCGTCCACACCGGGTTGTAGACCCGCGTGAAGTAGACGTCGACGCTGTGGCCCTTGTCCTTCACGAGATGGGGCATCAGGAAGCTCATCTCGAAAAACGCGAGGGGGTACTCCCGGGGGAAGAGGAGTTCGTTCCACTCTTTGGGTCCCGGAGCCGGGTTGGGGTGTTTGGGGACGAACTTGTGCGTGTTCGCCAGGTGGGTCCCGCCCACCGTGCCCACAGCGCCCGTAAGCGAAGGCAGGAAGTGCAGGCAGCGCGACACCTGCCAGCCGTGCAGGTTGCCGGTGGCGGCGGCCCGCCATACGTGGACGCAGAGCCTGCTCCCGGCGCGGGCGACGACCTGAGCCACCTCGGCGATCAAGTCGGCGGACACGCCCGTCTCCTCCGCCGCGTACTCGAAGGTGAACTCCGCGTATTCTTGCTTCAGCTTCTCGATGAAGTTATCGAAGCTCGCCTCCTCATCGGGGTGGATGGTCCGCATGTATTCGGTCCAGTTAAACCATTCCTCGACGAACTGCGCGTCGAACTGCCCGGTGTCGAGCAGATAGCGCGCGATGGCGAGCAGAATCGCAGACTCGGTGCCGCTGTAGGCGGGCAGCCAGTAGTCGGCCTTCGCCGCCGTGTTGGAGAGCCTGGGGTCGATGACGATGAGCTTCGCCCCGCTCGTCTGCGCCTCGATGATGCGCTGGGCCGAGGGGTTGTAGTAGTGGCCCGTATCGAGGTGGCTGCTGATGAGCAAAATGGCGTCGGCGTTGGTGAAGTCGGGCGAGGGCCTGTCCGAGCCGTTCCAGAGGAACTGGCCGATGCGGGCGGAGGAACTGCACACGTTGGTGTGGCTGTTGTGGCCGTCCACGCCCCAGCCGGCGAGCGTCTTGAACATGTAGCCGTCCTCGCCGGGGCGTCCGACGTGGTAGATGACGCCGTTTCGCCGCTCCGCCAGAATCGCCTCCCGGATGCGCCCGGCGATGTCGTCGAGCGCCTCATCCCAGCTCACGCGCTCCCACTTGCCCTCGCCGCGCTCGCCCACGCGCTTCAGGGGATAGAAGATGCGGTCGGGGTCGTAGACCTGATTCAGCGTCACCCAGCCCTTCGCGCAGTTGCGCCCGCGCGAGGCGGGGTGGAGCGGGTTCCCCTCGATTTTCCTGATCTTCATGTCGTCCTTGTCGACGTAGGCCAGAAGGCCGCACCCCGCCTCGCAGTTGAAGCAGAGGGTCGGGACCAGCGCGTAGTTCCTCGCCACCTTCTGCGGCCACTTGGTGCTCTCGTATTCCGTCCAGTTGTCCCATTGGTCCGGGCTGGGATAGGAGGTGAGGGCGCCGTTCGTGTTCGTGTAGTTGAGTTGCCCCGCAGGCGCCGCGGGCGGGGCCTTGGCCAGCAGGTCGGGGCGGCCCAGCGAGGCGACGTCGCGCGCTCCCTTGCCGACTTGAAGATGACTTGTGCTCATTCTCTCGAAACTCCCGTATTACGAAAGGGGAACGGCCTGTCCGGCCTTCACCCAGATTTTGTCCCAAAGATACGCGCCCGCCATGGCCATGACCCCGGCCAGCACCGCGCCGAAACCGCCGAATCCGCCCGCCCAGAGAAGAAGCAGGGGCAGAACGCATCCCACGATGACGGCCCCACCCCAGAAATCGTTCTTGAACGGGCCTTTCGTCAGCAGGTGAATCGCCCGCTCATGCGCGACGGAGCCGAAGCGGTGCACGAGAATCGAGAACACCAGGATGCTCAGGTGCAGGAGGACGAGAACGGCGAGCAGCCCGCCCAGGACGCTCAGGGCGGACGCCTGATTCGCGATCGGGAACAGCGTGGCGAACAGAAGCAGGATGGCCGCGCCCTTGAGACCCGATTGCACGCCGATGTCGAGGGTGTTCTCGCTTCCTTTCCACAAATCGCGCGCCGATGCCTGGGCGAAGAAAAAGCCCGTGTATATCGAGGAAAGCACGCCCATGAGGATGGTCGGCCACAGGATGAGGTTCATGAAGCCTTCCGCGCCGAACATGGCGCCCAGCACCCAGAGCAGGGTGAAGACGCCGTCCAGCGCGATGAACCACGTGCCCCACGCCATCCAGCTTCCCCAGTTCGAGCGCAGCATGATGTAGTAGAACCGCTCGGGCCGCTTGAGGTCGGTGATGAGCACGAACCCCGTGGCGGCGAGGAGGATTCCGCTCAGCGCGGGCATCCAGAAGGAGAACAGCGAACTCTTGAAGCCGAACATCCACAGGAACAGGCTGATGACCAGAAGGCCCGTGCTCGCGCCCTTGGTCAAAAGATAAGTGATGATCTTCGTCTCCCAGGGAACCTCGTGGAAGGTGTCATAGACGGTGCGGCTCTCGCCGGGCTTGTTCTCCCACTCGGGCACGACGTCTTCTCGCTCCATGTCCATCTCGCCCTGCTTGTAGATGCCCGACTGTCCCGCTTCGGTGGGGTCGAGGAGCTGGCGGCTGCCCTCTAAATAATAGATGTTGGGCGCCGTGTTGTATTCAGGCTTTCTCACGTGGTAGGGGCGCTGCGTGGTGAGTTTGGATATCTTCGAATCCGCGTCCTCCACGTCGCCGAACACGCGGCACTGCGTGGGGCAGACCACCACGCAGGCGGGCTCGAGATTCGCTTCGAGGCGGTTCGCGCAGAAGTTGCATTTCTCCGCCGTCATCGTGTTGGGGTCGATGAAGAGCTGGTCGTAGGGACACGCCGCGATGCAGGACTTGCACCCGATGCACCAGTCCGGGTCGAGGTCCACGATGCCGTCCTTGCGCCGGAAGAGCGCCTTCGTCGGGCAGATGTTCTGGCAAGGCGCGTCGTCGCACTGGTTGCACAGGACGGGCAGAAATTCCCGCCTCGTGCTCGGGAAGGTGCCTTTTTCGACTTCCTTCACCCAGCATCGCCAGACGCCGATGGGGATGTCGTGTTCTGATTTACAGGCGATCGTGCAGGCATGACACCCGATGCAGGATTCGAGGTCGATCGCCATTGCGTACTTGGGCATGAAGATTCCTCACTTGAGATGATGCGCGTTTCTCATATCTTGGTTTTGGTAGTCCAAAGCTAGAACTTTGCGGCGGGCGTGTCAATTGAGGCAGAGTGATCGGGATTTTTCGCATTTTCGCGCGCTTGGCCGCCGGGGAGGAAGGCAGGTGGGTGAGGAAGGATCATTCAGGCCGAAGCTCGCGTATCTGGCGAGGGGCCTCACGCTCGCGCGGATTCTGGCGATTCCCCCCTTCGTCTGGGCATTGCTCCGCATCGATTCCGCTCCCGACGGGCTGTGGCGGGTCTTGCTCATCGGGGCTTACGTCTACGCGATCCTGAGCGACCTGATCGACGGCCCGCTGGCGAGGCGCGCGGGTGCGAAGAGTTATTTCTGGGGGCAGGTGGACGCCTTCTCGGACGTGGCCTTCAACGCGGCGGCGCTCGCAGCCGCCGCCTGGGCGGGGCGGGTCGGCCCCTGGGCCGCCCTGGGCGTATCGGCGCTGGGCGCGCAGTTCCTGTGGCGGTGTATGCGTGTGGCGGGAAACACGGATGATTCCCTGCCCGAGGATGCGGCGGGAAAATGGGCGGGGGTGTTTTTCTACGCTCTGGTGGGTGTTGTCGTCTGCGAGACGGGTTTATCGTGGGAGTGGCTTGCGCCCGTCCTGCCCTGGCTCGGCCATCTGGTCTTTCTCTACGCCTTGTACCTGCTCATCCGGAACGCGCGCTCGCCACAAAGAAGTCTTTAGGGGGGTTGTTGAAAAAGTCATCCTTTTCAGTGGATGAAGAGGACACCCCTCTCGACCGGAAAACCACCCCCCCTACCCCCCCTTGACAGGGGTCAAAACCGACCGAAGAGGGAGGTTTTGCAAGACGATGTGTTTCTCGTCAATGGCTTATGCAAACGCTCGTTCATCACTCGCGTTTGACCCCTGTCAAGGGGGGGTAGGGGGGGGTGCCTTTATCCCCTGAGGAGGAGGGCCTTTCTCAACAAACACCTTCAGGCGGTGCGCTTTTTTCCGAACAGATCCGAATACGCCTTCGGCATGAACAGCAAGCCGATCGTCCCGTTCGCCAGCATGAAGGTGAGGTGGGAGACGAGGCTGTAGGCGAGCAGGTCCGCTTCCGCCGCGTAGTCCTTGAAGAAGAATATCCACGCCGCCTGGGAGGTTCCCAGGTGCGCCACCGTCACCGGAAGCGCCCCTATCATGAATACGAGCGGCAGGAAGGTCAGCAGCTGCAAAAGCGGGATGTCCATCCCGAACAGCGTCAGAGCGTATTTGTGCACGAACAGGGAGAGCAGGAATACGGAGCCCTTGAGCGCCAGGACGGTGATGCCCTGCCTGAAACGGACCGCCCGGAAGGTGTTGAGCAGGGTGTGGCCGCCGATTTTCGCGCCGACCACGCCCAATCCCCCCCGCGCCACCTGGGTGATGAGCAGCCAGAAACAGGCCAGCCCGGCGGGCAGGGCGAACAGAAAGAGAGGCGCGCCGCCCGGAAAGGCGATGAGACCGACCGTGGCGAAGGAGATCAGGTTCGTGACTTCCAGCAGGATAAGCATGGCGACCGTGCTCGTGATCTCGGCGAGCGGGGTCTGGAACCTGCGGTGAAAATAGAGCGCGAGCGCCACCTGGGCGAGTTGCGTGTTGATGATGGAGACGACGTAGGTGACGGCGCGCACGGGCAGCAGCGTCGGGAACGTCAGCGGGCCGTGGAACCAGCGGATCATCCGGCTCAGGACGAAGGTGTCCATCAGGAAGAAACAGATCGAAAAGCACCCCATCACTATGAGGAAGGGCGCGAGCCTCGCCTTCGATATGGCCAGGACGAACTCGCCGAACGGGATCCGCCAGAAGATGATGACGAAGATCACGACCGTGAGGGCGATGGGAATGACTCGTCCGGCTTTGCTCGATTGATGCGTATCCTGGTTTTGCTCCAAAACGAAACTCCTTGAAGGCGCAGGCTATTCCTGGTGCGGCAGCGAGAGGTTCAGAATTTCATCGACGCCGGTGCGTGGTATGGAGCCGATGCTTCCCGCTTCCTCATCGTTGCACAGATGCTCGTAGAATATAACGTCGAAAACGGTGCGGCTCATGGGGGAGGAGGGGGAGAACCGGCTGATGATGCTCGACGCGGCCCGGCCCAGTCCCCTCGGGATCGTCAGGATTCTCGGCTGTTTCCCGAGCCTCCTGCCGGCGCGCATGAGTAGCTCGCGGTAAAAGAGAGTCTCCGGCCCCACGAGGTTCACCCGCGCAAGCGGCGCGTTGGGATTGAGAATCGCCCATTCGATCGCGCTGATGACGTCGCCCAGGTATATCGGCTGTATCCGCACCGCGCCGCCCGCCACGAGGGGGATGATCGAAGAGCTAAGCAGCCGTTTTATCTGGTTCATCGCGGGGGTGTCAGGCCCCAGGATCATGGGCACGCGGAAAATGGCGCCCGATTCGAAATTCTCCCCAATCACATCCTCGGCCCGGCCTTTTGTTTGCAGATACTCGTTATCAGAGCGTGCGTCCGCGCCTGGAAAACTCAAATAAACGAAGGATTTCACGCCTTGCGCACGGCTCGCCTCGGCGACGTTTTTCGTGGTGAACAGGTTCGCCCCGAGCAGGGAGTCCCCCGCTCTCGGCACCAGAGAACCCGCCAGATGCGCCACGCAGTCCGCACCGTCCACGGCGCGCGAGAGGCTTTCTGCGTCGTCGTAGTCCACCTGTATCAGTTCGGCGGGGAGGTCGCGCAGGTTCGCGCTTCGGCCCAGGTCGCGCACGAGTGCGCGCAGGCGCACCGGCCCGATAGCCGAATTCCCGCCCAGGCGCTCAATGAGCGCTTTGCCGACGGCGCCGTTCGCACCCGTGATGGCGATGTCGATGGGGCGTCTCCCGTGAACTGATAAGGCAGCCATGCGCAGAGGGGTCTTGGTCGTCTAACGCGATCCGACGGAGGTCTCCGGCCTACACGGTAAGCAGTTCGTGGGTCGGCGCGGTCATCTTCTCGATGGGCAGCCCGTGCGTGCAGGACCCGGCGCAGCTCTGGTGGCTGCAGGTGAGGCACGCCGATGCGCCCGCGCCGAGCATGGAGTACTCGGCCTTGGCGAATCGCACGTCCTCGTAATCCGTCGCATACATGCGGGTGCGGAGCACGTCCGCGATGGGCACGTTCTCCGGACAAGCGCCCTCGCAGTCGTTGCACGCATGGCGGCAGTAGGAGGTTCCGTTCAACCGCGCGTATTTTTTGAGGATCGGCATCTCGCGGCGCGATACCTTCTTCCAGCCCGAAGCGCCCACGAACTCGGTGATGTTGTCCTTGCTCGTCATCGAGATGATGAGGGAGTCCACGTTCGGGTTCGAGAGCACCCAGCGGAAGGCGGCCTGCGAGAACGTGGCGCCGCCTTTTTCATAAGGCCGCATGTCGTTCAGCCGCGCGCCCATGAGCGTCTTCATGGCGATGACGCCGATGCCCTTGGCTTTCGCCCGCGCGAGGGCCAGGGGCAGCTTCGGGAACCTGGCGATGAAGTCGAACCCGCGCGTGAAGCGCTGGTAGAAAGCCGGGTCCTGCCCGAAGTTGTAGGCGATGAGATACACGTCCACGACGCTGTTCTCGGTGCAGTAATCGAGGCACTGGATCAGGTTGCCCGCATGGCCCGACATGCCCGAATAGCGGATTTTCCCCTGTTTTTTCGCGAGCGCGACGAACTCGCTCCACTCGGGGTTGCTCATCCTTTCCACGTCGTTCACCGCGTGGTTGAAATAGACGTCCACGTAGTCGGTCTGGAGTTTCTGGAGGCTTTGCTCTAAAGAGCGCATCATCGACTCTTTTTTGTCACTCGGTCCCGCATGCGTTTTGGAGGCGATGTAGACCTTGTCGCGCTTGCCCTTGAGCGCGCGGCCTATCGTGGTCTCCGATTCCCCCCAGGAGTAGCTCTCGGCGGTGTCGAAATAGTTGATGCCCAGGTCGAGGGCGTGGCGTACGAGGTCTTCCTCATCGGAGCCGAGCCGGCTGCTGCCGAACGAGATGTCCGACATCTTGATGTCCGTCGTGCCCAGCGTGACGTAGCGGCGCACCCGGTTTGACGCGCTTTCGGCGTCCATGGCGCGCGCGAAGGGCAGGAGTCCCGCGCCCAGACCGGCGAAGGCGCCTTTGCGGATAAAATCGCGTCTCGGAATGAAGTCGGTATGATGAGGCATCGGCGTTCTCCAGGATAGAGAATTGTGGCGACTCGCCTATCTCACCTTATTTTCCCGTTTTGGTCAATGAGTGGTATTTGATCGTTCGGCGTGTGTAGGGGTCGCATATCATGCGACCCGCGTTGTGAAGGCGGGAAGGCCGGGCCGCATATATGCGGCCCCTACATCACTTCTTGAATCGGGTAGGGACAACTCCCTGTGGTTGTCCTTTTTCCTATTCCAATCACGCGTCGATAACCCTGAAGCTCCTGTCCTGGGGAATGAGCATCTCCCAGCCGTTTTCCTTCACGACGACCGAGTACTCGATCTGGTAGCCGCCGAAGCCGAAGGTGCCGATGGGCGCCTCGATGTTGATCACCGAATCGACGGGCAGGGGGATCTCCGAAGTCGTCGGGTAGAACGGCCCGTCGTGCTTCGATTCGGGTCCCAGGATGAAGGGGAACTCCCTGGCTTCGAGGCCGATGGTGTGGCCGGCGAAGGGGGCGTTGAACTCGGGAAACCGCGACTGGATTCCCTTGACGAGCGCCTGGTATATCTGGTTGCCCGTACAGCCGGCCTTTATCACCTCCAGGCATTCGTGGAACCCCTCATCGATCCCCCTCCATTCGCGCTGCACGCGCTCGCTCGGCTCGCCGATGGAGCCGCAGCTTCCGGTGTCGGCGTTGTAGTTCTTGTGAAAAAGCCCGGCGTCGAACATGAAGCCGTCGCCCTTCCTGAGCTTTCTGTCCGTGGGCGGGAAGATGAAGACGCCCCTCGGGCCCGAGTTGAAGTGGAACCAGTGCCACATGCCGCCGGGCCGGGCCACCTCCTGGCGCCAGACCTCGGCCACCTCGCGCTCGCTCACGCCCTCATGCAGGAAGTCGAACACTTTTGTGATGGCGTCTTCGTTCACCTGGGCCGCCTCGCGCAGGCGGTCGAGCTCATCCGCTGTCTTGACGAGCCGCGTCATCAGGAACAGGCCCGAGCCGGGGATGAATTCACAATTGGGCAGTTTTTCCTTCAAAGTCTCGAACAGGCTGTCCGGGCAGCCCTCCTCGTCCAGGGCGATTCTGCCGGAAGTGATGCCCCGGTCCTTAAGCGCTGCGAGGAGGCCGTCGAGAAGCGTCGCGTGCTTGGCCCCGCTTGCGTGAAGCTCGCGGTAGCGCTTCATCTCGTCGTCGTGCGGCTCGTAGCCTTCCGGCTCGATGTGGTTCGCCTGTCCGCCCCAGACGTAGACGTTCTCGGCGTGTCCGCCGTAGGCGGCGTAGTAGGTGTTGTCCGCGCGGTTCATGATGAGGTCGGTGCCGGCGTCCGGGTCGCTGGTGATCACGCCGTAGCTTTTTCGCGCGCGGTAGACCCGTTGCGCCCAGCCGATGTGGCCCGTCAGGTAGGTGACGTTCTCGAGCGTCGTGCCGATCATGGCCGCCACGTCGTGTTCTCTCATCAGTTCCAGCGCGCGTTCCCTGTTGTAGAGCATGTTTTTCTCCCTGAAAAAATTTCTTTCGCTGCACGGAATTTTGTTGGAAAATATCTCGGGGGGAATATGTATCACACTCAAACCGCATCAAGCGAGGCTGTGCGCCTTGACGGAAAGCGGGACGAAGCGCAAGGTTCATTAGAAGTAAGGGTGATTGGCTATTTCTTTGGTTGTGCATCTCTTTGATTCATCATCGTCGTGAGGGGGAGTCGAGCGTGGAACTGGATCGCGCGAGTGCGGAGGCGCTCTTATTCGAGTGGACCAAAAGCCCGGGTCTCAGGGCGCACGCCCGGGCGGTGGAGGCCGCCCTGCGCGCCTATGCGAGAAAATACGGAGAAGACGAGGCGCTTTGGGGCGTCACCGGCCTGCTTCACGACATGGATTACGAAAAGCATCCCTCGCCCGAAGAACACCCCGAGACCGGCTGCGCGGTTCTGCGGGAGGCGGGTTACCCCGAGGAGATGATACAGGCCATCCTGGGGCACGCGGAGTATCTGAACGTCCCCCGGGAGACGCGCCTCGCCCAGGCGCTCTTCGCCGTGGATGAACTGGTGGGCCTCATCACCGCCGTCGCCCTGGTGAATCCGGCGAAGGACATCCGCCAGGTGAAGCCGCGAAGCATACGGAAAAAGTGGAAGGACAAGAATTTCGCCAAGGGCGTGAATCGCGCGGACGTGGAACTCGGCGCCTCGGAACTCGGGGTGCCTTTGGAGGAGCACGTCGCCTTCACGCTGGAGGCCATGCAGGGGGCGGCGGAGGACCTGGGACTCGACGGCTCGCGTGCGGGCTGATGTGTTTGATTTTTTTGAAAAAAAGGTTGACTTTGCGTTGACGGCTTTAATGGATTTCCGCATAATTCGCGCTCGGCTGGTTGGTCGATAACTCGCCACTCGGACTCAAAAAAAGACATGCTCGAAAACGACATGCACGACATATGGTATTTCACGGTGAATAAAACCCTCCACGTGTTCTCCTACACCAGGTCTATCCAATTAAAGGACAACCAAACCAATGGCTGAGTCTTCAGGTAAAAACGGGGCTGAGAAGCAGCTTGTTGAACTCGAAACGGTGGCGATTCGCTTCGCCGGCGACTCCGGCGACGGGATGCAGCTCACCGGAGACAGGTTCACGAACGCGGCGGCCATCGCCGGGAACGATCTGAGCACGTTCCCCGACTTTCCCGCCGAGATTCGCGCCCCGGTCGGGACGCTTGCCGGAGTCAGCGGGTTCCAGATCAACTTCTCGAGCAGGGACATCCATACGCCCGGCGACGCCGTGGACGTTCTCGTGGCGATGAACCCCGCCGCGCTCAAGACGAGCATCGGCGATTTGAAGAGCGGGGGCATCATCATCGCGAACGTCGACAACTTCGGCCAGAAGAACCTGGCCAAGGCCGGCTATGAGTCCAACCCCCTCGAGGATGAGGAGTTCAAGAGCAACTATGACATCCACGAGGTGAAGATCACCTCCATGACGCGCCAGGCCTTGGAAGACATGGAGCTTCAGTCCAACCTGGCGGATCGGTGCAAGAACTTCTTCGCGCTGGGGCTCATGTACTGGATGTACTCGCGTCCGCTGGAGCCGACCAGGGAGTGGATCGAGGAGAAATTCGGGAAACGACCCGAGTTCGTGCAGGCCAACACGCGCGCGCTCGAGGCGGGCTATTTCTTCGGCGAGAACACCGAGGTCTTCACGAGCAACTACATCGTGCGCGAGGCGACCTACCCGGCCGGCCGGTACAGGAACATCTCGGGCAACGTCGCCCTGGCCTACGGCTTCATCGCGGCGACGAAGAAGATGGGCATCAACCTCTTCTGGGGCGCATATCCGATTACGCCGGCCAGCGACGTACTTCACGAACTCTCCCGCCACAAGAATTTCGGCGTGCAGACCTTCCAGGCCGAAGATGAAATCGCCGCCGTCTCCGCGGCGCTGGGCGCTTCGTTCACCGGCTCGCTCGGCGTCACTTGCTCGAGCGGCCCCGGCATCGCTCTCAAGGCCGAAGCCATGGGCCTGGGTGTGATGACGGAGCTTCCCATGGTCATCGCGAACATCCAGCGCGGCGGCCCGAGCACCGGCCTTCCCACGAAGACCGAGCAGGCCGACCTCCTTCAGGTGATGTTCGGGCGCAACAGCGAGAGCCCGCTGCCGGTCGTGGCGGCGGCCACGCCGGGGGATTGTTTCTGGACGGCGATAGAGGCGAGCCGCCTGGCGGTGAAATACATGACGCCCGTCGTGCTTCTGAGCGACGGCTATCTGGCCAACGGCTCGGAACCCTGGCTGCTGCCCAGGGCGGCGGACATTCCCGAGATGCCGGTGACCTTCCGGACGGAGCCGGAAGGTTTTCTTCCCTACCTGCGCGACCCCGAAACGCTGGCGCGTCCGTGGGCGATCCCCGGAACGCCCGGGCTCGAGCACAGGATCGGCGGAATCGAGAAGGAAGACCAGACCGGCAACGTCAACTACGAGCCCGAGAACCACGAGTTCATGGTGCGCACGCGCGACGCGAAGATCGCAGGCATCGCGAAGGACATCCCGCCCGTGGAGGTCATCGGCGAGGCGAGCGGCAAGGTGCTCGTCATCGGCTGGGGCGGCACCTTCGGCGCCATCACGGCGGCGATCGAGGCCTTGCAGGCCCGTGGCGCCTCCGTATCCCAGGTTCACCTGAGGCATCTCAACCCCTTCCCGGCGAACCTGGAAGAAGTGCTCGGCAATTTCGAAAAAATCCTCGTCCCCGAGTTGAACCTCGGGCAACTCTCCAAGATGCTCCGCTACCAGTATCTGGTCGACACGATCAGCTTCAACAAAATTCAGGGCAAGCCCTTCAAGGTCGGCGAACTGATTACCAAGATTGAGGAGTTACTCTAAATGTCTACGACGACAGCCAAGAACGGCGGGGGTTTGGGCCTCACCCGCAAGGATTTTCAGTCCGACCAGGTCGTGCGCTGGTGCCCGGGTTGCGGCGACTACGCGATTCTGGCGCAGATGCAAAAAGTCTTGCCGACGCTCGAGATTCCGCGCGAGAAGTTCGTTTTCATCTCCGGCATCGGCTGCGCGGCGCGCTTTCCCTACTACATGGACACGTTCGGTTTCCACACCATTCACGGACGCGCTCCGGCGTTCGCCACCGGCGTCAAGGTGAGCAACCCGGACCTTTCCGTCTGGGTCATCAGCGGTGACGGCGACGCGCTGTCCATCGGCGGAAACCACCTGATCCACTCCATGCGCCGCAACGTGGGCGTCAAGATTATTCTCTTCAACAACCGCGTGTACGGATTGACCAAGGGCCAGTATTCGCCGACCTCGCTTCTGGGCTCGCGCACGAAATCCACGCCCATCGGCTCGGTGGACTATCCGCTCCACCCGCTGACGCTGGCCCTGGGGGCGGAATGCAGCTTCGTCGCCCGCACGACGGACAGGGATCAGAAGCACATGGCCGCGATGTTCGAGGAGATGGCGAACCACGAGGGAACGTCGCTGCTCGAAGTGCTGCAGAACTGCATCGTGTTCAACGACGGCGCGTGGCACAAATTCACCGAAAAAGGCATGAAAGAGCAGAACGTGATTTATCTCGAAGACGGTCAGCCCCTCGTCTACGGCCCGGAAGATGATCGCAAGGGCATTTCTCTCGAGGATTACAAGGTCCGCATCGTCGAGGCCGATTCTCCCGACGTCACCGTCCACCGCGTGGACGACGAGGCGGGCGGCTACGCCCATATCCTGAGCCGGGTCGAACTCGAAGGCGGCCCTGTGCCCCTGGGCGTCCTGCGAAAGGTGGAGCGTCCGCCGTTCGAGGGACTGATGGTCGATCAAGTCGCCGCGGCCCAGGCGAAAGGCGAGGGCGATATCGACGCGCTCTTGAATTCGGGAGATACCTGGGAGCACAGCTAGTATTCGTCGCCTCCAAGGGCCGCCGGTTTCCGTTCCGGCGGCCTTTCTCGCGCCTCCGGGCGTCCGGAAACCATGTCCAAAACCTTCACCCTCATGCTGGTTCATGCGCACCCCGACGATGAGTGCAGCAGCACGGGCGGTCTGATTCTCAGGAGCGCGCGCGAGGGCCACCGCGTCATTCTCATCACCTGCACCAACGGCGAGATGGGCAAGATGGAGCATCTCGGCGAAAACCTCGACCCCGACTCCGAGGCGGACCAGGACAGACTCGGGGAGATCAGGCTCGAGGAACTCGAACGGGCGGCGCGGATATTAGGGGTTTCCGAGGTTCACGCCCTGGGCTATCGCGATTCGGGCATGGACGGCTGGGAGGGCAACGGGCATCCCCGGGCATTCAAGAACGCCGATGAGGAAGAAGTCGTCGGCAGATTAGCGGGCTACATACGCCGCTATCGCCCCGACGTGGTCGTTACCTACAACGAGCAGGGCGGGTACGGCCACCCCGATCATTTGATGGCCAACAAGGTCACCACCGAGGCGTTAGAGGCGGCGGCGGACGCCGCCAGATTCCCCGAAGAAGGGCAAGAGGCCTGGCGCGTGCCCAAGTTCTACCACACCGCGTGGTCGCGCACGAAGATGCTGCGCGCCTGGCGCTGGATGAAGTTGTTCGGGCAGAAAACGCCGCTCGACGATCCCGATTTCCGGGAGGACAAGTACGGGACGCCGGATGAGCTCATCACGACCCGCGTGAACATCCGCAGATACCTTCGCCGCAAATGGCGCGCCCTCACGGCGCACAAGAGCCAGATCAACGGGAATTTCTTCTGGTGGTTCGTCCGCATGACGGGGCGGTGGCTCTACAACGAGGAAACCTTCGTTTGCGCCCGCTCGCAGACAGGGGTGCGCGACGAGGAGAGGTCGGTTTTCGAGGGCCTATCCTGAATCGTCCGAAAGGGGTTTGCTGACCTCGATCAGAAACCCGTTCGGGTCCTTCAGCATGAACATGCGCACGCCCCAGGGGGCGTCGAGTGGCGGGAAAACGGTTTCCGCGCCTTTTTCCACGAGGACGTCATAGGCGCGGTCCACGTCCTCGGGCGTGAGCGTGACGACGACGCCCGAGCCCCTGGGTTCCCGGAGGGGTTCGAGATTCCACTTGCGCATCTCCTCATCGGGAATCGGCGCGTGGATGACGAGCGAGGTTCCTCCCACGTCATATCGCACGTGTTGTTTCTCCCGGCTCGCTTCTTTCAGACCCAGCGTTTCGGTATAAAAACGACACGACGCCTCGTAGTCTTTGGTGATGAGGAAAACGGCGGGCAGCGATTCGAACAATTCAGACTCCTTGCAGTTTTGATGCGCTCGTTTGGAGAAAAGGAATGCCCCATCCCCTGGTCGAGCTGAAAGAAGTGTCCAAAACTTACGTCGCAGGCGATGTGCTCATCCACGCGCTTAAAGATGTGAACTTCCGGGTAGAACAAGGCGAGTTTATCACGGTTTCGGGCCCGAGCGGCTCGGGCAAGAGCACGTTTCTGCACTTGATGGGCGCGGTCGATGCACCCACCGGCGGCGAGGTTTTTCTGGGCGGACGGGAAATATCGCGCCTGAGCGATGAGGGCCTGAGCGAAATTCGCCGCAAAGAGGTGGGCTTCATCCATCAGTTCTTTCACCTCATGCCGACGATGACGGCTTATGAAAACGTCGCCCTGCCGCTACTGCTTCAGGGCCGGAAGCGCGCCGAGATCAAAGAGATGGCCGAAAACGCCCTGGCGCGGGTAGGGCTTGAGAACCGTATGCGCAGCTTCCCGAGGCAACTCTCGGGCGGCGAGATGCAGCGCGTGGCCGTTGCGCGCGCCGTCATCCACAAACCCCGTCTCATCCTCGCCGATGAGCCGACGGGAAATCTCGATTCTGAAAACTCGCAAAACGTCCTGGAACTCGTCGCAGAACTCCACGAAGAAGATGGTTTCACTGTCGTCATGGCGACGCACGACCAGATGCCCTTGCACTACGCCACCCGGAGGGTCGGAATAGTTGATGGCCGCCTGGAGGGGGGTTGTTGAAAAAGACCTGGCTTCGTGATTCGGCGTATGTAATCGACCGGGGAGGGAATATGTCTCCATCCGCGTTTGGTGACGTAGGGGCGGCCCCCCGTGGCCGCCCGTATCGAAGATGTCTACCCTCGTGGTTGTCCCGCATCAGGACAGGCACAGGGGCCTGTCCCTACGGTGTACAATTCGATAATCGGGATGCCCTCCCCCAAAGGGGTTGTTGTCTTTCCGATCGAGAGTGTTCACCGTCATTCCGGCGGAATGACGGCAGTGGCCAATTCCGGGCGAGAAGGGGTTTTTCAACAACCCCGGAGGCGGCGGGCTGATGAGCCTCACCTTTTCCCTCTTGCGTCTTCTCGCGTGGCGGCGCCTCAAGGAAGAGCCGTTTCGTCTGTTGCTCACGTTGGTGGGGGTGGCCTTGGGCGTCGCCGTATTCATCGCCGTCAAGATGGCGAACGAGACTTCCATCCGGGCGTTTGAGAATAGTTTGGTCGCCATCTCGGGCAAGACGCAACTGGAAGTCTCCGCGGGCGGTCTGGGCGTGGATGAAAATCTCATCTTGAGGCTCCGGGCGATGCGGGAGGTGAAAAGGGCGGCGCCTGTCATTCAGCACCACGTCTGGATAAGAAAGGCGGATGGCTCAGGGGCCAAATGGCGGCGCGGCGCCCCTTCGCAAGGACGCGCCGTCCTGGCCCTGGGACTCGATTTGCTGGGAGACAATGATTTCAGGGGCTATGAGTTCGAAAATAAGTATTCGCGCGAGGAAATTCTCTCGCGCATCGCCGACCCGCAGGGTCTGTTCATCGCCCGTGGGGTGGCCGATACGCTGGGCGTCGGGAGGGGCGATTTCGTTGAGGTCGAAGCCGCGCGAAGAATGCGCTTTCGCGTCCGGGGCGTCCTGAAGCCGGAAGGCATGGCGAAGTCGATGGACGGCCGCCTCCTCATCATGGACATCGGTGTCGCCCAAGAGGTGTTCGAGCGGTTCGGTCGTCTGGACAGGATCGATCTGATTCTCGAAGATGGAAGCGAAATCGAATCGATCCGCGAAAAAATCCAGCGCATTCTCCCGCCCGGCGCAGTGGTTGATCGGCCCGCGCGGCGCGGACGCGACGTGGAGAAGATGCTGGCGTCGTTCCAGCTCAATCTCACCGTGCTGAGCGTCATCGCGCTGCTGGTGGGTTGTTTTCTCATCTACAACACGATGTCGGCATCCGTATTGCGGCGCAGGGGCGAAATCGCCACCCTGCGCTCACTCGGCATGACGGCGAGAGGAATCGTCTTCCTCTACGGGGCGGAGGCGCTTTGCATCGGTCTGGCGGGTTCAAGTCTCGGCGTCGCGATGGGGGCCTTCATGGCCCAGGGAGCGCTCTCGTTCATCTCCCAGACGATCAGGAACCTCTACGCGTTTCTGGAGGTGCGCTATGTTTTATTAGGTCCCGAGACGCTCGTTTGGGGATTCGGCGTGGGCCTGGGCGTCGCTCTCGTTTCGGGACTTTTCCCGGCGATTGCGGCCTCGCGCCAGAGTCCACGCCAGGGCATTGTGGAGAGGCAGGGAATCGTGGAGGTGCGCCCCAAAGTTATTGCCGTTTTGATTGCAGGCGCCTTGATTACCGCTCTCTTCGCCTACTGGCTGAATCTCCAGGCACTGGCGGGGGGAACCCCTTTCCCCGGCTATCTCTCGGCGGCGGCGGTCATCCTGGCCGCCGCGCTGGCGAGTCTGCCGGTCGTCTTGCTGGGTTCGATCATCATCCGGCGGGTGCTGGGCGGCGTCTTGGAAGCGTGGCTCGCCGCGCACGGTCTGGGCAGGCACCCGCATCGAAACGCGGTTACACTCTCCTCACTGGCGATAGCCGTGGCCATGCTGGTGAGCCTGATCATCATGATCGAGAGTTTCCGCGCCACGGTGGAAATCTGGACGCATCAGACGCTGAGAGCCGACTTCTACGCCGCGCCCGCATCGCGCTTCATCAAGGGTTCAAAGGCGAGCATTTCAGAGGATGCGTTGAAAACTATTCGTAGTGTTCGAGGCGTCGCGGCGGTCGATGGCTTCCGGGCCATACGCCTGCCCTGGCGCGGAGAGCGCATCACGCTGGCTGGCGGTGATTTCCGCATCGTGGCCGAAAGGGGCCGCCTGCTGTTCCTGGACGGCGACTCGAAAGAAACGCTCACGCGGGCGAAGAGGCGCGGCGAGGCCATCGTTACCGAGACGTTCTCGAACCTCTACGTTGTCAAGAAAGGAGACCTCCTGCGCCTCCCGGCTCCTGGAGGCGAGGTCGCGGTGCGCGTTGCGGGCGTGTATTACGACTACACCACCGACGGCGGGTTCGTCGTGGTGGATCGCGCGTTCCTGAAAAAACACTGGAGGGATGATCGCTTGAGCTCCCTTGCGATATATCTCACGGAAAACGCGCGGCCGGAAGGAGTGCGCAAATCGCTCGGAGATGTTCTCGACCCCACCATGGTGCTGATATCGAACGCGGGCCTCAAAAAGCGCGTATCGAACATCTTCGACCAGACGTTCGCCATCACGTATGCGCTGGAGTTCATCGCCGTTCTGGTGGCCCTGCTCGGCGTGGCCACGGGGCTGAGCTCGAACATACTGGAGCGCGTTCACGAAATCGGCGCGCTGCGCGCCATGGGTTTGAACCGCAAGGGAATCATAAGCGCAATCATGGGGGAGGCGGTCATTCTGGGCGCACTCTCGGTTTTGGTCGGCCTTGCGGCGGGCGTGTGTCTGGCGGCCATCCTGATCTTCGTCGTCAACAAGCTCAGTTTCGGCTGGACGATTCAGTATATCTTCGCCTGGAAGGGCATGGTTGCTTATCTTCTCGTCGTGGTTCTCGCTTCGCTGGCGGCGAGCTGGCTTCCCGCGAGGGCAGCGGCGGGCATCCCCATTCGGGAGGCGTTGAGCGAGGAATGAAGAAACTGATTCCATCTCTTCTGGCCGCCGTCATCATCCTGGGCGCTGTGCCCGCGCATCCCGCAAACTGGCGGCAAGCGCTGCCCGGCTATCGCTACCAGTTCCCCAGAGACCACGGCGCGCACGAGGCGTTCCGAACGGAGTGGTGGTATTTCTCGGGAAATTTGCAGGATGCCGAGGGCGGGGAATACCCGTTCATGCTCACGTTTTTCAGGGCGGGGCTTCGACCGGGAGCGCCCCGGAAGTCGAAAAGCCGCTGGGCGCTCCGGAATCTCTATTTCGGGCATTTCTCGGTCCTGGACGCGAAGCGGAAGAAGCACCGGTTTTCCGAGCGAATCAGCCGGGGCGAACTCGAACAGGCGGGCGCGTCGGAGAAGGGCCTCGAGGTCTGGCTGCGCGACTGGCGCGCCGATAGCAAGGGCGGGGAAGGCGAATCTTCGTTCCGGATAAGCGCGGCGGCGCCCGGGATGAAGCTGCGCCTCGATCTGAAACCTGCGAAACCCCTCGTGATTCACGGCGAAGACGGAGTGAGCCGGAAGGCGCCGGGTCTGGGGCGCGCCTCTCACTATTATTCCTATACGCGGCTTCTCGCGTCGGGCGTCCTCGAATTGGAGGGGAGGAAGATTGAGGTGCGCGGAACGGCGTGGATGGACCATGAGTTCGGCTCGAACCAGTTGACGAAGGATCAGGTGGGGTGGGACTGGCTGAGCCTCCAGTTGTCCGACGGCCGGGATTTGATGTTATATCTCATGAGGCGAAAAGACGGGAGCGTGGAGCCCACGAGCAGCGGCACGCTGGTGGAGGCGGACGGCAGCGCGGCGCATCTGCGCCTCGGGGATTTCCGCTTCGAGGGTCTGGATACCTGGAAGAGCGAGCGAAGCGGTGCCGTCTATCCCATGGGCTGGGAGGTCGAGGTTCCGGCGCACGGCCTGCGCTTGCGGGTTGCGCCGTATGCCCGCGCGCAGGAGATTGAATCGAAAGGCAGTACGGGCATCACCTATTGGGAAGGGGGCGTTTTCGCCGAAAGCGCCCCGGGCGAAAAAAAGCTCACGGGGGTGGGATTTGTCGAGATGACGGGGTACGCTCCCGAGGGACGACCCAAATTCTGATTTTCATATTCCCCTCGGGGAGATGGCTTCGTATGTTTGGAGATGCGAGATGACGGAAAGCGCGAATATCGGAATCGTAGGGCTCGGCCTCATGGGAACGGCCATGAGCCAGAAGCTGATGGAAGCGGGGCACCGCGTGCGCGGGTTCGACATCGACGGGAGCAGGCTCGATGCCCTCGCCGAAAACGGGGGCACGCCTACGGGCTCGGCGGCGGAGGCGGCGGAGGATGCGCAGTTCGTCATCATCTCCCTGCTCTACAGCCACGTCGTCCGCGAAAGCTGTCTGGGCGATGGGGGCATCGCGGGCGTGGCGCGGGAGGGCCTCATCATCATCGACACCTCGACTGCGAGCCCCGATGACTCGGAAAAACTCGGGGCAGACCTCCGCGCCAGGAACATCGGCTTTCTCGATGCGAGCCTGAGCGGTTCGCGCAACCAGGTGCTCGACGGGCAGATCGTCTCCGTCGTCGGGGGCGAGGAGAGCGATTTCGAGAAGGCGGAGCCGATTCTGGCCACCTTCGCCCGCTCCATCCACCACATGGGGCCGTGCGGGGCGGGTGCGCGGACGAAGCTCGTCATCAACCTCGTGCTGGGTCTCACGCGCCTGGCGCTCTCGGAGGGTCTCGTTCTGGGGATGAAGTCGGGCCTCGAAATGGAGGGCCTGCTCGAAGTGCTCAAGGACAGCGCGGCCTACAGCAAGGCCATGGACCAGCGCGGCCCCCGCATGATCCACGCGGATTACGATAATCCCCTCTCGCGCATCAAACAGCACCACAAGGACGTGCGGCTCATGCTGGAGCAGGGCCAGAAGCTCGGCTCCCCCATGCTGCTCAGCTCCGTGCACCAGCAGGTGCTTCAGGCCGCCGAGCATGGCGGGCTCGCCGATGCGGACACGTCGGCCATCATCGAGGTATTCAGGCGCATGGCGGGCATCCCCTCCCGCTAGGCGTATGGCTCATACACATTGGAAGGATCCCAAGACATGGTGAAAAGAATATCGCCGGTTGTACTCAAGGAATTGATGGAAAGCGACCGCCCGCACGCGGTGCTCGACGTGCGCGACCCGATGGAGTTTCACGAAAAGCAGATATTCATGACCACGAACGCCCCGCGCGGTGACATCGAGTTTCTGGCCGCGCGCCTCGTGCCCGTCAGGGCGACGCCCGTGGTCTGCATGGACGAGGGCGGTTCGAGGGTGGAACTCGTCGCGGCGCTTCTCGAAGAGTGCGGCTATACGGACGTCTCCGTGCTCGAAGGCGGCCTCGGCGCGTGGGAGGCGCAGGCGTATCCCACGGCTTCGGGAACGAACGTGCCGAGCAAGGACTTCGGCGAGCGGATTCACGTGGAAAACGCGGTGCCCGAGATTACGGCGCGGGAACTATATGAGCTGATCGAGAGCGATGCGCCGCCGCGCATCTTCGACACGAGGACGGAGGTGGAATTCGAGCGCTTCTGCGTCCCCACCGGGCGGAGCCTGCCGGGAGGCGAACTCATCCTCCACGCGTGGGATCTGGATCAGGACAAGGAAACGCCCCTCATCATCAACTGCGCGGGCCGGACCCGCAGCATCATCGGCACGCAGGCGCTTCACCGGCTGGGCGTCACGCACGCGCGAGCGCTCAAAAACGGCGGCATGGGCATCATGCTGGAAGGCTTGCAGCTGGAGGAAGGAACACCGAGCGAGATTCCCGCTCCCTCAGAAGAAAGCCGCGCCCACGGGGAGGTACTCGGCGCCCGGGTGGCCGAAGAAGAGGGGATACCCTTCGTCTCCGCCCAAGAGCTTCAAGCGCTTCAGGCGGAAGCCGACTCCAGCACGCTCTACGTGCTCGACGTGCGCCTGGCGCCCGAGTTCTCGGAAGGCCACATTCCGGGGGCCATCTCCATCCCCGGCGGGCAGGCGGCGCAGCGCACCGACGAGGTGATCGCCGTGCGCGCGGGGAAAATCGTGACCTATTGCGACAAGAACGCGCGCGGCGTCATGGCGGCCTACTGGCTGCGCCAGATGGGGCTCGACGTGAGCGTACTGCGCGGCGGCCTCACGGCGTGGCAGGCGGCGGGAGCAGCGCTCTCGACGCCCAGCGAGGCGGCTTCGGGAGAAAGCCCGGCAGGGGCGGGCGAGATTCTCCTCCTGGAAAAGGCGCGTGCGCAGACGCGCGCCTATTCGGCAGGGGAAGCGAGCGCCAGGAGGCAGAGGTTCGGCGCGGTTCTGGACGTGGATTTGAGTTCCTCCTACGAGCGGTGCCATCTGCCGGGGTCCGTATGGGTATCCCGGAGCCGGCTGGAGGAGGAGGCGCCCGAGCGGGCGGTGAACAAGAGAGCGCGGGTGATGTGCGTTTGCGAGGACGGGCGAAAATCCGCCCTGAGCGCGCTCGCGCTCCAAGGACTCGGCTACCGCAGGGTCGGTTATCTCGAAGGCGGCAAGGCGGCCTGGCGGGAGGCGGGGTTTTCTCTCGATGCCGGGCGCGAGGGGCTGGATGAACTGCCCAAAGACGTCCAGCTCAAGCCCTACGACATCGGGCGCAGCGCGATGGAGGGCTACCTCACCTGGGAGGAGAATCTCGGGAAGAAATACGCGCGCAAGTAACGGGCGGCGTCTTCCGGGTCTATTCCGGGTGCGTGGGGTTGGGCGACAGGCCCGGCCGCTGTTTTCTCGCGTTCAGCGAGGCGATGATCTCGAATTCGAGATTTTCGTTGTAGGCGTTCACCTGCCTCGGAATCGTGAACAGATCCACGATCCACCACACGCCGTAGACGAGCAGACCCAGCACGCCCAAGAGCATGGCCGGAGCGCCCCCTTCGATATTCTCATGGGCCATGGCTCCGCCAAATAGCGCCAGCATGATCAAAATCCACGGCGCGACGACGTAGGCGATACCCGTCGCGATTCTGCCCAGATAGAACTTGTGCAGCCCCAGCCAACTGAGAAAAAACCAGAGCGCAAACGTAACGCCCGTCGATTTCCGGCGGCGGTCGAGTTCGATGTTCAGGATGTGGAGTTCGCGCTCGTCCAGCCCGCCCTTGAGCGTGATGAGCCTCTCGCTTTGGTTCATCATCACTCGCAGTTGTTATGCCGACGCCACATTTCCGCGTTGTGGCCTTTCGGGACGTTGGCGCAGGGGTCCG
Source organism: bacterium (assembly GCA_965203325.1). GTDB lineage: Bacteria > UBA8248 > UBA8248 > UBA8248 > UBA8248 > Bin107. The sequence continues at coordinate 3,558,931 of OZ241875.1, forward strand.
CCTTGGAATAGCCCCTGAGCGCTTTGTAGGCGCGTATCTGCTTCTCGGAGAGAACCTTCAGCGTTTCGATGTGCGCGGCCAGATGGACGTAGCGCAGTTCTTTTTTCGTTTCGGCGATGTCGCTCAAGGAAGTGCGAAGCAGCGCGTCGGTGATGGTGCGGTTGCGGAAGCCGCTCTCGAGTCGCCGCTCCAGATCGATGAGGTGCTCGCCGTGATGAATCGCCCGGCTCTTCATCCGCCGGTATATGGCGCCGATGGCCGAGCGCTGGCTCTCGTCGAGGCCGATTTCATTTTTCATCTCCAGCAAATGGATCGGCCCCGGGACGCCGTTCAACTCCGCCGCCTTGGCCAGCCCCCAGCCGCCGCCGCGCTTGAGCTCGGCGATGTCCTCCGCCGAGAGGCTCTTGATCTCCCGGCTCTGCTGGCCGGCGTATTTGGAGTGGTGGGACGATGCGTTCTCGCTCGCCTCTGCGGCGAGGCCGGGCAACAACATTACGAGAGTCAACAAAACTCTGAACATGGGAACCTCTCCTTGCGCTTGCTTCCGCCCCGTGTGCGCGGCGGGGCGTCTTTTGCTTTGGCGGCGTTTTTTGCTCAGGCGTTGATGATGCCCGGTTCGTTCCGGCTGATGTCCCACCCCTTCGATTTCATGAAGTCTTTGAATCTTACCCAGTCGAATTTGCCGGATTCACGGAACCCGAGGATGGATTCCCGCGACAGGTGTTTCTTCATCCATAGGTAGAGCGGCTCTCCGAGCGTGTCGTGGTGCCTGGCGGCGAATTCGACCAGCGGAATTCCCTCGGGTTCGAGCACGATCCAGTAGCTGCTTCTGTATTTTACCAGCTTCAAATCTTCTTCCAAAGGCTTGTGGTCGTTCATTTTTTGTTCGAATCCTCGTGATGATTGCGGCGGATCCGTGCGGTTTTTCGTTCGATTCGGCGCCTGCGGCCCGCCCGTGATGCGCTCGCGTGTCGTGAGAATATAACAAGGTCCCTTGCGCAATGGAATAAAATAAATTCGAGACCTAAAGCCCGGAACCTTCACTCCCACTTTCTGCGCATCATCTTGACGAGTTCGGCGCCCGATTCGCCCGCATCGAACCTTCGGGTGAACTCATCTTCGATTTCCATCACGATTCGGGTCCGCTCGCGCACAGCTTCGGTGTGATCCTGCGGAACCACGGCCACGCCGTCTGCATCGGCGACCACGATGTCCCCCGGCGCAACCCGCACCCCGCAGCAGGTGACGGTAGTGTCGCGCTCGGCGGCGACGAGCCGCTTCGAGTAGGGCAGGGGCCTCGCGCCGCAGCACCACACGGGCAGGCCCAGCTCCCTGATTTCCAGAACGTCGCGCGCGCGCCCGTCCGTGATGACGCCCGCCGCACCGCGCCTGTGGATGACGCGTGCGCCGTTGGCTCCCAGGACGGCCATGTCGCTCCCTCCGGTGGCGAGTACGACGAACTTGCCGGGCTCCATCTCCTCGTGCGTTCCGTAGAGGCTCACGCGGGAGGGATTCACCTCGCCCTCGACGGGCTCGAAGCGCATGGTGGCCGCAGGCGCTGCGACGCGCTCCTCCGTGAAGGGCGTGAGCGGGCCGACGTCTTTCATGATGAGGTCGAGGTCCAGAAATATCGAGGCGTCCGCGATGGCGGTCGTCGGCGCGCGGGAGAAGAATTCGAGAGCGTCTTCCATGGGTTTCTCCATTGGATGAAAGTCCTGAGTGTGGGGATTTCCTTGGGCGAAGCGCGGATATCGAAGTAAAAGACTACTATGGAATGTAAAGCGGTTTGTCTATAATAGCATCGCTTGAAATTTAGATATAGGTAAGATGAATAAAGCGATGGAGGGGGATGATGTCTCTAAAACGCGCATTTACGGTGAAAGCTGTATGGGACGATGAAACGCGGGTTTTTTATTCCGTGAGCGACATCGAAGGGCTCCATATCGAAGCCGAAACGATAGAAGAGTTCGAAGAAATCCTGCAGGATGTAGCGGGTGAGCTCATCGTCGCGAATCATATCAGTTCGGATGAGTTGGTGCACAAACCCATCAGCGAGTTGATTCCTGCCGTTTTGTGGGAACGCCCGAATATCGAAGCCATGCCTGCATAAGAAATATGGGAGATTTTTATAAGCAGGTAACAAGAGAATTGGCTAATCGCGGATTTGCATACTGGAGAGCAGCCAAGGGTTCTCATGAACTCTGGCGAAACAGTGCAACCAATAAAAAAGTAATTGCTCCTAGGAAACTAACAAACAGACACACTGCAAATGGTATTTTAAGGGTCGCAGGCAGTTCTCTAAAGGTTTGATTTTCTTTCGTTTTTCAGGCTTCCCCCTGTAAGATTCCTGAAAAAAATTCTCTTTTCAAGCACCAGAAAGGTGTGGGTGTGAGGATTGCCTTGCGCTTCGAGAAGTCTCATGTTTGAAATTCTAATTCTGATATAATAAAGTTTTATTGTACGAGCGTTCCAGAGGACCCAAATGTAAACCCGAGTCCTTAAGGAGTGCGTGGAAAAATGACTGCCGAAATGATCGAAATCGCCGTATTTGGTATCGCCATCCTATCCTACATTTACAGGATTGACAGGCGAATCTCCGCCTTGGAAGCAAGAATGTCATCTCTGGAAGCCAGGGTTTCATCCCTGGAAGCGAGCGTGTCATCCCTGGCGGCGAGCGTAGCATCGCTGGACGCAAGAATGTCTCGTCTCGAAGGCATGTTCGAGGGTTATCTGGCGGGCCAAAAATCACCTGAATAATCGAGGGTTCCTAGTCCACGACGGCGACGGCCCGGCAGGGGGAGCCTTCGATGCCCGGCATCTTGAGCGGCAGCGCGATGACCTCGAAGCGCTCCTGCGGTATGGCGGAGAGGTTCGTCATGTGCTCGATCTGGATGATCCCGCTCCCCAGCAGCGTTCGGTGGACGACGTAGTTCTCGGGCACGTTTTCGGGAATCTTCTTCACTTCTTCTTCTTGGAGAAAATCGAAGCCTGCGGCCTTGACCCCCTTGTCCACGAGCCATCTCGCGCCGTCGCCGGTCAGGAAGGGCGAGTTTCTCAAATAAGCGTCCGAACCCCAGAATTTGTCCGTGAAATCGGTGCGCAGAAGCACGATGTCGTCTGCGCGGACGAGGCCTGAGTGCGCCTCCAGGTCATCGGCGGAGATGGCCTCATCCGCTCCCTTGGATGAGAAATCGAGCAGACAGGCCGGCCCCATGAAGCGGTCGAGCGCCACCTCGTCCGTCGTCTTCCCCCAGCGGTAGATGTGGCGCGGGCAATCGAGGTGCGTGCCCGCATGGGCGAATATGGAGAGCCAGCTGTCGACGAACACGACGTCGGGTTCTTTTTGGGGTGGAAAATATTTGCGCCGCACGGAGGTTTCGGCGTTCATCATCTTGCCCACGGCGGCCGCCACGGGGTCCATTTCGTCGTAGTGGGCGAGACTCAAATCGATGATGGGCATGAAGGCTCCTTTTCGTATGAGCGAACGCGATCCATCGGCTGTTCGCGAGACGCGATTATCCTGTCATAAAGAGGGCTGTTTGAAAAACTTATGGGGGGAAGCCCTGTCGAGTTGTTAGGGAAGTCATCCTCGGTCGCGATTGACCACCGCCGTCATTCCGGCTTTCGCCGGAATGACGCGCAAAGCGAAACCCCGGATTCCGGCACTCCCCCCTGTCCGCCGCCTATGCTTTATCGAACCGCTTGCCCCGGTGAGGGCGCATCGCTTCTCACGCTCCCCTTTTGGGGATAGAATTTCGCTTGTTCATCTGGCTTCAGCCGAGAGGGAGGAGGGATGAAAAAAGCGCTTTGCCTCACTTTGCTCCTTTGCCATTTTGCCGTTCCGGCCGTCGTTTCGGCGAAGTGCTCACCCGGTCTGGTGCGCCACATGCCCTTCAGGCGAGCAGTCCCCGTATCCTACGTCCAAGTCGTGAAAGCCCCGCGCCGGATCAGCATCCAGTGGTTCGGACACGCGTTTTTCCGCATCATCTCGCCGGGGGGAATTCGGGTCGTTACCGATCCGTTCTCACCGCACCGGGGCTATCCCATTCCCAAGACCAGTCCCCACGTGGCCACCGCGAGCGAGGCGGCGATGAACCACAGTTCCGTCGAGGTGCTGGGCGGAAACCCCGTCGTCTTGCATGGCGTGCTCGGCTACGGAGAGAAATGGAACGAGGTGGATTACCGGATAGGCGACGTGCGCATCCGCAACGTGCCCATTGTGCAGGGCATGGGTAGTGATGATTTCGACGCGGGCGAATCGAAGGCTTCTTCTTTTCTCTTCGAGACGGGCGGGCTTTGCATCGCCCACCTAGGGGATCTGGGCTCGCCCATGAACCCCGAACAACTCAGGAGGCTGGGGAAGATTCACGTGGCCCTGGCGATCATCTCGGACCCGGGCGCGATGAACCCCAGAGTCATGGCGGATTTCGTCCACAGACTCGGCCCCAACGTCGCGATTCCGATGGACGTCCGCTCGCTCGAGGAGTTGAACGTATTTCTCGGCGCTTTCAGGCGCGTCCGCAAGCTGGAAAGCGACACCTACGTCTTCAGCCGCAGGACGCTTCCGCGTCCGACCGAGGTGGTGGTCCTCAAGCACAAGGGGTGGGAGTGGAAGTAAGGAATTGTTGAGGCCCATCGTTATCGCTGTAGGGACAGGACAGGTCGCGACCTGTCCCTACGGGCTGATGAGGAAGCAATTGCTCTTTTGTAGGGGCGGACCCATGTGTCCGCCCGATTTTTTAGATTTCGACCATTGCAATGCAAATTATGAACGTCGAATAGATGGGCGGACACATGGGTCCGCCCCTACGAAAAATTCGGTTTTTCGGGAATGCGTTATCAAGAGGTGGAAACGCGCCCGCCGGATCAGCTTTTCTCCGCCTCCACGCGGTAGCTGTTGAACGTGGCGTTCTCGTATTCGGACAAGGCGTCGCCCGTGAGTTGGTTCGCCGCGCCGTCCTCGGGCAATCCGCCCGCCGGGACGTGCACGACGCCGGGCCTGATGCTCTCGCTCACCCTGGCCTCGAAGGCGGACTCGCCATAATCGTTTCTGAGACGCACGCTGTCGCCGCTTTCGATGCCCCTTGCGGCGGCGTCTGCCGGATGCAGGGTGGCGACGTTCCAGCCGTGGCGAAGGAGCTTCCTCGCGTTGTTGAAGGTCGAACTCGCGCGGAAATAGGTTTTCGGCGTGAGGAGTTGAAGCGGGTAGTCCGCCCCATTGTCCGCCGCATGCTCTTCCGGCGGGAAATGCGCGGGCACGGGCTGCTCGATATCCTCGAAATACACCTGCGCGCGCCCGTGCGGTGTGGCGAGGTCCCACCCGGCTGCGGCGTCGGGGATATCGAGGGTGATCTGGCCCTCGGCTTCGAGTTTTTCGAGCGTGACGTCCTGGAACCAGGGAAAGCGCGCATCCGCCCGCGCGGCCGCAAGGAGTTCCTCGATCCATTCCCTCGATGACTTCCACGGGAAGTGCGCGCCGTAGCCCATCTTTTCGGCCAGGCGGCAGACGATCTCGAAATCATCGAGCGATTCGCCTCGCGGCGGCATGGCGCCCGTCGAATAGAGCAGGATGTGTTCGGGCTTGAGCTCGCGGGCGAGGTGATAGAAGGTGCTGCCCATCTCCATGCCCCCGGTGACCGCGCAGCGCTCGAGCCAGGTGGAGGCGGGGAGAACGACGTCCGCGCATTTCGCCGTCGGCGTCATGAAGATGTCCGCCACCGCGCAGAAATCGAGAGAACGCAGGGCGCGCTCGGTCTTGTGCGCGTTGCCCGCCTGCCCGACCGGGTTGCCCCACATCACGAGCGCGGCGTGCACGGGGCCGCCGTAGGAATCGGGGTTCAGGATGGCTTCTCCGATCCTCCCGGTCGGGATGGTGCGCTTGACCGGATTGGGGACGGCCCAGCGGTCGGTCATCACCTCTACGAGGCCGGTTCCGTGCGCCGTTTTGGAGTCAAAACCCGCCTCTTGCGCCCCGTGGCGCAAAACGCCTTCTGAGGCGCCCGCCATGAGGTTCAGGATGTGCAGTGCGCGGACGGCCTGCTCCCCGTGCACGGTGCGCTGGTAAGAGCCGTAGTAGACGATGACTTTCCCTTTGCGCATCGCGTCCGCGATGGCGCGCACGTGCTCCGCAGAGACGCCGCATTCGCGCGCCGCGCGCTCGGGCGTCCAGGGTTCGGCGGCGTCGCGCAGATAATCGAGCGCGGGCCTGCATCCGGCGCCGTTCACCTGATATGCACCGCTCAAGGCCGGTTTCGCGCAGGCGTCGAACGGCCTGGCCGAAGCGGTTTCTTCATCCCAGACGAGAGGCGCGCCGTCCGCACCTCGAACGAAGCGAGCGGTTTCCACGTCCACCAGGAACGCGGCGTTGGTCCTCTCTCGCATGAATACCTCATCGAGCGCGCCCTCTGAGAGCATGAGTCGCAGCACAGCCAGCGCGAGCGCGGTGTCCGTCGAGGGGCGAATCGGCACGTGAATCTCGCCGAAGCGCTCCGCCGTCCGCGTGCGGAGAGGGTCCACCACGATGAAGCGGGTTCCGTTTTTCTTGGCGCTCTGTAAGGACTGGAGCAGGCCGCGGTATCCCGTCTCCACCGGGTTGTTTCCCCACAGGACGATCCACTCGCAGTCATCGGTCGGCTTGTTGCTTACCTGCCAGTGGCCGAACACGTCGTCGCTCGCGCCCAGGAAGGCCTTCCAGCAGAGGCTGCCGCGCATGTAGGGCTGCACGGCGCCGCCCCACATGTTCAAGAGCCGCATGATGGTGGCGGGCTCGGCATCGCGCCCGCCGGGCAGGGTGTGCTGGGCGGAATAGTGGTACATCATCACGGACTCGTTTCCGCCCTTCGCCTTGGCGGCTTCGAGACCACCGGCGACGAGTTCGAGCGCCTCGTCCCAGCTCACGCGCTCGAAGCGGTTCGCGCCGCCCGGCCCCGAGCCCTTCGCGCCCACTCGCTTCATCGGGTAGAGGAGCCTGTCGGGGTGGTGATACCTGTCCGGCAGCTGGAACCCCTTGATGCAGGGCTTGATGCGCATCCTGGGGTTCGCCCGGAACGAGGAGATATCCTCGCCGCTCGATTCCAGCTCGAAGCTGCAGGGGTTGTTCCCGCAGTGGGGGGAGCAGATCGTATAGGATTTTCGCGTAGCTTCGGACATCGCCGCCTCTTCGAAGTTTTCGCATGGGGACTGCTTTACATGATTTCTCGCGCAAACTAACATAGGGCTTCTTTTGTTTCTGGGCAAATGGCATTTGTCGTCATAGAGCGGAAAGCGACCCCGTCGCTTCCATTATCCGAACCTTCTGGAGGTATGAGAGCATGAGCACAGACGGAACCGCGCAGGCTGAATACGTGGCCCCCACCTGGGACACGAAGATGCCCTTGCCGTCCAATCCCGAGACGGGCGAGGACGCGAACGACTACTACATCATCGACTGCGAAACGCACGTGATGCCAGAGGATTACCGGCGCTTCATCAAGTATTTCGAGGGGACGAAAACCTTCGAGTACGCGCACAAGATGTGCAACCAGTGGCAGTGGATCGACCACAGGAACAACAGGCCGGCGGCCATCCACCCGGGCATGGACTGGCATATCGACAAGATCATCGGCGACATGAACCGCGCCGGCGTGGACCAGATAGCCCTCATGCGCGAGTCGTTCATCGACACGGCGGGCGACAGCGCGCCGTTCTCCACGAACCAGCACGTCATCGACGCCATCGAGAAATATCCCGACCGCGTTATCGGCGTCTCGAACGTGGGGCCGTTCTCGAAGCGCAAGACCAAGGATTTCCTCTGGGAGATGGAATACCTCCACGACAACTACAACTTCAAGTTCACCAAGTTCTATCAGCCCGAGGACTGCCCCATCAACGACCGCAGGCTCTGGCCCGCCTATGAGATGTGCCAGGACAAGGGCATCGTGGCCTTCTTCCACACCGGCATCACCATCCGGCTGGGTCCCACGCGCTACACCCTGCCGATTCTGCTGGACGAGGTGGCATCCGACTTCCCGGACCTCAAAATCGTCGCCTACCACGGCGGCTATCCCTACTGGGAAGACCTCGTCATGTTGATGTGGAAACACCCGAACGTGTACGTGAGCTACTCGATCCTGCTGCCCTGGCTCATGCGCGCGCCGCACCGCTTCGCCCACATGGTCGGCACGACGCTGCAGATCGTCGGCCCCGGCCGATTCGTCTGGGGCAGCGACTGGCCGGCTTCGGACCCCTACCAGTCGGTCGAGGCGGTCCTGAAGCTCCATATCGACGAGGAACTGCAGGAGAAGTGGGGTTATCCCGCCATCACGAAAGAGGACAAGGCGGGCTTCCTGGGCACCACGCTCGCGCACCTCGCGGGCATCGACCCGGTGAAGAACCACCAGAAATTCCCCGGCATGAACGGTGCGCCGGAAGGGAAGACGCCGGAGGGCGACATCACCCGCGCCATCATGGCGAAGAACGGCAGCTGATTAGAAAGAGAAGGGCTTCTCGCCTGAAAGTATGAAACCCCGTCCGGGTTCGCCCGGGCGGGGTTTTGTTGTGGAGAAAATCGGGCGGCAACTGTTCGGGGAATGGATTTTGGGGGGAATCGCATACATGACTCGACCACAGGGGACATTGCATTTGCCCCCTTGTCAGAGTTGTTGAAAAAGCCCTCATCGGGGGACATTGCCTTTAGCGGGAATGCCGCTTTCGCGCGAGCCCTCGATTTCCCTCGTCGAAAGGCAACCCCCCCTTGTCGGGGCTGTTGAAAAACCCCGTTTTGAAGCGGGATGTATGGCGGCTCACGCGGCTTGGGAGAGGAAGCCCAATCGGCGCGTGAGGCCGCGATATGCGCTCATTCGGCGTTTCCGGGCGGCGCAGGCTCTCCACAGAGCGAACAAACGCGCCGCAACAGCGGCGGCGAGCCGCTTGAGGTTCACCGCAGCCGCCGTCAGGTAGGCCTGGATCTTCATGTTCGCAAGACCCCGGCGCACCGCCCGCGCCAGTCCGTGCCGACTCTTCGCCTCGCCGTGATAGCCTTCGGAGCGACCCATGTGCCGGCGCCACAGCCGACCCTCCTCCTCCCCACGGCGCGCGTGGCGACGGCGTGCGCGCAACAGCGCCGGATACTCGTGCGGAACCAGCACCGTCCGGCTCGTGCGGGACTTCGACAGACAATCGGCCTTGAGCGAGCAACCCGCGCAATCGCGCGTCCTCGATACATAGTAGCGACCCCGCTCCGTCTCCTTCCGGGGACGCAGCGTCTTGCCACCCGGACACTTCACCACCTTGTGACGCTCGTCGTAGCGGAACAGTTGCAGCGGCACCCGGCTCTGGGTGGGTTCCTTCTTCGCCGGTATCACCGCGTCCACCCCCCGACGCTCCAATGCGCCGTACACCTTCGAGTACGCATAGCCACTATCCGCCGTCACCACCGCGGGCGCGCGACCCGTGAGCTCGCAAACCGCATCCAGCTGCGGCTCCATCATCTCCCGCTCGTTCAACGTCCCCGCCGTCACCTCTACGTCGAGGACAACGCCCCGCTCATCGTCCACCACCGCGTGGTGCTTGTAGCTCGGCTCGAACCCCGCCCGAGCGCTCTTGCGCGCCAGACGCGCGTCGGGGTCCGTTCGGCTCACAGGACCCGAACCCCCGCCACCGCCCTTCTTCCCCATCTCATCCGCCGAGTCGTTCTCCCGCACCACCTTCTCCGCGTGGCGCTCCGCCAGACTCTCCCAACTCACGTCCGCACGTATCAAAGACGCGTCCATGTGAACCACTTCTCCCTTCGCCACCTTCGCCTCCACGCAAGCCTGAACCGTGCGCCGAAATATCTCCTTGAACCGCTCCTCCCCCCAGCGCTGACGAATCCGCGTCAGGCTCGAATGATCCGGCAAATCCTCGTCCAGCCTGTACCCGATGAACCACCGGACCGCCAGATGCGCCTGCGCCTCGCGCAGCAGGCGGCGGTCCTCCGCGTAGCCCAGCAGCAGGCCCGCCAGCATCAACCGGATCACCACTTCCGGGTCGATCCCCGGTCGACCGTTGTCCGCGCAATAGCACTCCGCCACTTCCTCGCGAAGCCAACTCAAATCCAGTACGCGGTCCACCTGGCGCAATATGTGATCTTCGGGAATCAACTTCTCCAGCGGGCCGGCCACGAACAAGTCCATCTGCTCGCGCCTCTTGCGGTCCAACATCTCCGGAACTCCCATCTCGGGCGAGGGGGAATACATCCATACGCTCACAAAACCAGGGGTTTTTCAACAGGCCCTTGTCAGGGGGGTAAGAAGAAGCAACACCCCGACGAGAGAGGTATCACTCCCCCTTTGCAGAGCAACCAACAATCACTCCCCCCTTGAGGGGGCTGTTGAAAAACCCCGTTTTGAAGCGGGAGGTATGGCGTCTCACGCAGCGGCGGAGAGGAAGCCCGCGAGGTGCGTGAGGCCGCCAGGAACGCGCATTCGGCGTCTCAAGGCGGCGCAGGCCCTCCACAGAGCGAATAAACGCGCCGCAACAGCGGCGGCGAGCCGCTTGAGGTTCACCGCAGTCGCCGTCAGGTAGGCCTGGATCCTTATGTTCGCAAGACCCCGGCGCACCGCCCGCGCCAGGCCGTGCCAACTCTTCGCCTCGCCGTGATAGCCCTCCGAGCGACCCATGTGCCGGCGCCACAGCCGACCCTCCTCCTCCCCACGGCGCGTGTGGCGACGGCGCGCGCGTAACAGCGCCGGATACTCATGCGGAACCAGCACCGTCCTGCTCGTGCGGGACTTCGACAGACAATCGGCCTTGAGCGCGCAGCCCGCGCAATCGCGCGTCCTCGATACATAGTAGCGACCCCGCTCCGTCTCCTTCCGGGGGCGCAGCGTCTTGCCCCCCGGACACTTCACCACCTTGTGACGCTCATCGTAGCGGAACAGCTGCAACGGCACCCGGCTCTGGGAAGGCTCCTTCTTCGCCGGTATCACCGCGTCCACCCCCCGACGCTCCAATGCGCCGTACACCTTCGAGTACGCATAGCCCGAATCCGCCGTCACCACCCCGGGCGCGCGCCCCGTGAGCTCGCAAACCGCATCCAACTGCGGCTCCATCATCTCCCGCTCGTTCAACGTCCCCTCCGTCACCGCAACGTCGAGGACAACGCCCCGCTCATCGTCCACCACCGCGTGGTGCTTGTAGCTCGGCTCGAACCCCGCCCGAGCGCTCTTGCGCGCCAGGCGAGCGTCCGGGTCCGTTCGGCTCACAGACCCCGAACCCCCGCCCCGGCCTTTGCCCTTCTTCTCCGTCTCATCCTCCGAATCGTTCTCCCGCACCACCTTCTCCGCGTGGCGCTCCGCCAGACTCTCCCAGCTCACGTCCGCACGTATCAAAGAGGCGTCCATGTGAACCACCTCTCCCGTCGCCACCTTCGCCTCCACGCAAGCCTGAACCGTGCGGCGCAATACCTCCTTGAAGCGCTCCTCCCCCCAGCGCTGGCGAATCCGCGTCAGGCTCGAATGGTCCGGCAACTCCTCGTCCAGCCTGTACCCGATGAACCACCGGATCGCCAGGTGCGCCTGCGCCTCGCGCAACAGACGCCGGTCGTGGGCGTAGCCCAGCAGCAGGCCCGCCAGCATCAACCGAACCACCACTTCGGGGTCCAGGCCCGGACGGCCATTGTCCGCGCAATAGCACTCCGCCACTTCCTCGCGAAGCCAGCTCAAATCCAGTACGCGGTCCACCTGCCGCAATATGTGATCTTCGGGAATCAACTTCTCCAGCGGGCCGGCCACGAACAAGTCCATCTGCTCGCGCCTCTTGCGATCCAGCATCGAGGGAACTCCCATCTCGGGCGAGTCGGGATAACTCCATACGATCACAAAACCAAGGGTTTTTCAACAGGCCCTTGAGGGGGAGTCGGCAAGACGAGGGCAAAGCCCGAAGTCGCGCCGGTGGGGGGAGAATTCCGACTGATAAAAGAGGAATTCCTGCGACCGAGGACAGAAGATTTACTACAATAAAAGGCTCCCCCCACCACATCGGCCTTCGCAAAAACCGCTCGGCCTCTGTGACTCCCCCTCAAGGGTCTGTTGAAAAACCCTTGGTTTTGTGATCGTATGGAGTTATCCCGACTCGCCCGAGATGGGAGTTCCCTTGATGATGGGCAGCAGGAGGCGCGAGCAGCTGGACTTGTTCGTGGCCGGTTCCATGGAGCAGTTGATTCCCGAAGATCACATATTGCGCCAGGTGAACCGCGTGCTGGATTTGAGCTGGCTTCGCGAGGAGGTGGCGGCGTGCTATTGCGCGGACAACGGTCGACCGGGTCTGGACCCCGAGGTGGTGGTTCGGCTGATGCTGGCGGGCCTGCTGCTGGGCTACGCGCAGGACCGCCGCCTGCTTCGCGAGGCGCAGGCGCATCTGGCGATCCGGTGGTTCATCGGGTACGGGCTGCACGATGAGTTGCCGGATCATTCGAGCCTGACGCGTATCCGCCAGCGGTGGGGGGAGGAGCGGTTCAAGGAGATATTGCGCCGCACGGTTCAGTCTTGCGTGGAGGCGAAGGTGGCGAAGGGGGAAGTGGTGCACATGGACGCTTCGTTGATACGTGCGGACGTGAGTTGGGCGAGTCTGGCGGAGCGCCACGCGGAGAAGGTGGTGCGGGAGAACGACTCGGCGGATGAGACGGAGAAGAAGGGCAAAGGCCGGGGCGGCGGGGGTTCGGGTCCGGTGAGCCGTACGGACCCGGACGCTCGCCTGGCGCGCAAGAGCGCTCGGGCGGGGTTCGAGCCGAGCTACAAGCACCACGCGGTGGTGGACGATGAGCGGGGCGTTGTCCTCGACGTTGCGGTGACGGAGGGGACGTTGAACGAGCGGGAGATGATGGAGCCGCAGTTGGATGCGGTTTGCGAGCTCACGGGGCGCGCGCCCGGGGTGGTGACGGCGGATTCGGGCTATGCGTACTCGAAGGTGTACGGCGCATTGGAGCGTCGGGGGGTGGACGCGGTGATACCGGCGAAGAAGGAGCCTTCCCAGAGCCGGGTGCCGTTGCAGCTGTTCCGCTACGATGAGCGTCACAAGGTGGTGAAGTGTCCGGGGGGCAAGACGCTGCGCCCCCGGAAGGAGACGGAGCGGGGTCGCTACTATGTATCGAGGACGCGCGATTGCGCGGGCTGCGCGCTCAAGGCCGATTGTCTGTCGAAGTCCCGCACGAGCAGGACGGTGCTGGTTCCGCATGAGTATCCGGCGCTGTTACGCGCGCGCCGTCGCCACACGCGCCGTGGGGAGGAGGAGGGTCGGCTGTGGCGCCGGCACATGGGTCGCTCGGAGGGCTACCACGGCGAGGCGAAGAGTTGGCACGGACTGGGGCGGGCGGTGCGCCGGGGCCTTGCGAACATGAGGATCCAGGCCTACCTGACGGCGACTGCGGTGAACCTCAAGCGGCTCGCCGCCGCTTTTGCGGCGAGTATATTCGCTCTGTGGAGGGCCTGCGCCGCCTTGAGACGCCGAGTGCGCGTTCCTCTCGGCCTCGCGCGCCGATTGGGCTTCCTATCCCAAGCCGCGTGAGCCGCCATTCAGCCCGCACCAAAACGGGGTTTTTCAACAGCCCCCTCAAGGGGGGAGTGATTACGGACTGGCGCGGTGGTTCTGTGAGGACAGGCACGGAGGCCTGTCCCTACGGTAAACAATGCGATGATCGGGATGCCCTCCCCGACGAGGGACTTCTCCAACACCCCCTCACATCTTCCCCATGACGAACTTGATCACCAGGCTCGTGGCGATGAGGAACAGGGCGACCCGGATGAGCCTGAAGAAAAGCGCCTGGTCGATGTGCTCGCGGACGCGGATGCCCGCCCAGTACCCGACATAGACGGGGATGATCGCCAACAGTGCGTTCGTGAAGCGCGGTTTCGTATAAAAGCCCTGGAGCCAAAGGCTCAGAATGATGACGCACATGCCCGTCGAGTTGAACGCGTTCATCAGGAAGATGAACGGGTTTTTCGCCAGCCTGAGCATGCTGAAGTAAATGATGTTGATGGCGCCGCTGATGGTCGTCGTCCCGTAGACGAAACCCAGCGTCGCTCCCATGAGGGCGCCCACGATTCTCTGAAAGCCCGCGCCCAGCTCCTTGAAGAAGCCCAGGCGGCTCTCCACGAGCAGGTAGATATAGGCCATGACCCCCATCATCAGGCGGATGAAGTCGGGGTCACCGAACCCCAGGAACCACACGCCCACCGGCATGAACGCCATGGCGACCAGGAGATACAGCCATATCTCCCGGATAGAGCGCCACTCGGAGCGGAGGCGGTAGGTGTCGGTGAAGTTGGAGATGAGGAGCGGGAGCGCGAGCAGGGTGACGATTTCCTTCGGCGCGATGAAGAGCGCGAGAAGCGGGGCGGCCACCAGCGGCGTGCCGAAGCCGATGGAGCCCTTCACGAATCCCCCGAAAAAGAGGACGCAGACGACGATGGCGATTTCTATGTCGCTCATGTGAATCTCAAGGAAAAAGAGGGGAGTCTATCCCGATACGCGGCGCAAGGCGTGCCCGGCCGGGAACAGGTGAGCGTGTGGACGAACGCACGGATTCTTTCCGTCACGCGCCATGGCGGGTTTTCCCGGGTCGTTCTCCGTTCCTGTAAAACCCGCCTCACCCCGCGATGTCTTCGCCTCCGTCGACGCGGATCAGATCGCCCGTCATCCACTGCGTGCCGGAAGCGGCGAGCGTCGCGATGGCGTCGGCCACTTTCTGCGGCGTCGTCAGTTCCCCGTGCGGGTTGATTTTCTTCGTGCCCTCGATCATCTCGGCGTTTCCCGGGATCTTGCGGAGGGCGGGCGTGTCCGTGACGCCGGCCTGGATGCTGTTCGCCGTGATGCCCTTTGGCGCGAGTTCGACGGCGAGCTGGCGGATGTGGCTCTCGAGCGCGGCCTTGGCCGCCGACACGGCGCCGTAGGTCTTCCAGATGCGGTGTCCGCCCGCGCTCGTCATGGCGTAGATGCGGCCCCCGAAGCCCATGAGGCCGCGCCGCACGAGCGCCTGGCTCCAGTAGACGAGGCTGTTCGCCATGACGTCGAGCGTCATCTCGAGCTGCCTGGGGGTGATGGCGTCTTTCTCCTCATCGGCGATGTAAGGCTTGAGCGTGCCGAAGGCCAGGCTGTGCAGGAGGATGCGCACCGCGCCCGCCGCGTTCCCGCCCAGGTGCTCCCCGATCTGGTCCAGAACGCTCTCGCGTTCCTCGTGGCCCGCCGCGTTCACGTTGAAATAGAGCGATTCCGCGCCGTTCGTCCTGATCTGCTCCCGGATGCGCTCGACGTTGGGCAGCGTGGCCTTTCTATCGAGGTGGACGCCCAGGATGTTCACGCCCAGGCTCGATAGCTTGAGGGCGTTCGCCTCTCCAAAGCCGCTGCTCGCTCCCAGAATGAGCGCCCAGCTTCCCGCCAGATCCGAGTTCGACACGTCTTTCTTCTCCTATTCAGGCTGCGGTTCGTCGCGTTTTCATTGTTTATAGCACATCCGGGAGGGATTGGGGGTCAGCACCGAGTGAGGAGGGAGGGCTGCTTGACTTGAAAGGGGCCGTTCACGAACGGCCCCCGCAAGACCCCTGCAAAACGAGGGGTAGCGGGCGGAACAGTTCGCCCGCCTCGTCGTCGCGCCCCAAGGTGAACAGGGCCCCCGCGCGGTCGAGCCGGACCCGGAGGTTGTCCGGGCGCTCCCCGGCGAGCCGCGCCAGCATCTGTTCCGCCTGCGCGAAGCGCCCGCCCCACTGCCGACGGGGCGCGCCGTGTGAACGACCCGCCGGCGCGCGCGGCTTTCCGCATTGCATGGCTTCCCGCTGCTTCCTATACTGCCGCCCGGTCGTCGCGCGGCGGTTCGGGGCCTGTCTCCGCAAGTGCGCGGCGGGCGCTGTCATTCAAGCGCCGCTCGGGCTAAACGCCGGTTGCACAACGGCTTTCATCGCCCAACGGGTTGAGCGGCCAGGAAGCGCGATTGGGACGCCATTCTGCGCGTTGGTTTCACAGCCGACGCATCGATTCATTTCATTTGCTCGATGCCTGCCCGCAATCCACGACGTGAAGCATTCTGCGAGAAACGATACGAGTTCCGTGACGATTCCGAACCGGCTCAGAAGGGTCTGTAATCAAGCCGCAAGCGGATTCATTCAAACCTCCGCGCGCCCGGGGGGGCCGTGTCGGTGCAAGCTACTATGTATCGCCGGGTTTGGGCATCGTGTAGCCGACGCCGCGCACGTTGTGGATGTAGGAGGGCTGTGCGGGGTCGTCGCCGAGCTTCCGGCGCAGCTTCTTCACGAAGTTGCGCACCGCCTGTACGCTCGCGTCCTCGCGCCTTGACCACACCCGGCGCAGCAGCGCGTCGTGGGTCACCACCCGCCCGGCGTTCACCGAGAGCGCGCGCAGCAGTTCGTACTCGGTGGCGGTGAGCTCCACGGGGCGGCCGCCGACGCTCACGAGCCGCCGCTCGTAGTCGATGGCGAGATCGCCGAGCGCGAAGGGCTCGGCCCCCTCGCGGCTTCTGAGCGCGGCTCCGACCCGCGCGGTGAGCTCCGCGGCGGAAAACGGCTTGACGACGTAGTCGGCCGCACCCGCCTCGAGCGCGCGCACGACGGTCTCCTCTCTCCCGTAGCCCGAGATGAAGATGACCGGCAGGTCGGAGAACTCGGGCGTCTCGCGCATGAGATCGACCCCGTCGCGGCCGGGCAGCATCAGGTCGAGGAGCACGAGGTGCGGCTTTATCGTCCGGACGAGGCGCGCCGCCTCCTCCGGCTCGCCCGTCACGTGCACCGTGTAGCCGGCGCCTGTGAGCGCCTCGCGGACGTGGCGCAGCGTCTCGGGGTCGTCGTCCACCACCAGGACGGAAGCGGGTTCGCGCGCTCCGCCGTCCGCGCGCGGCCGGCCCGCTGCCGCCTCCTCCGCCGCCGGGAGGGTGAAGGTGAAGCGCGCGCCCATGCCCGGCCCCGCGCTCTCGGCCCGGATGCGGCCCCCGTGCGCCTCTACCAGCCCCCGGCAGATGACGAGCCCCAGGCCGAACCCCGCTGCATCGGGATCGCCTGCCTCGGCGTAGCGCCGGAACAGGTGGGGCAGGCGCTCGGGCGCGAAGCCCCGGCCCTCGTCGGCAACCCACAGCGCCACGCCCGCGTCCTCGCGCGCGGCGCCCACCTCGATGGGCGAGGACTCGGGAGAATGCCGCGCCGCGTTGGCGATGAGGTTGTTCAGCACCTGCACGATCCGCCGCTCGTCCGCCATCACGCGCGGGAGGTCGGGCGCCAGGTCGACGCGCAGCGTCCGGCGGCCACCGCCGGCAAGGAACGTCGTCCGCGCCTGCTCGATCAGCGCCGCCGCCTCCACGGCTCCCGTGTCGACAGAGAGCGCGCCCGCGTGGATGTGCCCCGCATCCAGCAGGTCGCCGATCAGGTCCTGCATCTGGTCGGCCCCCCCGTCGATGAGCCGGACGAACTGGCGCGTCTCGGCGCGGTCGAGCGGGCGCGAAGCGTTCAGAAGCGCCGCCGCCGAGCCCTTGATCGAAGCCAGCGGCGCGCGAAGCTCGTGGCTCACCATGCCCAGGAACTCGATACGCAGGCGCTCGAGCTCCTCGAGCGGCGCCAGGTCCTGGAACGTCACCACCACCGATTCGACCTCGTCCTCAGTGCGGATCGGCGTCGTATTCACCAGCGCCCGGACACTGCGCTCCCCGGGGCCCGAGAGCTCGACCTCCGCACCTCGCAGCCTCTCGGCGTCCTTCAGATCCGCGAGCGTGACCTCGCGGCCGTCCGCGAGCCGCGCGGTGACCTCCCCGAGCACGTCCGCCCCGCTGCTCCCCGGCAGGCCCAGCGCCTCCACCATGCGGCGGGCTTCCAGGTTCAGGGCCGCGGGCTCCGACGTCCGCGCGTCGAACACCGCCACCCCCACCGGCGAGGTCTCCACCAGGGCTTCGAGGCCCGCCCGCGCGCGGCGCTCCTCGCGGTGCGCGCGGGCGTTCGCGATCGCCCCCGCCGCCTGGGAGGCGAAGAGCACCAGCAACTCCTCGTCCCCGTCCGTGAAGCCCCCACCCCCCTCCTTGTCCCCCACGAAGAAGTTCCCCATGTGCGCGCCACGGTGGCGCATCGGCGTGCCCTGGAAGGTCCGGCAAAGGCCCAACTCGGGCGATAGCCCCAGCGAGCGGACGTGAGCGGGAAAATCCTCCACCCGCAGCGGCGCCTCCTGGTCGCGCAGGTACTCGAACAGCACGAGCCCGTCGGGCAGGCAGTTCGTCAAACGCTGCACGTCTTCCGTGCTCAGCCCTGAGGTGACGAACTCCCTGGGCCCGCCCGACTCGTCCACCGTGGTGATTATCCCCAGGCGCGCCCCGGTGAGCGCGCGGGCGCCCTCGACCACCTCGGTGAGCACGGTCTCGGGCTCCAGGCTCGCGGTGATCCGCCCGAGCGCCGCGCACAGACGCGAGATGCGTCCCGCCTCTTCGCTTCCGTCCATCGTTCCCCTCCAAGGCAGAAAACAGAAAAATACACGTTAACGGCATAAAAGTAAAGATAACGGATACGTTCATGATATGCGGCTCTGGTATGATGAAACAACCGTTCCACCAGAGGGCAGGACCCGGAAAATGAGACATCGCGTGGAGAAGTTGGCGGGGCTTGCGACCGGTGGCGCGATCAGGCATTCAGGCGTCGGGCGCCATGGCAGGGAGTTTGCGCTGGAATCGTGTCCATCCGTCTACGTAGACGGCTACGAGCAAAAGGCCCGCCCTCACGATCGGGAATTGGCGGACCTCTACATCCGGCATACCACTATGGTTCAGATGGGGGGATTGACGTGAAAAACATTCCTGTGCTGCTCGTGATGATGCTTGCGCTTACCGCCTGCATGGGAAGCGGCGGCGGCAGCAGCCCGCCGGCCGAAGACCGTATTCAGCTTGAGAGGAATACCGAGTTCGACGGCGAAAGCTTAAGGTTTTTCATCAGTCTGGACGATGGAACCGAGGAATCCGTCAACACGACCGACGATGTTTACGCCTCAGGGCCCGGGGCAACGCCCATACCCGGCCACCAGGCGAGGACCTGGACGTTCCTCAAGATCACGGATGACGCCACGTCGGTAGCCCACGCCCTGGTGAGCTGGGACCCGGACGACCCGTCGGACTACCTCATGGCCGGCTGGTGGGCGCGGTTCCCCGACCAGGAGCCGCCGCTTTCGTTCAAGGATTTTATGCCGTTCGGGATTATCGACGGTCCGGAACTCGACCATGGCGTCGTGCCGCAGTTGCCGATCGACGGAACGGCCTCATACGCGGGTCCGGCCGGGGGGCTCTATGCATACGTGTTCGGTAGCGACTGGGGAGAGAATGAGGGCGAATTCGTGATCGAGGAATACCAGGGGGCGGTCACCTTGGCCGTTGACTTCGCGGACGGCACCCTGAAGGGCTGCATCGGGTGCGTGGGCGATCTCGTTACGCAGCGCGGGCATTTCGGCGTTTTCCTCGGCCAGGAGGTGAGCGACGTGCAGGGGATCGTCAAGGACTACGAACTCCACCTCGCCACGGCGATTATCAGGGAAGACGGCATGTTCGATCGAGACAGGGTGACGTTGAAACACCCGGAGCGGACCGTCACGCTAGCGGAGGGGTTCTGGGGCGGGGCCCTTTCCAGCCGTCAGGACACGGACGGGAACCCTCGGCTGGTGATGGGCTTCAGCGGCGTCGTTTTCGAGGAGAGCGACGGCAGCAGAGGCGAGTTCGTCGGGTCTTTCCTGGCGCTGAGCGAGCGGTTCAGGGAGAGCGGGGTGTCCCGTTTCCCTCCCCCTCCTGAAAATGGCAACTGATCGATAGACGTGCTTTTTCAGCAAAGCGCGCGCGCAGGCGTTGGAGCGCGCATTTCGGCTTCTCACTCGCGCCGGACACGAACATCGCCGCTGTGTCGGACTCGGAGATCATCCAAAGCGGCAGGTGAACGAAGAAGTCGCGGGGAGGCAAGAGATTGGGAAAGGGTGTTTGGGGAGTCGCGGCGTTGTTTGCCGTGTACGCCGCGCTGTACTGGCATCATGTGATCGCTGTGGCTATGCCGCTGCAGGCGCAGTTTTCCTATTTCGCCGGTTCATGTTCGGTGATATGTATGGCGCTGGGCATGGTGTTCTCGGCGCGACCGCGCGCTATGGAGACGGCGTTCGGCGGTTTGGACCGGATGTACAGGCTGCACAAGCATCTCGGCGTCGCCGCCCTGTTGCTGTTCATAGCGCACTACGCGACCGTGCCGGGTGGACCGGAGGGAGACGCCGCGACACTCGGCGCGATCACCGCTCAAGGAGGCGCGCCCGCGCCAGTGGAGACCGCCGACCGGGAGGAAGGCCTGCCCATCGACCTCTTCGGCCTGGTCGCGATGATCGGCTTCACGCTGCTGATCATCATCACGCTGAACCGCAAGATTCCGTATCACATCTGGCTCAGGACCCATCGGTTCATGGGGCTGTTCTTCATCGTGGTCGGCATCCACGTCTTTCTGGTGCTCCTGGACGGCGAGGAGGTCGCATTCCGCTCGGCTCCGGGCGTCTTCCTGTCGCTGCTCCTGCTCGCCGGACTGGTAGCCTATGCGTACAAGTTGCTCGTGCATCCGAAGAGGGCGAAACGCCCCTTCACCCTGACCGGGGTCAACAGGCTCGAGCGCGCGACCGAAGTGGTGCTGGAGCCAAAAGACGGAATGTTTCCCTTCGAGCCGGGGCAGTTCGCCTTCATCACCATCGACGCCGAAGGCTTCCGGGAAACGCATCCCTTCACCATCTCCTCGGGGGCGAGAGAGAAGAGGCTTCGCTTCACGATGAAGGTGCTCGGCGACTACACCCGCCGGGTGCGCGACACGCTGGCCGCGGGCGCCGACGTCGACGTCGAGGGGCCCTACGGACGGTTCCATCCTCTGAAGGGTCCTGAAAAACAGGTGTGGGTCGCGGGGGGAATCGGGATCACACCGTTCCTCTCAGCACTGCGCACGATGGCGCCGGGACACGGCAAGACCGTCCGGCTCTATTACTGCGTGCGCACGGCGAGGGAGGCGCTGTTCTTCAGCGAACTGGAGGCGCGCGCGGACGAGGCGGGCGACGTGAGGATCACGCGGTTCGACTCGGGCGCCGGTGCGCGGCTAGACGCGGACATAATCGAGGACGACCTTGATGGTGAATTGAGTGAGTGGAGCTATTATTTCTGCGGCCCGAAGTCGATGATCTATTCCCTTTCCGGCGCCTTGACCAAACGGGGCGTGCCCGCGCGAAGCATCCATACCGAAGAATTCGAGTTGCGGTGATTGCACGTCATGGCACGGTGTCAATGAGCAAGACCCGCCCAGGCCTTATATGTTTTCACAGCTGGATTCCGTATTCACGGTGGGCTGCGATTGCCGTTTCCGGGCAAGGGACCTGGAAAGACGTGTTCATGACGTTTCCGTAGGCCTTTTTCTCGCGGAAACCCTGTCATTTGTGAAATACACGCAATGGAAGGGACTGCAAATCATTCCCATCGAGTTTGTGGGGGATGAAAGAAACAACCGGGCGGGGTATGGGGTTTTCAAGTACCTGACGACACCTTGAAGCGGGAATGCGCCGGTCGAGGTCCGCCGTGGGCGGGACACGCCGGCGTATGAAGCGCCGATGACGGCCTGCGGACGCATGCCTGCAGTCCGTGGTCCGGTGCGAATATCAGAACGAATTCGCCGCGATGAAGTCATCGATCAGCCGGAACATTTCGCTGAACTTGGGATTGTAGGTCAGCCGCGCCAGGGCCTCCCCGCTTGGGGCGGCCGCAGCGCCGTCGCCGAACACCTCTCCCCGCCAGGGGCGCGGGGCAGCGAGGCAGCGCGCCACCGCCTCGGCGCTCGCGCCGGAACTCTGGCCGCAGTTCCGATAGTCGCCGTCCACGCCGTAGTGCGCATTGGCCGGCGCGATATGGAGCGATTGATGGGAGAAACCGGCGATCCGCTGCCCGGGCAGGAAACTGTTGCGGTAGCTGATCCGAGAGTCGGCCGGATCGGCCACCTCCCGCGGGTCGCGGCGATACACGAGCAGCCGGCTGCCCGAATGAGAGAAGCGGTTCAGGAAGTAGTCGAGATTGGCGGCGGTGTTGATCACGAAGTCATCGGCGCTCTGCGCCATGAATACGGGCGCCGAGACGCGGCGCTCCTCCAGCGATCGCGCCAACTCCCGGGTCAGCAGGAACGTTTCCGCAATGGCGTTCACCGGCATCGCCTCATAGCGCGCGTAGTCATCCCGGGCGTCACGGTCCAGCCAATCGAAGACATGACGCAGCCAGACCGCCTGGCGGATCCACCAGGCGCGCTCGAGCGCGAGAGCGGGCGAGAATATGAAGGCCCCGCGCACCGCGGCATCGGTGAGCAAAGCGTGTATGGAGAGCAATCCACCAAGCGAAAAGCCGCCGACGAAGACTTTGTCGACGTCGGTTTTCAGCGTCTTGAGCCCGAACCGGGTCGCCGCCAGCCAGTCGCCGCGATTTGCGTCTAACAGGTCTCCCGCCCGCGTGCCGTGGCCGGGCAGCAGCATCACCCGAACCAGAAAGCATCGCGCCGCGAACGCATCGGCCAAGTCACGCATGGCCAGGGGCACGTCGGACAAACCGTGTAGAAGCAAGACGCCCCGGCCCGGGCGGCCACTCGCCGCCGGCAGGCATCGATCGGCGGGCGCTCGCTCGAAGGGAGTCGAAGCGGCGAGCTCCGTCTCCAACCGGCGCGGGTCCATGTACACCTTGTGGCGTTCGAGCCTTTTGCGCGTCTGCCGGACATAGTCGCCGAAATCGCGATAACGGCCGGGATCGAACGGCAATCCCTCGCCTGAGGGTTGAAACCGCGCACCATCGGCTTTCAGGCCCGGGGAAGATGTACCGGCGGAGAGCGATTGGTCGATCGCCACGAATCCAAGCGCGGCAAGCAAACACGCCGCTGCGGCCATCACTCTCATGGTCACGTTACTCAACTGTTTCCGCTCCCGGGTTCACTTCACCTTCCGTTCAAGATGCCATCTCCTGCGGTACGCTGCAAATCATTGATCGGGGACGGTGGACAATTGCCGGGGTGCTTTATCGGATGAGCCGCCTTCTCTTCCTCTTCGTTTTTTCCCGGAACACGGGTATAATGGCACTTCTCCAAAGGGTTTTCTTTCACCAGGGAAGCGCCGTGGGGGTTTCGAGATGGACAGCGCCGGGTTCATCCAAAAGCTGACGGACGTGGTGGGGAAGGAATACATCCACACCGAGCCGGTGGCGCTCAGGACGTATGACTGCGACGCCCTCACGATCTACAAGGGCGTGCCATCGGCCGTCGTGTTGCCCGAGAGCACCGAGGAAGTCCGTCAAATCGTCGAAATCTGCCGCGAGTGCCGCGTTCCCCTGATCGCGAGAGGCGCGGGCACGGGCCTCTCGGGAGGCGCGACGCCGCTTCCGGGCGGCGTGCTCATCGTCTTCACGCGGATGAACAGGATCCTGGAAATCGACTATGAGAACCGCCTCGCGCGCGTGCAGACGGGTGTGGTGAACCTACACCTCACCCGGAAGACGCTGCCGCACGGTTTTCACTACGCGCCCGACCCGTCGAGCCAGGCGGCATGCACCATCGGCGGCAACGCGGCGGAGAACGCGGGCGGTGCGCATTGCCTGAAATACGGGATGACCTCGAACCACATCCTGGAGATGACGGTCGTCCTGCCCACGGGCGAGGTCGTGCACCTGGGCGCCGACGGGGAGGATTCGCCGGGTCTGGACCTGCGCGGATTCTTCATCGGCTCTGAGGGCACCTTCGCCGTCATCACGGAACTCACCGTGCGGCTCACGCCGAACCCCGAGAGCGTGCGCACGATGCTGGCCTGTTTCTCTCAAGTGGGGGATGCGTGCCGGACGGTAAGCGACGTCATTGCCGCAGGCGCCGTTCCCGCCGCGATGGAGTTGATGGACCGCTACACCATCGAGGCGGTCGAGACGGTGGTCAAGGCGGGCTATCCCAGGGACGCAGAGGCCGTCTTGCTGATCGAACTCGACGGCCTGCCGTCTTCCATCAAACCGCTCGAGACCCTGATTCGCGATGTATGCGAAAAAAACAATTGCTCTTCGTTTAATATCGCGCAGACCGAAGAGGAGCGCGAGAGCCTCTGGATGGGCCGGAAGAAGGCGTTCGGCGCCTTCGGGGTCATTGCGCCCGCCTACTATTGCCTCGACGGCACGGTTCCCCGCTCCAAGCTGGCGCAGGTGCTGGAAGAATTCGAAAAAATATCCGCCCGCTATGACTTGCGCATCACCAACGTGTTTCATGCCGGGGACGGGAGCCTCCATCCCAACGTTTTATTTGACGATCAGGTGCCCGGGGAGACCGAGCGGGTGATTGAATGCGGAGCGGAGGTGCTGCGCGCTTGCATCCGGGCCGGGGGCGTTCTTTCTGGCGAGCACGGCATCGGCATCGAGAAGATCAGGGAGATGAAGGAGCAGTTCGATGAACCCACGCTGTGGATCATGGAGCGCGTACGCGACGCCATCGACGAGGACGGCCTGATGAACCCCGGCAAGATCATGCCCGATGAGGAAAACGTGTTCCCGGTCGCTTCCGGCGGCGCCCTCGCCCGGATGGGCGGGGGAATGACGAAATAAATCCCGTGGCTATCAAGCTCGATTCGTTCGCCCAAACCATAGAAGCAGACTTAGGCGATTCCGTCCTGTTGTCGGATGAGAGGGTGGAGTCGTACAGGCTGGGTGGCAAGACGCCCTCGGTCGTGGTGATCCCCGCCGATCACGAAGCTCTTTGTCGAGTTCTCTCTCGCGCGAACGAAGCGGGTCTTGCCGTATTCCCCTGGGGAGGAGGCACGGGCAGGAGGACGGGGTATGCGCCCGAGAGGTACGACGTGGCTCTCTCGCTGGAGCGCATGTCGAAGGCGGTGGAGTTTTTGAAAGACGACCTCACCGCCGTGGTGGAAGCGGGTATGAGCGTCGAGGACCTCAACAGGTTGACGGGCGCCGAGGGCCAGACGGCGGGTCTCGACCCCCCGCATCCGGGAACCTCCACGGTGGGGGGAGCCATCATCGCGGATCGTTCGGGTCCCATGCGGGTGCGCTGGGGCAAGGCGCGCGACCGCGTGATGCGCATGAAGGTGGTGCTGGCCGATGGCGCGACCCATACTTACGGCGCGCTGGTGGTGAAAAACGTCACCGGCTACGACATGAACCGCCTCTTGTCGGGGAGCTGGGGGACGCTGGCGGTCGTCACCGAGTTGGCGATTCGTCTCTACAAGGCCCCCGAACACATTGGAGCGAGAGCGGCCTCTTTTCCGTCCACGGACGCCGCATTCAAAGCCGCGAGGGCGCTGATGGCCTCGCCCCTCATGCCCGTTTGGGCAGAAGTGCTGGACGATGTGCGCATCGCCGCTCTGGCGCCAGAGGACGGGGCCGCCTTGCCCGGCCCGGTGTGTCTCGTGGCTTCTTTCGGGGATTTTGAGGAAGGGCTGAACGATCAATTGGCCCGCTTCGAGGAAATCCTCGCGAGAGAGGGCAGAGACGACATCTTTCACCTTGATGATGAGGCGACCTCGCGTCTCGGTCACGCCATAGCCGATCCGCCGGGAGGGGATTTCTCCGGCCCCGAAGTGCTCGCTCTCAGAGCCTCGGGCCGTCTCGATCAGTTGCCCCGTTTCGCTGAGGCGGCGAAGCGCGCCGCCGATTCGGGGAAATATCGCTCCGCCATATCGGCGCACGCGGGAAGCGGTGTGCTGCGCTCTTGGCTAACGCCTGAGGATGAGGAATCCTCTCCGCTTGAGGCGTGGCGCATCTTCTCTTCACTTTGCAGGGAAGGCAGGAACGAAAGCGAGGCCCGCTCGGTACACCTGCGCCTGGATTCGGGGCCGGACTCGCTGAAAGAACAGGTATACGTGTGGGGTGAGGACGCGCTCGAACCCGGGGCGCTGCAGGTGATGCGCAACATCAAGAAAACCTATGACCCGAAGGGAACTTTGAGCCCCGGCCGCTTCGTGGGCCGGACCTAGGAGGAAAGCCCGAATTGGCCACGGACCAAAAAGCAGGGAACGCGCAGGTTTTTCCCGAATACGAGAACCCCTTCGTCGGCCCGGACGCTCCCGACAGGCGGATGATCCAGCGCTGCATCCATTGCGGGTCCTGCGTGACGAGCTGTCCCACCTTCACGCTGCTCGGCAGCGAGATGGACTCCCCGCGCGGGAGAATCTATATCATGCGTATGGTGGCGGACGGGGAGATGGCGCCCGACGAGTCGGTGATGAAACACCTCGATCGTTGCCTGGACTGCCGCGCCTGCGAGACGGCGTGTCCGTCGGGCGTGCCCTACGGTTCCCTGATAGAGGCGGCGCGGGAAGGGCTCGAAAAAATCAGAAAACGCTCCTTCCCGGTGCGGATATTCAGAAGATTTCTCTTCCGTTGGCTTTTGCCGAGCAGGACGCTGCTCAATCTGGCAGGCATGGCCACCCGTCTGTACCAGACTACGTTTTTGAAAAACGTAGTGAGGGGCCTGCGACTTCTGCCAAAAAAGCTGGCGGAACTCGAGCCCCTGATGCCGCAGGCCCCGCCCGTGTCCTCGATGAGGGCCCTTCCTGCGGAAGTCGCGCCCATCGGGGATGAGAAACACCGCGTCGCCTTCTTCGGCGGGTGTATTCAGTCCATCCTGTTCGGAGACGTGAACCGGGCCGCCGTACGCGCCCTGGCGGCGAACGGGGCTCGCGTCGTGTTTCCCGCCTCACAGACGTGTTGCGGCGCGCTGCAGGCACACGCCGGGGACAGGGCAGCGGCGAGAATCCTGGCGCGCAAGAACCTGGACGCCATCGACGCGAAAGAGTTCGACGCCGTCGTCCTCGCCGGCGCAGGCTGCGGGGCCACGCTCCATGAATACAGGGATCTGCTCGCGGAGGATCCCGTCTACGCGAGTCACGCTGCGGCATTCAGCGAGAAGGCGATGGACGTCACCGTTTTTCTATCCAGAATCGGCCTAAGAGAAGCGAACCACCCCGAACCCCAAAAAATCGCGTATCACCACCCCTGCCACCTGTTTCACGCGCTCAAGGTCCGCAAGGAGCCGCTCGAAGTTCTCTCCGCGATCCGAAACCTGGAGATTGCGCCCCTCGAGGAGAGCGACTGGTGCTGCGGCTCCGCGGGCAGTTACAATCTCACGCAGACCGAGATTTCCATGCAGCTTCTCGACAGGAAGATGGGGCACGTGAAAGACTCCGAAGCGCCCGTGGTCTGCACGGGCAATCCCGGTTGTCAGATCCAGATCGCGTACGGCGCGCGTAAGCGGGACATGGATCTCCGGGTGGTGCATCCCGTCGTCCTGCTGGATGAGGCGTATGAGGCGGAAGGCGTATATCAAGGCGCGGTGCTTCCATGACATGTAAGCTGAGAGGAGCACGGCCCCTGGAATCGGGAGCTGTCTTGTGGGGAGTCCCCGCCGCAATATCCAGGTGGCCGATGCAGGCAAAGAGAACTTGATGCCGGCCATGAAGTCCGGAGTTCCGCTTATCCTCGTTTTCATCATCGCTGTCACCGGGATGGGACATCGGTGAAGGCTTAGGGCTCACTCCCGGCCTCCACGGCAAGCCGGGCCTCGCCGCGGCGGGAGCCGGCTGAGGTAGTGATGAGATCATCATTCGCATTGATTTTTCTCTGTATGTTCATCGCACTGACGGCGGCTGCGGGCGGCGCTGCCGGAGAAGAAACCGGCGCCGCCGTGCAAGCCGGGGGTTATGCGTCCCGCGCCGGCGCCGTTCTGGGGGTCTGGCGCCCGGCCCGGCCGGCGCATACGCCCGAGCACATGGCGCGGGCGGCGAACCGCTTCCTCCTCATACTGAACGACGCGCAGAGACGCACCGCCCACTACGATCTAGAGAGCCCGGAAAGAACCAGGTGGACCAATGCCCCGGCCCGCGGGGAAGTCGGCGGCGTCGCGCTGGGCGACCTGAACGGCGCGCAGCTTCGCGCATTGCTGGACCTTCTCGCGTCGGTGCTGAGCGAGAAAGGCTATTACAGGATACGGGACGTCATGCTGGGTGATGACCTGCGCGCTGTGATCGACGGCAGGAGAAACACGGGGGTCGGGATCGAGGCGTTTCGTTTCGCGGTGTTCGGCGAGCCGTCGGCAACGTCTCGATGGGCGCTGCAATTGGACGGGCATCATCTCGCGCTGAACATCACGCTAGATGGCGATGCCTGGTCCATGTCGCCCAGCTTCATCGGCACGTATCCACAGTCATTCATAGTCGCGGGCGCGCAAATGCGGCCACTGGCCGCACAGACGGACCTTGCATTTGAATTCGTGAACAGCCTGACGCCTGAGCAACGGAGCCTGGGCGTGACCGGCGTACGGCGAGGCGCCTTGCGGGTCGGAGCCGGCCGGGACGGGGTCGTGCCGGAGCCTGCCGGCATGCGCTGCGATGCGCTGAACGGAGCGCAGAAGAAAAAGCTTCTCGCCCTGGCCTCGCAGTGGTTCGATCTCATGCCGCCGCGCCATGCGCGCGCACAGCGCGAACGGTTTCTCAATGCGCTCGATAAGACGTGGTTCTCCTGGAGCGGACCGCTTGCGGCTGGAAGCGATGTTTCCTGGGCCATACAGGGGCCGTCCGTCATCATGGAATATGCGAACGACGCGCGGGGAGGCAGCAGCGGGGGCGACCCTGCGGATCACGTGCACACGATCTACCGCGACCTGGAGCGCGAATACGGCGGCGGGCTCCTCGACCGTCCCCGTTCACGTCGGTAGGCGGGGGTTAGAGGTGACAGCACCAGGGAGCGGTGGTGTAGGGAAAACGCCACAAGGAGTCGAGTCGTGTGCTTTCGTACTGCGCGCGGTCTCCGGCCTTCGGGCGTCGCCGCCCAAGGAGATGGCGTCCGTAGCGGCGATTGAGCGAACCGACCGGGCCGCGTCCGGGAACACGTTTCGCATCGTCATATGAACCTGTTCTGCAGGACGTTTGATGGCGGG
Organism: bacterium; assembly: GCA_965203325.1. Lineage (GTDB taxonomy): Bacteria > UBA8248 > UBA8248 > UBA8248 > UBA8248 > Bin107. The sequence goes on from OZ241875.1 coordinate 3,587,865, forward strand.
CGACAATTTACTCAATATCCACGAATAACCGGCAACGCCACAATGGGGCATGCCCGGTCATCATTCAACTCACGTTCCTGTCAGGCTGTGTGCTCCTCGTAGGAATCGCGTCATCTCATAAGGCGACAACCCGCGCACGACGTCCTTGCCGACCAGCGCCGATACTGCAGGGCGCATATTCTCCGCGGAAACTCCGCGCAAGTACCGGCGCGGAATCGCTGCATCCAGCCTCGCACAGTGGCAAACATGCGCCGTCGCCAGCGATGACCGGTACGGCTCTTTCTTGCCCGTTCGGCAGCAAGTCGTCTATGAATCCGGAAAAGCGCTCCACGAACCCCGCCGCGACAGTGACCTCTATGAGACGCCGGGCGTGATGCCGCGGGAGGTCGGCCGGTGGACCGGATATGCTCATTGCGTCGCCGGGAAAACCCCAGTATCCTCGCTCATGTGCGGTGTGTCCCTCTAGCGATAACCGGAGCCGGCAATCAGAGTTCATCAGAGATGCGTCGGACAGTTCACCGCGTTGCAGCACAGTTTACTGCAAAGGGTTAATCCATGACCCAAAAACTGGCAAACAAGATTGCATTCATAACAGGCGGCAACAGTGGGATCGGCCTGGCTTCCGCGCAAGAGTTCGCAGCGCAAGGTGCGGCAGTCGCTATTCTGGCGCGCTCCCAAGAGAAGGCTGACAAGGCTCTGGCGCAGATCAGCGGTGATGCTACGGCGGTTGTCGGCGACGTTGGCGACCTGAAATCCCTGAAATCCGCGTTTGATATTATCCGGGAAACATACGGCCGAATCGATATCCTGATGACAAGTGCCGGTATCGTGCCGGCATCGGTGCTGGGGGAAACCGGGGAGTCGACTTTCGACGATATCTTCAATGTGAATGTGAAAGGCACCTTCTTCGCTGTTCAGTATGCGATGCCGTTGCTTGGCAAAGGCGGATCGGTCATACTGGTCTGCTCATGCGTCCATGAAATGGGTTCCCGGGATTATGCCCTGTACAACGCAACGAAGGCGGCTGTTCGCTCCCTTGCCCGCTCTTTCACGCCGGATTTGGCCCCAATGAGAGTCAGGGTCAATGTGCTCAGCCCCGGACCAGTCTACACACCAGTGCTTGAAAACTCGGGTCTCTCGAACGAGAATATCGAAGCTGTTCGCCAAACATTCAGTGAAAGGCTCGCGGCTGCGCGGGTCGGGCAACCGGAAGAAATGGCGAAAGTGGCACTCTTTCTGGCATCGGACGACTCTTCGTATATGTTTGGTTCCGACGTCCAGGCCGATGGTGGCATGAATCAGGTTCGGTGGTAGCTTCCGGCGCTCTTGAATTTCGAACGGGGTTAGGAAACAAAGCTCATGACTTCCTCAAGCCTTGACATGTCCAGTGAAGCAGGACCGGCGCTTCCCCCAATCGTAACGGGCAAGTTGATCCTGAACGGTGAAAACCCGTTTATTCGCCTCAGCCATTCACCTGGTGAACCATTCACCACCGATGCCAGTCTCTGGACGATCACTTATTCGCCCAAAGGCGCTGGTCATGCCCTGTTCATCAAGAGTGAACTGACTGACAGCCAATGGCGCATTTACTCCGATAATCCAAAAATGGTGAGCTGGCTGCAAGCAACCGTTCAGGGAATGCTGAACCCGGAAACGGCCAGCAACCGTATTCCTGTCATTGAGGCCGTTTTTTCACAAGAGGGTGATCTGCAGGGCACCTGGATTCAGAAGGTTCACTCGGGTGATGACGAAATTACCCTTGCCTGGAGCAATCTGATTGGCCCGCTCCTGATGGCGCACGAACAGCCATCCCAGCTCCCCGAAAGAAAATATGGCGTCAGTCTCGTTATGATTCCGGCCCTGGAGGCCGAGTTGACATTAAACGCTCAGAAAGCGTCAGGCCAGGTGTGGCCATGCAAGTATGATGGACAACCCTTCAGCACGGCATCTCTGGCGTTCTCGGAAAGCTGGAGAGAGAGCGCTGAGAGTTGATGCTGCTTCATATCACCAGACCTCAGGAGAGGGGCTGACCCCTCCAAACCCTGATGTTCGCAGAGTTGAACACCCCGTCGGCATGTAACCGAGGTCCCGGGGTGGCGGAGAGACCGGCCTCCACGGATTTGGATAACGCTTCGTACCGGTGCACGATTCAGTGACGGAATCGGACGGAGGACGTTTTGTTTTCGGCGTCGCTGAGCCCGTTTCCAGACTGCCTCCGCTCAACGGCGTAGAGCCCCGGCTTGTGCCCCGATTCTCCTAGGACGAACAGCAAAACGAACCGCAACCTTTACGGGACGCGGGATTACTGTCCGTTGACCGTCCGCTTCCGATCTGATCAAACCGGTGCTGCGGGTTGGTTCATTCTCAAGGGCGCGTAGGTTGAATCTGTGGATCTCATGCGGGTGTGCCCGAATCGGCGCGCTTCAAGAGGAAAGGAGCAGTGACGCGCCCCGGCTATGATATCCGCCTGGAACGGCCACCAGAGTGAAGCTCCGCTGCATGGATAACGGCCAGCGGAAGAAAGATATCGTTCCCGGCCCAGGAATGGGGATTGCGCGAGCGCGACAGCATCCCCTGTCTCGGCATCTTCAAGAATCCGTGGAAGCGCATCGCCCGGTTCATCGATGTGGACAAACTGGCGCTACTCGGGCGCGCGGCTGGCAATGTACCCGCTGGCGGGCGGACCCGGATGGGCTTGTCCTTGAACAGTTGTATGTCAAGACGCAGGTCGTGTAGGCGGCGTCACCGGCGAAGCCGATGCCGACCCGCAACGCGGACTCGGCGCCGACCCACAACGAAAACGCCGACCTGAGGTTCGCCGGAACGCGCCGGTCCTTGCTGTCCCCGGTTCGGGCTTCAGAATTTCTTCTGCCACCCGAGCGAGACCCCGTTGCTTCGGCTTTCGCTCTCGTATTCCAGGCCGAAGGCGAATTGCGCGCTTTCTCCAAAGGGCAGGGAATACCCCAGGGCGTAAGTCGTCGCCTGCCGGCTGCGCAAGCCGATCTCGATCCGGCGACGCTCGAGCGACTGCGAGCGCCCGAGATAGAACGCTTCGGCAAAATCGGCCCCGGTCGCGACGACGTGGCTGATCCGGGCCCGTCCGCCGCGTATCCCCATTCCCTGACGGGTCGAAAAACGCAGCCTGTCGTTGTTCCGGAATACGCCGCGCCCCTCGATTCCCGCCGAGCGGCCCGCCGCCCGCAGCCCGGATATGCCGGACAGCATGCCGCCGCTCACGGACACCTTTCCGGCGGCGTGTTCGTAACCCAGGAACACGCGCCAGTTATCGCCCAGCGCCCTCGACAACAACAACCGGCCCTGGCGGGTCGCGGTCCGGGCGTTTCCCAGCGCGCCGGGGTGCGCCCCCCAGAAGCTGCGGTTTTCATTGATGTGGGAGACCTCGGCCACGAGGCCAAAACCGCCGCGGCTCATGCGCCACTGCAGGCCGAGCTGCCACCACGGCGTCCGGCTATGGGTGTTTCCGTCGAGCGCGGCGAACGGCCGCACGCCGTCGCCCTGCCCCTCAAAGGCGAACGAACCCCCGGCATCGGCGAAGAAGGGGGCTGCGACCGACGGGCCGGCGGCGTCGAACGCGTCCCATTCCCGCCAGGGGGATTGTTCGCACCCATCGCACAGGCCGTAGCGGAACCGCACTGCGCCCAGCAAGTCGTCCGAATAAACCGAGCCCGCCGAGCGAACACCGCCGGTTTCCGGGTCGGTCGTGACGAACGCGCCATGGGCTTCATGGTAGTGGCCATCCGTCGGCGCGAACATGTTCGCCGCCGCGCGGGTATGCGCAGGGAATCTCCTGCCGGTTCCCCTGACGTCGACGATGCGCGAGAGCGCCATGTTGTAATACGCCCCGCGGACGCCGCCCACCGCGACAGGGACGGCTTTCAGCCCGGCGCCCACATGGGCGAGCGCCGGAGACAGGGTGATGCGGGCGTCGCGCAACGCAAGCGACCGCGTCGTTCCGGCGACCGAATACGGCAGGCGGACCGTCCCCTGCATGGCGATGGCGTTTGCCAGATTCAGCCGCCCCCAGCCGTAGACCGGGTCCGGCTCGTCGGGGTTGTCCACACGGGTCCCCATCGGGTCCGCGGCGTAGAGCAGCACGGCCTGCACCACCTCCATCGGCAGGCCGGGCAGCCGGCTCTTGAGCACGGCCAGCGCCCCGCTCACCATCGGGGCGGCGAAAGAGGTGCCTTCGAGCGCCTCGTCGGGGCCGACCCTGAGACCCTGTCCCGGCGCGAACAGGCACCAGTTCCGCGCCTCGCCGCACCCGTTGGAAAACCGCGCGATCCTGCCGCTCCCGTCCAGCGCCCCGACCACCAGCCATTTCCCCAGCAGTCCGGGCTGGAACAGCGGCGCCACCGCCCATCCCCCGGTGGAGTTGTAGTCGGCGCAGTCGCCGCCCACGCAGTCCGTTCCCCACATCTCCCTGAAAGAGACCGTGGGGCCGTCCCTGTCACCATCCTCGCCCTCATACAGCCAACTGAAATTCTCCATGAACTCCTCGGCGGTGAAGGCCAGGTCGCCCAGCAGGCAGCCGTCCTCGCCGATGTAGTTCTTTCCGCACATGTGAACCCTGTTGTTGATGGAGTTCCAGCCGTCGTTGCCGGCCGCCCACACCGCCACGATATCGCGGTTCTCGAGTGCTCTCGCGGTGCCGGCGAAATCCCCATGGAGGAAACCGCCGACCAGACCCCTCTCCATAAGCGGCCGGAACAGCGGTTTGGACGGCGCCAGCCATACGCCGTCCCTGCCGGCGTACTTCCCGTAGTACCACTCCGACAGCCCGATGCTGAAGTTGAGCACCTGCGCCCGGTTGGCGACCGCGTGTTCCATCGCCTGCACGGGCTGCCCGCCGCCGGCGAGCTGTATCGGCATGATCGAGGCCCGCGGCGCGACGCCGTGGACGTTGTAGGTGGGGATCGCACCGCCGCCGGCGGCCCTTATCTCGAAAGTCCCTCCGGTATTGTCCCTCGCCCCCGCGGCAAGCAGAGCGACATAGGTGCCGTGCCCTACCCCTAACTCCCCCGCCCGGCCCGGCTCGAACACGTTGGCGTTTCGGTTGCGCACGTGCCGCGGCGCCCTGATCCGGCCCGCCAGATCGGGGTGCGTGGGATCCAGGCCGTCGTCCGCCACCGCGATGGTCACGTCCTGGCCGAAATAGCCGCGCTGGTAGGCCGCGTCCGCGGAGATGGCGGCCAATCCGTGATGGCCCATGAACTCCGGGCTCCGGTAGTTCCGACCGTCCGAAGCGGCGGGGGCGCCGAGTTCCGTAGGGCGGAACGCGAGGGCGACCGGATTCGAGCCGGCAGGCGCCGGCGGGCCGCCGCCGGGCGGGCCACCGCCGGACGGGTCGCCGCCGCAGCCGAGCATCGCGAGATGGAACAAGGCCAGAAGCAGCAGACACGGCGCGAACCGAAGGATCTCCCGAGGGTGGCGGGGAACGCCGTTCACGGAATCCGCCGCGGGTCCATGCTTCCGCCACATCTTCGAGAGGTGCGGTCTTAGGAGGCGGTTTTCGCACGAACGCCGCAGGATGGCGGCAATGCCGGCGCAGTTCATTCCGAGACCTCCTGTGCAAGACACATGGCCCGCACTCATGACGCCCCGGGCATGCTCATGAGTGAACTTTCAGTAGAAATGCGTTTACCGAGAGCGTAAATGATTGTAGCAAAATATTATATCTTTTTTGTGTCTTCCCGGTTGATTCGAATATTTTTATCGCGTAGTTCCGGGTTTTTCGTCCTACCGGCAGGTCCCGATAAGCGCGAGCGATGAAGAGAACGACTGGAGCCAGTCACCGCGCCTTGATACGGTACATACTGCGGCCGAACATTGTCCGCGCAATGGCAAGCCGCTGCTTTCTCGCGCAGCCGGCAGGACCGGGAAAGCGGTCGACGCAAGCCGGGATTTGAGCCTTCGGCACCGGTTGCTCCAGCGAACCGGGCGACGAACGGATCCAGCCGGACGCGCGCGGTTTCGTCGCGCCAGCGGCCGGGAATGTCCTCGCCGAGAGGCCGCGCCACGCGGCCACATCAGACAGCCCCGATCCCGGATTTGTAATGGCCGAAGCCAGTAGCGCAACATGGACGCGACCCTGCGAAGCTACGACGCCGGACTTCCGCCAGATGGCCCCGCAGGGCGTTGATTGCCTGAGCGCGCTGGCGAACCAGCAAATCGCGCGTGCGAAACAGCGTCCCCCGGGCCTGTTGCTCTTCCGTCTTCACCGCCATAAACCTCATGATCGAGCGGGAGGCCGCCTCGCGGATCGCATCCGCATCCGCATCCGTAGCGCGGACGAGCCGCGTTGGTGAAATCCGGACAGTTGTGGAAACTCGTGAAACCTGCGCCTCGAAGCGGTGTAGCCGGAGTTCGAGCGGGGCGTGTCAGTCGAGGATCTGGAAATGCGCTTCGGTCGGCTCGCGCGCCTCGCCGTTGACAGGCAGGATGTCCTGCGGGCAGGCGGAGAAGACGACGACGACGTCGAGATTGGCCTCGAACAGCACGTGGTCGCCCGCTTTCGAGACCGGCGCGGCGAATTCGAGGTTGCCGTCCGCCTCCCAGGGGATGTTCATGAACAGGTTGAGCGGCGAGGGCGTCTCGGGCGGCGTCAGTCCGAGCTCGTAGAGGGCTGCGGCCAGATTGTCGGTGCAGTTGTCGTGGTATTCCGTGCAGCCGAGCAGGCCGTAGCGGTAGTCGTCACATGCGGCGATCAACGTGTCGTGAACGCCGGGCGAGGTGTCCTCGACGAGCGTCAGGATGGGACGGCGTCGGTTGCTGTAGAGCGCATCGCCCACCTCCGGACGCATCTTCGTGAGGGTTGCGCGGGTGTGCTCCATCGACATGAACTCGCGCAGGTCGCGCTGTGTGAAGGCCCATGTGTCCACGACCTGCGCGCCGTGGGTGTTGACGACCTTGATCTTCTGGCCCCTGGCGACCGGAGCGGCCCTGCCGCATCGCGCCGGAATCGTCTGCAGCCCGGACATGACTTGCCTCCCCTGGTGGATGGGAACGCCAACATAACCCCCGCTTCGCGGCGGCGTCAAGGCGTCGCGACGCCTCCGTCGCTCCGGGTTTGACAGGCGCCGGGGAGTGCACTAGATTTCGAGGGCGAGGCCGTCATGGCGCTCGCTGAGGTTTTATTCCATTCCGCGCCGGCGGAGCCGGCGCAACGCGTGAGAGGGGAGGATCGGGGCATTGACTTCATTCAAACGGGCGTGGGCGGTCGCATTCACGGTTGCCGTGGCGGCGAGTCTTGGCTTTTCCGGCGGTCCGGCCAGGGCGGATCTCCTCTCCGATATCAAGAAACGAGGCGAATTCATTGTCGGGACCGAGGCCCGGTTCCCGCCGTTCGAGTTTGTAAAAGACGGCAGGATCGTGGGCTACTCGACAGACATCATGGCGCACGTCATGAAGGCGTTGCCGGGGGTCAGGCTGAAACGGCTCGATCTTCCCTGGCAGGGGATTCTTCCCGGCCTGTCGGCGGCCAAGTTCGACTACGTCGTCACCTCCGTGACCGTCACCAGGGCGCGCTACGAGAAATACGCGCTGAGCCTGCCGGTCGCCGACGCGACGATGGCGCTGGTCAAGCGCAAGGGCGACAATTCGATCAGGGCGCCTGAGGACATCGCCGGGCACGTGGTGGGCTCACAGGCGGGTTCGGCGCAACTGCAGGCCCTCCAGGCTTTCGCCAGTAAACTCAAGGGCGCAGGCAAGGGGGTCAAGGGGATCAAGACATACGTCGATTTCAACGAGGCCTTCGCCGATCTGGCGGCAGGAAGGATCAGCGCCGTCTGCAACAGCCTGCCGAACCTGCTGGATCTCGTTCGCAAGCGGCCGGACAGGTTCGAGATGGTGCTGCCGACATTCGGTCCCAAGAAGTATTTCAGCTGGGCCGGGCGCAAGGACGCCAAAAGCGCTTCGCTGGTCGCCTTCATGAATGAGCAGCTCGCCAGGCTCAACAAGACGGGTGTGCTGACCGCGCTGCAGAAGAAGTGGTTCGGCGGGCCCATGGAGTTGCCGTCCGACAAGCTGCCGGTGCCGCACGACTAGGCGCCGGCCGGTAATCGACGGGTCCCGCCGGTGGATTTTTCTGGCGTCATTTCGAACCACTATGGTGCGTTCCTCGCCGGGGCGGGGATGACCGTCACGGTTTCGGCGGTCTCCATCGCCGCCGGCATGGTCATGGGTCTCGGGCTCAGTTTCGGCCTGATCTCCCGGAGACGATCGATCCGGCGGCCCTCGGCCGCCTACCGGAGCGTCTGGCGAGGGACGCCCATCCTGGTGCAGTTGCTGATCGTCTTCTACCTGCTGCCGGAGATCGGCCTCGACGTACCGCCGGTCGCCGCGGCGATAATCGCGCTGGCGATGAACACCGCGGCGTTTCAGGCCGAGATATTCCGGGGCGGCCTGCTGTCCATCCCGCCGGGTCAGGTCGAGGCCGCGCGCATGCTCGGGATCGGCATGCCGGCCATCCGGGTCAGGATCCTGATTCCACAGATGATGCGCCTGGTCCTGCCGGCGCTCGTCAACGAGACCATCAGCATCCTCAAGAACTCCTCGCTGATCTCGGTGATCGCGGTGACCGAACTCATGCGCACCAGCCAGCAGGTGGTGTCCGTCACGTACCGGCCGCTGGAAGCCTACATGATCGCGGCCCTCATATACCTCGCCATGAACCTGGTGCTGGCCCGCGCCGGGGCCTGGTTCGAGAGGCGCTACGCGGCGGCGCGCTAGCCGCTCAAGGGGGAAACCGTGTCGTTCGACATCGACATCATGTTCCGCTATGGCCCGCTGTTGCTGTCGGGATTGTGGACGACGGTCTATGTCTGCGCGCTGGCGTCGCTTCTGGCCGTCGCCGCCGGTCTCGGGGTTGCGGTGCTCTACGGCCTGCCGATGCGCCCCGTGAAGCTGCTGTGCCGGGCCTACATCGAGGTCATGCGCGGGACCCCGATACTGACCCTACTGTTCATCCTCTACTACGGGGGGCCTTCGTTCGGCCTCACCCTGGATGCCGAACCGGTCGGGATCATCGGCCTCGGGCTCTACGGCGGGGGGTATTTCGCAGAAATATTCAGGGCCGGGTTCCAGTCCATCCCTGCGGGGCAGCTCGAGGCCGCGCGCATGCTCGGCATCCCGCGCCGGCTGATCGTCGCCCGCATCCAGATCCCCCAGATGCTGACGCTGATCATCCCCCCGTCCACGAACCAGATCATCATCCTGGTCAAGGAATCGGCCCTCCTGTCGATCATCACCGTCGCCGAGCTGACGAAGAACACGACGCAGATGGTCAACGAGACCTTCGCGGTGGTCGAGCCCTACGTGGCGGTCGCCCTGCTCTACTGGCTGATCATCGAGGGCATCGCGCTCACCGGCGGGGCGCTCGAGCGCCGGTTCAGGTACGCATCATGACGGGCGAAGCGCGAGGCGACGCCATGGAACACAAACCCGTGGTCCTAGTCGAGGGCCTGCACAAGCGCTTCGGCGCGGCTCACGTCCTCAAGGGGATCGACCTCGCGGTCGAGAGTTCACGGGTGGTCTGCGTCATCGGTCCGTCGGGTTCGGGAAAGAGCACGCTTCTGCGCTGCATGGCGTTTCTCGACCGCTACGACGAGGGCCGGGTGTTCATCGAGGGCCGGCTGCTGGGCTACCGCGAGGTCGACGGGGGGCTTGCGCCCGACAGCGAGCGCAACATCGACAGCGTGCGCAGCGTCATCGGCATGGTCTTCCAGCACTACAACCTGTGGCCGCACAAGACGGCGCTCGGCAACGTGACCGAGGCGCTTCGCGTGGTGAAGGGACTCGGCAGGCGGGAAGCGGAGGCGATCGGCATGGAGACGCTGGCCAAGGTGGGGATGGACGACAGGGCCCACGCCTATCCGGCCCGGCTCTCGGGCGGGCAGCAGCAGCGCACCGCGATCGCCCGGGCGCTGGCGATGCGGCCGCACGTGATGTATTTCGACGAGCCGACGTCGGCGCTGGACCCCGAACTCGTGGGCGAGGTGCTTCAGGTGATGCAGGAGCTTGCGGGCGAGGGCATGACCATGGTCGTGGTCACCCACGAGATGGGATTCGCCGCGCACGTGGCCGACGAGGTCGTGTTCATGGACGGGGGCGAGGTCATCGAGCGGGGTTCCCCGGACGATGTCTTCAAGCGGCCGCGAAGCGAGCGCCTGCGCGAGTTCCTCGATACCTGGCGGGCGCGCTCGATATGACGGCCGGGACCGGTCGGCGAAGGGCCTGAGACCGTTGCCCATCCCCTCGGCCGGACCCGAGCCGGGCGGCTGCGGGTCTCGCAGGCAGGCGCGGGATTCTCCTCGTTCTATTCGGCGGGCTCGTCTCTGAGGTATTTGAATACCGCATAGCCCGCCGTATCGTCCGATTCATCCACCACATGCCTTATCGGAACGATCTGCAGGTTTTTCCATTGCGTGTATTCGGCGAAATCCAGGGTCTCCGCCAGAAGCAGGCCGACGGAGACAACGCGTGCGCGCCCGGTCCGATCCCTCGCCCCGAACCGGCAGTCGTATCCCCCGACAAAGGTGGAGCCTGCGGGGGACACGAAATTGGACAGGCTGTTCAGAACGCTCTCGAGGAGCGACTTCCGTTCCACGCGTACGGAATCCGGAGACAGCGAATACCCCTTGTTCGCCGTCCATTTCGCGGCGAAAATCCTGCAATGCCCCTGCAGGCTCACACCCTCTTCCGGGGACGACCGCCCCCCGTGGCCTTTCCCGCCGGCGAAGCCTGCGAAAATGGCGATGGAAACGACGCAGACGGCGAGAATTCTCATTTGCGCTCATCCTCTCCGCAGAAAAAAGACGGGAGGCGGGGCCGGCGACGACCCTCCGAGCGGCGGGCCGAACGCGCTGCCTTCAGGCGCTCCTGCCGGCCACCGGTCCCGTTTTCCAAAGGGCGCCACCCCTCCCTGCAAACAGGAGAAAGCCGGTAGAGGTGGCTGGCCGCTTCAGGGAGGCGACCCAAGGTCACGAGGAGGCGATCCGTTTTCCCCCCTGAAACGTCCTTCCCTGCAAAAGTCGCCACTCCTTCCGCTTGCGCAAGGCATTAAAGAGCGCTCGCCCGTGGCCTCCAGCGCGGCGCGGAATTTTTCCGCCAAGGAAACGTGCTGCTAGGCATCGAGGACTATCCAGCTCTCGGGCGTAAAGAACGCGCCCGCGTTCGAATCGCCGCTCTCGCCGATGAATGCGTGAACGCCCTCGGCGAGGGTCACGAGTCCCGCATCCGAATGATTCGTCATATCAAATCCTTATTCTACGGCCTGGACGCTTTGCTACCCGATCCTTTCTTCGGTGTTGAGGTACTGTCGCACCTGCCTTGTAAGGTGCGTAAATTCGAGTGTTTCCGTGGAAGCCACCGTACGCGGACGTGATAATTCAACCTTTATCTCCCCGACGATGCGACCCGGACGCGGTGACATGACCAGAACACGGTCGGCCAGATAAACGGCTTCCGATATGCTGTGCGTTATGAAAAGTACGGTCTTGCGGCGTTTCATCCAGATACTTTGCAGTTCACTGTTCATCTGTTCACGCGTCATGGCGTCGAGGGCGCCAAACGGTTCGTCCATCAGCAACAGATCAGGATCATGAATAAGCGCGCGGCAAAGGCCGACACGCTGCTGCATTCCGCCGGAAAGCTGGTGCGGATAGGCATTCTCGAAGCCTTCGAGCGCGACCAGTTGAATCAACTCCTGCGCCGTCTCCCGGTAGTCCTCTACGCGCAAGCCCCGTATTTCGATCTGGAGGAGAATGTTCTCCAGGATCGAACGCCAAGCCATTAACAGAGGACTTTGAAAGACTACTCCGACCGAGGCTGTCGGCCCCTTTATCTCCCGCCCGTTTACCCGGATTGCCCCGCTGGATGGCGAGAGCAATCCGGAAACGAGCTTCAGGAGCGTGCTTTTCCCACAACCGCTGGGGCCGACGAGGGCGACGAACTCACCCTCGGAAGCAAAGATGGATACATTGTCGAGCGCGTGTACATCGGCGTTCGCAGCGTGATAAGTGAGACTGACGTCGTCAATCCCGATTACCTCGCCATTCATCGTTTTTAGTTCTTCGGGACAAACTTGTTGCTGTAAAATTTATCGGCTGGAAGAGTCTTCTTGAGCCGCCCCGTTTTCACGAGGATCTGTACGGCATTGTCCCAATCCGCCTTGCTCGTCCATCCGTAGGGCTTGCCTGCCGTGTTCTTCGTTCCGAGCCGTCGATGCGTCTCCTGCCATTGGAGCTTAACCGACTCCCTGCGCTTTTCCGCCGTTTTGGACAATCGCATGGCGATGTCGACAGCCTCGTCGATGTTCTCTTTCTTCACCACATCCTTCAGCGCCCGCGCAACCGCGCGCACAAAACGCTGCACCTGGCCGGGTTTCTCCGCAATCCTTTGCTCGTGAACCACCACGCCATGGCCCAGTGGAGATATGCCGAAATCCGAGAACTTCATAAAGTACACCGGCTTCCCTTTCCCCTGGCGGGCGCGCACGACGAGATCAAGCGGTGAGCCGATGACGACGCTGATGAATGAATCGACTTTGCCGTTCACGAAAGTGGTGTTGCGCGTAGCGCCGCTGGTAACACGGATCTGAACTTTCTCCGGCGGAATTTTATTGACGGACAGCAAGAGGTCGAACATGGATTTGTGCCCGGCCGTCATGGCCACCGATCTGCCAATCAGGTCCTGGGGTTTTCGAATCGGGCTGGCCTCGTGCGAAATCACTGCCCATGCTCCCTTCTGCACCACCCCGAAAACGCCCTTGAGCTTCATGCCTTTGGCGACGCCGGAGGCCATGAACATATAATCCGCAACCCCGAAATCGTCATGCTTTCCACTAATCAGACCAACCGTTTTACTGGAGCCGGCGCCTTCCTTTATGGTCACGTTCAGTTTTTCCGCCGCAAAATACCCCTTTTCCTTCGCCCAGTAGAACGGCAGATGATAGCCGGACAGTCTCCAGTCAAGGCGCAGGCTCACAGATTCTGCCGCCTGTGACGAGTGGGCGGGAAAGAAGGTTACAGACAAAAGGAATGCCGAGACAACAAACAGCCCTGTGCGCAAAATGGAACCCATCATCTTCCAATCCTCCTTTTTTAGGACTGATAGGCAGTCGTCGACTCGATCCGAACCGAGACGTGCCAGGGAATCAAGAGACGTTCCAGTTTTGAGACTATGGAGAACAAAATGACGCCCATGGCGATCAGTACGAAAAGCGCCGCCCAGATCAGCGGTCCGTCAAGATCACCTGCGGATGTAAGGAGCAAAAAACCCACCCCCTTGTCGGACCCGACGAACTCCCCGACGATGGCCCCGACAACCGAAAAACATATGGCGATCTTGAAACCGCCGAACATCTGGGGCAGCGACGCCGGGCCTCTAACCTTGAGCATGATTTTGGGGGTTTTGGCCCCCATCGAGCGAACGAGATCGATCATGTCGTTCTCGACGCCTTTCAGCCCGACGATCGTCGACACGATGATCGGAAAGAACGAGATCAGGAACACGACCGCGATCTTCGGCAATATCCCGAATCCAAGCCAAACGACCAGTATGGGCGCAATCGCAACCTTCGGTATCGTTTGGGACATCACGAGAAACGGCATCAGCATACGTTCGATGCTGCGGCTGCAAACGACCCAAAATGCAAGTGGTACGCCTATCAGGACGCTGGCCGAGAAACCCAATAGCACGGATTGCAGCGTATAGAAGCATTCGTCGGCTAATCTGCGCCACTCCTCGCCGAGCCGTACCACCACGTCCAGGGGCGCCGGCAACAGGTACTCCGGGATCTCGAATACCTTTACCGCAGCCGACCACAACACCAGGGCCACGGCAACAGCCATGACCGGCATCAAGATGTCCAAGGCTCTCTCTCGCCGGGCCGAATTGGCTTTGAAGACGTTCCACGAGGAAGGCATCGTTCTCCGTGCTCTGCCATCAGAGGAGTCGGCTGCCATCGGTTCGTCTTTCTCCGGACCCAGGGAGGAAGTGTCGGGATAATCGGCTCGAACGCTCAAGAGAAGAATTATCCGCAGCCTGGCCCGCTGATACTATTGAGAACGATTAGATGCCTGATCGTAGCGACAACCCGGCTATCGGTCAATCTCATGAACCTCGTCGGTTTTGTCGCCGGACTTGTGATTACGACACGAATCCGGGATCAAACGGCGAGGTTTTCTCGCAGAGTCTTGCCCTCGTACGATTTCCTGTACCTCCCCCGTCTTTGCAATTCGGGAACCAGGTAATCCACGATGTTGAGCATAATCTCGCGCGGCCCGGCCTGGGACTGCTTGACCATGAAGCCGCCGCGACTCCCGGTCGCTTCGAATATCTCTTCGAAACGATCGGCAATCTGCGCCGCCGTACCGGTGACCGCGGTGGCGTAACCCGTCGCCGACTCGAGTCCATGGCGGAAGAATTCCTCGCGATCGATCTCGGCGTGCTCGCCATACTTGTGCGCCAGTTGATTGACGAAACCCACCGGAGAGGCCTGTGCGGCGATGATACGCTCCTGAAGTTCCGCCAGGGAGAATCGCGGCGGAAGCTTGGACAAGTCGTAGCCGGTATTGTGCGACAGCCATACCCCGACGGCTTCTGTAGGCACATCGGAAATCAGTGCTTCCCGCAGCGCATGCGCCTGTTTCTCGGTTTCACCGACGATGGCCCTGAGCGCCCAGATGATGCCGACCTCTTGCGGATCCCGCCCCTCTGCGAGGAGAGCGTCATCAAGATCTTGTCGTTGCTTCGTCATAAGCGGCAACGTTTTGGTTCTGCCGAAAACATGATCGGCAACATGAGCGGCGCCTTTGACGCCTCGCGGAGAGCCTCCGGCCTGTATGATTACGGGACTTCCCTGAGGAGACGGAACGACGCTTAGTGGCCCCTTGACCTTGAAAAACTTCCCCTCGTGATTGATCGGATGAACTTTGGCGGGGTCGGCGATCCGGCCCGAAGCCTTGTCCCAGAGGAAAGCATCCGCCTCGACGCTGTTCCACAACGCCCGACAGACGTCGATAAACTCTTCCAGCCGCTCGTAGCGCTCACCATGCTCCGGCAGACCGTCGTAGCCATAGTTCGCAAAATCGGAACGGCGCGCCGAAGTGATGACGTTAAAGGCCATTCGACCGTTGGTGATATGGTCCATGGAATTCAAAAGACGCGCCGTATAAAACGGGTGCATAAAGCTGGATGAGTACGTCAAGCCGAACCCGAGATGTTTGGTGACGCGGGACATCGCGACAATCCACGGACTCATGTCGAATCTCGGCCATGCGACGCCGTAGCTGACCGCATCGTCAATCGAGTCTTTCCACATGTCGGGAATGCCTGTCGAGTCTCCCAGGAAGATGAGGTCAAGCCCGCCACGCTCCGCGACGCGCGCAATTTCCTCGAACATGCCGATATTTGGATGGTGGCGATCTACCCAAGTACCCGGATTCCTCCAATTGGTCTCTACCTCGGTCCACGAGATATCAAATGCCAATTGGATGCGCTTCTTCATTTCGTTTTCCCCGGTATTTAACTATTGTCCTCACTCTCGCCGGTAAGTCGACGATGTCCGAGATTTTCCGTTTGCCTTATTTGATTTGCCGCGAAGTTTACTACGGTTGGATGCAATCTTCCAGAACGGGCTCGATTGAGGCGCGGCCGAGAGTTGGTGAACAGGAAAATGGACTCCCTCCATGCTGATTATGAGAACTCTTCGACCGTTGGACATTGCTTGATGTCTCTGAAATTCGATAAAATTGGATAAATTCACGGGGTTTTTCGATAAATTCACGGGGCAAAAACACCCATTAGCTATTGAAATTTTTAATGGATGCAGCCGTATTTCGCGCATCCGGACTGTCGCCCGAAGAACTCGATTTCGACATGGCGGGACGCTACGGTATTTTGCATTGGACGATAGGAGAATAGAATGGTAAATTCCGATTTGTCTTGATGGTAGAGTGTTTTGACCTCGCGGGGTTCGGAAGACGGGCGAGGCGTTGAATTTATGGGGAGAAAACGACTCATGCGAAAAATGGCTGGTATCGTCCTGGCGGTTGGAGTGGTCTTGGTGGTTGCGGGATGCACGACGCCTGAGCACAACGTCTGGTTCAAGCGCGGCGTGGGCGTGAAGATGGACCAGGCTGTGAAGGACCTGAAAAGTTGCGCGATGAAGGAAGAGTTCATATTCGATGCGAAGGCCAAAGGCGGTCCCGAAGCGACCAGTTCCGCGACGTCTTATGCGCAGAGCAATTTCGATTCGTGCATGATGGCCAAGGGCTTCAAGAAGAAGAAAATGATGAAATAAGTTCCGAGGGCGTATGCGGCGAGCCTGCCGGAGGATGGAAGCGAACTCCCGACGCGCCTTCTTGATGGATTGTTTCGCAAGCCTCGAAGAGCCGGAGAATTCGTTCTCCGGTTCTTTTGTTCTAGGGCGTGAGCGCATCACAACGAATATCAATGAAATCCGAAGAGCAGGAGATGAGAATGAACCAGGGCGAGGGGCCGTCCCGCCGCGAAGTCGAGCAGGCGGCCGAACTGAAAACTTTCGAGGACCACCGCGCCGAGGGGCCAGACGCCGTCACGTGCGGCGTCCTCACGGTGAGCGACACGCGCACGGAAGAAAGCGACACGAGCGGAAAGTTGATCATGAACATGCTGGGCGACATGGGCCACAAGGTCGCCTTCTACCGCATCGTGAAGGATGAGCCGGAGCAGATTCGCGAAGCCCTGCTCGAGGCGTGCGCCGACCCCGGCATCCAGGTGGTGATATCGAACGGGGGGACGGGCATCACCAAGCGGGATACGACGTACGACGTCGTCGTCTCGCTCCTGGAGAAGGAAATGCCCGGCTTCGGCGAGTTGTTCCGGCACGTGAGTTTCGAGGAAATCGGCACGGCCGCCATGCTCACCCGCGCCACGGCGGGGACTTGCCGGGACACCATCATCATGACGCTGCCCGGCTCGGGGAACGCCTGCCGCACGGGCATGGAAAAAATCATCCTCCCCGAGATCAGCCACATGGTGCGGGAGGTCCTGAAGCCCTAAGGCATTCCGTAATGGATACGGGAAGCCGACTCCGGCTGGATGAGAAAGTCCTCGATCAGCCCCGAAATGCGGTTGTTGAGAAAGCTCCTCGCGAATAGCGCTGGTTCTGTAGGGGCGGACCCGTGTGTCCGCCCGCGCCGGGAGGGTTTGTCCTTACCATGAACCCTCCCTCCCCGGTCGGCTTCACCCCCCCCCTTGACAGGGGGGTATGAAAAGGCGATGCCCGCTGCTGGTAGAGGGGCTTTTGTTTTTCTTGCCCCCCTGTCAAGGGGGTAGGGGGGTGGTTTTCAAGGCGAGAACCTACGCCGCCGCCCGGTTTCGGCTTTCGCCGGAATGACAGCAATCCCGGCATTGCAGGCCTTTCCAACAGCCCCGGAATGCGGGGATGCACCGGACGAAATGAAGCTCAGGCCCCGCCTGGTCCACCCGGCGGCGTATTCACGTCGGTCAAGTTGACACGAGATATCCAAAAGACTAGTTTTAACGCGCATTTTGCACGGGGCAGAGGCCCCCTTTCGCTTGATAAGAGGCTCGTTTCCATGGAAAGTCACGCGGTATATCCGGGAACCTTCGATCCGCCGACGAAAGGGCATTTCGACGTTGTTCGCAGGAGCCAGAGGCTTTTCTCGAAGGTGACCGTGGCCATCTCCGTTCACCCCTCGAAAACGCCGCTGTTCAGTTTCGAGGAACGCAGGAATTTCTTCCTGGAAGAATTCGAGGCGTCGAACCAGATCGAGGTCGCGAGCTTCGAGCGTGAACTGCTCGTGGATTTCGCCATGAAAGTGAATGCCCAGGCCATCATTCGCGGCCTGCGCGCCGTGAGCGATTTTGATTACGAGATGCAGATGACGCTCATGAACAGAAGGCTGAACGAGGAGATCGAAACGATTTTCCTCATGCCCAGCGAACAGTACAGTTTCCTCAGTTCCAGCCTCGTCAAGGAAGTCGCTTCACTCGGCGGAGACGTGGGTGAACACGTGTCCGCTTCTGTACGGGAAGCGCTCGGCGAGCGGTTCCACAGCTAAATTCATTTTCTAACCCTGGAGTTATTCATGCGTTTTGCATCCCGAATGAGCAAGTTGCCTCCCATCCCCACGCTGGCGATGAACACCAAGGCGGCGGAAATGAAGGCACAAGGCGTCGACGTCATCTCGTTCGCGGCGGGAGAGCCTGATTTCGACACCCCCGAGCACATCAAGGAAGGGGCCATCCGGGGTCTGCGTGACGGCGCCACGAAATACACGGCGGTTCGGGGCATACCCTCCCTCCGAGAGGCGATTTGCGATTGGGCCGAGGAGCACAAGGGCCTCCGGTATGACCCGAAAACGGAAGCCATCGTCACCGTGGGCGGGAAGCAATCGGTCTTCAACGCCCTGCACGTCCTCGTCGAGGAGGGCGATGAGGTCGTCATCCCAGCGCCCATCTGGGTGGCGTACGAGCCCGTCGCCACCCTGACCGGGGCGAAACCGGTTCTGGTGGAGACCAGTGAGGAAAACGGCCACAAGATGACGGCCGCGCAGTTGCGCGAAGCCGTCTCCGAGCGGACGAAAATCGTGGTGATCAACAGCCCGTGCAACCCTTCGGGGTGTGTCTACAGCCGCGAGGAGTTGGAGGCGATCGCCGAGGTGGTTTTATCGACCGGCGCGATGGTCATGTCCGATGAGATTTACGGGAAAATCACCTATGACGGCGAGGCGCATTACTCGATCGCCGGTTTTTCCGACGAGATGAAGGCGCGTACCCTGGTTCTGGACGGGTTCTCGAAAACCTACGCGATGACGGGCTGGCGGCTGGGCTATACGCTCGGGAGCCCTGAAATCATCGAGGCCATGGACACGCTGCAGGGCCAGAGCACGAGCAACGCCACCTCCTTCGCCCAATACGGCGGGGTCGCGGCCTTGAGGGGCTCGCATGAGTTCCTGAACGAATGGCTCGCGCAATACGACGCGAGGAGAAAGGCGATCGTCGAGGGACTGAACTCAATCGACGGGCTCAGCGTCGTGAACCCCAAGGGCGCGTTTTACGCCTTCCCCCGGGTGAGCGGTGTATTCGGTCGCCGTGGGCCGGACGGAGTATTGAAAAATTCAATGGATGTGGGGCTATACCTCCTCGAACACGCCCACTGCGCCGGCGTGCCCGGCGCCGGTTTCGGCAATGACAATTACGTGCGCTTCTCCTACGCGACTTCCCTGGAGAACGTCAAAGAAGGAATCGAGCGGATCAGAGCAGCCTTGGGACAGCTTGGTTGATGCATGGCCTGGGACGCGCTCTTCAGATTCTCGCCATGGTGGATTGCGGGGTCGCCCTGCTCATCGGCGCTTTGAATCCCTCCGCCTACGCCATCCAGCTCGTCGTTTTGGGTTCCGCGGTCATTTTGTTTTCCGTCGGGCGCTTGCTCCAGAAGAAGGCGCGTGCGACGGCGACCCCGATCGGTGAGCAGGATCGATCATCCATGTCCGAGAGCGAATGAGGGTGTCCCCATCCGCGCCGCGAAGCTTGTTTACCGACTGGTGGGAGTCGTGTTGTGAGCGTTACCTCCGGGAGAATTTCGGGGATGTAGGCGAGCAAATCAGGCAAAATTTCACCCAAACGCTTTTTTCTCCCCAGGTGGAACCCATCCTGCCCGAGCAGGTTCTACCGATTTCTTTCATCCATCTGAAGTTGTTGGCCGGTGAGGAGTTGGGGTTTGTTCTCCAGCGCATGGAGAAGCTGACGGCGCTGTATGGCGCTCAGGGCGTGAAGCCGGCTGTCGGCACCCTGTACCTGGCGTTGACGGCCCTGACGTCGAGGCGCGGAAAATTGTCCTCCATGGCGAAGGCGCAATCGGCGTTTTTCAGTTTGTTGCTCCGGCGTTTGGCGAACATGTTCGACGAAGGGGTGGGTGAAGGCGCCATACGAGAAGAACTTTCCGGTGTCTGGGAGATTCGTACGGAGCCGGCCGCAAGCGCAACCCTGGAAAATGCCCGCGGCCTCTGGAGGCGCACGAGCGATCGGGATGCCGGTTTGCGTCCTTTGCCGGTGAATCTGGATTCGTGGCTTCATGACAACGGATTAGCCGAAAATGTCGCCGAAGCCCGGAAAATGTATGGCGATATGGCGGAAAATCATCATTTGTCCGAGTTGGCGGATCGTTTGGCGGCGTTAGAGGTATTGAGAAATTCAATAGATTCCGGAGATGCCCTGGAACGAAGAGCCGCATGGGAGGATATGCAGGCTGTATTGATCAGAAGCTTCAATGACGCCATGACAGGCATGACGCCTTGGGAGTCGAAAACCCTGCGCCCTGCGCCACCTCTGTTGATTTCTCTGCTTGCATGGGCGAACAAACTCCAGTTGCTGGATGAAGGTGAAACGCCCACGGCTTACCCCGGACGGGAGAGGCTGCCTGATTGGCTGAAAGAAATCTTGAATAAGAAACATTACAAGGACGGCGTTCTCTCGTCATCGAGACTCGCCGTGGGTGGCGAAACTTATATTTTGGTTGGCGTAGATGCGTCTGCTTCTTCCGAGTTGCTCTCGGTGGTTTTCGATGCGCCGGATCGGACGGATTCGGCCGCGCTGGAACTGAGCATTCGATTTGGAGATGGTACGAAAAAATCTTTTCCATTCGATTTGGAGAATGGACGAGATCTTTTGGCCGCGATATGTCTGGCGAGGCAGGACGACTTTCGACTCGACGTCATCGTCCGTGGCTCGGACAAGGATTGGCGTTTTGGGACGTCTTTGTACTTGATGATGGCGCAAGAGCATCATGAGATTTGGGTGCGGTGCCTCCTCTCTTTTTTGGAGGAGAAATTTGGAAGTGACGAGGACAGAATTCGCCTCGAAATACTGAGGGGCGTAAAACGGAAAAACGATAATTGACGGCCAAGCTCTAGTACGCGGGCTTATCCATATACCCGAAGAAGAACGAACGCTTATGCCCGCACCCTCCAGACGAGTAATACCGCGATGAGCCGACTGGCCGCCATGGCCGTGAACACCCAGAACCACCCGTTTGAAATCGCCAGAGACAACCATCCGAAGAATATGGCTTGGAGCGCGCCATAAATATACCCGTGGGCATCCAGCACGCCCGCCGCTGTTCCCGCCAGCCGCCTGCCGGCCAGGTCTACCCCCAGCGCCTGCACGGTGGACATGTTGACGCAAAATCCACCGACAATGAGCAAAATAACGGCGAGAGGAATGTTATCGGCGGGCGCATAGGCGATCCCCATCATCGCGGCGGCGCTCAGAAACGCGGCGAGTATGATGACGATGGAGCGGTTACTCTTGAAGAATCGATCGGAAATGATTCCGCCGAAGATAGGCCCGAACAAATACCCCAAAGGATATGCGAAGGTAAGCAAACCCATCTCTTTCAGGTTGAATCCACCCACCTGAGCGTAATACAAAGGCGCCCATGAGACGACGCCGTAGCGAACCACGTTATCCAGTCCTTTTACGTGGCACGCCAAAAAGAAACGCAGATTGGTCATCAAGTGAAAATACGCTTTTAGGCCATGTTCACTCTCGCTGCCTGCCGCTTCTGCTTCGCGGGACACGTCATCTGACTCTATATACTCAGGGAGGTTGAGTTCGGCGGGTTTGTCTTTGGCGATAAAGTAAAAAATGATTCCCAAAACGGCAATGATCAAAGGGGGGTAGCGAATCGCGATCCGCCAGCCGTATTGCGCCGCCGTCCAAGGTACGACCGCCCAAACGATGAGGAGCGCTATACCGGCGGCCGTTCCCACGAGCCCAATCGCCTGGCCCCGCTCGCGTCTCGGCCACCATTGCGCCACCAAGCCGAGTCCTGGCCCCCATGTGGCTGCGTTCACAAAACCGACCACCGCCCAGGGTATGGCGAGCGTGGAAATGGAATTTCCAAAACTCGCGATGAAGTTGAACAACGATGTGGTTATGGCGGCGAAGAGTATGGTGTTTCTGTAGCCTACTTTTTCCGCAATCCTGCCGAAGACCAAGTCGCCGAAAGCGAATCCCCAAAACATCCATGAATTGATCCACCCGGTATCGACTCGCGTGATACCCAGATCCTGGATGACCGCGTATTGCACCAGACTGAAGTTGAATCTGCCCAGATAGTTGAAGGCATAGAAAACGCAAAAGGCGATAAGAATGCGCCATTTCCACTGGTGAAACTCGGGAGGCAGGTCATGATATTCGACCTGGGTGGCGCTTCTTCGTTCGTTCATGTTAGGAGGGTTGCTTCTGTGGAGCCGAAACGCCGTCTGATTAGCCAGTTCATTTTCACCATCTGTAGGTGTCTCGGAGTTTCCAAGAGGATTTGCTCAACTCTTATGACCGAATGCGGCAAATGGTCATTTCTGTATTTGCTTATTTTTCAAATTCTAACAGATGATAGTTCTTTTTTCCCTTCCGAAGCAGGATGTATTGACCAAATAACATATCATCAGCAGATAATACGCTTTCCTCATTCGTGATGCGGCGATTGTTCACATAAATGCCGCCACCGCTTAGTTCTTTTCGCGCCAATGTTTTCGACCTGGAGAGACCGGTTTCCAGCAGGATGTCTATGAGCGGACATGGCGGTGTTCCTGAGCGTAGAGTTTTCGGCATCTCCTCCGCTGCCGAGAGCAAGTCGGTTTTCTCGATTCCATCCAGTTGTGCGCCGAAGAGAATTTTCGCGGCGCGCTCTGCGCTGCGCGCGGCGGCGGCGCCGTGTACGAGCGTCGTCAATTCTTTCGAGAGGCGGCGTTGTCCGGCTCGCATCTCCGGGGATTCGAGGTGTTCACTTTCGATTTCATCAATCTCGTCAAGTGGCAGAAAGGTGAAATATCTCAGAAACCTGCCGACATCCCTGTCGTCTGTCTGAATCCAGTATTGCGAGAATCGGTATGGACTGGTTCGCTTCGGGTCCAGCCAGATATTCTCTTCTTCTGTTTTGCCGAATTTTCTGCCGTCGGAAGTCGTGATGAGAGGAAAGGTCATTCCGAATGCGGGCTTTCCATGAACCCGCCGAATAAGCTCAATCCCGGCTGTGATGTTGCCCCACTGATCGGAACCGCCAATCTGTAAAGTGCAATTCTCTTTCTCGAACAGGTGCAGAAAATCATAGGCCTGAAGCGCCATGTAGCTGAACTCGGTGTACGATATTCCTGCATCGGCGATGCGTGACTTCACAGATTCTTTCGCCATCATATAACCGATGGAAAAATGTTTGCCTACGTCGCGGAAAAAATCGATGAGACGGACCTCGTTCAGCCACTCCGCGTTGTTCATCATACGCGCAGAGTTTGAACCCGCATCAAAATCCAGGAACCTTTCGAATTGAGCCCTGATTCCTTTGAGGTTGTGTTCTAAAATTTCTGCGCTTAGGAGGTTTCTCTCTTCTGATTTTCCCGAAGGGTCTCCTATCATCCCGGTTCCGCCGCCCATGAGGGCAATCGGCCGGTGTCCTGCGCGTTGAAAACGCATGAGTCCCGTAATGGGAACCAGGTTTCCGATATGTAAACTGTCAGCCGTGGGGTCGAAGCCGCAATAAAGGCTCATCGCGCCTTTTCGTAATGCGCTCACCATTTGCGCCTGGTCCGTGTGATCGTGGACCAAACCACGGAGCTTCAGGTCATCGAACAAGTTCATGGATGTTCCCCATGGTTTTCTTGTCGTATTTGAGGCAGTGCAAAAATGATTCCCCCATCAAGAATGCTATCTTCCAGTCGATATTGTATCTTATTCGATATATATCAGGAGAGAGGGCTGACTGAAAGTTCAACGCCGGCTTTCGGGATACGCAAGATGACGCTTCGTTTTGATTTTCATGGCAAAAGAGTGATTCTCACCGGCGCTACAGGAGACGTGGGCAAGACGCTCGCTCGGGCATTTCTAGATACGGGCGCCAAACTCGCCGCCACGGGGCGGAGTCCAGAGAAACTGCGTCTCATCGAAGGTTCCGAGGAGATGCTGAAAAAAATTCCCTGTGACTTCGAAAATTTCACAGAAGTGAAATCCATGATCCAAGAAGCAATCGCATGGCTGGGTGGATGCGACGTCCTGGTTCACACGGCGGCGGACATGCTGGTGAAAGACCCGCTCTCGCTTGGTGAATCTGATTGGAGGCGCGCTCTGAACGTGAATCTCCTGGCGCCTTATTTCTGCATTCAAGGCGCGATGCTCGCACTCAAGGATTCTCCGGCTGGGCGAATCATCCTGTTTGGTTCCGGGGCCGGAAAATCGGGCGGGCTGGGCCATAATCTCACGTATGGCGCTTCAAAAGGTGGTATCTTGGCCATGACGTTCAACCTGGCTCGTGAGTTGGCGAAAACCAGAGTGACCGTGAACTGCCTGGTCCCCGGGCCGATTGATGGCCCTTTGATGCGAGAATTTGGACCAGATTTGTATTATAGGGCACTGGCGAAACATCCGATGGGAAAATTTGCGATTGCTGCGGATCTAGTGCCGCCCACTTTGTTTCTTGCAAGCGAGGAAGCTGCGCATATCACCGGAGAAGCACTGGATGTAAACGGGGGGTATTTTACGGATTAGGGTTTGTTCGGAGAATGCAAGTGCGAAGCGCCCGGATTATTTGAAGCGAATTCTGGAACAGGAGTTGATTGTGCACGATAAAACATCAGGCAAGGAACAAACGGGGGTGAGAGCCGTTGAAATCGAAGGGGTGTCCCTGCATCTGAGCGGACACACCGCTCCCGATCAAGCTTGGATCGGTCAGACAGAGGTGCTGCGTCAGCTTCTGGCCTGCTGGATGATCGTAGCGGAGGAGGACGTTTCTCTTTCTCCAAGAATTGTCGGCCCCCCCGGTATCGGGAAGACGACGCTGGCGATGGCGGCGGCGCGAGAGAGAAAACAGGGATTGTTCATATTTCAGTGCACCTCCGATACCCGCCCGGAAGATCTCTTGATCACGCCCGTCCTGGCGGAGTCGGGAAGAATCGCCTATCACGCATCCCCTCTGGTTACGGCCATGATACGGGGAGGCGTATGCGTGCTGGATGAGGGCAACCGGATGAGCGAGAAGAGTTGGGCGTCGCTGGCTCCGTTGCTTGATCATCGCCGTTATGTGGAGTCTATCGTTGCGGGTATTACGGTAAAGGCGCACCCGGATTTTCGCTGTTGCGTAACAATGAATGAAGATGCCTCGACATACGAGGTGCCCGACTACATTTTGTCGAGACTCCAACCAACTTTGGAGCTTGAATTCCCGAACAAAAAAGATGAAATGAACATCCTGAAGTATCATTTGCCGTTTGCGCCCGAAGAGATGTTGGCCTTGACGGTGGAGTTTTTGCAGGAAGCCCACGAACTGGACTTGGAGTATTCTCCAAGAGACGGAATCCACATTCTTCAATTCGCACTGAAGCGTCTTG
Source organism: bacterium (assembly GCA_965203325.1). Lineage (GTDB taxonomy): Bacteria > UBA8248 > UBA8248 > UBA8248 > UBA8248 > Bin107. Next base: position 3,613,271 of record OZ241875.1, read on the forward strand.
CGCAGGACCCGGAGCATCCACTCTCACGAGACAAAGCGTGGCGAGAGGCGCTCGCCAAGGTTTTGGGAGATGAGGCATTGGACCTGAAAAGCCTCGCGCAAAGAAGACGGCAAGCCCTCGGTGACGAACCCCCGTCGCTTGATTTCGGCGATATTTTCTTTGGTGGTGACAGCCCCTTGGACCCCGATCGAGACGATTGATTCATGGCCTCACGAGATTTCCTGAACATCACCGAGCGGATCAGCGTACTGCCCGTCATCCACGGGTCGGGAGACTTTGCCGTCGAAGTGCGCGACAGGATTTTGCGGCTTGAACCCGATTGCGTTGCGATTCCATTACCGCCGTCTTTTCAGGATGAAGTTGAAGCGGGTGTGGATGAACTCCCGTACGTCTCTATGGTGTCGGTGAATGAAGATGCCCCATCATATTTCAGAGATGATGAAAGAGTATTTGATGAGCCATGGGAGCAGTCCTCACAGCCGGAAGATGATTTCGGTGCTGAAGAAGACTTGGTGGCGGATGAAACAAATTTATCTTCTTATAATTATGTCCCCATCGACCCTTGCCAACCCGTGATTTCCGCCCTCAGGGTAGCGATGGGGGAGCGCATTCCCAGAGTCTTCATTGATTTGGAAGTAGAGCGTTTTCAGCAGGATATTCATACGCTGCCGGATCCGTATGCGCTGAAAAAAGTGCCGATGGAGGCTTTCGCCGCATCTCTTTTGACGGCGGCTCCCAAGCCCACGGCTTCCTCGCAGCGCGCCGCGAGAATCCGCTGGATGGCCAACACCTTGCTCGAGCTCGAAGCGCGATACAAGCGCATCGTCTTGGTATGTTCCGCTTTGGATTGGCCCTGGATTCGCTCGGTTTGCCGAGAAGGGTCATCCGGTGGGGATGAATTATTCAAGCTCCACCTGGGTGCGTCTCTTAATCCGCCCCGAAGGTATGGGGTATCGGAAGATACCCTGGCTTTCCTCTTGGGGGAGTTTCCCTACCAGACGTATTTGTACGAAAGAAACCGCGAAGAATTCTTGGGGGACTCCAACCTTTCCATCGACGGCGTCAAGGAACTGCTCCTGGAGGCGAGAGCGTCGTGGTTGAGAGAACATCGGCCGGCGCAGAACTGGGTGACGCCTCAAAGACTCCAGATATTCTTGCAATATGTCCGCAATCTGACGCTTCAGGGAAGGAGGCTGACGCCAGATTTATTCACGCTCGTCCTCGCCGCCAAGCAGACCGCGGGCGATGCTTTCGCCTTGGCGATATTGGAAGTCGCGCGAGAATACCCCTATCAGCGTGAAGCCCCGGGATTTAATGAAGACGATTTTGTCCACGTTGGCGTGGATCGTGCGGTATTCCCGAATGGAGACGTTGGGACGCTCAAGAGCCGCCTGGGCGGCTCAGCCGTCACTTGGAGGAGTATTTCTCTCAAACCGAAGCCTACTCCGTTTGAAAAGCAGAAATGGGCCCAGAGGTGGAATCCGTTTGGCATGTGTTCCTGGCCACCGGAAGATGACGCCATAGAGAGCTTTCATACCCATGTGCGTGAGCAGGCCAAGGCGCTCTTGGGAGAGGATTTGGCACGCACCGAGAAATTCACGACATCGATAAAAGATGGCCTCGATATCAGGGAAACGCTTCGCAACTGGCATACGGGCGATCTCTATGTAAAAGAAATTCCCCCGGCGCGAGGAAATCTGGAGGTCGTCGTCTTTTTGTTCGATACGCCTGCCGATTCCGGGAAGTACTCCTGGCGTACGATGTGGTATGCGGAACATGATGAGGAATCAACTCTTTGCATGTATGCGACCCCATTTGAGAACAACTTGGTGGGGCCGGGAATAGCGGAATCTCAGTATGGCGGAGCATTTTTTGTTTTTCCTCCCAGATATATCGAGGATGTCTGGCGGGATTCGCGCTTTCACTACACCAAGACATTGGAGGAGCGATTGATCGCAGGGGCGTGTTTTCACTCGCAAGAGCGCTTCATCGCCTTGGTGAGCCCACAACCACCTAACTCACGCTGGCGGCAGATTGCGCGGTTGTATAAGAAGCATTTGATTCACATTCCCATTGGTCGATTTTCTGGAGAAACAATCGCCCGAATCCGTCGTTTTCATGTTCTGAACGGGAAAAATATCAGAAGCTATGCCGCGCGGTTCATCCGGGAAAAGTAATCCTTGTGGTTTTCTTGAGATTAGCTTGTTTTGGAACGCGGGAAGGGGACGGGGAGTCAAGCTGTTGAACATCTGGTAGACTCCAGGAGTCGTTTCATTGAAAATAACCCACTCCCATAAAGGAGTTATAATAATGAATGTCCAGGAACTCATAGCGAGATTTCCCGAAATACCGGCGGATTTACATCATGAGGAAATCCTGTCCCGATTTGCAGATGTTTTTGGGGGACCTCTTTCCATCGCTCAAAAACCTTCTGCGTGCTCTACGGAGCATGACGCTGCAAACCATTACTATATGAAGCTTGTAAACCCGATGGGCATATATCGTCTGGGACTGATGAAACGCGAGATGCTGCTCTCACAAATCGCTGAACTGATTGAAAAGCAAGAAATGGACACGAATTTTGCCGAGACGCTCGTTCCATCTGTTGTTGCGGCGAGTGAGGTCAGGGGTCCTGGCTGCGGATAAGCATTGCGCATGTAGAAATTCCCTCACTCTTTTATGGGTGAGGGATTTTCTTTGCGCGCTGGAAATAGTCAATTCATGATGCGGGTCTGATATATGCAGGTTGTCTCCAAAATTGATCTTGTGGGCGCATTCGCAAAGGGTTTCTTCGACGCACCGGATGAAGCAAAAATCATCGGTGTGTTTCGCCGAAGTTTCTATGCAGAAAATACATTCGGGCAGGTCGCGTGTATCGGAGAACGGGGTATCGGGCCGGGTCCCCTGAATGCGCTTTGTGAATTTTCCGAAAATGTGGATTTTACTGAAATCATTGGTGTCGGAAGTCCTGTCAGGCTCCGGAATCGTTCGATTCGTCTTGGCCCCAAGGTGAAGATCGACGCGTCCCGCCCGATGGCGTGGGAGCCGGAACCACTACCTGACGGCTGGGATTTGGAGTTTTTTATGGGAAATCTCTCGTTTCTTGTTCAGTGGATAGCCGAAACAGGCCCTCGGGAGGGTTTGGCGCCACTCATTGAACACATCGTGAGTGGCGAGGAATTTTCAAATAAAGGGGCATTTCAAACAGTCTCCTGGAAGGGAATTGCGGATTTTGGGCACTGGCTTTCGCATTCGTTGAATGGGGAGAAAAACCTTGAATTTCCCGCCTCCGCCCGCAGGCTCGTAGGCCTCGGTCCGGGACTCACGCCGTCGGGGGATGATTTTTGGTGTGGTGTGATGATAGCGTTGCGCGCCGTGGGCTGTTCGGACATTTTGGGAAAAGTCTCCGGCAGCGTCTTGAAACTGGCTGAAGAACGGACGAACAAGATCAGTCGCGCACATATGGAGTGCGCGGCCGGAGGCCAGGGAGCGCAGGCCCTGCATGAGACGATTTCGGCGATGGGGATGGCGGATGAAGCGCGCTTGCGTTCCGCTTTGCGTGAGTTGGACAAAATAGGACACAGCTCGGGCTGGGATTCTCTGGCCGGTGTCGTTTGCGTCCTGGAATCCGTGGCGTCATGGAAGGGCCGCCGGATTCTGGCATGAATTTCCTGGAGCGTGGTTGATGAGCAAGGTAGCCGTGGTGGGGGCTGGCGCCATAGGCGGCGTGTTCGGGGTGCGGTTATGCCACTCGGACAGGCACGACGTTACGCTGTGTGTGCGAAAGCCCATCGACAGACTCGTGGTGGAAACGCCCGATTCCGTCATCGAATCACCGGTGAAGTGCGTCACCTCTCCCTCCGAGGTAGAGCCCGTGGACTGCGTTCTCCTGGCGGTGAAGGGGCATCAGGTGGCGGACGTCGCGGGTTGGCTGGAGACTCTCGTTGGTGAGGATACCATCGTCGCCGTTTTACAGAACGGCGTGGAGCATAGAGAACGAGTGGAGCCGTACGCCCGGGGGGCGGAGGTCGTTCCGGTCGTGGTGAATTGTCCGGCGGACAGGCTGGCTCCCGGCCACGTGGCGCAGCAGGGGGGTGCCCAGCTCGTGCCCGAAGATGGCCGGGGGGCGCGATTTCTCGCGTCCCTTTATGAGGGCACGGATGTTCCGGTGAAGCCGACAACCGATTTCAAAACAGCCTCTTGGGCGAAGTTGTGCAACAACATCGGCGCAGGACCCGCCACCGCGCTGACGAACAAGGGTAGGGGGGTGCTGCATGAGCCGGAAGTCGCCGAACTCTGCCGCGGGCTCGTGCGCGAATGCGCCGCCGTGGGGAGAGCGGAGGGCGCGAAGCTGGCGGATGACGTCGCCGAGCGAACCATCGAGCGCTTACAGGATGCCGACCCGGAAGCCACCACCTCCATGCTCGTCGACAGGCGCGCCGGGCGGCGGGTCGAGGCGGATGCCATGACGGGGGCGGTCGTTCGCATCGGCGCCAGGCACGGAATCCCCACGCCTCTGAACGCCGCGATCCACGCCCTGCTGGGTTCTACCAATATAGATGTCATGAGAAAAACGAATTAAATATCAGTTAGTTATAGATTATTATTGAAGTGCCACGCGATGTCCGGCTCTCCCGGAAAAACCCCCGTTCAATCAGGCCCTTGCGCCCATGCAAAGCGCGCCCGGGTGAATTTCACCCCCGCAAATCCGCGCATTTGCCGTCATCGAGTGGAGCACGGGCCGTGGCAGAATTCCCCTACGCTTGGGTGCGGCGGCGGAATCCGGCTGTCACAACTGGTTTTCGCACGCGCATCTGCCCGCATTTGCGCACATCGGGCCCCCGCTGTTGCCCGTATTTGCGCGCATTTCCCCTCGAAAATTTTCAGTAATTTATCGAAAAACCCCGTGAATTTATCGGAATTTATCGTATTTTTCAGAAATTCGGGTTCGTCGAACGCGCCTGGCCGCTTCGATATTCTAGGTGAGTTCTCCTCGGGTCCCGTGACGGCAATTGCGGGGAGATGCGCCCTGCCGGCAGCCCTCTCGCATTATGGAAAACGCTTCGCTTCGTCAACTGCGCCCCGGCGTAGCGTCTTGCGTCGGTGTCGTGTCAAACGGAGCGGACGATCCCGAAAGAATCGGCTTGACTGACAGAACCCCGAACGTACAATTCCCTGCCGCTATACTTCCCGAGCCAGCATGAGGAGTTCTCATGACGCTGACCATTCGCTCCCTGGCCGCCGCCGACGAATCCGATTGGCGCCGCCTGTGGACCGCTTATCTGGAGTTCTACGAATCCAGCGTACCCGAAGAGGTCTACCGGACTACCTTCGCCCGCCTTCTGGATCCGGCCCGCACGCAGCAGAACGGACTGCTCGCACTCAGGGACGGGCAGGCGGCGGGTCTGGTCCACTACATTTTTCACCCGCACAACTGGCGGCTTGAGGACGTATGCTATCTCCAGGACCTCTACACCGATCCCGCCTTTCGCGGCGGGGGCGTAGGCCGGGCGCTGATCGAAGCGGTCTATGCGGCGGCCGATGAGCGGGGCGCGCCGTCGGTCTACTGGCTCACGCAGGACTTCAACGAGACCGCCCGGGTGCTCTACGATCGCGTGGCGAACCTCACGCCGTTCATAAAGTACCAACGCTAGGCGTTTGCCGGCTCAACCTCGCGGAGCATGAGCGGTGCGACAGGATTCGGGCCGCGAATCGGTTCGGTGATGCTGCGGGGCAAACCTGCTTTCCCGGATTACCCCGAAGTTCCCGAACCGAATCCGCCGAAACCCGTTGCCCTACACCCCTCACCCTGAGTAGCGGCGAAGCCGCGTATCGAAGGGCCTCTCCTGAGCCTGTCGAAGAGGCGCTCCCTCGATACGGCCCTTCGGGCCTACTCGGGATGAGGTTTTGTGGCCGCCTGCGTGGGAGAAAAGGGAACTGCCGCGTAATCCGCCATACCACCCGCTCCTGAATCAGGCTTTTTCAACAACCCCCCACAAGGGGAAGTGCGAAAAAACCCAGGCGGAAATAAGAAGCCGTCAACGGAAGCATACCATTCCCCTGAAAATCTCCTCACGGGATTCGTCGGGGAACGATGCTTCCAGGAAAATTGCTCGGAAATTTTTCGCGATCTCCTGTCTTCATCAATATGATGGGCGATATCGAACCCTGTGTGTAAAGAAAAAACCTCTTGAAATTCATCCCGATACGCGGTAAGGCTCATGAAGGGCGGTAATTTCAGCCGCTGAGCGAGGTGTCATGACGAACGCCGATCAGGAACTGCGCAGAACCTCCCTGTATGAAACCCACAAGGCCGCAGGCGCCAAGATGGTTCCCTTCGCGGGCTACGAGATGCCCGTCCAGTACACGGGCGTGCTCGACGAACACAATGCGGTGCGCGAAGCCGCTGGCCTGTTCGACGTGAGCCACATGGGCGAGTTCGAAGCGCGCGGAAAAGAGGCGGGCGCCTTCATCCACAAGATGGTCACGAACAACGTCAGGCGCCTCGATGTGGGCGGCGTCCTCTATGCGGCCATGTGCCGGGAGGCGGGCGGAATCGTGGACGACCTCACGGTCTACCGGCTCGAAGGGGAGCGCTACATGGCCGTCGTGAACGCGGCCAACATCGAAAAGGACTGGGAGTGGATGGCTTCCCGCCATATCGAGGACTGCGCGTTCGAAAACGTGAGCGAGGAGACGGGCCTCCTCGCCCTGCAAGGCCCCAAAGCCGAGGCTGTTTTAGGGAAACTGATTCCGGGCGGAGGGGACCTCCAAGCCATCCCCTATTACGGGGCGCGGTATCAGGACGTGGCGGGGTGTGAAGTTCTGGTCTCCCGCACGGGCTACACGGGAGAGGACGGCTTCGAACTCTACTGCAAATCGGCCGATGCGCCCGCTCTGTGGAGTGCGCTCATGAGCGAGGGCGGGAGCGAGGGTCTCAAGCCCTGCGGCCTCGGCGCGCGGGATACCCTGCGCACCGAGATGAAATACGCCCTGTACGGAAACGACATCGACGAGTCCACCCATCCGCTCGAGGCGGGCCTCGGCTGGGTGGTGAAGTACAAGGCGGGGGATTTCATCGGCCGCGAGAAACTGCTGGCCTTGAAGGCCGAAGGCGTAAAGCGAAAACTGGTTGGATTCGAGATGGTGGATCGTGGTATTCCTCGTCATGGAGCGCCCATCCTGATCGAGGGCGAAGTGGCCGGCGAGGTGACGAGCGGGACGATGAGCCCCTCTCTTGGCAAAGCCATCGGGATAGGCTACGTTCCTGCGTCGAATGCGGATGTGGGCGACGCGCTCGAAATCGACATTCGCGGCAAGGCCAGAAGGGCGCAGATTGTGAAGACGCCTTTTTACAGGAAAAGCTGACGGAATGAATTCCGTTTTCTCATAACGACTCATAAGAAGCTGCCGTTATCCAAAAGGGAGGCATTCAGGAGCATGGAACTACCGAGCGGCCTCAAATATTCCAGAGAGCATGAGTGGGTGAGAGTAGAGGGAAACATCGCGGTGATTGGGATCACGGATTTCGCCCAATCGGAACTGGGAGACGTGGTGTACGTCGAACTGCCCGAAGGCGGCACGGAGGTGGAGGCGAACAACACGTTCGGCGTCGTGGAGAGCGTCAAGGCGGTATCGGACCTGTTCGCGCCGGTCTCGGGCGTCGTCGTCGAGGCGAACACCACGCTCGAAGATCAGCCCGAGCTCGTGAACTCGGAGCCCTATGAAGACGGCTGGATGATTCGGGTGGAGATGAAAGACGAGTCGGAGTTGAACGATCTCCTGGAAGCCGATTCGTACCGGGCGTACGTCGAGGAGGAAAGCGGTTAGCCCATACCGGTTCACTCCTTGGCGCCGGAGGGAGTTTTCATCTCCCGTGAGCCGGGGCGGAAACATGGTGTCCGCCTGAATCCCCATAACCTGAAGGGGCGCATTCATGCCGGAATCTCGCTTGTCTCTCGAAAATCTTGAGAATCGGGGGGAATTCATCCATCGCCATATCGCGCCCAGCGATGCGGACATCGCGTCGATGCTGGGCGAAATCGGCCTGGACTCCCTCGACGATCTGGTCGAAAAAGCCATTCCCTCATCCATCATTTCCGACACGAAGCTGAATCTCGCCGCGCCCAGAACCGAACAGCGGGCCCTGGCCGATTTGGGCTCTTTCGCGGCCCGGAATCAGGTGTTCAAGTCCATGCTCGGCATGGGGTATTCGGATTGCCATACCCCGACGGTGGTTCTTCGCAACATTCTGGAGAATCCGGGCTGGTACACGGCGTACACGCCCTATCAGCCGGAAATCTCGCAGGGGCGCATGGAGGCGCTGCTCAATTTCCAGACCATGATCATGGACCTCACCGGCATGGAGATCGCCAACGCCTCCCTGCTCGATGAGGGCACGGCCGCCGCCGAGGCGATGACCATGGTGATGAACGCGAGCAGGAACAGGGGGCGCAAGTTTTTCATCTCGAAAGACTGCCACCCCCAGACCATCGAGGTGGTGCGCACGAGAGCGGAGCCTCAGGATATCGAGGTCGTGGTGGGCGATCATCGAGAAGGCGCGCTGGATGAGGACGTATTCGGCGTCTTGCTTCAGTATCCCGCAACGGGCGGGGAGATATTCGACTATGCCGGTTTTACGGCCAGGGCGCACGAGACGGACGCCCTGGTCGTCGTCGCTGCGGATATTCTCGCCCTGGCGCTTTTGAAGCCTCCCGGCGAATTTGGAGCGGACGTCGTAGTCGGAAACTCGCAGCGCTTCGGCGTTCCGCTCGGCTTCGGCGGGCCGCATGCGGCCTATCTGGCGACCAGGGAGCAGTACAAGCGCGCCATGCCGGGCCGCATCGTCGGCGTCTCGATCGACGCGGATGAAAAGCCCGCCCTGAGGCTGTCCCTGCAGACGAGAGAACAGCACATACGCCGCGAGCGCGCCACGAGCAACATATGTACGGCACAGGTGCTTCTGGCCGTCATCGCGAGCATGTACGGCGTCTACCACGGACCGGACGGCGTGAAGCGGATCGCGCAGAGAACGCACCGCCTGGCCGGCGTGCTGGCCGATGGCCTGGAAAGTATGGGCTACGCCCTGGCGTCGGATTCTTTTTTCGACACCGTGGCGGTGCGCGCCGGCGCGGGAGCCGCCGCCCGCATCGTCGAAAAAGCGGCGGAGCGCCGTATGAACCTGAGAGCGCTCGATGAGGATACCGTCGGTATCGCTTTGGATGAGACCACCGGGAGAGGAGAGGTCGAAGCGCTCTGGGAGGTTTTCGCCGAAGACGGCTCGGCCGGACTATCGTTCGATGACGTCGAGGCGAACGCGGCGGAGAGGATTCCGGAATCCCTGCGAAGAACCTCTCCCTACATGACGCATCCTGTGTTCAATTCCTACCACGCCGAACATGAAATGCTGCGCTACATCTACCGCCTTCAGGAAAAAGACATCGCGCTCACGCGCTCGATGATCCCGCTGGGTTCGTGCACGATGAAGCTGAACGCCACCACCGAGATGATTCCCGTGACGTGGGAGGAATTCGGCGGGATTCACCCCTTCGCACCGGAGGAACAGGTGCGCGGATACCGCGAATTCATCGCCGATCTGGAACACATGCTGGCCGAGTGCACGGGGTTCGATTCCATTTCCATGCAGCCCAACTCGGGCGCGCAGGGCGAGTACGCCGGCCTGCTGGTCATCCGCAAGTACCATGAGAGCAAAAACGAGGGCTACCGGAACATCTGCCTGATTCCCAGCTCTGCCCACGGGACGAATCCCGCCAGCGCCGTCATGGCCGGTTTCGAGGTGGTGGTCGTCGATTGCGATGCGAACGGGAACGTGGACATCGCGGATCTCAAGGAGAAGGCCGAGAAATTTTCGGAAAAACTGGCCGCCTTGATGATCACCTATCCTTCGACGCACGGCGTTTTCGAGGAAGGCGTGGTGGAGATTTGCGAGGTCATCCACCGAAACGGCGGGCAGGTGTACATGGACGGCGCGAACCTGAACGCGCTGGTCGGAATCTGCAAGCCCGGTGAATTCGGGCCCGACGTCTCCCACATGAATCTCCACAAGACGTTCTGCATCCCGCACGGCGGCGGCGGGCCGGGCATGGGTCCCATCGGCGTCGTGAAGCATCTGTCTCCCTATATGCCGAAACATTCGGTGGTTTCGGGCGTCGGGCCGGAGACGGGTGTGGATGCGATTTCAGCGGCGCCCTGGGGAAGCGCGGGAATTCTGCCCATCTCCTGGATGTATATCGCCATGATGGGCGGCGAGGGCCTCGTCAAGGCGACGCAGGTGGCCATTCTGAACGCGAATTACGTCGCCCGAAGGCTCGAACCCCACTACGAGGTTCTGTACAAGGGGGCGAACGGCATGGTCGCGCACGAGTGCATCATCGACATCAGGCCCTTGCAGGAAACCTCGGGTGTGACGAACGAGGACATTGCAAAACGCCTGATGGACTACGGCTTCCATGCGCCCACGATGTCTTTCCCGGTGGCGGGAACCTTGATGATCGAGCCGACGGAGAGCGAGTCGCGAGAAGAGCTGGACCGTTTCTGCGACGCGATGATCGACATCAGGCGCGATATCCAGGAGATTGCGGACGGACTCATGAGCGCGGAGGACAACGCCCTCAAGAACGCGCCCCACACGGCGTCGGACATCGCGTCTGATGAATGGGCGCACCCCTATTCGCGCGAGAAGGCCGTCTTCCCGCTGCCCTGGGTGCGCGCGGCGAAGTACTGGCCCCCCGTCAAGCGGGTGAACAACCCCTATGGAGACAGGAACCTGGTCTGCTCCTGCCTGCCGGTTGAAAACTACGCCTGAGAATGGAACCGGCAAATCCTGAACAGCAACAAATTCCCCACGCACGCTTCTTGAACACGGGTGAGTCCACCGCCGCATGGAACATGGCGGTGGACGAGTTGTTGTTCGAGGGTTGCCGGGCGCATCTGGGAGAAGGCCGTCCTCCCGAGGAGGCGCCTCTCACATTTCGCGTCTACGCCTGGTCGCCTCCGGCCATCTCCCTGGGCCGCGGTCAGAACGCCGAGCGCGATATTTTCCTGGAACGGCTCACCGATGAGGGAATCGACATCTGCCGGAGGCTCACCGGCGGGCGCGCGGTGCTCCATGATTGCGAGTTGACGTATTCCGTCACCGGCCCGCAGGTTCTTTTGGGTGACGCGATCGAGGAAACCTACCGCAGAATCAGCCTGGGGCTGGCCGAAGGGCTGGCGGCCCTGGGCGCGCCGGTCGAATTGGCGCCCCCGAGCGGGAGCGCGTACGCCTCGCAGGGTTCCTGTTTCGCCACGGCGTCGGTGTGGGAGCTTGCGATTGACGGGAAAAAGATGGTGGGCAGCGCGCAATGCCGCGAGGGCGGCGCGGTGTTGCAGCACGGCAGCGTCCTGCTCCGCTCCTCGGAGGAGCGGCTGGCGAGTCTCCTCAAACCGAGGGGAGCCGAGCGCCTGCTCTCCGGCCATGCCCACGCGGCCGGTCTATGGGAGGTTCTGGGCGAGGAAATCTCGTTCCATGAGGTGGCCGAAGCCTTGAAGGCGGGTTTGGAGAAAGTGTCGGGTTTTCGCTTTCTCCCGAATCCGCTGACGAGTACCGAGAATGCGAGGGCGCTGGAAATATCCCGGTCTCGGTATGAAAACCGGGAATGGACGCTGGCGAGGTAACGAGGCGCTCACCGCTTGGTCGTGTCTCAGTTTGAAATATTTGGCAATTCGTACTTGTTTATATCCCCGTTACTTTGGATGCCGGCAATGAATGGCGGGTCGTTTGATTCCAGGAAATGCTCTATTTTACTTTTCCCTTGTACAAGAGAATGTAGAATGTAATCAGAATGAGCATTTCTCATTCTCGCTATAAACACCCGACTTGAATAAATTTGCACGTAGGATAAAAAGGTTCTTCTGTGCCTGGCGCTATTGTCTCTTGTAAGAATTACCCAATTTCTCTGTGAGGCAAATTCGATCCATTCTTCATCCGGCGCATCTTGTTCAAAAAAATCGTCATGAACCTCACATCTATATCCAGCCGCTTTCATGCCGTTTGCGAGATAAATCCCGCCAATACATCGGTCAATGAAGAAAACGGGACTTTCAGTATTTTGGTTTGGAATATAACTCAAATCGGATGGCTTCTTTGATGGCTTTGACACTACATTTATAATCGCGCGAAAGCCTTATTTCCGACTCTCCGTACTGATACCTTTCTGCAACGATGCTTATCGGTGCTCCAGTGCCGCGAATGACTGGACGCCCAAAAGAAACCCTGGGGTCTATTACTATGTTTTTGGTTGAATCAGGTGTCGGCTCGCCTCCCATGAATGGATAGAGTCTTGTCGGAATACCGAACTCATCGAATTCTATTCGACGCAAAACCAACCCCAAGAGATCGTGCATGGTTGTCTGTCCCGATTTGCTCGCATTTACAACAAGGCCGAGTTCTTTCACGAATATGTGCCTCTGATCTGTGTCCACATAAATTCTTTTTGAGGCCAAAGGATACATTCGCTCATCTTCATTTGTCGCATGTTGCTTCAAGTACTTGATGGCCAAATGAATGTTTTTGGGTTTGATGTGATGCTTTTTTCTGATCGTATTAAGTAAATACAACTCCGTTAGATGCAGGAAAGACAAGGACCTGTTGTTTTTTTTGTCAATTTGAAAAATAGGGTACTTCGGATCTCCTTTCACCCAACTTAAAATCGTTGTATAAGGCGCACGGATATACTTGGAGGCTTCCGGGATGGTGTAATTACCCATCCTGCGAGGTTCAACTTCCACAGTCATGAATATCCCAACCCTTTTCCTGAAACCTGAAACACTTTTTTCCCTGGGTGAATGCTAGCATGGCTCCGATTGCTTCTCAATCAATCCCGCAATCCACTCCATGCAGTAGGGCCGGGGCGCGAGCCCCGCGGTCGGTCCGAAGATTCAAACGCAGACACTACCTACCGCTTGTATTATTTTAGCTTCCATTTCCTTGACACTGTCGGCGGCATGGCCCTATCGTTCGTATGTAGGCGGGCGTAATTCAGGGGTAGAATGCCAGCTTCCCAAGCTGGACGTCGTGGGTTCGAATCCCATCGCCCGCTCCATTCATCGAGCCGGGCGGAAGCCGGCGTTTCCCTCGCATCCAGGAATCCGTGTCGATGGCGCATGACTTTCATTTCAACGGCCTCTCTCCCGATGAAAAGGTCGTGGAGCTTCATACCCATTCGAATATGTCCGATGGGCTGGAGTCTCCCGAGAAACTCATGCACAGGGCGCAACGCGCCGGCATTCGCGCCGTATCGCTTACGGATCACGACACGGTTGCGGGCTTGTCCCGCGCGGGCGCGGAGGCGGAAAGACTGGGGATGGAGTTCATTCCGGGCATCGAGTTCACTTGCGACCATGATGGCCGGAGCGTGCACCTGCTCGGCCATTTCATCCGGCCGGATGCGCCCCGTCTGGCGGCGCAAATAAAAACGCGCGGTTTCGCCAGGGTGGAGAGAATGGGAGAGATGATCGACAGGCTGGGCCGCTGCGGCCTGCGTTTGGACAAGGAGGATTTTTTCGCCGCCTATGCGGACAGTCCGAGCATCACCCGGGGGCAGTTGGGCGCATACATGCTCGAAAAAGGGTTCGCCAGATCGCGCGAGGAGGTTTTTGGGAAATATATCGGCGAAAGCGCGTCTTGCTACGTGGAATTGAATACCCTGACTCCGTTTGACGCGCTGGAGCTCATTCATGACGCCGGTGGAGCCGCCACGCTGGCCCATCCGATGTTGAGCGAGTGTGATGAGCTCATCCCGGTCATGGCAGAAGCGGGACTCGCGGGGGTCGAGGTGGAACATCCCTCGCAAGACGCGGATGTGCAGCGCCATTACCGGAAAATGGCCGAAGAATACGGGCTTTTGTGCACGGGAGGATCCGATTGTCACGGCGTCCCGTACAAACAGGATAGATTGGGGCAATTCTCGCAGCCCTTGCGTTTGTTGCTTGAATTGTCGAAACGGGCGAAAACTCGCCGGGCGGCAACATAAGGAAGGCCACATGGCGCTTCGGGATCAATTCATTCGTCGCTGGCGGCTTCTCAGGGCTCTGGAGAGCGGAGAGAGCTGGTCCTATGAAGAACTCCTGGCGGTCCTGAGCGAGGAGCCGGCCGAAGGCGACGGCCAGAGGTGGAGCTTGAGAACGCTTCAAAGGGATATTTCGCATTTGGCCAAGGCGGGGTTTCCGCTGGAGAGGGTTCGCACGGGCCGGAAGATGCGGTATCGTTTGTTGAGGGAATATGTGGATTCGGTTCCGAAGCCGTTTTCACCTTCTCAGTGGGCGTCATTGTATTACGCCCTGTGCATGATGCGGGATTTGCCGAGCAGCCCATTGAGAGAGCAGTCGCTCGGCGACAGCGTCGGCGGCGTTTTCAGCCGGTTGCGGAGTTATATTCCTGCGGCTTTGCGCGCCTATGCGGAGGGAGTGGAGCCGCGCTACGCCGGGGTCGTGGGAGCGCTCAGAGAGCACGGGCGGCAGCGTAGGGTAGGCGGCGTCCTGAGCGAGGCGATAGAGAAGGGAAGACCTGCGCGAATCCTGGCGGCGCGCGCGGGCGAGATTCGGAAACGCTGGTGGAAGGTGGACCCCTATCTGTTGCATTTCGACGGAGGAAGCTATCACCTGCTGGCGCGCGAATCCGAGAAAAACGCCCTGGACGTCTGGCACCTGGAGGGTATAGAGAGCGTCCGCGTCATGGCCGGGGCCTTTCAGATGCCGCTGGACCTGGATTTGAAGGCTTTGCTGGCCGAGTGCTTGCGCGAAGCAGTGAATAATGGTTTGAATGTGAAGGTCCGGTTCGGGAAGGACGTGTCGCTTCATGCAGTCGTCGCCTTCATGAAAGAAGCGTTCGGTGAAGTGGCGCTTTTGAAGAAATCGGGCAAACCGAGCCGCGACGTGACGGTTCGGGTAAGTGACATATGGGGTTTCAGGCGATGGCTGATGTCTTTCGGTCAGGAGGCGGAGTTGATGGCCCCGGCCGAATTGCGAGATGCGTTCGCTCAGGATCTGGAAGCCGCCTTGAAGAAGTACCGCAAGAGCCGTCGCGGGAAAAAAGCAGCTAATCCGGCCTGATAAATTGTTGGGGAGGGCCCGGTATGAGATTGCGAAAAGAGATGATCGAGCGAATCGCCCACAGGATCGTCGAGAGGCTGGTTCGCCGCGAATTGATGTCCGAGGATTCGAACCATGAAGTGCTTCGGACCCGGATAGCGCACGTCATCGAAGCGGACCTGATGGTGGAAGACCGCTTGAACGACGAGGTCAAGGAAATCCTGCGGGATTTCGAGGAGGAGATGGACAGGGGCAACGTGGACTACAGCCGGATGTTCACGATGGTGAAAACCAAACTGGCGCGCGAGCGGAATCTCGTGCTTTAGCGGCATGGCGAAGTTTTTCAGGTCATTCTTATTACAAGGAGAGCGCGGCCATGAAACTCAGCCGCGAGAAGATCAATCATCTGACGAATCTGGTCGTCAAGGATATGGAAGAGTGCGAGGATGTGGATTTTCTCGTCGAGCCCGAAGAGTTGCGCATGAACGTTCTGCGCGCCATCAGCAACGAGTTGATCATTGATGACGAGATTGAAGAAGAGGTGCGGAGAATTCTGAGCACCTATTCCAGCAGGCTGGTCGAGGGAAGCCGTGATTGGGAGATACTCTTCAACAAGCACTATGAGCAAGAGGCCAAACGACGCGGCATTTGATCTCCTCAACCGATGTTCCCGACTTGACGCCTCCCACAAACGGAAAGCGGTGACGTGCGCAAGGTTGGCCTGACCGGGGGAATCGCCAGCGGAAAATCCACGGTAAGCGGGATGTTCCGGGAGTTGGGCGTCCCGGTTATCGACGCGGACGTCATCGCGCGCGAGGTGGTTGCTCCGGGGTCTCGCGCTCTCGAGGCGATAGTCGATGCTTTCGGTGAAGAAGTCCTTACCGAAGAGAAGAGCCTGAACCGCGCCCGGCTCGGGGAGATTGTTTTTTCCGACCCGGCGAAAAAGAAAGTTCTGGAGGGGATACTGCATCCTGAAATCATCGCCGAGCAGGACAGGCGGTTGAAAGGCCTCGAACGGGAGGGGCGGACGCCCGTCGCGATCGTGGACGCCGCCGTCATGATCGAGTCGGGGAGTTGGAAGCGGTTCGACTCGCTGGTGGTTGTCGATTGCGATGAATCCCAGCAGATCGGCCGGCTGCGCCTGCGAAACGGCATGAATGAAGAGGAAGCCGTCAGGCGCGTCAATGCGCAGATGCCGCTGTCTGAAAAGGTGAAGTATGCGGATCACGTGATTGACAATCGCGGCTCGATCGATGATACCCGAAAGCAGGTAGAGGAGTTGATGAAATTACTTTCCAGGGGTATGAGATAAAAAGTGTTGACAAATTTGTTTGAACTGATTATTTTTTTGAAACACTTTTGAATTCTATTCCTGATACGTTTTCGTCGCCCTGAACTTCAAACACCATCTGATGCGCAACGGTTTGGAAATTTCGATAAGAGAAAAAATCTGTCTTGGAAATTACGAGGGTACTCAGTCATATTTCTGTCCTCGGAAGAGTATCATTCCGGCAACGGGTTTTGCGCGCGCCCCTGGCCGGCTCTGAAAGCACCGGATGCGCGCCTCGCATCGCACCCGGCGATGAGAACCCGCTTTTGAATCTGACATGAAGGAATTTCATTACATCAACTTTACCGCTTGAGGCTAGGAGGAAAAGTCTCCCCGCGCAGAATGTGGCGAGTGGTGCGACCAGAAGGCGCCATCTCACGTTCCAGGCGGTAGAAGGTTCCCACCCAACAAGGAGAAGGGAGTTATGTCAACACCAGAAACAAAATCTCGCAGCTTGAACCTGGCGGAACTGAAGAAAAAGACCATCGGAGAACTCAACCAGATTCTCAAGGAGTTCAACTCCGAAAGCGCCAGCGGACTCAGAAAACAGGATCTGATTTACAAGATACTCGAGGCGCAGTCCGACAAGGATCGCAACGGCGGTGGTGGAACCATCACCGGAGAGGGCGTGCTCGAGATTTTGCCGGACGGGTTCGGGTTCCTGCGTTCGCCCGCATACAACTATCTGCCCGGCCCCGACGATATTTACGTTTCCCCGAGCCAGATCCGCCGCTTCGATCTCCGCACCGGCGATACGGTGAGCGGTGAAATCCGCCAGCCGAAAGAGGGGGAGCGGTATTTCGCGCTCTTGAAGGTCGAGAAGATCAATTTCGAACCACCCGAGGCGAGCAAGGACAAAGTCCTGTTCGATAACCTCACCCCCTTGTACCCGGACCGCAGGATAGGGCTCGAAATTTCCGGCGAGGAGGTGAGTTCGCGCGTGCTGGACCTCATGACGCCGATCGGCTTCGGGCAGCGCGGCCTCATCGTCGCCGCGCCCAGAACCGGCAAGACGATGATGCTTCAGTCCATCGCGAAGAGCATCGCCACCAATCACCCCGACGTGCATCTCATCGTTTTGCTCATCGACGAGCGTCCCGAGGAAGTCACGGACATGGAGCGCTCCGTGCGCGGTGAGGTGATCAGCTCGACCTTCGACGAGCCCGCTTCCCGCCACGTGCAGGTGGCGGACATGGTGATCGAAAAGGCGAAGAGGCTCACCGAGCACAAACAGGACGTCGTCATCCTGCTCGATTCCATCACGCGGCTGGCGCGCGCGCACAACACCATCATCTCGCCGAGCGGGAAGGTTCTCTCCGGCGGCGTGGACTCGAACGCGCTCCAGCGGCCCAAGCGCTTCTTCGGCGCGGCGCGCAACCTGGAGGAAGGCGGCAGCCTCACCATTCTCGCCACGGCTCTGGTAGAGACGGGCAGCCGGATGGACGACGTGATTTTCGAGGAGTTCAAGGGTACGGGCAACATGGAAGTGCACCTCGACAGGAAACTCTCCGACAAGCGCGTGTTCCCCTCGGTCGACATCAACAAGTCCGGCACGAGAAAAGAGGAATTGCTGCTCAGCCCGCAGGAGCTCAACCGCGTCTGGGTGTTGCGCAAGGTCTTGCAGCCGCTTGGCGTGGTGGATTCGATGGAACTCCTGCTCGAGAAAATCCAGGAGACGAAGACCAACGAAGATTTCCTCGCTTCGATGAACAACTAGCCAACTTCTTGTTTTCACCCGATTTGAGGGGTAGACAAGGAGCGGGCGTTTCGATATAAAGCGCTCTCTCCGAAGAGGAGAGAGGCCGGTTTTTATCGGAATTTACGGAATCGTTTTCTACGTTTCACCCTGAAATTTTGGAGCGCCCGGTTATGAAGGCCGAGATTCATCCCGAGTTGTTCGAGTGCAGCGTCTTCTGCAGTGGTTGCGGCGTCGCGTTCACCACGTTCACCACGCGCAAGGAAATCCGCGTGGAGATCTGCTCGCAGTGCCACCCGTTCTTCACGGGAAAACAGGCGCGCATCGTCGATACCGAAGGCCGCGTGGAGAAGTTCGTCAAGAAGTTCGAGGGTAAGGAGACGCGCGTCTCCAAGCGCAAGCGTAAACACGCCGCCGCCGAGGCGGAGCGCGCGGCCCGGCTGGAGCGCGAGGCGAAGCAGGCCGCCGAGAAAGCGGAGGAGGAGAAAAAGCTCCGCGAAGAGGCCCGCAAGAAGCGCGCCGAGGAGCGCGCCGCGAGACAAGCCGCCCAGGCGGCGAAAGAGCAATCCGCCGAGGCCGAAGCTCTCGCCTCCGGGGATGCCGCGCCCGCACCCGAACCGAGCGATGCTGAGACGGCTTCACCGGAGCCTGAGTCCACCGATGCCGTGTCCGCCGCCTCCGAGGATGCCGCGCCAGAACCTGCACCGGCCGAGACTGTCGCCGCTGTGGACGACGCTTCAGCCGAAGCGTCGCCTGCGCCCGAACCTTCCGGAGAAGCCGAGAAGCCCGAGGATTCATAAGGGCGGAGCCACCCGTGTTTGCCTGGGGGCCGCCCTGGGCGGTGGTTCCTCGGCAAACGCGAATTCGTGGCCCTGAGGACTGTTCCGGGCCACCTCATTCGCTGCCCGTCGGTTAATCCCCATGTTCGAAAAAATCGAGCAGATCATCGAAAAGCACCGGACGCTGGAGATGCGCCTCTCGGACCCGGCCCTGCTCAAGGACCGCAAGAAATTCGAGCAGACCGCCCGCGAGCACAAGGAACTCACCCAGGTCGTCCAGGCCTATGCGGAATGGCGCGGCTACGAAAACGCCGTCGAGGAGGCGAAGACGCTTCTCGAAGACGGGGATCCTGAGATGAACGAACTCGCGCAGGCGGAACTCGAAGACGCGGGCGCGAAGCGCGAAGAGGTGGAGGAGCGGCTGCGCCGGCTGTTGCTTCCCAAAGACCCGAACGATGAGAAAAACGTCATCCTCGAAGTCCGCGCGGGCACGGGCGGCCAGGAGGCCGCGCTCTTCGCCGGCGATCTGTACCGCATGTACGCCCGTTACGCCGAACTCCAGGGCTGGGGGGTGGAGGAGTTGAGCAAGAGCGAGAGCGACTTAGGGGGCCTCAAGGAGGTATCCGCGCTCATCAAGGGCGCGGGCGCCTACAGCCGCCTGCGCTATGAGAGCGGGACGCATCGCGTCCAAAGGGTGCCCGTCACCGAGACGCAGGGCCGAATCCACACCTCCGCCGCCACGGTGGCCGTGCTGCCCGAGGCGGATGAGATTGCGCTCGACATCGGAGAGAAGGACTTGCGGATCGACGTCTACCGCTCCTCGGGCCCGGGGGGCCAGAGCGTGAACACGACCGATTCCGCTGTCCGCATCACCCATGTGCCCACCGGCCTCGTCGTCACCTGTCAGGACGAGAAGAGCCAGCACAAAAACCGCGCCAAGGCGATGAAGATACTCTCGGCGCATCTGCTGGACATGGAAATCCAGAAGCAAATGTCCGAGCGTTCCGCGCACCGCAAAAGCCTCGTGGGGAGTGGGGACAGAAGCGAGCGTATCAGGACCTACAATTTCCCCCAGGACAGGATCACCGATCACCGCATCGGCCTCACCCTCCACGGCCTCCCCGGCTTCATGGAGGGCGGCATCGACGATATGGTCAAGCGGGTGATAGAGAGCCGCGAGGCGGAGCGTCTGGCCGAACTGGAAGAAAGCACGCAAGCCCACTCCGCAGAATGACGACTTCTCCTCCTGCGGCGCAAAGCGAATCAGAATCTAAAGTGTGCGCTCTGCTCTCCCGTCTGGAGAAGCGGTTCGCAGACGCTGGCGTGGACTCGCCGGGGCTGGATGCGCGGCTCATCCTGGCGATGGTATTAGGCTGCGACAGGGTGCATCTCCACGCTTATCCTGAAAAGGTGGTGCCTCACGAGGCGCTCGCGAAGGCCGAGGCCCTGGCGCGGAGAAGAGAGGCCCGCGAGCCGATGGCCTATATATTGGGCGAGCGGGAGTTCTGGTCCATGTCTTTTTCCGTTTCACCGGACGTGCTGATTCCCAGGCCCGAATCCGAGCTGCTCGTCGAGCGCGCCGTGGCGCTTTTAAGAGAGAAGGGAGAGAGCAGGATACTCGACGTAGGATGCGGCAGCGGTGCGGTGGGTCTGGCGGTCGCGAGTGAATTGACTGAGGCGCACGTCACCCTGCTCGACCTCTGCCCGAAGGCGCTCGAAGTGGCGAGGCGAAACGCCGAAAAATTCGGTTTGAACGGCCGAACGAGACTCGTGGCTTCGGATTTGTTTCAGGAGCTCGCCGAGGGAGAGGAATTCGACCTCATCGTCTCGAACCCGCCCTATGTGGCCACGGGCGAACTGGACGGCTTGATGCCGGAAATTTCATCGTTCGAGCCGCGAATCGCGCTGGACGGCGGCGCGGACGGGATGGACCTCATCCGGTGCATCATCGAGAAGGCGCCCGCATATCTCGCGCACGGGGGTTCGTTGCTGATCGAGATGGACCCGCGCCAGATGGCCGAGGCGGAGGATTTCTCGCAGAGGCGGGGGAATTTTCACGCAACGAGACGCCATAAAGACCTCGCAGGGCGCGAGAGGGTTTTGGAACTTCAGGGGGCTTAGGTTGTGGAGCGATTTCGAATCCGGGGAGGCAGGCCGCTGCGCGGCGAGACCGAGGCGTCGGGCTCCAAGAACGCTTCCTTGCCGATTCTGGCCGCCGCCATCCTGGCCGATGGCGTCAGCCATGCGCGGCGCGTGCCGGACTTGCGCGATACGAACACGATTCTGGGGCTTCTGGGCGAATTCGGCGTAAAGACGCGCGAAGAATCGCCCGGGCGCATCACCCTGGACGCCACGAACATCACCGGCGGCGTCGCGCCCTATGAGCTGGTGCAGGCGATGCGGGCCTCCATACTGGTGCTGGGGCCGTTGCTGGCGCGCTTCGGCTCGGCCCGGGTCTCCCTGCCGGGCGGCTGCGCCATCGGGGCGAGACCCATCGATCAACACCTGAAGGGCCTGAGCGCGATGGGGGCGGAGATCGGGATAGAACAAGGCTACATCGAAGCCGGGGCGCGGAAACTCACCGGCGCGCGCATCTCGTTCGACCTCACGACGGTGACGGGGACGAAGAACCTGATGATGGCGGCCTCTCTGGCGGAAGGAGTCACAGTGCTTGAGAATGCCGCTTTGGAGCCCGAGGTGGTCGCGCTCGCGGATTTGTTGAACCAGATGGGCGCCAGGGTCAGCGGCGCGGGCACGCCCGTTATCGAGATCGAAGGGGTGGATTCCCTCGCGGGCTACGACGTGGCCGTTCCCGCGGACCGCATCGAGGTGGGAACCCTCATGATTGCCGCGGCCATCACGGGAGGGGATTTGAGGATAACGGATTGTGAGCCGGAGCAAGTGCACGCTCTGGCGCTCAAGCTGAGCGAGGCCGGCCTGGAAGTTTCAGAGGGCGCGGACTGGATTCGCGTGCAAGGCGACGGCTCCGTGCGGCCCGTGAACGTCAAGACGGCGCCCTATCCGGGATTCCCCACGGATCTGCAGGCCCAGTTCATGGCGCTGATGACGCTGGCGGGCGGAACCTGCGTGCTTACGGAGACCATCTTTGAGAACCGCTTCATGCACGCCGCCGAGCTTGCCAGAATGAACGCGCGGATTCATATCGACGGCCGGACGGCGCACATCGATGGCGTGGCGCATCTCGCCGGCGCCTCGGTGACGGCGACCGACTTGCGGGCGAGCGCATCGCTTGTTCTGGCGGGTCTGGCGGCGGATGGAGAAACCGTCGTTCGCAACGTATATCATATCGACAGGGGATATCAGCGGCTCGAAGAGAGGTTGAGAGAACTCGGCGCGGATATCCGGCGCGAAGTGGAGTCGTGATGAAAGAGAATCGGGAAAAAGAATTGATCATCGCCCTGCCCAAGGGAAGAATTTTCACAGAGGCGACCGAGTGTCTGGTGAAGGCGGGCGTATTGTCCAAACCGATATCGGACAAATCCCGCAAGCTCATCCTGCGCGACCCGAAAACGGGAATACGGGTCCTGATTCTCAGGAACCACGACGTGCCCATCTACGTGGAGCGCGGGGCCGCCGATTTGGGTGTCATCGGGCGCGACGTATTGCTCGAACAGGGGCGCGACGTATATGAACCCTTGGACTTGAAGGTGGCGCCGTGCCGCCTCATGGTGGCGGCGCCCGAGGGCATCACCTGGAAAGATTTGACCGGACGAATCTCGCTGCGCGTGGCGACGAAGTTTCCCGCCATCACCACCCGGTTTTTCGAGCGGATGGGGGTTCAGGCCAAGATCATCCGGCTTTACGGCAACGTGGAAATCGCCCCCGCCACCGGGGTGGCGGACCTGGTTGTGGATCTGGTCGACACCGGCGGGACGCTGCGGGCCAACGGGCTGGCGCCGATTCGCGAGATATTCAGCGCGACCGCCAGGCTCATCGCCAACCGTGCGAGCTTGAAGACGAACTACAAGAAGGTGAGCGCGATCATCGAACAGTTGAAGGGGGTGATCCCCACAGCCCAAAGCCGATCCGGTAACGGCGCGGGGTCTGCGTCCGGCGAGGAGAAGGCGTGAGACGCTTCAGCTACGGGGCGGAGAATTTCGCCGCCGAAATCGAGCGCCTCTCCCTGAGCGGGGAGGATGCGTTTTCCCGCGTCGAGGCGGACGTGCGCGCGATCATCGAGCGCGTGCGAAATGAAGGCGATGACGCGCTTATCGCACTGACGCAGGCGTTCGACGGCGTTTCCCTGGACGCCGGGAGCCTCGTCGTAGGTCAAGAGGAGATGGCGCGCGCGCTCGATGCGCTGCCGTCCGAAACGCTGGACGCCCTGAAGCTCGCCGAGGAGCGGATTCGCGCATTTCACGAGGCGCAGGTTCCTCAGGCGATCGCGACCGGGCAGACACCCGGCGAGCGGCTTACGCTCGAACCCACTGCCCTCAAAAGCGTGGGCCTCTATGCGCCCGGCGGCACGGCGGCCTATCCCTCGACAGTGCTCATGAACGCGACTCCCGCGCGCGCCGCGGGCGTGGACGAGTTGGTTCTGTGCACGCCGCCGGGCCCGGACGGCGAGGTACCCGCCGCCGTGCTGGCGTCGGCTTCCCTGGCGGGTCTTAAGCGCGTCGTGCGCGTCGGCGGGGCGCAGGCGGTCGCCGCCATGGCGTATGGCACCAAGAGCGTTCCCCGCGTGGACAAGATAGTGGGGCCGGGCAACGTGTACGTCGCCGCCGCCAAGCGCATCGTTCGTGGGCGCGTGGAAATCGATAAAGAGGCCGGGCCGAGCGAGGTGGTCGTGCTCATCGACGATACGGCCTTGGCCGAATGGGCGGCGGCGGACCTGCTCGCCCAAGCCGAGCACGACTCACAGGCGATGGCGGTAGGCGTCTGCGTGGGAGCGGACGTGGCCGACGCCCTGGAGCGGGAAGTGGAGAGTCAGTTGCGCTCCGCTACGAGGAGCGGGGAGATAGCGCAGGCATTGGAGAATCGAGGCGCCATCATCGAGGCGGCATCGCGCGAGGAGGCGCTGGAAGTGGCGGAGATGCTCGCGCCCGAGCACCTGGAGATTTTGATGGAGCGGGCCGAAGAGGCGGCCGGGGGGATTCGCAATGCCGGGGCGGTATTCTGCGGGCCGTGGAGTCCGGTTGCCCTGGGCGATTACGTCGCAGGCCCCAACCACGTGCTTCCCACCGGGGGGGCGGCGCGCTTCGCCTCGCCGCTCGGCGTGTATGACTTCATCAAGTGGACGAGCAAGGTGTATTTCGATGAAGATGCCGCCGCGCGGCTGGCCGAACCCGCGGCGCGGCTCGCCGATCTCGAGGGCCTGCCCGCGCACGCGCGGGCCTTGCGCTTGAGGCGCGGCGCATCCTGAGGGGACGCTGGCGGGGCGCGTTCGGATCAAGCATAATCGCACTGCCGTAAGGCGGCGTTTAACGGAAATTTTCATCCGCCGGGAGAGAGAAGGTGGCGTCGAGAGCCAAGCAGAGAAAAGCGCGCGTGAGCAGAAAGACGAAGGAGACCGATTTCTCCGTGGCGATCAACTTGGACGGCGCGGGCGAGGCCGAAATCAATACCGGCCTCGGTTTTTTCGATCACATGCTCGCCCAGATCGCCCGCCACGGGCTGGTGGATTTGACCGTCCGCGGCAAGGGAGACCTGGACGTCGACGGCCACCACACGGTCGAGGACGTAGGCATCATCCTGGGGCGGACGCTGGCGAAGGCGCTCGGTGACCGGGCGGGCATCACCCGCTACGCCGACGTGCGCCTGCCCATGATGGACGCGCTCGTTCACGTGGCGGCGGATTTCGGCGGCAGGGGGAACCTCGTCTTCCGCGCCGCTTTCCCCGAAGCCCGGATCGGCGAGTTTGACACCGCGCTCGTGCGCGAGTTCTTCTGGTCGGTGGCCACCCACGCGGGCGTCGACCTTCACATCGAGGTCTGCTACGGGGACAACAGCCACCACATGGTCGAAGCCGTGTTCAAGGGCTTCGCGCGGGCGCTTCGGGCAGGCGTCGCGCTCGACCCGAGAGATACGAGCGTGCCCAGCACGAAGGGTGTTTTATAAGACGGCATTTTGGGGATGGGGAGCGGCATGACTGGCGAGATCGTCGTGGTCGACTACGGCATGGGAAATGTTTTGAGCGTGCGGAACGCCCTGGCCAAAATCGGTGCGGAGGCGGTGCTGAGCGACGACCCCGAAGTCCTGGAAGCGGCGGGGGGCGTCATCCTGCCCGGCGTGGGCGGTTTTCCGGATTGCATGCGTGCCCTGGAGGAAGCCGACCTCACCGGGCCGCTTCGCCGCGTCATCGAGAGAGGCGTTCCCTATCTCGGGATATGTCTCGGCCTCCAGATTCTTTTCGAGGAAAGCGAGGAGTTCGGCGCCACGCCGGGCCTGGGAATCCTGCCCGGGCGCGTGCGGCGCTTTCCCGAGGGGATGACCGAAAACGGCGGCGCGCTGCCCTTGAAGGTTCCCCACATGGGCTGGAACCAGCCTGAGTTTCAGAACCACTCCCCGATTCTTGAAGGCGTGCCGAGCGGGGCGCATTTCTATTTCGTCCACTCCTACTATGCGGAGCCCTCCGAAGCGGCGCGGCCCTGGATCGCGGCGACGTGTGATTTCGGCGTGCCGTTCATCGCCAGCGTCCATCGGGAAAACCTCTTCGCCACCCAATTTCACCCCGAGAAAAGCGGCGCGCTCGGTTTGGAGATTTTAAGGAAATTCGTCGACATCTGCGGCGCGCGCGAAGCCTCGTAGGGGGTTGTTGGAAAGCCTCCCTCCTCAGGGGATAAAGGCAACCCCCCCTACCCCCCCTTATCAGGGGGGTAAAAGCGGAAAAGCCCCTCTTCTCAGGGGGTATGAAAAGGCGATGTGCCCTCGCCGGTCTGAGGGGGTTTTGATTTTTCTTGCCCCCTGACAAGGAGGGGTAGGGGGGTTGGTTTTTAAGCTAAGGGAGGGCGAGTGAAGCATGATTCCCTCCGAACCCCTCATCCCTCCTTGCCGTGAACCCCCCAACCCCCTGGGGGCGGCCTCTCTTGCGGGTCGTTGCATGCGCGCCTTCGCCCCTTTTCCGCGATAATTTCCCGTAAGCGTTTGCAATAAAACCCGTTTGGGTTTAATGAGAGGCGCAACAGTTGCGGGAATCTCATCGTGGGGGTGGCGTTTTGCTTCTCATTCCGGCGGTCGATCTCAAGGGCGGCAAATGCGTGCGGCTCATCCAGGGCCAGAAAGGGCGCGAGATCGTCTACGGCGACGACCCGGTGGCCTGGGCCCTGCGCTGGGTAGAGCAGGGCGCGCAGCGCCTGCACCTCATCGATCTCGACGGCGCCTTTGACGGCGCGCCCGCCCACGTCGACGTCCTGGAACAAGTGGCCGGGGCCGTGGACGTTCCCGTGGAATTCGGCGGCGGCGTGCGCTCCGAAGAATCTCTCGAGGCCGTCCTGGAGGCGGGGGCGAGTTTCGTCATCCTGGGCACGAGCGCGCTCAGAAACCCCGAATTCCTCGAAGCAGCCGCCCGCGCGAATCCCGGCAAAATTCTGTTGGGCATCGACGCCAGGGACGGGGAAGTCAGAATCTCGGGCTGGGAGGAGGGGGACTCGGTGTCGCCCGAGTCGCTGGCGAACCGCTTCGCCCATCTTCCCCTGGCGGGCATCATCTTCACCGACATCAGGCGCGACGGCACGCTTGAAGGCTTCGACCCGGCCCCTACCGCCGCCTTGGCCCAGGCCTGCGGTCTGCCG
This sequence comes from bacterium, assembly GCA_965203325.1. Taxonomy (GTDB): domain Bacteria; phylum UBA8248; class UBA8248; order UBA8248; family UBA8248; genus Bin107. The sequence goes on from OZ241875.1 coordinate 3,639,917, forward strand.
GTCATCGCCGCAGGGGGCGTGAGCAGGCTGGAGGATGTGGAAAAACTCATTCCCCTGGAAGAGAAGGGCGTCATCGGCGCCGTCGTGGGGCGCGCGCTCTATGAGGGGACCATGGACTTTCCAAAGGCGATGGAGATGCTCTCTTGCTAGCCAAGCGAATCATTCCCTGTCTCGACGTGAAGGAAGGCCGCGTGGTGAAGGGCGTGAATTTCGAGGGCCTGCGCGACGCGGGCGACCCCGTGGAGTGCGCCGCGCATTATGACGAGATGGGGGCGGATGAAATCTGCTTTCTCGACATCACGGCTTCGAAGGAAAAGCGCGGCACCCTGCTCGACATGGTGCGCCGCACGGCGGAGCGCGTGTTCGTTCCCCTCACCGTCGGCGGCGGCGTGCGCGAGGAGAAAGACGTGCGCGATCTGCTGAGGGCGGGGGCGGACAAGGTGAGCATCAACAGTGCGGCGCTCAGGGACCCGGGTGTCCTCAAGCGCTCAGCGGAGCGCTACGGGAGTTCCACCATCGTGTGCGCCATCGACGCCAAGCGCGTTGCGGAGGATGCGGATGCGCCCCGCTGGGAGGCGTTCACGCACGGGGGCTCGCGCCCCACCGGCCAGGACGCCGTGGCCTGGGCAGAGGAGGCTTGCGCGCTGGGCGCGGGCGAGATTCTCCTCACCAGCATGGACAGGGACGGAACCAAGGACGGGTATGATCTAGCCCTCACGCGCAAGATTGCCGAGCGGGTGGGCGTGCCCGTCATCGCTTCGGGCGGCGTGGGGAATCTGGCGCATCTCTACGAGGGTCTGGAGGAGGGTTGCGCCGACGCCGTGCTGGCTGCCTCGATCTTCCATTTTGGAGATTACTCGGTCGAGGAGGTGAAAATCTATCTGCGCGAGCGCGGCGTGGAGGTGAGGCTGTGAACGAGATGGAAATCCCCGAGGTCAAGTGGAACGAGCAGGGTCTGGCCCCCGCCATCTGCCAGGATGCGGCGACGGGGCAGGTCCTGACACTCGCGTGGGTGAACGAGGAATCGCTCCGCCTGACGCTGGAGAAGGGAACCGTCCACTTCTGGTCCCGCTCCCGCAGTGAACTTTGGCACAAGGGCGCGACGTCGGGCAACTATCTGCATCTGGTCTCTGCGAGGCTCGATTGCGATGCGGATGCGCTGGTGTTCATCGTGAGGCCCGACGGGCCGGCCTGCCACACGAACCGGATGTCGTGTTTCTTCAACGAAGTCCCTGCGCCCGGGCGGGAGGATGGAGAGGAGGACTTCGATTTCGATCAGAACCTGCTCGAATCGGTGTATCGCCTGATTCTCGCGAGGAAAGAGGTGGGCGATACGGATTCGAGTTACGTGGCGCGTCTGTACGCCAGGGGCGAGGAGCGGGTGCTGGAGAAAATAGACGAGGAGGCCGCCGAGGTCGTCATGGCGATGAGGGAAGAAGACGCGGAGGCGGTAACGAACGAGGTGGCCGACTTGTGGTTCCACACCCTGGTGGGGATGGCCACGCGCGGCGTGCCGCCGGGGCGGGTTTTCGCGGAACTCGCACGCCGGTTCGGACGCGGCGGGAGGCCCGAATCCGAGAGGTAGGGCGTATTTCGCCAAGTCCGGGTCTCCGGCGTCCATGGCGGAAGGTTTCATTATTTTCATTTTTCTTGACAGATCCGGCCTCGGCTCCTATATTGTCTCCCGATAATGGGATTATTGCGCAGTCTGTGCTTTTGGTGTTTATAACCTGTTGAATTTCAAAAAGATGCGGGATGACGAGGGTCGTCCCCCTTATATTTTCCATATACATTCCGTTCTTCGGCCCGTCATGAAGAACGACCGACAAAAGGATTCTGAGCAATAATTCGCCCCACCGGCATTCCTGACTGATTCCAGGAAGGTTTGCGGGAGTTGAACCGCCTGATCTTCGTTCGAGAAATTCAGCAAACATCATTATGTCCCGACGCCGGGACGAAGCGCATCATGAATCGTTGAATCACATATCTGTGGATGATGTTCGATGGATAGCCGCACACTGCAAGGCATTGAATTCGAAAGTGTTCTGAAGCTGCTGGAGGCTCGCTGCGCCTCGGCGTCCGGCGAAGCTGCGGCCAAGGCCCTCGTTCCGCTCACCTCGTCTTTCGAGGTCGATACCCTGCTCGACGAGACGGATGAGGCGGTGGCGCTCCTGGGTGCGGGGGAGCACATGCCGCTGGCCGCGTTCGATGACCCCGAAGAGTGGCTTGAGGACATCAGACGCCGGGGAGGGAACCTTGAGGGCGAGAAATTCCTCTCGATACTCTCCTTGCTGAACCTCGCCTCCGACGTGCGGCGCTTCGTTGAAGAGCGCGCCGAGAGGCTGCCCAGGCTCCGGATGCGCATTCACAGTGCGGACATGCAATATCCCCTGGCCGCGCGTATCCGGCGCATTCTCGATGAGCGCGGCGAGGTGCGCGACGACGCGAGCCCGGAACTCCAGGAATCGAGAACGAAACAGCGCGCGCTCAGGAGCGAGATACGGCGTCTCCTCGACAGGATAATGAGCGCGCACCCGAATGCGATTCAGGAGAATCTGATCGTCCAGCGGCGCGAGCGGTACCTGATCCCCGCCAGGACGACCTTCAAGCGCTCGTTCGAGGGCGTGATACAGGACCGCTCCGCGAGCGGAGAGACGCTGTTCGTCGAGCCGCTTTCGGCGGTGCCCGTCAACAACGCCATCGCCGAAGAACGCGAGGCCGAGCGCGCGGAGGTGGAGAGAATCCTGCGCGAGCTGACCGCGGAGGTCATGGCGGCGCGCGAGGCAATCGTTTATCTGGTGGGATGCCTGGCGGCGCTCGACCTTATCTGGGCGAAGGCGCGCCTGGGGGTCGATTGGCGCGGCGCGCGCGCTCAGGCGAGCGCGGACGGGAGCATTAGGCTCAAAGCCGCGCGCCATCCCCTGCTCACGGCGGGCGTCGGCGCGGTGCCGAAGGAGCGGGTGGTGCCCATCGACCTCGAAGTCGGGAGAGACGGGGTGCGCCAGCTCCTCATCACCGGCCCCAACACGGGCGGCAAGACGGTGGCCTTGAAGACGGTGGGCCTCTGCGCCGCGCTTCACCAGTGCGGCGTGCCCATACCGGTTGCGCCCGAGAGCGCGCTGCCCGTCGTCAGGACGCTCGTCGCCGACATCGGGGATGAGCAGGACATTCAGCAGAACCTGAGCACCTTCTCGGGCCACATGGCGCGCGTTTCGGGCGCTGTGCGCGAGGCGGATGAGGGCGTGCTCGTGCTCCTGGACGAGTTGGGCTCCGGCACCGACCCGGCGGAGGGTTCGGCCATCGGCGTCTCCGTGCTCGAGCATCTGGCGGCAAGCGGCGCGCTTTGCATCGTGACGACGCACCACGACGCGCTGAAGCATTACGCCTACGGGGCCGCGCACGCCGAGAACGCGTCGGTGGAGTTCGACGCCGATGACCTCTCGCCCACCTACCGGATCCGCATGGGCGCGGCGGGGCCGAGCAACGCCATGTCGGTGGCGCAGAAGATGGGCTTGCCCGAGTCCGTGCTTTCGCGCGCGGATGCGCTGCTCATGAAAGGCCCCGTCCAGGTGGACCGCCTCATGGCGAACCTCTCCGAGCAGGAGCGCGAGATCGAAGAAAAAGAGGCCGACCTCTCGGCCCGGCGGGCGCAAGTCGAAGAGCAAGAGAGGGAAGTCGAGCGCCAATTGGGCGAGGAAGCGCGCCAAAGAGGCGATGAGGCGGCCCGGTTCCTCAAGGACTTGAGGCGCGAGGCCGATGATCTCCTGAACGAGATGCGCGGGGCGCTCGAAATGGAGGAGGCCAAGCGAATCGCGCGCGAGCGCATCCGCGAGATGAGCGCCAGGATCGAGGAAGCGCTTCCAGAGAGGAAAGAGGAGGCGGCGAAACGCACGTCGATTTCATGCCGCGTGGGAGACAGGGTGCGCATCCCGCTCATGAATTGCACGGGCGTGGTGGCTGCCCTGCACGGAGAGGACGAGCTGACCGTGTCGGTGAACGGCAAAGCCCTGCGCCTGTCTTCCAATGTGGTGGAAGTTCTGGACGATGCGCCGGGCGCGCCCGCCCGCAGGAGCAGGGTTACGCACGACGTCGATTCGCGGGGGGATGATTTCTCGCCCGAGCTTCAACTTCGCGGCGTGCGCGCCGAGCGCGCCCTCGAGATGGTGGATAAATATCTCGACGACGCCGCGCTCGTGGGAATCGCGTCGGTTCGCATCGTTCACGGCAAGGGGGAGGGGGTGCTCTCCAAGGTCATTGCGGAGCGGCTTGAAAGTCACGCCCTGGTGTCGAAGTTCGGCCCCGCCCGGCCCGAAGAGGGCGGCTGGGGCGTCACGAACGTGGAGCTGGCCCTGCGCTGATGCGCCGCGTTTCGGAATGAGGATGCAGGAATGGGACGAGTGCCTGAAGAGGTGGTCGATCAGATACGGGACGGCGCCCCGATAGAGGACGTCGTCGGCGAGTTCGTGAGCCTCAAGAAAGCGGGCACGAACTACAAGGGCCTCTGTCCGTTCCATGACGAGAAGACGCCTTCGTTCAACGTGAACCCGCGCATGGGCATCTACAAGTGCTTCGGGTGCGGTGCGGGCGGCAACGTCTTTCAGTTCCTGATGCAGCACGAGGGCATGACTTTTCCCGAGGCGCTTGAACGCCTGGCGAAACGCCAGGGGATCGACCTCTCCCGCTATGAGGATTCCCGGGAGCAAGGTCCCCGGAAGCCCGACGCGCGCGGGAAGATACTGGCCGCGAATCGTCTGGCGGCCGATTTCTTCAAGGCGGCGCTCAAGAGCAACCCGGGCGAGCGGGGCCGCAAGTATCTCGAGGAGCGCGGCGTTGCGGAAGACGCCCTCGATAGGTTTCATGTCGGGTTCTCGCCTCCGCGCTGGGACGCGCTCATCAAGGCCGCGGGGAAAAGAGGGGTGTCGCCCGACGACCTCGCGGAGGCGGGCCTCGCGGTGCGGCGCGAGGACGGGAGCGGGCATTACGACCGCTTCCGGGACCGCATCATGTTCCCCATCCGCAACCACGAGGGCGAGATCGTGGGCTTCGGCGGGCGTTCGCTGCCCGACAGCGACCCGCGCCACGCCACCGCGAAGTACGTGAATTCGCCGGATACGGCGCTCTTCAAGAAGGGCCGGACGCTGTATGGCTTTTACGAGGGCAGGGAGTCGATTCGCGAGAAAAAGCGCGTCCTAGTGACGGAGGGGTATTTCGACGTCATATCGCTCTGGCGGCATGGGTTCCGGGAGGCCGTGGCGCCCCTTGGCACGGCGCTGACCGCAGAGCACATCAGGAGCCTCCGGGCGCACGCCGAGGAACTCGTGTTCGTCTTTGATCCCGACGCCGCGGGTCTCGCGGCTTCTGAGCGCGCGGGTTCGGTGGCGGGGCGGATGCTCGGCCTCGCGGGCGCGCCCGATCTGCTCGTGGCCGGCGACGTGCTACGCAAGAATTTCATCGATCGCGACGGGGCGGGTGCCGTGCGCCTCAAGGTGGTGAACCTGCCCGAGGGGCGCGACGTCGACACGTTTCTGGGAGAAAACGGCGCGGAGGACTTCGCCCGGCTGCTTTCCTCTGCCGAGGGCATCCTGGAGAACACCGTCCAGACCGCGATGGCCGGAATCGCCGCGGGCGCGAGCCAGGCCGAGAAAATCGAGGGCGTCCAGAGGCTCTTGCCCATACTCGGGGCTTGCCACCGCAGCGTTCAGGACCAATATTTGGCTTTGGTGGAGGATCAGCTCGGGATTCCCTACCCCACGCTGACGGCCATGGTGAGGAGGTTGCAGGCCGAAAACGCCCGGGAACCTTCGCCCCGCAAAGAGGAAAACCAGGTCGATCTGCTGGGCGAGAACATCGATCGTCCAAAATTCGAGACGGACGCCTTGCAGCTCTTGCTCATGAGGCCGGAGTTGGCGTCCGAGGTGCCCGATGGACTCATGACCGACCCGGCGGTGGGCGAGGTCCTCTCCCTCATGAAATCCGAGGATGCGGCCTCGCTCACGGCGGCTTCCATCGCGGACAGGCTGAAGAGCCCCGCCGCGCGCGCCCTGGTGGTGGAGTTGGCCGTCGTGGAGGTGGAACCCGAAGAAGTCGAGGCGGAGCTTTTCGATTGCATCGAGAGGCTCAAGGAGCGGCGCCGCCGAAAGATGGAAGCGGATTTGATGAAGCGCATCGAGCAGACACGAAAGCAGGAGGGGGAGGATTCCCCCGAGATGTGGAAACTCATGGAACGGAAAAACGCGCTTCTGCGCGAGCGGCAGCGAGCGGCCTCTCCGCGTTGAAGCGTTTTCGAGGATTTTGTATTTTCACGGATTCGCAGTGGTTAAACTGACTGGCCGGACGAAGAGGAGAGTGACATTGGCGCAAGCGACGCAGGCGAAAAAAACGAAGAAGATGGACGACGTCAAGAACCTGATCGACCTCGGGAAGGAGAAGGGTTTTCTCACGTATGAAGAGGTGAACGACGTTCTGCCGCCCGACGTGACCTCACCCGAAGTCATCGATGACATCATGGTGCTCTTCAGCGACATGGACATCGAGATTCTCGACAGCGAATCGGCGGAGAAGCGCGCCGCCAAGAAAAAGAGCGAGTCGGTGAGCCAGGAGAAGGAGGGTTCGGAGACGATCAGCTCGTTCGATGATTCCACTTACGGGAAAACCGACGACCCCATGCGCATGTACCTGCGCGAGATGGGGCAGATCCCCCTGCTGAGCCGGGAGGGCGAAATCGCCATCGCCAAGCGGATCGAGGAAGGACAACTCGAAGTGTGCCAGGCGACGGTGAGCACCCAGGTGGCGATCGACGCCGTGCTGGAGTTGGCCGAACAGCTCAAGAAAGGCGAACTCGGCGTTACCGAGCTCGTCGTCGTCACGAACGAGGCGGCCTCGGACGATGAGGAGAGGGAAAAGCCCACCTATGAAGAGGACAAGCGGCGCATCCTCAAGCTCGTGACCAGGCTGAAAACGCAACTCCGCAACCTGGAGAAGAGAAAGGCGGAGAAGAACAAGCCCGTTCTCTTGCAGAAAGCGCGCGACAGGGTGGCGGCCTGTATCCGGGAGATGAATTTGCGGCCCGAGCGCGTCGACAGCATCGCCGAGCGGGTGAGGTCCTATGTGGAGACGATGCGCAAACATCAGGAGGAGATCGAGGGCTATCTCCGGCAGGTGGAGATGGATGAATCCGAACTCCGGGCCGTGATTCGCGAGATCACGAAGTCCAAGGGCAAGAACGGCGGTCCCGCGATTCGCACGATCGGGGAGAAGCGCATTCCCGTCAGCATTCTCGCGGAATATGATCGCCGCATCAAAAACGTGCGCCGAAAAATCCGCACGACCGAAAAAGCGGCGGGCGCCTCGCGCGAGGACCTCGAGAATTCCCTGAAGATGATCCGACGCGGCCGCCGCAAGGACCGCCGGGCGAAAAAGGAACTCGCCGAGGCGAACCTGCGCCTCGTCGTGAGCATCGCCAAGAAATACACGAACCGGGGGCTCCAGTTCCTGGACCTGATTCAGGAGGGCAACATCGGCCTGATGAAGGCGGTGGACAAGTTCGAGTACAAGCGCGGCTACAAGTTCAGCACCTACGCCACCTGGTGGATTCGCCAGGCCATCACCCGGGCGATTGCCGATCAGGCGCGGACGATCCGGATCCCCGTGCACATGATCGAGACCATCAACAAGCTCATCCGCACCTCGCGGCAGCTCATCCAGGAACTCGGGCGCGAGCCGCTGCCCGAGGAAATCGCCGTGAAGATGGATATGCCCGTCGACAAGGTGAGAAAGGTGCTCAAGATCGCCAAGGAGCCCATCAGCCTCGAGACGCCCATCGGCGAGGAGGAAGACAGCCAGTTGGGCGATTTCATCGAGGACAAGAAGGCCGAGGTGCCGCAGGATTCCGTCATCAAGCTCAACCTCAAGGAGCAGACCCAGAAGGTGCTCCAGACCCTGAGTCCGCGCGAGGAGAAGGTCTTGCGCAAGCGCTTCGGCATCGGGGCGGAGAACGAGCATACGCTCGAGGAGGTGGGACAGGATTTCGACGTCACCCGCGAGCGCATCCGCCAGATCGAGGCGAAAGCGCTCAGGAAACTCCGCCATCCTTCGCGGAGCAAGAAGCTCAAGAGTTTCATCGAAGAGGAAGTTTGAGGCGCAAACTCCGCGCGATTGACATTGAACGCGCGCGGGGCCATATATGCACAGCGAACGGGCGGCGCCCGAGGCGGAGGACGCACCGGTTTACCGATGCGCACTCTTGACGGTCGCGTTGCTATCGGGCCCATAGCTCAGCGGTAGAGCCGCCGGCTCATAACCGGCTGGTCCTTGGTTCGAATCCAGGTGGGCCCACCACACGATTTCTGGTCGATAATCGAACGATGCGAGGAGTATGACCTAGTGCACCCGGAATTGGCGGCCTTGATGGAGCTTCAGGCGATTGACGTCAAGATGGATCAATGCCGCGGTGCGATTTCGAAAATTCCCGCCTCGGTCGAAAAGGAAAAGCGGTATCTGGCGGGCTTCGAGTCTTCCGTCGAGGAACTCGAGGGGGAAGTGGAAGCCGCCAGGAAGAAACTGCGTGAAGCGGAGGGCGAAATCCAGTCTTTCGATCAGAAACTTAGAGACACCCGCGGCAAGCAGACGCTCGTCAAGACGAACGAGGAATACCGCGCCCTGGGCGCTGAGATTGAAGGGTATCAGAACCGGATCAACGCTTTAGAGGATGTCGTTCTCGAGATCATGGATAGTATGCCGGCGCACGAGGAGAAGCTCGCAGGTGCGCGCGGGGAGTTGGAGGCGGCACGGGGCAAGGTGCAGGGCGAAGTGAAGAAGTACGAGAACCATCGGGCGGATTTCGAGCGTGAACTGGGTGAACTCCTCGACAAGTCGAAGACCCTCGCAGGCGGCGTGAGCGAGGAGTGGATGAAGCGCTATAAAGGCTTGAGAAAATCCCGGAAAGGGCTCGCCGTTTGTGCCATCGTCAATCGCACCTGCCAGGGTTGCCGCACGGCGGAGACCATCAAGCGCTTTCTGGAGATCAGGGATTCGGAAGACAGGATTTACACGTGTTCGAACTGCAAGCGCATCCTCTTCTACCAGGAGGGTGAGACCGCGGAGTTGAGTCTGCCGGCGGTGGACCCTGAATGAGAGCGGGCCACCTTAGGATTCACACCGACGGCGCGGCAAGAGGGAATCCGGGTCCTGCGGGCGCCGCCGCCTTGTTGTACGACGATGCGGGCAATTGCGTGGCGGAGGAGACGAAGTATCTCGGCACGGCGACGAACAACGTAGCGGAATACCAGGCGTTCTTGCTGGGCCTTGAGCGCGCGGTGCAACTCGGCGCCCGTAGCGTGGAAGTCGTTACGGACTCCGAACTCATGGCTCGCCAGTGGAGCGGTGAGTACCGGGTCAGGAACAAGGTGCTCAAGCCCTTGTATGAGCGGGCGAAGGCGGCGGCGGGGAAATTCGGCTCGGTCGAGGTGCGCCATGTGCGCCGCGGCGAAAACACGGCGGCCGACGCCGCCGCCAATCGCGCCATCGACGGCGGGATGGGTTGAGGAGGCGCATGCGCGCACGTCGCTTGCCGGCCGCCGGTTGTGCAGGCGATGGCGCTGGCGTATGAAATATCTACCGGAGCGGGCTGCGCGGCCGCGCGCAGCAATAGTCTGCGGGAGGAAAGTCCGGGCTCCACAGGGCAGGGTGGTGGATAACGTCCACCAGGGGTGACCCTCGGGAAAGTGCCACAGAAAACAAACCGCCCCGCTGAGTCGGGGTAAGGGTGAAACGGTGCGGTAAGAGCGCACCAGCAGTCCGGGTGACCGGACTGGCTCGGTAAACCCCACCCGGAGCAAGGCCAAATAAGGGGATGCTCGAGGGCGGCCCGTCCGAGTCCCCGGGTAGGTCGCTTGAGGCGGTGGGCAACCATCGTCCCAGATAGATGGCCGCGGGCCCGCCATCGGCGGGTGACAGAACCCGGCTTACAGGCCCGCTCCGGTTGAGATGTTCAGGTGCGCGCTCCGCTGACCGTGAAAACGCCCGCCTCGCGATTCCCGATGCACGGACAGGGGTTGGCCGTTCGGATACGGACGAGCGTCGAGGCGGCAAGGGGCGCGCTTTTCTTCTCGAACGACAAAGGAACATAAGGACGCATGGAATCCCAGGTATCACCGAAAGCACTGGAGCCATCACTCATCGCCGCCGAGGCGGCTCGGGCGGCGGAGGCGATATCCCCTCATCTGAGGCCGACCCCCGCCCGACTCAGCGAGCATTTCTCCGAGCAGTTGGGTGTCGAGGTGTATCTCAAGCCGGAGAATTTCCAGCGCACGGGCTCGTTCAAGGTGCGCGGCGCTCTCTACGCATTGCAAAAACTGGAACCCGCGCAACTCCAGTGGGGCGTCGTCACCGCGAGCGCAGGGAACCACGCCCAAGGCGTGGCCTTCGCAGCGAAGCAGTTGGGCGTAAGAGCGCTCGTGGTGATGCCCGAAGCCACGCCGAACACCAAGCTCGACGCCGTGCGCGCCCTGGGCGCAGAGACGGAGTTGTATGGCGCATCGTTCGATGACGCCTATGCGCGCGCGCGATCCTACGAGGAAGACCGCGGCCTCACGATGCTCCCGCCTTTCGATCACCCCGACGTCATCGCGGGCCAGGGCACGCTGGGCATCGAGATACTCGAAGAGGTGCCCGACGTGGGCACCATCCTTGTCCCCGCCGGAGGCGGCGGACTCATCTCGGGTCTCGCCGCGGTGGTGAAAACCAGAAAACCGAACGTGCGCCTCATCGGCGTTGTGGCGGAGGGCGCCGCGGCGCTCATGCGCTCGCTCGACGCGGGAAGAATCGTCGAGTCGAAAACGGTCCAGACGATTGCGGACGGCATCGCCGTCAAGAGAAACGGAGAGCTTTGCTTTCCCCTGATTCAGGACCTGGTGGATCAGGTGGTCTCGGTTTCGGACGATGCGATGGCCAACGCCATTCTGGGCCTCCTGGAGCGCGAGCGGATGCTGAGCGAGGCGGCGGGGGCCTCCTCCCTGGCGGCGCTCATCGAGAGAAAAACCAGGGTGAACGGCAAGGTGGTCGCCCTGATCAGCGGCGGGAATCTCGACGTCAACCTTCTCTCGCGCATCATCGGCAAGGGGCTGGCCCTCGCGAACCGCTACGCGCGGATACAGGTGCCGCTGCACGACGTGCCCGGCGCGCTGATGCGTCTTTCGCAAATCGTGGCCGATTGCCGGGTGAACATCATCCACATCGAACACGACAGGCTTTCGACGGAAGTGCCCATCAACCATACCCTCTCGACCCTCCACATGGAGGTGCGCGGGCGCGAGCATCTCGAAGAGTTGATACAGATCCTGCTCCAGGAAGGATACGAAGTGCGCCGGGAGGAAGCATAGTTCATGAGCGAGAAGCGCCGCGCCATCATCAGCGTGAGCGACAAGAGAGGCGCCGCCGAACTCGGCGCCGCCCTGGCCGACGCGGGATGGGAGGTGCTCTCCACCGGCGGCACGGCCGGGTCGCTGCGCGATGCGGGCGTCCCCGTGCGGGAGGTTTCCGATTATACGGGTCAGCCCGAAATCATGGGCGGACGCGTCAAGACGCTTCATCCCAAGGTGCTGGGCGGCATCCTCGCGCTCCTGCCCGATCAGGAAGAGGAGATGCGGGCGAACGACATCGCGCCCATCGACCTGGTGGCGGTGAACCTCTATCCCTTCCGGGAGACCGTCGCCGAGCCCGGCGTCACGCGGGAGGAGGCGATCGAGCAGATCGACATCGGCGGCCCCACCATGGTGCGCGCGGCTTCCAAGAACCATGGCCGCGTGGCCGTGCTCGTCGATCCGGACGATTACCCCGACGCCATCGCCCACGTCCGAAACGGCGGAGATTTCCCGCCCGATTGGCTGGCGGACCTGGCCCTGAAGGCGTTTCGCCACACCGCGAGTTATGACGCCGCCATATCCGGCTATCTGGGCGCCGGTGGTGAGGACCCGCTTCCCGAACGGATCGAGATGAATCTCGACCGCGTTCAAACGCTTCGCTACGGGGAGAACCCCCACCAGAAGGGCGCGCTCTATCGCCTGGGTGGTTCGGGCGGTTTTTCTCTCTGCGATGCCGAGATTCTGGGCGGCAAGGAACTCTCCTTCAATAATCTGCTCGACGCCGCCGCCGCCGCCGAACTCGCGCACGATCTGGAAGGCGTGGGCTGCGCCATCATCAAGCACACCAACCCGTGCGGCGTGGGCCTGGGCGATACCCAGGCGGCCGCATACGAGCGTGCGCTCGCGTGCGACCCGCTTTCGGCCTTCGGCAGCGTCATTGGCTATAACCGCAAGGTCGATGCGCAGACGGCCGAGGCCATGCGGAAACTCTTCGTCGAGGCTGTGGTCGCCCCCGATTTCGACGATGAGGCCCTCGCCGTCATGCGGAAGAAGAAAAATCTCAGGATCCTGCGCCTTGACGGCCTGGGGGGCGAATCCGCGCCTGCCGGCATGGACATGCGCTCGATACCCGGCGGCGTCCTCTTACAGGAGCGCGACCGGTTGTCGGAGGAGGAGTTTCGTTGGGAGGTCGTCACCCCCCGCGCGCCCTCGGCGGATGAGGAAAAGGCGCTCAGGATCGCCTGGTGCGTGGCGCGCCACGTGAAGAGTAACGCCATCGTCATGGCCGATAAGGACGGCACGGTGGGCGTGGGCGCGGGCCAGATGAGCCGGGTGGACTCCACCCGCCTGGCGGCGGAGCGCGCCGTCTTGCCCCTCGCGGGCTGCGCCCTGGGGTCGGACGCCTTCTTCCCGTTCCGCGACGGAATCGACGCCGCGGCTTCCCACGGCGTGAAGGCGATAGCCCAGCCGGGCGGCTCGATGCGCGACGAAGAGGTCATCGAGGCGGCGGCCGAGCACGACATCGCCATGGTCTTCACGGGCAGACGCCACTTCAGACATTGAGATGCCCCAAAATATCCTCGTCCCTCCCGCTCTGGAAGATTCCCTCGCGCCCATCGAGACGCTGCGGCGCGTGGAGGTTTTTTTAAGCGCCCTGGCCGCGCTGCCCAAGAAATCCTGGCGCACGCGGTTTGACCAACGCGGCATCAAGATAGAAGGGCCGGGCCTCACCCGAGCCGCGCGCTTGTATGAAATCCTTGAAGTCCCTGTGGCGGGGCAGTCGGTCGTCCACGTCGTGGGAACGAGCGGCAAAGGCTCCACCGCGCTGATGCTGGCGCAGTCCCTTTTGGCGTCGGGCAAGAGAACGGCGGCATTTTTCTCCCCACACCTCACCTCCATCATCGAGCGTTTCTGGGTTCGGGGCCGCTTCGCCGAAGCCGGCCTCATCGGGCGGTGCGCGAAAGAACTCGCCGAAGCCGCCGCGCAGATGGCGGGAGAGCCCGAGTTCGGGCCGCCCTCGTTTTTCGAGTCGACGCTCGCGCTCTTGCTTCTGATGGCCAGGGAGGAAGATTGTGAATACCTCGTCCTGGAAGCCGGCCTTGGCGGTGCGTTCGACGCTACGAACGCCGTGCGGCCCGCCGTCCTCGACGTAATCACCTCGATTGGACTGGACCACACCGACCTGCTCGGCGATTCCATCGCGCAGATTGCGCGGGACAAGGCCGGCATCATCACGGAGAGAGGCCGCGTCATCTCACAAATCGTCTCGCCCGATGCGCGCGCGGAAATCGAGCGCGCCGCCTTAGAGCGCGAAGCCGGCTTGTGTTCTCCGCCCCGCGCCGGGAACCTGGATTTGCGCCCCGACGGCGCTTTTTTCGATCTGGGGTTCGATGACGGCGTTCGGTGGGAGGGTTTCTCGACCCCCATGCCCGGCGCACACCAGGCCGAAAACGCGAGCCTCGCCGCCGGAGCGGGCCGGCTCCTCGGGCTGGGTGAGCAGGAGGTGCGGTGGGGCGTCGCCTCGGCGCGGCTCCCGTGCCGTATGGAGTTGGTCCAGTCCGGCCCGCTGGTAGTGCTCGACGGCGCGCACAACCGCGATAAGGCGCAGGCGCTGGTGGAGTGCATCTCCGATTGGGCGTTCGAGCGGCTCATCTTCGTTATCGGGGCGGTGAACGACAAGGACTTCGCCGGGATGGCGGAGGCGTTCGCGGCTGTTGGCGACAGGTTCTTCGTCACGCTCCCTCCGGCGAGCGCGCCCAGACCCGGCCTCTCGCCCGATGTTTTCGCGCGCGCGCTCGAAGAGGCGGGTGTCGAACGCGTGGAGACGCGCATCGACGCATGGAGGGCGCTCGACCAAGCGCTCGGGGAAGCGGGGGAGTACGACCTCGTCATCGTCACGGGGTCGATGTTCCTGGCCGGAGAACTCAGGCGACGCTGGGTGAGCGAGGAGCGCATCGTGGAGAGCGGCAGCGCGTTTCCTCCCGAGGCGCTCCTGTGATGGATGGCCTGCGTTTCGAACCTGCGAAGTGGACTCCTGCGCCCGCCGTAAATTGCCGCGGTCGGGCGCTTGGTTTCGAGCGGGTGCGGATCATGGGCGTCTTGAACGCCACGCCGGACAGCTTTTCCGACGGCGGAGCCTTTTTCGACCTCGAGGCGGCGCTCGATCAGATCGCGCGGATGACGGAAGAGGGAGCCGACATCATCGACATCGGCGGCGAGAGCACCCGACCCGGCTCACAAGGTGTTGGCGAGGCGGAGGAAATCCGGCGGGTCATCCCGATTCTGGAACGCATGAACATGAATGAGGGGCCCCTCGTCTCGGTCGATACCTCGAAGGTCGGCGTGGCGCGGGCGGCACTCGAGGCGGGGGTTCACATCGTAAACGACGTCACGGGCCTTCGTGATCCCGGGATGCGTGCGGTGATCGCGAAGTCGGGCGCCGCGGCCGTCGCCATGCACATGAGGGGCGAGCCGCGCACGATGCAGGAGAATCCCGAATACGAGGACCTCATGGGCGAGTTGTCGCGCTACCTGCGAGAAAGCGCGCGTCAGGCCGAGCGGGACGGCATACGCTCGGTTCTCATCGACCCCGGCGTCGGCTTCGGAAAATCGTGGGATCATAACCTCGAGATATTGAGGCGGATGGGTGAGTTGAGAGAATTGGGCTGGCCCCTTATCGTCGGCGTTTCGAGAAAAAGTTTCATCGGAGCGATCACGGGCGTCGTAGCGGCGGGGGAGCGGTTGATCGGCTCGAAAGTCGCCGAGGCCTTCGCCGTCGCCGGCGGGGCGGACGTGATACGCACCCACGACGTGGGGGCGGCCGTCGAGGCGGTGCGCATGGGCGAGGCGGTTCGCCGGGGAAGCGTTGCGACGGACGATTCGTCATGACGCCTATTTGCTCAGACCCCGAATGCGTCGGTTTTGATTATTTTGTCCTCATATATTCGTCATAAGGGAAGACCAGCGCCTTGATGGAATACATTTTCGAGTTCTGGTGGATGCTGCCCATTGCGTTTTGCGTGTGCCTCACGGCGACGAGCACGAGCGTGGAGGGCGCGGTATTCTTCGCGCCCATTTTCATACTCCTCTTTCCATGGGCGGCGGGCGTGACCATCGTCCCGCTCGAAGCCGTTTTTTTGGCGCTTTCCATCGAGATTTTCGGCTTCGGCAGCGCGCTCACCGGCTACATGAGGAGAAAGCTGGTGGATTACGACATCGCCAAGAAGGTGCTCGTCGTCTCCATCCCCGTGGGCATGGCGTTCGGGTTCCTGGCCCATTCGGTGCCCGCGAGGCTCATCCTGGGCCTTCTGGGCGGGATGATGGTGCTGCTCTCCGCCGCGATGCTCTTCGCTTATTTTCAGGGCGGAATCCAGGAAGCGGAGCAGGCAGAGGAAACCGGAAAACCCACCCGCACGGACGCGGCGGGCAGGAGGTACTGGTATCGCTACGAGCACGGGGCTTTCGGCCATGGCTGGTCGGCCCTGGGGGGAATTCTCGTGGGATTTACGGGCATCGGCATCGGCGAGCTTACGACCACCGCCCTGATCGTGAAGGACAGACTGCCCGTCCGCGTGGCCGTCGGTACGGGGATTCTCATCGTATTCGCCACGGTGCTGCCCGCCACCCTGGTGCATGCCTACGTGTTCTCATCCGGAGAAGTGAACGTGCACTGGAACATCCTGTTCATGACGATCCCCGCGGTCGCCTGCGGGGGTCAGATATCGCCTTTCATCAACAACCGCGTCGACGGCGAGAAGATGAAGGTGTTCCTCTCCTTCGTCTTCATCTTCGTGGGCGTGTTGCTTCTCTGGCGCTCCCTGGGCGGCTAGGCGCGACCCTTGGCCGAGAATACCCGACCCGTCGTCGTCGCTGGCCCCGGTGCGGTGGGAACCATGCTTGCCGCGCATCTGCAAAGAAACCTCCCCGAGGGCCGGGTTTATCTGGCCGGCTCCGCAAACCCGAGCCCTGAAACCTCCGCGCATCTGGATGAAATAGAGAGCGGCGGCGTCCAGGTCCACGGCGAGGCGGTCTATACGGCCCGCCCTCTGGTATGCAAGGGAGCCTTCGACATCACGGCCTCGCATATTTTCTTTACCGTGAAGGCGGGGCGAATCTCAGATGCGGCGAAAGAATTCTCAGAAATGACGGGGGAGGGGACGATAACGGCCGTTTTCTCGAACGGCCTGGACGTTTGCAGGGATCTCCCGCCCGTATATCGGGAACGTGGGGTCGTGCGGGGTCTCGTCAATACCGGGGCGGAGATCACGAAGCCGGGGCGCGTGAACCAGTTCGGTGCGCTGGACGTCACCCTGGCCCCCGAGCCTGAGGCCGCGGACGATGCCTCTCTCGTGAGGCGGTTGGCGGAGTTTTTGGAGCCACTGGGGGTTCGCGTCCGCCGAAAACGCGACGGCAAGGAGGCGGAATGGAGGAAGGCGGCCGCCAACGCCGTCATCAATCCCCTGGGCGCCGCGCTTGAGCTCAGAAACGGAGAGTTGCTGGAAACGCCCTCCGCCGTGGTGCTCGTGGACGCCCTGTCGAAGGAGTTGCAGGCGCTCGTCGACGCGGAGGGAATGACGCTCGACGTTCTCGAGATCGTTCGCGAGACCGCCCGCGCCACGGCCGGCAACAGAAATTCCATGTGGCAGGATTTGATGCGGGGCCGCCGGAGCGAGATCCGCGAAGTGACGGGGCGCTTCATCGAGCGCGCGGATGCGCGCGGCATCTTGTTTTCCGCCCATAAATCGCTGTATTATCGGATATTGTCTTTAGAGGAAGGTTCTTCCTCCCGGGATGCGTATGGCGATGAGCGCCTTGACATCGGGGGAGGGAATTCATAATCATTACAGTACGTGCCGGGAGCCGCCGGCCTCGGACACGTGGACGGGAAAAAACGGAAGCATTTCAAAACTGGCCTTGCAGCAGGCGTTCACCCAGAGAGGGAGCGACCATGAGCACAAAAAGCCTCGCCAAGCAGCATTCCAACGGTAAAACTTCCATCAACGGAAACGGCGCACCGAAGAAAGCGCGCAAGAAAGTCACCACCGCCATCATCCGGGCGCGCAAGGGCGGTAAGAAGGTCACCTCCGTCACCGCGTACGACTACCCCACGGCGAAACTCGTGGACGGCGCCGACGTGGACGTCATCCTGGTCGGCGACAGCCTGGGGATGGTGGTTCTGGGCTATCCCGACACGACCAAGGTGACGCTCGACGACATGGTGCACCACACCCTTGCGGTGAGCCGCGCCAAGCCCAAGGCGCTGCTCGTGGCCGACCTGCCGTTCCTGACCTTCGGCGTCAGCGCGTGCGACACCATCCTGAACGCGGGCCGTCTCATTCAGGAGGGCTGCGCCGAGGCGGTGAAGCTAGAAGGCGGCGTCCGCGTCAAGGACGAGATACGCGCGGTGGTGGACAGCCAGATTCCCGTGATGGGGCACGTGGGCCTCACCCCCCAGAGCGTCCATCAGTTCGGCGGCTTCAAGGTGCAGGGCAAGACCGATGAAGGGGCGGATCAGGTGCTGCGCGACGCGGTGGCCGTGCAGGAGGGCGGCGCGTTCTCCCTCGTGTTAGAGGGCATACCGGCGGCCCTGGGCGCGCGTGTAACGCGAGAGGTCGACATTCCCACCATCGGCATCGGCGCCGGCCCCGATTGCGACGGCCAGGTGCTCGTCACCCACGACATGCTTGGGCTGTTCCGCGACTTCACGCCGAAATTCGTGAAGAGGTACGCCGATGTCGGGCATCTGACCACGGAGGCGATGGAGCGCTACTGCCGGGAGGTGCGAGAGGGCGCGTTCCCCGCGAAAGAGCATTGTTTCTGATTTTCCTCGGCGAGTAGATACGATGCTTTAATCAGAGGGCGGACTCCCGAAAGGGGAGTGCCGCCTTCTCTTTTTTCACCAACCAGAGCTTCTCTCAAGCGATTCGCAGGCGCTCCTTAAAGTTTTCGGGGGAGGCGGGTTGCGAACCATGAGCGAAACGCGTTTCCTGAACGAACACAGGGGCGGATTGAAAACCCAAGACCCTGAAAATAGGCAGGCCGGAGAGGGATGCCCATGAGAGCGCTTGCGCAGGCCGTAAGGTTCCTGACGGTTTTACCCTGGCCGGGTGCGCCCCGGGCGCCTGAAGCGGAAGATATGGCGCGAACGCTCGTGCGTTTTCCGTTCGTCGGTCTCCTTATCGGGGCGATCCTCATCGCCCTGGACTGGGCGCTCGCCGGCGCTTTTTCCGTTTCGGTGCGGAGCGCCCTACTCGTCGTCGCGCTCATCGCCTTGACCCGTGGTAACTCCCTGGGCGGATTGTCGGATTTCGCGGACACGCTTGGGTTTAGACACCATGTAAAAGAAGGGCCAGCGGGTCCCGTTGGTATTGCTCTCACCATCGGCGCGCTCCTGCTCAAATTCGTCGCCTTGAGTGAACTCCAGGGATATGAGCGCTACCTTGCGCTATTGATTTCGCCCATTCTCGCCCGCTCGTCCATGGCCTATCTCATCGCGTCGTCGCCATCGGTGCGCGAAGCGGAAGAGGGCGATCGGGGGTCCGCTCGGCCATCGAACCCGCGAGATGGATATATCGCGCTGGGCTGGTCTTTTCTGCTCTGCTTTCTCCTGGGGTGGTTCTGGGGGCTGTTCCTGGCCGTCGTGGCCCTGTGCGTCACGTGGGGTCTCAAGCGACTATTCGATAAACCGGAGAGAGAAGTCAGAGATGCGCCCGGCGCTGCGAGCGAAATCATCGAAACGATGACGCTCGTTCTTTTTTCTTCATGGTGAAATATTTTTCTGTTTTTTCGTCCTATTTCGTAAATTTTCCCCACTTTCCCCCACTAATTATTTAATTTAATTTTAATTTCAATGAATTAAATAAATTTATTAAAGTAATACATTAAATTATTTCCTCAAAATAGGCTTGAAAAATATAAGATGTTTTATGGTTTTTCTTTATAGAAATCATTGTTTTTTCTAACTTTTCTAAATTACCGCCTTGACAGATATTTCATCCGGGAGTATAAATGTAAGCCTAAGTGGGAAAATATGGGGTAAAGTGGGAGGTGCAGGAGAGATGCTCATCAGCGCCCATCCGGTATCGGTGGATGCAAAAGGCCGCGTCAGTATTCCGGCGCGGTTCAGGGAGCATCTGAGCGCCACTTACGGCGATCAGGTCGTTCTTCTCGGCAAGGATGGCTGCATATTCGTCTATCCCGTTCGGGAATGGAAACGCAAGTTCAGCGAGAAACTCAGTGAGCTGTCCACCTCCACCAAAGAGGTTCGCCGCACTCTCCGAAGGCTCTATGGCCGCGCCGTATCGTGCGAGTTCGATCGGCAGGGCAGGATCCTCTTGCCCGCGAAATTGCGCTCGAATTCTTCCATCGAGAAGGACGCCGTTGTCGCGGGCATCGAAAACAGGCTGGAGATTTGGGACAAGGCGAAATGGGATGAGGAAGTAGAGGATGGGGAATCCGGGGCCGCCGATGAGGAGTCTGCTGAAGATTTGATCGAATTCGAATTCTGATGCGGGCTCAAAGGGGGAGCGGGTGTGTTTGCCGCACTGGAAAAACCAATTTCAAGCGAATACGCCGCAGAGGAACATTTTTGCGGTGAGAATATGGACATGACGGCATCTCACGTCCCGGTCATGGTTCAGGAGGTCTTGCGCTTCCTGGCGCCATCTCCGGGCGCTGTGTTCTTAGATACTACCTTGGGCGGAGGGGAACATGGCGACGCGGTTTTGGATGCGGTTCAGCCATCGGGTGTGTTGATCGGCTGTGACCGGGACCGAGATGCCGTAGAAACCTGCAAGAAGCGGCTGGCGAAGTATGGGGACGCCGCCAGGATTCATCATGCGCATCACGGCGAAATGAAGCGCATCGTGAGGGCCGAGGGGTATGAATCGGTCGACGGTGTTTTGTTCGACCTCGGACTTTCCTCGATGCAACTGGACACGCCCGGCCGCGGGTTCCGCATGAACGCGCCCGAGCCTCTGGACATGCGCATGGACCGGACGCAGGGGCCGACCGCAGCCGATTTGATCGATCAATTACCGGAAGAAGAACTCGCCAATCTCATCTATCGATACGGGGAAGAGCGCCACTCCCGCGCCATCGCGCGCGCCATCGGGCGTGCGCGCGCGGATGGAGGCGTGAGGCGATGCGATGAACTCGCATCGCTCATCGCCACGGTCGCTGCCAGAAGGAGCGGCCGCCGCGGGAGGCGTTGGCGCATTCACCCCGCAACCCGGACGTTCCAGGCGCTGCGGATCGCCGTGAATCGTGAGCTGGAGACTCTCGAGGATTCCTTGCGCGATGCGGTGGACCTCCTGCGCCCGGGCGGGCGAATCGTCGTTATCAGCTTTCACTCGCTGGAAGACAGGATCGTCAAGAACCTCTTTCGCGGACTCTCCGGCGGCGAGGAGCCGACACTCGAAACCCTGACCCGCAGGGTCGTCCGGCCCGACGAGGCGGAGGTGAGTGAAAACCCGCGCAGCCGCAGCGCAAAATTGCGCGCCGCCGAGCGCCTCGGGGAGGATGTAGGGTGAGACGCCCGAAAACCCGCGGCGGATGGCGAGAGAGAATCGGCGCGGCGTCTGCCGGTTCGGGCGTCTCGCTGCTCAAGGCGGGTCTGTGCATTACTTTCATCGCATGCAGCGCCGCCGCTTTGGTGTGGCCGCATCTGGAGATGGTGAAGATCGGGTATCGCCTGGCGAATCTGGAGCACCAAAGAGAAAAGCTCTTGCAGGACAGGCGCGTCCTGCGAATCGAAATAGCCGCGCTTCGGCAGCTGGATCGCATCGAGTCGATTGCGCGGAAAAAACTGGAAATGGTTTTTCCGGAACCCGGGCAAATAGTGTATGTAAGAACAGGGTCTGGACGTGTAGAGTAACCGTCCCTTCTCCCTCCCGCCCATAGCAGGTTGGCCCATGAAGCAGGGCTTCTCTCGTCGCTTGATCGTTTGCGGCTCCTTGGTGGCGTTCGGATTTTGCATGTTGGGCGTCAAGCTCTTCATCATCCAAATCCGCGATCGTGATCACCTCGTAGCCTATGCGGAGCGCCAGTTGCGCCGCACGCTCGTGGTGCGCCCCAGGCGCGGAGACGTCGTGGACGCGAGGGGCCGGCCTCTGGCGGTGAGCATCAACGCACCCTCTCTTTTCGCCAACGCCAGGGTGGTGTCCGATCCGGTGGGCGTCTCGCTGGCGCTCAAGGAAATTCTGGGCGGCTCGGTGGGGGATTATCTCGATAAATTGAACGGCCGCCGAAGTTATGTATGGCTCAAGCGGAAAATCAATCCCGATCAAAAAGGAAAAATCGAAAAGCTGGGGATCGACGGCCTGGGCTTCGTCACTGAAAGCATGCGCTTCTATCCCAAGCGCGAACTCGCATCCTCTCTGGTCGGCTTCGTCGGCGTTGATGATGCGGGCATGTATGGCGTGGAGCAATCCTACCAGGAGCACATGGGGGGGCGCGTGGGCCGCATTCGTATCCAGCGCGACGCGAAGGGCAGGCCGGCTCATCCCGAATCAAGGGTTCTCGTGCCGGCGCGTCCGGGCGCGGACGTTCGCCTCACCATCGATGAGGTGCTTCAGCACATCGTCGAAAAAGAGTTGAGCGCCCAGGTCCGCCGCGTTGGCGCGCGGCGCGCCATCGGGGTCATGGTCGAGCCCCAAAGCGGCAGAATTCTGGCCTTGGCGTCCGTACCGGGGTTCAACCCCAACGCGTATCGACTTTACGGCGCATCCCTTTGGAAAGAGCCCGCCATCCAGGAATTCTACGAACCCGGCTCGACGTTCAAGATCATCACGGCGGCGGCCTATCTGGACGCAGGCGAGTCGCTCTCGAAAAAGTATTTCGCCGAAAACGGCTCCTACCGGTTTGGAGGGGGGCGCTACACCCTCCGGGATCATAAAAAATACGGCTGGCTCACCGCCGAAGAGGTGATTGTGAAATCATCGAACATCGGCACATTCAAGATGGCGCGTGATATCGGCGAGCACCAGCTCCATTTCATGGCGCACCGTTTTGGTTTTGGCCGCAAGACGGGGATCAATTTCCCCGGAGAAGCCCTGGGCGTCCTTCGCGCGCCGAAGAAGTGGTCGAAAACCTCGTTGGCGGCGGTAGCCATCGGGCAGGAAGTGGGTGTCACTCCGCTTCAGATGGTGATGGCTGTGGCCGCGGTGGCGAACGGCGGCCTGATGCCCCGGCCCGTTCTGCACGATTCCATCGGACGAAACGAAAAGGAGACGCTCCCGGCCCAGAGGCAGGAGTTCAGGCGTGTTCTCTCCCGCCGCGTGGCGGAGCGTCTCGGCGTTTTGATGAGGAAGGTCGTGACCGGGGGCACGGGGAGAAAGGCCGAAATTCCGGGTTACGGCGCCGCGGGGAAAACGGGTACGGCGCAGAAGGTTCTCCCGGGTCAGCGAGGCTACAGCCGCTCGAAATTCATCATGTCGTTCGTGGGTTTCGCCCCCTACGAGAACCCCCGTTTCGCCCTCATCGTCATCTTCGATGAGGGCAAGGGGCCCGCAGGCGCATGGGGGGGTACTGTCGCGGCGCCGGTTTGGCGGCGAATCGCCTGGCAGGCGCTGCGCTACATGCGTGTGCCTCCGGTGGGAGCCAGGATCCTGCAGGTGGCGGATTCGCGCCCTCGGGTTCGCGTTGGGGTTGATCCGGAGAACGGAGATCGAACGATAGGCGAGAAGGTTCTGGACGCCGCAAGAGAGGTGCGCCGCTATCTGCATGGCGATCGGGCGCAGGCGGCTTCATGGGATGCGACGCGTTGAACGGAGCGATGGTCGTGAGTGAGAAGAGCGCCTCATTCGAGGAATTGACACGGGCCGTGCCCGGCGCAAGGGCCGCCGGAGATTTTTCCGCCCAAATCACCGGCGTGGCTTACGATTCGCGCCTCGTCGTGCCGGGCGACGTCTTCGTGGCGGTGGTGGGCTTCCAGGCGGATGGGCACAATTTCGCCAAGGACGCTGTAGATGGGGGCGCGGCCGCCCTCGTCGTGGAGAGAAAAATAGAGGGGGTCTCCCCCGAGGTGCCCCAGTTCGTCGCGTCCTCCTGCCGCGAGGCCTTATCCCGCATCGGCGATGCGTTCTACGGGCATCCCTCGGGAGAGTTGGCGCTCATCGGCGTTACGGGCACGAACGGAAAGACGACCACCGCGTTTCTCATCGACGCGATTCTCCGCGCCTCGGGCAGGCGCACCGGCTTGATGGGGACGATTCATTACCGTGTGGGCGATGAAGTGTTCGAGGAGCCTCGAACGACCTCGGAAGGCCCCGACCTGCAGCGGTATCTGCGCCGCATGGCGGACGCGGGCGCTTCCCACACGGTAATGGAAGTGTCGAGCCACGGACTGGCCCTGGACAGATTGTTCGGCTGCGAGTTCCAGGCGGCGGTATTCACGAATCTTACCCAGGACCATCTCGATTTTCATGGCGACATGGAGGCTTACTTTCAGGCCAAACTGAAGCTGTTCAAAGAGTTTTCGCCCGCAAATTCCATCGTCAACGTCGATGACGCCTACGGAAGGAGAATCGCCGAGGAGGCGAGGGGGCGAGTCTGGACGTACGCCGCCGGTTCCGGGGCGGACCTGGGCGTGGAGGATCTTTCGAGTTCCTCTTCGGGCATGCGTTTCCAGATGCTGACGCCCGCCGGAAGGGTGGGTGTCGAAACGGCGCTCATCGGCCGCCACAACCTGAGCAACATCCTGGCCGCATCGGCGGCTTGTCTCTCCCAGGGCTTGACGCCCGAAGAAGTGGCGGCGGGGGTCGCGTCTCTGGAGAACATACCCGGACGCTTCGAGAAGGTCGACATGGGTCAACCCTTCTTGGTGGTGGTGGATTACGCGCACACCGAGGACGCCCTCGCGCGCGTGCTGGAATTCGCCCGGCCTGTCACGGAGGGAAGAATCCTCACCCTCATGGGGTGCGGAGGCGACAGGGACAGAAATAAGCGTCCTCTCATGGCCGCCGCCGCCCTGCGGGGGAGCGACTACGTGGTGATGACGTCGGATAATCCGCGCACCGAAGACCCCGCGTCGATCCTGAGAGAAGTCGAATCCGGCGCCGCTCTCGCGCCCTCGAGCGTCGGCCGCTGGCGCAGCATTCTGGACAGGCGCGAGGCGATTCGGGCCATCGTCGCCGAAGCGCGCGAGGGAGACGCCGTGGTCATCGCGGGCAAGGGGCACGAGACGTATCAGATTCTGGGAACCGAGCGTACGCCGTTCGACGATCGCGAAGAGGCCCGCACGGCGCTGCGCCTCGCGGGATACGAGAGATGATAGGGGCGGAATCGATGACGGCTGTTTTCAGCGCAGACGAAATCGCGGCGGCTGTGAAAGGGCGTCTGGTTCGAGGCGACGGCTCCGCCCGCGCCGCCGGCGTGAGCACGGACACGCGCACGCTCGAAGCGGAAGAACTGTTCATCGCGCTCAAGGGTCCCAACTTCGATGGGGCGCAGTTCCTCGCCCAGGCGGTGGAGAAAAAAGCGGCGGGGGTCGTCGTGGAGCAAGGCGCAGATGTGCCGGATGGGGATGCGGTTTTCGTCGTCGAGGTGGCGGACACGCTGCGGGCCCTGGGCGATCTGGCATGCGCGCACCGGAGCCGCTTCGAGATTCCCGTGGCGGGCGTAACGGGCAGCAACGGGAAGACGACGACGAAGGAGATGATAGCGGCGCTGCTCTCCGCCGGAGGCGGGACGTACAAGAGCCAGGGGAACCTGAACAACCTGGTGGGTCTCCCGCATCAGGTCCTCCGCCTGGGCGATGAGCACGCAAACGCCGTCTTCGAGATGGGGATGAGCGAGGCCGGTGAAATCAGGAGGCTCGCCGAGATCGCCCGGCCACGAATCGCCGTCATCACGAACGTCGGGCCCGCGCACATCGAAGGGCTGGGCAGCGTGGAGGCGGTGCGCGATGCGAAAGGCGAGATACTCGAAGCGATACCCCCGGACGGCGTTGCCGTGCTCTCGAACGAGGATCCCCACAGCCGTTTTCTGGCCGAGAGGCACGAGGCGGCGGGCGGGCGTGTGATTCGCTTCGGCTTTTCGCCGCCAAGCGACTTCTGGGCGGATGAGATCCGCATCGCCGCCGACGGGACGCGCTTTGCGCTCCATTGCCCAGGCGGCGAGAGCGGGGTTCGGCTCAAGGCGCTGGGGCGCCATAACGTATTGAACGCATTGGCCGCCGCGGCTTGCGCGTCTGCGCTGGGCGTCTCCCTGGATGAAATGGCCGACGGACTCTCGCGGACCGTTCTCCCCGAAATGCGGTTCCAGGCGCGCGAGATTTCCGGACGCGGGGGCGTCCATCTGCTGGATGATTCCTACAACGCGAACCCCGCCTCCGTCGCCCGGGCGCTGGAGACGGCGAGCGCTCTCAGCGGCGGTGGGCGGCTCATCTCGGTTCTCGGCGACATGGCGGAACTGGGGCCGCTCGCCGAGCGCGCGCACCGCGAAGTGGGCCGGAAACTGGCCGCCTGCGGCGTAGACTTGTTCGTGGGTGTGGGGCCGCTGATGAGGTTCGCGTCCAATGAGGCGCGCCGCGCGGGTATGGATGGCGCCCGAATCATGAATTTTGAGGCGCCGGAGCAGGCGGCTTCTTCGCTGGGCGATATGCTCCGCTCCGGTGACTGGGTTTTGGTGAAGGGGTCGCGTTCGATGATGATGGAGCGCGTGATCGAAGGACTCGAAATCTGATGCTCTATTCCGTTTTCATCTCGATGAGTCAAACGATCTCGGCGCTCAACGTGTTTCGGTTCATCACGTTCAGGACGGCGATGGCGGTGCTCACCGCCCTCGTCATGTCGCTGCTGTTGGGGCCTCGTCTCATTCGTTATCTCCAGAAGCGTCAAATCGGCGAGGTCATCCGCGACGACGGCCCCCAGACCCACATGGCGAAAAAAGGAACGCCGACGATGGGGGGGCTTCTCATCCTCTTGTGCGTGGCGGTGCCGGTTCTGCTGTGGAACGACCTCGCGAACGGCTATATCTGGCTCGCGCTCTTCGTTCTGCTCGCCTACGGTCTTCTGGGCTTCTGGGATGATTACAAGAAAGTGATGTTGAACGACAAAAACGGCGTGAGGCCTGCCGTAAAATTTCTGGCCCAGGGGATTATCGGCCTCGCCGTGGGGTACGCCCTTTATAGCGGATTCGTGGAAGTGGATTTCCAGCCCGTCGTCATGTTCCCCTTTTTCAAGAATTTTCAGCCCGACATCGGGATGTGGTTCGTGCCCTATGCCGCACTCGTCGTCGTGTCGACGAGCAACGCCGTGAATCTCACGGACGGTCTGGACGGTCTCGCCATCGGCCCGCTGCTGATTGCGGCAGGCGCCTATCTCGTTTTCAGCTATGTCTCGGGACATGCGGGCATCTCGAAGTATCTGCTGATCCTCCACGTTCGGGGCGCGGGAGAACTGGCCATCCTCTGCGGGGCGATGTTCGGCGCGGGGCTCGGATTCTTGTGGTTCAACGCATACCCGGCGCAGGTGTTCATGGGCGACGTGGGCGCGCTTTCTCTGGGCGCACTGCTGGCCACGGTGGCGCTGGCGATCAAGCAGGAACTCCTCCTGTTCCTGGTGGGCGGTTTGTTCGTCCTGGAGACGCTCTCGGTCATCGTGCAGGTGATCTCCTTCAAGACTACCGGCCGGCGCGTGTTCCGTATGGCGCCGCTGCATCACCACTTCGAGGAAGAGGGTTGGTCCGAACCCAAGGTGACGGTTCGCTTCTGGATAGTGGCGGTCGTTTTGGCCCTGATGAGTTTGGCGACGCTGAAACTGAGATGAGGAATCTTGTTTTGGACAACAAGGCCACGGCGTGGATAGAAGCGCTGCCCGCGCGGCGGGCGCTCGTCATGGGAATGGCGAGGAGCGGGATTGCCGCGGCGGGGGCGCTTGCGCGCCTGGGCGCGAAGGTGGTGGCCACGGACCTGGAAGAGGTTCCGGGTCTGAGCGAGCGCTTGCCCCCGGGCGTGGTTCTCGAACTCGGCGGCCACAGCGAGGCGCGTTTCGAGGAGTGCGACCTGCTGGTGGTGAGTCCGGGGATTCCCGCGACGAACCGCTACATCGCCCTGGCGAGAGCGTCGGGCGCCGAAGTGATCGGCGAGGTGGAACTGGCCTGTCGGCTTTGTGCCGCGCCCATCGCCGCCGTCACCGGAACGAACGGGAAGACGACGGTCACCACGATGCTCGGGCGGATTCTGGAGGAAAGCGGTTTTTGCGCGCCGGTGGGCGGAAACATCGGAAGAGCCCTCGTCGAGGTGGTTGAAGCCCAAGGCGATGAGGCCGATTTCATCGTCGGCGAGGTGAGCAGCTTTCAACTCGAATGGGCGCCCACGATTAAGCCGAAAGTCGGCGTGATGACCAACGTAACGCCCGATCATCTGGACAGGCATCCGGATATCGATGCGTACGCGGACCTCAAGGCGGGGCTGTTCGCCAACCAGGGGGAGGGGGACGCCAAAATCCTGAACGCGGACGACCCCCTGACGGCGCGCTACATGACCCCCGGCCCGCAGAGCGTCCTGGCGTTCAGCCGGAAAGAACGGGTGCGCCGGGGCGCGTTTGTAGAAGGGGCCGATGTGTTTTTGGCCGAGGAGGCCGGCGCCACCCGCGTTTGCGGCGCGAGCGAACTCCTGATTCCCGGCCTTCACAACCTCGAGAATTTTCTGGCCGCATGCGCGGCGGCGCATTTTCTGGGTGCCGACGCGGCGGCGATGGCGCGCGTGGCGCGCGCCTTCGAGGGCCTGCCCCACCGCATGGAGGTCGTCGGCGAGGTGGGGGGCGTCCGCTGGGTGAACGATTCGAAGGGAACGAACGTGGGCGCCGCGGCGATGAGCCTGGAGAGCCTGGCGGGAGACGTGTTCCTCATCGCCGGGGGCGTGGACAAGGGGAGCGACCTCGCGCCCATGCGCGCCGAGGTGGAGAAGAAGGTCCGGCGCATGATTCTCATCGGCGAGGCGGCGGAACGATTTGGCCGTTTTTTCGATGGATGCGCGCCCCTCGTATACGCGAAGACGCTGGATGAAGCCGTTCGAATCGCACACGAGGAGGCGCGGGAGGGCGATACGGTTCTCCTATCGCCCGCCTGTTCGAGCTTCGATCAGTTTCGGGATTACGCCCACCGGGGCGACGCCTTCCGCCGAATGGTCCGGGAATTGACGGGGAGGGATGAGCATTGATCCATAAACGAATCGACCCCGTCATCTTCTTCATCTCGCTGGGGCTGGTGGCTTTCGGCGTCGTCATGGTGTTCAGCGCAAGCCATATTCTCGCGTTGGACAGGTACGGCGATGCGTTCTACTTCGTGAAACGCCATGTTCTATGGGCTGTCCTCGGCTTCGCCTGCATGTTGGCCGTTTCCCAAACGGATCCCCGGCGCCTCCGCAAGATAGCATTTCCCTTGCTGATAGCCTCGGTTCTTGCGCTTTTGATGGTGTTTGCGCCGGGCATCGGAAAAGAAGCGGGCGGCGCGCGCCGGTGGCTGATGCTGGGTCCCTTCTCCTTTCAGCCGGCCGAAGCCGCAAAACTGGGGTTGGTGATTTTTCTCGCGCACTTCCTGGCGCTCAAGGGCGAGCGCCTGAACCATTGGTTGTTCGGTTTTCTGCCGCCTGTCGGGTTTGCGGGAATCATTCTGGGTCTCATGCTGATTCAGCCGGATTTGGGCACGGCCACCCTGACCGCCGCGGTCGTCGGCGTTTTGTTGTATCTGGCGGGCGCGAGACCGTTTCACCTGGGAGTTTGCGGGCTCGTGACGGGGTTCGTCCTGGCGGGCATGGTGGTCTTCGCGCCCTGGCGCATGAAGCGGATATTCGCTTTTT
Source organism: bacterium (assembly GCA_965203325.1). Taxonomy (GTDB): domain Bacteria; phylum UBA8248; class UBA8248; order UBA8248; family UBA8248; genus Bin107. Next base: position 3,669,077 of record OZ241875.1, read on the forward strand.
GGGATCCCTTCGCCGCGGCGAAAGGCGCGGGCTATCAGCTCATTCAATCCCTGCTGGCCATCGCGCGGGGCGGTCTGGCGGGTCTCGGCCTGGGCGAGGGCAAGCAAAAACTCTTCTATCTGCCCGAGCCCCACACGGATTTCATCTACGCGGTCGTGGGCGAGGAGTTGGGCCTCATCGGCGCTCTGTGCGTCGCGGCGGCGTTCGTGGTTCTGCTTTGGCGCGGCTTCCAGATCGCTGCGCGCTGCGAGGATTTCTTCAGCGCCCTGTTGGCGGCGGGCGTGACCTTTCTGGTCGTCGCGCAGGGTTTTTTGAACATGGCGGTGGCGGCGGGTCTTCTGCCCACAACGGGCATACCGCTGCCCCTGATCAGTCTGGGCGGCTCGTCTCTGGTGTTTACGCTCATCTCTCTCGGATTGCTGATTTCCATCGAATCGTCGCATCACGCTTCCAGGCAGCCAGGACCGGGGAGTCCGCTCGACGCGGCGGCGGGGTGGATTTCACGCGCGCGCAGGCCGTTCCTCCGCAGGAGGACGCGCTCATGAGACTCCTCGTAGCGGGCGGAGGCACAGGTGGACACCTGTATCCGGGCATTGCGGTGGCCAGGGTTTGGCTGGCGGACGGGGAGGCGAACGAGGTTTTGTTCGTGGGCACCGAACGCGGGGTCGAGGCCAGGGTGCTGTCTCGTGAGAACCTGCCGTTTCAGGCGATTTCCTCCGCCGGCGTGCTGGGACGCTCGGTCGGCCAGAGGGCCGGGGCGATGCTCAAGGTGAGTTATGGATTCTGCCAGGCGATGGGAATTATCCGGCGCTTTCGCCCCCATGTCGTTTTGGGAGTCGGGGGCTATTCCAGCGTTCCCTCGGTCGCCGCGGCGGGGCTTTGGAGAAAACCGGTTGTCCTGATCGAGCAAAACGTCGTTCCCGGCTTGGCGAACCGCATGCTCTCGCGCTTTGCTTCTAAAGTCGCCGTGGGCCTGCCCGTACGCGACGCCGGTTTCGCGCGCGGGAAAATCGTCGAGACGGGTCTGCCGCTAAGAGGCGAGTTTTCAGAAAGTTTCGAACGAGGGGAGGATTCCTGGAACGGGCCTTTGAAGGTGCTCGTATTCGGCGGGAGCCAGGGAGCGCGGGCCATCAACGAAGCGGTGATGAAGGCGCTGCCCCTCATGGGCGATGCGCTCGAAAGAATGCGGTTCGTTCACCAGACGGGAGAGGCGGACTTCACCCGCGTGCAGGCGGCCTATCAGGAAGTCGGCGCGCAGGCGCACGTGGCGCCTTATCTCTACGACATGGCGGAGCGCTATCGCTGGGCTCAGGTGTGTTTCTCGCGCGCGGGCGCGATGAGCGTAGCGGAATTGTCCGCCATGTCGCTTCCCGCCGTGTTGATTCCGTTTCCAAGCGCCACCCACGGGCATCAGGAGGCGAACGCCCGCTATCTCGCCGAACGCGAGGCGGCGCGCATGATACTTCAAGAAGACTTGAGCGGCCGGGTTCTGGCGGATATCTGGCTCGAATACGAGGCGGAGCGCGGAAAGCTCGTCTCCATGTCGGAGCGCACGAAATCCCTGGCCCGCGCGAACGCCTCCGAAGCGGTGGCCGCCTTGTGCCGTGAGCAGGCGATGGCGGCGTGATGAGGAAAGGAGCCCGAGAGTGATAGCGCGACCATACGCCACGCACGCCATGTTCAGGCACTCGAGCCGCGTTCATTTCGTGGGCATCGGCGGGACGGGCATGTGCGGCATCGCCGAGGTCTTACTGAACCTGGGCTATGAGATCAGCGGCTCGGACATCGCGAGCAACGAGGCGATATTCAGGCTGCGCGGCCTGGGCGCGAAGGTGGTCCTCGGGCACAAAAAGGAAAACGTGGCGGGAGTGGACGTTCTGGTCTACAGCTCGGCGGTTACGGGCGACAACGTGGAAGTCGCCGAAGCGAGGCGGCGGAAAATCCCCGTCATCAAGCGCGCGGAGATGTTGTCCGAACTCATGCGCATGAAATACAGCATCGGCGTCGCAGGGACGCACGGCAAGACGACCACCACGTCGTTCATCGCGGCGGCCCTGGCGGCAGGCGGACTCGACCCCACTGTCGTCGTGGGCGGACGCATCAACGCCCTGGGTTCGAACGCGAGAATGGGCGGGGGCGCGTATCTGGTGGCGGAGGCCGATGAGAGTGACGGCACGTTCCTGAGGCTCACGCCCACGATAGCGATCGTGACGAACATCGACGAGGAGCATCTCGATTTCTATGAGAATTACGACGCCATCAAGACCGCGTTCCTGGAGTTCGTGAACAAGGTTCCTTTTTATGGCTTTTCGGTGTTGTGCCTGGATCACCCCGCCGTTCAGGAGATCATCCCCCGCGTGGAGAAGCAGTTCTTCACCTATGGGTTCGGCACCCAGGCGGATTATGTGGGCGAGGAATTCCGCTACGAAAACGGTGAGGCGGTCTTCGGCGTCAAACGAGGCGGAGAACGCCTCGGCGAGATTCGCCTCCTCATGCCCGGACGCCACAACGCGGACAACGCCCTGGCCGCCGCCGCCGTCTCGATGGAGCTCGACGTACCCTTTGCGGACATCCAAAGAGGTCTCCACGAGTTTGACGGCATCGGCCGCCGCCTCGAGCGGGTCGGAGAGGCGTCGGGCGTCACGATCTTCGATGACTACGGGCACCACCCGCAAGAGATCAAGGTCACGCTCCGCGCCGTTCGCGAAGCCTGGCCGGAGAACCGCCTGGTGGTGTTGTTTCAGCCGCATCGCTTCACGAGAACGCATCATCTCGAAGAGGCCTTCCACACCGCTTTTTACGATGCCGACAGGGTGATCGTCGCGCCCATATACGCCGCCGGCGAGGCGCCCATCGAGGGGGTGAACTCGGAAAGACTCGCAGAGGGCATCCGGGCACATGGCCATAGAAGCTGCGATGTGGTGGATGGCCTGGAGGACGCCTCGGATCGTTTGTTCGAGGAGGTGCGCGGCGGCGACATCGTTCTCACGCTCGGCGCGGGCGACGTCTGGGAGGCGGGCCGGGAGTTGCTCGGAAGACTCGAGCGCAGCGCCCGCGAATCAGAGGAAGCGGTATGAGGGTCGGGGCGGCGGAGGAAGTCATGACGCTGGAGATGGCGGAAAAGCTGAGAGATCTCGATTGCGAGATTCTTTTCGATGAAATGCTGGCGCCATACACCACGTTTCAGGTGGGCGGCCCGGCGGACGCCCTCGCGCTGCCCGAGACGGAAGACGAGCTGGTGGAGTTGATCGAGAGATGCCGGCACGAGGCGTTGCCGGTGACGGTTCTGGGCGGCGGCGCCAACACCCTGGTGCGCGACGGAGGTGTTCGCGGGGTGGTGGTCGCTTTCCCCAGGGCTTTCAGGGGAATCGAAGTGGTCGAGGAGAGCACAGAGCGCGTACTGCTGGAAGCCCGCGCTGGGGAGAAGATTCCAACGCTGGTGCGCTTCGCCGCCGAGCGCGGCTGGGCGGGAACGGAATGTCTGGCGGGGGTTCCCGGTACGGTGGGAGGAGCGCTGGCCATGAACGCGGGCACAGCCGAATCATACATCGAAGACGCCGTGGAGAGCGTTCGCTGGATGCCCCTGGATGGGGGTGTTCCCGAGTGGCTCCCTGCGAAGGAATTGCGTTTCTCATACCGGCGCGCCGAGTTGCCGGCACCGGGCGTGGTGTTGTCCGTCCGCTTCTCGCTCCGGCCGGCGGACGCCGGTGCGTTGCGTGAGCAATTGAGACGAAGCGCCGTCCAAAGGCGGGAGCGCCAGCCCTGGGGGGTGCCCTGTGCGGGTTCCATATTCAAGAATCCGCCCGGCGAGCGCGCGGGCGTGCTCATCGAATCGGCGGGCCTCAAGGGGATGCGCGTCGGCGGCGCGCAGGTAAGCGAGGTGCACGGGAATTTCATGGTGAATCTCGGTGGGGCTACTGCGGCGGACGTTCTGGCGCTCATCGACAAAGTGAAAAGAACGATTCTGGAGGAAAAGGGCGTCGAGTTGGCCCTGGAGTTGAACGTCACCGGGGAGGACCCGGCGTGAAGCGTTTATCGTTCAGGTGGAGAGGGAAAGCCGAGGGCCGGGAAGTATTCCTGAACCTCGCCCAAACGGCCGAACATCCCCGAATCGTCCGAAAAAGAGTCAGGCGAGGCGGCAAGAAAAGAGTCAGGCGAGGCGGGAAAGAAAGAAGGGGCGGAAACTGGATATGGCCTGCAATCGGTTTTTTGGTTTTCGTGGAGGTGCTTCTCCTGGGCGGGCACGCGGTCCGGTGGGCGAGGAGCAGCAGCCATTTCGAGTTGAGCAAGGTGGTGGTGACGGGACACCGGACACTCCGGACCGCGGATATCAAAAAGCTCCTGGAGATCGAGCCGGGGACGAACATATTCGAAGCCGATTTGGCGGCCGTTCGCGAGCGCGTGGCCTCTCATCCATGGATAAAAAGCGCGAGCGTGCGCATGCGTCCGCCCCATTTCCTTGAGGTCGATATCCTCGAGCGCAAACCCGCAGCTCTCATCATGGGCGATGAAACTCTCGTGGTGGATGAAGACGGCGTCGTGCTCAGTAAGTCTATGACCCCGCTCGCGGGATGCCTGCCCATGGTCGAGGGATTCGGCCCGCGTCGTTGGCGCCCGGGCGACGTGGTTCGCGACCCGCGTCTGGCGAGTTCCATAGAGGCGGTTTTTTTATTCCAGGATTCGTCGGTGATCCGCGGCGAGTGCATTTCCGTCCGAAACACAGGATCGGGTCAACTCCGGCTTCGCGCCCTGGAGGGAAAAGTAGAACTTATGGTCAGTGAAGAGAGGATGGAGAGTCAGGCCGGTCGGCTCCGGGCCGTTTCGGACGACGTTCTCCGCCAGGAGAAATTTGGAGCGGGCGGCCTGCAGTTTGATCTCAGATTTCCCGGCAGGGTGATCGTTCGGCCGCTCGCAAAGGATGGAGGGAGGATAGGATGAGCAAACATGGCGATGTGCTGGTGGGTCTGGACATCGGCACCTCGAAAATCTGTGTGGTCGTGGCCGAAGTGAACGAGGACGGTTCTCTGGAAATCGTAGGTTTGGGGAAAACCCCCTCGAAAGGGCTCAACCGGGGTTCGGTGGTGAACATCGACCAGACGGTGGAGTCGGTTCAAACGGCGGTGGGAGAGGCGGAGTTCATCAGCGGCTCGCCCATTCGCTCCGCATTCGTCGGCGTGGCGGGGGGGCACATCCGCAGTTTCAACACCAACGGTATCGTGGCCATCAAGAACAAGATTGTCACGCAAGAGGACATTGATCGCGTCGTCGAGCAGGCGCGCGCGGTCACGATGCCGACGGATCACGAAATCATCCATGTGCTTCCGCAAGAATATATCGTCGACGATCAGGAGGGTGTCACCGAGCCCGCCGGAATGGCGGGCGTTCGCCTGGAGTGCAAGGTCCACGTCGTGACGGGCGCGATTCCCGCGATCCAGAACATCACCCGCAGCGTCGAGAGGGCGGGCCTGAACGTCGAGCGCCTGGTGCTTCAACCTTTCGCCTCCTCGCTGGCCGCGCTGAGCGAAGATGAGCGCGATCTGGGCGTGGCCGTCGTGGATATCGGGAGCGGCACGGCGGACGTCGCCGTCATCAGCGGGGGCGCGCTGCGCTATTCAGCCGTCATTCCCGTGGGTGGCAGCCACATCACGAGGGATATGGCGATAGGGTTGCGTACGCCGGACTACCAGGCCGAGAGAATCAAGCAGGAACACGGCTGCGCCCTGGCCGCCCGTGTGTCGAGCGATGAGGAGATCGAAGTGCCCAGCGTCGGGGGCCGTCCGCCGCGCGTGTTGAGCCGGCAGATGCTCGCCGAGATCATCGAACCACGGATGGAGGAGATATTGACGCTCATCCGCCGCGAGATCCAGAAAAGCGGCATGGAGGATCTCCTGCCCGCCGGCGTTGTGCTCACGGGCGGGGCGAGCATCATCGAGGGCGCCGATGAATTGGCCGAAAACGTGCTTCAGCTGCCGGTGAGGCTGGGCGTTCCCGGCGGTATCGGCGGGCTGGTGGACATGGTCAACGGGCCCATGTACTCCACCGCCGTGGGCCTCGTGATTTACGCCATGAAAACGAACGCCACGAGACGCCGCGGTCTCGTGAACGGGACATCGAATGGTCCCATTCGTCAAACAACACAAAAAATCCGCCATGTTTTAGCTAGTGTATTCAAATGATCGCAAGGGGGAGCGAGGAGCGCTTCCCGGGATCGAAGGGGGGGAGAATGAGTAATACGACGTTTTTCACATTGGAGCAGGAAGCGCCGTGCAGCGCGAGAATCGCGGTCGTCGGCGTAGGAGGCGGCGGAGGCAACGCCGTCAACACCATGATTTCAGCGGGCATGGAAGGTGTTCAATTCGTGGCCGCGAACACGGATTCCCAGGTCTTGGAGCGTTCTCTCGCGTCCGAGAAAATCCAGCTCGGCCAGGAGTTGACGAACGGGCTGGGGGCCGGCGGGAACCCCGAAATCGGCAGGAAAGCCGCTCTGGAGGACACCGAGCGTCTCTCGGAATTCATGCACAATCTCGAGATGGTGTTCGTCACCGCGGGCATGGGCGGTGGTACGGGCACGGGCGCCGCTCCCGTCATCGCGCGCGTCGCAAAAGAGGCGGGGGTGTTGACGGTGGGCGTCGTCACCAAGCCGTTCGAGTTCGAGGGTCCTCGCCGGATGAGTCAGGCCGACGAGGGCATCGAGGAGCTGCGCGACGCCGTGAACACGCTCATCACCATCCCCAACCAGCGTCTCCTGGGCATGGTCGAACGCTCCACGCCGATGATGGAGGCTTTCCAGAAGGCGAACAACGTCTTGCTGCAGGCGTGCAAGGGAATCGCCGACCTCATCACCACGCCCGGTTTGATCAATCTCGATTTCGCCGACGTGCGCACCATCATGCGCGACATGGGCGGCAAGGCCCTGATGGGCAGCGGCACGGGTCAGGGCGAGAATCGCGCCGTCATCGCCGCGCAAAACGCCATCAACAGCCCCCTGCTCGAAGAAGGGACCATCGAGGGCTCCCGGGGCGTGCTCATCAACATCAGCGGCGGCGCGGACCTTTCGCTCTACGAAGTGAACGAGGCCTGCAAACTCGTCCACGAAAAAGCGCACCAGGAGGCAAACATCATATTCGGTTCGGTAATTGACGCGAACCTGGACAACCAGATTCGCGTGACCGTCATCGCGACGGGCTTCGGGCGGGAATCGATTCGCGAAGTGCCGCCGCTGGAATCGGAAGCCACGGGTACCGAGGGCGGAAAAATATCGGTGCCCGCGTATATCCGCCTGAAAAACACCAAGACGCCCGCCGGCATCCCGGACAATCTGGAGGATGACGATCTGGACGTGCCCACATTCCTGCGCAAGCAGGTTGACTAATCCCCCCCACGTCGTTTGGTAGAGGGGGCCTCTCTCGATCCTGACGACGCATTCCCCATGGACGCGACTGGGGGAGAGCATTCTCCCCCAGCCCCGCCTTTCTCGGTGGCGTGGGCCCGTTTCTTGTGGCGTCACGCGCCTCTCCTTATAATGAGCGCGGAGCAAGGAGATTGATTCAAGGATGTTGGATGATTTCCCGTCGTCCGGGATGGATTGCGGATGAATTCTTTGGAGCGCCACGAATCCGGCGGCGTTGAATTTCTCAGTTCACCTTTGCTCGAAGAACTCGATTGCCTGCGTCACGGGTTCAGCACCCGAAGGGGTGGGGTGAGCGAGGGCCGCTTCCGATCGCTCAACCTCGGGCGGGCCAGGGGGGAAGCCCCCGAAAACGTAGCGGAAAACAGAAGGCGTTTTTTTCGAGCCGCCGATTTTCCGGCGGGACGCCTGGTGGAAGTGAAGCAGGTTCACGGGTGCGACGTTCTCGTGGCCGAGCGCGTCTCCCCGGATGAAAAAGCGTGCGGCGACGCGCTGATCACGAACGTTACGGGCTTAGGGCTGGCGGTTCAGACGGCGGATTGTATTCCCGTGCTCATCGCAGACGCCCGGAAAATCGCCGTTGCCGCCGTTCACGCGGGGCGCAAGGGGATAGCCAGCGGCGTTTTGCCCGCGACCATCGAAAGGATGCGGGAGGAATACGGCTGTGATCCCCGGGATATGCGGGCCGTCCTCGGCCCCGCCATTTCCGGGAATCGCTACGAGGTGGGCGAGGAGTGTTTGCCGCCTTTTCGCGAACGGCACCGAAACTGGGGAGATTTCGCCACGCCCCTGGGAGGGGGCAAGTGGCTGCTGGACCTCCCCCTGGCGGCGAGGTCTCAGTTGGCCTCGGCGGGGGTTCCCGAAAGCCGAATCGGCGCGCCGGGGCCTTGCACGTTTTCTGAATCATCGAGATTTTTCTCCTACCGCCGCGACGGGCCGCCCACGGGAAGGTTGCTTTCGGCGATATGGATAGGAGCGTGAGGCAAGCGGTGAGTAATATCGGGCAGCGATACGAGATGGTGAAAGAACGCGTGGCGGACGCGGCTGTGGCCAGCGGCCGCAACCCGGACGATATCCGCCTTCTGGCCGTGAGCAAGACCCAGCCCCCCGAGCGCGTGGTCGAGGCCATCGAGGCGGGCGTCGATATTATCGGGGAGAACCGCGTGCAGGAAGCCCAGGGGAAGAGGGGCGAGATAGACCCTGAAATCGCGGGCAGGGCGAGGTGGCACCTCATCGGCAGCCTGCAAAGGAACAAGGCCCGCGCCGTGCCCGGGCTGTTCGACGTGGTGGAATCCGTCGATTCTCTCGCCTTGGCGCGCGAGTTGAGCAAGCGCGTTACCCGCGGAGGGGAAGACCCCCTGGACGTGTTCATCCAGGTGAATACCGGGGGGGAAGCCCAGAAGGGAGGGGTTTCCCCGGCGGATGCGATGACGCTCGTGCGGGAAGCCTCCGATCTGGAAGCCTTGCGAGTGGTCGGCTTGATGTGCATTCCTCCCCTGGGGCGGGAGGCGGAGGAGAGCCGTCCCCACTTCGAGTTGTTGAGGAAATTGAGAGACGAGGCCCAAGACGCCGGGTTCTCCGGCGTCCGGGAGTTGTCGATGGGCATGTCGAACGACTTCGAAGTCGCGGTAGCCGAGGGAGCGACGCTCGTCCGCATCGGCACGGCGATTTTCGGGCCGAGGGGAACGAACTGAGGCGAATTTGAATCAGGCCAATCATTTCAGTAGGATGGGCTGGTTCCGGCGTTCGGAGCGATTTGGAACCCACTTTCGGAAGGTATATAGATTATGGCGGAAATCCTTGTAGTCGGTGGCGGCAACATGGGCGAAGCGCTCGCCATGGGCATGGTGAATTCCGCCTATGCGAAAGTCGATGAGGTCGTCATCGCGGAACCCCTGGCAGAGCGCGCCGCGTATCTCGGAAAAACGTCGGGTTTTCAGGTCGTGTCCGACGGGGCGGAGGCGGCTCCCGAGGCGCAAAAGGTGGTGGTCGCCGTGAAACCGCAGGTGCTGGACGCCGTTCTGGAAGGGCTTAAACACGCCCTGGCGCACCGCCCGCTCCTGATTTCCGTCGTTGCGGGCGCGCCCACGAGCCGGTTCACGGGAATTTTGGGCGATGAGGCGCGCATCGTCCGCGTCATGCCGAACACCCCCGCCCTCGTGGGAGAAGGCGCCGCGGGGTTGTGCGCGGGCGGCGGGGCGTCGGAGGCGGACCTGTCGCAAGCGAAGCAGCTTCTCGAGTCCGTGGGCAAGGCGGTGATTCTGCCCGAATCGTTGATGGACGCCGTGACGGGATTGTCGGGCAGCGGCCCCGCGTACGTCTTTCAGTTCATCGAGGCGCTGGCGGACGGCGGTGTGAGGGCGGGTCTGCCGCGCGAGGAGGCGATGCTGCTGGCGGCCCAAACCGTTTTGGGCTCCGCGCGGATGCTTATTGAGACGGGAGAGCATCCGGGCCGCCTGAAGGACATGGTGGCCTCGCCCGGGGGAACGACCATCGCCGGCTTGCATGCGCTCGAAAACGGAGGGCTTCGCTCCGCCGTCATGGACGCCGTGAACGCCGCCGCGCGCAGGAGCGAGGAGTTGGGCCGTGGCTAGCCCGTTTTTTCAACCGGGGGTTCAATCGTGTTCTTGATATCGAATTTCATGCACGGAATCGGCGTCATTCTCAGCTACGTGCTCACCATCTACATCTGGATCATCATCATTCGTGCATTGTTGTCGTGGGTGAATCCCGACCCTTACAACCCGATAGTCCAGATATTGTATCGTCTGACGGAGCCGGTGCTGGCTCCCGTGCGCTACCGGATGCCGGATATCGGGGGCATCGATGCGAGTCCGATCGTGGTTTTGTTGATCATATTCTTTTTGCAAACTTTCCTGGTTCAAAGTATCTTTGACCTGGCAAGCATGCTGCGCTGATTTTCACGGGGGATGGAGATGAATTACACCGGCAACGACGTTCGAAGCCATAGCTTTTCGAGCAAAATGCGGGGCTACGATCGTCTCGAAGTCGATGCGTTCTTGTTCAAGGTGGCCGACTGGCTGGATCAGTCGGTGCGGAAGAACGAACAACTCAGCCTGCAGTGCAAGGACCTGTTCGAGCAATACAACGGATTGAGAGAAGAACACACCAACCTGCAGAAAATTCTCATCTCCGTGAACGAACTCCGGGATCAGGCAGCGGCCAAATCCGGCGAATTGGTGGAAAAGGCCGAAACCGACGCCGAAACGCTCATCAAAGAAGCGAACGCCGAGGCGAAGGGGATTCGCGCGAAAGCCGAAAAGGATATCGAAAAGCTGCGCGAGGAGATAGAGCAATTAACGGCGCAGAGGGATAAGATTCTTGCCGATCTGTACGAGACGTTTCTTTCCCAGATTCGAACGCTCGAAACCGAGGGCGTCCGCATGGGGGTCGACCTCGCCCGCCTCATGGAAGAGGCGAGCGAAGACGCCCCGGACGAGGAAAGCGAAAACGTCATCAAGCTGAACCAAAAAGCGGAGGGCGATGCGTCGTGATCGGCCTCCGCGAGGAGGCGGACGGCGTCAGCTTCGAGGTTCAGGTCCAACCACGCTCATCCAGAGCGGAAATCCATGTTGTTCAAGACGGCGCCCTGCGCGTGCGGCTGACGGCGCCGCCCGTCGACGGGGCCGCCAACAGGCAGTGCATCGAGTTGCTCTCCCGAAAGATGAAGATTCCAAAGCGCGCCATACGAATCGCCTCGGGCGCGAGTGCGCGCAGGAAGCGCCTGAAAGTCCTGGGGATGGGCATCGAAGAGTTGAAGAGTATCCTGGGTGGCATGGCGTAGGATGCCGTGTACTCGTGCGAAGCCATGAATGAGAGAAGCCGGATGGGCGGGAACAAGGAGATTGAGGGAAATTTTCACCACATCGCGTTTCGAGACGGCGCCCTCGTATTGCTCGATCAACGAAAGCTCCCCCGCGAAGAGGTGTACCTCGAATGCCGCACGGAAGAGGAGGTGGCCGAGGCCGTCAAGACCATGGTGGTGCGCGGCGCCCCCGCCATCGGGATAGCGGCGGGCTACGGCATCGCCCTGGCTGCCATCCGTCATACGGGTCCGGGCCCGGTTGCGCAGCGCGAGGCGCTCGAGGGGGCGGCCCGGATGCTGGCCGCCACGCGCCCGACGGCGGTGAACCTCTTCTGGGCGATTGAAAAAATGATGGCGCACGTCGACAAAAGCGACTCCGCGCCCGAAACGCTGGCCGGGGAACTCCTCCGCCTGGCGTGTGAGATGCACGAGGAAGACGCCGCGGTCTGCCGACGGATAGGCGACCTGGGCGCAGGTCTGCTGCCGGAGGGGAGCAGCGTTCTCACGCACTGCAACGCGGGCGCGCTGGCGACCGCAGGCTACGGCACGGCGGGCGGTGTGATTCGCAGCGGCTTCCGGGACGGCCGGGTGCGGGAGGTCTACGTGGACGAGACCAGGCCCTTCCTGCAGGGAGCGCGCCTCACCGCGTGGGAGTTGAACCGCGACGGCATTCCCGTCGTGCTCATCACCGACAGCATGGCCGCGCACTGCATGCGTCTGGGAAAAATCGACGCGATTGTCGTGGGTGCGGACCGCGTGGCCGCAAACGGGGACGTCGCCAACAAAATCGGAACGTACGGCCTCGCGGTACTCGCAAGAGAACACGGCGTGCCCTTTTACGTGGCGGCGCCGACGAGCACTATCGACACCGAGTCGAAGGGGGGTGCTGACATCCCCATCGAAGAACGCCCCGAGGAGGAGGTCCGCTCATTCGGCGGTGTACCCGTCGCACCGGAGGGCGTGCGCGTATACAACCCCGCGTTCGACGTGACGCCCGCGCGTTTCGTGGACGCCCTGGTGACGGAGGGTGGGGTAGTGCGGCTCGCAGAGGGAGAATCCCTCGGCTCGGTATTGGGTTGAGCGGAGGCTCGCCATACGGAGCGACCGTGTTCGTAGAGAAGCGCAACGTAGCTATATCGTGTTGACTTCCATCCCGAGAGCGGGCTATAAACCGACATTCTTCGGGCGGTTTTCGGAATCTTTCCCGTGGGGGCTGTAGCGAAGTTTGGTTATCGCGCTGGCCTGTCAAGCCAGAGATCGCGGGTTCGAGTCCCGTCAGCCCCGCCATATAGAATATCCTGCTTCCCTTGAGTCTGGAGGCGTAGAAGCCGGTTCTCCTAATTTGATTCCGGAGCATCCGCGAACTTTGGTTTCCGTCGGTAATTGGTTGTATAATATTTAGAATATTTTTTTTGACATATAAATTTCGCTTTCCTACATCGTAAGCGAATCTTTATCGATCTATGGGCGCATGGTTTGGCTGGCGCTGGTGGTATGTCGACGCCGGAAGACTCTGCGTCTTTTCAAGATTCCTTGAGCCGTCTCAAGGAAGTCCTCATCCATTGCAAGGAGAAACGGAATGAAAAGGTTTGTTGGTTTCGCACTGGCCGCCGCGTTCGTAGCAGGGACGTTCGTGGTGGTCGCACCGGCCGAGTCGGCGACGCTGCGAATCGGCGCGCACCGCTCCATGTGGGGTTCTTTCGAGATCATCGCCGACCGCATGGACTACTGGAAGAAAGAAGGACTCAAGTACAAGGTAGGTCACTTCAAGCAGGGCAAACTGATGCGCAACGCCATCATCCAGAACAACCTGGACACCGGCACCACAGGCTTCTCGCCCTTCACCACGGCGATCGCCAAAGGCGCCAAGGTAACGGCCATCGGCGTTACGGCGAACATTTGCGCCGCCATCAACATCATCGTGCCCGCGAAGTCGAAGGCGAAGAGCCTGAAAGACCTCAAAGGCTCGGTGTTCGCCAACAAGAAGGGCACGAGCACGGACTTCGCTTTTCAGTCCTACGTCGTTCCCGCGTATGGCCTGAAAAGCTCCGATTTCCCGCTTCTGAGCGTCCGCGCCACCGAGCGCATCGCAGCACTTCTCTCCGGCGCCGCCAAGGCGGCCATGGTCGGCGAACCGCAGGGTGAAATCGCCCGTGAGGCCGGCTACATCCGCTATCTCGAGAATCTCTGCAAGTACGACAACACGAGCATGATGCACGTGGGCAACCCGCAGACCATCAAAAAACACCCCGATCTCATCTACAAGTATTTCCGGGGCTGGCTGAAGGCGCATCAGTTGCTGAAGAACGACGTCAAAAAGTACGCTACGGTCTACACCAAGGCCTTGAACGAAGTGGGCGACAAGGCCAAGGTGAGCATCACGCTCAAAGCCATCAAGAAGCTCAAGACCGAAGTTTTCATCACCGATAGGGTGAAGAACTACCTGAACGACATGGGCGACAAGCAGATCAAGCTCGGCTGGATCAAGAGCCGCCCCGACTTCACCAAGAGTCCGTTCGTAGATGACTCCATCCTCCGCAAGGCCGCGAAGGACATCGGTTTCAACTAGACGACCACGCCAGACGCAAAACGAAAACCCCCGGGAGTTTCAGCTCCCGGGGGTTTTTTGTGAAATTTTCTCGCATGATGTATAATTAAAGCATAGCGATATGAAAATAAGTCTGGTTTTGGGCGGAATCTCTCTTTTTCATTCTGAGAGGAGGGCATCGTACCACTGGCGAATGGGTTTCCGGCGTCGGGTATACTTCTGCGCCGCAAACTTGTGTCTTGGTGTAAGGTTTTAGATCATCCATGGAAGTCTTCATTCACTCGAAGGAGGAACAGGCATGAAAAGACTTGTTGGTTTCGCACTGGCCGCCGCGTTCGTAGCAGGGACGTTCGTGGTGGTCGCGCCCGCCGAATCGGCGTCGCTGCGCATCGGCGCGCACCGGGCCCTGATGGGGTCTTTCGAGGTCATCTCCCACCGCATGGGTTACTGGAAGAAAGAGGGCTTGAAGTACACGATGAGCCACTTCAAGCAGGGCAAACTGATGCGCAACGCCATCATCCAGAATAACCTGGATACCGGCACCACCGGCTTCTCGCCCTTTACGACGGCGATTTCCAAGGGGGCGAAGGTAACGGCCATCGGCGTGACGGCGAACATCTGCGGCATGGTCGCCATTATCGTGCCTAAGAACTCGAAGGCCAAGAGCCTGAAAGACCTCAAGGGTTCGGTGTTCGCCAACAAGAAGGGCACGAGCACGGACTTCGCGTTCCAGTTCTACGTCGTTCCCGCGCATGGTCTGAAACGCTCGGACTTCCCGCTTCTGAGCGTTCGCACCACAGAGCGCATCGCCGCGCTGGTGTCCGGCGCCGCCAAGGCGGCCATGGTCGGCGAACCGCAGGGTGAAATCGCCCGCGAGCAGGGCCTGATTCGCTATCTCGAGGATCTGTGCAAATACGACAACACGAGAATGATGCACGTGGGCAATCCCATTACCATCAAAAAGCACCCCGAACTCTACTACAAGTACTTCCGGGGCTGGCTGAAGGCGCACCAGTTGCTGAAGAATGACCCCGAAACCTACGCCAAGGTCTACACCAAGGCGCTTCAGGAAGTCGGCGACAAGGCCAAGGTGAGCACCACGCTCAAGGTCGTTAAAAAGCTCAAGACGGAGGTTTTCCTGAGCGACGAGGTGAAGAGATACCTGAACGACATGGGTGACAAGCAGATACAGCTCGGCTGGATCAAGAGCCACCCCGACTTCACCAAGAGTCCGCACCTGGATGACTCCATCCTCCGCAGGGCCGCGAAGGACATCGGCTTCAACTAAGCGCTCGGACAAGACGCAGCAGAAGACCCCCGGAGGCGGAAGCTCCCGGGGGTCTTCTGTTGCCGGGGCTGGACGCGGGGTTGTTGATAAAGTCCTGCATTGCCGGAATGACGGCAATGGGATTCCGCTTTGACGAAGGGAGTGTAGGGGCCGCATACATGCGGCCCGTCGTTGGAAGGCAAAAAGGCCGGGTCGCATATATGTCGGACATATATGTCCGACCTACACACAAGAGATCCGTCCGATAGGGTTTTCAACAGCCCCGAGGCGCAGCGATCATCCCCAGACAAAAAAACCGGGCGCGGCAAGAGTCGCGCCCGGTTTGTAAGTATTTGTTCCTGTTCTGATTACACCTTCTTATCCTGTGCGCCCATCGCCTCCATCATGCCCCAGCGGATGACGGTGCGGCTCTCGATGGGCTGGAAGAGCACCTTCTCCAGCACGAAGCCGAACAGGCCGAGGATGCCGAGCGCGACCATCATGAACGCGATGTCGAGGTATTCCTGCGCGTCGAAGATGCCGGCCGAAAGCCCCCAGCGGATGCCCGCGAACGCCTCCGCCCCCACACCCGCGCGCCAGGCGCGCGCCAGGCCGATGCGCATGCCGCTCAGAATCATCGGCAGCGAGCCGGGCAGGACGACGGTGCGGAAAATCGTCATCTTGTCCGCGTTCATCGACTGGGCCGCGCGTATCCACACCGGGTTCACGGTTTTCACGCCCGTCCAGACCGCCATGGCGATGGGGAGGAACGAGGCGAAGGCCGTGATGACGATGACCGTCTGATCCCCGATGCCCGACCAGATGACGACGATGGGCGTCCAGGCGATGGCGGGAATCGGCAACAATACGGAGAGAAGCGGTACGAAAAACGATTCCCAGAAGGCGAAGCGGCCCATCAAGATGCCCACGATGGTGCCGACGACCGCCGCGATGAAGAACGAGAACGGGAGGCGCCACGCGGTGTTCAGCGTATGAAGCAGAATCGGGCTCTCCAGGAGTTTCCAGATATGATCCACGAAACTCAGGTTCGGATTCTCGGCCAGCGCCCGGAACAATGGGTCCGTAACAAGCTCCCAGGCTCGAAAGGCGATGGCGTCGACGGTCGGGAAGAGCCTGCCCTGGTTGCCCTGGGCCTGCATGGCGGCGACCTGCCAGATGGCCAGGATGACGATGAACGGGTAAATCGGCCTCAGTTTCACCCAGAACGGTGACCTCAACTCTTTTTTCTTCTCGTCCATCGGTTGAGGAACAGGCGTTGCCTCGGATGTCTGCATGGATTATTCCTCTCTAAAAATCGCGAATCAAATCGTTCACGTGTCGTTGCAGTCTGATGAACTCGGGCGCGAGGTCGTCCCTGGGTCTGGGAAGATCGACTTTCACGATCTCGCGGATTCTCCCCGGATTCGGGACGAAAACCACAATCCGGTTCCCGAGGTAGACGGCCTCGCTCAAGTTGTGTGTGACGTAGAGGATCGTTTTTTTCGTCTTCTGCCACACGTCGACGGTCAACTCCTGCAGTTCCTCGCGCGTCTGGGCGTCGAGCGCGCCGAAGGGCTCGTCCATCAGGAGGATTTGCGGGTCGAACGCCATGGCTCTCGCCACTGCCACCCGCTGGCGCATGCCGCCCGAGAGGTTGTGCGGGAAGAAATCCGCAAAATCCTCGAGGCGGACGAGGCGAAGGTAATCATGCGCGATTCTCGTGCGCTCCTCCTCGGGGATGTTTCTGATTTCGAGGCCGTATTCCACGTTCTGTCTGGCCGTGCGCCACGGGAACAGCGCGTATTCCTGAAAAACGACGCCCTTGTCGTAGTCCTGGGTGAGCGGTCTTCCGTCCATGGTGATGGTGCCCGCGGTGATCTCGACGAAGCCGGCGAGCATGTTGAGCAGCGTCGTCTTCCCGCAGCCGGAAAGCCCCACGAGACAGATGAATTCGCCGTCTTCGATATTGAGGTTCACGCCCTCGAGAGCGTGCACCCGCCTTTCGGGCGTGTCATAGATTTTTCTCAAGTTTTGAATCGATATTTTGGTGACCATGTATAAGTGTATTCCCAAGATATGAAAGACGAAGCCTTTCTGGTGTATGGAAACGGAGCCAAGGTACCCAGATTCTAGCAAAATCCGAAGTGCAATAGAAACCGCAAATATACTTTCGCCATGTTTTGTAATAATCTCATGTGCGCTCCTGTGCGCAGGTGAGCGCTCAGGCGCTGGAAAGCGTTGATATTACTTGAGGTTCAGGCGAATCCAAAGCCTCGTGAAATGGGCTTCTCCCGTATAGTGAGATACATCTCGGGCCGGAGATTCGCGAAAGGGTTTTTTATGGATGGTCGACTTCCGCTGGAGGGGCTTCGAATCCTGGCGGTGGAGCAGTTCGGGGCGGGGCCGCTGGCCTCCCAACTGTTGGGGGACATGGGGGCCGAGGTCATCAAGATTGAGGACCACGCCGTGGGCGGCGATTCCGCACGGCCCGTCCCCCCGTATGCCCTTCCTCATAACGACAGCTACTATTTCCAGTCCTTCAACCGCAACAAGAAGAGCGTCGCGCTCAGAATCCGCACGCCCGAAGGGAAGGCGATATTGCGAAGACTCGTCCCCAAAGCGGATGCGCTCTATGCGAATTGCCGGGGCGATGCGCCCGAGAAGCTCGAATTAACGTATAAGCACCTGGGTCCCTACAACGAGAAAATCGTGTGCTGTTTTCTCTCCGGCTACGGGATGACGGGCCCCAGGGCGCCCGAGCCGGCTTACGACTACCTCATGCAGGCCTACGCCGGCATCATGGACCTGACGGGAGAGCCGGACGGCCCTCCCACCAAGGCGGGCGTGAGCTTCGTTGATTTCTCGGGCGGATTCATATCGCTCGTGGGCCTGTTGGCCGCGCTGTGGGAGGCGAATCGCACGGGCAAGGGGAGAGACGTCGACGTGGCGCTCATGGACGGCGCTTTGGTTCAGCTTGCGTACATGGCCACCTGGGCGCTCAACTGCGGTTATGTGCCGCAGAAATTCTCCCGGAGCGCGCACCCCTCGATGGTGCCCGCGCAGAATTTCGAGACCAAAGACGGATGGGTGAGCGTGCTTTGCCTCAAGCAGAGTTTTTTCCCCATCCTCGTCGAACGCATGGGCCTGCCGGCGCTGGCCGAGGACCCGCGCTTCAAGCTGGCCCAGGATCGCTTCGAAAACCGCGAAGTTCTGCTGGACATCCTCGAACGAGCGTTTCAGGAAAAGACGAACGCGGAATGGACCGAATTGCTCCAGGGCCATGTGCCCTTCGCGCCGGTGAACACCGTGGCGCAGGCGATGGAGGACCCCCAGATCCTGGCGCGAGACATGATTGTCGAGATGAAGCACCCCGCAGCGGGAAGCATGAAGGTACTCGGGCCGCCCATCAGGCTGCCGGGCGCGGATATGAAGTACGCGCGGGCGCCTTATCTGGGCGAACACACGAAAGAGGTTCTGGGCGACCTCCTCGGGATGGAGGAAGATGAACTCGAGGCCTTGAGAGAGAAGAACATCGTGTCCTGGGCCGCTCCGCCCGAAGGGTAGGACGCGGGGCAGAGCGATAATTTACCGGTTTTCATTCACATTTCTGGAGGTGACTTCATGGCGGATTTGCCTGTACCGCAAGTCGTAAATTCCCTGGACGTAGACGAGGACAAGGCCTATGAGCCGCCCTATGACATCCGCTGGGGTGTGAACCGCGAGACGACGGGGACGGATACCATCACGATGGGCAGAACCATCATCCCCCCGAGAGGCCGCAACGCGCTGCATTTTCATAAAAACTGCGACACCACGATCTACGTGGTGAAAGGCCCCGTCAACATCTACTGGAAAGAGGGTGGGGAGATCGAGAGAAAGGAAATTCCCGTCGGCCACTTCGTCTATTTTCCCTGCGGGTGCATTCACGGACAAGAGAATCCGAGCACGGACGAACCGGCGGAGTTGATATTCACCTACGGCGGGATGCCCAACAAGGAGGCGGCGGGCACGACGTTCGTGGACGACCCCAGAGACCCGCTGAGGGACTAGTGATTCGCATTTCCGGGGCGCTCTCCATTCGCCCGTCATCGCCCGAGATCGAGGAGGTGAGTACGCGCATGTTTTCCCTAAGACTCCTCGCTTGCCTGCTCTTCATCTGTTTCCTGGGCGTCACCGGCTCGTTTGTTCATGCGCAGCAGGTTAGAAAGAAAATATCCGGTTTCGACGGTGCAACATTGGTGCACGTTCCCTCGGGGCGGTTCGTGATGGGCAGCAAGTCCGGTGACAGGGACGAGCGTCCGCCCCGGAAAGTTTTCGTCTCCGGCTTCTGGATTGGTCAGACGGAAGTGACGGCGGAGCGCTTCGCGCGCTTCGTCTCCCAGACCGGATACAAGACGACGGCCGAGAAGCGGAAATGGTCCTGGACGTGGGACGCTTCCTTGAGAAAGGGAAAGGGCGGCTGGCGAAAGACCAAGGGTGCGAACTGGCGCCGGCCCGAAGGCCCGAAATCCACCTGGAAAACAATGCCACAGCAGCCCGTCTCGCACGTGAGCTGGCCCGATGCGGAAGCCTATTGCGGGTGGGCGGGCAGGCGTTTGCCCACCGAGGCGGAATGGGAGCGAGCGTCGCGCGGTGCGGACGGGAGGCGCTATCCCTGGGGTGTGGCGCGCGACGCGATGAGAGCCAACCTGAAAGGGGGGAAGGACGGGTTCCCCGGCGTCTCCCCCGTGGGCCGCTTCCCGAAGGGCGCGAGCCCTTTCGGGGCGCTCGATATGTCGGGCAACGTCTGGGAGTGGGTGGCCGACCGCTATGGTTCGAGGGCGTACCGGAAGATGGCCGAACGCGACCCGCACGGGCCGGCGAAGGGAAAGACGAGAGTCGTTCGCGGCGCCTCCTGGGGCAGTCCCGTCGCCTGGGCCACGGCGCACAACCGCTACCACCGCCTACCCGATTATACGAACAACAAGATCGGCTTTCGCTGCGCCACGGGCGAGGGTTCTTGATACGGCCGGAGTCCCTCGACATGATGCGCTGCGAGGGGAGGACCCAAGCCGCGCAACCCTTCACATTCTTGATGAATTAGGAATTGCCACCGAAATCAGGCGAAGCGCCGGTTTGGTTCTCCGCTCACTTCGAAGTTCTTTCAATCAGGGCTTCCAGGGCCCTCATGCTTTCGCGATGGCGGGTATCCAAAGCGGCCATGGTTTCTTCATGTTGCCGCTTGCTTTGTGCTTCTCTTCTTTCGGTTCCACGCTGCATGAGCCTCAGCCCGTACCAGATGAGCGCGCATTGTACGACGCCCACCATGAGTGAGATAAAGGCGTGAATCGCCGAAATCCAGAGTCCTATCCGTGAAATCTCGAGCCCTGCACGTGAAATTTCGAGCGTTGCCATTTGGAATTCCGTCATCTTTTCCTCTCCGCGGGTCTGGCTTGGGAGTGGAGTAGCCTCACGAATATGACGCACGGGGGTGGGAAAAGCAACATCTGCCGTCACCCGCGCCGTTGGTTCGGATTTCTCCGGTGGGGCGGATTGCGCGGGAATAGTGGAGCGACGCCGCGAGAGGACGCGCATCAAGAAAGTAGCGAGAGAAATCAGGCGAAGCGGCGGTCTTTTTCTCCGCTCACTTCGAAGTTCTCTCAATCAGGGCTTCCAGGGCCCTCATGCTTTCGCGATGGCGGGTTTCCAGAGCGGCCATGGTTTCTTCGTGCTGCCGTTTGCTTTGTGCTTCTCTTCTTTCGGTTCCACGCTGCATGAGTTTCAGCCCGTACCAGATGAGCGCGCATTGTACGACGCCCACTATGAGTGAGATAAAGGCATGAATTGCTGAAATCCAGAGTCCTATCCGTGAAATCTCGATTCCTGCACGTGAAATCTCGAGTGTTGCCATTTGAAATTCTGTCATCTTTTCCTCTCCGCGGGTCTGGCTTGGGAGTGGAGTAGCCTCTCGAATATGACGCACGGGGGTGGGAAAAGCAACATCGGCCGTCGCCCGCGCCGCTGGTTCGGGATGGGCGATGGTCTTTTTACCTTGAGACGAGAAGGAGCCTGCCCGATATAGCGCATGGCGCGCCGTCGTCAAAGTGAAGGCCTTAGTTGATCGGCACGGGCGGTACGACGAGCACGCCGTGCGCCCCGTTTCCCACGCGGATTTTCCTGATATTGCGGTGTGTTTTCGCGTCCATCACGAACACTTCCCTGGAATCGCGGTTCGTCACGTAGGCGAGCGCGCCGTCGGGCGTGAAGGCGATGAGGTCGGGCCGGATTCCCTGCCTGACGCTGGCGACGCGCTTTTGTGCGGGCAGGGAGAAGACCGACACCCTGTTCTTGTGCGGCAGGGTGAGGTAGAGGAACTTCCCGTCCGGGGTGATGAGGGCGTCGTGCGGTTCGCCGGAGAGTTTCATGGTGCGGATGATTTCCAGGGTATCGAGGTCGACCACGCTGTAGGAGTTCCGCTCCCCGTTCATGACGTAGAGCCTTTTGCCGTCGCGCGTCACGTCGATGCCCTCGATGTAGTGGCCCGCTTCGATCTGCTTGATCGGTTTTCTCGTCTCGAGATCGACGACAGAGACGTCCTCGCTGAGCTCGTTCGCCACGAAGGCGAGGCGGCCGTCGGGGCTCAGTTTGATGTTCACCGGGTTGTTCCCCCCGTGCTTGATGAGGCCGATGATCCGGCGCGCCGCGACATCGAGAATCGTCACGTTGTCCGAATAGGTGTTCACGAAATAGGCGAGCGCGCCGTCGGGGGAGAACGCCAGGTTGTAGGGGTCGCGGCCCGCGCGCACGCGGCGGACGAATTTGAGCTTGTGCGTGTCGAAAATGCGCACGAAGGCGCTGCCGTCGTTGATGACGTAGGCGTGGCGCCCGTCGGGCGCGAGGGAGAGGCGGTTCGCCTTCCTGCCGGCGGGGATCGTTGCGATGACCTCATGCGTTTCGCGCGAGATGACGCTCAGCGTGCCGTCGCGCGTGTTCGTGACGAGAATCCGCTCGCCCGCCGCGAGCGCGAGCGCGGGAGCCGAGAGCAGAATAGAGGAGATGACAAGTGAGAGAGTAATGTCGCGCATGGTATGAAACCTAGCGGCCTTGTTGTTTCAAAAACGCCTCTTTCGCCTTGGGGTCGAAGCGGCAATCGCACATCTTGCGGATCAGGGCCACCAAATCACGAATTTCCTGTTTTGTAAACACGTTGCCCCACGGCGGCATAATGGGGGAGAGGTCGCTCGCCCCGCCTCCGCGGGTGATGGTGCGCACCATGTCTTCATCGGAGAACTGGGCCATGTCCTTGCCGTCGGTGAGGTTGCGGGGGTTCACGGGCAGCTTATCGGTGTTGTTCACTCCCTTACCGTCTCCCTTGGGGCCGTGGCACTGGATGCAGTACCAGCGGAAGTTCTCCTGTGCGCTCACACGGTTCGCGTGCTCCTCCGCGTCTGCAAGAAGCGGGGCGTTCGCCGTCGCCATGATGCAGGCGGATATGAGCGTCCCGCTGATGAGACGCGATAAAGGCTTCATTTGAAGCTCGCGATATAGGCGGCGAGAGCGATGAAGTCTTTATCGCTCAGCTTCGTGAACGGTTTATCCCCATACACCGGCATCCTGCCGTTGGGGTTGTAGCGCGCAGGCTTTTTGAGGAAAGCCACGATGAAATCGGGGTTCAGCCTGCCTCCCGCCCCTTTGAAATGGGGCGCGCTGTGGCCGCCCACCTCGATTTTCGTCCGGTACACCGTCTTTCGTATCGCGACCATGTGGCACGAATAACACGGCTGTTTTTTTTGAAACAGGATTCTCGCCCTCCTGAGCACTTTTCGGGGGACTTTCTTCCACCGCGGAACGACGCCGGCCGGCATTTCGGGATCTGTAAAGCTTTCCAGATATGCCGCCACCTTCGCCGCCTCCTCCTCGGGCAGGGCAGGGTGCGGGTATTTGCCCCGCTTCATGGTGCCGTAGACGACGCCGCGAAAAGGTTCGGGTTCCGCGAGCCATTTCGCCAGAAAGCCGGGCAGAAACTTGCTTCCCGCATACCAGAGCGTAGGGCCTTTGATTCCGTGGCGCGCAGGCGGGGGTATCCTGGTTTCAGGGCCTTTCAGGGTGTGGCAGCTTCCGCAGTTGTTTCGCTCGAAAAGGGATTTTCCCTCCTGAACCTCCGCCCCGGATGTATGGGCGCACATGAGCAGGAGAGAGAAAACTGATGCGAACGCGAGGGGAAACATCTTTATCATGCGTTTCATCCGGTTCGTCCTTGATCGGTTCGAATCGGCGCGGGCGGTAACGGGGTGGAGTTTGCCGAAAAAGCCTCACTTCGGCAACTCGGGGGTTTTGACCTCGGGGAGGTCGCCCGTGAGCGCGCCCATGAAGGCGATCAGGTCCTCTTTTTCGGTCTTCGTGAGCTTGAGCGGCTTCATGTCCGGGTCGAGGTGCGGGTTCGGGTGTCCGCCCTCGTCGTAGAAATCGATCACTTCCGCAAGCGTGGCGAAGCGGCCGTCGTGCATGTAGGGCGCCGTGTAGGTGATGTGGCGAAGTGTGGGCGTCTTGAACTTACCCCGGTCCTTGATTTTTTTGGTGATCGCCTCTCGCCCGAGTTGCAGGGGCTTCTTGTCCATCCCGACGCCCAGATTGTGGAACTTATCGTCCGTGAAGGGCGCGCTGAACTCGTCCACCAGGTGGCATTTCACGCAATTTCCCTTGGTTCTAAAGACCTCGAATCCCCTGATGGCGCGGGACGAGAGCGCGGACTCATCTCCC
This sequence comes from bacterium, assembly GCA_965203325.1. GTDB lineage: Bacteria > UBA8248 > UBA8248 > UBA8248 > UBA8248 > Bin107. The sequence goes on from OZ241875.1 coordinate 3,692,865, forward strand.
TCGTATTTCCAGCGGTCGAACGGGGAATTCCCCGACAGCAGGGTGCGCTCGAAGGTGGCGATGGCCTGAACGACTCGTTCCAGGCTGATCCCCGGGCTTCCGAACGCCGCTGCGAATCGCTCCCGGTACTCCGGGATAGCCCCGAGCGTGCGGATGATTCTCTCTTCGCTCGAAGCCATCTCGCTCGGGTGGAGTATGGGCCCTTTGGCCTGTTCCTCGAGGCTGCCCGCGCGCCCGTCCCAGAACTGGGACTCGTTGTAGGCGGCGTTGATGACGGTGGGCACGTTCCGGAGTGTGAGCCTGCCCTCGAAGCCGATTCCGTACTGGCGCGCGTTCGAGAATCCGCGCCGGGGCATGTGGCACGTCGCGCAGGAGACCTTCCCGTCGCCTGAGAAACGTTTTTCGAAATAAAGCAGCCTTCCGAGTTCGATCTTGGGCCGCGTCATGGGGTTGTCATCGGGCACGGGCACGTCGTCGAGGCCGAGCGGCGGTTCCGGGGGGAGTTCTTCCTGCGCGCGCGCGTCCTGCGGGTGCGCAGGTGGTGCGGGTATCCACCCGAGCACCGCTGTCAGGAAACACAGCGCTGCGATTCGCGCGAGATGAAACACGGTTTTCCTCTTCGAACCGGGCGGCCAGGCAGGGCGGATCAAAGATTCTCCGGCGTCATGTTCTTTTCAGCAACTCGATGCTGACGCCGTCGGGCGCCTCGATGAAGGCGATGCGCGTCGTCGGGTTGAATTGTACCGGTTCCACGGTGAATTTCACGCCCTTTTTCTTGAGGTCGTCGCAATAGGCGTCGAAATCGCCCGAAACCTCGAAGGCGAAATGATCCGTCCCCCATTCGAGGCCGCCCTTATCCCCTGCGCTCTCACCCGTTCTCTCCCCCCGGACGATGACCGTGGCGCCGTTGAATTTTACGGGAATCTGCGGCGCGCCCTTGAACACGCCGCCCTCTCCGCGCTCGCCGCCGAGATTCTCGACGAACCAGTTCACGCTCGCCTCGGGGTCTTTGCTGATGACGTGCACGTGATCGAATACGATGCCGGCTGAACTCATTTCTAGGCTCCTATTTCAATTAACCATCTCAAGCGCGCGACGCAGTCGCACGCCCTGAATTCATCCTTTTGCTTAGGCGTCCCAGGTGACGTCCCCGAATTCATCCGGCCCCGGTCTTCCCGCGGCCCGGAACCCGGCGACTTCCGCCTTGCTCTGCGCGACGGTGCTGTTCGCTCCGTGGCCGGGGTAGAGCACCGTGTCGTCCGGCAGGGCGAACACCTTGTTCTCGATGGAATCGAGCGACGTGAGCAGTTGTTCGTGGTTCCAGGTCTTTCCGGGACCGCCGGGGAAAATCGTGTCTCCGCAGACGCAGTGGCCCGGATAATAGAACATCAGCATGCCCTTGCAGTGCCCGGGCGTGTGGATGGCCTTGAGCGTAATCTCGCCGAAAGTGATCTCCTCGCCGTCCGCGATGGTGAAATCAGGGCTGATGCCGAACTCTTTGGCGTCCTCGGCATGCTGGCCCAGGGGTGCGCCCGTACGGCTGCGCACCTCATCGAGCGCGTCGATGTGGTCGCCGTGGCAATGGGTCTGTAGAATGTATTTGGGCGTGGCGCCTTCGCACGCGGCGAGAATCGGCTCGGCGGAATGGGAGGTGTCGATGATGACGCACTCCTTCGTCGCCTTGCACGTCAGCACGTACACGTTGTTGCTGTAGGGGCCGATGTTGAGCTTCTGGAAATCGAGTGCGGGAAGGTCCACTCTCTGGTCGAATTCACCCATGGTGTTTTCTCTCCTTTGTCTGATGAATGCCGGCGTTCACGAAGACGAGGTGACAGGAAACTTTACTGCCTTAACCGGGCAGACCACAACCTTGAGTTGAGAAATTTCATGGACAAACCCTTCGTATACGCGAATCTGGCGGTGACGCTCGACGGCAAAATCGCAAGTTTCGACCGCGAGGATTTCTCCTTAGGTTCGAGAGCGGATCGCCTGGAGATGGATCGGCTCAGGGCCAGGGCGGACGCCGTGATATGGGGCGGCGAGACGCTCAGGACGGCGCGGCATCCTGCGCGGGTGCGTGAGGAATCCCTCGTGAGTGATCGGGTCGAGCGCGGCCTCCCGCCGCATCCGGCGAACGTTCTTGTTACGAAAAGCGGCGATTTCCCCGATAAATTGCCGTGGTTTTCGAGCGATGAAATCGAGCGGTTCATATTCACTGCGCCTGAGGGCGCGCACCGCCTCACAGAAGACAGGGCCGGAGGCGCGAATATTGTCATTCTGGACGAGGCGGAACCTCTCGCGCCACAGGTGCTGGCCCATTTTGGGGAGTGCGGGATGAAGAATGTGTTGATAGAGGGTGGCGGATCCCTGGTATGGGAGTTCGCCCGTTATATCGACGAATTTCACGTGACGCTTACCCCCTGGCTGGCTGGCGGCTCCGACGCTCCCACGCTCATGGACGGACCGGGTTTCCCCTCGGGCGAGTTTCTGGGGCTCGCGCTCGTGGAGGTCCGGCAAGAGGGGGATGAGCTGTTCCTGCGCTACAAGGCGAAGCGCGAGTGAGGCATCACGCACCGGGAGTGTTGGGAAAGTGCTGTTCTTGAAAACCAACCCCCCGGTCCCTCCTTGTCAGGGGGTAAAGGTGATGTCTCAGACAAGAAAAGCAACCCCCCCTACCCCCCCCCCCTTAACAGGGGGGTATAAAAAGGCGACGCCCACCGCCGGCAGCGGGGCTTTTGTTTTTTCTTGCCCCCCTGTTAAGGGGGGGGTAGGGGGGGTTGCTCCTTTGGCAAAGGCTTTTTCACCAACCCCGCCTTGGTCGGAATCGACCCCTGGAAGGTTGTTCTAAATTGACTAGGAAGGGAATTCACTCCCCCCTTGAGGGTCTGGCTTCCCGAGGGGAAAGCCAGACGGTGAGGTGAGGGGGCTTTTACCCGAAACCGAACCGGTGGGGGGAGTTTTTTTCTGTGGCATGTCCCCCCACCGATTCAGCCTTCGCATAAATCGCTCGGCTTCATCGACTCCCCCTCAAGGGGGGAGTTGATTTGAAATTCTCTTTGGTGGAGAGAGTGCCGTAGATAACGAACGCCGGCTATTTCACCAACCCCACACCGCGCGGATTGAACCGCCACCGCTCCGTGTGATACTCATAAAAGCCTGAAAATCATTTTCTCGCAATACTTCAAAAGGCGTATTCCGTTGTCATCGCCGGGAGGAGGAGGCCGTGGCCACCAGGGCGAAGAAGAGAAGATCGGCGAAGCCGAAGAGGTTGACGAAAAAAGACCTGAACGCGATGTACCGCAACATGCTGCGCATCCGCCGCTTCGAGGAGAAGACGGACGAGTTCTTCATGGCGGGCCGGGTGAAGGGGGCGGTCCACGTGAGCATCGGGCAGGAGGCGTGCTCGGTCGGCGTCTGCACCGCGCTCGAGGATGAAGACGCTATCCTCACCACCCACCGGGGCCACGGGCACTCCATCGCTAAGGGCACCCGGATGCCCGAGATGATGGCCGAGCTTCTCGGCAAGTCCACCGGTCTCTGCAAGGCGCGTGGCGGCTCCATGCACATCGCCGACATCTCGAAGGGCCACTACGGCGCGCACTCCATCGTGGGGGCGAACATGCCGATGGCCACGGGGATGGGCCTCGCCTATCAGTTGGAAGGCCAAGGCCGCGTGGCGGTGGTCTTCTTCGGGGACGGCGCCTCGAACCAGGGCAGTTTTCACGAGTCGATGAACCTGTGCGCCATCTGGAAGCTGCCCGTCATCTTCTTCTGCGAGAACAACCACTACGCGGTGAGCTACCACGTGGAGCGCTCAACTGCTGTAAAAGACATCAGCGTGCGCGCACAGGGCTACGACTCGCCGGGCCTCACGGTGGACGGCATGGACGTCGTGGCCGTCTACGAGGCGACGGCCGAGGCCGTGCGCCGTGCGCGCGAGGGGGGCGGCCCGAGCCTCATCGAGGCGAAGACGTATCGCTTCTTCGGCCACTCGCGCGGCGACCCCCAGTTCGGCCCGTACCGCACGAAAGAAGAGGTGGACGAGTGGCGAAAGCGCGACCCGCTCACGATCGCGGCCGACATGCTGAAACTCACCGAAGCGCAGAAAAAGGCGCACCTGAAAGCCGTGGATAAGGAGCTCAACGACGCCATCGACTTTGCGGAGGGCAGCCCCGAGGCCACGCTCGAATCGGCACTCGAGGACGTGTATGCCTAGAAGAGGGGATGGTGGAATCATTGACCCCTGAGGGGGTTGTTGAAAAGTCCTGATGAACGAGGTGTTGACGCGACCGATGAGAGCAGATTTCACTCCCCCCTTGAGGGGGAGTCGCAGAAGCCGAGCGTTTTTTGCGAAGGCTGATGCGGTGGGGGGAGGTTTACTCTGTGGCATGTCCCCCCACCGGCGCGACTTCGGGCTTTGTCCTCGTCTTGCCGACTCCCCCTCAAGGGGGGAGTTGATTTGAAATGCTCTTTGTGGAGAGAGATCGCCGCAGGTGACGTACACCGGCTTTTTCAGCAACCCCCTCAAGGGGGGAGTGAAAAAAGCTCAAGCAGCGGAGAGTGTTTTTCGAGAAGGAATGATGAATTGATCGGCAAAAAGAAGTTGCCAACCAAAGTATATAATTCCCCTGGAAATTCCCGTTCCGTGGCGCGGCGCGCCCGGTGAAAACACTGGAGAGAAATGAGATGCGAGAGATCACATTTGTGGATGCGTTGACCGAAGCCCATCACGAGGAGATGGAGCGCGATGAGCGCGTGATCGTCATGGGCGAGGACGTGGAGCTTGCCTACGTCTTCGGCGTGACGAAGGGCCTCGCGGAGAAATTCGGGCGCGACCGCGTGCGCGATACGCCTATCAGCGAACTCGGCATCGTGGGCGCGGGCGTGGGCGCCGCCATGGCGGGTTACCGCCCCATCGTCGAGATCATGTTCATGGATTTCATCATGCTGGCGATGGACCCGCTCATCAACCAGGCGGCCAAGCTGCGCTACATGCTGGGCGGGCAGTTGAGCGTGCCCCTGGTCGTGCGCACCCCCGGCGGCGGCGGCGTGCAGTACGGTCCCACGCACAGCCAGTGCCTGGAAGCCTGGTTCATGCAGATACCGGGCATCAAAGTGGCGGCGCCGAGCGACCCCGCCGACGCCAAGGGCCTCATGTGCGCGGCGATAAGGGACGACAACCCCGTGCTCATGGTGGAGCACAAGATGCTCTACAAGATGAAGGGTGCAGTCCCCGAGGGTGAGCACGTCACCCCCTTCGGGCAGGCCGCCGTGAAGCGCGAAGGCGGCGACATCACCCTCATCGGCGTGGGCTACCAGGTGCACAACTGCCTGGCGGCGGCGGATGAACTTGAAAAAGAGGGCATCAGCGCGGAAGTGGTCGACCCCAGGACGCTGGCCCCGCTCGACACCGCGACGCTCGCCGAATCGGTCCGCAAGACGAACCGCTGCATCATTGTCGAGGAAGGGCACTTGAGGAGCGGCGTGGGCTCTGAGATTTCCGCCGCCGTCCAGGAGGAAGCCTTCGACTACCTCGACGCCCCCATCGGCCGCGTGGCCGCCCTCGACGCGCCCATCCCCTTCGAGCCCCGCCTCGAGGACTTCGTGCTCCCCAACACCGCCAACGTCGTCGACGCCGCGAAGAAGGCGCTGGGGGTGAGTGTGTAAAACAGGAGCAGTTTCCATCAGAAGATAGTAGAGCGGTTTGGAAAATTAGACTGATGAGATCAAATCCGACTGAGGAGGGGCTGTTTAAGAAGTCCCTTACCGTGAACCTCCCACCCCCCTTGTCATAAGGGGCTTTTCCACCATCCTCCCATTATTAAAATTTAATGCTTAAACCTTGATAATGAAATTTCTTATTAAGCTTTAGCGCGATATAACTGAAAGTAGGGGTTCTTTATTAATTTTTTAGTATTAACTCTTAATAACGGAATTTCTTATGGAGCCTTGGTGAATCAGAATTTCCTCAATACCTGTCCGGCACGAAGGTCTGATCGCTGAAGGGAGGGGGGGCAGCCTGTCTGAGAGGAGCACCCTTCGACGCAAACGCTCATTTATAGGGGTTGTTGAAAAAGTCCTCTCCGCTCGGAATTGACCACCGCCGTCATTCCGGCGAAAGCCGGAATGACGAACCAAATCCGCACCGCCTCATCCTGAGTAGCGGCGAAGCCGCGTATCGAAGGGCGAGGCCCCGCACCTGCCGGGGGACGTTCGTCCCTCCTCCTTCGATACGGCGCTGGCGCGCCTACTCAGGGTGAGGTCGGTATGGAGGCTGCTTGGATCGAGAGAAAACAGTCCCCTCATCCCGAGTAGGCCCGAAGGGCCGTATCGAGGGATACGCACCCGGCGTCATCCCGCCTCGACAAAAACGGGCGGCTCACGAGCCGCCCCTACGGGAAGATCACCAAGCGAACGAACGCGAAGAGACACCGAATTCCGCAACCCCTCCTACCTCAGTCGGGTCAATCGCTCCTTCATCAATCGTGTTTGACCCTCACCGCATCCGCCTTTGCCAAAACGCCCTTGCATCCGACCCGTTCGTGGACTATATTCAGCCCACAGGAGGCGGCCATGACCCTTTCGAACCGGATAAAACCCATCAGTTACTTAAAGGCGCATGCCGCGGAGATCGTCCGTACGCTCGGGGAGCGGGGGGAGCCCCTGGTGATCACCCAGAACGGAGAAGCCAAGGTGGTCATGCAGGACATCGACAGTTACGAGCGGATGCAGGAGACGCTCGCCCTGCTCAAGATTCTCGCCCTGGGCGACCGCCAGGTTGAAGCCGGGCGGACGCAACCCGCCGCCGATGTGACGGCGCGGCTCCGGGAGCGGCTATCGGCCCGCTGATGCCTTTTGCGGTCCATATGAGCGAGGACGCGGCGCGCGACCTGGAAGATATCTGCGATTACATCGAGCGGCGCGATTCGCCGGCCGCTGCCGGCCATGTGCTCGATCGGATCGAAGAGGCGTTCGCAGGGCTGACCGAGCATCCCCTGCGCGGCGCTTTCCCGAAGGAATTGCTGGATATCGGAATCCGCGAATACCGCGAAGTTTTCTTCAAGCCCTACCGGATTATCTACCGGGTTATGGACGAGAACGTCTACGTGCTGCTGATCGCAGACGGCAGGCGCGATATGCGGACGTTGCTGGAGCGCCGCCTGCTTCTGGCGTGAACAGCGAACCGGGCGTTTTTGAAAATGTGCGTGTTGCCGGGCGGTTGAAGGGTAGGGCGCGCCCGGCGAACTCTCCCTCATCGGTCGAGTTCGACTCTTTGACTAATCCTCCGCCCTAGGCGAAACTGCCAGAAGCTGCTCCACGAGGCAGGCCGGAGAAAAGCGAATGACGGAATACGAAGCCGCAAGTCTCGTCTTGCAACAAGCCGCCGTATGGGTCGCGGCCGTCGTCGGGGCCGCGCAATGCAGCCTGATCGGGGTTGGCCTCTACATCATGCGCCGGGCCGCGATTCAACGCGACGCCCAGCACCAAGAGAACATGGCGCAACATCGACAGACCATGGAGGAACTGAAGGCTCAGCGAGAAGCGCAAAAAGAGCAGCACAGGGAAACCATAGTCGTCCTACAGGCTCAGCGCGAGGCGCACAGCGAACAGCATCGGGAAACCATGAAGGCGCTGGAAGGGCAAAACAACGCGCTCATGGAACTCATCCGCCGCACGTCCGCGCAACGGGATGGTTGAAGGGGGACGTTACCGTCTCGGCCGTCTCGGTTTTTTACCCACGCTTCCAGCGGCGCGCGCATTTTTTCGTATTGCAAAGAGAAGAGGCGCTCCACGCGCTCGCGATTTTCCTTTGAAGCAGGCTTTTCGGCTGATACAATCCGCTGGATGGTCCCGTTCATCCTGGCATATTATCGAAGCAACCTGCGCCCATGTTTGTTGGCTTCGAATACGAGGAATCAATCAGGAGTCGAAACTTGAAAAATCGTCCGGCGCGGAAATTTACGCCAATCCTTTGCCTGATCTTCTTGTTCGCCTGGCTTCCGTTCGCCGAAGCCGGAGAAGGAAGCGATTGGGATATTCGCATCGGCCTGGGCGCAAGATACGATGCGAAGTATGAAGGTTCCGAGGAGATGAAAGCGCGGGTTCTTCCCCTGATAGACGTTACCTGGAAAGACCTGGTTTTTCTCAACCCGCGCGAGGGTTTGGGCGTGCACGTTTACGACGGCCACAACCTCACGGTCAGCGTCGGGGTGGGGTATGTGTTCGGCAGAGATGAATCGGACAGCGACGACCTCAGAGGCATGGGCGATATCGATGACGCCGCTGCCGCCAACCTCAAAATAAAATATGCCATCGGACCGGTTGCGCCCTACATCGGCGCTTCCAGACATTTAGGAGATGTCGACGGGACTTTGGTGGAGGCGGGAGTCGGGGGCATCGTGCCGCTGGCTTTGATAACCGGAGGTATGGATTCGCCGGGCATGGGTGCCGGCGGGCTGAAAGGACCGGCGCTGCAACTCGGCGTATCCGCAACCTGGGCGGACGGCGACTATATGGAAGGCTACTTCGGCGTGAATTCGCTCCAGTCTTCGCGTTCGGGTTATGCCCGATACGATGCGGAATCCGGATTCAAATCGGTGGACTTCAGGTTTGGCGTCATCTATCTGTTTGCGGAAAACTGGGCGGTGAATGCCCGGGGCGGGTACTCACGATTGCTGGGCGATGCCGCCGACAGTCCAATCGTCAAAGACGACGGACGGTTTTCCGGCGGTTTGTTTCTCTCTTACCGTTTCTGACGCTTCGGGAATTCCTGCAGAACCTTCATTTCATCGCACCGGGCTGGGAGCGTATGTGTATCTACCTCGGCGCGCGTGGAAACCGAGGGGCCGGCATCCAGAGGCGGCGAAGATTACGGGTATCTGTATCTGAAGGATAATGAAAAAAGACCCGGCTCGACGCATCGAGATGTTCAGCAAAGGACCCGAAAAGATAAGTCCGCATTTCCCCGCAGTTGGGGTTGTCGGGTTTTCGCGCGCGTGAGGGAAAATCCCGCGCGGGAAAGAAATCGTTCCCGGCGATGGGAGGAGGGGGAAAATGGAGAGGGCGATTCGGGTCGAGCAGAGACGAACTTCCTCTCCTCGGGGAAGCGCAATCGCTCCCTCATCGGTCGCATCAATCCCTCCTTCCTCAGTCGGAATTGAGGAGAAAAAATCGATAAAAAGGCCCGAACAATTCGATAAATTAGATTTTCAAGACATTTCCGACAACTGCAAAATCCATTTATCTCATTGATATTAAATGAGACACCTGTTTCTGATGGAATTTGCCTTCCCCGCTCCGTAATCAAGCCGAAAGCGGACTCGTTACAACTCCAGCGCATCCCGGCGGGCGCGTGTCCTACGTCGGACCATCCCCGGGCTGGGTAGGAGGGGTCTTTACCGAGCCCCTCCTGCCTAGCCGCTTTCCGCAAGAAGCCGTCGACGGGGTTGTTGAAAACCGCCGCGAAGGGGAGCGGTTCCCCCCTTCCCGGGGGTGAAAACACCCACACGCCGAATCATGCAGCCGGGGATTTTTTGTCGACCCTCCCAGCGTCGTTCACCTGCTGGCGGGACGGACGCCGTTTTCGCCTATCAGTGCGCCGCAGAGCAGGACGCCGCTCTCGGTCAACTACTCGCCGGCGGGTTCGGTGAGCGAGGTCTCGAAGCCCCCGCCCGTCTCCGGGGCGACTCGCGATCGGGATGCGCCGCTACGCAGCGGACCTGGCGGAGGACAGGCGCGTCAATTCATAAGGCGCGGAAGCGGAGAGCGACGGCCGGGCGGCAGCGTCGCGATGGCGTTTCGCGATGCGGTTTCAGGCACGAACCCGATGACGGCCACCCGGAGGCTGATCTTTCGTGTGCGCAGGGTATCCCTGCGATTTTCCGGAATTCCTTCGCTTGACACCCCATGCCGCGGATGGAACGCTACAAATCATGGATGCCGGTGGATCGGAAACACAGGCGGTTGTGTCGACGGAAGACGCGGCTTCGGCGTTCGGCACCATCCTCGACGCTCTGTCTCGCGTCGTTTCCCCGGCGCTGATCGACGGCGCCGGCTGGGAACGCCTGCGCGCCGCGGTCGGAGGCTTGCCGGTCGACCCCGGCAGCGGTTTCGGTTTCGAGCTTCGGCTCGGCGAGCCAGCGGCCGGAACGGATTTCTATATCGCGCTGCCGCGCGGAAGCGCGCTCGCCGATCACTATATCCGGCACGGCGGACGCGCGGCGCCCGGTTCGGCGGCGGCGGCGCTGCGCGATCATCTCGCCGCGATAGATGCGGGCGCTCCGTGGGCGGAGGTTCTGGGCGTGGAGTTTGACGTCTCGTCCGGATCGCCCGGCGCCCCTCCCGGGCTGTTCGCGCGGCTCCGTTCCGACTCGGCGGAGACCGGCGCCGCCGGATTTCCGAGCGCGGAAACGGTGGCCGAATGGATCGCGGGCGCGGTCGGCCTGCGCCTGGCCGCGGGAGAGCGCGAGGCGCTCGAGCGGGCGTTCGACGAACTGGCGGCCGGCGGCGGCGCGGTCGATTGCGTCGGGATAATGCCGGGCCGCCCGGAGCGGGCGTTCAAGGTCAACAGCCGGTCCATGGAACCCGCGCAGGTGGCGCCCGCCCTGGAAAAGCTGCGATGGAGGGGGCCGATCGGCGAGGTCGAGGCCTTCTTGTCCTCGTTCGGGAGGCTGTTCCGCTCGCTCCGGCTCGCGGTCGGCGTCGCCGCCGGGGGTCTTTCGCCGCGCGTCGGCCTCGAACTGTTCCAGGGGACGCCGGGGTCGTTGAGCCACCCGGGAGTCGGCGACTGGGAGCCTTTCCTCGCCCGGCTGTGTGAGGACGGCCTGTGCCTGCCGGAGAAGATGGCCGGGCTGTTGGCCTGGCCCGGACGGGAAATCGTGTTCGGCGGGCGGCAGACCTTCGGCATATTGACGGGCCTCGCCCATTTCAAGGTTTCCTTCGAGAAACGCGGCGGCGGAGCCACGATCGAGGCGAAAACCTACCCGACCGTCGGCTATCTCCCCTTCGATGCGGTCGCGGCGCGATTCGGGTCGCGGTGAAGCCCCGCCGGCGGAGTCAGTACATCTGCCGGCGAACCAGGTTGCGGAACGGGCCGTCCTGCCCGGCGAGCTCCTCGAAACGCCCCACCTGGACGACGCGCCCGGCCTCGAGAACGTAGATGCGGTGCGCCTCGCGGATCGTCGATATCCTGTGGGCGATGACGATCCGTGTGGCGGCGGAGTTGCGGATGCCCTCCATCAGGGCCGCCTGACTCTTGCGGTCCAGCCAGTTCGTGGCCTCGTCGAGGAAGACGATGCGCGGGTTTCGCGCCAGCGCGGCGGCGACGCGGATGCGCTGGCTCTGGCCGCCGGACACGACGGCCGCCCGTTCTCCCATGCTGGTGTGCATCTGTATGGGCATCAAGGCGATGTCGTCGTCCACGGCCGCCTGTTTCGCGGCGCGCCAAGCGTCGTCCATCGTCAAGGTTCGGCTGAGGCCGATGATGTTGTCGAGAACGGTGCCCAGCTGGACGCCTCCGTCCTGGAGCACCACGCCGACCTGCCGGCGCACGGAGACCGGGTCGAGATGGGCGAGGTCGCGGTCGTCGTAATAGACGGCGCCCCCCGCCGGCGTCTCGAGGCCGAGCGCGAGGCGAACCAGCGTGCTCTTGCCGGAGCCGGACTCGCCGACAATGGCGATGAATTCACTCGGCCCGGCGTGGATCGTCACGCGGTCCAGAACCAGTGGCCCGTCTTCGGTGTAGCGGAAACTCACGGTCTCGAAGCGTAGCCCGCCGTCGAGCGCGACCGGAGGAGCGGAACCGCGCCCGGCCTCGGGCGTGGCGGCGAGGATGGGCAGAACCTGTTCGCAGGCCGGCGCGACCGAGGCGATGGTCTCCAGCGCGCCGCAGAGTGAGACGATGGCCGCGTAGAAGACCATCGAGGCGATATAGACGACGAGGAACCCGCCGACCCCCGGGCCGCCTTCCTCGGGCGAATGGACGGCGGCGGCGAACAGGGCCGCAGCCGCCAGCAGGGGCACGGCCGCGCTGAAGGCATGGAGATGTTCGTTCAGGACGCCGATGCGGATGTCTGCCAGCTTCTGCTCGCGGTAGCGCCGCGCCCAGGACGCCCGCGCCGACCCTTCCGCCCCGGCGGCTTGCAGTTTGTCGACGCAGCCGATGAGCTGGGAGAGGTGCCCGGCGAGAAGGCGCTCCTCCCGGAACCGTCGTCGCTGGGGGGCCGTCTGCGCCGCTCCGAACGCGGCCGCCACGACCAGCGCGGCGACGCCGATGCCCAGCACCAGCTGGCCGAGCGCGGCGTCGTAAAGGAACACGAAGGAGATCGAGGGGATGAGAAACGCGGCGGACAGCAGCGCCGTCGCCGTCGCCCCGGAGATGCGGTCCCGCAGCGCCTGGAACACCGACGCCCTCATGGATATCTCGCCCGAACTGTATTCGCCGTAGAACCGGGTCTGCAACCGCAGCAAGCGGTCCCAGAGCGCGGCGGTCACGCGCGCGGCGAGCCGGCCCTCGATCCGCATGACGGCGGCGCCGCGCAGCACGTGGGCGAGCGCCGCCGTGAGCGCGACCAGCGCCAGCAGCAGCGCAAACTGCACGAGCCGCCCGCCCTCGCCCGAGGGGATCACGTGCCGGACCAGCACGCCGATGCCCACCGCCGGCGCCAGGGCCAGGATACTCGCCGCAAACCCGGTGACGAACACCCGGGCGATATCGGGGGCGAACCTGCCGGAGGCGTTCGACAGCAGCGAACGCACGCCGCCGGGCGCATCGTCGGGCAGCGGCCGGTAAAGGATGTAGGCGTCGGCCGTCAGCGTATCGGCGTCCGCCCGCCGGACCTGCCTGGTCCGGCCCGTTTTCGGGTCGTAGAGTCGATACCGCCCCATCGCCCCGGGCAGGAGGGCGACGGGCCAGCCGCCCTCGCGCCGGAAGGCCAGCATCGCGCCGCTGTCGCCGCGCCACCAGCGCTCCTCCGGCGAGAGCCGCACCAGCCGCGTCCGCACGCCCGATGCCTGCGCGAGATCGTTCAGGGTCGGCGGCTCGCGCGAGGGGCCGGACGGCGCTCGGATGTCGATGCGCCCGTGGCGCCCTACCGCGCGAAGCGCGTCGAGCAGCGCCTCGCCGCCGGAGACAGCCTGCGGAGGCGGTTCGAGGAGACCGAACAACCGCCCCCGAGCCTCGTCCTCGTCGCGGCGGCGCCACTCCGCCCGGTTGACCTGGAGGTTGGCCTGATCGACCAGCGCCAGCCGCCGGTTGAATATCTCCGCCCCGAAGACCAGGCGGTGAAACCCCGGCAGCGCGCGGAAGAGCAGCGCCTCGACCTCGAGGGTGCGCGAAGTCAGAACCCCGATCTCGGCGGGTTCGCGGAGCACGGCCCAACTGTCCGGGGTGAGCGGCACCGCCTCCCCCTCCTCGGGGTCCTCGGTGCCGAAGAGTTGCGCCTCGGCCCCCTGCACCCAGACGACGCCCCCGCCGCTCGTCAGGACGCCGCTCGCCTCGATCCCTGCGCTTTCGGCCAGCAGTGCGTCGGGGCGCGGACGGGGAACGATCTCGGCGGCGACCGTTGCGCTGAAGCCGATAATCCAGTTGTCGGCGTCTTCGGCGACGACGTCGGAGAGCGGGGCGGCGGCGAGTTCGGCGGCCGGAATCCGGCGCAAGACGGTGTCCGGCAGCCCCTTGGCCATCAAGTACATCTGGTCGGCGCCAGCGGCGCCGAAGGCCAGCCGGCCGGCTTCCAGGCGCAGCGCGTGGTGAAACGGCGCCTCCGCCACGCCGTCGTCGTTGTAGACGAAAAAGACGTCGAGGACGCCGCGCTCGACGAACCAGACGCTCCCGGGGTCGTCGAGCCGCACGGGCCGGTTGCCCGCCGTGGCGACGGTCTCGCCCGCGGACGCGGCCATTTGGGCGAGACGGCGGCGGCGCGGATCGGATGTCCACGGACCGCGCGGTTCAGGAGGCATGGAAGAGCTCCCTGTAGGGACTGCCTTCGACGGCGATGAGGTCGTCATGGATGCCGTCCTGTACCGCGCGTCCGCCGTCGAGCACGATAATCCGGTCGCTGTCGCGGATCGTGCTCAGGCGGTGGGCGACGATCAGGCAGGAGCAGCCCCGGCGGCGCAATGCGTCGTCGATATAGACTTCGGTGGTGGCGTCGAGCGCAGCCGTGGCCTCGTCGAGAATCAGCACCGCCGGGGAGGAAACCAGCGCGCGGGCGATCTCCAGCCGCTGGCGCTGACCGCCGCTGAAATTGCGTCCATCCTCCTCGATCGCGTCGTCGTAGCCGCGCGGGCGCACCATAATCTCGTCATGGATCGCCGCGTCCCGCGCCGCGGCGATCAGGAGCGGGTCGGGGACGTTCGGGTCCCAAAGGGTCAGGTTCTCGCGAATCGATCCCTCAATGAGCGCCGTCTTCTGGGTCACGACCGAGAGCGAATCGTTGAGCACGTCGCGCGGGATGTCCTCGGGCTTCATCCCGTCGAAGAGAATCTCGCCCGACCAGGGCTGGTATATTCCCGCAGCCAGCAGCGACAGCGTGGACTTGCCCGATCCGCTGGGGCCGACGACGGCGACGCGCTGGCCGGGATCGATGGTGAGGTTGAACCCGTCGATCAGCGGCGCCCGATGCCGCTGAAACCCGAATGTGACGTTGCGCATCTCGACCCGGCCGCGCAAGCGGAGCCGTCCGCGCACGGTCGCGACGCCCTGCGCGGTGGGCCGCTTCGCCTCGCTCGGGGCGTCCTGCTCCTGGGCGTCGAGCATGTCGTCGAGCCGCTCGAGTTCCGCTTCGAGCGTGCGCAGCAGTTCTGCGAACTGCACGAACCGGCCGATCGGCTGGAAGAAATGCCAAGCCAGCATGTAGAACGCGAGCAGGCCCCCGAGGCCCATCTCTCCGGACATTACCCGCCATCCGCCGAGCCCGAGCACCGTCGCTCCGCCGAGCGCGATGAACAGAACCGGGATGGCCTCGGTGACGTGCCCGAGCTCCTGGAACCCCTGCCGGGCGTTGAGTTCGCGCGCCTGGTGTCCGCTCCAGCGAGCGAAGAAATCATCTTCCGAAGCGGTCGCCCTGATGGTCTCCATGATGCGCAATCCGGCGAGACCGACGCCCGTCAACAGACCCTGCTCACGGCGCAGGCTGTGGCTTGCATCGGTCCGGTAGCGGCAGACAGCCCGGGCCGCGGCCGCGCACGACGCCGCGAGGAGCGCGACCCAGAACGCGAGGGCCGCATCGTAGACTACCATCAGCAAGAAGAACGCGAGACTCATCGTCAACTCGACCGTCACGCCCACCATCTGGTTCACCCCGAAGGCGGCGACCTGCTCGATCGATTGTATACGCGACAGCAGATCCCCCGTCATGCGCCGGGCGAAGAACTGGGCCGGCCGGCGTAGCAGGCCGCCCAGGAAGCGGTCCGTCTGGTGGATGGCGACGGCGATCGACAATCGGCGCAGCGCGCGCTGGCGGAGCCAGGTGAAGACATAGACGACGATGGCGGCGGTCGTCATCCCGCCGATCAGCGCGCCACTCCAGTCGTCCTGGCTGCCCGCGAGAACGTGATCGACGAACAGCGCCAACAGCACCGGAGCGGCGACGCCCGGAGCGGCGAGCAACAGCCCGGCGAGGACGGCGAACAGGAGTTCCGACCGGAAGCCGCTCACCCAGGGCCACAGCCGGCGCAGCACCCCCGGAGGCGGTTCGTTGCGGCGAAACGATTCGGCCGGCTTGAGTTCCAGGGCCACGCCTGTGAAGGCGCGGTCGAAGCCGTCTTCGTCGACCACGCGCCGGCCACGGCTCGGGTCGTTGAGGAAATACTTTCCCTTCCCGACCCCCTCCAGCACGACGAAATGCCGGAACTCCCAGAACAATATGGCCGGCAAGGGCAGTTTGGGGATGTCTTCGAGTTCTTGCTTCCAGCCCGTGACTTCCAGGCCGTATTCCCGCGCCGCGCGTACGATATCGGCGGCGGAGCAGCCGTCGCGGCCGACGCCGCAGGCTTCTCGCATCTCCTCGAGCGGCACCCAGCGCCCGAAATAAGCGAGCACCGAGGCGAGGCACGCGGCACCGCATTCGGTCGCCTCCAGCTGAAGCACCAAGGGCGTGCGGACGCGGCGCCCGAACGGGCGCCGCAGCCACTTTCTCAAACGATCAGCCGACACGGCCGACGCCTCGCCTCGGCGATCGGAGCAGGAGACCGAATGGAGAGGTGTGTTCGAGGACAATCTCGATCCGGCAAGGCGTCCCGTCCTCGAGGCGCCCCCCCGGCGGGCTCCCGGCGGGGGGATCGAGCCCCGCAGGGTCCGTAATCGCGAAGCGCAGGACATGGCCCGGACCCCGGGCCGCGGCGTCCGGGCGCATCCGCGCAAGCCAGGCCGGGGGGCTCGATGCACGCGGCGTGATCGACACGAGTCTGGCCGGAAGCAGCCGACCCCCTCCGGGCGACTCGACGCGCACCCGCGCCTCCATGCCGGGGGTGAGCACCCACGAGTCCCCCGGCGCGGCGAAGGCGACCGCCTCCAGCACTCCACCGCCGCCGAACACGATATCGGCGATCGGGGCGCCGACCGGGAGCGTCTGGCCGGGCGCGACGAGAATTGCGGCGACCACGCCGTCGGCGGGGCTCGCGACGGCGCCGGTTCCCTGGAGCGCCGCGAGTTCGTCGAGCATGGCCCGGACCGAAGTCAGCAATTGCCGCGTTTCGGCGGAACCGGCGCTCGCCGCGCCTTTCGCTTCGTTCTCCAGCCGGCGGACGGATGCGGCGGCGGAACGCACCCGTCGCTCCATCTCGGAGAGGGCGATGCGGACGATTGCTTGGCCGGCGGCCGCCCGTTCTCCCTCGGGCGTCACAATCTCGGCGACCTCGCCCGAAACGCCGGAGAGCAGGGTGCGCCGCTCGCCGGAGATAACCAGCACGCCGCCCGAGCGCAGTGTCCGCTCCAAGCTGCCGAACAGTCCCCAGACGACGAGCGCGGCCACGGCCGCTGCGAAAAAGGCGAGAACCGCCCATTCGCGCGGGGCGGTGAGTTGCGCGCGCTCATCCAGTGATTCTGGCTCGGCGTTGCGAATGACGGCGTTCTCCCGAAACTGACTGGAGCCCAATCTGGCCAAAAGCCTCTTCCTCAATCAAGACAGGGGGTGAAGGACGCAGACGATATAGCCCTTTGCGGCCGCGGGGCCCTCACCGAAGGCGGGGCCGCTCCGCCCCGCCGGGGGGAAAGCGAGCTTGACGTGGTTGATTCCGAAAATGAAATCGAAGACCCCGAAGCGCGAGAAAATCCGTTCTCTATGAGTCCCCGCCAAGCCGCCGAGCGCGGCCGCCTTCTCCGGCAGGCACCAGCCTTTGCGGGTCATCATATCGAGCGTCTCCTTCAAGGCCGTGTTGGCCTGCTCCGGCTGGGACAATTCGATGCCGAGGCCGGGCGAAACGCGCCCCGCCGCCACGTCGAGGGCGAAGACGCGATTGTCGACTCCACAGGCGCGGAACTCCGATAAAACCGCCTCGAGCGCCGCCTCGTCGCCGACCCGGCCCATCTCGCCCAGGAACGACACGCCACCGTCCTTTGGGGAGCGCACCAGCAGGCGCACGGCACGCTCCCGGTCCGGGAACGCGCCGACCCAGCGAATCGAAGCGCCGCCCGGCAGGGCGGCGAAGACGCGGGCGATCTCGGCGCGTTCGGCAGTATCCTCGCCCCAGCCCGCGGCCAAGCGGACAGCGTCGCTCACCACGCCGGCATGCGCATAACCTCCCCCGGCGCAACGCAGAAACACGCCCGGGGCCGGAGAGTCTTCTACGCCGACAATATCATATTCGAGCGCAACGAGGTCAACCGACGCCGCAAGCGGGGAATCGGCCTTCTTCAGTTCGAAGAGGAAACGGGCGAGAGACGCGGCTCCGGGGCCGCCCGAACCCCCCTGTCGAACGAGCGCGTCGGAGAAGCGCGCGTCGGGAGGGACAGACAACAACAAATCGGCCGAGGCTTCCCGGTCACCGAGACGGAACTCCAGCCCGAACGCGGCATCCGCGGCGGACGGCGGTAGATTCCCGGCCCGCGCAATCAGCCGTTCCCAACCTGGGCCGTCCAGCAACGCCTCCGGCAACACAGAGCGGGCAAGGAGAAGGATATCGGAAAGACTCCGCGCTTCCGCACCCAAGGGCGAGTCGCTCCTTAATAGTATATCGCCCCTGCGGCGGTCTCGAGTTCGGCTTCGGTGAGTTTCTTCGAGCGCGGCAGCACCAGATGAGCGGTCGTCGCGTCTTCCTCGTGGACGAACAGCTTCAGGCTCTCCGGCACGACGAGGTCATAGTCTTCGCGCAGAACCTCCTTCGGATCCGCCAGCAGCCGGGCGCGAAATTCTTCGCTCTCGGCCGCTTCCGCAAGAAGTCGGTCTCGAAGATCGGATGCCGTCATCGCGCCGCGCGCGGTTTCAACTTTCTTCATTACCCACCTCCTTCTGGTTTTATCTTGGAAAATCCGCTCAACGCGAACAATCCATTGTATTTTACATCGGCGGAGTTACTGTCAAATGTTGTGTATGGCCGTCCTGAATCCAGCGGCCCTCCTGCCTGTTTCTTTTTCCTCCACCCCATTGATGAACCTCACGTCGGCGAGATGACGGAAGCCGCGTAGCCGGCGCCACCGCTTCCCGGCGCTCATAGCTAACGGATGCACAAGGCTCAGCGCCGCCGGGAAGTTGCAGAAGGCGAACAACTTCTCCCGATCCGGTTTGCCACCTCCACGTACAATGCAAACCCAACCACCGGATTCATCTTTCATTATACCAAAACTATCTATCTGTTTCATATTCAATACCTTTATTATCATACTTTTTTCGTGTATTATATAATTTTTAGGCCGCGTAGCCGGCGCCATCGCTTCTCGGCGCTCATGGCGAGCTGATGCACGAGGCACAGCGCCGTCTTCTCACTCAGGCAGTTCCTGGTCTTCGCCGTTCGCAAGCGAATGGTGGCGAAGGTCGACTCGATGGGGTTCGTCGTCCGTAGATGCCCCCCAGTGCGCCGCCTT
This sequence comes from bacterium, assembly GCA_965203325.1. Taxonomy (GTDB): domain Bacteria; phylum UBA8248; class UBA8248; order UBA8248; family UBA8248; genus Bin107. The sequence continues at coordinate 3,711,886 of OZ241875.1, forward strand.
CTTCAATTCAGCCCATACACGAGATCCGAGGGTAACTCCATCGGCGAGGGATGTGATGTAAAGAAACCTTTAAGGGCGTGATGGTGGCCCCCCCTCGGCGTTTCCCCGTCTCCGGCCGGCTTGCATATTCCCCGAGCGGCGCGATATTCTTCGCGACGACGCTTGGCGCGCCAACCCTGCCGAGGGAGAGGGGGATGTCCGGAAACGGCGCAACACGGTTCGAGGAGATGGTCGCTTTTTACAGCGGCCGCGCGCGCTCGCCGTTCGCCGACTATTTCGCCGATCCTTACCGATTCTTCGCGTGGGCCAGGGCCGAGGCGCCCGTCCTGCACGTGCCGGAAGTCGACTGGTGGGCGGTCGCCCGTTTTGACGATATCATGTCGGTCTTCCGGGACCTGGAAACCTTCTCTACGGCCAACGTCCGTCGGCCCATGGCGCCGCTTTGTCCCAGGGCAATGGAGATTTACGAGTCGGCCGCTATCCGGATGGAGCCGACGCTGATCGACGAGGAGCCGCAGACCCATCGCCGTCACCGGCGCATCTTCGGCGAGGGTTTTTCCGCGCGGCGCGTCGAGCGCTACGAGCCGAGAATCCGCGCAATCGTTTCGCGCCTTATCGAGGATTTCGCGGGCGAGGGCCGCGCGGACCTTCACGTCCGGCTTCTGCAGCCGACCGCCGGCAGAATGACCTTTCATCTTCTCGGCGGCGCCGACGAGGATTTCGATCTGGCCGACTGGCCAGGCGGGATGCGGCGGGTCGAAATCCTGGGACCCCCGACGGAGGCGGCGCAAGTCTCGTTCATGGAAATCCTCGCCCGGTTGTGGCCCTTCGGCGGCAGGCTGGCCGAGGCCGCGATCAAAAATCCTGGCGACAACTATCTCGGCGACCTCGTCCGGCTGCGTCGCGAGGACCCCTCCCTGTTCACGGATAACTACTTTCACAACGTCGTGCTCCTGCTGCAAACCGCCGGAGCGGACAACCAGAGCCACGCGCTGGCCAACGGTATCCGGGCGATGCTCGATGCCCGGACGCCTTGGGAGCGCCTGTGCGCCGACCCCGGCCTCATCCCCAACGCTGTGGAGGAAATCCTGCGTTTCGGCACGCCCCTCATCGCGTTTCCGAGGCTCGCGACCCGCGACGCCGAGATCGGCGGGCGGCGAATCGCCGCAGGCTCCGGGATTTTGCTGCTGCTCGCTTCCGGCAACCGCGACGAGACCGTGTTCCCGGACGGCGAGACGCTGGACATCGAGCGCGAGAATGCCGGAGATCACCTCTCGTTCGGCTACGGTGCGCATTTCTGTCTCGGGGCGCCGCTCGCCCGACTCGAGATGAAGATTATCCTGGAGGAGTTGACCTCGCGCCTGCCCCACATGCGGCTGGCCGACGGCGGCGTTCCGGACGTATTTCGGACGTTCACGTTCCGGGGGCTGAAGCGCCTGCCCGTCGAATGGGATTGAGCGGAGCCCGTCGCGCGTCCGGCCCCGGGCGACCGGGAGTGAGGCGGCGAGAGCGGGGCGCGTTGCCCTGCGCCGCGCCGGGGGACGGAACCCGCCTCGTTTCGTCGTTCGCAAACGCAGTTTCATGTCTGGATTCGACGGACTCGCCGCGGCCGCTCCGTTCCGGGCGATTCGTCGATATTCAACGGACCCAAGGAGGGAGCGAATGAACCCCGCAGAAACGGCTTCGTCCGGTGGAAAGGAAATGGAGAGGTCGGTTTCCGACCTTTACGCCGCGCTGACCGAACTCGTGGTGAAGAAAAACCCGGATACGCTGTCGATTCATCGCGGCCTTTGGGGGCCGGACACGAAGACCAGTCGGGAAGGCCTGGAGCGCGCCAACCGCATTCTGGCGCGGGGATGCCGCCTCGACCCGGAACGGCGCGTGCTGGACGCCGGCTGCGGCGTGGGCGGCACGGCGATCTTCCTGGCTGAGGAATACGGCGTCCGGGTCACCGGATTGACGATCTGCGAGCCACATGTCGCCGTGGCGACTCAATATGCGGAAGAGCGCGGGGTCGGCCATCTGGTCGAGTTCCGGCACGGGGACTTCATGGATTTGCCGTTCGCCGACGAGAGTTTCGACGTGGTGCTGAACCACGAATCCTTCTGTTACGCGGAAGACAAGCCCGCCTATCTCCGGGGCGTCTACCGGGTGCTCAAGCCCGGGGGGCGCTGGCAGGCCCTCGACGCGGAACTGCTGAGCGGCGCGCCGAAGTCCGAAGAGCACCAGGCGCTCGTCGCCGCCGTGGAGCGAAACTGGCGCCTGCCGCCCCTCCCGCCGTGGCGCGACGTGCTCGCCATGGTCGAGGAGGCGGGCTTTACGGAAATCGAGGAACGGGACCTCTCCGCCGAAGCGCTGCCGTCGACGGAGCTCATCCGCAAGGGCTACACGTTGTTTTTATTCCTGAACCCGCAATTCGGCGAGATGAATCCCGCCGCCCAGGAGTTTATGGACGCGAGCGTCTGCTACGCCCAGGGATTGTCGCAAGGCCTGTTCACTTACCGCTTCATCTCCGGAACGCGGCCGACTCAATGATCCCTGCCGAGGCGGCGCTCCCACTGCGAGCGCCGGTGGATCGGTTGGTGGCCGAGGGTTTAGACAGTCGCAACCGTCTCCGCATGGAGACTCTTCCCGTTTCAGGCGTCAGGTGATTTCCATCAGAGGTGAAAATCCGGCTAACAGTTGAATTCAGATTTGACATGTGGAAGGCCTTGAGGACGGCGGCGGTGGACTCCGCCTCGCCCCAGACGGGCCGGTTGTCGAACTCGTCGGGGCCGGGGGTCGCGCCGAACAGCTGGGCCTGCTCGCAGACCATGGCGGTGAAGGATTCGTTCTGCGCTTCGATGTTGTCGACTTCGTGCATGATCATCTCCTTGTGTGTCGCTGTGGCAGTCATCGTTCACTCCTTTGGTTGTCCTCGAGCGAGGGGATGGTTGAATTCGGGAAGAGCGTAGCCACGCTCGTTGCGCCCCACTTCTTTTGGCATCTCGTCGAGATACCCGGCGGCCCACTCGGCGGCGCGCCGGCGGTGGCGTTCGCGCTCTTTCCTGCGTCCCTCCTCGGGGTCCTTGTAGGGCATCCGTCTCTCCCCCCTCAGCGCCGACTGCTTTGGCCGAAGAGGCCGATCGAATAGACACCCCAATACTGGACTCCGCTGTCCCTGGTGCGCAGGCCCGTGCAGACGATGATCTCGTCCCGCGCGGGCCGCATCTCCCGGACGGCTTTCCGGGTGGCCGTAGCTTTCTTCGTCTTGCGCCCGCTCCCGGTCTTCGCTTCCGCAGCGGGCATGGGGCGGATCTCGCCGTCCATCGCGGACTTGAACCGTTCCACGGCGTATCGCTCGTCTTCGAGCCCCCGGCCGAAGGTGTGGGTGAGGAAGGTGTTCGACTCTCGCATGGTCGCCCGCATCGCGCGCCTCCTTGCTGTGGGTGGTCGGGAAGGCGGAGAACGTCCTCTCCCGGACGCCCTTCCGCCGCCCCCTCCAGGCCAGGCTCTGCCTCTCGCCGGCGCGGGGCTTGGGCGAGGCGCTTTGCGGAAAAAATTTTTTGTCATATCCCCGCGCAGCCGGTCGTATGCGAGCCCCGCCCGTATGACGTCGGAGGATCGATCGGGACGAAGGTTCGAACGCGAAGGAGAGACGCATATGAACCGAAACGACGGGAACAGCCTGAGCGCACGAGTGCGCCGCCTGCTCGCGGCGGGGGCGGACCGCGAGCCTCTCGAGAAAAAATAATCACAAACTGCCTGGAAAATCAGGAAATTTCCCGGAAATCAGTTGCAATCCCTGTCACCTCGACCCACATTTGTTTCGTCCGCCTGCGCCGCTTCGGCGGGACCGGTTCTGCCGCCGGCGGGACGGCAAATGCGCGAAGGACGTCTTCGCACCGGCCGCTTCGGGTTCAGCAAGACTTCCCGGCGCCGAAGAAAGGGTGAATCACGATGAGAATTCAGACGCGGCCCGTCATCATCGATCAGGCGGATTTGCCCTGGGAAGGGTGGGAGGATGCCGCTGTCGCCGCGCGCAGCGCCATCCGCTGGAAACTCCTGACCGCGGGCGAACGCACGGGGAGCGCCGGGCTCGTCACCGGCATCGCGGAGATTCCGCCGGGCGAGCGGCTCCTGTTGCATCACCACGGGCCGGAAGAGACCTATTACATCGTGCAGGGGCGCGGGCGCATGGAAATCGACGACCGTGCGGCCGACATCGGGCCCGGATGCGCCGCCTATATTCCGCCCAATGCCAGGCACACGTTGCACTGTACCGGCGCGGAACCCCTCATCCTGGTATTCTCGTTCGCACGTGACCGCTTCGACCAGGTCGACTACCACTTCGACGAATAGCGCCTCGCCGTCATCGGTCTGCGTATAACCGCTCAATGCGCGGACCGGGCCGTGCAACCCGATCGCGCCATGGCGGCACCGCTTCCCGCCGGAAATATTCGAGATCCTCATTCGTGCAGCGCTTTGCCGGCTGAAGAAGGAGTCGGGTGACGACCGCTCTTCGAGGCCGTCCCGCACCGGGGAGGATGTGTTCCGGAGGGTTTTCCTACAGCAGGTCTTCGGCGATGCTCTCCGCCACCCGCTCGGCGGACTCGCGCAGCGGCTCACCGTCACGCGCCTGGGGCCTTCCGGTCCACGCGCCTGGGCGACGTAGACTTTTGAGCCGGTGGGGTAGACCCGCACCTCGAAGCCGGTGAGGTCCCTGTCCCAGAACACCGTGTCCTTCTCGACCGTGAGTTTCCTCACCAACCGGTTCGAGAGCGTTTTCATCATGGACTTCGTCGTCATCGCTCCATCCTCCCGTTCGTGACGTGGACGCCGATGCTCTCGCCCACGCGGGCGGCCGCCGCCTTCTCGGCCTCGCGCATCAGGTGCGCGTAGCGCGCCGTGCTCACCACGTGACGGTGTCCGAGCAGCCTGCCGATCGCCGATAAACTCTCGCCGAGCGCCAGCGCCCGGCTGGCGTACGAGTGCCGGAGGTCATGAATGCGGACATCATGAAGCCCCGCCCGCTCCCTCACGGCCTCCCACTAGTAGGAGAGATTCAACGGGCGGCCGTTCCCGTTCCCTCTGGAGATCACCCAGGGGTCCTCCGGCGAGCGGGGGATCCCCTCCAGCACCCTCTTGGCGGGCGCCGTGAGCGGTACCATGCGCGGACCCGCCTTGGCGTCCCTCAAGCGCAGCTCGCCCGTCATGCGGTCCACGTCGTCCCAGTGCAAGTCCAGTATCTCGCCCCTCCGGCAACCGGTCAGCGGCGAAGCCCCCGGCAGGGGTTCTCCCCGGGCGGGAGAAGGCCCCACGCCTCGGCCATCTTGAACATCTTGGAGAGCAGTCCCAGGAACGCGTTGGCCGCGACGGGCGTCGCGCGCAGGCCGTGATGAAGCGCCGATACCTCCGCCCGGCCGACATCGGCGAGCGACTTCCCGCCCAGCGCCGGAAGGATGTGGTTCCCGATATAGGAGCGGTACGACTCAGCGGTGTCGGGCTTGCAGTGCGTTTCGGCATGGTCGCGCATGAAGCGCCCGGCAAGCCCCGCCACCGTGGGCACGGCCTCGGGAGGCCCGGGCTCGGGCTCCTCGCCCCGCTTGATGCGGTCGATGACGCCGGCCGCCGTCTTCCTCGCCTCATCACACGACATCTCGCCGTGTCTGCCCAGCGCCACGCGCTTCGGCCCCCACGGACCCCGGGACTGCACCACGTAGACTTTCCGGCCCGTGGCGTATACCCGCACCCCGAAACCCGCCAGTTCCCGGTCCCAGAAGACGGCGTCGTCCTTCTCGACGGATAGCGCGTCGACGACGCGTTTGGTAAGCTTGCGTTCGCTTCTTTTGGGCATGGGCGCTCCCCGGAAAATCGTGTCACGGACCGGAGGACATGGACGAGCCGTAATCAAATCGCATACGTCCGGCATCAAATATGCGTCCGTTATAGCGTAAATATGACGTAAACGAAAAGGGGAGCGAAAAAGAAAGTGTGATAATTACCGCTTTTAATACAGCAGTTTATCGTGTTTTAGGGTGTCCAGTCGTACGATTGTCCGTAGGGTGAGACTATGAACGTGTCTTTCGATAAATTTCTGAACAGAAAAAATGCCGGTGTGAGATAATTGCGTCCTCAAAAATGGCGGAAGCGAGGGGAGTACGCCCCCGGATCGATGGCGTAAAAGGAGGCGCGAGATGGGCTTGACGAGCATCAACCATACGAGTTTCACGGTGTCAGACGCTCGGGCGATTGCCGAGTGGTACCGAGAAACCCTTGATTTTACGATACTTTCCGATGAAACCCGGCCCCAAGACTACAGCGAGAAGGTGACCGGCATCGCAGGCGCCGACCTCCGCATCGTCTACATCCGGGGCGGTGAGTACAACATCGAACTGGTCGAATACGTCGGCGCGCCCGGCGTCAAGATAGACACGGCCACGAACAACGTGGGCAGTGCGCACATCGCCTATAACGTCAATGATCTCAATGGGATGTACGAGGCGCTCAAGCCCAGGGGGGTGCGGTTCGTCTCGCCGCCCGTGCCCGTCACCCAGGGCCCCAACAAGGGCGGCTTCGTCGTCTATCTCGAGGATCCGGACGGCAACACGCTCGAACTCATCGAGCGGCCGAGCAATTAAGTCAAGCTAAATCAGAGCGTTACGCTATCGCCGGGCTTTAAGACGATGATTTCCGTATTGAGGCCGCGTTTCCCGACTTCCTCGATGAACGCCTCGGGCGTTCCCGTCAGGTGGGGCAGGCTCGAGTGGTGGATGGGCACGACGCGCTTGGCTTCGAGCAGTTCACAGGCCAGCGCCGCCTGACGCGCGCCCATGGTGGCCCTGTCCCCGATGGGCAGGCAGCACAGGTCGGGCGCGTAGAGTTCGGCGATGATGCGCATGTCGCCGAAAACGGCCGTATCTCCCGCGTGATACAAGCGTTTGCCGTCCTCGAAGGTTAGAATCAGACCGCAGGGCTCGCCGGTGTATTTCAGTTCCGGCCCATAGGCGCCCCCGTGAAAGGCGTGGGTGAGCGTGAGCTGGACGCCGCCAAAATCGACCGTGCCGTCCTTTCCCATGGGGGTGGCGTGAGATCCTAAGTCGTATTCGGCGCCTATGGTGCGGATGAGGTCCATGTGGCCCGCCACGGGACATGGATTCGCCTCGAAAACGGGGATCACGTCACCCGTATGGTCGAAATGGCCGTGCGTGAGGCAGATGAGGTCCGCCTTCTGGGGTGTTTTGAGTTCCGGCGGGCAGACGGGGTTTTTCTCCAGCCAGGGGTCGATGTAGATGGTCTTGCCGCCGTCGGTTTTCACCAGAAACGTCGATTGTCCATGAAATATCAGCGTGGTGCCCATGTTTTCAAATGCCTCCTAAATGGTTGATTTACCTGCGAATCCTATAAATGTTCCCGGAACCAGGCCGTCGTTTCCTTCAAGGCCATATCGAAGAGCCCCGGGTTGTTCACCTGGTAGACGTCGTTGTGGCGGCCCCTGGGAAGCATGACGATTTTCTTGGGTTCTCCACAGGCCGCATAGCAGGCGTGCGCCTCGGAGGGGGGAACCATGACGTCTTCTTCCCCGTAGATGAACAGGACGGGCCGGGGCGAGATTTTACCGGCCACCCATTCGGGGCGATAGCGAAAACACGCCTCCACGCTTTCGAGGTCGAGTTCGAGCACTTCCTCGGAGCCGTGCTCCTCCAGCGTCATCGGTGGTTTGGGGTTGTCCGGGTCGTCTCTGTAAATGTCGTGGCGGATAATCGTTTCCCGCTCATTGGTGGTCACGCGCTTCCGGGCGGATTCCCGAACTCGGGACTTGAAGGCGAGCCATTCATAAGGCCTCCTCAACGATTTCAGCCAGCGTTCGCCGTCGTGTACTCCCACGGCGGAGACGGTCGCCTTCACCCGCTCGTCGAACGCCGCCACCCAGATGGCGTGCGCGCCGCCGAAACTGGTGCCGTAGAGGCCGATTCGCTCAGGATCCACGCCATCTACTGTTTGCAGATAGGTGATCCCGTCGTGGGTGTCTTGGGCCTGTTCCAGCGGGCGGTGACGCCCGCGAGCACCCTCGCTGACGCCGTAGCCGCGATAATCGGGCGCGAGAGTGAAAAACCCTGCTTTGCTCAGGTGGATGGGCATATCGATCGTGGCCAGATTCTTTCGACCGCTGTATCCCGTGACACAGACGATTCCCGGCCGAGGCGGGCCGCCGGGCCGCCAGTCGGGAGGACGGTAGAGATGCGCGGCGATTTTGAGGCGGTCGCTGAAATAAGTGATGTTTTCGTGCATTTCCACTTCCTTTTTGATATGTGACATAGTTGTTTGCAGGATACCGGGTTTTTGACACAAAGGGCCACTGCTGATAGGGGTAAGGAGGCGTGCTATACACGGATTCTCTGGAAGTTTCCGAGAAATTCAAGTCCCCCGGCAGACCGCTCAAGGGTTTTACCGCATGGCTCGTCGTATCGCCGCTTAGAGAGGAGAGGCTGAAAATATAATGTCTCGTCAAAAGGTCTTTATCGTTCTGGCCGTCGTGGTTCTGGCGGTCGGGGCGGTGATTACAAGACTGGTAATTCAAAATCGGCCGAAACCAGAGGTTGTAATTGCCCCGGAGCCGCGCAGATTCGTCAGAACCATGCTCTTGAAAAAACAGAACAAAACCTTCTGGGTGAAGGGATTCGGAACCGTGCGGCCCAAGAGAGAGCTTTCCATCGTGCCCGAAGTGTCGGGGAAGGTGGTCGAGCGCTCGCCAGGCTTCAGGACGGGCGGCTTCATCAAAAAAGGGGATTTACTGTTTCAAATCGACCCGGCGGATTACGAACTCGCCATTGAGCGGCGCAAGGCGGAAATCGCGCAACTCAGAGCCGACATCGCTCGATTGAGACAGGAGGAGAAGAACCACCAGGCCGATCTGGACATCGCCGAGCGCCATTTGGAATTGGTTTCCCAGGAAAGGGAACGCAATAACAGATTGCGAAGGCAAGGCGTTATTTCTTCCGGGCAATATGATCAATCACAACAAAATTTTCTCAGGCAAGAAAGGACGGTCCAGTCCATAAAAAACGTTCTGGCGCTACTGCCCGTTCAGTTGAGGCAGAAAAGTGCGGCGCTCAGCGCGAGCCGCTCGGAACTCCAGAGGGCGGTATTGCAGTTATCACGCACGAAGCTCGTGTCTCCATTCGATGCGCGGGTGCGGGATACGAGTCTGGATGCGGGCGATTTCGCGGCAGCGGGGCAATCGGTGGGAAAGATTTATGACGTATCGGTGCTGGAAGTCCCGGTTTCCCTGCCTGTCGAGGATGCGCGCTGGGTGTTTCGCCGCAATCAGGGAGCGGCGTTTCTGCGTAGCCAGGAGGAGGTGAAGCCGTTTTTGCCCACGGCGAGAGTATCGTGGAGTCAGTTTGGAGAGAAGGTCGAATGGCGCGGGCTGGTGTCGCTGGTGGACTCGGGTCTGGATGAGTCCACGCGCGCGCTCACGCTCGTGGTCGAAATTCCTGAACCCATGAAGAATTGGATGCCCGGGGAGCATCCTCCCCTTTTCGTGGGCATGTTCGTTGAAGTGAATATAAAAGGCGTCACGATGCCTGACGTGTTTGTTATTCCGCGCGCCGCATTGCGAGAACGGGATCATGTGTATTTGTTGGACGAGGGGATACTCAGAATCCAGAAGGTGGAAGTCATTCGAAAAGGTCAGGATGGCGTCGTCATCAGAAACGGAGTGAACGAAAACGCCCGCATCATTATTTCCGCGATCCCCGACCCCGTTTCCGGCATGAGACTCAACGATCAAAACGGGATTGCCGGAGGGGCTTCCGCTCAATGAAGCAAATTCTGAATTGGTCTGCACGGCATACCGTTTTCGCCAACCTTCTCATGGGGATAATGCTGATCATCGGTGTTGTCGCCGTTTTTCAAATCCGCAGCGAGTTGCTCCCTCAATTCGCCCTCGATCGGGTGAGCGTCAACGTGGTGTGGGAGGGCGCGAGTCCTGCGGAGGTCGAAGAGGGTATTTGCATCAAGATCGAAGAGGCCCTGACCGGCGTCGAAGGGGTAAAAAAGATCACTTCGGTTGCTTATGAGGGTCGTTGTGACATTGCCGTGGAACTACACGGCTGGTTCAAGAACTCCCGGGATTTGATGGAAGATATCCGAAGCGAAATCGACCGTATCAGGACATTTCCCGAGAACATAGAAAGACCCGTCGTTTCGGAAGTAAAGCGGATAAATCAAGTAATTCGTCTCTCCTTGTTCGGCAATGTGCCCGAAGAAGCCCTGAAACGAAAAGCCACGGAGATTAAAGATGAATTGCTGGATTTGCCCGACATTTCAAAGGTGGTTCTGAGCGGCTTGAGAGACTGGGAAATTTCAATCGAAGTCTCAGAGGAGATGTTGCGCCGCTACGGTCTGACGTTTGACCGGGTGGCGAATATCATTCGCAAGAACGTGCTGGAGCTTTCAGGCGGGGATATCCGTTCTGCGGAGCGGAGAATCAGAATCAGGACGTTGGGAAAGCGTTATACGGGACCCGAGTTCGAGCGGCTTGAAATACTTGCCCAAAAAGACGGCGCAATTTTAAGGCTCGGTGATATTGCCCGTGTGGTCGACGCTTTTGAAGACAGCGATAAATCGGGTCGATTCAACGGAAAACCGGCTGCGCTCATCCTGGTGTATCGAACCGATGAGGAAGATGCGCTTTCGATTTCTGAAACGGTAGTTGAATATGTAGAGAAAAAGCGGAAAGAACTGCCCGAAGGACTGGATTTGGCCCATTGGGCGGATACCTCGCGCATGATACGGGACCGGATCGATCTTCTGCTGAGAAACGGTCGCGTCGGACTCGTTTTGGTTTTCATCTCCATGTGGCTGTTTTTGAACATTCGCCTTTCATTTTGGGTGGCGATGGGAATTCCCGTCTCCCTGTTGACGGCTTTGGGTTTTTTGAACTTCTCCGGCGGCACGCTCAACATGCTCTCGATGTTCGCCTTCATCATGGTTTTGGGGATACTGGTGGACGACGCCATTGTAGTGGCTGAAAATATCTATTCGCATATGGAAAGAGGCAAGAATCGCGTTCAGGCCGCTATTGACGGCTGTTATGAAGTCGTCCTGCCGGTTACCGCCACGGTCGTGACGTCCATTGTGGCTTTCGCTCCCTTGCTGATGGTGGAGGGAACGGTCGGGAAATTCATGGCGGTGCTCCCGGCGGCCATCATCGCCGCGTTAATCGCTTCTCTCATCGAATCGTTGTTTATTCTGCCGGCTCATCTGGGACATTGGGTGCGGCCACCCAGGACGGGTGGAATATCAGCGCGCGTCAGGAACGCCATCGATAGAGGCATAAACTGGCTCATCCATCGATTTTACGCGCCAATTCTGAGATTTTGCCTCAACGCCAGGTATCTGGTCCTCTCCCTGGCTTTGGTCGTTTTTATGGTGACGGTGGGTTTGGCTGTTGGCGGGCATGTGAGATTTTTGTTTTTTCCAAAAATCGATTCCGATTGGGTGCATGTCAGAATTCTGTTCCCTCCTGGAACCCCGATTCGGCAAACGCAAAACGCGGCGCAAAGGATTGAGCAGGCAGCCGTTGCCCTTGACGGGGTTGTTCGCTCGAAAACGGGTGAGCCGGTCGTCAAACATGTATTTACAATACTGGGTGAGAATATTGACCCAGGCGGCGGGCGCGTCGCGGGAGGGAGCCATATGGCGCAGGTGATCCTCGAGATGCTGCCCTCAGAAGCCAGAGGAATCAGCTCGGAGGAAATCATCCATCAATGGCGTGAGAATACAGGAGAAATTCCCGATGTAACGAGCCTTACTTTCAGTACAGGAGGAGCCGGTCCGCCCGGTGGAAAACCCATCGATGTGCAGTTCTATGGTGATGACATCGGGACTTTGATAAGAGTAGCTCAGGAATTCAAGCGAGAGCTGACCAAATACCCCGGCCTATATGATATTCAAGATGATTTCCGGTCCGGCAAGCTTGAGTTCCGAACATCATTGAAGCCGCAGGCCCGCGTGCTGGGAGTGAATCTGGATGATCTGGGGCGTCAGTTGCGCGCGCGCTTTTTCGGGCTGCAAGTCCTGCGCCTGCAACGTGGCCGGGATGACGTGAAGGTCAAACTTCGCTATCCGTCCGAGGAGAGGCGTTCTCTGGAAGATATCAGGAAGATGAGGGTCAGGACGTCATCGGGGGCGGAAATCCCTTTCCATGAGGTGGCGGAAGTCGAGATGGTTCAAGGGCTTGATGCAATTAGGCGAGTAGCCAGATCAAGGGCGATTAACGTAACGGCCGAAATCGACCCGGACCGCGCCAATCCCACCGAGGTTCTGAATGACTTGAATGCGAGTTTCTTCCCAGAGCTCCTGAGCCGCTATCACGGGATAGGAGTTCGATTCGAGGGTCAGGCCAAAGAGACGAGTGAATCATTCGCCAGCCTGTTTCGCGCTTTTGCGCTTGCAATAGCCGTTATTTTTGCGATTTTGGCTACATTGTTCAGAAGCTATTTCCAGCCCCTCGTCGTTATGAGCGCTATTCCGTTCGGGATCGTAGGCGCAATATGGGGGCATATTGTCATGGGTTTCGATATCTCCATCTTGAGCATGATGGGGATATTGGCTCTTACAGGCGTTGTGGTGAATGACTCTTTGGTTCTTTTGGATTTCGCGAACCGAAGTATCAGAGACGGGATGCCTATAGAAGACGCGCTGCAGCGTGCCGGTGTCGCCAGATGGAGAGCCATTGTTCTGACTACACTCACAACAGCCGCAGGCCTGGGGCCGATGTTGTTCGAGAAAAGCTTCCAGGCGCAATTCTTGATTCCCATGGCGATTAGTTTATGCTTCGGACTGCTTTTCGCCACGGTGATAACGCTCGTTCTGGTTCCTGTCATTTCATTGATAGGAAACGACGTGGGGCGGTTTTGGTGGTGGATCTGGACGGGTAGATGGTTGACGAGAGAAGAAGTAGATGTGCATTCTCCACAGAAAGGAGAGATGAGCATCTAGTTTGGTGCCATTAAGTTCAATCGTTTGTTCAGCTTGCGGAAAGTTTGTAATTGATTTCCAGGAAATGTTGCATTCATTCCATCAATTGAATCTCGCGGACAAATGGATGAAGGAGAATTTGATTTTATGTCCCCAAGGGTCGATGTGCGTTATGGTGAAGAGATAGGAGACAAGATGGAAGCGGTTGTGATGACTGCTCCCGAAAATCTTGAAATTCAATCTGTTCCCGTTCCCGAACCGGATATCGGAGAGGTACTGGTAAAAGTAGAATGCACAACGATTTGTGGAACGGATATTGAAATCATCAAAGGCGGTCACCTCCCCAACTGGCCACCCAAACTTCCAGCTATCCTGGGACACGAGTGGGCCGGCAGAATCGTGGCGATGGGTCCGATGACCGAGGGATTCGGTCTTGAGATGGGTGATGCCGTGGCGGGTACGAGCCATGCAGGGTGCGGCGCCTGTCGCATGTGTCTGATCGGCCGCTACAACCTCTGCTACAATTATGGGAATACGGTTACGGGGCACAGACAATATGGTCATATTACGCAAGGCTCATATGCGGAGTATGTGACAAACAATATACGCGCGTTGCACAAGATGCCGGAGGGGATGTCTTTTGAGCATGGTTCAGCCGTAGATCCGGCCGGTTGCGGGCTATGGACGGCGAAACGCGCAGGCGTCAACCCTGGTGATACTGTCGTGATATTGGGTTCTGGTCCCATCGGTGTTTTTGCTTATGAGTCAGCCAAAGCAATGGGCGCAGGGCGCGTGATTGTCGTGGGTGGTGGCCGGAGACTTGAGATATTAGAGGAACAAGGCGCTGAAGTAGTCAGTTACCGGGATGGTGGTGTGCCGGAACGAATAGATGAGATGACAGACGGAAGAAAAGCAAACGTGGTGCTGGAGACAGCTGGAACCACGGATAGCTTTAGATGGAGTGTGGATTGTGGTGGCAAAGGCGCGCGTGTCGCCATTACCGGCATACCGGAAAACATTCCTGATATGGCATGGAAACGCGTTGTGCTCGAAGAGATGGATATTTTTGGCGTTCGAGCGAACCCCAATTGCGGAGATGAGATTTTGGCGCTCATTCATGCAGGCAGACTGAAGGTGGATCCATACATCACCCATCGGTTCCCCCTTAAAGAATACCAGGAAGCGCACGATACGTTTGTGGCTCGAAGAGATGGCGCTCTGCTGGTGAATCTGACTCCTGGAGAATAACGAAAATGCCTCGAGGCGAGATGAAATATGGCGCGAGGATGATTGCAGAAGCGAACCTTGAAGCCGTTCCGAATCCTTCAAGGCGACGAGATTACGTAGTCGATTTTACTATTCCCGAATTCACCTGCCTTTGTCCGATCAGCAATTTTCCCGACTTCGCCACCATTCGTGTTAAATATGTTCCTGGAGAAAAGATAGTAGAATTGAAATCCTTGAAACTCTACATCAATAATTTCAGAGAGCGAGAAATTTTTCACGAGCAGGTGGTCAGCACTATACTTGATGACTTGGTTGAAATATGTGAGCCGAAGTGGGTCTGGATTGAAGGCGATTTTAATGTGCGGGGGAATATCAAAACTAAAATTCGAGCCACTTTTGGCACGAGACCATCCGATGTGCCTGAATAAACAAACTTGTGAGTAAATTTGTGCGTTAGGTGGACTTGGTATTAAATGATTCATGAGTCACAGAAATTTCCAATGGGTTAAATTATATTTTTCTATGAGGTGTAAATGACAGACTATAAAGTAGCAGGTATGGGCCTCACCCGAATCGATGCCCCAGACAAAGTGGCTGGAAGCGCCAAGTATGCAGCTGACATCCCGTCGAGTCGCTCACTCATCGGTCTCGTTTTAGGCAGCCCACATCCGTATGCGAAAGTGTTAAACGTGGATGCGAACGAGGCGCGCAAAATACCTGGCGTCCGTGCAGTCGTGACGCGAGACGAAGCTCCCCGAATCCGTTTCGGCGCCAATATCAAGGATCAGAGTTGGTTTGCGCAGGATGGTTTTGTTCGATATGGCGGTGAACCGGTGGCTGCCGTGGCCGCCGAAGATATGGATACCGCCCAAGAAGCCCTCGAATTGATTCGCGTGGAATATGAAGTTCTTGAGCCGGTAGTGAACGGTTTGGATAGCCGTGCCGGTAAAGGTCTTGCTGTTCATGAAGATTGGCGAGATTTAGGACTGGGCCCGAATGCGGACAAAAACATCATCGCCCGTTTTGAAAAAGAAATTGGAGATGTCGATAATGGGCTCAAAGAGGCGGATCGTATTTTTGAACATACCTTTTCCACGCCCTTCGTACATGCCGGTTATATTGAGCCCCATGCATGCACTGTTGAGGCTGGTACCGACGGGAAGGTCACAATCTGGACAACTACGCAGGATGCTTGGGCAATTCGCGCAGATGTAGCCGAGGCACTTGGACTTCCGGCAACACATGTTCGTGTTATTCCTACTGAAATCGGGGGAGGTTTTGGCGCAAAGCTGAAGAGCACTTATGAGCATATCGCCGCACTTTTGGCTTTGAAGACTGATCAAGCTGTTCGCATGGAGATGACCCGCGAGGAAGATCACATCGGTGTGAATCCGAGGCACCCTCATTTCATAACGATACGCACTGCGGTTAAGAATGACGGTACGTTTGTCGCTCGCGAACTTGATGTCACGATGGATCATGGAGCCTATGGCCGTGGCGCGCCGTTCCAGTGCAGTAGCAAGATGCTTATGGGTTCATGCTCATATCGTATTCCCAACGTCAGAATTCGTGCATGTACAGTGTATACCAATGGCCCTGTTTGCGGTCCCGTGCGTGCTCCTAGCGGACCTCAGTACCACTTTGCCACAGAAGTGCAGATGGACATCATCGCGCGCGAGATGGGGATTGACTCACTCGAAATTAGGCGAATTAACTCCCTTCGGCCAGGAGATGAGACACTGGCTGGAAAGGAGCAAAATCCATCCATGCGTAGCGTGCTCGACTCAACGGCCGTGGAAGGAAAATGGGGCAAGAAGATTGAGGCTAACGGAGAAATCGAGGGAGCTGGATGGAAACTTGGTCGCGGAATTGCTTGCGGATATTGGCCGGGGCCTGGAGAGGCATCTAGTTGCACGGTTCGCCTAAACCAAGACGGGACAGTACAAGTGGTAGCAGGAACGGTGAATCTTACTGGCATGAGCACTTCCATATGCCAACTCGCCGCAGAGGAATTGGGCGTAAGTTTAGATGAGGTGCGTTATACGAACGGAGATACGGATTCTGTACCTGAATCATCGGCAGCATCGGGAAGCAAGGCGACGCGTGCGGTGGGAATGGCTACCTTGAGTGCTGCGCGTGATTTGCGAAGTAAGATTTTGAATGTGGCGAGTATAAAGCTCGAAGCCGCTGCGGACGATCTGATATTGGAAGATGGGCAAGTCAAAGTGTCTTCGGCTCCTGATCGTGCCTTGTCACTTGCGCAGGTAGCCAAGGCGGCGCCTGAAATTCAGGGATTTTTGATTGGACAAGGTGAAAGCGCGAAGCCGCCTCCATGTCCGATACATACCGGCCAGATAGCGGATGTGGCCGTAAATCCCGAACTTGGGGAAATCAGGGTTTTGCGACTCACATGTGTGCAGGACGTAGGATTCGCCATCAATCCATTGTCTGTCATTGGACAGATTGAAGGCGCCATGATCCAGGGACTTGGATTGGCCCTCATGGAGGAGCAGCCCAGACGTCCAGATGGAAACCTGCACGGAGATACCTTCCACGAATATCTCATACCTACCAGCATGGATATGCCTGAACTGAAAGCCGTTTTGTATGACAACCCGGCCGAGGGCACACCTTACGGGATGCGGGGTGTGGGTGAACCTCCCATTGTGGCGACTGCGGCGGCGATTGTGAATGCCATACAAGACGCTGTGGGAGTACCTGTTTTTTCATTGCCTGTTGGCCCGCATCATATTCGAGAGGTTTTGGTTACGAACAGCGCATAAATTACCTATCCCACTTTTCGAGGAGAACCCAATGTCTGTGGACGAAGGAACCAGTTTGCCGGATAGTTTGGGCGTGACCGAAGAGATGATGGCGTGTCCTTTGCCAAGGCTACCCTTTGTTGATCCTGAAAACATTCCTGAAGAACTCAAGGAGGAACTTGCTCCGCTCTATGATTGGTCGAAACGGATGTGGGGCACAGTCCCACGCTTTTTGCAGCTTTTGGGAAATTCGCCCCCCACCGTGGAGGGATGGATGTTGCTCGACCAAAAACTGCGCACGAATCGATTGAAGACGGAGTCCGATTATATCCGCCTCATGGAGCTTGTCATCGTCAAAACGGCCATATTGACAGAGTGCAACAACTGAATCGGGCACAACGTGGAGCTCGGTCGAGCTCTGGGTCTTACCCAGGATCAAATCAATCTGTTGGAAGGCGATGACTGGCAAGACAGCCATTTGTTCGACGATAAGGAAAAAGCCGTCATCCGATGGGCGGATGAAGTATCGAAATTCAGGGCGAAGAATAACGACTTCGCATTCAATGAGATGAAGAAATATTTTTCCAATCGGCAAATCGTAGAACTCACTTTTATTTGTGGTATGTGGCATCTTTCCGGGAGATTGGCCGAGGCGCTTCACCTTGTGGTGGAACCGCCGGGAGGACGCATCGAATTTCAAGCGCAAGACATGGCCTAGACACAGGCCTGTTGCCTAAAACATTTGTCGGGCGAGCCTTCGGTCGTTTCGTGTAGGCTCGGTGTACGCGCTTGAAACTCATCTTTCCGGCTTCCGTTCTTCGCCCTCCTCGAAAAGTTGACAGTTCACACGCACACCCGGCAACAATGCAAGAATTTGCTTTGAATAACATATTTTACTGGTTGAAAAATAAGGGCTTAGATATAGAAAAGGTTGCTTTTTTTAACGATTTCTGTATACTTGCCCGCTTTGTGATGTCGCCTGTGGCAAAGCCCGGGCTAATTTGCATAAAGCCGCCCGTAGGATGAGGATGAAATGATCGAGTTAAGAGATAGCGATGTCGTTTTGGATCACGAGTTTTTTGCAGAATCTGGAGATGTGCTGCCAAGCGATGTGGACTATGGTGTGTCTGACAAAGGTGTAGCTGATGATTTCTATATTTTGAGTGACGGCGAAGGGGGGAATGCTCCTGCTGTAGAATAGTGTTCCTTTTAAGAAAGGATTCAACGCCCGGTTGAAGTATCGGCCGGGCGTTTCTTTTGTCCTGAAATTTTTGCAGGATATGTGTTTTCCTTCATGAATCGGGAAAGAAAATGTGATGGCTACGGACGAACACACGATTCACCATGAAGACATGCGAGGCCGGATTCTCTCAGCGGATTCGATGACGTATTTTGACGAAAGGGTTGGGGAAAGGGACGTTCTCATTGGAGGTTCTTACGCCGCACGAATGACGATTGCCTGGGCAATGCGGCTGGGTGCGAGAGCAATCATTGCCCATGCAGCGGGAGTCGGGAAGGATGATGCGGGGATCAGCGGCTTGTCTTTGGCTCAGGAATATCATGTGCCTGCGCTGGCGTGTGAGACCATGTCCGCGAGGCTCGCCGCGGGAGAATCCGTGTATGAAGGCAAAGTCGGCCATGCGAATCAGGCAGCCCGAAGTCTTGGTGTTGAAATCGGTCAGTCGATTGCTGAAGCTTCGAATCATTTGCTCGATGCCGAGATGGGCCGGAAAGTAATTGTCGAGGAAAGTCTTGATGATAGAATTTATGAACTAGAGCAATTTCCGAATGGTAACATACGCGCTTCATGGGGTATTCCCGTCCTGCGTTCCATCAAAGAACCAAGGCCAGATGATGTCTTTATCCAGGCTTCTCATTGCGGACTTACTCTCGTCCCTCATGTTATGGAGCTTAATCTGAAGGGTGTAATTGCGAATGATGCGGGCCGGGGGAAAGATGATTCTGGTATCGCGTCTTTCCCCTATCTGTCGCGAGAGGGGATAGCCGTGGCGGCGGTCGGCGCAATGAGCGCGCGCATTGGCGATGTGATGAGCACATGGGAGGACGGCATCATTTCATGTATGAATGAAGTAGCCGAAAAGCGTGGGGTGCGAGAAGGCATGCGGACGCGAGAGGCGGCTCACGCCATGCTCAATGCGTGAGGGTTTCAATGGTGGAGGTGAGGGGATTCGAACCCCTGACCTCGTGGGTGCGATCCACGCGCTCTCCCATCTGAGCTACACCCCCACAAAAGGAACTTGAAGGTAGGCGAAGGAGCTTCGGGTGTCAAGTAAAATAGGGAGAGCCGATGAAGAACTCCCCCTAGGAGACTTCACCGGCTCTCGACCTGCCGCAGAGTCCGCCCGTTTCCCCCGCAGCAGGGAATTGCTTTTGACTTGAAACAGGAGCCGAGGACTCAACCCCTGAGGTGCATTATCCTCTACTCCCAATCCTGATTTTGGTGAGAGCCGGGGGATAACCCTCCGAGGATTTTCCCCCGGCTCTCGTCCCGTCGCAGAGTCCGCCCGTTTCCCCCACGACGGGTAAATAATTTCAAGAACACCCACTCGTTGCGCCACAAGTCATACACTTCAGACACGTGCCGTTTCGCACCAAGGTGAATGAACCACAATCGCCACATGCCTCACCCTCATACCCTTTGGCGCGGGCTTCTTCGATACGCGAATCGAGGGCGGAGCCTGCTTCTGCTATAGGCGTCAACGAAGCGATGGTGGATTCTTTCTCATAATTCAAACTTATCCGGTCACTGCGCGGTGCACTCGCATCCGGTCCCGGGAATACCGTTTGAATCTCCTCTTCTTCTTCGGTGTCGAATTCCGGTATCTCTTCCTGAGGGCGTCCAATCGTGTCGCTCCTCAAATCCTCCGACACGACTTGTGCAAGATCGTGGCGACCGAGATATGAAACTGCCAACTCACGGAAGATGTAATCGATGATGGAGGTGCTCATCTTGATGTGCGGGTTTCCTGAAACCGCTCCCCCGGGCTCGAAACGTGTGAAGACGAAGGCATCCACGAATTCATCCAGAGGGACGCCGTGCTGGAGACCCAGCGAAATTGCGATGGCGAAACAGTTCATGAGGCTTCTGAAGGCAGCGCCTTCTTTGTGCATATCTATGAAAATTTCGCCGATAGAGCCATCCTCGTATTCTCCGGTTCTAAGATATACCTTGTGTCCACCGATGACGGCTTTTTGTGTGTATCCACCACGGCGGGTAGGCAACTTGCGTCTTCTGGATTGGTAAATGATCCGGCGCACAATTTGCTGAGCTACGTGCACGGGAGCGCTTTGAGTAGCTGGTTCTTCCTCATTGATGTCAGCGAAGAGTTCTGCTTCGCTTTGCGCGGAAAGGGGTTGGCTTAGTTTCGAGCCATCGCGGTAAATCGCTATGGCTTTGGTCATCCGCTGCCACGATTCATGGTAGATGTCCAAAATATCTTGAATCGTTGATTCCGCGGGCATGTTGATGGTTTTGCTGATGGCGCCTGATATGAAAGGCTGCGCCGCCGCCATCATCCGGACGTGCGCCATGGGGCTGATGAAGCGTTTGCCTTCGCGCCCGCATTTGCTCGCGCAATCAAATACAGCCAAGTGCTCTTCTTTTAGGTGGGGTGCGCCCTCAAGCGTCATTTTCCCGCAAACGAAATCATTCGCTTCGCTGATTTGCTCTGGAGTGAAACCAATGGCTTCGAGCAGATTCATATCCCAGTCGCTTATCTGCGATTCACTGAGTCCTAATTGCTCACGACAGAAGTCTTCACCGAGGGAGTATTTGTTGAAGGCAAACTGGATTTCAAACGCCCCTTCGAGCGCGGCTTCCACTTTTTCCAGAGCCTTGCTCGTAAACCCTTTCTCATGCAAAGACTCCGGATTGATATGAGGCGCATTCGTGAGGGTGCCCCGCCCTCGGCAATAGGCGACGATTTCGCGGACCTCTTCATCGTCATAGCCCAGATGCCGCAAGGCAACGGGAACGGATTGGTTGATGATCTTGAAATAACCGCCTCCGGCCAGTTTTTTGAATTTCACCAAGGCAAAATCCGGTTCGATTCCCGTTGTGTCACAATCCATCACCAGACCAATGGTGCCTGTCGGCGCGATAACTGTGGCTTGTGCGTTCCGGTAGCCGTTTCGATAGCCGATGGCCAAAGCATCGTCCCACGCTTCACGCGCCGCTTGGAGAAGATAATCGGGACAGATACCCGCAGCAATTCCGTTTGGCGCTTTAGAGAGCATTTCGTATTCTGCTTCCGGTACGGAATAAGCTGCGCGGCGGTGGTTTCTCAGAACTCGTAGCATATGTTCTTGGTTATCTTGATATCTGACGAAGGCGCCCAGTTCTCCGGCCATCTCGGCGCTGGTGGCGTACGAGCAGCCTGTCATGATCGAGGTGAGAGCGCCGCACCACGCTTCCGCTTCCGGAGAATCGTAAGGGATGCCGAGAACCATTAACGCAGTGCCGAGATTGGCATACCCAAGCCCCAGGGTACGATACTCGAATGAGCGTTTGGCTATTTCCGGGCTGGGGAATTGCGCCATGAGCACGGAAATTTCGAGGACAACCGTCAATAGACGAATGACATGACGATAGTCTTCTATCTGGAAATGATTCTTTTCAGTATCTAGGAATTTCATGAGATTCATGGATGCCAGATTGCATGCGGTGTCATCCAGGAACATATATTCCGAGCAGGGATTAGAACCATTGATACGCCCATCAGTGGCGCACGTGTGCCAGTCGTTGATAGTCGTATCGAATTGAAGGCCTGGGTCTGCGCAACACCACGCCGCATACCCAATCTGATCCCAAAGTTCTTTTGAACTAACGGAGTCGGCGATTTCACCATCGGTCCGCCGAATCAAGTTCCACTTCGTATTTTTCTCGATGGCTTTCATGAATTTATCTGAAACACGTACCGAATTGTTCGAGTTTTGTCCGGACGCCGAGGCGTAGGCCTCGCCTTCCCAATTCGTGTCGAATTCCTCGAACTCGATCTCGGTGATGCCTTGCTGCGCGAGTTGAAGAGTTCGATGAATGTAATTGTCCGGAACACCGGCGAGCCTTGCGGCGCGTATCGCTTTGGCGAGCGATGGGTTCTTGTCCGGCTGATGGAGGTTGCCATTCAAGGTCAGGTTCTTCTCTTTCCGGCAAGCTCCGAGAATGGCGTTCATGTGCCGGTTGCACATCTTGCTGCCCGATACGAGCGCAGCCACTTTCTGTTCTTCGTGCACCTTCCAGTTGATGAATTCCTCGATGTCGGGATGATCGATATCGAGCGTGACCATTTTCGCCGCGCGGCGTGTCGTGCCGCCCGACTTGATGGCGCCCGCAGCGCGGTCCCCAATCTTGAGGAAACTCATCAGGCCGGAGCTTTTTCCGCCTCCCGAGAGAGATTCTCCTTCTGCTCTCAAGCTAGTGAAATTCGTGCCGGTGCCCGAGCCGTATTTGAAGATGCGCGCCTCTCGCGTCCATAAATCCATGATCCCACCCTCGTTGACGAGATCATCTTTCACCGATTGGATGAAGCACGCGTGCGGCTGGGGACGTTCATAGGCGTTGGTGGAGCGGAGTATTTCCCCGGTTTCGGGGTCGCAATAGAAATGGCCCTGTGCGGGGCGCGTAATGCCGTAGGCCCAGTGGAGGCCCGTATTGAACCACTGCGGCGAGTTGGGAGCCGCCATCTGGCTCGCGAGTATGTATACAAGCTCCTCATAGAACGCCTTGGCGTCCTCTTCGGTGTGAAAATAACCGTGTTTCCAGCCCCAATACGTCCAGCATCCCGCCAGGCGGTGGAAAACGTCCCGTGCGTCTTGTTCGCTCCCGTATTGCTCATCCTCGGGCAGGGATTCGAGTTTTTCCGTGTCCGGCTCCGAGCGCTGCAGCCACTCGGGCACGCCGTCTTCGGGAATCTTTTTCGAGTGGGCGGGGACGCCGGCTTTTCGGAAGTATTTTTGCGCCAGGATGTCGACGGCCACCTGAGACCAGTTCTCCGGCGCCATGATGTCCTTCGCTTCGAAGACGACCGAACCGTCCGGGTTGGTGATGCGTGAGGTGCGCGGCGCGAAACCGACCTCGCTATACGCGTCATCTCCGTCCCGTGTAAAACGCCTCGTAAACTCCACTTCCCGTCTCCTTCGCAGGGCGCCCCGCTATGCCGGGGCATATTTAGTATGACGAAATCAAGCCGTAACACTAAATGTAGTATGTTTTGCTATCGTCTGTCAATACCCTAAAAACGGATATGCACAAAATATATGAACTTACCCACACGTTATCCCCAAATGTTGTGTTTTCCTGTGGATAAGCGGCGCAAGAAGGGCAATTGGGGGCAGAGTACCGCGCCGTCAGCCCGCACCGCCTCGTTTTGAGGGGCCGCGACGCGCCCCGGGAAGGTGCGCCGGAGCGCCTGAATCTGGAGGGAAGAGCCGCCATCCGCCAGGCTGATACCGCGAAAAACGCCCTGCAACTCCCCGCATTTGCGCGCATTTCCCCTCGTTAATTTATCGAAAAACACCGTGAATTTATCTGAATTTATCGAATTTTTCAGTATTGTTCAGGAATGGTAAGGCTCGGTTTCGCCGCCCGGCGTTCGCCGCAATGACCCCCTCTCCCTGAAACCCGGATAGCGCTGTGAGAGATTCTGCAACGGCCGTCCTCCAAGCGGCGACCCGTGGCTTCAAGAGCGAAGACCGCGCGTCGAGCAGGGGGATGGTACACCCTTTCGGAACGCGCTTCTGCGGGGAAATGCGTGGTCGAACCCGTCTGAGGATGGGGGTCAAGCGCGAGTGAGGAGGGAGCGTTTGCCGACCAATGTGGGGGTCAGCTTTTCCGGTACGGGGGTAGGAGAGACTGAGGCAGGAGGGGCTGGGCGACGGATTAACACACAGGGTCGCTCAGTCCTGCTCCAAGAGTACAGCCAGCTTTTCGAGCGTCTCGCCCACCACGCGCGGCGGAGCCTGCGACGCGAGGCGCGCGCCTCTGGCGCGCCAATCGAGGCTCTTCACCTGATCGGCGAGAACCACGCCCGTAACGGGGCCTTCGGCGGGCAGCGTCACCTCGAAGGGATAGCCCTTGACTCTCGAGGTGATGGGGCAGAGCAGCGCCAGACTGCTTTTCTCGTTATAGCTTCGGGGGCTGACGACCAGCGCGGGGCGGCGACCCGCCTGCTCGTGCCCGGCCTGGGGGGTGAAAGAAAGCCAGACGACGTCGCCTCTGCCCGGAACGTAGTCCGCGCCTGAAACCTCCCGTCTCGCTATCACGCCTCGGCGCCCTGCGCCGGACCGGCGTCTTGCTCGGCGTGTAGGTTGCCCGCGTTTATTTCGGCGAGCATGTCGGCCAGTCGGTAACCTCTCTTTCTCATCACCACCCGGTCGCCGCGCGCGTTCATCTCGATGGCCGAACCCTCGCGCACGCCCCATTGCTCGGCGATGGGCTTGGGGATGCGGACGGCCAGGCTGTCCCCCCATTTGGCGATGTGCGATTTTGCACCCATGCGGTTATCCTCCTATTGAGAAATCATATCTATAATATATATCTAAATGAAAGCGTTGTCGAGAAAAACTGAGATATTGAATGAGATTAGGGATGATATGGCCTTGACGAATCGTTTATGGAAACGCCATACATCCACGTCGGGAATAATCCATGTCGCCGGAAATGGAGAATGTAAATGAACCGGATGAATTTGATTGGGAAAGACGAACTCTTGGCGCCCGTTGAACGCCCCGCTATCGAGCTTGATGATGAGGCCTACAATGCGTTTCTCGCGGCCTTCGATACGCCTGCCGAACCGAACGAGCGCTTGCGAGAGCGCCTTAAGCGCAGGCCGTTTTGGGAGAATTAATGGGATCCGAGCCACTCGTGGTGATAAGTTAGGGTGTCTTTATGGAGGCGCATCGAACAAGAGGACTTATACAATGAACACAGATTTACAAGATGATGACATGACAAAAGAGCTTCTCAACAATTTTGAATGGGTTGTTCAGGAAATGAATAAATTTGGACATGCTGTGCTTTGCGCCGTCCCGAAAAATAATCCTGAATTTAATGAAGAAATAGTTAACTGGCAGGAGATTTGGGAGCGGGATAAAGTGCAGGATTTGGCCGAATCACTGTCGGCTGAATCCGGAATAGAAATAACGGGGATTCGCTCGAACCGTGATGATCCTCCTGACTGCTTCGCTATTCGGACGGGAGAAGGAATAGGAATCGAAGTTACGATATTAATCAAATCGAAAATTCTCAGGCGCATTGCTCAAGCCCGGCCAGACCGGAGAAATCGAAAATCTTATCCATCCTGGGAAAAGTTCTTAGATGAGCAATGGACCCATGAAGAATTTATAAAGGAAGTCCAGAATCTAATCATTAAGAAAGATGATAAAGCCAAGAACAAGGTTATTATTGATGTGCTCCTCATATATACCGATGAAGGTGATTTGTCGCCGGAGCGTCTAAAGGATTGGTTGTCGAATCAGAAATTTTTTGCGACTAACATTAAAGAAGTGTTTTTGCTTCGTTCTTATTGGCCGGGCTACAAAGAGCACGCACCACTATTCAAGCCGAATATTGAACGTAGTGAAATTTCTGACGAATAGTTTCGTGGACCCAAAACTTAATTCCCTAGGCATTTCATTCCACATTCTGTCGATCACTGTTCGGCCGATTTTCTTTTGATGCTTAACCTCCCAACCCCTCCCCCCATTTGGCATCGGCGCGGAACCTTGGTCTAATGGGCGCGGTTTATCGTCTTTGGAGCGCCTAACCCGAAGGAGGAAACATGGCGGCGTATGACGTGGCGGTTATCGGCGGGGGGCCTGCGGGCTACGTGGCGGGCGTGCGCGTCGCCCAGAGCGGGGGAAGCTGCGTGGTCATCGAGCGCGACGAGCTGGGCGGCACCTGCCTGAACTGGGGCTGCATCCCCAGCAAGAGCCTCATCGCCGCCGCGGAAGTGTATCGGAACATCAAGAACGCGGACGCCTACGGCATCGAGGTCACGGGCGAAGTGCGCGCCGACTTGGCCGCCATGGTCGAGCGCAAGGACAAGATAGTCGCAGGCCTGGTAAGGGGAATCGGCGGGCTGTTCAAGGCCCACGGGGTGGCCCACATGGCGGGCGAAGCCGAGATTCTGGAGATGGGCAAAATCTCGGTGCGCGGAGAAGACGGCGAGCACGAGGTGGTCGAGGCCGGTAAGATCATCATCGCCACGGGTTCCCGGCCCGCGCAGATTCCCGCCTTTCCCATCGACGGCGAAAAAATCATCTCATCCGAACAGGCCGTGCACCTGAAAAATCTGCCCGAGAGGGTGCTCATCGTGGGCGCGGGCGTCATCGGCTGTGAGTTCGCGTGTCTGTATAGAGAGCTCGGGGCGGAGGTGACGATGGTGGAACTGCTCGACCGCGTCCTGCCCTTAGGAGACGAGGATGTCTCGAAACTCATGGCGCGCGAACTCAGGAAGCAGAAGATCAAGGTGCGCCTGAATGAAAAGATAACGGGCGTCTCGCGCAAGGGCAGGGCAATGGTCGCCGGCTTCGAGGGTTCGGATGATGAGGAGCGCGCGGACCTGGTCCTCGTCTCCGTGGGCCGGACGATGAACACCGACGGCCTGGGTCTCGATCGAATCGGCGTCGAACTCGGCCCGCGCGGCGAAATCAAGGTGAACGATTTGATGGAGACGAACGTCTCTGGCGTCTACGCGGCGGGCGACGTGGTGGGCGAGCCCATGCTCGCGCACGTGGCCTCCGCCGAGGGGGTCGCCGCTGCGGAAAACGCCATGGGCGCGGAGATACGGATGGATTACCGCGCGATTCCGGCGGGCATCTTCACGCATCCTGAAATCGGCGTCGTCGGCATGGCCGAACACGAGGCGGAGAAGGCGGGGCACGCGGTGCGCGTGGGCAAGTTCTCGGTTCGCACGCTCGGCAAGGCGCAGGCCGAACGCGCGCTGGAGGGAGAGGTTAAGGTCATCGCCGATGCGGGGGATGACGCCATCCTGGGCGTTCACATCGTAGGCGCCCACGCCGCCGACATCGTGCACGAGGCCGCCGTCGCCATGCAGCACCGCGTCACCGCTTCGGAAATGGCAAGCACCATTCACTCCCACCCCACGCTTTCGGAAGCCGTCATGGAGGCGGCATTGGACGTCCACGGCGAGGCCATCCACGCCCCACCCAAGAAACGTTCATAAGGGGGTTGTTGACCCTCCCCCCAATGGGATTGTTGAACAAGCCCTATCCACCTCATCCTGAGTAGCGGCGGAGCCGCGTATCGAAGGTCAAATGCGATTGATGAATGAGCGCTTGCTCTCGCCCGGCGCGGCTGCCGAATTCGCTCTCGAACAGCATTGCCATCCGGCGAGAGAGAAGAGAACCACTCTCCCTTGTCAGGGGATAAAGGCAACCCCCCCTACCCCCCCTTGACAGGGGAGTAAAAGCGACGCCCCCCGGCGAGGGGCTGTTGAGAAAGCCCCGTGGAGCGATTTTGGGAATTCAGGCAACCGACGAGAGAGAAGAAATCACTCCCCCCTTGAGGGGGAGTCGAAGAGGCCGAGCGGTTTGTGCGAAGGCCGATTCGGTGGGGGGAGCTTTTTCTGTGGCATGTCCCCCCACCGATTCGCTTGCGGGCTTACGCCCTTAGCTCATCGACTCCCCCTCAAGGGGGGAGTGAAATTCAACGCGCTCCCTCAGGGGACTTTTTCAACAGCCATGACAAGGGGGGGTGGTTTTCAAGGCGACAAGGCATCCTTCGATACGCGGCTTCGCCGCTACTCAGGATGAGGCGGAGAGGACTTTTTCAACAACCCCAACAGGGGTCGTCGAAACAACCTTGCGGATTTCGGGAGAACTAATACGGCACGTCGATGAGCATGCCCTCGCCCGAGCGCATGTCCTCTTCCAGAAGCTCGCGCATCGCTTTGGTCACCGGGCCGGGCTTGCCGTCCCCGATGACCTGATCGTCCCACTGCACGACGGGGGCGACGTATATCGAGCTTCCGATGAGCATCATCTCCGCGGACGCCTTGGCCTCGGCCACCGGAATGTCGTCCACAACCACGTCGGCGATGACGCCTTGATCCACGAGGCGGCTTGCGAGTTCCAGAAGCCGCTTCACAGTGCAGCCGGAGAGGATGTTCTCGAACCTGGGATGCCTTAATACGTTGTCGTTCGTCACGAAGGCGCAGTTCATGTTCGAGCCCTCGCCCACGTTCCCCGCCTCGTCCACGAAAATGCCGTTGTCGAGGCCGTGTTCTTTCGCCTCCATCTGCATGAGGGTGTTGGGCAGGTAGTTCGTGCTCTTCGTGACGGCGTAGAGCGGCGGCTTGATGGGGTAGGTGGTCGTCATCACCTTCATGCCCTCGGCGTAGTAGCGCTCGGGGTAGTCGAGGCCGCCGAAGATCATCACGAAAAAGGCGGGCTTGGCGTCTCCTGCGGGGATGAGTCCCAGGTTCCCAGTACCCGAGGAGGCCCAGTAGCGGATCGAACCCTCGCGGCGGCCGGAGAGCGCGCTCGTGCGGATGACGATCTCGCGCATCTCCTCGCGGCTCGGCAGTTCGAGTTTCGACGCCTCCGCTGAGCGGATGAAGCGGTCCAGGTGGTTTTCGAGGTCGTAGATCTTCCCCTCGATGATGGCCGCGGTGTCGAAGATGCCGTGGCCCCGGTGGACCATGTGGTCGTCGAAGGGGATGACCATGAGGGCGGGGTCCGTCACCACGCCGCCCAGGTGGCTCGAATAAAACGCCGAAAAATCGACCTCCTGCGTCTCGCGCAGGTTCTTGAGGCTATCGAGTACGTCCTCTCTCGTGAGCACGCCAATGGTTTCCGCCATGGTTTTCTCCTATTTGTTGCATCTATTCCCTGGAACTTCAGGGAGTCATCCGGGTTGTGGATACATATTTCATCTGATTTCATCCGCATGATGCCGCTTGGGTGATTTTCCGGCAAGGGCCTGCTACATTGTCGTCCTGAGAAAGTGCTGACGGGCGCGTGCGCTGCAGGAGAGACGGGTGATGCAGGAAAATGGTTTTTTGAACGAAGAGCAGAAGATGGTGCGCGATATGGTGCGCGATTTCTGCGAGCGCGAAATCGCTCCAAAGGCGGCGGATATAGACGAGGGCCGCTTCCCGGCGGAAGTCGTGAAGAGCATGGGCGAACTCGGGCTGATGGGCCTCACCGTGCCGGATTCCTACGGCGGAGGGGGTGCGGACCCGGTCTCGATGGCGCTGGCTACAGAAGAAGTCGCCGCCGCGTGTCCTTCGACGAGCGCGATTTTCGCCGCGCACAATTCCCTGGTCTGCGAGCCCGTGCATCGCTTCGGGAGCGAGGGGCAAAAGAAAAAGTTCCTGCGCGGTCTGGCGAGTGGCTCGTGCATCGGCGCCTTCGCCCTGACGGAACCGGGAGCGGGTTCCGACGCCGCCTCGCTCACCACCACCGCCGTGCGCGAGGGAGACGTTTACCGCATCAACGGCGTCAAGCGCTTCATCACCAGCGGCAAGCAGTCGGGCCTGTGCCTTCTCTTCGCGGTGACGGATCGCGCCATGCGCCACAAGGGGCTGAGCGCTTTCCTGGTGCCGCGCGACGCCCAGGGTTTCGAGGTCGTGCGCAGCGAGGACAAGATGGGGATGCACGGGTGTTCGATATCGGAGCTTCGCTTCGACGCCGTGGAATTGCCCGAGGAGAACCGCATGGGGGAGGAAGGGCAGGGCTTTGAACTCGCGATGCGCATCCTCGATTCGGGACGCATCATCGTCGCGGCCCAGGGGCTCGGCTTCGCGCGCGCATGCCTCGACGCCTCGGTGGCCTATGCGCGCGAGCGCGAGACGTTCGGCGTCCCGATAAAGGATCACCAGCCCGTGGCGTGGAAACTCGCCGACATGGCCACGCGCGTCCACGGCGCGCGTCTGTTGACCTTGAAGGCGGCGCGGCTCAAGGCGGCGAGCGCCCCCTATTCGGCCGAATCCGCCATCGCCAAGGTATTCGCCACCGACGCCGCCCAGCGAAACGCCGAAGAGGGCGTACAGCTTCACGGGGGCAACGGTTACATGCGCGAATACCCCGTGGAGCGCTTCTACCGGGCTTCGAAGGTGACGCAGATATACGAGGGGACGAACGAGATCCTCCGCCAGGTCATCGCCAAGCACCTGCTCAACTGATACGAAATCCGCCCACCGCCCATATACTGAACGCCATCAATGGAAGAAAGCTGTTTTGAAGCGCATCTATACAACACAAAATTGTTTGTGGAGCACTTTTGGGCCGAAAGTGCGAGGAAACGCCGGTTTCTTCGAACTCGTTATAAGAAACATACCGTCGCCGCCCGGATAGAGAGCATAACGACGAACAGGAAACCGATTTGCCGCTCACTTTTGGGCGAAAGTGATTGACAAGATGGCGCAAGTTTCATCTTCGAGAGAGAAACGCTATGTTCAGAGGTTCATTCAAAGGGTTGTGGAGCGGTTTTTTTGATTGGAGCCGTTGTTTCGTATACTTGAAGAAATTTAGAGAGGACTGATGGCCCCGGTTCATTATCACGAAGGGCGATTCCCTCCCGAGGCGCGTCTTGATTGGCCGACGCTGGTGCCGTTGATTGGCCCTGCGGTCGCGGCCCTCGCGCGCTACGACGGGGTGCTTGCCGCCATTCCCAACCCTGATGTCTTGCTTGCGCCCTTGACTACCCAGGAGGCGGTGCTCTCCTCGCGCATCGAGGGCACCCAGGCCACCATGAGCGAAGTGCTGGAGTTCGAGGCGGGGCAGGAGGTGGACTCATCCGAGCGACGTGGCGACATTGAAGAAATACGCAACTACCGCTCCGCTATGGGGGATGCGGAGAAGATGTTGGAAACATTGCCGCTTTCCGTAAGGGTCGTCTGCGAGGCGCATCGCGTATTGCTTTCGGGGGTGCGCGGGAGAAACAAATCCCCCGGTGAGTATCGGCGTATTCCCAACTGGATCGGGCCGCCGGGATGTTCCATCGACACCGCCACGTTCGTGCCCATCGGGGCGGAGAAACTCGACGGGGCCATGAGCGCTTGGGAGCGCTATATCCATCAGGAGACGCCCGATCTGCTGGTGCAGGCGGCTGTCCTGCACGCCGAGTTTGAAGCCCTGCACCCGTTTCTGGACGGCAATGGCCGTCTGGGGCGGATGCTGGTGCCTCTTTTCCTTTGGCAGCGCGGTCTCATCAGCCGGCCCATGTTCTATGTCAGCGCTTATTTCGAGGCGCATCGCGATGCGTATTACGATGGGCTGCTCGCCGTCTCGCGCGACGAAGATTGGACGGGCTGGTGCACATTCTTTCTCGAAGGAGTCAGGGTGCAGGCGGAGGATAATCTGTCGAAAGCCAGGGCCATTCTCGATCTCTACGAGGATATGAAAATGCGCGTAGCGGAATTGACTCGCTCCCACTACGCCGTCCACGCCCTGGACTGGATGTTCGAGCGTCCGATTTTCAGCACCGCCTCCTTTGTGGCTTGGGCGGGGATTCCGAAACATACAGCGCGCCGCGTTCTGGGAGTACTTCGCCGGAGTGGAATCCTGAGTGTTGTTAGAGTCGGGGGAGGCCGCCGATCAACCATTCTTTCTTTTCCGGCTCTTTTGAACATTGCGGAAGGGAAAAAGCTGTTTTGAGGCGCATCTATGCAACACAAAGTTGTTTGTGGATCACTTTTGGGCTAAAAATGATCATCAAAATCGTTTGTTGCGCACTCATTAACAACAAGCGTATTGATACTACCCGAATATAGAGTGTCACGACACGAAGGGAAGAAAGCTGTTTTGAGACGCATCTATGCAACACAAACTTGTTTGTGGATCACTTTTGGGCCAAAAGTGTGAGGAAACGCCGGTTTCTTCGAACTCGTTATAAGAAACATACCGCCGCCGCCCGAATATAGAGCATAACGACGGCACAGAAACCGCTTTGTCGCTCACGTATGAACGACAAACTATCTTGCCGCTCACTTTTGGGCGAAAGTGATTGACAAAACCCTTTGCCGTGCATTTATTAACAACAAACGCATCTTCGCCCCACTATGATGATGAATCGATGTCGTACTCACTCGTTCGCTTGACTGATTCTCCGAAAAAGCGGGCGCCTCGTGCGCATTGGCGCCGGCGTCTTTCGCTTACTCTCGCTCTCGCTTTCCTCGTCAGCGGCTGTGTGACGCCGACGCCGAGGCGGCAGGGGAACATCTGCGAGGTGTTCGAGCAGCAGCCCGACTGGTACGACTACGCCCGCGCGTCGGAGAAGCGCTGGGGCACGCCGGTGCACGTGCAGATGGCGTTCGTGTGGAAGGAGTCGAGCTTCCAGAGCCACGCGAGGCCGCCCATGCGTTGGTTCCTGTTCATCCCGCTCGGCCGCCCCTCCACGGCCTTGGGCTATGCGCAGCCCCTGAACCCGACCTGGGGGGACTACAAGGCGGAGCGCGGCACTTGGTTGAGCAGCCGCACGCGCATGAAAGACGCGCTCGATTTCATCGGCTGGTACAACGCCAAGACACGGCGCGAACTGGGCATCTCCCTGAACGACGCGCACAGGCTCTACCTCGCCTATCACGAGGGAAGGGGCGGTTACCGCCGCGGCACCTGGAAGAAAAAGCCGAAGCTGCGGCGCGCCGCGCAGCGCGTGGCCCAGACCGCCCGGCGCTACAAGGCCCAGCTCGCGCGGTGCGAGTCGAGGTTTCGGTGCGATTCCTGGTATCAGATCTGGCCCTTTTGCCGCTGAGGTGTTCTGAATGTTCTCTTACCGTTTTCGTAGTTTTCCCATAATTGTCTTCGGTTTTTTGATTGCGCTTTTCGCCCTCGCACCCGGCGCTCTCCACGCGCAGGAGGTCGTGCTCGGCCGCTTCTCGGCGGGCGACCTCACAGGCTGGGAGCCCAAGAGCTTCGAGGGAGAGACCCGCTACCGCCTGACCAAAGACGGCGGTGGCGAAACCGTTCTCGAGGCGGTGAGCAACGCGGCTGCGTCCGGCCTCGTACTCAAGCGGAAGATAGACGTCACGAAAACGCCGGTCCTCATCTGGCGCTGGCGGATCGAGCGCCCCGTCAATCCGCCGGATGAGCTCTCGAAAGAAGGGGACGACTTCGCCGTTCGCGTCTATTTCCTGGCTCCCGGCGCAGGCTGGCTCTCTTTCCCGGATTCGGTGGTCTACGTCTGGGCCAGCAAACAGCCGGAAGGCTCCGCCTGGCCGAACCCCTACACCAAGAAGGCCCACATGGTCGCCGTCGATTCGGGCGCGCGCCACGCCGGGCGGTGGCGCACCCATCGCCGGAACATGCGCGAGGATTTCAGGCGCTACTTCGGACGCGACATCACCGAGATCACCCACATCGCCATCATGACCGACACCGACAACAGCAAGCTCTCTGCCCGCGGCTGGTACGGCGACATCCGCGTCGCCCCCGCAAAACCGTAAGGCGCTTCTCGCCGAGAGAACTTTCCCGCTTTCGGCGGAATGACGGCAGTGGTCAATTTCGGTCGAGGAGATTTTTTCCGAATCCGTCGCGACGCACCCGTAGCGTACAACTTATGTGGCGAATTTGGGTTATTGGATGATTGATGCAGGAGCGCGTTTTCGGACGGCGTAAGGCTTCGCGCTACTCGCCGGATTGTTGTTTATGTTTTTCGATGGCCGCCATCGCATGCTCGCGGTCTTCGGGGTCTTCCACGCGGTGCGCGGTGTCGAGAGCAGCCTCGATTTGCCCGGCTTCGGCCTGCGCCACGGCGATGTCCCGATAGGCCCAGGAGCGGTAAAGCGCCTTGCTGATGCCGCTTGCGGAGTTGAGGGCGGCGGGGAAATCTCTCGCCTGTCCCTGGGCTGTGGCGATTTCCTGCAAGGCCCAGGAACGCCAGGCAGGGTCGCCGATTTCACGGGCGTTCTGAACGGCGGCGGTGAAATCTCCCGCCTTGGCGATGTCCATGACGCTTAGCCACGCTTTTTCGGAAAGGCTTTTTTCGTCGCGGATCTCCTCGATCGTCTCCAGAGCGGCGTTCAACGTATGGGTGGAAGTCGTAGCGCCGAAGCCACTCTTGATGGCGGAGAAGTGCTTGAGCGCCTCCATTCGATCGTCGGGGTCGTCGATGCAGCGTATCGTTTCGATGGCTTCGCTGATTTGTCCCGCCCTTGCCTGCGCGATGGCGATTTCCTGCAAGGCGGAGGCGTAAAAAAGAGCGCTGCCGATGCCTCGCGCGGTCTCGATGGCGGCGTCGATATCCCCCGCCTTCGCCTGTGATCCGGCGAGTTGACTCAGATGAATGGAGCGGTTGACGATCTCGCTGAGGAATCGGGCGTTTTCGGCCTCGGGCGTCTCCTCCCGGATTTCCGCGCTTTCGGGCAGGAAAGAGGCTGGCGCCTTTTCCTCCGCTTCGCGCGAACCCCCCAGAAATCGCATGAAACTCCGGAGTATGTTTCTCATCCTGTTCCTGTCTTGTCCTGCACGGAAGAATTCGCCTTGGTTCAGGGCAATCGTCCACACAGGTTGGATATGATTGCGCCACCGCATGTAGTTATTATCTTCACTTTCAATTCATTTTGCAAAAAAAAAGTCGAATAGGCCGGAATTATGGTCTCCCGCCAAGAAATTGGCGCGCAAACGCATAATGAAACGAAAAACAGTCCCGATGCCGCGTTCGAGAGAGCGCGAAGCTCCCGCGGCTCTTACTCCTCGATCGCCTCGGCAACGAGCTCGGCGATGTCGGCGGCGCGGATGTTCTTATCCGGGTCGAGCGCCTTGAGCGCGTCGTCGAACATCTGCATGCAGAAAGGACAAGACACGGCGGCGGTTTGGGCGCCGCAGGCCTTCACGTCTTCGAGACGCTCGTGGTTGATGCGCTTTTGGGGCTCATCGTCCATCCAGGCGTAGCCGCCTCCCGCGCCGCAGCACAGCGAGCGCGAGCGGTTGCGCGCGAGTTCGGTGAAGCCGCCGTCTGATATCTGGTGCAGCACTTCGCGCGGGGCGTCGTATACGCCGTTGTGGCGGCCCAGGTAGCAGGGGTCGTGATAGGTGAGGGAGCCGAGCGATTTCTTGAGCTTGAGCTTGCCTGATTTGATGAGTTCCGCGATGAGCTGCGTGTGGTGCACCACCTCGTAGTTTCCCCCGAAATCGGGGTATTCGTTCTTGTACGTGTTGAAGCAATGGGGGCAGGTGGTGATGATTTTCTTGACCTCGTAGCCGTTCAGCGTCTCGATGTTCTGCTTCGCGCACATCTGGAAGGTGAACTCGCCTCCGACCCGCCGGGCCGGGTCGCCCGTGCAGACCTCCTCCGCCCCCAGGATGGCGAAGTCCACGCCCGCTGCACCCAGAATCTTCACCATCGCCCTGGATACCTCGATGTTGCGGTCGATCATCGAACCCGTACACCCCACCCAGTAGAGGTATTCCGCCTTCTCGCCGCTTGCGAGGACTTTCACGTCGAGCCCCTCGTACCATTCCTCGCGGTTGTGCTGCGCGCCCACCCAGGGGTGGAGCCGCTCGTCCATGGATTTTAAGAACTGGCGCGCGTCCTCGCTCGTCTTCGATTCCATCATCACCAGATAGCGGCGCATGTCCACCATCTTGGGGATGTGCTCGATGAAGACGGGGCACTCCTGTTGGCAGGCCCCGCAGGTGCGGCAGCCCCAGAGTTCTTCCTCGAGAACGGCGGGTTCGTCCGCAGGCTCGCCGAACAGGGGCGGCCTCTCGCCCGCCTCACTGTTTTCCGCAAGCGCCGCCGGGCCCGCTTCGCTCAGGTGCGCCTTCATGTCCTGAATCAGCTTCTTGGGGTTGAGCGGCACGCCGCTCATGTAGGCGGGGCAGACGTCCTGGCAGCGGCCGCAGTTCGTGCACGCGTCCAGATCGAGCAGGTTCTTCCAGGTGTATCCCTCGATCTTCTCTACCCCCAAAGTTTCGATGGCCTCGGGGTCGGCTTCCATCGTCGCCTCGATGTCGATGAAGCTCAGCTTGCCGCTGGGGGCCAGATTTCTGCAGAACATGTTCAACAGGCCGTACCAGATGTGGTTGAATTTGCCGAAACCCATGTAGCCGAGCAGGACGAATGCGGAAATGGCGTGGAACCACCAGTTGATGCGGTGGAGAAACCGGAGCGTCTCCACGCTCAGCCCCTGGAGGGTCAGGGCGACCGCGTAGCCGCCCGGCGACCAGGGGGCCAGGGACGGGTTGTCCCTGAGCTCGGTCGCCGCGATGCGCAGCCCCTCCACGACGAAGCCCTGCACGAAGACGAGCAGCAGCAGCCAGAGCGCAAGGTAGTCATCGAGCACGGAGTTCATGCGCTCTGGTTTCACCACCAGGCGGCGCCACAGGGCCATCACGATGCCGACGATCCCAAGCAGCCCGAAGCCGTCGCTCAAAAGTGAGTAGCCCAGGTAGAGGTTTCCCTTGAGATAGTGGATTCCCGTCCATTCCTGAACGGCTATCATGGAGGTGGCGATGAGTTCGGCGAAAAAGCCGTAGAATATGAACAGGTGCATGAGGCCGGGGTAGGTGTCCCGCAGCATCCGGCGGTGGAGCACCAGTTCATCCACGACGCCCCACAGACGCTTTGCCGGATTATCGGTTCTGAGCTCGCCGCCGCCCAACCTCCACAGGCGCACGCGCTGGTAGATGCCGTAGGACATCACGCCGATCGCCGCCGCGGCGAAAAGATATACCAGGGGGCCGAAGACGATGTTCCAGTAGATTTCCCGGGTGGGCGTCATATGAGAATCCTGTGGGGCGATCCGTTGCGTTTTCGTTCATTACTGATTTTCCGAGGTTACGAAAACTCGGCCGAAAAGTCGACACACTCCCGAGTTCATTTGAATCGTGGTCTTCTTTACTTGATAATCATTCCTGGAACCTTCAGAAGCACATCGAGAAGGAGGCGGCGGATGAACGAGAGAAAAATACGGGTGCTGGTGGGCAAGCCCGGCCTCGACGGTCACGACAGGGGCGCCAAGGTGGTCGCGCGTGCGCTCAGAGACGCCGGCATGGAAGTGATTTACACCGGCATCCGCCAGACGCCCGAGCAGATCGCTTCGACCGCCATGCAGGAGGACGTCGACTGCGTGGGCCTCTCGATACTTTCAGGTGCGCACAACCATCTTTTTCCCAAAATTCGTGAATTGCTCGATGGGCACGGCATGGACGACGTCCTGCTCTTTGGCGGCGGCATCGTGCCGGATGATGACATTCCCTTTCTCAAGGAGAAGGGGGTGGACGAGATTTTCACCCCCGGCGCGACGATGGAGGATATCGTCGCCTATGTGCGTGAAACGGTGGCCCGACGCAGGCAGAGCGCCTGACGTCGCTGCTTCGTTGCGGCGCGAAGGCGCAGTTCGTATACTGCGCGCTCATTATCAGTACGAGGCGCAAGATTCGGGATGAAAATTATCGGAGCGGCGGGATGAAGAACGTATGGCTGATGGCGCTGGCGATGGTCTGCTTGCTGCTCGTTTCCGCCTGTCAGCGCAAACCCATCGAAAGGGCTGTGCGCGGCTCTCTTCCCAAGGCGGAGGAGAACGTGGTCGTCACGTCCTACTGCCAGAGTTGTCATCTGCACGCGAGTTTCCAGGCAGACCCCCACGTCGAGAAACAACAGCTTCGCTATGACGAAAAGAGCCCGCTGCGCGCCGCCACCCGGTGCCTCGCTTGCCACCTCGTTCGTCCCGAGACGTTTTTCAAAGAAGAACTACGCAGCACCAAGTTCCCGCACGGCGCGTTGGTCGACATCGCCAAGATCCCCAAGCCGAAGGCTGCGCCCCGCCTGAAAAGAGAGAAAGGCGAGGGATCCGCGCCCAAACAGGAAGCTCCTCCCCCTGCCGTGAAAAAAGAAAAGAAGAAAAAGCGCTGGTATTTCCTCTATCTCTTCTGAGTCGGGTCGAGTAAGTCTCTCAGCCCGTCGCCCAGGACGTTCAGGCCCATGACGGTAAGGGCGATGGCGATTCCCGGGTAAATCGTCAGGTGCGGAGCGACGAGCAGAAAATCGCGGCCCTCGGCCAACATCGCCCCCCAGCTCGGCTCGGGCGGCTGTATGCCCAGCCCCAGGAACGACAGCCCCGATTCGGCGAGAATCGCCCCCGCCATGCCGATGCTCGCCTCCACGATGACCGGCGAGATGATGTTCGCGAGCAGGTGGCGGGTGAGGATTCGCCCGGGCGTGGCGCCCGCGGCCAGGGCGGCGGTCACGAATTCGCGCTCGCGCAACGCCAGCACCTGCGCGCGGACGAGGCGCGCGTAGCCCACCCATCCGAACACCGAGAGCGATATCACGATGTTCCACAGACTAGGCGCGAGCACGGACATGAGTGCGATGGCGAGCAGAATGCCGGGAAAGGCCAGGAACACGTCGGTGACGCGCATGATCGCCTCATCCCACACCCCGCCGAGATAACCCGCGATTCCTCCGATGATGACGCCCAGCAGCACGGATACCGACACGGCGGCGAAGCCCACGGTGAGCGAGGTTCTCCCGCCGTGTAAGACGCGGCTTAGGATGTCGCGGCCGAGCTTGTCGCGCCCGAAGGGATGCGCCGTCTCGGGAGCCGAAAGGCCTTGCGCCAGCTCCATCTCATAAGGGTTTTGGGGCGAGAGGAGGGGAGCGGCCAGGGTGGCGGCCAGCAAGAGGGCGATGATGCCCCCGCCCAGATAGATGGACAGACCGCGCCTCATGTGAGCCTCACGCGCGGGTCGAGCCAGGCGTAGGCGATGTCGGCCAGAAAGTTCGCGCTCACGTAGACGGCGGCGATGAACAGCACGCAGCCCTGCACGAGGGGGTAGTCGCGAGACGCGATGGCCTGGATCACCAGGCGGCCCACGCCGGGCCAGGCGAAGACGGTCTCGGTGATGATGGCGCCCGAGAGCAGGGCGCCGAGCTGGAGGCTCAGGATGGTGATGAGCGGCAGGCACGCGTTCTTGAGCGCATGGAGCCAGAGCACCCTTTTTTCCGAAATGCCCTTCGCGCGCGCCGTGCTGATGTAGTCTTGCGGCAGCACGTCCAGCAGGCTCGAGCGCGCCATGCGCATCAATATGGGGGAGAGCGCCGCGCCGAGCGTCACGGCGGGGAGGATGAGGCTGAATGTCCCCTCCCTGCCCGAGACCGGGAACCAGCCCAGGCCGATGGAGAAGACGATGATGAGCAGCGGCCCGAGCCAGAAGACGGGCATGCTCGCGCCCGCCACGGCGAGAAAGCCTGCACCCAGGTCGAGCGCCGTGCCCTGTCTTCGCGCCGCCGCAATTCCCAGCGGGAGCGAGATGAGCAGCGCAACGGCCATCGAGGCGAGCGTTAGCTCCGCCGAGGCATAGGTTCGCTCGAAGATGATGGCCGATACCGCTCTTTTCTGGTGGAGCGAATTCCCTAAGTCTCCGCGCAGCAGCCCGCCCATGTAATCGGCGTATTGCACGCCCAGCGGCCTGTCCAGCCCCAGCGTCTTTCGCAGTTGTTCGCGCTGGGCGGGGCGGGCGGTTTCGCCCAGCATCAGGTCCACCGGGTCGCCCGGTAGCACCTGGGTGACGATGAAGACGACCGTCGTCACCCCCCACAGGACGGGGATGAGGAGCAGAACGCGTCTTAAGAGGAATTTTCTCATCTGTCGCCTCGCGCCGGGGAGAGAGTGGCCCTCGCGAGCGAGATGAAATCCGCATCCGGATATACCCGGTACCCCGATATGCGCTTGTCGAAGACGGCCACGTTCACGCTGTGCCAAAGATTGATGTAGGGAAGATCGCGGCCCAGGATGCGCTGTGTCTCGCCGTAGGCGCGGGCGCGAATCTGGGGGTCGGCGGACTGGTGGGCCTCTTCCAGGAGCGCGTCCACGCGCGTGTTTTTATAGCGGCCGCGGTTCAAGCCGGCCGGCGGGATGAAGCGGCTGTGAAAGATGTAGCGGTAGATGTCGGGGTCCGATATGCCGACCCACGTCAGGCTGTAGAGCTGGAAGTTCCCGTTTCTGATGTCGCCGAAAAACGTGCCCCACTCGTAGGAGCGGATTTTCATCTTGATTCCCACGCGGGCGAGTTGGTGGCCGAACACGGTGGCGATGCGGCGCCCCAGCTCGTTCTGCGAAGTTTTGTAGACGAGTGTGAAGCGCGGCTCGGGCCCCGGCCCGTCGGGGTCGGGAAAGCCCGCCGCATCGAGGAGTCTCATCGCCAACTCCGGGCGGTGCGCGTAGCGGGGAAGGCCTTTTTGATGCGCCCAGTGATCCGGCGGCAGCAGGCTGTCCGCCTCCTGTACCAGGCCCTTGTGGATGAAGCGCACGATGGGCCGTCTGTCGATGGCGTGGGCGATCGCGCGCCGCACCTCGAGTTTGGAGAGAATCGGGTCTTCCAGGTTGAAGCCGATGTAGGTGAAGTTCGTGCCCAGACGCTTTCGAATCTTGAGCCGCTTGTTCTTGATGAAGCGCGGCAAAATGTCGGGGGAAAAAGCGTTCTGGAGGAAGTCGACTCCCCCGCTTTCGAGTTCCAGGACGCGGATGGTTTCCTCCGGCAGAATCCGGAAGATGAGGTTCTCATAAGCGGGTTTGCCGGCGAAATGGCCGGGAAACGCCTTGAGTGCGATTCGTACGTCCGGCGCGAACTCCACGAACTGAAACGGGCCGGTGCCGACGGGTTTTTGGGCGAAACGGCTCCCCGCTTCGCGCGCGCTTTTGGGGAGAATGCCGACCATCAGCGATTCCGCGAACGAGGCGGAGGGTTCGGTGAGATGAAAGACGACACTGTGCGGCGTGGGCGTTTCGATGCGCGCGAGTTCCTTGAGTCCCGCCGCCTTGGGCGAGGCGAGAGAGGGGTCTCGAATGGAGTCGAAGGTGTATTTCACATCGGACGAGGTGAGGGCTTCGCCGTTATGGAACCGCACCCCGCGCCTGAGTTCGAAACGATGGACGAGGGGCGAGGGCCGCTCCCATTTCTCGGCGAGTTCCAGGACGATTCGGCCCTCGTGGTCATTCGATATCAGGCGGCTGAAGATGAAGCGCTGCACCTTGGAGGAGATGGCGTCCTGCGACAGCCTCGGGTCGAGTTGCGTGGGGTTGGTTCCGATGCCGACGACGATGGTGTCGCCTTTTGTTGCACCCTTCTCCCCGCAGGCGGATAAAGCGGCGCACGCCAGCATGAGGGCCATGAGAGCAAGCGGTTTGTTTCTCACCTGAGCATACCGGCGGGCGGGAGACATCTGGAGATTCGCACACGCCGCGCCCCATCGTCAACGCGGCGCGCCCTCGTGGTTTACAGCCCGCCCCGGGCGGATTAAGATTCGCCTCGGCGTGATTTTCCGGTTCAACGGCTTGGAGGTTTTCCCCGATGAGATGGAGCAGGAATCATTTGGCGCGAACCATGCGTCTGGCGGCGATGGCGCTCGCTTTCGTCCTCGTGAGCGCGGGCATGGGGGCGGCGGCGCCTTTCGATGAGAACCGTCCCAAGGTGGGGGAGGAGGCGCGTAATTTCGAGATACAGGGCTTCAAGCTCTCCGGACTCAAGGGCAAGAAGAACTTGGTGATGGTCTTCTATCGGGGTCACTTCTGAGTGATCTGCCAACGGCAACTCGTCGAGTTCCAGAGATTTTCCGAAAAAATTCATCGGCTGCAGACCGAAATCGTCGCCATCAGCGCGGACAATGCGCTTGAAATGAACAAGACGACGCGGGAGTTGGGCATCCGGTATCTGTTGATTTCGGACCCCAAGAAGCGAATCATTCAACACTTCGGGGTGCTGCATCCGAGAGAGGGGATCGCCCGGCCCGCCACCATCATCATCGACAAGAGCGGCGTGGTTCGTTACGTTCACGTGGGTAAATACCCCAGCGACCGCCCCTCGGTTCAGCAGGTGATGCAGGCCCTCGCTTTCTTGTGAGAATGATGCCCGGTATTCCCGCCCCCGCCCGGAGCGTGATGGAAACCGAATATGAGGATAAAGGAGCAGGATTCAGCGGGCCGGTTCTTGAGGTTTTCCGTTTGGGCGATGATTCTGTGCCTCACCGCCTTGAGCGCGTCGGACGCCTCCGCCGCAAGAAAAAAGCGCACTCCGAAAAAACAGGTCACTTCCAAAAAGGGCATTAATTCCAGGGCCGCCTTCCAGGCCCGGGTGAAACGCGCCGTAAAAAGGCAGTGCGTCCGCCCCGGACGCCTTGGTCTTTATATTCGATCGGTTTCCACATCGCAGACGCTTTATTCCCATAACGCCGCCACAAGTCGTATACCCGCATCGAACGTCAAACTCTTCACGGCCGCCGCCGCGCTCGCGCGCCTGGGACCGGACTATCGCTTCGCCACCGATTTTTACGCGAAGGGCAAGGTCCGAGGCGGCGTCGTCCGAGGCGACCTTTATCTCAAGGGTTACGGCGACCCGCTGTTCGTGCATGAAAAGATGCGCGACTTCGTGCGCCGGCTCAAGCTGCGAGGCGTGAGGCGCATCGAGGGCGACCTTGTGGCGGACGATGCGTTTTTCGACGACAAGAAACATGGGCGCGGGTGGCGCGTGGGCCGATCCATCCGGCCCTATCTGGCGCCGCACGGGGCATTGTCCCTGAATTTTGGTTCGGCGAACGTGCTCGTGGCTCCGGGAGATGGGGTCGGCAGGCCTGCCGTGGTGAACCTCGAGCCGCCTTCGCGCGCGCTTCGCCTCCGGGCGAAGGTGAAGACCTCGCGCAGGAGCTTGAGAATCCGGCTCGGGCGCAGGCGCTCCAAAGGAAAGGATGTCGTTCAGATCAGCGGCTTGTTTCCGGCAGGGAACAGAATGAAGCTGTACCGGGTCCCCGTCACGGACCCCACCGCCTTCACCGCCGGGGCAGTCGCCGCCGAAATGGAGAGGCAGGGAATCGCCTTGAAGGGCGGAATCCGGCGGGCCGCCACGCCGCCGGATGCAAAGCTTCTCGCGCGGAACCTCTCGCCGCCCCTGAGCGAGGTGGTGAGCGGACTCAACAAGTTCAGCAACAATTTCGTGGCCGAGCAGGTTCTCAAGACGATGGGCGCCGAAACGCACGGCGCGCCGGGTACGGCGGAAAAAGGCCTGCGCGTCGTGCGGGATTTTTTGATCTCCACCGGCGTCTCGGCGAAGGAGATCGCCCTCGCCGATGGTTCGGGCCTGAGCAGGATGAACCGCTCCTCGCCGCGCGCTCTGGCGACTTTGCTCGAAGCGGCGCACAACGATTTCAGGCTGCGGCCGGAGTTCATGGCGTCGCTGGCCGTGTTCGGCGTGGACGGGACGGTGAGGAAAAGACGCCGACGCGGGGTCGATTCGCGCCGGGTGCGGGTGAAGACGGGCGTGTTGAACGGCGTGCGCGCCTTTAGCGGATATGCGGCCGCCGCAAACGGGGAAATTCTCGCTTTCT
This sequence comes from bacterium, assembly GCA_965203325.1. Taxonomy (GTDB): domain Bacteria; phylum UBA8248; class UBA8248; order UBA8248; family UBA8248; genus Bin107. The sequence continues at coordinate 3,755,146 of OZ241875.1, forward strand.
CTATTCTCATGAACGGAAACGCCTGCCGGCCCAAAAGCCTGACGGGCGAGGTGGTTCGCTCGATGGTTTCATTGAAGCGGAGCTTTTCGAATCCCGTGAACACTCATCTCAGGGGGGCTCGCGAGATAATGGCGCGCTCCATGCCGAAGCCTTCCATCAGGGACGGATGGCGAAGGCGCTCCTCTCCGCGCCCGGGCCCGGTCGGAGAGGGTGATTTAGATTTAGAGGTCCTGGGTCCGGGGATCGTCCCGCTCGCCGAATCGCCCCTGGATGATTCCCCCGCCGAATTGTCCTTGGAGGATTCCGAAGAAGCAGCCCCGGCGGAAGGAGGCGCCGCATGGCCCTCGAAGAGCGACCCGGGCGGGCGTAGCCGTGAGTGATAAATGAGGGATGCGCTTGTTCGGAGCCGATTCTCCAGGTGCTGCGCCTGCGGGCGGCGCAGGGGAGCATGAAGGGCCGATGAGCGATTCCACAGGCCCGCTCGCCTTTCCCCGCAAGTGGACACTGCGTCCCGTCGATGAAGAATCCGCCGAAAAACTTTCCCGGGAATTGAACGTCCCCCCCCTTCTGGGGAGGCTCCTCGCGCAAAAGGGAATCCGGCACCCCGATGAGGCGCGCAAGTTCCTGGACGCTCCCCTGGCGGGGCTGCACGATCCGTTTCTGATGAAAGGGATGGAAGACGCCGTTTCCCACCTCCTGGGGTGGATAAGAAACCGCCGCCCCGTCGGCGTTTATGGGGATTACGACGTGGACGGCATCTCCGCCACGGCGCTCCTTTGCCGGTTTTTCTCCCAGGTGGGCGTCAGGGTTCCCTACTACATTCCGAGCCGTCTGGATGAGGGGTACGGCCTGCACCGCAAGGGTCTGGAAAAGCTCAAGGAAGCGGGTTGCGATACGGTGGTGACGGTTGATTGCGGGATCAGCGCGCACGCCGCCGCAAAAGAAGCCGAGGAGATGGGCGTTTGCCTCATCATCACCGATCATCATCGCCCGCCCGATGAGTTGCCGCCCGCCCGGGCCGTCCTGAATCCCCGCCAGACGGGTTGTGAATACCCCTTTCGGGGTCTCAGCGGGGTCGGGGTCGCGTTCAAGCTCATCACCGCAATCCGGAGACGCTTGCATGAGGACGGATTCGGGGTGCCGCTCCCGAACCTCAAACAGCACCTCGACCTGGTGGCGTTGGGCACGGTAGCCGACGTGGTTCCCCTGCGGGATGAGAATCACATTTTCGTGCGCCACGGGCTTGGGATTCTCTCCCCGCCCGAAGTGGCCGAGGGCGGGTTCGAGACCCTGGATCGCCGCAAGGCGGGTGTCCGCGCCTTGCAAGCGGCTGCGAACCTCAAAGCCGGCACGCTCAACGTCGGGCACATCTCCTTTTTGATAGCGCCGAGGCTCAACGCGGCGGGGCGGGTGGGGGAGGCCTCCTTGGGCGTCGAGCTTCTCACCGCCGATGACGAGGGCGAGGCGCGCTCGCGCGCGGAGGTGCTCGAGGAGTGGAACCGGCAGCGTCAGAATCTGCAGCAGCAAGCATGGGAGGAGGCGATGGCCATGATGAACTCGTCGGGAGCGGCCGCTCGTGATGACGCCATCGTTCTCGCGAGCGGCAAGTGGCATCCCGGCGTGGTGGGCATCGTGGCCGCGAAGCTCGCGGAGGAGTATCACCAGCCCTCGGTTCTCATCCACTTAAAAGACGGGGTGGGGAAGGGCTCGGTTCGCTCCGCCATGGGTCTTCACGTATATGATGCGCTCGCGCATTGTTCGGACCTTTTGATCCAGTTCGGCGGGCACAAGGGCGCCGCGGGCCTCAAGGTGGCGGAGGAGAAGATAGACGCCTTCAGGGAGCGTTTCCGGGAGGTGATTCGCGGGATGAAGAAATCCGGAGACGATGAGCGTGAACTCTTGCTCGACGCCCGCGTCGATTTTTCCGAAATGGACGCGCCGCTCCTCGAACGACTCGAAGAAATGGCGCCCTTCGGAGAGGAGAACCCGCGGCCCGTGTTCTGCGCCTCACGTGTCGAGGTGGCCGGAAGTCCCGGCGCCGTGGGCCGCGAGGGCGAGCACCTGAAGCTGAACTTGCGGCAGTTCCGCGAGGAGAGAGAAGCCATCGGCTTCGGCATGGGGGGGCTGCTCAAGGAGCCGGAGCGTTTGAGGGGCAGGCTCGACGTGGCGTTTTCCCCCGGCCTGAACCGCTGGCGCGGCAAGACCACGGTGCAGCTTGAACTGCGCGCCATCCGCCCGGCGGAAGTCTAGCCGAACAGGGTTTCGAGAGACTCCCTGTCGTCGGGCTTCATCGAGAATTCGCTCAAATCATCGAGCTTCAGGTTTTTCGATAACATCATGACCTTGATGGCCCCGCCCAGACCCGTGGGGCCCATGATGCCCATGACGGACTGGCGTTCGCGCCTCGTCTTTTCATCGTCCTCGCCCGCCGCTTTTTCCAGCGCCTGTGAGAGGCCGGCGCCCAGGAGAAAGTGCGCCTGATCGGTGAAGCCCGCGAGTTTCATTCCGTGAGTGGCGGCCGCTCGCAGAATGGAAGTGAAGTCGACGTGGGTAGTGAGGTCGGTCTCCCCGGGATGTGAGAGAACGTCGTTCACGAGGGTGTGGTTCCTGTAGCCGCGGAGCGCGCCGTCGGGGCGGGTGGGGCTGTATAGGGCGCGCGCGGAGAAGCCGTAGTCGAAGATCAGGACCGCGCCCCGCTCCATCCGGCGCGCCACTTCGTTCACCCAATCGAAGGCGCACAGGTTCACCTCCGCCATTTGGCCCCTGGAAAGTCGAATTTCCAAATCGGAGAACCAGTCTCGTAGGCGCTCATCCGAGGGCGGGCCTTCGCAAAACTGAAGCCTCTCGCCGCGCTGCGCCACGTATTTCTCTTGTAGATGTCTTTCTTTCTGGATGAGGGCGTGGACGGGCAGGGCGTCCAGGAACTCATGGGCGAGTACGACGCCCTCGAAGCCTGCGGGCGGATATAGGGAAGCGTCGGCGAATCGAATCTCATCGGAGACCTGGAATTTCTCCCGTATCCGCTTTCTCGCCTGTGCGCTTTGTTCGGCGAACGTATATGCGATGGCCCGGTGGAGGGCCGCAAGGGATGAGCGAGTCGCCTCGAGGATGTCGAAGGCGAGCCATCCCTCCCCCGGGCCGTATTCCCAAACGGGAAGCGAGGGCGGCTCATCCATGCTTCTCCGGATTTTCTCGAGTAGCGGCGCGATCATCCGTCCGAGCCAGGGGCTCTGGTGGGGAGAGGTGTAGAAATCCCCGTCAGGACCGATTCGCGAACTTTCCCGGCAATAGTAACCGCCCTGCGGGTGATAGAGGGCGATTTCCATGAAGTGCCGAAAGGGAATGGGGCCGTCTTCGAGCGCATTCGCCAATGCTTTTGAGAGGTCAGGATGAGAGGCGATGTTCATGGCGCAGAGTATACACTCGGAGAAGACGGGCAAGAAGTGCGAGCCGGCCGGCGCATCCCCTTGATTCCGCCGGTTGTAATATCTATCATCCGGGGAGAGAGGACTGATTGCAGCATCAAGAGTGAGGAATCGCATGAAAGTTCGCGTGAAATGCTTCGCCTGGGCCAAGGAGGTGACGGGCGAGGACGAAATCGACCTGGAAGTGCCCGAGAGCGCCACGGTGGCCGATTTGAGAGATAGCCTCGCCGAGCGGTTTCCGGTTTTTTCCGGACGCATGGAGTCCATCGCGGTCTCCGTCAATCAGGAGTTCGCGGGCGAGGGCACGCCCGTGGATGCGGGCGATGAACTGGCGTTGATTCCACCCATCAGCGGAGGTTGCGCATGATTTGCCGCATCACCGATTCTGCCATCGACATGGACGAGTTGACGGAGAGCCTCGATTCCCCTGAGCTGGGCGGGCTGTGCACGTTCGTCGGCAAGGTCCGCAACCACAGCGCGGGGCAGGGGGTGACGCATCTCGAATACCACGCCTACCCCGAGATGGCGGAGAAGAAGATGCGCCAGGTGGCCGAGGAGATCGAGGAGCGCTTCGGCGTCGCGCATCTGGCGATGGCCCACCGGGTGGGAACCCTTGCCATCGGCGATATCGCGGTGGGCATCGCGGCGGCCTCCGCCCACCGGGACGCGGCCTTCAAGGCGTGCCGCTACGCGATCGACCGCATCAAGCAGATCGTGCCGATATGGAAGAAGGAATACGGCGAAGACGGCGTGGCATGGGTCGAGGGCTGCGCGGTGGACGCGGAAACAGCGGAACCTCAGAAAGCGCAAAACGAGCGCGTTTGACTTTTTTTCCCCTCAAGCTAGAATTTACCTCATCCTCTAATGAATCGCGCCGCCCGGCGGCGGCGTTTGGTGTCTTTGACGTATTTTTGTTTCATTTCTTTAACTGAATACGCACATATAGAACTTCGTTTCATCCTGCTTTGGAAACATTTGAAGAAAGGGCGGATTTTCCGCCGTGAGATTAGATGTTTTTCCCACCTGAAAGGAGGATAGAAAATGAAAGCAGCTCGCATCTTCATTGCAATCGCATTTGTGGTGACGACGGCGTTCTTCGCCAGCCCGGCACTGGCGGCGGACGAAATCCACATGGGCGGAGCCATCTCCCAGACGGGCCGTTATGCGGAGCCGGCCGGCAGGTTCGTGAACGCCTACAAGTTGTTCATCGATCAGCTGAACGCCAAGGGTGGTCTGCTGGGAAAGAAGATTAAAGTCACTCTCCTGGACGACAAATCGGACAAGCAGACGAGTATCAAGCTCTACGAGAAGCTCATCACGCAGGACAAGGTCGATATCACGCTCGGCCCCTATTCGAGCGGCATCACCGACGCCGTGGCCAACGTGCTGGAACGGTACAAGTACCCCACGCTGGCGCCGGGCGCCTCCTCCGGCATCATCTGGAAGAAGGGCAGAAAATACCTGTTCAACCAGAACGCCATCGCCCAGAACTATCAAAGGGGCGCCGTATTTCTCGCCAAGGACATCGGGGTGAAGCGAATCGCCATCGTCGGCGAGGACAGCCTCTTCCCCAGGCAGTCGGCCGAGGGCGCCGTTCATTGGGCGAAGCATCTCGGCATCGAGGTGGTGCTGAACGAGAACTATCCGCGCAAACAGACCGACTTCACCGCGCTGCTTCAGAAAATCAAGGCGCGCCGCGCGGATGCGCTTATCTCGAACAGCTATTTTGCGGATGCCGTGGCCCAGATTCGCCAGCTCAGAGAGCTCAACATCAACCTCAAGATTTTCGCCGGAACCGTCGGCCCCGGCCTGCCCAAGTTCGCCAAGCAGCTCGGCAACACGGCGGAATACGTGCTGGGCTTCAGCCAGTGGGAGCCCCGGCCCGAGATTCTGAAGTTCCCGGGCATGGAGCATTTCATCGACTCCTACGTAAAGCGTCACAAAGTGAAGCCGAACTACCACGCCGGAATCGCCTGGGTATCGATGCAGGTTATGACCCAGGCGATAAAGAAGGCGGGTTCTCATGATCGCCAGAAGGTCTGGAAGACGCTTCGCACCTCGCAGTTCCAGACCATCATGGGAAAATGGAAGGTCGATGAGAACAACCTGAACGATCATGACGGCCTGACCTTCCAGATTCTCGACGGCCAGCGCAAGATCGTCTGGCCGAAGGAGATCGCGGAAGTCCCCTACAAGCTGCCGATGCCCAAGTGGAAGGACAGGGCCAAGAACTAGGAAGTCGGCTTGTATGGCGAAGGTTGTTCAACTGCAGTGCGTCGTATTGTGATGGCGGCGCAACCTTTGAACTTCCATAAGAGGAGTATAGGAGATGAAGAAAAGCCTTGTTTTGGTTCTCGGCTTTGTTCTCGCCCTCACGGCTGCTCCCTTCGTGGAGAAAAGCCACGCGAAGGACAAGGTCACACTGGGGATCGCCATTTCGCAGACGGGCCGTTACGCCGAGCCCGCCGGACGTATGGTGAACTCCTACCATCTGTATGTGGATCAGATGAACGCCAAGGGTGGTTGGCTCGGCAAGAAAATCGATATGATCATCCTGGACGACAAATCGGACAAGCAGACGAGCATCAAGCTCTACGAGAAGCTGATCACGCAGGACAAGGTGGACCTGACCATGGGCCCCTACTCCAGCGGCATCACCGACGCCGTGGCCAACGTGCTGGAAAGATACAAGTACCCCACGCTGGCGCCGGGCGCCGCCTCGGGCATCATCTGGAAGAAGGGCCGCAAGTATCTCTTCGACATCATCGCCGTCGCCCAGGACTACCAGAAGGGCGCGCTCCACATCGCCAAGGACATCGGGGTGAAGCGTATCGCCATCATCGGCGAGGACAGCCTCTTCCCGCGCCAGTCGGCGGAAGGCGCCGTGGAGTGGGCGAAGAAGCTCGGCCTCAAGGTGGTGTTGAACGAGAACTATCCACGCAAGCAGACCGACTTCACCGCGCTGCTTCAGAAGATCAAGGCGCGCCGCGCGGAGGCGCTCATCTCGAACAGCTACTTCGCGGACGCCGCGGCGCAGATTCGCCAGCTTAGAGAGCTCAACATCAACATGAAGATCTTCGCCGGAACCGTCGGCCCGGGCCTGCCCAAGTTCGCGAAGCAGCTCGGCAACACGGCGGAGTACGTTCTGGGCTTCAGCCAGTGGGAGCCCAAGCCGGAAATCCTCAAGCGGCCCGGCATGAGGGCTTTCATCGCGGCGTATAAGAAGCGCTACGGCGTGGATCCGAACTACCATGCGGGTCAGTCTTATGCGTCCATGCAGGTTTTCGGCGAAGCGGTAAAACGAGCCGGCTCCATTGACAGGGACAAGGTATGGAGGACGATGCGCACCATGAGCACCACGACCATCATCGGTCCCTGGAAAGTGGACGATACCAACATGAACAATCACGAGGGCTTGACCTTCCAGATTCTCGACGGCCAGCGCAAGATCGTGTGGCCCAAGAAGATATCGGAAGTGCCCTACAAGCTGCCGATGCCCAAATGGAAGGAAAGGGCCAAGAACTAGGGCGGCTTAAGGGATAAGAACCGGTTTTCCTGCGTAATCGCATGATCCCGCCCCGCGCCCGGTTTCGCGTGGGGCGGGATTTGCGCCGGGGCGAAAACTATTTGAGGGTTGTTCGCAAATTCTTTGTAAAACACCCTTTGACATATGAAACAATATGCGTATCATATCGCACCTATTGATAGCTTAAATGCGTATCCGGAACTTCGAGAAGTAGAATTTTCTCGCGAAGGAATAGTCTGAATTACCGCGATGTCGCCGTTATTTTACGAGCAGCAATTTCATCTTGTTTTCTGTTGTAAGGCAGTTTGTTTTTGTTTCCATCAAAGGAGTGTAAAGAAATGAAGAAATGCCTTGTTTTGGTTCTCGGCTTTGTTCTCGCTCTCACGGCTGCTCCCTTCGTGGAGAAAAGCCACGCGATGGACAAGGTCACCCTGGGGATCGCCATTTCACAGACGGGCCGCTACGCTGAGCCCGCCGGCCGTATGGTGAACTCCTACAAGCTGTACGTTGATCAGGTGAACGCCGGCAAAGGATGGAACGGCAAGAAAATCGACTTCACCATCCTGGACGACAAATCGGACAAGCAGACGAGCATCAAGCTGTATGAGAAGCTGATCACGCAGGACAAGGTCAACCTGACCATCGGCCCCTACTCGAGCGGCATCACCGACGCCGTGGCCAACGTGCTGGAAAGGTACAAGTACCCCACGATGGCGCCGGGCGCCTCCTCGGGCATCATCTGGAAGAAGGGCCGCAAGTATCTGTTCAACATCATCGCCGTCGCCCAGGACTATCAGAAGGGCGCGATTCACCTCGCCAAGGAAATCGGCGTGAAACGCATCGCCATCGTCGGCGAGGACAGCCTCTTCCCGCGCCAGTCGGCGGAAGGCGCCGTGGATTGGGCGAAAAAGCTCGGCATCAAAGTGGTGTTGAACGAAAACTATCCGCGCAAGCAGACCGACTTCACCGCGCTGCTTCAGAAAATCAAGGCGCGCCGTGCAGAGGCGCTCATCTCGAACAGCTACTTCGCGGACGCCGCGGCGCAGATTCGCCAGCTTCGCGAATTGAATATCAACCTCAAGATTTTCGCCGGAACCGTCGGCCCGGGTCTGCCCAAGTTCGCCAAGCAGCTCGGCGACACGGCGGAATACGTTCTCGGCTTCAGCCAGTGGGAGCCCAAGCCGGCCATCCTCAAGCGGCCCGGCATGAAGGAGTTCATCGCGGCGTACGAGAAGCGCTACGGCGTGAAGCCGAACTACCACGCAGGCCAGTCCTATGCGGCCCTGCAGATTTTCGGCGATGCGGTGGCGAAAGCCGGTTCCGCGGATCGGGTCAAGGTGTGGAAAGCGCTGCGCACCATGAAGACCATGACCGTCATCGGTCCCTGGAAGGTGGACGACACCAACCTGAACCAGCATGAAGGATTGACCTTCCAGATTCTCGACGGCCAGCGCAAGATCGTGTGGCCCAAGAAGATTTCGGAAGTCCCCTACAAGCTGCCGATGCCCCAATGGAAGGAAAGAGGCAAGAACTAGGGGTTGCATGAAACGCGAAAATGCAATAAACACTTGAACTTTCGCGCCGGGGCTGTTAAAAGCGGCCCCGGCGCGAAGACGAAAGTATCCGGATTTTTTGTTTCGTATACCGAGGATATATTTTCTCATGCAGGAAAGAGCGGAAATCCGTAGCAAATACTGGCTGGCGTTGTTTTTGGTGGCGGCGTACACGGTTCCCTTCGCCGTCGGTATTTATACGGATAACGTCTTTTTTGATCTTCAGTGGCTGGCGGACCTGACCACCGTCATCCTGAACGGCATCATGCAGGGCGGCGTTTACGCCATGTTCGCCGTGGGCCTCACGCTCATCTTCGGCGTCATGCGCATCATCAACGTGGCGCACGGCGAGCTGGTGATGCTGGGCGCCTACCTGACCTGGATGTTCTTCTTCTATGTGGGAATCGACCCGCTCCTCGCCCTGTTCCTCACGCTCCCTATCGCTTTTATCATCGGGCTCCTTATCCAGAAGCTGCTGCTGAACGCCGTGGTGGGTGGGCCGGAACTGACGCCCTTGCTGATAACTTTCGGTATGGGCCTCACGATCATCCATATCGTGGAAGCCATCTTCACCACGGATTACCGCACCATCCCCTACGCGCCCGACGCGTTCCAACTCACCGAGACCATCGCGGTGAGCAGAAGCAAGATCATCAGCTTCGCGATGGCCGCCTTCATCTCCATCAGCGTATTCGTTTTTCTTAAAATACATCGCATCGGCAAGGCGATACGCGCGACGGCGCAAAATGCGGACGTCGCCATGGTCTGCGGCATCAACATCTTCCATATCTATATGATTACCTCGGGGCTGGCCGCGGCGCTTGCGGTGGCGGGCGGCGCACTGGTGTCGATTCAGTTCGGCTTCAACCCGGAAACGGGTGTCTTGTATACGTTGCAAGCCTTCGCCATCATCGTGCTCGGAGGCAGGGGCCACTATATCGGTGCGCTCATCGGAGGGGTGATGCTCGCGGTCATCGAGAGCCTCATATCCTTCATGATCCCCAACGGCACCGCCATGGTGGAAATTGCGTCCTACGGGATGATGGTTTTCGTGCTGCTTATCAGGCCCCGCGGTCTGATGGGGCCGAAAGAAAACTAGGAGAGATCTGAATGGCCCAAAATGAACACCTCCGCAATTTCGGAATGCTGGCCATACTCATAATCGTACTGTGCGCGTTGCCCTCGAATATCAATCTGTATCAGCGCTCGGTGATTATGTTCACGATGATGTACGTCGTTCTCTCCTTGAGTTGGAACATCATCAGCGGCTATACGGGTTATGTGTCGTTCGGCCACGTGATGTTCTACGGCATCGGCGCCTACGCCACGGCCATTCTGGTCGTGGACTACGGCTGGCACTGGATACCGACTCTCTTCGTAGGCGTGTTCGTTTCCTTCGTGGTCTCGTTGATAATCGGGTTTCCGGTTTTGCGTCTCAAAGGCCCGTATTTCGCCATCGCCATGCTCGGCGCGGCAGAAGGCACGCGCGTGGTGGCCACGGTGTGGGAGGACCTCACCCACGGCGGCGAGGGAATCGGTCTGCCCAACATCGAAAACTCCTTTGAAACGTATTTCGCCATGCTGGTGGTCATGCTGGTCACCATTGTGGTGTCCTACTGGGTGGGGCATTCGAGGTTCGGGATCCGCCTGAACGCCATACGCGAGGACGAAATTGCAGCCGAGAGCCTGGGCATCAACACCACGTTCTACAAGCTTTCCGCCTTCGCCCTTTCCGCCATTTTCCCGGCGGCGGCCGGCGGCATTCAGGCGTACAAGGTTCTCTACATAGACCCCGAAACCGAGTTCTTCATCCTTGTCACCATCTATATGAAGCTCTTCGCCATGTTCGGCGGCAAGGGAACGGTGATTGGCCCCATTCTGGGCACATTCGTCTTGTATATCGTTCAGGAAATTACCTGGGTGAAATTCCCCACGGCTCACCTCATCGCCTTCGGCGTCTTCATCGTCCTCGTGGCCCGTTTCATGCCGCGCGGATTGATGGGATACGCCATCGACAAGGGCTGGGCGCGCAAGGGAATGGTTCACTAAGAAACGGAGCAGCGCAAGAAAATGGCAGATGCGGAAATCGCCCTCGACATTCAGAACCTGAAGAAGTACTTCGGGGGCATCAAGGCGGTGGACGGATGCACCTTTCAGGTGCCCAAGGGCCAGATATCGGGCCTGATCGGACCGAACGGATCCGGCAAGACCACCACGTTCAACCTGCTCACGGGCGTTCTCGAGGCGGACAGCGGCGAGGTGTTTTACAACGGAGAGAATATCGTCGGCTTGAGGCCCTATGAAGTCTTCAACAGGGGTATCAGCCGCACCTTCCAGATTACCCGTATCTACCGCGAGATGACGGTGTTCGAGAACATGCTCTCCGCTTCGAGCATGAAGATGCCCGTGCGCGAGGCGCGCGCGCGGGCGGAGCAGTTGATGGAGTTCGTCACGCTCACGAAACTTCGCGGCGAATATGGCGGGAACCTCTCCTACGGACAGCAGAAGCTCCTCGAATTCGCGCGCGCCCTGATGACGGACCCCGATCTCATCCTCCTCGATGAGCCGGCCGCCGGCGTCAACAGAACCCTGCTCAACAACCTGCTGGAACACATTCACCATCTACAGGAAGACCAGGGGAAGACGATTCTCATCGTCGAGCACGACATGAACGTCATCATGAACCACTGCGAAAAGGTGTTCGTGCTCGACTACGGTGTGAAAATCGCCGAGGGTCTGCCCGAAGATATCCAGACGAACGAAGACGTTATCGAAGCATATTTTGGACACAGATAAATGGCGCTATTAGAACTCAAGGACATCAATGCGGGGTACGGCAGAATCCAGATACTCCACGACGTGTCGCTCCACGTGAACAAGGACGAGGTGGTGGCCGTCATCGGGCCGAACGGCGCGGGAAAATCCACGACCTTCAAGATCATCATGGGCTTCATCAACTACCTCGGCGGCGAGATCGAGTTTGATAGCCAGAACATCGTGGGCTTTCGCCCCGACCAGATTCTTGGCCGGGGGCTGGGCTACGTGCCGCAGGGCCGCATCGTCTTCAACCAGATGACGGTGAAGGAAAATCTCGAGATGGGCGCCTACATCGAGCGCGATCAAAAGAAAATCGACGAGGCGATGGATTACGTCTTCACGCTCTTCCCGCGCCTCGGCGAACGGCAAAAGCAGTTGGGGGGCACGATGAGCGGCGGCGAGCAGCAGATGCTGGCCATGGGCCGCGCCCTGATGACGAGGCCCAAGATGATCATGCTCGATGAGCCTTCCCTGGGCTTGAGTCCTCGTTTCGTAACGGAAGTGTTCGAGAAAATCGTGAGCCTCGCCAAGGAAGGGCTGACCATCATGCTCGTCGAGCAGAACGCCGCGCGCGCCCTGGAGATTTCAGACCGGGGCTACGTGCTCGAACTCGGCAGGAACCGCTATGAGGGCGGCGGACACGAACTCCTGAACAACCAGGAAGTCAAGATGATGTACCTGGGCGGCGGCTAACAGGCAAACCCTTCTTTTCTTTTAGAAGTAGTAATCTCTCAGACCAAAAACCCCATATCCTCTGTGTGATGGTATCTTCTCGTTGCGCCCAAATTGCGTCCTTTATGCTAGGCTTGCGCTTCGACTCTATGCTATAAATGCTTGCTCCGCTCGGGAGGGTTTCGCGACATGATCCGCGTGAAGATTTGTGGAGTGACGACGGTCGAGGACGCGGAATTCGCCCTGGAAGCAGGCGCCGACGCCCTGGGGCTGAATTTCGTTCCGGGCACTCCCAGGTGCCTGGAGGTGGAGCAGGCGAGGGAGATCAGCGAAGCGCTCCCGCCATTCGGAACGCGAGTCGGCGTTTTCGTGAACGATTCTCCCGAGCGCGTGATGGAAATTGCGCGTCGCGTCGGGTTGGATGCGGCGCAGCTTCATGGCGATGAGACGCCGGAAGATTGTTGTTGGCTGATTGAACGGGGCTTGCGCGTCATTCGGGCCTTGCGGGTCAAGGGGCCCGAAACGATAGCGCAGATAGACGCTTTTCCCGGTTGCGCTATATTGCTGGACGCCTACGTGAAGGGCGCGCTCGGGGGCACAGGCGAGACTTTCGATTGGGAATTGGCCCGGCAGGCGGCCGACGCGAGGCCCATCATCCTCTCGGGGGGTCTGAAGCCCGAAAATGTGGGCGAAGCCGTGAGGAGTGTCCAGCCCTACGGCGTGGATTCGAGCAGCGGAGTAGAGGGCGCCGTTTTGGGCCGAAAAGACCCCGGGCGGACCTTAAGTTTCATTCAAAACGCACGCGCGGCGATATCCGAATTTGAGGAAATGAGAAGATGAGCGAATTGGTCTCCAGGGGAAGGTTCGGTCGATTCGGGGGGCGTTACGTCCCGGAAACCCTCATGCCCGCTCTCGAGGAACTGGAAGTTGCCTACGAGGAGGCCCGGGACGACCCGGCGTACCACGAAGAACTCGCCGCGTATCTGAGGGAATTCGTGGGCAGGCCCACGCCGCTATACCTGGCCGAGCGACTTTCTGATGATCTGGGCGTGCTCAGGGTCTATCTCAAGCGTGAGGACCTCTGCCATACGGGCGCTCACAAGATAAACAACACGCTCGCCCAGGTTCTTCTGGCCAGGAGGCTGGGAAAGACGCGCATCATCGCGGAGACGGGAGCGGGCCAGCACGGGGTGGCCACCGCCACGGCGGCGGCGCTTTTTGGCCTCGATTGCGACGTCTATATGGGCGAGGAGGACATCGGCAGGCAGTCTCTCAACGTGTTCCGCATGCGCCTTCTGGGCGCGCGGGTGATTCCGGTCACCTCGGGCAGCAAGACCTTGAAGGACGCCACCAACGAAACGCTTCGCGACTGGACGGCTTCGGTGCGGACGACCCACTACATCATCGGCTCGGTCGTGGGGCCGCATCCGTTCCCGGAGATGATACGCGATTTCCAGTCCGTCATAGGCCGCGAGGCGCGCGCGCAGATTCTCGAGGCCGAAGGTCGTCTCCCCGACGCCTGCGTGGCCTGCGTGGGGGGCGGCAGCAATTCCATCGGCCTGTTCCACCCTTTCGTGGATGACGATGACGTCGAACTCATCGGCGTGGAAGCCGGGGGCCGGGGTCTGGACACCGAGGAGCACGGCGCGTCCCTGACCGCCGGCCGCGTGGGCGTTCTGCACGGCTGCGAGACGTTCCTGCTCTATGACGATGATGGCCAGATCATCCCGGCCCATTCGGTGTCCGCGGGTCTTGATTATCCCGGCGTAGGGCCCGAGCATTCGCATTTAAAGGATTCCGGACGCGCGCGCTACGTGACGGTCGAAGACCACGACGCGCTCAAGGCGTTTCAGAAGCTCTCCGTGCTGGAGGGCATCATTCCCGCGTTCGAGAGCGCCCACGCGATTTCCTATCTGGACCGCCTGGCCGAGGAGACGAGAGAGGCGGGCGAAATGAAGACCGTGGTGCTTTGCCTCTCCGGCCGGGGGGATAAGGACGTGCATCAGGCGGAGGGCCTTTTGACGGAAATGCTCGATGACGAGGACGTGCGCTGATGAGTCATAGACTGGAAGCGTGTTTCGACTGTTTGCGCGCAGAGGGCCGGGCCGGTCTGTTCCCGTTTGTCACCGCGGGCGATCCGGACCTGGGCTTCACCCGCGAGTTGCTGCCTCTCATGACGGAGGCGGGAGCGGACGGGTTCGAAATCGGGGTTCCCTTCAGCGATCCCCTGGCGGACGGCCCCACCATCCAGCGATCGAGCATGCGCTCGCTCACGGGGGGAACCCGCCTGAGCGGCGTCCTGGAAATGGTCGGAGAGGTCCGCGCGGATATACCCGATACGCCTTTGGTTCTGATGACGTATTACAACCCCGTCATCGCCGTGGGTCTGGCGGAATTCGTGCGCGGCGCATCGCAGGTGGGGGCCGACGCCGTCATCGTGCCCGACCTGCCGCCCGAAGAAGCGGGTGCCCTTGTCGGGGTCATGAACGATTATCCGCTGGAGCCCGTCTTCATGCTCGCGCCCACGAGCACGCAGGAGCGCGTCGAGTTGGTGAACGACGTGGGTGGCGGTTTCATCTACTACGTCGGGCAGATGGGTGTCACCGGCGCGCGCGACGCCCTGGATTCGGATTTAGGCGCCACCCTGGCGAGGATCAACCGTGTGAAGAACCGGCCCGTCCTCGTGGGGTTCGGCATCAAGACGCCCGAGCAGGCCGCGGAGGTGGCCGGACACGCCGATGGGGTCATCGTGGGCAGCGCCCTGATAGACGTCATGGAGGCGGAAGCGTCGCGTGAGGAAAAGATGCGCGCGGCTTGCGATTACATCGCCTCTTTGCGGGAAGGTCTCGATCGTTCGAAGACGGTTTCTTGACATTCAATTTCAACATGATGCGTAAGAATCTGTAGATTATTTCGAGGGTAATGCCATGTCGAAAAACACGCTCTACGATAAGGTTTGGGATTCCCACACCGTGGCCAAGCTGGATTCGGGCCAGGACCAGATATTCATCGGCTTGCATCTCATCCATGAGGTCACCACGCCCCAGGCGTTCGGGATGCTCAAGGAAATCGGGTCCGGCGTCGCTTTCCCCGACCGCACGATGGGGACCGTGGACCACATCATCCCCACGCTCAGCCAGATAAGGCCCTACGAGGACGAGCAGGCCGAGAAGATGATGGCCGCCCTGGAGCAGAACGTGAACGAGTTCGGCGTCCGCTTTCTGCATCTCGATACCGGCAAGCAGGGCATCGTCCACGTCATCGGGCCGGAGTTGGGGCTCAGCCAGCCCGGCATGACCATCGCCTGCGGCGACAGCCACACGAGCACGCACGGCGCGATGGGCTCTCTGGGCTTCGGTATCGGCACGACCGAGGTGGGCCATGTTCTGGCGACGCAGACCCTGGCGCTGAACCGCCTGAGGGTGAAGCGAATCGAGGTCACGGGCGCTCTCGGCCCCGGCGTGACGCCCAAGGACGTGACTTTGCGCGTCATTCACGATCTGGGCATCAAGGGCGGCTTGGGTTTCGCCTATGAATACGGCGGCGACGTTTTCGACGCCATGTCGATGGAAGGGCGCATGACGGTCTGCAACATGAGCATCGAGGGCGGCGCCCGCATCGGCTACGTGAATCCGGACGAGACGACGTTCGATTATCTGGAAGGCCGCGAGTTCAGCCCCGAGGGAGAAGCTTGGGAGCGGGGCGTGGCGTACTGGCGGGAGATCGCCTCGGGCGATGACGCGGAATATGACGACGTCTACGAGATTGCGGGCGAATCAATCGAACCGATGGTCACCTGGGGCATCAATCCGGGGCATTCGGTCGGGATTTCACAGCCGCTCCCCGAGGTGGGCAGCTTCGCGGGCGAGGACAGGAAGACGGCGGAACACGGCTATGACTTCATGGACTTAAGGCCGGGCGAGTCGATTCTGGGCACGAAGGTCGACGTCGCCTTCCTGGGTTCGTGCACGAATTCGAGAATTTCCGACTTGCGCGAGGGCGCGCGGTTGCTGAAGGGCAACAAGGTGCACCCCGGCGTCAGGATGCTGGTGGTTCCTGGCTCCCAGCAGGTGAAGCAGCAGGCCGAGGAAGAGGGCCTGCACGAAATTTTCAACGAAGCGGGCGCGGAGTGGCGCGAAGCGGGGTGCTCGATGTGTCTGGGCATGAACCCGGACAAGCTCGTGGGTGCGGAGAGAAGCATTTCCACCTCGAACCGCAATTTCATCGGGCGGCAGGGCAGCCCGCGCGGAAGAACCCACCTGGGCAGTCCGGCGGTCGTCGTCTCTTCGGCGATTGCGGGCTGCATCGCGGACCCCAGAGAGATGGGAGAACAAGCATGAGCACGAAAAGAATCGAAAAAATCGTGGGCAAGGCCATTCCCATGCCGCGCGACGACATCGATACCGACAGGATCACGCCGGCCCGCTTTCTCAAGTCCATCACCTTCGAGGGCATCGAGAAGGCCCTGTTTTGCGACGAGCGCGAGAACACGCCCGATCATCCCGTCGACAACCCCGCCCACAAGGGGGCGAACATGATGTTCGTGGGCAAGAACTTCGGTTCCGGCTCCTCGCGCGAGCACGCCCCCCAGGCGCTCAAGCGCTTCGGGGTCGACGTGCTCGTCGGGGTATCGTTCGCCGAGATTTTTGCGGGAAACTGCTTCGCCATCGGCGTGCCGCTCGGCGTCGCGTCGGCGGATGACGTGAATGAGCTGATCAAACAGGCGCAGGAAGAGCCGGAGACGCGCTTCACCGTGGACATCCGGAATGCGACGGTCGGCTACGGCGACCGCGTGATTCCCATCGACATCCAGGAGACGCGCAAGGCCGCCTTTTTGGCCGGCACGTGGGACATGCTCGCCAATTTGCGGGCCAATCTGCCCCAGGTCGAGGAAGTGGCGCAGCGTCTGCCTTACGTCACGAATTTCGAGAGCGAAGCGGAATAAAGAGAGGAGTTTTCAGTGAGCAGTTACCGGATAGCCGTATTGCCGGGCGACGGCATCGGCCAGGAAGTGACGGCGCAGGCACGCTCCGCACTTGAGGCGGCGGGCGCTCGCTTCGGCGCGGATTTCGAGTTCGAAGAAGGCCTTTGCGGCGGCGCGGCCTATGACGCGACGGGTGAACCCCTGCCCGAGGAAACCCTCGCCCTCTGCCGCCGGAGCGACGCCGGTCTGTTCGGCGCCGTGGGGGGGCCGAAGTGGGATGAGCTGCCGCGCGACAAACGTCCCGAACAGGCCATCCTCGGTTTGCGGAAAGAGCTGAACCTGTTCGCCAACCTGAGGCCCGCCGTCATGTTCGATCCGCTGGTGGAGGCCTCATCCCTCAAGCCCGAGGTAGTTCGCGGCCTGGACCTTCTCGTCGTGCGCGAGGGCGTGAGCGGCATATATTTCGGCCAGCCGAGGGGCATCGAGCGGCTCTCGGCGGATGAGGAAAAAGCGGTCGACACGATGACGTACACCACGGGCGAGATTCGCCAAATCGTTCGCCTCGCGTTCGAGTTGGCGTCCGTGCGGGGGAAAAAACTCTGCTCGGTGGACAAGGAGAACGTTCTCGATAACGGCCGCCTGTGGCGCAGGGTCGCCGGGGACGTCGCCGCGGAGTTCCCGGAAGTCGAAACCAGCCATATGTACGTCGACAACGCGGCGATGCAGTTGATTCGCGACCCGCTGCAATTCGACGTCATCGTCACGGGCAACATGTTCGGCGACATCCTGAGCGACTGCGCCTCCATGCTCACGGGCTCCATCGGCATGCTCGCCTCGGCGAACGTGAACGAGACGGGCTTCGGCTTGTACGAGCCGGTGCACGGCACCGCACCCGACATCGCGGGCCAGGACAAGGCGAACCCGATTGCGGCCATCATGTCGGCCGCCATGCTGTGCCGCTATTCGTTAAAGCGCGTGGACGTGGCCGAAGCCATCGAGGCGGCCGTGGCCGGGGCGCTCGATGAGGGCCTCAGAACGTCCGACATCCACACGCCGGGCGCCACGGCGGTGGGTTGCGCCGAGATGGGCGAGCGAATCGCCGCTCTCGCGGGCGGAGCCTCGTGATGCGCGTCGCCGTCGCAGGCGCCACGGGCGCCGTGGGCCGGGAGATGCTCAGGATTCTGGAGGAGCGCAAGTTTCCCGCCGAAGAGGTCGATTTGCTGGCGAGCGAGCGCAGCGCGGGCCGGAAAATCCCGTTTCGGGACTCGGAGCTTACGGTGAGCCGGCTCACGCAGGATGCGTTCTGTGGCGTGGACCTGGCGCTTTTCTCCTGCGGCGCTTCGCGGTCCCTTGAGTTCGCGCCCGCCGCCGTCAAGGCGGGGGCGGTGGTGGTGGATAACTCCAGCGCTTTCCGCATGGATGAGGATGTTCCCCTCGTGGTGCCGGAGGTGAACCCGGATGCGATGGCCGCGCACCAGGGGATCATCGCGAACCCGAACTGCTCGACCATCCAACTCGTAGTCGCGCTCAAGCCCCTGCACGACGCCGCCCGCATCAGGCGAGTCGTGGTGAGCACCTATCAGGCGGTGAGCG
This sequence comes from bacterium, assembly GCA_965203325.1. Classification (GTDB taxonomy): domain Bacteria; phylum UBA8248; class UBA8248; order UBA8248; family UBA8248; genus Bin107. The sequence continues at coordinate 3,773,656 of OZ241875.1, forward strand.
GGGCGGGGCAGGCCGCGGTAGACGAGATGCAGGCGCAAGTCGAGGGCGACGCCTCGGCGCCTGAGAAAATGCCCCATGAGATCGCCTTCAACTGCCTGCCCCATATCGACGTATTTCTCGACGGCGGCCATACGAAAGAAGAGAAGAAGATGGTCGATGAGACGCGGAAGATCATGGGCGCGCCAAACCTGGCCGTCAGCGCAACCTGCGTGCGGGTACCCGTTTACAACGCGCATTCTGAATCGGTGAACGTGGAGTTCGAGGAGTCCGTTTCACCCGGGGAGGCGCGAGCGCTTCTGTCGCGTGCGCCGGGCGTGGAGGTGGTGGACGACGTGGAATCGTTCTCCTATCCCATGCCCAAGGACGCGGATGGAGAAGACCCGGTTTATGTCGGCCGCATCCGCCGCGATGACTCGAGGGAAAACACCCTCAACCTGTGGGTGGTGGCCGATAATTTGAGAAAAGGCGCCGCGCTGAACGCGGTGCAGATAGCCGAGGCGCTGATTGAGAAGGGAATGCTCCGGGCGGCCCCGGTGAAATGATGTCGAACGAGGTTATATAAATGTCTGATGCGGATATCGGGGTCATCGGCGGCAGCGGCCTCTACGAGATGGCGGAGTTGGGCGAGGTGGAAGAACGCGCGCTCGATACGCCCTACGGCGCGCCCTCGGCCCCCTACGTCTTGGGGACGCTCTCCGGCAAGCGGGTCGCGTTTCTGCCCCGGCACGGACGCGGGCACGTATATCTGCCGCATGAGATTCCCTTCCGCGCCAACATTCACGGATTCAAACAACTGGGCGTGGAGTGGCTCATATCCGTCAGCGCGGTGGGCAGCCTGAAAGAAAACATCCATCCGGGCGACATCGTGATTCCCGACCAGTTCATCGACCTCACCAAGACGCGCATCGCCACGTTTTTCGGCGACGGCGTCGTCGCCCACGTTTCGATGGCGGACCCGGTATGCGGGGTTTTGAGCGGGATTCTGATGGGAGCGGCCCTCCGGGCGGGCGCGACGGCGCACGCGGGCGGCACGTACGTGTGCATGGAGGGTCCCCAGTTCAGCAGCCGGGCGGAGAGTTTTCGCTACCGCGCCTGGGGCGCTTCTGTCATCGGGATGACGAACATGCCCGAAGCGAAGCTCGCGCGCGAGGCGGAGATGAGCTACGCCACCATCGCGCTCGCGACCGATTATGACTGCTGGCACGAGGAGGAAGAGGCGGTGAGCGTGGAGGCCGTGATCGCCCAGGTGATGAGCAACGCGGCCCTCGCGCAGGAGATCATCAAAGAGGCGATACCTGAAATCGACGGCGATAGCCCCTTCGCAGGCTCTTTGGCGACGGCCCTCATGACCGACCCGGCCCGTATGCCGGATGAGACGAAAGAGCGCCTGAGCCACCTGATTGGAAAATACATATCGTGAACCGATCGAAATCCGAGGAACTTTTCGCGCTTGCGCAAAAACGCATCCCGGGCGGCGTGGATTCGCCCGTCCGCGCGTTCCGGGGCGTCGGCGGCACGCCCTTTTTCGTCGAAAAAGGAGAGGGCGACCGAATCCGGGACGCCGACGGCAACGCCTACATCGACTACGTGCTCTCCTGGGGGCCGTTGATTCTGGGCCACGCCCACCCGCGCGTGGTGCGCGCCATTCAGGAGGCGGCGGCCCGAGGTACGAGTTTCGGCGCGCCCACGGCGCTCGAGACGGAGTTGGCGGAACTGGTGAACGCGGCATACCCCTCCATGGAGTTGTTGCGCTTCGTGAACTCGGGCACCGAGGCGACGATGTCGGCCATCCGCCTGGCGCGTGGCTTCACGGGCCGGGACGTGATCGTCAAGTTCGAGGGCTGCTACCACGGCCACGCCGACGGGCTGCTCGTCAAGGCGGGCAGCGGCGGCGCCACCCTGGGCGTGCCGGACAGCGGGGGCGTTCCGGGGGATTACGCGCGAAACACGGCGACGCTTCCCTTCAACGACGTCGAGGCGGTCCGGGATTTCTTCGCGGGGTGCGGTGCGGACGTGGCCGCCCTCATCATCGAACCGGTGGCCGGCAACATGGGGCTGATTCCGCCCGAGGCCGGTTTTCTGGAGGTCTTGCGGGAGGAAACCGAAAAGGCGGGCGCCTTGCTCATTTTCGATGAGGTGATGACGGGGTTTCGGGTGGCGAGAGGAGGCGCCCAGGCTCTTTTCGGGATCACGCCCGATTTGACGACCCTCGGGAAGGTGATCGGCGGCGGCATGCCCGTGGGCGCTTATGGCGGAAGGCGCGAGGTGATGGAATGCGTCGCGCCCCTGGGTTCCGTCTATCAGGCGGGCACGCTCTCCGGGAATCCCCTGGCCATGACGGCGGGAATCGAGACGCTCAAAATCATCGAGGAGCTTGGACTGCCCGAAGCCCTGGACGGGAGGACGAAAGCGCTCTCGGAAGGGATGGCGGACGCGGCGAAAGTAGCGGGAATTCCATTCTCCGGTGCGCGCTGCGGGTCGATGTTCGGCGCGTTTTTTCAGTCGGGTCCGGTTCGCAATTTCTCCGACGCCATGAACTCTGACACGAAAAGGTATGCCAAATTCTTTCATTCTATGCTAAAACGGGGCGTGGCATTCGCCCCGAGTCAGTTCGAAGTGGGGTTCATGTCTTCCGCCCATACGGATGAGAGCGTGGAGGCCACGCTGGCCGCCGCGCGAGAGGCGTTCGCCGAGTTGTAGCCGATGAGGCTCGCGCGCCTCGGGGTCTGAGCGCGATGCGAAAAGCAGGACGATCATCCACCAAGGGCCAATCCCCCAAAGCCAGATTCTTCTTCTGGATGTGCGCGGGCGTCATCGTTTTGCTGCTCGGCTCCGCCTTGCTGGGCCGGGACGGGTATCTCGCCGTCATCGTGAACAAAGAGCGCGTGTCCGAACTCCAAAAAGAGAACGCGGAAATCGAGGCGAAGAACAAGGAGTTGCGCGCGGAGATTCGCTCTTTGCGCTCCCATGAGCGCGCGATAGAGAAAATCGCGCGAGAAGACTTAGGGCTCGTGAAGAAAGGCGAAATCGTCTACGAGTTCATCCCCTCGAAAAAATGAATCGTGATTTTCGGTTCCTCGATCCCGGGGAGCCTCTTGGTAGTTCTCGAAGAACCTCTCTCTCCTTGACAGAACGCCCGTGCGGGAGTAGATAACACATATTGATGCGGGGTGGAGCAGTCTGGTAGCTCGTTGGGCTCATAACCCAAAGGTCGGAGGTTCGAATCCTCCCCCCGCTACCAAGCGAATAACGGCCGCGGGGTCTCCGCGGCTTTTTACTTGCCGGTTACATACGCGAAGTCATAGAGACATCATTTTCAAAAGTGAAAGGAACGGGAATGGCGGACAAAAAAGAACTGGGGCTGGCCATCGTCGGCTGCGGGGTCGTGGGGCGCATGCGGGGCGCGCTGGCCAGGGATTTCCCCGGAATCGGGTGGATCGGCCTCTCCGACATGAACGAGAAGGTCGGAGAAAGACTTAAAGCAGACATCGGGGCCGATTACTTCACGGCCGATTTTCACGAACTCATCGCCCGCCCCGAGGTGGATGCGGCGATCATCGCCACCTCGACCTGGGCGCATGTCGAACCCACGCTCGCCGCGGCGGAGCGCGGCCTGCCCATGCTGATCGAAAAACCGCTCGCCACGGACGCGCGCGAGTCGGCCTCCGTGCTCGCGGCGATTGAATCGGCCGGCGTGGACGCCGTCGTCGGCTACACCCAGCGTTTTCGCAGGCGTTTCCTCGCCGTGAAGGACCGCGTCGATAACGGCCAGATCGGCGACGTCACGGCGGCGGTTACGCGCGCCTTCATGAACCGCATGGCGCCGACCGGTGAGGTTCGCCTCTCGCAGGACCGCCGGTTCCTGACGCCCATGGTCGTCTCCGGCACCCACAGCCTCGACATGTGTCTGTGGCTGATGGGCGACGCCAAGCCGGTTTCTCTCTATGCGCGCTCGACCGAGGGGATTCTGAGCGATCTCGGCACCAAGGATGCCACCTTCGGCGTGTTCACGATGGATAGCGGTGCCATCTGGAGCATGAACATCTGCTGGGCGCTGCCCAAGGAGTGGCCCGGCGCGGTGTACGGGCTCGAAATCGGCATCGTGGGCACGAAGGGCGTGGTGGACATCGAGGACACGCACCGCGACGTGGTGATGGCTTCTGAATTCTCGCAGGGACCCGCCTATAATCCCGAGGATCTTGATCTAGAAGCGCGGCGGAACGTCGATTTCCTCACGAGCTTCCCGCCGGGCGACATGTATGACGGAGAGCTTTGGGGCCCCATGCGCGAGGAGACGAACTCTTGGTTCCAGCGGATTTATTCGGGCAAGCGCACCCCCCACGCGACCGCCACCGAGGGGCACCGCAATCTGGTGTTGACCATGGCGATGGACCTCTCGGCCAAGCGCGGTGAGGAGTTGAAGCTGCCCATCGATCCTGCGGAGTTGATGGCGGGCCTGGAAGCGTAGGACATTCCTGGAAATTTAATCAGTAGGGCAGAGCGGATATATGGCGACGCGGGAGTTGGGAATCATTCTTCACGGGGCGACGGGCGGCATCGGCTCCTTCCAGCATCTGAGAAACTCACTCGTACCCATCATCGACGAGGGCGGTCTCGACGTTGACGGCGAGAGAATCCTGCCGAAGCTCCTGCTCGTCGGCAGGAGCGGGGAGCGCCTCGCGAAACTGGCGGCGGAACACGGCGGCCTCGAATGGACGACCGATCTCGATGCAGTCCTCGCAAACGCGGCGTATCCCGTCTTCTTCGACGCGGCGGCCACGCACTTGCGGGCGGGCGTATTAAAGCGCGCCATCGCCGCCGGGAAGCACATCTATACCGAAAAACCCGTCGCGCCCAGCGTAAAGGAGGGGATGGCGCTTCTTCGCGCGGCGCTGGCGGGGGGCCTCAAGCACGGCGCGGTGGAGGACAAGCTCTTCCTGCCGGGGTTTCTGAAACTCAGGCGGGTGGTGGAGAGCGGTTTTCTGGGCCGCGTCATTGGTTTTCAGATCAACTTCGGCTGGTGGGTGTTCGACGGGGTCGAGGCGGAATGCCAGCGCCCGAGCTGGAACTACCGAAAAGCGGGCGGCGGCGGGCTCATCTCGGACATGCACCCGCACTGGCGCTACGTCGTGGAGGGAACTCTGGGGCCGATTGCGCGCGTGGCGGCGCTCTCCTGGACGGGCCAGACCGAGCGCGCCGACGAGGCGGGGGAGCGCTTCCGCGTCGACGTAGAGGATAACGCGCACACGCTTCTGGAACTCGAAAACGGCGCGCGCGGCGCGATTCTGAGCTCCTGGTCCACGCGGGTGAGGCGCGAGGACCTGGTGACCTTCCAGGTGGATGGAACCAAAGGCTCCGCGGTGGCGGGTTTAAGAAAATGCTGGAAACAGGCGGCGGGCGATACCCCTTTGGTGCGCGGTTTCCTGATGGGCCGCGACGCGGACACCATGGACGTCTCGGTGGACTACCGCGAGAACTGGCAGGAGGAGCCCGACGCGGAGTCCTACAAGAACCCCTATCGCTACGGCTGGGAGCGCTTCATCCGTCACGTCGCGGGCGATGAGCCTTTCTACGCCGATCTTTCCGCCGGCATCCGGGACGTGCGGCTCGCCGAAGCCTGCCTCAAAAGCGCGCAAGAGGGCGGCTGGGTGGAGATGGCGTAGTCATAATGGCCCGGTATCTCGGGCTTCAGCCGATAGGGTCGTTCCCGCCACCGTGGTTCGCCACGTCCCCCTCATTCAGTTGAATGAACGCCTGCGCGAGGACGATGGCGGCGGTGTTGGCGAGGTTGTAGGAGCGTATCGGCCCCGGCATGGGCACGTAAATCCGCCGCTCGGACCAGCGCGCGTGCCATGAATCGGGCAGGCCGGTGTTTTCGTTCCCGAGCAGCAGCACGTCTTCGTCCCGATACGTCACCCGGTCGAAGCGCGAAGCGCCGAACTTCGTGATGAGCCAGGGCGTTCTCTCGCCCAGCCATTCGAGGAATTGGCTTTCGTTCTCGTGGATGGTGAGCTTCACGTCCGGCCAGTAGTCGAGCCCCGCTCTTTTGAGGGAATTGTCCGAAAAATCGAATTTCGCGGGCTCGATGATGTGAAGATGCGCCCCCATCCCCACGCACAGCCTGCCGATGTTCCCGGTGTTCTGCGGAATGGCCGGATGATAGAGAGCGACGTGGAGCATTTCATTCTATTCGGAAGTTGGGGACCCGACGCCGAGTGTCATCCCGAGACGGCGCCGCGAACGCTCGCCTTGTCTACCGCGTCGGTGAGGATGTCCATCGCCTGATCCATCTGCCCCTCCGTCGTGGTGGCCGGCGGCACGAAGCGGAGCACGCTTCCCCCGCGCCGCTGGCTGAAGATGAGTCCGTTTTCCAGGCAACGGCGGTTGATCTCGCTTCCCTGTCTGGTGGCGGGCGTCTTGGAGCGCCTGTCCTCCACCAGTTCGATTCCTTGGAGAAGCCCCCGCCCCCTGATGTCGCCCACCATTTCATATTGCTCGCCCAGCCAGGTGAGGCGCTCTCTTAAGTGAGCGCCGATTTTTCTCGCCTTGGCGGGCACGTCTTCTCCCTCGATGACGTCGAGGCTCGCCACGCCGGCGGCGCAGGCGAGCGGGTCGTTCGTGTGCGAATGGGTAACGACGAACTCGGTGGACGCTATCTTGTCCTCCACCTCGGCGCTCGTCGAGACCGAGGAGATGCTCACGCCCCCGCCGAAATGTTTCGCCAGCGTCACGACGTCGGGCACCACCTCGTCTTTCTCGAAGCCGAACATCGTGCCCAGCTTGCCGAGCCCCGTCTGCTCGTCGTCCACGATGAGGAGCATGTCGCGCTCCTCGCAGCTTTCTTTCAACTTCTTGAGCCATCCGGGCGGCGGCTCCACCACGCCTCCCGCGCTGAACAGTGGTTCGGTGATGACGGCGGCGGGCTTGCTCGTCGTTTGCGCGTCGATGAGTTCGAAGCTCGTGTCCAGGCAGGCGATCTCGCAATCGGGGAATTTCTGGGCGAGCGGACAGCGGTAGCAATAGGGCGCGACCATGGCCATGCTCCCGGGAGAGAGCGGCCCGTGCCCGCTGTGCCAGCCCGCGAAGGTGAGCGAGCGCGCCGTGTCGGAGAGGCCGTGGAAGCTGATGTGGGGGCTCGCCACCTCGAAGCCGTCCGTGAATTTGCGGGCGATCGTCACCGCCGCCTCGTTGGCGTCGGCGCCCGATCCCAGGAAAAGGCTTTTCTCCAACGGGGGCGGCAGCAACGCGCCCAGGCGTTCGGCGAGGATGATTTCCTGGTCGTTGAAGAAGCTGCTGTGCGCGTGAATCAACTCATCGCAGCTTTTCTTGATGGCGTCCGTGACGGTGGGGTGGTTGTGCCCGAGGGCGGAGCACATCTGGCCCGAATTGAAATCGAGGTACTGCTTGCCGTTCACGTCCTCGACGGTCGATCCCTCGCCGCGCACGAAGACGGGGCCTGAGAAAACAGACTTGTCCACCCGACCGCGAAAGCTGTATTTCTTCGCCGAATCGAGCAGGTCTTTTTCGCTTCGCATGGGAGTGCCTCCATGGGGATCGCGAGAATGGACGCTTGATGCGCTCCTCTCGCCAAGGCGGTTTTCTCTGCCGGAGCCGCGCTCCATGTAACGCTGATGTATGCTTTAATACTAGCGCATATTCATGGATTCGGATATGGCTTATCATCAAGCCATGAGGCGCAAAGTCTTCCAATGGTGAATCGCCCGTGAGCCGCGTGGTTGCGCAAATCGTGGGTGAGGACTTCCGGGAGGGTGGTTTCGAATGAACATGGCGGAATTCTTGGCCCGGGCGGCCAGAGCCTGCGGGGAGCGGCCGGCCATATCTTTTGGAGAAGCGGTGCATTGCACGTATGAGGAGTTCGCCCGCCGGGCGGGATCCATGGCGGGTTTCCTGCGGGAAGATCTGGACATGAAGCCCGGAGACCGCGTCGCCATCACCATGAAGAATTGCCCGGCGTTTCTGGAGGGCCTCTACGCCATATGGCATGCCGGCTGCTGCGCATTGCCCATCAACGCGAAACTCCATCCGAAGGAGATGGCCTTCATCCTGGAGAATGCGGGCGCGCGTAGTTGCTTCGCCACTTCCGACTTGATGGAGACTGTGACGCCGCTCGTCGATGAAATCGAGACGCTCGAGAGCGTGATGGAGGTCGATACCCTCGAATACCGGGCGATTCAGTCCCGAGAGGCCATTCCCATCGAACCTCAAGCGCCGGATGATCTGGCCTGGCTTTTCTATACGAGCGGCACGACGGGCAGGCCGAAGGGCGCCATGCTCACCCACGAGAACCTCCACAGCATGAGCCTGAGTTATTTCGCCGACGTCGATCCGGTCTCCGAAAACGATTGCATCCTGCACGCCGCGCCCCTGTCCCACGGCTCGGGCCTGTACGCGATACCGCACGTATATCAGGGCGCGAACAACATCGTTCCAGAGAGCGGGGGGTTCGAGCCTGAAGAGATTTTTCGGCTCATCGAGGTCTATCCGGGCCTCGCCATGTTCGCCGCGCCCACCATGGTCACGCGCCTGATTCAGAGCGAGGCGATAGGGGATGCGGATACCACGAATTTGAAGGTCATCGCCTATGGCGGTGGGCCGATGTACGTGGAAGACCTCAAAAAAGCGATGGAGGCTCTGGGGAACAAACTCGTTCAGGTATACGGGCAGGGGGAAAGCCCCATGACCATTACCGTCGTCTCCAGAGAGCGGCACGTCGATACGGCCCACCCCCGCTTCGAGGAGCGCCTCGCATCCGTCGGGGTGCCGCACACCGTGGTCGAGGTGCGCGTGGTGGACGGCGATGACAACACCCTGCCGCCGGGAGAGACCGGCGAAGTGCTCGTGCGCGGCGACGTCGTCATGAAGGGCTACTGGAACAACCCGGAGGCCACGGCGAGCGCGCTCAAGGGCGGATGGCTCCACACGGGCGACGTGGGCGTGATGGATGAGGACGGCTTCCTCACCCTCAAGGATCGCTCGAAAGACCTCATCATCAGCGGCGGCAGCAACATCTACCCCCGCGAAGTGGAGGAGGTGCTGCTGCGTCACGAGGGCGTTCTGGAGGTCTCCGTCATCGGGCGTCCCCACCCGGACTGGGGGGAGGAGGTGATGGCCTTCGTGGTGCCCAGGGATGGGGGAGGCGTGAGCGAGGAAGACCTCGACGGCTTGTGCCTCGAACACATCGCGCGCTTCAAGCGCCCCCGGGCGTACCGTTTCATCGAGGCCCTGCCCAAGAACAATTACGGAAAAGTCCTCAAGACGGCGCTTCGCGAGATGGCCGAGCGTGAATCCCGGGAAAACGGTGGATGATGAAGCCGGGCACCGCGTCTTACGCGAAAGAAATGAGATTCTCTCGCCTTCAGGCAGCTTTTGCCTCGGGCGGGCAAACGCCGTCTGACGTTGTTCATGAAGTCTGTCGGCGGATCGCCGCGCGCGGTGAGGACGGCGTTTGGATTCACGTTGAACCTGAGGATAGATTGCTCGCGCGCGCGCAAGAACTCGAAACCCGCAGGGCGGATGCGGACTCACTCCCCCTTTACGGCGTTCCCTTCGCGGTCAAGGACAACATCGACGTGGCGGGGGTCCCTACGACGGCGGCGTGCCCCGAATACGCCTATACACCCGATGAGAGCGCTCCCTGCGTGGCGCTTCTACTCGATGCCGGGGCGATTTTCGTCGGAAAGACGAACCTGGATCAGTTCGCAACCGGCCTCGTCGGCACGCGCACGCCTTATGGCGTGGCGCGGAATCCGTATCATCCCGACTACGTTCCGGGCGGTTCGAGTTCCGGCTCGGCCGTGGCCGTCGCGTCGGGTCTGGTGAGTTTCGCCCTCGGCACGGACACGGCGGGCTCGGGCCGGGTGCCCGCGGGGTTCAACAACATCGTGGGCTTGAAACCCTCACGGGGGCTGGTGAGCACGCGGGGTGTGGTTCCCGCCTGCCGCACGCTCGATTGCGTCTCGGTTTTCGCTCTCGCGGCTTCGGATGCGCTTTGCGCCCTCGAGACGATGGCCGTCCCGGATGACGACCCGTACAGCCGCGCTCTTCCGGCGGGAGCGTCCCTGCAAATGGCCGCCGACTTGCCGGGTGGGCTGAAGGCGGGCGTTCCTCTGCCCGGGCAAAGGGATTTTCTGGGAGATGATGAGGCGAGAAGCGCCTATGAGAAGGGGGTAGAGCGCATCTCGGAGATGGGCGCGGCTGTGCAGGAGGTTGATTTCTCGCCTTTTTTCGAGGCGGCGAAACTCCTGTACGGCGGTCCCTGGGTGGCGGAACGTCTGGCGGCGATTGAAGCGTTTTTTGGAGAAAAACCCGAAGCCCTTCATCCCGTCACGAGGGAGTTGATCGCGGGCGCCGCCGGGTATACGGCGGTCGACGCCTTCAAGGCATTCTATCGCCTGGAAGAGTTAAAGCGTGAAGCGAGAAAAATATGGAAAAATATTGATTTTATGTCGGTTCCCACGACGCCCACGGCCTACACGATAGGCGAGGTGAATGCCGACCCCATCGACTTGAACGCGAACCTGGGGATGTATACAAATTTTGTGAATCTCCTGGATTTATGCGCCGTCGCCATCCCGAACGGGTTTTACGCGAACGGTCTGCCCATCGGGATGACCCTTCTCGCGCCCGCTTTCCAGGAGAGATTCCTGTGCACTGTGGCGGAGGAATTTATATCGGGGGAAGGTTAAGATAGATGAAAGTGAGAAAATTTTTCGTGGAGGATGTCTGATGAAGCGTTTGGGTTTTGTAGGCGTGGGGGCGATGGGCGGACGCATGGTGCCGCATCTCCTCAATGCGGGACATGAAGTGGGCGTGGTGGACGTCGTCCGTGAATCTGTGGAACGCGCCGTGTCAAATGGCGCCGTCGAGGCGTCCGGTCCGGCGGAACTCGCCGCTACGTGCGAAATCGTGCTCACCTCCCTGCCCACGGGAGCCGAGGTGGAAGACGTCTACCTGGGCGAGGGCGGCCTCATGGAAGCCGTGGGCGAGGGCGGCTTGCTGGTCGACCTCTCCACCATCGAGCCCGATCAGAGCCGCAAACTCGCCGCCGAGGCGGCGGAGCGCGGGGCGGTGGCGCTCGATGCGCCCGTCTCGGGCGGGGTGATGGGGGCGGACGCGGCGAGCCTCACCATCATGGTCGGCGGCCCGAAAGAGGCCTTCGAAGTCGTGCAGCCCGTCCTGGCGTTGATGGGGAAGAACATCATCCACGTCGGGGGGTACGGCGCGGGGCAGGTCGCCAAACTCTGCAACAACCTCATCGCGGGCGTCACCATGGTGGCGGCGGCGGAGGCGTTCGCCATGGGCAAGGCGTCCGGCGTGGACACGAAGATTCTCCATGAGGTGATCCGCACGAGCAGCGGCGGGAGCTGGGTGATGGAGAAAGACCCGCCGTGCCCCGATCTCATTGAGGGCGCGCCTTCGAGCAAGGATTTCGAAGCCGGCTTCACGGTGGACTTGATGCTCAAGGACATGTCCCTGGCCGTTTCGGCTCTCATGTCCCTGGGGATTCCCTGTCCCACTGGTGCGGCGGCGAACCAGGTCTACCGCATGGCTTCGCGCGACGGTCTGGGGGACTTGGATTTCGCCGCGGTGGCCATGCTGACGGGCGCGGCGGAGCGTCCCCGATGAGCGGCGTATTGCAGGAATATGCCTGACAGCGCGAAGCGCGCTGATTGGCTGATCGGAGGAGTCATCTGATGGAAGAGAGCAGTCCGGCCCACCTGAGTGCTCGCCGCGCCGCGGAAGCGATACGCGAGGGCGAGTTGACCTCGGAAGCACTCGTCGGGGCGTGTCTGGCCCGCATCGAGGAGTGCGAGGAGCAAATCGGCGCCTGGGAGCACCTGGATGAGGAATACGCCCTCAGGCAGGCGAGAGAGGCCGACCTCGCCAGAGGGAGAGGGGAGGCGCTCGGTCCATTCCACGGGGTTCCCGTCGGGATCAAGGACATCATCGACACCGCCGAACTGCCGACCGAGAACGGCTCGCCCCTTCACGCGGGCCGCCGGCCCACCGAGGACGCCGCGCTCGTGTCCCTGCTCAAGAACGCAGGCGCCGTCATCATGGGGAAAACCGTGACGACGGAGTTCGCCGTCTATCATCCCGGCAAGACGAAGAATCCCCACGATCCGAACCGCACGCCCGGCGGCTCTTCGAGCGGTTCCGCCGCCGCCGTCGCCTCCCGCATGGTTCCCGCCGCGGTGGGGAGCCAGACGAACGGCTCCGTCATACGGCCCGCCTCGTTTTGCGGGGTCTGCGGCTTCAAGCCCACCCACGGATCGATTTCACGCTACGGCATGCTGCCGCAGTCGAGGCCGATCGACCACGTGGGCCTTTTCGCGCGCTCCGTCGAGGACGTCGCCTTCCTGGGCGATCAGCTGATGGTCTTTGACGCGCGTGACCCGGACATGCGGCATCGCGCGGCCCCGAGACTGCTGGAAACCGCCGCCTCGGAGCCTCCGGTGACTCCGCGATTCGCGTTCGTGAAAACGCCGGTCTGGGATCAGGCCGATGAGGACGCGCAGGCAGCGTTTGAGGAGTTGGCGATAAGTCTGGGCGGGGAGGTTGTGGAGGAAGTCGAACTTCCAGAGCCTTTCAACAACGCTATCGAGTGGCACCAGATCATCCTGGAATCGAACCTTGCGCGGAACTTCGAGACGGAATACGAACGCGGCAGGGACCAGTTGAGCGATCTTCTGCGCAAAATGATGGAACGCGGCAAGAAATATCTCGCGGTGGATTACACCCGGGCGGTGGAGAAGGTGCCCGCCCTGAACGGTTTGCTGGGAGAGACGTTCGAGCGGTTCGACGCCATCCTCACACCGCCTGCGCCGGGGCAGGCGCCGCTGGGGCTGGGCGCGACGGGGAATCCGGTTTTTTGCACCATCTGGACCTTGTGCGGGACGCCGGCCGTGACGCTGCCTCTGCTGGAGGGCGCGGACGGGATGCCGCTCGGCGTGCAGCTCGTGGGGCCCAGGGGAGACGACGCCAGGCTGCTCCGGACGGCGAGGTGGCTGGAGTCCCGACTCGGCGGGTAATCTGCCAGAATGTGAACAGCGCCAGGACTATGAGGCTTTCGCGATTGCGCCAGAGGCTCCGACGCGCATCTTGTTTCGACCATAAATCACAAAGAAGGAGGCTTAGACGATGAGCCGATCCGTCGCTTTTATCGGAACCGGCATCATGGGCAAGCCCATGGTGTTGAACTTGCTGAAAGCAGGCCATTCGGTGGCCGCCCACAACCGGAGCAAGCCTCCGCTGGAGGAGCTGGGAAAGGCGGGCGCGATTGTTTGCGGCTCCGCAGCAGAAGCGGCCTCGAAAGCTGACTTTATCATCACCTGTTTGCCCGATTCGCCGGACGTGGAACTGGTCGCCCTGGGCGAGGGGGGCATCATCGAAGGCGCGGAGGAGGGTTCCCTTTTCATCGACATGAGCACCATCGCTCCCGGCGTCTCCAGGAAGGTGGCTCAGGCCTTGGGGGAGAAGGGCGTGCGCATGCTCGATGCCCCCGTGAGCGGAGGCGACGTAGGCGCCAGGGAGGGCACGCTCTCGATCATGGTGGGCGGCGCGGCGGCGGATTTTGAAGATGCTTTGCCCGTCTTCGAGGCCATGGGCAAGACCATCGTCCACGTGGGCGAGAACGTGGGAGACGGCGGGTACGTGAAGATCGCGAACCAGATCATGGTGGGCCTGCACATCGCCGCGATGAGCGAGGCGCTGGTGCTGGGCGCGAAAGCGGGCGTGAATCCCGAAAAAATGATCGCTGCCCTATCCGGCGGTCTTGCGCAGTCCCGCGTGCTGGAACTCCGCGGGCCGAACCTGGTGAGGGGGGAATACCCGCCGGGCTTCCGGATCCGACTGCACCGGAAGGACTTGCGACTCGCGATGGAGGCGGGGGCGGACCTGGGCGTGGCGATTCCTGCGGCGGGCCAGCTCTATCAGATGTTCACGGCGCTTCTGGCGACGGACCGGGGGGAGCTGGACCACAGCGGCTTCGCGACGCTCATCGAAGACCTCGCCGGCCACAGGGTCTGCGATACGGACTAGCCTTACGCGACGACTTCAGGCTCGCCGTCGCCAATCCAGCCGATGGCCGTCATCGAGACTTCCGTACCCGCGACGGGCGATACTTCCGGTATCTGAATGGCGGTGAAGGCCGGCCTTCGTTTCGGGAAGTATTTCCTGAACAAAGGCTCCAGCGCCGAGAGGTGAGCGATATTCTTAAGGAACAGCGTCAGGTGCGTCACCCGGCTCATGTCGGCACTGGCTGTTTTCATCGCGCCTTCCATCTGATCGAGAATCGCCAGCCCCTGAAGGACAGCGTTTCTCGTCGCCGGCGAAGACGCTTTCGGCAGTCTCCGGCGTAGCGCTCCCTTGAGCTCGCTTCTCTTGCTGATCGGCTCGCCGTCTCCGTTCAGGCCCACGAGGTTCGATAGGAACAACACGCCGCCCGCCGCGATGCCCAGGCTCATCTGAGCGCCTGCTCCATCTTCGCCGCGAATCACCTCGCGCTTGATCTTGCTTTTATCCATCAGCGCCGTGGGCTCGATTTCGATTTTCTCCCCCTTGTGGCCGACTTCCGCCACCTGCATCACCGTGAGGGCGGGCGGGTCGTTTGGGAAAAACCGCTCGTGGACTCGGTGGAAGGTGGGGAAATCGCGCATGTCCCCGAGATATACGGTCAGGTTCAGGATGTTTTCGAGCGAGGAACCGGAACCCTCCAGATGCTTGCGGATGAGGTCGTAGACGAACCAAGTCTGCGCGGCGATGGGGCCGTTCCTGCTGTCCTCATGGCTCTGGCCGACGGAGAGGAATCTCCCCCTTTTCGGAATGTCGGGGTAGTTGCGGATGAGGGGGGAGCCGGGTTTCGAGGTATCGGTCGGAATCTGGCCGGCGACGAAAAGATACGGCCCCGCTCCCACGACATGGGAGAAATGAGCGGCGGCCGAATGTGCCTTGGAGCCTTCATGCTTCTTCCTTTGCCCCAGAGTTTTCGCCGCCTTGGGGTTCAGGGCGATGGCGTCGATGTTGAATCGCACGGTAAGTTCCGGGTCGAACGCGCCCATGCCCACGGCGGTGCTCGGCGTGGGCACTTTCGGCTCGTAGTGACGCCTGATGCTGTCGAAGACCGGGAAAAAGCGCTTGTCGAGCTGATAGAGATGGAACCTGAGCAGGTTTTCCAGTCCCCCGCCGTTCGTTTCGAGCGTTTCTCCCACGCCCTCATAGGTGGCGACGGCCTGTGCGCCGATGGGCGCTTCGATCTTGTCGACCCAGGGGTAGTTCTTCGTCCGCGCGGGTCCTTTATCCCCGATTTCGGCGTATTTCGTGCAGATGTTCCCCGTTTTCGGGTGCATCCCCATCTGCCCGCTGAAGAACAGGAATGGCCCGCCCGAAACGCAACGGGGCCACTTGGCATGGTCTGCAAAGAATTTTCTGGACATTTACGCCTCTATGAAGGATGGGGGTTGAAATGCCGTGATCTCGGGAAGTTCTTCCTCGTAGCGCTCCATCTCCACCAGCGCGCTGTGCGCGCTCGGGCCCTGGCCGAGGCTGGAGGTTCCCTTGTCGGGCGTCAGTACGTTGGGGTTGCCGTGCTTGTCGAGCGCCCCGATTTTCCCCGGCTCCAGCGGGTCGTACCAGGCGCCCGTGGAGAGCTGGATCACACCCGGCAGCAGCCCCTCGGTGATGACGGCGCCCGCTAAAATCGCGCCGCGCTCGTTGAAGATTCGCACCACGTCTCCGTCTCGAATCTCCCGCGCGGCGGCGTCTTCGGGATGAATCCACACCGGTTCCCTGCCCTGAATCTTGCTCTTGATGCTGGTGGATCCGCTGTCCATCTGGCCGTGGAGTCTCGTGCGCGGCTGGTTCGAGATGAGGTGCAGCGGGAATTTATTCGCCAGTCCGCTTCCCAGCCATTCTACGGGTTCGAGCCAGGCGGGGTGGGGCGGGCAGTCTGCGTAGCCGAAGCTCGCGATGCGCTCGGAATATATCTCGATTTTCCCCGAAGGCGTTTTGAGCGGATTTTTCTCAGGGTCTTCTCTGAAATCGGCCAGATAGACGTGCGGCGTCTCCGGCGGGGCGACTTCGGTGTGCCCGGTTTCCCAGAAATGCTCGAACGTGTCGAGAACCACGCCCTGAGCAGCGGCTTTCCGGCGCGCCTCCTCGTAGATGTGCCGGAGCCATTCCGTCTCGTCGCGGTCTTCGGTGAAGGCGCTCTTAAAGCCGAGGCGCCCGGCCAGTTCCGAGAAGATATCGAAATCGTGTCGTGCGTCGCCCACCGGCTCGATCACCTTGTGCATGGCGAGGATGAAGCGATCCCTCGAACTCGAGCCGATGTCGTTGCGCTCGAGCGTGGTGGTGGCGGGCAGCACGATGTCCGCATGGCGCACCGTGGACGTCCACCAGGGGTCGTGGACGACGATGGTTTCGGGCCGCCGCCACGCCTTCACCAGCCGGTTCAAATCCTGATGGTGGTGGAATGGATTGCCGCCGCACCAGTACACCATGCGGATGTCCGGGTAGGTGCGGCGCTCACCGTTGAAGTCGTATTGCTCGTTCGGCTGAAGCAACATGTCCGCGATGCGGGCGACGGGAATGAAGCTGCCGGTCGGGTTTTTCCCGAAATTCATTCTGACGGAGGGGATGTTCTCACGCGGTTCGCCGCGCCCGCCCATGCTCCCGTAGCCGAAGCCGAAGCCGCCGCCGGGCAGGCCGATTTGCCCGAGCATGGCGGCGAGCGTGATGGTCATCCAGAACGTCTGTTCGCCGTGATCCCCGCGCTGGAGCGACCAGTTCGTGTTGAGCATGGTTCTTGTGCCCGCCATGCGCCGCGCGAGGTTTCGGATGACGTCCGCCCCGATCCCCGTGATGGGAGCCGCCCAGTCCGCGTTCTTGGGTCTCCCGTCGGTTTCGCCCGCCAGGTAGGCTTCGAACTTCTCGAAACCGACGCAATAGCGCGCGAGAAATTCCTTATCGTGCAGATTCTCCTCCCAAAGCGTGTGGGCGAGGCCGAGCATGAGCGCCACGTCCGTATTGGGCCGCACGGCGAGCCACTGCGCGTCCAGAAAATCGGGCGCATCGTCTTTCAGGGGGCTTACGTTCACGAATTCCACCCCGTTCGCCTTCGCCCTTTCCAGCCATAGCTCCAGGGAGTGTTCTCCCGCGCCTCCCGCCGCCACCTGCGCGTTCTTGACGGGAACGCCGCCGAACATGACGAACAGCCTGGTGTCTTGCGCGATGCTGTCCCAGGTCGTGATGTGTCCGGCGCAGGAGATAAAATCCCCCATGACGTGGGGGAGGATGACGTACCCGGCGGCGATGCTGTAGGTGGTCACATGATCCGTGAAGCCGCCGTAGCAGTTGAAAAACCTTTTCACCAGAGTGTTCGCATGGTGGAAGCGGCCCGCGCTCGCCCAGCCGTATGAACCGGCGAAGATGGATTCGTTGCCGTGTTCGGTCTTGATGCGCTCTATCTCGTCAGCGACCAATCCGAGGGCCGTCTCCCAGGAGACGGGCACGAAGGGTTCGCCGCCGCGTCCTTCGGTGTTTTTCCCGGGGCCGTGCTCGAGCCAGCCCGCGCGGATCATCGGCCGGGAAATGCGGGTTTCATCATAAATGGCGTCCTGGATGGACTCCAGGATGGGGGAGGGCGCCGGGTCCTTGGCGAAAGGTTCGAAACCCACCATGCGGCCATCGCGCACGTGCGCCCGGAATGCGCCCCAGTGGGAGCTGTGGTGACGTTTTTCAATTCCACGTTGCCCGTCGGGCATCAGATGATTTCCTCCACGAATCTGAGTCGAACCCATGATTTGGCGGAGTATATCACGAGTGGGAGCGAAGTCCCTCCGCTCTGGCGCTTCCTGCGTCCAAAACAGGTTATGGGATGATTTTAGGGCCGGAATGTGCCATTGTTCCACCTTCTGGGTTCAATTTTTCTCATCTGGAGACGCTCATGGATGTGCTCACGCGAATGGCCGGTGAAATCGGGCAATTGCTGAAGGACAACGGACAAACGGTCGCCGTTTCGGAAACGTCCGCCGGCGGCCTGGTGTCGGCCGCTCTGCTCGCCGTTCCGGGGGCTTCCGCCTACTACATGGGCGGCGGGGTGCTCTACACCTACGATTCGAGGAGCATCCTGCTCGGCTTGCCCGAGGACGCCTTCGAGGGAATGCGGCCGAGCACGGAGCCCTACGCGGCGAAGCTGGCCACGGCGATCAAGGACAGGCTGGGGTCGACATGGGGCGTTTCCGAAACCGGGGCGGCCGGCCCTGCCGGCAACAGATACGGGGACGCGCCGGGGCATTCGTGCATGGCGGTTTCCGGCCCGGTGGAGGAGGTGATGACGCTGGAGACGGGCAGCGCGGACAGGGAGGCGAATATGTGGGCGTTCGCCGAGGCGGCGCTCGGCCTGCTCAAAGAGGCAATCGAACAAAGCTAACCATATGGAGAGATACGTTATGTTTCGTGCTCTGGTTTTGGAAGAAGATGACGGGAAGGTCAGTTCATCCGTTCAGGAACTCGACGAGGCGAGCCTGCCGGACGGCGACGTGACGGTCGCTATCGATTATTCGACGCTCAACTACAAGGACGGGATGATCCTGAAGGGCATCGGACGTCTGGTGCGCAATTATCCTCACGTACCGGGCATTGATTTCTCGGGCACGGTGGAGGAGAGCGCGCACGCAGGTTACAGCCCTGGCGACAAGGTGATTCTCACCGGCTGGCGGGTCGGCGAGGCGCACTGGGGCGGATACGCCCAAAAGGCGCGCGTGAAGGGGGATTGGCTGGTTCACCTGCCGGAAAATATGTCCACGAGGCAGGCGATGGCGCTCGGCACGGCCGGCTTCACGGCCATGCTCTCCGTTCAGGCGCTCGAAGACCACGGCCTGGGCGTCGAAGACGGGGAAGTTCTGGTAACAGGCGCCGCAGGCGGGGTGGGTTCCGTTGCGGTGGCCGTTCTCGCGAATCTGGGTTATTCCGTCACCGCGTCGACGGGGAGAGAGGAAACCCACGCTTATCTCGAATCACTCGGCGCTTCCGCCATCATCGCGCGGAGCGAACTCGCCGAACCCACGAAACGCCCGCTCGAGAGCGAACGCTGGGCGGGTTGCATCGATTCGGTGGGCGGCACGACGCTCGGACGCCTGCTGACGCAGATGAAACACCGAAGTTCCGTGGCGGCGGTGGGTCTGGCGGGCGGGAGCGCCCTCGAGACGACGGTGATCCCGTTCCTTCTGCGGGGTGTAAACCTGCTGGGTATCGATTCCGTCATGTGCCCCTTCGAGCCTCGTCAAAAGGCGTGGACGCGGCTTGCGGAGGAGATGCCGATGGACAAGCTCGAATCCATGAGCACCCAGGCGTCGCTTTCCGATCTGGCCGGACTGAGCGGCGATATCCTGAAAGGGCAGGTGAAGGGTCGCGTGGTCGTGGACGTGAACGCCTAGGCGTTTCGTTTTTTCGTCAACTCGCGGTCTAAGGCCGCAGCGAACTTGTGGCGGTCCGCGGTGGCCATGGGAGGCGGGCCGCCCTGGACGAGGCCGCCCGAGCGCATATCCATCATGAAGTTTCTCAAAGACAGCCGCTCGCCCACGTTTTCTTCGGTATAAACCTCACCGCGCGGGTCGATGCCCAAAGCGCCTTTTTCGACCGCTTTCGCCGCGAAGGGAACATCCGCGGTGATGACGAAATCGCCCGGGCTCAGGTTCTCGGTGATGTATTCATCGGCTACGTCCGCTCCGCCGGGGACCTGAATCGTGGAGACGGAAGGGATGTCCGGCGGCCGCAGCTTCATGTTGGCGACCAGAACTGTTGGAATATCAAGTCGCTCGGCGGTTTTGTAGAGAATCTCCTTGATATCTTGCGGACATGCGTCGGCATCCACCCAGATTTTCATGCGTTCTCCCTCTCATCGCCCTTAATCACGGCGACTTCTTTTAGTATGATGCTTTTTATTCGGGATGCCCAATGGGCCAGACGCAAGTGAAGGGCATTTTTGCGCGGAGGGAGAAGAGATGGCGGAACCGCAAGAGGGTCAAGCGAAAATAGCGGCGCGAATCGCAGATATGGCCGCTGCCGTCTTCGGCGTGCCCCGGGATGAACTCGGCCTCAAGACGGCGGATGATTGCGCACAGATGCTCCAGATTCTCTCAGGCACACCCGTTGAGTCCACCGATGAGCCGTTCCTCCCCCCGCTCGAAAACTGCAAGTCCGATGAGGGTGCGGAATGAGTGAACACTGGCGCCTTTCGTTGAGCGAGGGTTTAAGCAAGTTGGAAGAGGGCTCTCTCGCCGCGGCGGAGTGGGTGCGTTCTTTGCTGTCCCGCATCGATGCGTGTGAGGAGCAGGTGAAGGCCTGGGTGCAGGTGGACGCAGAGGGCGCGCTCGAGGCGGCGAAGGCGGTGGATGACGCCAGAAGCGCCGGTGAGGAATTGGGTCCCCTGGCGGGCGCGCCGTATGCGGCCAAGGATATTTTCGGCGTCCGGGGCCTCAAGATGGAAGCCGGAACGCATATCTTCAAGGGACGCACGGCTGAGGAGGACGCCGCCTGCGTGGCGCGCGTGCGAGATGCCGGCGCGGTCTCCATGGGCAAGGCGGTGACGACGCCTTTCGCGCAGGGAGACCCCTCCATCACCCGCAACCCCTGGAACACCGAACGAAGCCCGGGCGGGTCGAGCAGCGGCTCCGCCGCCGCGGTGGGCGCGGGCATGGTACCCGCCGCGTTCGGCAGCCAGACGACGGGCTCCACGCTTCGCCCCGCCGCGTATTGCGGCGTACCGGGCCTGAAACCCACCTATGGACGCATTCCCAGGACGGGCGTGATGAGCGTTTCGTGGAATTTCGATCATTTGGGAATCATCGCGCGCACGGTCGAGGACATCGCGATAATCATGGAGGTAGTGTCAGGCCCCGATGGCGCGGATCACAGCGCGGTGAACGCCCCGCCGCCCGCCGCGAACCAGACGCCCCGAAAGCCGGAGAAAATCGCGTATCTCAAGCATCTACTCGATCTGGCGAGCGAGGAAGTGGCCGAGTGGACCGAGCGGACCGTAGCTCAAGTAAAATCAAAGGGTATCGAAGTCGAGGAGGTGGAACTGCCTCTCAGCATGGATGAGATAAACGCGGCGCATTTCATCGGCCGGTGCGTGGATCTGGCTTCCTGCCATCAGGATTTGTACGAGGCGCACAGGGATGATCTCCCGCCTTTCGTGCGCAGGAGCATGACGATCGGCTATATGACGCCTGCCGTCCATTACGTGAAGGCGATGCGCGTTCGTGCGAATTTCACCCGGAAAATGGACGATCTGATGGAGCGCTACGATCTGTTCATGCTGCCGAGTTTCGATTCGGCGCCGCCGCCGTGGGCGGAATCCACCGGCGGGCCGGCCTTTTTGCAGCCGCTCACCTTCTCGGGGCAGCCCGCGATCACGCTGCCCCTGGGACGCGGGAACATGAACCTTCCCCTGGGGATACAGTTCGGCGCGATACGCTGCGGCGAGGAGAAGCTCCTTGCGACCGCGAGGTGGTTCGAGGACGAGATGGGCTGGATGGCGGAGTTTCCCGAATTTTAGAACGGCATATATTCTTGATTTCTTGACATAGAGGGGCCTGAAATGAACGAGACCGGACTTGAAACGGCGGCAGGAGAAACAACCGATGCGGTGAAGCTCAAGATCATCGACGCGGACATCCATCCGCGCATGAACGGCATGCACCAGCTTCATCCGTATCTGTCCGAATCGTGGCGCAAGCGCATGGGCGTGGCGCCGCTCAGTTCCGCGAAAGACCCCAACACCGCGCGGAACGTCTTTTCGATACCCAAGCGCTGGTACTACCATCCCCACGGTGCGGAACGCCCCGACGCCCTGCCGCCCGACGGCGGGAGACCCGGTTCGAACCTCGACATGCTGCGCTCCCACCATCTGGACAAATACGGCATCGACACCGGCATTCTCATCGCAGGCGATCTGTTCGGCATCGGGGGACTGCCGGACGCCGACATGGCGGCGGCCTTCATCGCGGCGAACAACGACTGGCTGCTCCACGAGTGGTGCGAACCCGAACCCCGCCTCAAGCTCGCCATGCACGTCGGCCCGCGCGACCCGGGGCTCGCCGTCAAGGAAATCGAGAGAATCGGCGCGCATCCCGCCGTGGTGCAGGTGCAGATTCCGCAGATGGACGTGTTGCTGGGGAACCGCCACTACTATCCCATCTACGAGGCCTCAGAAGCCATGGGCCTGGCCATCGGGATGCACGGCGCAGGAGAGGCGGCGGGGGTGAACACGCCCATGAACCCCACGGGAATCCCCGCCTATTACATCGAGGTGCACACGGGCGCGGTGACGATAGCGCAGGCGCAGGTGATCAGCCTGGTGTGCGAGGGCGTGTTCGTTCGCTTCCCGAAACTCAAGGTCGTCTTTCAGGAGATGGGCTACGCCTGGCTGCCGAGCATCATGTGGCGCTTCGATCAGGAATGGCGCTCGCTGCGCGCGGAGGTGCCCTGGCTCGAACGTCCGCCGAGTGAGTACATCGTCGACCACATCCGGCTGACCACGCAGCCCATCGCGGAGCCGCCCACCAACGAGGACCACCGCCAGATTCTCAGGATGGCTAAAGCGGAGAAGACGCTTCTGTTCGCGTCCGATTATCCGCATTGGGACTTCGACAATCCCCGGCAGGTTTTTCAGGAAGTCTCGGATGAGATGAGGCGGCGCATCTACCACGAGAGCGCCGAGGAGCTTTATGGGCACAAGCTCTAGTAGGAGCTCGTAACAAGGCTGTTGAAATAGCCCCTCGTCGAGGGTACCGCTTCTACCTCCGATGCGAGATGGTTTGGCGGGCGACGTGGAAGAGGAAGTCCACCCGCATCAATCGGGCTTTCACCTGTAGGGGCCGCATATATGCGGCCCATGACGGGCGGAGAAAAAGGCCGGGTCGCATGTATGCGACCCCTACAACAGGAGCGACAATGACGCCGGAATGACGGCCAATAACGGACCACGTGCGGCTACTGGGGCAGGGCGGCCACGGGGGGCCGCCCCTACGGGTTCGTATTGTTACGTTCGGTTTTTGTAGGGACAGGCCCCTGTGCCTGTCCGAGGTCGCTCGGAATGCCTGCCCGTATTACAGATCGAGGCGGAATTTGTGCACCGCCTCTTCGTTCACTTCCACGCCCAGACCCGGACCCTCGGGCACCTTGACGACCCCGCCTTCCGCCACGAAGCCGGTGACGATGTCCTCATCGTGCCAGGCGGGGGCCTTGCCCGATTCGTTGTAGACGATAGCAGGCGTCGAGGCGAAAAGGTGCGCGCAGGCGGCGTCGTTCAGCGCGCTGTGGATCACGCTGCCGCAGATGCCCTCGATGCCGTTTATCTCGATGAGGGCGGCGGCTTTTTTCGCATGTAACAGACCGCCCTCGCGGTTGACTTTCAGGTTCACGATGTCGGCGGCGCGCCTGCGGGCGATTCGGGCCAGATAGTCGGGCCGGAACGACTCGTCCGCGCAGATGGGGATGCGCGTGTTCTTGTTGACGAACTCCAGGCCGTCCAGATCGTTGCCGGGCACGGGCTGCTCCAGCATGGTGACCCCGAACTCCTCGATGCGCGCACACATCTGCACGGCGAGCTTGGGCGTCCAGCTCATGTTCGCATCGACGACGATGTGCGCCTCATCTCCCGCCGCCTCCCGGGCCGCCGCCACGCGCGCGATGCTCGTCTTCGTGTCGCGGTTCATCTTCACCTTGAACGAGGTGATGCCCAAAGCCATCGATTCCGCCGCGAGTTCTGCGGTTCTTTCCGGTGATTCGAGCGGCAGGATGTCGAAGGCGGGCATCTCGTCCCTGATTTTTCCGCCCAGCAGATCGTAGACCGGACAACCCAGCATGCGCCCGATGAGATCGTGCACCGCGCAGTCGACCGCCGCCTTTGGCGAATAATGGAAGGGGATGGCCTTTTCCATCCTGTGGGCGATGCGTTCCCTGTCGAAGGGGTTGCAGTCGGCGACGGCGGGCACCAGGTATTCATCGAGTATCTGG
Organism: bacterium; assembly: GCA_965203325.1. Classification (GTDB taxonomy): domain Bacteria; phylum UBA8248; class UBA8248; order UBA8248; family UBA8248; genus Bin107. The sequence goes on from OZ241875.1 coordinate 3,797,698, forward strand.
TACGCGCTCTTGAGCGTCTCCCCGGTCGGAAACGAGCGCAGCGGCGCCCCGCCCCAGCCCGAAACGCCCTCGCAGGTGATTTTAACGACGATGTCTTCTGAATGCGTCGCGGTGCGCGTGGCGCTCTTGTAGGGATGGTTGAGCGGGATGGCGACGGGGAAGAGTTCTATTTTCTCGATTTTTCTCATTCGTGCTCTCGGCTCCAATGGCGGGGGATCACACGTGCAGCATCACCAGGTCTTTTTCGAGCGTGACTTCATACGTCTCGATGGAGGGGTCTTCTTCCGCCTCGAGCGTCACCTCATAGGTTTTGACGCGCATCCTGTGGGGATTGAAGACCGAGCGCCCGTTCGTGATGTCGAACTCCCAGCAATGCCATGGGCACACGAGAACCTGCTCGTCCATCACGTATTCGTAGCTGTGGGGCCTGGAGGATTTCATGGTTCCCTTGACCTTGCCGAGACACAGCGGCGCGCCCTGGTGCGGGCAGGAGTTCCTGACCGCGTACAGGGAATCCTTGATGTTGAACACGCCGATGGAGCGGCCCTCGACCTCGACGATCTTCCGCGCACCGGGGGGCAGTTCCGATATTTTGCACACCAGGTGTTTCGCCATGCGCGCCTCACCCGTTCTAGTTTTCCGCCGCCGCGGCCGCCGCTTTTTCCCGCAGCATCTCTTCGAGCTTCGGCATGGCCCGCACCGACGCGTAGCGCGCGTGCTGGCCGCTTTGCGTCGAGAGGCTCCGCTTAGACCCCTTCGGGATGTGGATGATGGAGCCGGGGCCCGACGCTTGCCGCTCATCGTCCACCTGGGCGTCGATGACTCCCTTGATGACGTATACGAATTGCTCGTGCGCGTTCTCGGCCGTCTGATCCTCGAAGCCCTCGGGAATCTCGCCGTAGCCGAACGCGAGGCGCCCGCCTTCGATCCACACGGTGTGGCGGCCCGAAGATGCGGGAGCGTCGAAGGAGGGGAGTATCGGATAATAGGAGTTGTTCAGGCCTTCGACGATGATCTGCGCCTTGGAGGCGTCTTTTTCGAGATTTTCGGTGGAGCCGTCCTCGTACATTTCGTTGATCTCTTCGACACTGGGCGCCTTGTCCGGCACGACCTGATCCCTGTCCAGACCCACGACCGTCCAGGAGCGGTCCTTCACATAGAGGTAATCCATGTCTCCGTCTTCGGTGGCGATCATCTGGTGCTGGGCGTACGCGGGTACGTGAACGAAGGTGCCCGGCGTGACAACTCTCCTGTCCTTTCCGACGAGCGCGTTGATTTTCCCGCGGATGGGAAAAATCATGAGTTCGTTGGGGTGGTAGTGTATCTGGGAACCCGTGCCGGCCACCTTGCTGACCTGGCAGAAATACATGAATTCCCCCTCGACGATGGCTCCCTGTCCGGAGGAGAGATGGGGCGAGACGGCTTTTTTCTCGATTTCCTCGAAACGGTGGAACGGCATTCGATAAACTCCTTTTTTGACGAAGTTGTCCCTGCAGTAGTTTTCCCGTAAATCACGGCGAATCAAAAAATTTTGTTGTCAGGTTTGTTGAACCCAAGGCGCGAATGTTACCCTTTCCCGTCGCGTCTGACAATTTATGATCGACAAAAAATGACGCGTCCCCCGGCGTTTGCTGGCGGTGGGCGCAAACGTGGATTCTTGACGGCGTATATCAAACTTACTGGGGGTTGTTATGGCGAATGAAAAAGTACGGCTGGCGTCCATCGGCCTGGCCAACTGGGGAACCATGCTGGCGAATGCCGCGAAAAGGGCGGGGAACGTGGAGATTACCCGGTGCTTCACGAGAACCGAGTCCTCGCGCGAGGAGTTTGCGGAGAAATTCGGGTGCCGCCCGGCGGCGTCTTTTGAAGAAGTGCTGAAAGATGACGAAGTAGAGGGCATTCTCATCGCCACGCCCCATTCCACGCATACGGACCTGATCACGCAGGCGGCATCGGCGGGCAAGCACGTCTTCGTCGAAAAGCCGCTCACCCTGACGGTGGCCGATGCGGACAAGTGCATCGAAGCCACTGAAAAAGCGGGCGTTACGCTTCTGATCGGACACCACAGGAGGAGGCAGGGCGCGAACCGCCGGATACGCGCGATGATAGACGAGGGCGCGCTCGGGATGATTCACGCCCTGGAGGCGAACCTCTCGAATCCCAACGGCCAAAACCCGAGAAGCGGCTGGCGGAACGACCCGGCGGAATGCCCGGCGGGGGGCATGACGGGGCTTGGCGTCCACATGGTGGACAATCTCCAGTACCTAGCCGGCCCCGCGAAGCGGGTGAGCGCGTTCAGCAAGCAACTGTTCGCCGCGGGCAATCTGGACGACGTGACGAACATCATCCTCGAATACGAGAGCGGCCCGCTCGGCTACATCACAACCTGCTACGTCACTTCCAAGCAGTGCACGACGTCGGCCCACGGCACCGAAGCCTCCGCATGGAGCGAAGACGAGGGCGAGCGGCTCTATCTCCAGAAAAAAGACGAAACCCAGAGGAGCGAGCTTTCCGTGGACGGCGGCGATGCGCTCGCGGAAGAAATACAGGAATTCGGCAGGTGCATCCGGGGCGAGGCCACACCCGAGACGGACGGGGCGGCAGCGCGGGAAGTCGTGGCCGTTCTGGAATCGATCGTCGAGAGTGCGAAGAGCGGGCGCGTTGTGGATGTTTCGGAGATCAGGGGGCACTGAGGGTGAGCACGGATTCCTGGGAAATCGGGGGCGTGGCGATAGCCGCAGGCTCCTATGAATACGTGAAAATCCCGGTGGCGCGGATGCTCACCGGCTCGGAGACCGGTCTGCCCCTCCATTGCGTGAGAGGGGCGAAACCCGGCCCCACCCTGTCCGTTCTGGCTTGCGTCCACGGGGATGAGCCGCAGCCCATTCGCGCGTTCCAGAACGTAATCGCGCAAATCGATCGCGCGCAGTTGAGCGGCGCTCTTCTTCTCGTTCCGGTAGCGAACCCGTTCGCCTTTGCGAATTTCTCGCGGCAATCGCCGGACCAGCACGAGCAGACGAACCTCTGGGGCGCGTTTCCGGGTTCCGCCAAGGGGACGCTCACGCAGCGCTACGCGCACAAGATACGTGAAATCCTTATCGAGAATGCGGATTATCTCGTGGAGTTTCACTCCGGCGGGGCGGCCGGGAGAATCCAGAGGCGCGTCGACATGGACCCGGACTATGAGGGCGCGCTCGGCGAGAAATCGCGCGAGATGGCGGTCGCTTTCGCGAGCGGGGGTGCTGCGCTGGTTCACGGTGTGCCTTTCAGCAAATCGAGCGCTTCGGGCCATTCGCTCACGCAAGGGATACCGGCCGTCAGCGTCGAGATTGGCGGCGCCTATCTGCCCGAATGCGAGGAGAACCTTTATCGCTACGACCTCGAACAAGGTTTCTTGAACCTCCTCGTTCATCTGGGGATGCTCCCGGGGGAAGAGAAGAGAGAGAAAATCACCTATTTCGGTTTCGCCCACCGCGCCGAGGCGAATCCCTCGAGCGGCGGATACCTCATCTCGCGGAAAACGCATTTCGCAGACCTGGGCGCCAAGGTGAGCGAAGGGGAGCTTCTGGGTGAGATGCTCGACCCTTTCAGCCTTGAAGTGGTCGAGGAGTTGCGAAGCCCCGCCGATGGGATTCTTTTCTTCAGCAGGTGCAGCGGGCCGTTCGAGGTGGGGAACAAGGGGTTCGCCGTCGCGACCGAATATACGGAAATCTAACCAACCGCGCATAAGCGCGCAATTTATCTATGGACCTTGGAACTACTGATTTGGAGGAAACGCAAGAAGATGCCTTTTTACGATCCTGAGACGATGGACCAAAAACTGGCGGGGGCGAGCTACAGCACCTCCGAGGGCGTGTGGGTGGACGGCGATCGCGTCATTTTCGGCGTCATCAACAAGCCGGCGGGTACGGGCAGCAGGCCGCACCGCCACCCCAACGAGCAGTTCATCTTCGTGCAGCAGGGCAGCCTGCAGGCGATGATCGACGGTGAGCGGAAAACGGTCGGTAAAGGGGGAATCATCCACATACCGGCGAATTCCCTCCACAGCATGGTGGCCACGGACGATGAGGACGTCATCTTCATCGTGGCGAAGGATACGACCTGGCAGATCGAGGGTGTCGCCGAGGATGATTCGTCCTACGGCGCCTACATCGGCGAGGGCGCAGATGCGGGCGTGGCCGCCCGGTTCCGTGATATTGCCGAAAAAGGCCCCGAATAAAGCGATAATCGGCCCTGGCAGGCAAAGCAGTTCGAGTCGATGATCGCGCAAGAAATTCCATGATTCGAAAACGAGAAAATCTTTGCCCGATGATTTTGACTTGAGAAAGCAATTTTGCAAGAATGCCCGCAAATCGGACTTAAGCCGCAATGAACCACTTAAGAACTGACGGATAACTCCATGGCTTCGGCTGTGGACATATTGCATACGATATTATTTGAAATTCGCACGATTTGGGAGGCTGTTTGATGGCCACGGCAACAGATGAAGTCAGACGGGATGACGTAAAACTACCTGACGAGTACACGAAGCAGGAAAGATTCTGGATGTGGATCAAGGACAACGTCCCGAGCTTCATCGCGGTGCTCGTGATATGGGAGGGCATCGCCTGGTACGTGAGCGAACCCGCGCTGTTTCCGCGCGTCTTTCCCATAGTCCACCGTTTTTATGAAGTCACCTTCCTGAAATCCGGCGAGACCATGTGCGTCCTGTGCGTGCATTCCTACCACACCGCCTGGCGGATCATGGTGGGCATGATAATCGCCGGCTTCGTGGGGATAGCCATCGGCATCGCCATGGGCCGCGTCGGCTGGTTCGAGAAGTTCATGATCCCCATACTGAGCATGCTCCTGCCCATCCCGGCCCTGGCCTGGAGCCCGATTCTCGTCCTGTGGTTCGGCCTCGGCAACACGACCATGATCTTCATCACCGCGTTCGCCGCCGCACTCCCGGCCATCTCATCCACCTGGACGGGGGTGAAGACCATCAACCCGATATGGATACGGGCGGCGCAATCGATGAACGCCGAGGGGATGACCCTGTTCTGGAAGGTCATCTTCCCCGGTTCGCTGCCCTTCATCCTCTCGGGTATCCGCATCGGCCTGGCGCGCGCATGGCGCGCCGGCATCGCCGGTGAGATGGTGGCCGCGAGCGACTGGGGCCTGGGCTACGCCATCTTCGACAGCCGCGAGGACCTCGATACCGCCTTCATGCTGGTGGGGATCGCGGCCATCGCCCTGGTCGGGTTCGTGATGGAGAAGTTCATCTTCGAGAAGTTCGAGAAGGTGACCGTCGTCAAGTGGGGCATGATGGAAGAGGTCGGCGGCCAGCGCCAGTAACGGATATCACCGATAGCCTAAAAGGTAAGGCCGGCTCCCGTTGGGGGCCGGCCTTTTTGTTTGTGTTCCTGATGCGGAAGTGAGGCTAGTTGCCGCGCACCGCTTCTGTCGCCATGTGTTCGAGTTCGATCACCCTCGGGTCGAAGGGGTCCCGGGGGCGCGGCACGTCCACCTTGATCTCCTTGTGAATCACCCCCGGCTGGCCCGCGAGAACGATGATCCTGTCGGCGAGGTAGACCGCCTCGCTCAGGTTGTGCGTGACGTAGAAGATGGTTTTTTTCGTTTTCTCCCAGACCTCGACCGTCAGCGACTGGAGGTTCTCGCGCGTCTGCGCGTCGAGCGCGCCGAAGGGCTCGTCCATCAGCATGAACTGGGGCTCGTAGGCGTACGCCCTCGCCACGGCGACGCGCTGCTTCATGCCGCCCGAGAGGTTGTGGGGATAGAGGTGGGTGAACTTTTCGAGGTGGACGAGTTCGAGAAATTGCTGCGCCTTCTGCCTGCGTTCCTCTTTGGTCATGCCCTTCATCTCGAGGCCGAACTCGACGTTCCTGAGCGCCGTGCGCCACGGGAACAGCGCGTACTCCTGAAACACGACGCCCCGGTTCATGCGGCCCGCCGCCGAAATCGCGTTGCCGTCGAGCAGAATGGAGCCCGCCGTGTGATTCAGGAATCCGGCCAGGATGTTCAGCAGCGTGGTCTTCCCGCATCCGGACAACCCCACGACGCAGAGGAACTCGCCGTCCTGAATGTCGAGGTTGATGTCCTTTAAGGCGTGGACTTTCCTGTCCTTCAGGTAGTATTCCATGTGCAGATTCTTGATGCTTACTTTCACCGGCATGTTGTTCGGTCCTTATGAGATATCTGATAGATGTTGATTTCACTTTTTTGTTTTTTGCGATGAATCCGAAAAATAGCGCAGATGAATCGCCTTCGTCAATTCCGTCGGGCTACTCGATTCGTTTCGCCAAAATCAGAAAATGGCGGCAAGCCCCTCGAAGTTCATCACCACGAGAATACCCCCCATGATGAACAGTATGAGCGTGACGATTCGGAAGAACGCCTGGTCTGTAAAAATGTTGTAAATCTTCGTGCCCACGAAAAAGCCGAGCAGCACGGGCGTCGTCAGGATGAGGATGAGCCACAGGGCCGTCGCGCCGATGTAGCCCGCCGCTGCGATGGAGGCGATGGCCGCGACTCTGAGCACGACCTGGCTCGCGCTCAGCACGAACAGGTAGCGCTCCTTGGAGATTTTCATCCCCGTGAGGTAGGAGGCGATGACGTGGGAGGGGATGTTGATGGTGCCCAGCATCAGCCCTGCGACCGCTCCCATCCCCAGGGATCGCTTGAGCGAATCTTCGGGAGCGGGTTTCTCGGGCTGGAGCCATTGCCAGACGATCTGGCATATGATGAAGGCGCCCAGGATGAATTTCATCAGGCGCGGGTCGGTGTTCAGGAGTATCGTGAGGCCGGCGGCCAGACCCACCAGGCTCATCGAGAAGAAGGGGATGAAGGGTCTCAGACCCTCGTGGACGGCGGCGCGCGTCCGCCAGGCGTTCATGAGGCTCGTGCACAGGGTGGGGATGGAGATGACGGCGATGGCCGTCGGCAAGTCCCAGAAGATGGCCACGGTGGGCGTCGTCAGGGTGGCGAAGCCGAACCCGCCCACCGCCTTGAGACCCGAGCCGACGAATGCGGCGCAAAAAACCAGAATGTATACCAGAGGACTCAAGATAACCCCGTCAAAAAGAATTTTTACGCCGGGCGAGATGAGGCTGAATGCGTCTCTCTGAGACGTGAACGGCTCATTGCGAGAAATCCACAAACATGGCGCTCAACCTTGACGCTGCTGCGTTTATGTCGGCATTATAACCGCCAACCTTGGGTACGGAAAATCTCACAGGCTTGTTCCATCATTATGTGCCGGATGCCCCTTTTCGGTATCTGGGTGACGGTGAAGGACAGGCTCCGCCACTGGAATCGAGGGTTTTGAATGGAATTTTCGTTGTTTTACATCCTGTATCGTCCCGAAGACATGACCGAGACCCAGGTCCATGAGGATATGATCACGGAGAGCATACTGGCGGACGAGTTGGGCTACTCTTGCGTATGGTACGCCGAGCATCACTTCTCCCGCGTCGGGATGATCCCCGACCCCCTCCTCATCTGCGCCGCAGTCGCGCAGAAGACGAAAAAAATTCACCTGGGCACGGCCATTTCCATCATGTCGTTCCACGACCCCACCCGGCTGGCGGAGCAGGCCGCCATGGTCGATCTCTTAAGCGGCGGCAGGCTCGAACTGGGCATCGGGCGCGGCTCCCAGCCCAAGGAATTCCAGGGGTTCGGCGCCAAGCCGTCGGAAAGCCGCGAGCGCCTGAAAGAGGGGCTGCATATCCTCTCCCGCCTCCTGGAAGGACAGAAGGTGACGTATCAGGGCCGGCATCATCAGTGCGCGGACGTGGAAATCTTCCCCAAGCCCCTGCAAAAGCCCAGGCCCCCCATCTGGCTGGCGGGCACCAGCCCCGAAACCTACACTTACGCGGGCGAGAACGGCTTCAAGGTAATGGCGTCTGCGGGCTTCACGGGTCCGGAAGTCTACAAGCAGAAGTTCGGGCTGTATGAGGACGCCATCAGAAAATCGGGCGGCGACCCCGCCGGAATCGAGAGGCCTCTGGTTCACCATATCCACGTGTGCGACGCGGTGGATGCGGAGGAATACTTCAACCTCACGGTGGAGGGCGAGGGCGAGTACCTGCGCTACCGGGCGAAGATGAACGAGGTGGAAATGCCCGAGGAGGAGGCGAAGCACTTGAAGCGCAACTGGAGCTATGAGCTGGACGTCGCCGAGATCGTCAGGGGCGGCGGCATCATCGCCGATCCGGAGGCCGTGGCGGAAGACATTTGCAGGCTGCGCGATGAGTACGGGGTCAATCATGTCATCCTCGCGCCCTGGCGCGGGCCGGACCACGCTTCGGTGATGCGCTCGATTGAGAGCTTCGCCAACGACGTCATGCCGCTGGTGAACGCGACCGCGCCCGTCGGCTCGAATGGAAGTCAGACTTGAAATCTTGATAGTTTCTTTATTGTCTCAAAATTCAGGAGGCGCTTTGTCGTGGGAATGAGCTTTAGTCTTCATTTGGTGCCGGATGACATCCGGGTGGTGGCGGAGCGCTCGAAATACGCCGAGGACAACGGTTTCGAGCAGGTGTGGATAGCGGAGAGCCACCTCACCTGCCGGGATCACAACATCGCGCTCGCTCTGGCGATAGAGAACACCTCGCACGTGAAAATCGGCCCCGGCGTGACGAATCCGGTTCTCCATGACGACAGCGTTGCGGCGAGCGCCATCGCCACGCTCGACGAGCTTTCGGGCGGCCGCGTGATCTTCGGCATCGGCTCGGGCGATACGCCCGTCTACACGCTGGGCAAGAAGATGGCCAGGCTCGCCCGGATGCGCGAGTCCATCGCGGCGGTTCGCGCGTTCACGCGCGGCGAGACGGTGGAATACGCAGAAGGCGTGAACGTGAACATGTGGTGCGCGCGCGATATACCCATCTACACCTCCGCCGAAGGCCCCAGGACGCTCGCCATGTCGGCCGAAGTCGCGGAAGGCGTCATCGTGGGTTCGGGCGTCTACAAGGAGACGGTGGACTGGGTGATGAAGTATTTGAACGAGGGGATGGCGAACCGCGACCCCTCCCTCGGCGAGATGGACATTATTTTCGGCGCGGTCGTCTCGGTGGATACAGACAGCACGCGCGCGCGGGAGAAAGTGCGGGCGCGGGTGGCGAACCGCGCGCACCATAACTTCCGCATGACGCTCGACTCGGTCCCCGAGCCGTACAGGCCCGAAATCAAACACCTCCTGGACAACTTCGACGTGAGCAACTGGCGCGACCCCAAGCACGTGCCCCTCATCACCGACTACATCCTGGACCGCTTCACCATCACGGGAACGCCCGAGGAGTGCGTCGACCGCATCCAGGAGATCGAGTCCTACGGGGTCAAGAGCATCATGATCGACCCCCCGAACCAGGATTTCGACGAATCTCTCAGAATGTTCACCGAAGAGGTTTTGCCCAGGTGCGTATGACCGCATCCGGGGCGCAATCGACCGTCTTTTTCATATGAGGAACCCAACATGGCGCTGATACCCGAATCTCATGCCGGCATTCTCGACACCAAGGCCCTCCTGTATCTGGGCACACAGAACAAGGACGACTCACCGCAGGTCTCACCCGTGTGGTTCGGGACCAACGGCGACATCATCGAGGTCAATTCGGCCAAGGGGCGTCTCAAGGACTTGAACATGCGCGCAAGGCCCAAGGTGTCCATCGCCATCGTCGACCCCGAAAACGCCTACAGGTGGGTGGGGATCCAGGGCACGGTGGTGGAGATCACCGAGAACGGGGCGGATGCGCACATCGACGCCCTGGCGAACAAGTATCTGGGCGTGGACAGCTATCCGAACCGCCGGGAGGGCGAGGTGCGCGTGATCTACCGCATCCGGGCGGACAAGGTATTCACGATGGGCGCGTAGTAAGCCGCCCGGCGCACACGATTTTCATGAACGGGATGGAGACCTGAAAGATGAAATTCTCGCTTTTCTATATCCCTGCCTGCCAGGAGGGAGAATCCTACAAGCACGAGTTCGATCAGCTGATCGAACAATGCGAAGTGGCCGACGGACTCGGCTACGACACCGTGTTCCTGGCCGAGCACCACTTCTCCCGCGTGGGCATGTGCCCCGACGCCCTGATGGTCGCACTCGCCATCGCGCAAAGAACCAGGAAGATCAGGATCGGCACCGCCATCTGCATCATGCCCTTCCACAATCCGGTGCGTCTGGCCGAACAGGCCGCCCTTGTCGACGTGCTGAGCGGCGGCCGTTTGGAGTTGGGCGTCGGTCGCGGCTCCCAGCCCAAGGAGTTCCAGGGCTTCAACGTCTCCCCATCCGAGAGCAGGGAGAAGATGCAGGAGGGCCTCGAAGTGATGACCCGCCTGCTGGAGGGGGAATGCCTCACCTATCACGGGAAGCACTACAGCTGCGTCGACGCGGAGATTTTCCCCAAACCCATCCAGAAGCCGCGCCCCCCTATCTGGCTGGCCGGCACGAGCCCTGAAACCTACGTCTTCGCAGGCCAGAGGGGATACAACATCATGGCGTCGGGAACCTTCAAGGGGCCGGACGTGTATCTCGAGAAAATGGCGCTCTTCCAGGAAACCGTGCGGGGCCGGGGCGGCGACCCGAACGATTATCCCTCCCTCATGGCGCATCACGTCCACGTGTGCGACGACCCTGAACATGCCTGGAGGCAAATCGAACCCTCCGAATCCTGGTACCTCTCCTACCGAAGTGCCGTGAATTCCATCGAAATGCCGCTGGAGGAGAAAGAGGCCCTCAAGCGCAACTGGAGCTACGACGTCGACATCCGCCAGGTCATCGAGGGCGGCGGCGTCATCGGCCCGCCCGATAAGGTGATCGCCGATCTCAAGCGGCTCCAGGCGGAGTTTCAGGTGAATCACATCATGATCTTCGTGCTGCGCGGCATCGCCCAGGACGAGGCGATTGAATCCATAGAGCGGTTCGCGAAAGAGGTGATGCCCGCGTTCGCAGAAGAGCGCGCGGCGAGTTCGAGCGATTAACATCGGTATCGAGGAGAGAGGAGAATGTGGATATCCCCATTAAGGCTGAATGACGCCGAAGAACCCGCGCGCGGCATACTCGAAGGCATCCGGGAGAAACGAGGCGCGGTGCCCAAGCTGCTGCTCACGATGGCGCGCAGGCCCCAGGTTCTGAACGGACGCCAGACGATGAACATGGCCGTCCACGGCGGCAATTCGACGCTGGGCCAGAGGCGCGAGGAGCTGATCTCCTACTACGTCGCCACCATCGGCGGGTGCTATGGCTGAACGATGAACCATGGCCAAGCTTTCCGTGCTGAAAGCGGCGACGACGTAACGCTGGCCGACGTGGCCACCGTGGTGACGGACAGGGACAATTCTCCGGCCCTCGACGATGCGGACAAGGTGATGCTCGCCTTCGCCGAAAAACTCACGTTCGACCACTACGCCATGAGCGAAGCGGACCTGGACTCGCTGCGCGAGGCGGGCTTCTCGGATGAGAACGTGCTGGACATCATCGGCTCGGTGTCGTACCGGAACATGAGTAACCGGCTGAACATCGCGCTCGGTCTGGACGCCATAGAACCCGAAGGCCCCGATGAGTTGATGGAGGTGGTGCGCTTCTCCCGAACCGCGCGGGCTTGACGACATACATCCGTTCGCCGGCCTTTTGACGCCTGGCCGGTGATTATCAGGCGATTGCTTGCCATCGTTCATTTGCGGTCCACCCAGGCCGCGAAACAACGCAGAAAGGAACCGTTTCTATGTCAGACCTCACCATCCGTCCGCTGAACTGCGGCACCATCCATACGGATTACTCCAACATGGTGTATTGGACGAATTTCGGGACGAAACTCGAGATTCCCTCGTTCATCTACATGATCGAGGGGGCGAAGGATCACGACGGCAATGACGTGAAGGTCGTGGTCGACACCAGTTTTCTGGACCCCGAGCGCGGCGGCGCCCCCTGGCCCGCGAGCCGGGAGCCCGGCCAGGGCGTGCGCGAACAGTTGGAAGGCGCCGGCTGGAAGCCCGAGGATGTGGACATCCTCATCCTTTCGCACCTCCACTGGGACCATTCGCAGAACTGCGATCTCTTCACCAACGCGGTCAAGTACGTCTGGGCGGAGGAGCTCCAATACTCCATGTGTCCGGTTGCGCTGCAGGCGAAGCCCTACGACGCGCCGGTCCACCCCAACACCCGCTGGCCGGTGATCGCCCAGCAGGGCATCATCTTCGAGCCCATCTGGAAGGACAATACCGAGATCGTGCCGGGCGTCACCTATTTCCACACGCCGGGCCATACGCCGGGGCACTGCTCGGTCGCCGTGGAGACGCGCGTGGGCACCTACGTCATCGCCGCCGACGTCATCCAGATAAACGAAGGCCTCGAGCGCCGCGTTCCCGCCGGCCAGATGTCGAGCATGCGCGACGCGATGGATTCCATCCACAAGTGCATCGAGCGCGCCACGAAGGAGGAATATATCCTGCCCGGGCACGAGATTACCGTGCTCGAGAAGGAAGTGTATCCATAAAAGCGGAAAACCAGGGCGCAGCAGTTGCGCGCCTTCGTTCAGGGAGGATTCACGATGGCGATGAGCGAGCGGGGCAGGGCCTTGTACGAGGAGATGAAGGCGGCGCGGGGATTCATTTATCCGGCGTACGAACTCCTGTGCGAGGTGGACCCGGAGCTTCTCGAGAACTACGAGAACTTGAAGAACCACATCATGAAGAAACAGGGCCCCTTTCACGAGAAATACAAGGAGCTCTTCATCGCCGTGGCGAGCGCCTCGCGCGACCCCTCCGATACCGAGGGCATCAAGAACCACCTGAAGAAAGCGCTGCAGCTCGGCGCGACCGTCGAGGAGGCGACCGAGGCGCTCGAATGCATGTTGCCCCCCTGCGGGATGACGGCGCTCGTGGCCGGCTGCACGCAGCTCAAGGAGGTGATCGACGAGGGGTATTAACTCAAAACCTATAGTGAACCGACCGGGGGAGCGCGAAAACTCCCCCGGTTTTTTGTTTGCGGAGATATGAGGGATACCACGCGAACCTGTAGGGACAGGTCGCGACCTGTCCCTACGCACTACCCGGTTAAAATTGCTGAGCGCCCTTGAAAATCACTCCCCCCTTGAGGGTCTGGCTTCCCGAGGGGAAAGCCAGACGGTGAGGTGAGGGGGTATTTGCCCGAAACCGAACCGGTGGGGGGTTAAAACCGACCGAGGAGGGAGGTTTTGCGTGCCATTGATTTCCTCCTCCGTAAGCAATCGCTCCTTCATCAGTCGCGATTGACCCCCCACCGAATCGGCCTTCGCCAAGGCTCGGCCTCTTCGACTCCCCCTCAAGGGGGGAGTGATTTTCCTCTCTCCTTGGATTGTAATGACTCTTTCTTAAGGGGGGCGTGGATAATCTGCCCTTCGTTTTCGAATGGAAATGAATTATCACGGTGTCATTTATTTCGGGAGTTGCGCATTTATCATAAAAGATGTATATAATATACATGTATAGGAGGCGTATCCCATGCGGCTGACCGTTCAGACAGACTATGCCCTCAGGATGCTGATGCACCTGGCCTGCCACGCCGGTGCTTTGGTCACGATCCACGAGATCGCGGAGCGATACGGGATCTCGAAAAACCATTTGATGAAGGTCGCACATGCGTTGGGCCGCGCAGGGCATATTGAGGCGATTCGCGGGCGCAACGGCGGCCTCCGGCTCGCCAGGCCGGCGGCGAAGATTCCCGTCGGGACGGTGGCGAGGCACACCGAACAAAACAGCCCCCTCGTCGAGTGTTTTCCGGGCGGAAGCGGGGGGTGCCTGGTGATGCCGCACTGCAGGCTGAAGAGCGTTCTGGCCGAAGCGCAGGAAGCCTTTTTCACCGTTCTCGATCGCTATACCATCCACGATCTGGTGAAACGCAATCCGGCGCTTCTCGAATTGCTTGCAGGAGACAGCGCATGAACACCACACATCTCAACATCGTGGGAGAACGCCGGGCAGAAGTCCAGGCGAAAGCCGCCGCGATGGGGGTCGACGAGGCTTACGTCTCTGAGCTCGTGAATGCTTTCTACAGCCGCATCCGTGAAGATCGGCTACTCGGGCCGATATTCGATGAAGCCATTCGCGATAGATGGGGGCATCACCTCGAGAAGATGAAGGATTTCTGGGCGACGGTGGCCTTGAACGCCGGGCGTTATTCGGGGGAACCGATTCAGGCCCACAAGAAACTCGTGGAGGTCCAGTCGTGGCATTTCGACGTCTGGCTGGAAATGTTCGAAGAAACCTTGAGAGACACGGCGCCGACGCCGGAGGCGGCCGCCTATTTCATGGAGTACGCCGTGCAAATCGCCAAAGGGCTGCGAATCGCCATGTACGGCGCGGGCGGTTCCGGGCACCCGGTGGCGTGAGCAATGATGCGGCATTCATCCTCGCGCCCATGTTCCGTGCCGCCGGCATTGGCGCATCACGCAACTCCGAATGGGAGGATTCGATATGATTGAGAGTGTACCGGCAGGACTCGTCAAATTCTACGAAAGCAAAGTCTTCACCGAGAAGACGGTCCCCAAAAAACTCAAGACCCTGCACGATACGAAGCCCGGCATCTGGGCCAGAATCGTGGTGCTCGAAGGCTGCCTCGACTATGTCATTCCGGATTCGCCCGAGCGGAGTCGCCGCCTGGAAAGCGGCGATTACGGCGTCATCCGTCCCACCGAACCCCACCGCGTGGAACTCCTCGAAAAAGTGCGGTTCAAGCTGGAATTTCTAGGCGCGTAGACGCGTACCGGTATTCGCGCGGACTCCCGGTTTCCTCGGGCCTCTCTCTAACCCCCGCCGCAGTGCGCCCGGGCGGCGGTGGCGAACATGCCGGCGGCGTCGACGAGGTTCTGCGCCGGTACGCGCTCGTTCGGCAGATGGGCTTCGGAGATGAACTCGCCGGGGCCGAAGAAGACGCCCGGAATCCCGTTCTCGATGAAGAGCCTGAGTGCGCCCGGAGACTCGATGCCGGGCAGGTATTCGTTGGGCGTCCCCCGCACGGCGGGCACGACTTGCTCCATGAGCTGCACGACGGGCTCGTCTTCTGCGATTTCGGTCACCTCGCGCGCGCCGCTCGGCATAATCTCCAACGATGCGTCGAGTTCGGGGTCGTCCGCCGCGAGTTCTGCGAGGATGCCCTCTAAAGTCTCCTTGACGCCGGCGGAGGTCTGCCCCGGCAGCATGCGCACGTCGAAGGTGGCGCTGCATCTGCCGCCCACGACGTTCACGGCGGAGCCTCCGTTGATGGTGGAAAAGGCGAGGGTGCCCGGTCCCAGGAAAGGATGCGGCGGAGGTGCGATGCGCTCGGCCCGGAAGGCGCCGATGATCTTCGCCATCTTCTCGATGGCGTTGACGCCCTTCTCGGGCACGCTCACGTGGACGGAGCGGCCGCGCACTTTTACTTCAAAGAACACCCGCCCCTTGAAGGAGCGGATGATGTTGTTGCCCGTCGATTCGGTGTAGAGCACCATGTCGCCGCCCAGTTCCCTGAAAACGCCGTGGTTCACGAGCGACTGCGCGCCGTAGAAATCGCCCTTCTCGCCGTCTGAGAGCAGCACCCAGGTAAGGGTGCCGTTCAGCGAGATATTCTCGTCCTTGAGCGCTTTCAACGCGCCGATGGTGGACGCCAGCGCGCCCTTCATGTCGGCGGCGCCGCGTCCCCAGATTTCGCCGTCTTTCAACTCACCGCTGAAGGGGGGGACCTCCCAGGCGTCCACCTCTTCGGGGTGAACGGGCACGGTGTCCATGTGGCCGCCGATGACGAAATGCTCGCCCGGGCCGCCGTCGCCCGTCTGGATGATGAAGTTGGGCATCCCGGCCTCGTATTCGTGTGTGGTGATGTTATCGATGCCGATGGCTTTCAGTTCCGTGAGGATGCGCTCGGCCATCCCGGAGCAGTCACCGGGCGGGTTCTCAGCCGGTATGCGGATCAACTCCTGCGCGAGGCTGACGACGTAGTCCCCGTCCACGGGAACCGGTGCGATGGCGCTGTTCATGAAAACTCCTTTGAAATGTGCGTAAAAGACCTGAGTTGACGATTTCTTCCTTATGGTCAATTCATAAAAAATCCGCCGGTTGAATTCATAATTTCTCCCACTAAAACTACTCCCTCATGCTTGGGTATTTCTCACTCCTGAGAGAATTTCAAATCCACGCTCCCTCAAGGGGTTGTTGAAAAAGCCTGATTTCGTGATTCGGTTCGACGGATGTGAAATTGTAGGGGTCGCATATATGCGACCCTGCCTTTTCGCCTGCCGACAATGGGCCGCATATATGCGGCCCCTACACGACCAATCACACCCCCTCGCATCAAGCCGGCTTCCCCTCAACCGCTGCGTGAGACTGCATACCGTTCGTTCACAGGACCGGGTTATTCAACAGTCTCCTCAAGGGGGGAGAGGCTACATCGTTTCCTTGCAAATCCAAAATCCGACTACCGAGTTGCTAAATAATTCCCTGTTAGACCTCAGGCGAAGAGACCGCCCCGTTGGTTCTACTTACAAATTCAGCGCGAGGCGGCTGACGGTGATTTCGGTTTCTTCCAGGATTTCCGCCCGCGTTCGTTTCCCGCTCAAGACGGCTGTCAACTCCTCGTGCAGGAGGTCCACGGCCTCGTCTCTCGAGAGTTCGCCGCGCATGACGCCGCTGATGTCGAGATCGGTGTTCTCCGCCATGCGGGCCGCCGTCCGGGGATTCGCCGTCACCTTGATGGTGGGGGAGACGGGGTGGCCGATGGGGTTTCCGTTGCCCGTGTTGAAGACGATGGCCTGCGACCCGCACGCACCAAGCGCCGTGACGTTCTCCACACCCGCGCTCGGCGCGTCCAGGAAAACGCAGCCGCGCCGGCTCGTCCGCTCGCCCGGGACGATGACGTCGGCGATGTCGCGCGTCCCCGCTTTTTTCACCGCGCCCAGGCTTTTCTCCTCAATCGAGGAAAGCCCGCCCTGGATGTTGTCCTCCGTCGGGTTGCAGCCGATGATGTCCATCCCCATCTCGTGGGCGTAGTCCATCGTGCGCTTCACCGCCCCCAGCAGCTTCCGCCGCACCTTCGGGCTGGCCGCCCGCTTCGCGAGAAGATGCTCGGCGCCGACGATCTCCATGGTTTCAGAAAATAAAACGACGCCGCCTGCGTCCACGATCCTGTCCGCCAAGACGCCCGTGACCGGGTTCGCCACCAGGCCGCTCGTGGTGTCCGAGCCGCCGCATTCCGTGCCCAGGGTAAGCTCGGACAGATCGCACCGTCTGCGCCTCGCGGCGCTCAGGTGGCGGTAGAGCTTCTGGGCGATCTCCACCCCCCGGCTCGCCGTCTGGAGCGTGCCGCCCGTCTCGTGGACCGTGAGGGTCTCGACAGGCATCCAGGGCGATGCCTCCGCCGCCACGTCCGCCACGTCCTGCGCGCTCTTGGGCTCGAGACTCACGACGATGGCCGCGCCCACGTTCGGGTGGCCCGCCGTGCGGCCCATCACCCGGTAGTGCTGCCGCTCGTCCTCGCCGAAAAGGTTTCTCCCGAATGTTGTGTTCACGACGACCGCCTCGCGCACGAGTTTCCCGATGCGCCGCGCGAGGGGGTTGGCGTTGTCCATCGCGCTCACGACGACGAGGTGGTTCCTCGCGCCAGGTGCTCCGCTCGGCCGCCTGTAGCCCATGAAGGTGTTGCTCGGTTTTCTTCTCGGCAAGTTCAATCTCCTGTTTTGGTGTAAGAGTCGTTTGCCGCGCTTTCAATCCTCAAACGGCGCGGGGCGGTGGTGGACGTTCACCTCGCGCGCCTTGATATACTCGATCACGCCGATGAGCCTTTCCACCACGGCCTCGTGGAAGGCGCGCCCTTTCTCTTCGGTCGCGGCCGTCGGGTCGCCGGATTGTCCCTGATCCCCGATTTCGGCGCGGTATTCGCCCACCGTCTTGGGGTAGAAAAAGCGCGGCGCATCCACGCCCGGATCGCTGATGTGGTGCCCCGTCATCCACTCAGGGTTCGGGTTCGAGTTCTGAGGCGTGGCTTTCTCCATGTCCACGAGGTGGGAATACATGTGGAGCGCGTGCGAGGTTTCCAGTTCGCACGCGTGGCCCTGTCCGCCGGGGGGCGTGGTCCTGATTTCGGGAATCCTGTCGAAGGCGATGATGCCCACGTCCACGACGGCGAGCGCCGCCCCGGTTTTCTGCCGCATCTGGTTCACGGCGATCTCGAGCGGCGCCAAATTGGCCCGCCTGTGTCCGTTCACCAGGATCACCCGATTGAAGCCGTGGTAGAGGAGGCTCGCCATGATGTCGGTCACGACGGCGGTCAGAGTCTCGGGCCTCAGCGTAATCGTGCCCGTGAGCGCCATGTGGTTGTTGGTCCAGCCGTACCAGAGGGTGGGGTAGACCAGAACGCCCGCGCGTCGGCCCGCGTCCTGGGCGACGTGGTGGGCGGCGAGCGCGTCGTGGCCCATGGGCATGTGCGGGCCGTGCTGCTCGATGCTTCCCACGGGCAGGATGACCAGATCGTTTCCCGAATCCAGGTATTCGCGCACCTCGCGCCAGCTTTTCTCATGCGCCCAGGGGGTGTCCATGGCTTTTCTCCTCTCGTGTGGGGGTTATTGAAAAACCCCTCGTCGGGGCTGTTGAAAAAGCCCGGATAAACGATGGTTTGACTCGCCCGATAAATGAGCAAGATTCACTCCCCCCTTGAGGGGGAGTCAGTGAGCTAAGGGCGCAAGCCCGCAAGCGAACTGGTGGGGGGATGGTTTTCAGTTATAATTTCCAAGTAAAAACTCCCCCCACCGATTCAGCCTTCGCATAAAACGCTCGGCTTCATCGACTCCCCCTCAAGGGGGGAGTGAAGTTTCCTACCTCCCCAGTCAACTCCATATGCCAAATCACAAAATCAGGGCTTTTTCAAAAACTCCATATGGATTCTACTAAAACAACAGGCTGCGCAGGCCCGGAAACAGCATGAACGCGCAAACGCCCGCGCCGAGGCCCGCGAGCAGGTTTTTCCGGGCAGCATAGAAGACGCCCACGCAGACCGCCAGCCCCGCGAGGCGGTCGATGAGGTGTGATTCCGCGAGCGCGCCGCCGGGCAGCAGGATGATCTTCATCATCAGGCCGGTGGCGATGGCGTAGGCCACGCAGGTCACCCACTCGAATATGGGGCTGTCGTCCTCGATCCGGCCCGCGATGAGCACGCCCATCCAGCGCCACGAATACGTGCAGACGATGGCGATTCCCAATAAAGTCGCGGCGTCAGGCATTGCGCTTCCTCGCTCTGCCGATAGCGAACGCGAGCGTTCCGGCCAGGACGCCGCCCGTGAGAAGCCCCCAGTTGGTGGAGACGAGATAGCCCGCCGGTACGAGGGCGCAGCCGAGCACCACCGACAGGAGAACCGCGCGCCGGCTGCTCTGGGCGGCCAGCAGCAGCATGAAGAGCGGCGTGATGAGCATGAGCGTGCGCGCGATGAGGCCGGGCATCCTGGCGGCCATCGTGTAGCCGAACGCCGTGCCGAGAAGCCCCATGGACATGCAGGCGGTCGTGAAGCCGAAGAAATAGGCGGCGCGCAGGTTTTTCTCCGGGACGTGGCGGCACATCTCGACGACCTGGACGAACGAGGTCACCGAGTTGACGTGGGCCATCCAGAAATGCACGTTCTCGACGCCGGGGCGTTTTCGCAGCAGCGGCATGGTGGCGATGGTGAGCGGGAACATCCGCACGTTGGCGATGGTGACCGAGGCGATGAGCGCGACACCCCCGACGCCGGCGGCGAAAAGCTCCACGAAGGCCACCTGGCCCGGCGTGCTCCACATGCCGCCCGTCATGCCCAACGCGATCAGGAGCGAGACGCCGCTGTCCTTCGCGAGCGCGCCGAAACCCGACATGGCGGCGAAAAGCCCGATGCCGGGCGCCTGGGTGCAATGCTTCATCCCCTGGCGGAAATAGGCGCCCCATGTCTTCTCGGTGCGGCGAAAATCCATCAGTTGCTCATGATCTTTTCGAGTTTGTCGGCGGCCTTCAAACCGTGGCCCGTCACCGGAACGACCACGGTTTCAGACGGCTTGACCATACCTTGTTCCTTCAAAAGTGCGAGCGCGGCGAAGGCGACGGCGCTCGTCGGCTCCATGAGGACGCCCTTCGCGCCGAACTCCTGGAGAAGGGGAGGGATGGTTTCGTCTTGGACCGCGACGAAACATCCTCCACTCTCCCGGACGGCCTCGCGCATCTGCTTCCAGCGGACGGGCGCGGCGATGGAGATACCCTCCGCCATCGTGTCCTCCGGGATGATCTCTGGCACGGCTTCGAGATTCTCCTCCCACATCCGCACCATCGGCGCGCAGTTTGCCGCCTGGGCCGCGTAGATTTTCGGTAATTCGTCGATATAGTCCGCCCGGAGGAGTTCCGAAAAGCCGAGATAAGCGCCGATGAGCGCCGAGCCGTGCCCGGCGGGGGCGACGACGGCGTCGGGCGCACGAAAGCCCAGTTGCTCCCATACCTCGAACGCCCAGGTCTTGGTGCCGTGGTTGAACCAGGGGTTCCAGAAATGGGAGGCGTAGAAGCGCTCCTTGGCCGCTTCCATCGCGACGGCGGTGGATGCGGCGCGGGGGCCGGGGATTTTGTGAAGCCGCGCGCCATAGGCGGTGATCTGCGCGCACTTGGCCGATGAAGTGGAGGCGGGCGCGTAGATGTCGCACTCGATTCCGGCGCGCGCGGCGTAGGCGGCGACGGCGGCGGCGGCGTTGCCCGAGGAATCCATGAGCACCTGCGCGAGACCCCACTCCTTGAGCTTGCTCATCAGCACGGTGGCGCCCCGGTCCTTGAACGAGCCGGTGGGGAACAGGAAATCGAGCTTGCAGAGTATTTCCGCGCCTGAGAAAGCGAGGGGGACGAGCGGCGTCATCCCCTCGTTCATGGAGACGATGTTCTCATCTTTCTCGATAGGAATCGCCTCCCGGTAGCGCCAGAGGGTGGCGGGGCGGGCGGCCAGGGATTCGCGGGTGAAGATGCCCCTCGGCGCCACCTCCAGCGGCCCGCCGCAGCCGCAACGCCAGCGGGGTTCACTCGGGGGGTATTTCTCCCCGCAGTCGATACAGGCGAATTTCGCTTCACTCATTTTCCGGCGCCGATTCATCCGTTATAGTGAGGGTAAATGACGTTCAAGGCTAAATGTTCCGCGCATCGGCGTCCAGTCGCGCGGGGGAGATTCGGGTGGGAATGACCCTTTGGGGGGGGGGTATTGAAGAAAGTCTCCTTTCAGGAGGTAGGGGGGTAATGCCCCGACGAGAATTTCAAATCAACTCCCCCCTTGAGGGGTCTGGCTTCCCGAGGGGAAAGCCAGACGATGAAGCCGAGCGGTTTTTGCGAAGGCTGAATCGGTGGGGGGACATGCCACAGAAAAAGCTCCCCCCACCGGCGCGACTTCGGACTACGTCCTTGTCTTGCCGACTCCCCCTCAAGGGGGGAGTGAATTTCCTATCTCCTTGGGTAGTAGTGATCCTCCAGGTGGGAGTGAAAAACCCCCGAGTATCAGGGAGTGGCATTGGAGAGAGAATGATGGATTCAACTGCTGGACTCTTTACGAATTGACCGGCAAGAAGAAATCATAAATTCAGGTATATAATTCCGCTTCATCTCGATAATTTCAGGAGACATTCATGGTAACGGACCCCAGGTTTTTCCCGAGAGACGGCCGCGCGGGCGACGCGGCGGCCTCGTTCTCCGCTGAGGAGCGCGACAGGCGGTGGAACGCGGTGCGCGCCGCCATGGATGCGCGCGGCCTCGACTGCCTCATCGTCATCGGGCGCGGCTCGAACGGAAGCGGCGACACCCGCTGGCTCGACGGGGGCGATTACGGGGAGCGCAGCATGGTGTTCCCCCGGAAGGGCGAGCCCGTCACCTTCTGGCTCCTGCAGAACTGGGGCAAGTGGTACACCGAATCGTGCTTCGAGGGGGTGCGCTACCGGGGGCACGAGGGGAAGGTGAGCATCGTGGCCTCAGACGCCATCAAGGAGCTGGGCTATGAGAGCGGGCGAATCGGCGTCGTCGGCCTCATCGGCGGGGGATACGGCTCTGAAGGATCGATCCCCTACATGACGTATCAAAACCTCAAGCGCCTTTTGCCGGATGCCGAGTTCGCAGACGCTTCGGACATCCTCACGCGCCTGCGCATGATAAAGAGCGCAGAAGAAATCGCGATGCTCGAAAAGGCGGCCGAGATGGTGAACATCGAGATAGACGCCGTGCTCGGCTGCTGCCGCCCGGGCGTGCGGGAGAGCGAGGTGTACGCCGCGCTGTTCGGCGCGAGCCTGCGCGCGGGCGCGGAGGAGGGCCGCGACAGCTGGCTCATCATGTGCTCGGGCAAGGGCTATCCGGTGAACAGAAGGCCCACGGACAGGATTCTGCGCACCGGCGACATGGTGTGCATCGGCTACTACGCGCGCTACGGGGGCTACTGGAGCCACCCGCACACCTCGATGTCGCTGGGCCCGATGGATGCGGAATACAGGCCGCTGCGCGAGGCGGTGCGCGAAAGCCTCCATGCCGCGCTCGATGCGCTCAAGCCGGGCACGCCGTGGAGCGAGGTGGACCGCGCGTCGAACGAGGCGGTGCTGAGGGGCGGGTTTTATCACGAGATCCCCCAGGTGCACGGGGTGGGGATCGACGGCATCGAGCCGCCCATGACGACGATATGCGCGGGCGAGATTCCCCGGAAATTCTCCTGGCGCGAGCCTTTCGTCGAGGGGAGCCTGGCGGAGAACCCCGAATGGCGCGAACTCGCGGGTGAGCGCTACGGTTTTCTGGCGGATTTCGAGGTCGAGGCGGGCATGTCCCTCGCCGTCGAGATAAAGGCCGCGCACGAGGACAGGATGTTCATCGTCTTCGGCCCGCAGGTGATCGTGGAGGAGAACGGCCCGCGGGTCCTCACGCCCGAGGCGATGGACGTGATCGAGTTGTAATCGAACACGACCGTGGAGGGGCTGTTGTATAATGCCCTGATTTTCGTGATTCGGCGTATGAAGCCAATCGAGGAGGGAGGAGACAACACTCCCTTTTGAAGGTAGTTGCCAACCTAGGAACAAGGAAATTAACTCCCCCCTTGAGGGTCTGGCTTCCCGAGGGGAAAGCCAGACGGTGAGGTGAGGGGGTTTTTACCCGAAACCGAACCGGTGGGGGGAGCTTTTTCTGTGGCATGTCCCCCCACCACATCGGCCTTCGCATAAACCGCTCGGCCTCTGTGACTCCCCCTCAAGGGGGGAGTTGATTTGAAATTCTCGTCGGGGTAGTAACCTCCCTTACCAAGGGGGCTTTTTTGTTTTTACCCCCTGACAAGGGGGGGTAAGGGGGTGGTTTTTCGGGCATTGGTTCATCCTATCCGCCAGGCCGTCACGCCACCCTGCGCGTCGAGCGCGGCAAGCGCGCGCCCGTCCGGCCGCCAGTACAGTTTCGCCCCGATGCCCGCCAGAACCGCGGTCCCGATCGGACGGCCATTTCCGTCCCTCTCAAGCGACCACACCACGACGGCGCCATCCCGTCCCGCCGATGCCAGGCGCATCCCGCGGCGAGCGAAGGCAAGCGTCGTGACGGGTTGAACATGAAACTCCAGAACACCGGGCCGCGTGCCTTCGGGACCATCTCCCTCGAAGCTCCAGACCGTCACCGCCTCCCCTCCGCCGGTGGCCAAAAGGGTGCCGGTATCATCGAAAGCCAGGGCCGACGGCTTGGCGGAATATCCTGACATCATGGCGTCCCGCTCCGTGGAGCGACGCCAGAAGTGCACCGTGTTGTCCTGGCTGCCGCAGGCCACGATATCCCCGCCCGGGCTCAGTACCATCGACACCAGGGAGCCCCGCCACTCCAGCTTCTGGCGAAGCTCGCCGGTGGGCGCGTCGAAGAACGTCACTCGACCGTAACAGGCCGTCGCCAGCTCCCCTGCGCTCGACCAGGCGATCGCGCTGACCGTGCTGGGATGATCATCAGATCGCCAAACCTCCGCGCCGTCCACGCCATACGCGCGAACCTGCCGGGAGCAGGAGGCCGCCAACCACTGGCCGTCCGGCGACCACGCCACGTTCTCCACCCAATCGCCCCCGATGTCGATAGCCTGTTTTACCTGGCCTTCGGCGATACCCCAGATAAGGACTCGTCCGTCCTGGCCGGCAGTAGCGAACGTGGTTCCGCTTGGGTGGATCGCCACCGCGAGCACACCGCCTTCATGAACCCCGCGCCGCTCCCAGGTGGTCGCGCCGGACTTGCCGTCGAATGCGTAAACGCCACCCGCAGCGTCAGCGACCATCAGCGCCTCACCACGCAGGCTCCAGCCACCGGCGATAGCGTAGTCGCCAACCGCCGCAGACCAGCCCCGGCGAAGAACACCCTTTGGGGCGTCGACATTTTGGAGTGCCGCCGACATCTCAATCAGCCTTGGCAGTGGCAATCGCTGCGATGTTGGCCAACAGCCATGCGGATGCAGCAAACAACTGCAACCAATCCCCACCGGACCTGAGCCCGTAAGTCAGCATGCTGCCAATCCAGCAAACGCTGGCAGCCGTTTGTCCGAGCCATTCGATGCTCCGCACCCTGGCGAGTCGGCTTCGCCTCGCGCCAGACGCGGCGGCCCCTTCGTCGTTTCCCGTCAACATACGCACTCCTCCCCGCAATAGGAGAGGTCATCGAGATACATGCCCCACTTGCGGTACTCTTCCAACTCTTCCGCCGGCAGCCCCAACGAGGTCGCAATGGCTTTGGCGACAACGGCGAATCGCTGTCGATACTTGTAGATAAAACAGAAGACGGAATTGTCATGGCGAACTGCGGGGCCGCAGAGAAATACGCCCGGTACGATGGTTGATTCATCGTGTTCGCTCAGAAGCGGAAAGCCATCGTCGCGTCGCTCAAACAAATCCGCGACCAACTTGTGACTCCCCTCAAATCCGCCCGCCCATAGCGGCGGCACGCGGGTTTCAAACCGATGCCCGTCTCGAGCCGTGACTTCATACATGGCGTCCACGCGAGTGACCGATTCGATAGGTGTGTGCGGAAACAGCTCCACTTGCTCGACAAACCAGTCTTCACGCATCCGTTCGAGCGTAAACGGGGAAAGCGCGACACTGGGATCGGAACTCTCTTCCTCCCACGGGCAATCCTTGTCGAACAACCGCACTCGTTTGTCGCGAAACGCCAGGTGGTAGGCCACGTCGACACCACTTTCGTAGCCACCCACAACGATGAAGTCGTCACCGTCAAGCTCTCCATAACTGGCGATGGTCGCGGTGTGACGACACAATTGGCTGCCAACAAACCCATTCAAGCGTGGGTATTGGAACTCGCCGGCGGCCCAGATGACGTGCTTGGCTTGCAAGGTCTCGTCGGCCGTATCGATACGAAAGCCGTCGCCAACCTTTGCTATCTGCATCACGTCGGTATCCTGGCGTACGGGTAACTCAAAGAAATGTGCGACTGCACGCAAATATATCGCGTACTCTTCACCCGTCGGATGCTCAACCTCCAAACTGAACGCGGGTGAAGTTCCAATCGCGATCGAGTTCAAATCGAGCATGCCGATCGAATTGGTTGGGTACGAGGGCGTGATGAAGCGAGTCTCGGCCGGCCATGAGGCGAACGATGCGCCGACCGTGTGACGATCGAGAACTACGAAGTTCTCGATGCCGGCATGCCTGAGAGCCACCGCGGCGCCCACGCCTGCGGCGCCGGCGCCGACGATCACGACGTCATAGAAGATTTTACTGCTCTCGGCGCCGCTCATGCAGGCTCCTCCTGTCGGTATTCAAATCAGGCATGCCTCGAATCCCTCCCGCATGCTCTGTTCATCGAGGTCGCGGCCGATGAAGACGAGCTGATTGCGCCGGGGCGAGTCTCCCCATGGACGATCCGGCTGGCCGTCAAAGAGCATGTGAACCCCCTGGAAGACGAAGCGACGCGACTCACCCGCGAGGCTGATGAAGCCCTTCATTCGGAAGATGTCCACCCCGCGCTCACGGAGCAGTTCGCCAATCCAGGCGTCGAGCTTTTTGGGGTCGACGTCGCCGTCCCTCTCGATCGCGATCGAGCCCACCTCGTCATCGTGCTCGTGCTGTGCGACCCAGGTGCGCTCCACCTCTGGCCTGATTGCCGCTCCTTCCGCGTTCCTCAGTTGGAGGTCGAACTCCTCCGCGCCGTGCTCGGCGTAGAGGGCAACCCGCACCTGCGTGTCGACCTCGAAGAAGAACGACTTGCGCCCCGGGGAATCGAGTAAGAGGTTCACATGCTTTCCGAGTGGAATCTCTTCCCCCGGGCGAATGAGCTCCGCAGGTTCGGCGTACTGCCGCACACACCACTCCGCACCCTCACGGAGGGCAGCGTCATCCGTGCCCTGGTCGGACACGACGACGAGCGACATCGCCGGATCAGGTCCATCGGCGAGGTCGAGTTCGTAGCGGCCGGTATCGAGCGAATAGACTCCGGTCCATTCGAACGGATACTCCGGCTCGAGGAAGGTGGGACGACGCTCGAGCACCTGGTCCAGGTCGAAGGCGCCGAGGTTGAGGACCGTGTCGACCGAAACGTCCGCCCGCTCGCTGCGCACGACGCGCGCCATTCGGTTCATGTCCCGGAGCCGGGCTTCGAGCCTGTCGAGCGCCTCGCCGTTGACGAGGTCCGTCTTGTTGAGCAACAGGACGTCCGCGAACGCGATTTGCTCGGTGCTTTCGTCGCTTCGGCCGAGCTGTTGCTCGATGTGGGCTGCATCGACGAGCGTGACGATCCCGTCAAGCGCGAACTCCGCGCGAATCTCGTCGTCCATGAAGAAGGTCTGAGCGACCGGGCCGGGATCGGCGAGCCCTGTGGTCTCCACCAGCACATAGTCGAACTTGTCGCGGCGCTTCATGAGATTGCCGAGCACGCGAATCAGGTCTCCGCGCACCGTGCAGCAGATGCAGCCGTTCGCCATCTCGAAGATCTCTTCGTCAGCGTTGATGACGAGCGCCTGATCGATGCCGACCTCTCCGTACTCGTTCTCGATCACGGCAATGCGCTTGCCGTGCTCTTCACTCAATATCCGGTTGAGCAGGGTCGTCTTGCCAGAGCCGAGGAAACCGGTGAGGATGGAAACAGGTACTTTTCGCGGCGTGTTCATCTAGTTCTCCTCGAGCAGAGGTATGGGTATCGGAATTTGGACGTCGAACGTCCGCGTGATGGCCCAATGGGCTCTCATGGAACGTCTCGCGAAGCTCTTGATAGATTTGAATCCGGCTCGACTCTCTCGTGCGGCTCACGCGGAGAGCCAGGCGCCCTGCAGGACGTGCGCACGTGAGGTGCGGATGACCGTGAGGCGCCTGAGATGTCGGTGCCCCTTTCGCCAAAACGGACGGGGCAGTTTCGGTCATGCCGGCTCCTCGTCCATGAGAAGCTCCGGGAACGGGTTCCGGAGCTCTGCCCAGGCCTTGCTGCCAGCGGAGGCGAGGCGCTCGTCGAGCAGGCACGCGTCGAGGCGGGCGCGTATCTCCGCCTCGTGCATCTGCTGGCCGATGAAGACGAGTTGCTGCACGCGATCGCCGAAGCGGGGATGCCAGTCCGGCTCCTGGTCAGGTCGCTCATCCTTGGGGTGCTCCCAGTGTTCGCGAGGCACGGCCGCCCACCACATCCCGGCGGGTTTCACGTCGCTGACGCCGCCGGCCAGAGCCCACTCGTAGGCGATCCGATGGTCAGCGGCGACCCAGAAGAGGCCCTTTGAGCGGAGCACGCCGCTCCAGTTCTCGTCGTCGTGCAGGAACGCCCACAGCTTCTCGGCGTCGAAGGGCTGCGCCGTCCGATAGGTGAAGCTCGAGATACCGTACTCCTCGGTCTCCGGCGTGTGCTCACCCTGAAGCTCTCGAATCCAGCCGGCGGAGCTCTCCGCCTTCTCGTAGTCGAACAGGCCCGTGTCGAGCACGCATTCGAGCGGGACCTGTCCGTGCGTCGCCATGAGGAGCTTCGCGCCGGGGTTGAGCGCTTTCACGATAGCCTTGACCTCGAGAGCCTGATCGTTGCTCACGAGATCGATCTTGTTGAGCACGATGACGTCGGCGAACTCGATCTGGTCGATGAGCAAGTCGGTCACCGTCCGGTGATCATCTTCGCCCAGCGACTCACCGCGGTCCTGGAGCGCGTCGGCGGCGTTGTAGTCCCGCAGGAAGCTCGCCGCGTCCACGATCGTGACCATCGTGTCGAGGCGCGAAACCTGACCCAGGCTCACACCGTTCTCGTCCTCGAAGGTGAAGGTCTGCGCGACGGGAATGGGCTCGGAGATCCCGGTGGACTCGATGAGCAGGTAGTCGAAGCGTTTCTCCTGCGCGAGCCGTGAGACCTCGGCGAGCAGGTCGTCTCGCAGCGTGCAGCAGATGCAGCCGTTCGACATTTCGACCAGCTTCTCCTCGGTCCGCGAGAGTTCCGCACCGCCGCGCTCGACGAGCGCCGCGTCGATGTTGACCTCGCTCATATCGTTGACGATGACCGCGACGCGCATGCCCTCGCGGTTTCTGAGCACGTTGTTGAGAAGAGTGGTCTTGCCTGCGCCGAGAAAGCCGGACAGGACAGTAACGGGAAGTCTCTCTGACATGGGCACTTTGGTTCCCTCACTCAAAGGGTGATGACCAGGTCGGGCGCGGCGGGGGCGAGCGCGGCCGCGGCGGACAATAACAAAACTCTTGCCTTCACGGATTTCTCCTTTCCCTTTCAGACTTCCCGTTCACGATGCGCCATGAAGCGCTGGACAGGTTCGCTTGCTTCACCGACCACACAGGTCCCCGGACAGACTCCTGCGCCTGTCCGGCTACAGAACCATCGAAACTCCCTTCGGTTCCGTTCGCCGCTGCGAAAATAGCGGGCGGCTCCCGGGGATATGCGGGGGGAATAGAGCGGGCTGGTTCATATCCCCGGGAAGCGCCGCCTCAAATTATTTCCGCGAAAGACACGTTTTGAGAGATTTCGCCATGTTGCGCAGGAGGGTGAAATACGCGTCCTCACCGGCGGGAATTTCCGCGCCCAGGGGGTCGAGCACGCCGGTTCCAGCGCCCGTTCCCTCCATGACGACCTTCACCAGCTTGGGCTGGAACTGCGGCTCGCTGAACACGCAGATCGACTTCGTGTCCCTGACCTTCTTGCGAATCTCGACGAGGCGCGCAGCGCCCGGCTTTTTCTCGGGCGAGAGGGTCACCGAACCGATGGCGTTCAGCCCGTAGCGTTTCTCAAAGTATTGATACGCATCGTGAAAGACGATGTAAGGCGCGCCTTTCAGCGGCGCGAGCGTACTTACCAATTCCTCATGCAGGGCGTCCAATCGAGCCATAAGCCTCTTTTCGTTCGCCTCGTATTTTTCCCTGTTCGCAGGATCCGCATCTTCGAGCTCATGCGTGATTTCATGCACCCACTTCTTGGCGTTCATGGGGTCGAGCCAGACGTGCGCGTCGAAGTCGTCGTGATGACCATCTCCGTGATGATCCCCGGCCTTCTCGTCGTGATGATCGTCTTTGCCTTTCTCGTGTTTATGATCATCGTGGTGCTTGTCTTTGGCCATAGCGTGTTTGCGATCATCATGGTGATCGTCTTTGGCTTTTTCGTGCTCATGCTTGTGGTGGTCATCTTTGCCTTTGCCGTGTTTGTCCTCATCGTGGTGATGGTCGTCTTTTTTGGCCATGCCGCGCTTATGTTCGTTGTGGTGGTCGCCTTTTCCCTCTTCACCGTGATGATCGTCGTGCCCTTCCCACAAGCCGCCTTCTCTGATCTTCAACAGCTTCAGACCCTTTATCTCCGCCATGGCGACGACCTCCGCCCGTTTCGGCAGAACTTCGAGGGGCCGCTCGAGGCTCGGGGCGAGCGACTCGCCCACCCAGAAAATCACGCGCGCCCGCTCGATCTCCCTGGCGTCGGAGGGTTTGAGCGAAAACGTATGCGGCGAGGCTGCGCCTTTTATCAGCAGATAAGGTTCGCCGACCCCCTTCATGACGCCCGAGACCAGCGAATGAAGCGGCTTGATGGAGGCCACCACCTTGGGCGCGGCCGATGCGGGGGCGGCCAGGCGCGCAATAAACGTCATTGTCAGGGCCGCAGTGAACAACATATATTTCATGGATTCGATCCTATTCATGAATTCTTTCCTTTCGGCGTGAAATGGGATTGAAAAAGTTTTCTATATGTTATATTATAACATTATCATTTCACTCGTCAAGGAATTTTAGGTGACATCGATGAAAAAGAATTTTCCCGGCAGGGATCGCGACCACGGGGCCAGCGTCGAGAGCGCCCTGGAACAAGCCGAAGCGCTTTGCAGGGAGCGCGGCGCGAGGCTCACGCCGCTCAGGAGGCGGGTGCTGGAGATCATCTGGGAGAGCCATACGCCCATGGGCGCATACGACGTGCTCGAGCGTATGAACGAGAACGGAGGGCGAAACGCTCCGCCCACGGTCTACCGGGCGCTGGATTTCCTCCTGAAGCACGGCCTCATCCACCGCATCGAGAGTCAAAAGGCGTTCGTGGGCTGCGCCACACCGGGGAACGCCCACAAGGCGCAGTTCTTCATCTGCCGTGACTGCGGAAACGTGGCCGAGACGCACAGCGAGGAAATCGGCGAGGCCATCGAGGCGAGCGCCAACCGGGCCGGTTTTCTGGTGGAGACGCCCGTCATGGAAATCAGCGGCAGGTGCAAGGAGTGTCATGATGATGAATGACGCGCGGCGCTCTCTCGTCACCGCCGCGAACCTCCATCTCCGAATCGGCGAAACGACGATACTCCACGACGTGGGCCTCGACATTTCGGCGGGTGAAATCCTGACCCTCATCGGCCCGAACGGCGCGGGCAAGACCACGCTCGTCCGCGTGTTGCTCGGCCTGCTCAAGCCCGATTCGGGAGACGTCCGCCGGAAAGAGGGACTCTCGGTCGGCTACCTGCCCCAGTCCTTCGAGGTGGACCACTCGCTCCCGCTGACCGTGCGCAGATTGCTGCGCCTCACGCAGAAGGCATCTATCGAGGAGATGGCGGAGGGCCTTGAGGAAGTCGGCGCCGGAGACCTGCTGGATCATCCCGTCCAGAGCCTCTCCGGCGGAGAGCGCCAGCGCGTGCTGCTCGCCCGCGCCCTGCTGCGCGACCCCGAACTGCTCGTTCTCGACGAGCCCATCCAGAACGTGGACGTCAACGGGCAGAGCGAACTCTACCGCCTGATTGCGAAGATCAGGGACGACAGGGGCTGCGGCGTCATCCTGATCTCGCACGACCTCCACCTCGTCATGGCGTTCACCGACCGCGTGGTGTGCCTCAACAGGCACATCTGCTGCACGGGGCATCCCGAAGCCGTGAGCAAAAACCCCGAATACCTCGCCCTGTTCGGCAAGCATGCGGCCGAGAGCCTCGCCGTCTACACCCACAAGCACGACCACGTTCACGGTCCGGAAGGGGAGATACTCCCCGTCGAGCGCGAAGAAGCCCGGCACACCCACGGGGGCCGTTGAAAAAGTCCCTCTTAACAGGGGACAAAGGCAACCCCCCCTACCCCCCCTTGTCAGGGGGGTATAAAAAGGCGGCGCCCGCCGATGAGGAGGTCGAAGAAAAGCCCTTTTTTCAGGGGGGTATGAAAAGGCGGTGTCCCCGCCGGGCCGAGGGGTTTTGCTTTTTCTTGCCCCCCTGACAAGGGGGGTAGGGGGGGTTGAACCCGACCGGGGAGAAAGGAATTCACTCCCCCTCAAGGGGGGAGTGAAAATGAAACTTAAGGAAGGTGTGTTTTTCCTCGTCATTGCAGGGGTTTTCACAACCCCTCAAGGAGGCGCGTGATGGAGGATTTCATGTTCCGGGGGCTCATGGGCGGGGTGGGCGTCGCCCTGGTGACGGGCCCGGTGGGTTGTTTCATCGTCTGGCGCAAGATGGCCTACTTCGGAAACTCCATGGCCCACACGGCGCTCTTGGGCGTGGCGATAGGCTTCGCCTTCGGGATCGACTTGCGGCTCGGCATCCTCATCTCCTGCATGAGCCTCACGATCCTCCTGGTCTTGCTGCAGAGCCGGAAAACGCTACCCACCGACACGCTGCTCGGCATCCTGGCCCACATGGCGCTTGCGGTGGGCTTCATCGCCGTCAGCTTGCTGGAGACGATCCGAGTGGACCTGATGGGCTATCTCTTCGGGGACATCCTGGCGGTCGGGGCGCTTGATTTGTGGTGGATATATCTCGGCGGGGCGGCGGCGCTGGCCACGCTCGCGTGGCTGTGGCGGGGGCTTCTCGCCGTCACGGTGAACGAGGAACTGGCGAGCGCCGAGGGGGTCCCGACCTTCGCCGTGAAACTCGTCTTCATGCTCCTGATCGCCTTCATCATCGCCGTCGCCATGAAGCTGATCGGGATTCTGCTCATCCTCTCGATGCTCATCATACCGCCGGCGGCGGCGCGGCGGTTCTCCAAAACACCCGAGCAGATGGCGGCGCTCGCCGTCTTGGCGGGGGTCGTCTCCGTCGCGGCCGGTCTTTGGGCGTCTTTGGAGTGGAACGCGCCCGCGGGTCCGTGCATCGTCGTGGCGGCTTCGGTGCTGTTCCTCTTCAGCTACGTCTGGGAGATGATCGCGGGCAGGGGGTGAGCGGCGCAGCGTTCCTCGGCCCGGCGGCATCGCCTTTACCCCCTTGCCGGGGTAGTAACCCCAAACCCCCTTGCGCCGGGGGGCTTTTTTGTTTTTACCCCCTGTTAGGGGGTTGTTGAACAAGCTGGAGAGGAAAAATTTGATTGTGTGTAGGGGTCGCATATATGCGACCCTGTTTTTTCACCCACGACAAGGGCCGCATATATGCGGCCCCTACAAAAACCGCTTCCTCCCCGGTCGCATCAAATCCTCGCACCATCGCTTTTTCAACAACCCCGTTAAGGAGGGGCAGGGGGGTGGTTTTCAAGTCGAGAGAGAGGCGAGCCGGGTCTGCGCCCGCATTTCCCCGCAGTTGGCGTTACCGGGCATGCGCCCGCTCCGGGCAGACTCGGGCGCGCGAACGGGAGGAGTTCCGATGGACTCGGGCAAGATGGGCTTTCACAGGGCAAAGCAGACGGACCCGGCGCTTCGCGCGCGCGGAATTACTGAAAAATACGATTAATCATTGTCATAAACCCGGTGTCGGCGCGATAGTATGATTGGCTCCGTTTGTCTACGATAACTGATTGTTTATAATACCATATTTCTGCTATTTCCTTCCCCGATGCCCCTTGCACTTTCGCCATACATATGCTTGAATAGCCTCCAGTTTGATGTCGCACGTATGCGGTTTGATTACAGATTCAGGAGGGAAGATGCCGAAGCGAAGCGATCTGAAACTCACCAAGCGCACCGTCGACGCGCTCGCGGTCGACGGGAAGGACGCTCTCTTCTGGGACCGGGAGCTGGCGGGCTTCGGGGTGCGCGTCCACGCCACCGGCCGGAAGACCTGGGTGGTGCAGTCCCGGGGACCCGGGGGGCCGAAGCGCTTGACGCTCGGCCGTCACGGGGAGCTGGCCGTCGACGAGGCCAGGAAACAGGCCGCCCTCATTATCGACCGCATCAAGCGCGGCGAGGAGCCGGTGGCGCAACCGCCCGAGGCGGAGACCACCGTGGCGGGACTCGCCGAACGCTTCATGCGCACCCACGTGGAGAAACACCTGAAGCCCGCCAGCGTTGCTGCGTACCGCACCACGCTCGACAAACACATCCTGCCGGCCATGGGCGGGATGGGGCTGGAGGAGATCGGCGGGGCGGAAGTCACGGCGCTCCATCACGGCCTTCGCGATACGCCGGTCCTGGCGAACCAGGCGGTACACCTGCTCTCGCGGATGTTCGTACTTGCCGAGGCGTGGGAACTGCTACCGCCCGGGCGGAACCCCTGCCTCGCCGTGCGCCGCTACAGGACGCGGGCGCGCGAGCGGTTCCTGACGCCCGAGGAATACCGGAGGCTGGGCCGTGCGCTCAGGCAAGCGGAGGCGGAGGGCGGGATATGGCCGCCCGCGGTGGCGGCCATCCGGCTGCTCGCACTTACCGGATGCCGCAGGGGCGAGATATTGAACCTGCGCTGGGACGACGTGGACCGCACGTCGGGGGATCTGAGGCTTCAGGACGCCAAGGCGGGTCCCCGCATGGTCCCCCTGACGAAGCCCGTTCTCGGGATACTGGACGCCATCCCCCGCTCCGGGGAGAACCCCTGGGTGATAGCGGGCCAGAGACCCGGAAAACGCCTGACGGGCCTGCACCACTACTGGCGGCCCGTCCGGGAGCGGGCGGGGCTTCATGACGTGCGCATTCATGACCTCCGGCATTCTTACGCCAGCCGGGCGCTGGCTCTGGGCGAGAGCCTCTACACGATCGGGAAACTCCTCGGGCACACGAGCGTGGCGACGAGCGCGCGCTACGCGCACCTGATGCGCGAGGCCGAGAGGGAGGCGGCGGTGCGGGTGGGCGGGAGCATCGGCGCCCACGTCGCGAACGGGAAGGTCGAGCACGGATGAAGCAGCCCGTCATGAAAACGCTGTCGAACCGCGCGGTCGCGAAACTGAAAGTGGCGAAAGACACCGTCTTCTGGGACGGGGAGCTCACGGGCTTCGGCGTGAGGGTCTATCCCACCGGGAGCAAGGTTTACGTCGCCCAGGCGCGGGGGCCGGAAGGGCCCAAACGCGTGGCGGTGGGCCGCCACGGCGTGATCAACGCCGATGAGGCGAGGAAGCGCGCCGCCCACATCATCGCGCGCATCAAGGCGGGCGAGGAGGCGGTGCCCGAACCGATGAAGCCGGCGGGAGGCCCCACGGTGGCCGAGCTGTGCGCGCGCTATCTCACGGAATACGTCTCGGTGCGCTGCAAGCCGGGCACCGCCGCGCTCTACCGCTCGGTGATCGACCGCCACGTCCTGCCCGCCTTGGGCAGGGCGCCGCTGGCCGCGCTCTCGCGCGCGCAGGTGGCGGAATTCCACGAGAGCCTCTACGAGACGCCCGCGGTGGCGAACACGGCGCTCCGCATCCTCTCCTCGATGCACCGCCTGGCAGCGGGCTGGGGAATGGTTCCCGAGGGAACCCCGAATCCCTGCAAGGCGCTCGTCAAATACCCCGAGCGCAGGCGTGAGCGGTTCCTGACGGATTCGGAGTTCACCCGCCTGGGAGAGGCACTTGACGAGGCGGAGGCCCGGGGCGGCGCCTCCGCGTCCGCGGTGGCCGCTATCCGGCTCCTGGCGCTTACCGGGTGCCGCAGGAGCGAGGTCCTCAAACTGCGCCGGGAGGACGTGGCGCTCGAAGCTGCCGAGCTCAGGCTGCCCGATTCCAAGACGGGCGCACGGGCGGTCCCGCTCCCGCCGCAGGCGGTCGAGCTTCTCGCGAGTCTCCTCAGCGCCCACGACGGTCCCTGGGTCATACCGGGGAGGAAGCCTGGGACGCCCTTGAGGAACATCGACGAGGCCTGGCGGGCGATAAGGAAGCGCGCGGGCCTGGAGGACGCAAGGCTGCACGACCTGCGCCATTCCTGGGCCTCGCGGGCGCTTGCGCTCGGCGAGGCGCTCCCCGTCATCGGGAAGCTCCTGGGCCACAGCAAGATGGAGACGACGGCGCGCTACGCGCACCTCGCGCGCGACTCGGCGCAGGAGGCGGCCGGCCGGGTCGCGCAGAGCATCGCCGAAGACATGCTGTAGGGTCGCAGCAGGCGCGCGCCGGCCAGGTGTTTGCCCGCGCCCGGAGCCGGTGATAGATTTCATTCCATCCAACAGGTTATACGAATCGTTCATATCAGGTTTTTCACCCGGAAGGTGCGCGGGAGGAGTCCTTTGCGGAAGATCGACATCATCAACCTCGTGTCCGACGATACGGGCCTCAGCCGGGTCAAGGCCGAAGAGGCCGTCGATGCCATCATCGACGCCGTCAAGGAATCCCTCGCGAGGGGCGAGTCCGTCACGTTGAGGCGCTTCGGCTCCTTCAGTGTGAGGGAGAAGAACGCCCGGGTGGGGCGCAACCCGAAGACGGGCCTGGAAGCGCCCATCAGCGCCCGCAGGGTCGTGAGGTTCAAGGCGGGACAAAACTTCAGGGATGCGGTGAACGGGGCCGGGGTGAGATTCCATTGATCCGCCGGTTCCGGGGTCGGGAAGAACCAGGCCGGCAACGTCCGCATCGGCGCAGGGCCCCGCGCCGCAAGACGGCGGGAAAAGCCAATACACCGCCTTCATGACGACCAATGGATTCGCGGGCGGAACCCGGAACGCTATTCCGAATCCCGGGCAGGCGAAGGCAACAGGGCCCCGGCCTGCCCCACGACGGATTCCGGAAAACTCTCATCGGGAGAAACGCACGCCAGCACCCTGAGGCCGAGAAACAGACCGAGCAGAGACTTCGCTGTCTGCTCCGGATCGACTTCGGGGGAAATCTCTCCGCAAGCCTGGCCCCGCTCGATGGAAGCGCAAAAGAACTCCGCCATGCCGGCGAAGGCGCCGGCAACCAGGGAAGCCACCTCCTCATCGTGCGCCCCGAGCTCCAGGGCGGCGTTGACTTCGAGACAGCCCTCCCGCGAACCACCTCCCGGCGCGGCGGAGGCGGCAGCGTCGAAAACGGCCAGTACCGCCCCGCGCGGCGAGTCGCCCTTTTCGAGTTCCGCAATCGGATCCGCGCGATGGATGCGGCCATAATGGCGGAGCGCCCGGAAGAACATCTCACGCTTGTCGCCGAATGCGTGGTACAAGCTGCCCCGAAAGAGACCCGTCGCCTCCTCGAGATCCCGAATCGACGTCGCCGAATAGCCGTGACGCCGGAACTGCCTCATGATTTTCGTCAGAACCTCGTCCATCTCGTACTTCGGCGTTTTCCCCACGGGTCCTCTCCTCGTCCGCCCGGTGAAGCATGGAATACATCATGGCGGTTTGGCGGTTCCAGTCATCACCACGAGTCGAAACTTATCACACGGAAATTCCGCTTTCACAAAGAATTGCACCCCATCGGAGCTGTTGCCCCCCTTGGGCCCCGTTTTCAGGTGGGGGGCTTTTCCAGTCGAGAAGGGCGCCACTCCCGGGGAATCGACCTATAACTCCAACCCCCGATCCGATCGGGTCTTCTCCATCGCCGGCGCCCGCCTCTCCATTGCCTGGGTCGCCTCGTTCGACCTCTCCGCCCCGATGCTCTCCGCCTTGCCCGCTCCTATCGCCTCGAGCGCCGCGATGCGCTCCCCCGTCGCGGCTTCCAACCGCTCGCGCAGCGCTCTCGCGTCGTCGGTCACGAGTTCCGCCCGGTCCCGGGCGCGGCTGATCTCGACGTATAGCGTCTTCTGGTTGGTGAGCTCGGGGTGGTTCGCCTCCATCGCGGCGATGACGGTATCGACCGTCCGGCCCTGGAAGGCGTGGACGGTCGAGGCCCATGCGCGGTCGATATGGCGAAGCTGCGGAACGCCGGCGGTCATGCCGATCGTGCGCCCGTCCTCGACCCGGAAGGTGACGCGGCCGTTCCTGACGCTCGTCACCTCGGCGGCCTGGCTGTTGACCAGGCCGAGGTCCTTGTCGTTCCGGGTCCAGCGGACCTTGTCGCCGATGCGCAGTTCCATCCGCTCGACGCGGTATACCTCGACACCGCCGCTTCGCGCCGCGAGGCGGCGGGGCTCCCAGCGGACTTGCCCTCCGTCCTTCCCTTGCAGGATGACCGCGCGGCCTTCGTGGTCGACGCCCGTCACGCGAAGCTCGTCCCCCTTCTCGACGCCGAGGCGCTTGTAGGGGCGGTGGAAGGCGACGACGTCGCCGGGTGAATAGTTCGCGGCGAGCGATTTCTCGGGGTTCGTGTAGCCGCGCGAGACGAGGCGATTCGTGAGGAAGGCCGGGCCGCAGACGGCACCCTCCCGGATCAGGCGCTCTCTGACGATGGCGTTGATCTTCTCGCGAATCTTATGGCTCGGCGCCATGAGTCCGGCGTTTGCGCGTTCTTCAGGGGAAAGCGCCAGCCAGCGCGCGGCGGCGGCGCCCGCGAGGTTGTCGGGCTTGACCTCGGCCACGTTCGAGCCCAGCTTCTCGAAGGCGCTCTTCACGTCGCCCGCGAGCGTGGACTCGACGGCGGCCTTCAGGTCCTGGTCGCGCTGGCGCATGATTTCTTCCATCACGGCCGTCTTCATGCCGGCGGCCTGCAACTGCGCGAAGGGTTTCCCGGCGTCGACGGCGTCCAGCTGTTTCGCGTCGCCCACGAGCACGACCCGGGGCAGGCGCAGGACCTCCGAGATGCGGAGCAGTTCACGCACCTCGCGCGTGGAGGCGAGAGATCCCTCGTCCACGACGAGAGCGGTCTTCGCGTAGCCCGCGCGCAACTGTTTTTGCGCCTTTCTGGTGAGGCGGCCATCGGCGACGTCCGCGTTTCGCGTGAGGAAGCGCTGGAGCGTCTCGCTCTCGATCCCGGCCTCCGCTTCCAGGGTCCGCGCGGCCGAGGCCGAGGGCGCCAGGCCCCGGACCTCGTAGCCGCGTTTTTCGAATAGCGCGCGGGCGCGCTTCAACATCTTCGTCTTGCCGGTGCCGGCGTAGCCCTGTACCCCCACCACGCGGTCCTTTTCCGAGAGGATCAGCTTGACCGCCTCCCTTTGGCCATGCGTCAGCGGTCCCTTGCGCAGGTGCGCGCTCACCATCCAGCCCCGCATGGCGGGCGCGCCCCGCCCGCGTCCTGCCTCCACCAGGGCGATGGTCTCGCGCTCCGCCGCCGCGGCCTTCTCCGTCGTGAGCATGTCCCTGTTTCCCGGCAAATCCGCCGCGTGCAGGACGCCGGTTTTTTCGAGTCTCGCCACCTCGCGCTCCGCACCCGCCATCGACACGGCGCCGGGCCGCCAGGCGAGCGCGCCCGCGAGCAGGGCCGCGCGGTCGAAGACGGCCTCCCGCTCCGCGAGGTGCGCCACGGCCCATTCCACGGCCTCGCGGGCGGGTTCGACGACAGCAGCACTTCGGCCGGCATCGCGGGACAAGCCGCTCCTCGCCTTCGCCCGGTCCTTGAGGCCAGCGGCGTCGAAGTCGAGATCGGCGGCCTGCTTCTGCCAGGCGGCCATGAGGGTCCCCTTGTCGGCCTCCCGCTTGGGGTCCCGCGTCATGAGCGTGACCCGCTGGGCGGCGCGCTGGTTCCCCGCTGTCTTGCCCAGTCCGCGTTCTTCCATCGCCTTCTCGATCTCGGCCCGCCTGGTCGAGAACGCCTCGATCACCTCTCTCGATACGCCCGCGATCTCGAAGCGCCCGTCGGCGTGGGTCTTCTCCACCCGGTAGCCGAACCCTTCGAGACCGCGGGCGAGTTCGGCCCGGTAGAGGGCGCCGATCAGCATCTTGTTCGCATAGAGCTTCTCATTCGACATGGTGCGCCATTTATCGTCGGCGCCACGAACCATGTTGGCGATGACCGCGTGCGTGTGGAGCAGGGGGTCGAGGTTGCGCGAGGTGTCGTGCCGGAAGGTCGCGACCACGCTCTTCTGGTCCCCGGCACGGACCATCTGTCCGGTCGCAGGGTCGCTCATCCTGGTCTCGGCGACGTTTCGCTCGACCCAGTCCAGGGTGCGCGCCACGGCCACCTCGTGGGCCCAGATCGCGCGACCGTCGCCGCCGACGTAGGCGAGCAGGGAGACGGACTTGGGCGCCGAGAGGGTCAAGTCGCGGCCGGGGCGGTGATGGATCACGCCGTCCTTGCCCCTCTTTCCGAGCCTGCGGCCCGAACCGTCCGGCACATGCCCCTCGAGCACCGCGCGGAGGGTATCGGGGTCGACCGGGCCCGACAGTCCCAGGTCCTCAGCACCCCTGCCGCGCCAGGCGCTCGCCGACCGGTGGTTCGGGTCGTCCTTCGCGTAGTAGTCGTCGCGCTCGAAGTAGGACGCGCACTGCGCGGGGGAGACTACGGCTCCTATCGACGCGACCATATCAGCAGCTCCTCGGGCGGTTGACTTCCGGACCCGCGTGTCCGGGCGCTTCTGTTTCCGCACCTCCCGCCTCGCCGCTCACGCGGCGGCGCTCCCGTGCGACCTGATCGTTCCCGCCGTTCCCGTTCATATCCGTCTCTCCTTCGCGTTCGAACCTTTCGCCCCGATCGATCCTCCGGCGTCATGCGGGCGGGGGCGTCCATCGCCTGCATGTGAGACATAAATAAAGCGAAAACAACTCGTCTGCAAGAGTTTTCGATAGCGTATTTCCAACGCCTGCGCGCCATGCGCGGTCACGCATGCGACCGGCTGCGCAGGGGTGCGATATTTTTTTCGGCCGGGCCCCGCCCTGCGCCTGCGAGAGGCCGAGCCGGGCCGTCAGGGGGCGCGGGAGCCTGGGCCGGAGAGGCCGGACGGCGCCCGCGATCCCTTCACCCGCAATCCCGGAGGCACGGCCATGACGAAGAACAATCCATCGTGCGGCGCGAGGCTCCTCGTGCTGGCGGGACCCGCTCTGGCGCTCCTCGCCACAATCCTGTCTCTCGCGGCAGGCATCGGCCTCCGCCCCCTGGGTGCCGTCTGGGCCTGTTCGGCCCTCTGGAGCCTCCTCACGGCCTTATCGTGCGCCCTGTGGCGGGGGTTCCGCCGCGGGGACTGGTCCGCCTTCGCTCGCTACGAACTGCCCGACGGGAAAGAGGAGGACTTCGAGTGGTCCGCCCGGACGGGACGCTACGCCTGGCGCCGCGATGCCGAGGAGGAGGAACTGTTCGGCCAGGACCCGGACATCCCCTTCCCCTAGAAGGCGCCCCCGAGCCGAACGAAGACTCCCCTGAACGCACCGACCGACTTCTCATGGCCGACTGCGCGGCCCGCGCCCGAAAGAGGCGGAGTCCGGCCTGGAGGGGGCGTCGGCGGGACGTCCGGGAGAGGACGTTCTTCGCCGCCATCATCCACCCACCCAAGGAGGCGCGCGATGCGGAAACCCGGACCCGAAGCGAGTACTTTCCTCACCCACCTGTTCGGCCGAGGCCTTGAGGACGAGCGCTACGAAGTGAAACGCTACAAGTCCGCCGATGGCGACATCAGGCCCGTGCCCGACAGGGAGAGCGGGAGGCGCAAGAAGAAGAGAGCTACGGCCTCGCGGAAAGCCGTACGCGAGATGCGGCCCGCGCGCGACGAACTCATCGTCTGCACGGGGATCAGGGTCCCCGGCAGCGGGCTGCAGCTGTGGGGCGAGCACCTCGTGTGGGCCCGGATGCTCACCCGGTGAGGAAGTCCCCCCCGGAAGGACTTCCGCCCGCCAGACGTCTCGCCGGCCAGGCGCCGGCCGCACGGATTCCATCCACCCCAGGGAGGGAGGCGGGA
Organism: bacterium; assembly: GCA_965203325.1. Lineage (GTDB taxonomy): Bacteria > UBA8248 > UBA8248 > UBA8248 > UBA8248 > Bin107. Next base: position 3,838,871 of record OZ241875.1, read on the forward strand.
TGCCCTACAAGGACCTGGAAAAAGCCCGAGCTTATGAGCGCGAGCGCCACCGCAAACGCACCGCCGAGCGACTCGCGCGCGGCCTGTGCCCCAAGTGTGGAAAGAATCCTCCCGCGCCCGGGCGCAGTCTGTGCGAACCCTGCCTCGAGAGGGACCGGGAGACCCGACGCGCCCGATACGCCGAAGCCCGGGCGGGGGGAGCCCCATATGGTGGACGCGACCCCGAGAGCCGCCGCCGCATGGCGCGGGAGAGGGCGAGGAAGCGCAGGCGCGAGCGGGTGGAAGCCGGCTTGTGCCCGCGCTGCGGACGCGAGCCCGTCGCGGCTGGCGCCGTCTGCGAACCCTGCCGGGAGGCGAGGCGCGCTGAAGAGCGAAAGCTCTACGCCGCCAGGAGAGCGAAAGGGCTTTGCGGACGGTGCGGTGCGGAAGTCGTCGATGAGGCTTCGACGTGCGCTTCGTGCGCCGCAAAAGAAGTAAAACGCCGTCCGCGCAAGAACACCGCGAGCAGGAAGCGCTATCGCGACAGGCGAGCCCTCGGACTTTGCGTCGACTGCGGCGCCAATGCGGACGCAGGGGTGAGATGTACTCCCTGCGCGCGCCGGTCGTACCACTCCTCGGGCGAGCACAAGGGGATGCCCGTCTATCCGCCGCGCTACACCGTGGTCGAACTCGCCACCGGCATCGAGCACGGACCTCTCGACTCCTGGGAGGAGGTCGCGATGTGCCTCGCCTTCGCCAAGCTCTCCCGGGAGGAAGTGGAAGTCATCGAAGACGCTCCCTTGATGGCAAACTTGACAGCTTGGGAGTGAGCGTCGGCGGCCGCGCCTGCACGTGCCGCCGTCCGCCCGCCGGCGGGGGGCAGACCCGGCCGGGGGGAGGGTTTGACGCTGCCCTGCTGCGCAGCCGGCCTGCCGCCGGGGGGTCGCCGCCCAGCCTCGCCGCCGCCCGTCGGATACGTATCGCCTCCCGAAACCCTCCGGGTTCCTTCCCGTCGAGGGCGGAGAGATTGCCACCCCGCTGCGCCGCCAACCGGACCCGGGCGCGCCGCGCAGGACGGCGGGCGGGGGCCTGGCCGCGAGTCCGGATACGACCACACGGGGCGGACGCGACCCGGCAGAGCAGTCCCGCCATCGGTGACGAAGGAGCCGACCACAATCCCGACCCCCCAGGCGGCGCGGAGCTAACCCGGCAACCCTGCCCCGGCAGCATCAACGCCGACACCCCGGTCTGCGGCGCGGGACCATCGACGATAAAGCTCAACGGCGGTGACAGGAACGTCGCCGCCCCGAACCCCGCCCCACTCGATACGTCTCCGTTCGCCCATCCTCGTCCATCCGAATCCCGGACCAGGGGCGCGCTCGCCTGGTTCCCGCTCCCGTTCCGCCTCCGGGACTACCCGGTCGGGACGGAGGCCGCTCACGCTCCGTGGGCGGTCCTCACCGGACGTGAACCTTCCCGGGGGAGAGGTGGAGCGAAGCGGGGAGCCGGGCAAAGGCCCGGCAGGGGAGAGGGAGACGGTCTCCAGCTCCCGCCGCCGGGGACAACCCGATAGGAGGCTTGGCCATGTACGAGAACGACTTCGACGTCGATGTTCCCACCACGGACGAACTGCTCGCAGAACTCGGACTCGACGCCTACACGATCCGCAAGATTCGCGACGAGGCGGGGGGCGAGGAGGAGTTCAGGAGGGAATAGGGCAGATCGGGGGATCGGGGAGAGAGGCTCCCCGGCCCTTCCACTTCATCATCCACACCACACTGTGAAGGAGTATTACAATGGCATTCGGACTCAACAGAGCGGAACTGATCGGGCGTCTCGGCGCCGACGTCACCGTCAACCATCTCACGAGCGGGGGGCGCGTCGCCAACCTCTCGATCGCCACAGACGAGGGCTACGTCGACAAGCAGAGCGGCGAGCGGGTGGACAAGACCGAGTGGCACCGGGTCGTGACCTTCCAGCCCGGCCTGGTGGACATGTTCGAGAAGCACGCGAAGAAGGGCCGCCTGATCTACGTCGCTGGCAAGCTCCAGACCAGGCGCTGGAAGAAGGACGGGGAAGACTCGGACCGGTTCTCGACCGAGATACTCATCGCCCCGGGGGGACGCGTGCAGTTCCTCGACAAGGTGAACGGGAACGGCAATGGCAACGGCAACGGCGCGCACCCCGAGACGACGGCGGTGGCGGCTGGCGTAGCCGGGGACGACATCCCGTTCTAGGCTCACCAGGGGTCGGCGCTTCGGCGTCGGCCCCTTTTTTTCTGCTCCTTATCCAGAGGAAGTCCGCCCTGCCTGCTCTCTCATCTACCGGGAGCACCCGGTAAATCTCCGGTTCCGTGAACGATAAACCGTGTTCCCGGAAGATCGGCATGCTCCTGCCAATCATCCCATAATTCCAGACAGTGGCTCAGTCCACCCCCCGCTGCGGGAATTTCGGGCCGGAAAAGACGGCCCGAAATGACCCTTTCCGCAGCATGAGAGACTGTTTCCCGATGAGCTTCGCCTTCATCGTGAAACACCAAAGGCTCTTGTGTCCCGGTGGCGGTACTACCCTCTCTCTCTTAGCGCTCCCATTTTAGCACGCACGGCGCGGGGTCAAGGGTGCTTTTGCCAAAAAACGCAAAAGCATCTTTTTTCAGAAAAAATCGGTGAAGCGTGGATTTTTTCCGCTGCGCGCCCTCCGGGTGAAAAAAGACTGGAAACCGCCCCTGACGCCCACGCCTACCACGTGCTGAAAATGGGGCGCTAAGAAGCGCATCCGTTAACTCTCTGGAAAGGAGAAAGGCATGGAAACCACCGTGGTGAATCTGAACGACTACGTTGCTCCCCAGTTCGGCGGCGGCTTGCTGGTCAGGATCGACCGCATGACCAAGTGGGGAAACCCCTTCCGCATCGGCCAGGACGGCGAGCGCGACGAGGTGATCGAAAAATACCGGCGATGGCTCTGGGAAAGAATCCAGCGCGAAGAGCAGGACCTCTACGAACTCGCCGACCTGCAAGGCTGCGAGCTCGGCTGCCACTGCCATCCCCTTCCGTGCCACGGCGACGTACTCGCACGCGCCGCCGAGTGGGCCGCCAGGTATCTCGACGAGATGCCGAAAGAAGTGGGGCGCAACGAGCGTGGCTACGCTCTTCCCGAATTCAACCATCCCCTCGCTTGAGGACAACCCAACCACTGAAAGGAGTGAACGATGACTGCCACCGCGACACACGACCACAAGGAGAGCATCATGCACGAGGTTGACAACATCGAAGCGCAGAACGAATCCTTCACCGCCATGGTCTGCGAACAGGCCGCGCTCTTCGGCGCGACCCCCGGCCCTGACGAGTTCGACAACCGCCCCGTGTGGGGCGAAGCGGAGTCCACCGCCGCCGTCCTCAAGGCATTCCACCTGCTCGCCGAGGCCGCGCCCGACGGCACGCAACTGGCCGACGAGCGGGCGAGTCTCCTGTGGGGCTTCGTCAACACCTTGGACGCCCAGACACAGCGCCTCGACCGCGCCGCCGACAAGCTCATCCCCGGCATCCGTGAACTGCAGCGCGAACAGGACGGCTCCGAGATCCGCTCCCGCGAACTCGAACTCGCCACCGACCGGGCCGAGAACCTCACCGCCCGCCGCGACGCGTTCGAAGGACTGCGCGACACGGCCGCCGAGGCCTACCGCGTCGAGACCGGCGAGGTATGGCGGCCACGGCGAGGATCGCACGTCTCGCAGACCGGCAAGCTCACATCGGCGGTGATCGAGGCGCGTGACTTCCAGCGCGCGAAAAAGGACCGCGAGAGCACGGCCCACCTCCCCCAGGGAACACTCGTCGCCGTCGCGGGAGGCAAGGAAGCCACCGACGCCGGAAAAATCATCGGCCAGCTCGACAAGCTGAAAGCCAAGTACGCCGACGTCGTCCTCGTCCACGGCGGCGGCCCCGGCGCGGAGAAGGTCGCGGCGGGATGGGCCGAGCGCAACGGCGTCCACCAGATCGTCTGCAAGCCCGACTGGGACGCCCACGGCAGGGCGGCTCCCTTCCGGCGCAACGACGAGCTGCTCTCCCTCCTCCCCAAGGGCGTGATCGCGTTCCCGGGTTCGGGCATCACCGACAACCTCGTCGACAAGGCTCGAAGCCTCGGCATCCCCGTGCAACGCGTGGCCGCCTGATGCGAACACTCCTCGGGTCGCGTCGCCACCCCGGCGGCGCGGCCCGTCGCTTCCCGTGTCGTTCGTCTGCTTGTGATTAAAAGCGCAAAATACAGCGCCCCGTGCGTCCGCCGCTTGTGAATCCAGGCACAAGATTCAGCACCCCCACACCCTTTTGCCCCTCGCTCTGTCCGCTCAATCGCCGCGGCGGCTCCCGCTCGCCATTCTCTCCGGCGAAAATTCCCCTGTCGTTCGTTCCCAGGAATCCGCCGCTAGCCGCCCTTAGGCGCTTCGGGTTGTACACCGGACGCATCGCTGATGCGGGTGTCGCGTAGGTGCGGCTGCCTGCGATGTGCCGTGACAATTCGCATTCCTGTAGGTTTCTGTCATGCCGAAAAAAGCAATACCATTCTGGTATCATTCTATCTCTTTGAAATCCCTGCACTTAAAAATGGCGTATGCTCATTGTAATACGATGTAATACGGGGATTTCCTGTGAGATACCAAATTGGTAGTACACGGACGTGCGCTGCGTTATGATGGCTACCAATATGGTAGTTCGTGAAACGGCGTCGCGGGCATGATTTTTGGGCCCGAGGTGGATGCGTTTGGTGCAAGAAATGAGAATTCTTGTGGTCGTTTTGCGACCGGAACGAATGAAGATTTTCTCGAAAGGAGCGGCGAAACGTATGGTTCAGACGATACAGAAGAACATCAGGGTCACGCCCGAACAGTGGAAACGAATTGAAAATGAGGCCGAAAAGCGCGAAATGTCGCCCAACCGACTGGTGGTAGAGTTCGTGATGGAAGCCCTGGAGCGCCGCGAATGGCCCCGAACCAAAGCGGAAATCCACCTATTGCGCTCTGCGATGTTCGTCGCACAAGCAATAATACGTGACATGGAGAAGGACGGACGAGAGGAGGAGATCGAGCAAATCAGCCGAACCATATCCGAAGTCGCGCCGGAATTGCCAGTGAATCTTTCGAAATCAGACACCCCATAGCTTGATTCTTTGGACGACTAGGTGTGAACATAGAGTGGAATGTCCGTGGTGTTGGTCGTGTCAAAACCTAACCTTTCTGTAATCTGGAACTAATAGGGGGCTACGCGCTAACTCAATCCCGCACTTGACTATTTTTACATCTTCCTTCGTGGCAAACAGAACATGGCAAAACAATTGAAAGGCAACCGATTTGCACGACTCAATCCGTGAGCTTCAATCAATTTTTCTTGAAGCAGACTCCGCTTGTCTTGAACGTTTGGCCGCCCATGCTCTCGGCTCTTTGCTCGGTGTACCCGTTCGGGTTGCCCGCTCCGGCGACCAGAGGGGTGGAGATGGTGGCACTTCAGGCATCGATGGCCGTGAACTCGTCTTCGAAACGCGTCGCTACAGTGACAAAACAAGGATTGACGAGCGCGGCATTCTCGGGGAGATCGAACAAGCAATAGACAGAAAGCCAGATCTTGAAGCCTGGATTCTGGTGACCACAAGGGAGGTTCGCGAACAAACCGAACAGGCGATGACACGGGCGGGACTGAAAAACGGGGTGGCTACGGTCATTATTGATTGGCTACAACAACCGTTGCCGAAACTTGCTGCACTCGCTGCCAGTTGTCCGGAGTGTTTCAGGGCCGAGATTGGTGAAGGGTATGATCATCTTCTGACAGATATCGCTGCGATGCAGGGATACAAAAGGACGCTAAATGCCATCGAATCTGAACTCAATGGCTGGTTATTAGGTTACCAGGCAGTTCGTGACGCAAGTCATGCTCAAGTACGGGAGATTTGGGAATCACGTCAAAAAGCCAACGCAAGATTCGGGCAAAACGTAGCCGGTGGCACGAAAGAAGCGCACCACGTTCGCCGATCCGGACTGATAGATCGTCTGGATGCTTGGTCTAAAGCCGCCACTGGCGGCGAAGTGGGTGCATTGGTCGGTCTTGACGGCATGGGCAAGACCTGGGTTGCTATCGATTGGCTTCAGTCGAGACTTAATCAGCTACCGATAATTGTACTCGTTCCCTCATCCGCGCTCGGAAACGGGATTGCCAGTCGCACCGATCTAATCAGGTTTATCGCACGCTATCTGCACGATATATCAGGAGTGCGCAACGAACCGTTCTGGGAGCAACGTGTTCGTCGGCTTTTGGCGCGTCCTCCGGAAGAGGGGCCCGCTTTCTTCCTGTTCTTCGACGGCCTTAACCAGCTTTCATCTTTTGACTGGCTTGGAATTTTCCGCCAACTCGAAGATGAGCCTTTTTACAAACGAACTCTTACTTTAATTTCCTCGCGCACTAGTTTCTACGAAGAGCGTTTGAACAAATTACGCGCTCTGGTTGCAAATCCGGTTCGTATCGATATTGGCAAATACCATCTGGCACCCGACGGCACTTTTGACCAGAAATTGGAACTAGCTGGCCTGTCCCGCGAGGAACTGTCCGATGAACTGATCGAACATGCGGCAGTGCCGCGATTATTCGACTTGGTAATTCAACTAAAAGACTCCCTTGGCGATATTTCCGCAGTGACTGTAAATCGTCTTCTCTGGGCTTATGGTGCATCGACCGATGGCGCATTCAGTGAGGATGACTGGCGGCGGTTTATCATAGAACTTGCCAAAGAGCATCAGGACGCCAATCGGGTCTCCACGGTTCAACGCGTCACGGATTTGAGCGAAGATGCGACCCTGACGCCGGATCGCATATATCAACGTGTCTCTAGCGTGATCGACGGCATCTTCACGGAACTCAGCGGAGAAGGTGAACTCCATTTCCAAGAGGATTTTGTACACCACGCTTTAGGTCTTGCTTTGGTGAAGCGCATGGAGCAGACCGAGTCTGACGAAGACGTCACAACTGTTCTTGAAAAATTTCTCGACCCCATTGCGGGCTATGACGCCCGAGCTGAAACCCTTCGCGCTGCCGTAAACATTACACTTCTGCGAAGTACTCCCCAACAACCGAAATGGCTGAGTACGCTATGCACTTTCTGGATCCAGACACAGAACCTGCCCGACGAACATATAAAGGAATTGGAAGTCTTCGCTCCGGAACTTGTCACGCCCTTACTGGATGTAATTGAAGCATCGTATGGACATGCGCTCACCACGCCGAGACATATTGGAATCAATGCGCTCGCCAGAGTAGAAAAAAGCAACGGGCTCGTTGCCCGGGAGATCGCCGAGCGTGGGGAACAGTGGCACAGGTTCATTTCTCTCGAGAAGCACGGTACCGATCTCGGGGAAAACTCGTTCTACGCCTATCGATGCAAACGCCTCAAGGAACGCATAGGCGTAACCGAACCAGGCCAAGTAACCGTCACAGGGCGGGTTTTCGAGATCGTGGACTATAGAGGTAATGACCTTATTATTGCGGCATCGCAGCTTCTCCAGGGACGTCCTCTAGCAGGAGCCATTCAATTCTTCGAAACAGGCGCAATTCATCATGCGATTGTCGGCGGCGGAACAGGACACGAATCCCAATCCTGGCTTAACACTCTCAATACGGTCGATCCGGTGGAAACGGCGGAAGGATTGAGGCGCGCATCGGAAATCGTGCATGAACGTACACCCGAACCTGAAGTTCATAGCGATCTCAACAAGCGGATTGCATCGCTTCTGCTTCAGTGGACCGGCTATGAAAATGATGACAAGGCGGCGCGGAAGATTGACCCGAAGATCGAGCACTTGCAGCGTTACGAGACGGACTATCTGACTAATCCTTCTCGTTCTTTCTTCCGTCTTGAACGGCGGCACACTACTCTTGCGCTCTGCGACACCGAGCTCTCTATCATTCACAGGATCGGGCGGGCCAAGGACGCTTTGCTTGATCCAAGCTTTGAAGTTCCGCCGGGATTCGTTGATGAATTGATCTCAACTGGAGAAAGTTTTGATTTCTCACAGACAGCCACCGGACGTGGTCATACGCGCCACGATCATGAATGGGAACTACTCTCTCTCGCATTTGCACGTTGTGCGCCTGAAAAACTTGCGGACCTCGAACGCAAGCGCCTGCTTGGTTTTGCCGACCGGCCCATAGATCAACAGTTCGGTTCGTCTCTCGTAGCGCCTGACGCCATGCTTCTCGCAGGAAAGGGAGAAAGCACAGCCATTCAGACTTTACGGGAGCGGGGAGATAGAAGACGAGACAACGCCGAGTATACAACGCAGACCAGCTTCCTGATCTCGGAAATCCAATGCAAACCGCCCTTAGAGCAGATCCGAAAGATAATGAAAGCGGAACTCGCTCATATCGACTGGTATTTAGCCGGTGCCTGTGATCCGCCTACTGAACATGAGATAGATCTCCTCCTAGACGAGTACGGCGATGATGAAGAACAGCTAAGACGGCTTGCCAGTATCCTCGGTGCCCATGACCTGACCTTGAGCGCTCGCGCTTTTAATACCTTCTCCGACCTTTTGAAACCCGGTGCCACCGACCCCTCATCAGGGGCGGCTTGGGAGCTTTTGGCGTCGAACGAACCAGCGCGCCTGGGTGCCATGCTCGATAATGACGCCTGGAGTTGGTCGTACGAAAGACACATCATGGAAAATCTTATGGGCTCCGTTGCGATTGCTGAATCGAACCGGGGCACCCCGTTTACGGAATATGCACAACGGGTCGCTCCAGCCCAGTTGCTCGAGACATTGTCGCAGGAAAAACGGTCGCGCGAAGATGTGGAACTTGCGGTCGAATTGTTGACTGGAGTTCTCTTCGGCGATTCCATAGATCCGCCGGAAGCCGGCGTCGCTATTTCTCACGAGCAGGAAAAGGTGCAATTGAGAACCTACCAATGCACCATTGGGGATGTATACGAGGAAGGAGAAAATCAGGAGAATTTCGTGCGTTTCGTTGAAAGATTCAATTCCCCCGAGAAACATGAAAAAAGAAGGCGCGAGATCGTCGATGCTTATTTGATTAAGGTCAAGGAAGCGAGACAGTCGGGCGCTCAACTCTATCTCGTGCATTTCACGGCAGATAATTTCGAACCCGTATTGAAACACTGTCCAGACGCTGTCGAAACGTGGCTGGCAGGTCTCGAATCTTCGTCGCCGGACTTCATAAGGCGCGTTCGATTGGCGGAAGGATTTTTTGTAGCTCTGTGCGAGGCGCTTTTGAAGAAAGACCCACCACGCGGCATATCCCTGTGGCGTACCTTGAGGAAGTACCTGGTGACCAAATTCATTGGTCACGCCAATATCGATAGATTGGTATATGCCCTGTTTACCGCAGCATCTCACGAAGAAGTGGACACCGCGCTGGAAGAAATTTACGGCATCAACGAAGCTCGAAGCGACGAAGAACTGATAAATTTAGTCATAGCGGCTCGTTTGTCGGGTCGAAATGATTGGCTGCGGCGAATGGTGAGTCGTGACGCGGAGTCTTCCTGTCCGGTACATCGGCAAAGAGCAACCTTCCTGCAACCGTTGTTGACCCGGCCTGATATCGCCGGAGCCAAACATTGGCCCGAGGGTGAAGCCGCGAGCATATACGACTACATTCACGAGACCTCTTGGATGCTAGCTCAACGTGAAGCCTTTGCCGCTCATTGGTTACAGAAATTTACCGAAGCGGACACGGTCGAGACTGCCCATGCATGCTGGCGCCTGTTCAAGGCTTGCGGTGATCGGCGCGCCTGGATTTGGAGGAGGAGCATATGTGAGTCTCACGCAACGCAGAATGAACTTTTGGAAACGGTCAAGAAAAAATTCATCGAACAAGAAGAACACAATCTGAAGAGCGCGATATCGGAAAACGAACGGTCCTGGTCCGATCATTTCGCGAGGCGCAGATACCCCAACTCACTTGTGCCATGGCGTTCAACACCTTAGGCTCGTTGGTGTCTGGCCATCCTGAATCCAGCGGCCCTCCTGCCGTGTTTTTTTCGTCTATCCCATCGATGAACCTCACGTCGGCCAGATGACGGAAGCTGCGTAGCCGGTGCCATCGATTCTCAGCGCTCATGGCGAACTGATGCACGAGACTCAGCGCCGTCTTCTCGCTCAGGCAGTTCCTGGTCTTCGCCGTTCGCAACTGGATGATGGCGAAGGTTGACTCGATAGGGTTCGTCGTCCGCAGACTCCGCCAGTGCGCTGCCGGGAAGTAGTAGAAGGCGAGCAACTCCTCCCCGAATGCCACTGCCATAGCCTTCCTCCTTGCTTTCGCATGATTCTCGCTGGCTCGTTCCCCAGTTAGGCTAAGACACCACGCCATATTTCTCTCGAAAAGCCTCGACATAGTCTTTGTCCTGACAGATACAATTACCTTTAGAGTCTTTAGCGACTGGATACACTTGAAACCGTTCCTGCGGCTTGAGTACGTCGAGTTGCGCGATTGTGCTGTGTTCCGGTTCACTCTGACCCAGCCTCACCGCAGCGGCAGCGAGCAGGACGCCGGCCAAGGCGGACTGGTGGGCTAGTGGGACATGAACATCATCGGCGGGAACACCGATTTCATCCAGCGCAATTACGGCACCACCGCAAAAGCCCTCCGAATACAGATCACGCAACGACCGGCCCTCGAAGGGCAAGAGTTTCTCGAGCGCAACGCCGCGCGCTACCGCTATCGCCTCCAGCAAACTCCTTGTTGCACCCTCTTTCTTGTGAAGCATGTTCCGTACCTCCATCAACTGGTCCGAAACGCCAAACGACTCGGCAATGATTACATCCTCGCTTCTTTGCTGACCATTCGGCTGGTACAGGCAGTTCACGCACGCACCGTTCGTGAAGTTGTGGACGGATACACCCAAGTCACCTGGCTGAGTCCATGCGTTGGCGATGCGACGGGGCAACGATGCCTGCGCTGCGCGACGATCATTCGCCGAGTCCAATGCCAAAAGGAGGACATCAGTCCTGCAACTTTCCCTCTCGAGGAATTCTGCCAAGCTGCATCCGTATGCTTCAGCTTTCAGTGGGCCGGCGAACTTTGCGGCCAAGAACTCTGCCTTAGGCTTGTTCTCTGCGTCTCGTTCGGCCAATACGTAGCGTTGAAGATTGCCTAGGTCGATCGATTCGTTATCCACAATCTCGATTGCTCCACTAACCTGAGCGCGAGACAGGGCCCAAGCTGTCGCGTTGCCGACGGCACCCGCGCCGGCGAGAACAAGGCGGCCAACGTCGCCCTTGACGTTGGGGTCGTCCGCAGCCGAGCCACATTCAACCGGAATTGCTAACTCCAGATCATGTTCGAGTTCAACTCCCTGCAAGTACAGGTGCCTGAACACATCCGCAGCAGCTAGACACGCCGCTAGTCCTGCACCAAACGGGTTATTGCTTTCCCCGCACATCTGCGGGTTACTACTCGACAGTTTTGCAGTCCACCCGCTACAACCCACGAAAAGAGTTCGGGGCGCCTTCCGTATTCCGCTCACCGAACCAACGACCACCTCTACCGTCGGCGTCTGCGACAAGTCGACCCTTGGATTCACTCGCCTCGCCAACTCGGCAGCTTCGCGGCCAGCGCCGCCATTCGACTCATCACGAACCGCTATTGCCGGATACAGACGAGCGAACAGCCGTACTAGGAGGTCTACGGCTGCACGACCCTCACTTCCGCTAGCGCTTGACCCTAGGGTCACCCCGACGCATACGTCTCCCAACATCGCCTCTAGACGCTTTTCGTCCAAACCGGAGATAGCTTGTGCAATAGCAACGGCGTTGCGTCGAAAGTAGTCAGGTGTTGCCACGGATCACCCCTCCATTTGCAGGATGTGCCGAGAATCAGTTGGTGATAGCTCCTCCCATCCATCACGGGACAAACGATATAGCGCGGTATCAGGTCCTCTCACGCCGTACCGGCAGAAGTCCGGAACCACCAAGGACAAGCCGCCAAGCGTGGTCACCATTGGAAACGCGTCATCCGTATCCGAGTGAAAAGCTTCGGTCGGGTGGGAGTGCACTTGTACCGCAAGCCATTCGCCATTCTCGTACAACCACCGATTTAGTCGATCGAGCTCATCCCCCTCCACACAAACACAAAGTCCACTCGCGAATTGGTAAGCGGTTTGACGGGGATTATGAAACGTCCTGACAAGAAAGCGCTCCTTATCGATAACGCCGCTCCACAGCACGAAATGCTCATTCCGGCCAAGTCCTGCTTCGCGTAGTACTCGGTCTGTCTCATCACAGATGTGTTCCGGAACAATGAACTCGCAGATTGAACTGAAGGTCTTCATTCTGGTGCCACGCCGAAGTGGAACCCCACCTGCGGGATCATTTGCACATTGAATCCTACGATTGGTTCCAAGCCGTACTTGGAAACGATTTCCAATAGCCGTATTAGTCGCCCACCACCAGAGGGTCGATACAGTTCCCAGTGGTCTCCGCTATGCGCCGGGTGCTCGTGATACTCCCGGACGCCTGCAACACAAAGAAACGGGATGTCTTCCGGCCCGTACGCTTGCATGAGTGGTTGCTGCGGCTGCACGTGCAATTGCACGTTTCCCTGGATCATTGCCGGCGCTTCGCTCCCTGGAAGTGACCGCAGCAACGGCGTGGGTAACTCGTCACTTCTGTACGGCACACAGGTCAACGGATGCACGAGCCGTACCGAGGGCGGTGCTGCGTCATAGTTCGTGTAGTCGAACCATACCCCGCACACGATCGCGATTGGTTGCGTCTTCGCAGTTGCGAGAATCACCAGCGCACACGGGAAGTCAGCTCGGACGAGAAACCATCCGCGGCGTCCATACTCTTCGGCCTGCGACCGGAATTCGGCTATCTCTCGGTCGAATTTCCGGCGAGAGACAGCTGGGTCTACGAACTGCGCCTTATCCCACACAGCTGCCGCCCACGCCGGCTTTCAGGTTCAGAAATAACGTCGCCCCTTCCTTAATGCCGGATTGCGATATCTTTGTCCCCATGTCTATGATGGTTCCAGAACCGTCCCGAAGTTCCCAATTTTCTATCGGTTGGCCCGAATTGCCCGACTCCTCCAGTGCTTTCGCAGCGGCTTCCCGGAACTCCCACCCTAAGTGGGCCGCCACAGGAACCGGCTGTCCATTGACGATGAATTTCAGATCAACGTAATTGTCGCTCATCACGATTTCCTCCTAGATGATGTTCAAGGTGCTCAAGTTGCACACGTCGTACACGTTGCACACGTCGTACTGTGGGTATTATGCACACTTGCCGCCTCGATTTCAAGAGGGAGGCGCAATGGCCGTCAGATTTCGTGGTCGCGACCCCACAACCGTCCCGGATCCCACGACGACACTGCACGGACAGACCCCGCTGCAACAAACGCCCTGCGTTCGCCAGAACGGTCCGTTAGGGCGCATGCACAGGGGACCTCGACTGAACCAGATGCAGCAACGCTAGAAGCGTCGGTGCCGTGACCGATCACAGGCTCTGTAATGAAAACAAAACCGCTGCTGATAAGAACGATGCGCCCCGTTTCCGCGTCCGCGATTTCTTGGGCACGGCGTGGCGGTTCCCGCTCACAGTCGGCCACCTGCGCGCTCTTCACCGTAACCCTGCTGGAAAGACGACAGAGCGCTCCGGTTCGACCCCTACACCTACATTCCCGTCCAGAAGGGCTTCCCGTACCTGGTGGCGGTGATGGACTGGACCATCCGCCGAGTGCTCTCCTTCAGACTCTCCAACACCCTCGATGCCCGCTTCAGCACCGATACCCTCACAGATGCCTTGGAGCGCTACGACCCCCTCGAGAAATTTAACACTGACCAAGGCAGTCAATTCATTAGCCTAAAGTTCATCTCCGTGCTCAAGGACTCCGATGTTGCCATCTCCATGGACCGCACGGGCCGGTGAATGGACAACATCTTCATCGAGCGTCTGTGGCACTCCCTCAAGTACGAGGCCGTCTACCTGCATGAGCTCTCGGACGGCTTCCAACCCAAGGAGGTGATTTCCCGGTGGGTGGCGTTTTACAACTACCAGCGCCATCACTCGGCCTTGGGGCGTTCCGCCCCTGCCGAGGCCTACGACCGTGGGCTGCCGGCAGATACCCGCAAGAAACCTTTTCGCTCCACCCCCTCTCTCCCGCTTCCACCGGAACATGACGATGTGTTAAACAGAACCATGGCGGCATGACTTGCTATCCGAAATATACCTTGTTTTTGCCGCCATCCTGTCCTACGATTCAGAATCACCTCACTATTCCGTAGGAGGAAAACGGCAAATGTCCGACGCAGTCAATTTTGACGTCAAATTCGTACCCGCCGGCACGGGACCGGCCGTCTGGGACGACCCTTACGCCGACCATGTCGTCCACCGGTTCATGCCCCCGGAGCGTAAGCATCCCCCGATGCTCGGCGTCATTCACATGGACGCCGTTCGCCCGACCCCGGCGGTCCTGCGAAATGTCGTCGTGACCCTTGCCGAAGATGTAAAAGCAGGCCGATACGGTAGCTGCTCTTTGTTCATTTGCAGCCAGGACGAGGACACGCGAAGCGTGATCGGCGATATTGCCGCATCCCAAAACATTGCGGTGTTCCTATGCTCCACTTACTCAGACCTCAAGTATGCGGAACCTGTTGGTGTTTTGACTGCCAAGGAGCACGAAACTCTCAGTCTAGTCTTCGAAGCCGGTGGGACCGTAAACGCATTGGACCTTGCCAAGCAGATCGGTATCGAGAAAACGGCTGCGAGCAACCGGTTGGTCTCGCTTCAGAAGAAGGGATTTGTCCTACGTGTCGAGCGTCCACATCCCGCCGGGGACCTTTTCGTTGATCCCCGCGCGCTCATCGGAGGGGAGACCGAAGCGGGCCCCCAGCTGGACAGCAGGGCGCTGGTCCCTAACCGCACCACCGTCGAGGCCATCGAGGCGGCGCGTCGGGGCGACGTCGTGGAACTCGGCAGTCCGGCGGATGCGCTCGCCGATCTCAATAGCGACGATTGAAGAATCCGGTCGGCTGTGGCCAGGAACCAGAAAGTCCGTACGGTCAAACGAACCGCTCAGTTCAAGAGAGATTTCAAACGTGCCAAGCGTGGCGTGCACGGCAGTCATCTTGACGAGACCCTTCTCGAAGCACTCGAACTGCTGGCGGCGGATGCGCCGCTACCAGATCGCTACGTCGACCATCAGATGAAAGGTCAGTTCAAAGACTGCCGGGACTGCCATCTGCGACCCGACCTCGTGTTGATCTACCGAAAACGGGATTCCGACGTTCTGGAACTAGTTCGGCTCGGGTCCCACGCACAACTCGCGATCTGAGAACACCCGAACACATGCACTGACAGGGCAACTCCGGGCTACGCGAGAGTTTGAATTCATCCGCTTCCGATTTGATTACGTATTGCAGATAGGTAAATCCCCAACGAAGCTTAGAAAAACAAATACCTGCAACAGTTTCAACAAATTACAAGGATTTTTCGGCTGTTGGAAAATCCCCATTGCCTGTAAACGGGCATATAGCACGAATGAACGCACCTAAGGGACGGCATTCATTCTTTTAAACGATATCTCCCAGGACCTTCCTTGATGAATCGCTCTTCTCCTTCGAATTTACTAGATGATTTGCAATACCTGGAAATAGTGCCTCTCACAGTTGCTTTAAATTCTTTGGGAATGTTTATCCTTTCTTCCTTACATATTTTGAGAACTTCATCGTAAATTTCCTTAAGGTCCGCTACTAGTTTTAACCTACGAAGTGCTTTTGCAATAATAATTGCCCACTTGACCCAACTCATTTTCGTCCTTTCTTTATGGGAAAAAGAAAACCCCCGACCGAAGCGAGTTACTCTCAGATCTAGTTTATGGCCTGAATTGAAGAAGGCGGCACATTCCTGCTGAACCAGTGTTGTCAGAAGCCCGTACATTCAGCACATAGGAAATGCTCCACCATACACAAAGATACGACGCTTCCCTTTACGAATCCAGCCTTTCGAAACGAGTTGAGCGAACTGGTGCGCGAGGGCGCGCAGCGAATCATCCGCCAAGCTGTGAAAGCGGAGTTGGAGGCCTTTCAGGAAGAGCATTCTACCAAGCAAGACACGCGAGGCCGTCGCAGGAGGTTTTGGCGGGTGTCGGTCCAGTGCGGTTTCGTGTTCCCCGGACGCGGGACAGGAGCGGGGCGGGCCGGTGTTTCCGCTCGGAGTTGTTGCCGCCGTATTTGAAGAATACGAGGCGGGTGGAGGCGGTTTTACCGTGGCTGTACCTGAAGGGGATATCGACGATCGACTTCGGTGAGGCGCTCACGGCGCTGCTCGGTGAGTCGGTGAAGGGTTTGTCTGCGGTTACGATTGCGCGGCTCAAGGGCGGCTGGGAGCGCGACTACACGCAGTGGCGCGAGCGGGACTGGTGCGGGGAGGAGTTCGTGTATCTGTGGGCGGACTGCATCTACGTGAACGTGCGCAGCGGGGAGCAACGTTGTCTACTGGTGGTTGTGGGCTGCCACGCGCGTGGCCACAAGCACTTCCTGGCCCTGGAGGCAGGGTTCCGTGAATCGAAGGAGAGTTGGAAGGCGGTGTTGTTGAGTTTGCGGGACCGGGGCGTGAAGGCGGCGAAGCTGGCGGTGGGCGACAGAGGGCTGGGGTTCTGGTCGGCACTGGCCGAGATGTATCCCGAGACGCGGGCGCAGCGCTGCTGGGTACACAAGACAGCGAACGTGCTCGAGAAGTTTCCCAAACGCATTCAGGACGAAGCGAAGACGATGCTGCACGAGATATGGCGGGGCCAACACCCGGATGAATGCACACAAGGCGCTCACACGCTTCCTCGCCATTTGGGAGGCGAAGTACCCGAAAGCCGCCGAATCCCTGGCGAGGTACCAGGAGGAACTGCTCGTCTTCTACGACTTCCCGGCGGCGCACTGGCAAAGCCTCCGGACGCCGAACCCCATCGAGTTGACCTTCGCCACGATACGTTTGCGAACGGCGAAGACCAAGAATTGTCTGAGCGAGAAGACGGCGCTGAGCATGGTTCACAAACTCGCCATAAGCGCCGAGAAGCGATGGTGCCGGCTACGCGGCTTTCGTCATCTGACCGACGTGAGGTTCATCAATGGGGTGAACGAAAAAGAACGGGCAGGAGGACCGCTGGCTTCAGGACGGCCATACACAAGATTTGACCGTAACTCACCATCAATCTTTTGGTGCCATAGCTATACTAGTTTCGATGCGACGTTCGTAGTAGGCGATTTGTCGACTGATATCGGGATCTCCTACATTTTCTTCGGCTGTTTTCATTTTTTGTATCGCATCGTTAAATGTATCCAAATCTTTCTTTCGTTTGAATATTTCAATTCCAATGTCACAGTAAGTAGATAACATATGCTTGTTTCCTGGATACCTATTCACACCGCTCACCGCTAATTCTCGTGCTCGATCAAGAATTACTAGACGATCTTCATCCATAAGACCAGGCGCGTTTTTCGCACGCTCAAGAAAAAGGATTATCCGGTAGCGGTACACTGGCCCATCTTCACCAAAATCCTTGGAAAAAAGTCTAATCTCAGCTTCCGCTTCCTCAAATTGCCTCATGTCAATTAGGTTCTGAATCAAACGATGACGTGGTACTCTTTCCCCTGGAGCAACGGAGATCATTTTTGCGAGCAAGCGATTTTGCTTGTGGCGATCTGCTATACGTCGGATACCAGTATTAACGCTGCAGAGTTGACGAAGTGTTCTCACTTCTATGTCATAAATTGGATTAAGTGCACTAATAACCTGTTCGTATAAGTCAAAATAATTTTCCGTTTCGGCAAATTTATAATCGGCTATTATTTCCATGATTACACCGTGACGCCCTCGCCAGCCGTAAATACCATCCCGCTCATTGACCACATACTCGCGGACGATTCCGTCCAAATGATCGAGAACAGCTGATATAGTTGTCATGTTTATTCCTAATAAGCGAATTATCAACTGCCTGTGGACTCGTATTCCAGAACTTTCGAGTGCAGCCACGATCTTGTATATATCTTGATATTCTGAAGCGAGTAATGCGTACTCACGCAAAAGAATGTCATCGAATTTCTCGGTCGCAAAAATGTTTTTAAGGCAGACAAACACATCTCGCTCACACCGTTCTTCAAGGCGGCGGCGCTGCTCTCCGGCAGAGAAATCCAGAAAGCTAGTATGAACGAGTTCTCGAACTGGAGTGCTGGTCTCAACCAACCGCAAAAGTTCAGTGATTTCATTCGCATTTAATTTTTCTAGCTCATAAATTTTTGAATTCGAGAATAATGCCGCTGATTTTATTCGGTGGTTCCAGCGATTTCGAGCTGACGAAACAACCACTCTTAAGTTCTTTATATCTGCGGCCGAAAGGGACTCAAACAAAATGTTGATTTCATGTAAGTGGCTATCACTGTCATCAATAAAGATAGCGCCATTTTTTCCTTCTTTCTCCAAATTCTTAGCTACATTAAGCCATTCATTGTGAAGAAGTTTATGATCTGACTTGTGTTCCCATAAATAGAAATTTCTCTTGGCTAAACTGTGCATGATTTGGCGCGCTGTAGTGGTTTTTCCAACGCCACCTGCTCCTAAAATAATTACTCCAAAGTGTTCGTTTTCGATAAGTTGCTTTTCTGCAATCTGTACTAAAGATCGCATGAACGTATTTCCAGAGGCTATGTCGCCGTAACTAGCCGGCCACCCGTTAAACATTTCACTTACGCGTGGAGGAAGTTGCGAACTATGATGTACGTCTATTGTAATTGGAGAGAGGTAACGAGAGGCATCAAGCGGATCACTAGATTCTTCATATGCCGTGACTAAGTCAGGACCATGTTTAGTGAGGGATGCCGCAAATTCATCAATCCCAGCAAAGCACACTTTGAGTCCACGGATTTCATGCAGTTCAGCCCTTTCTTTGTTGGGAGTGTACATAAAAAGGTAAGTTGAACGGATGTTCATTGCCTGTTTACTGATAGATAATGCACGATTTACAATCTCTCTGATATATGGATCTGCCAAGGAATATCCGATAATAATTAAATCCGCCCCTGCCAAATCTCGTTTTAATGAATCATAAAGATATTCTCGATATTCTTCGGTCAAGCTATAATCATTCTCGGTAATAATTAGCCGTGTCTTACTTCCATCAGAAACGTCTTCTTCAATGCTGCCATGCAGTTTCATAAGCCGTAGTGAATTAGGCAACTTATCGGCATCGAAATCAAAATTTGATGCGTATACTGCCAATGGTTCATTAAATCGCCCAAACGCTTGCTCAAGTAAATTGTCATAATTTGTTGTATAAATACTCTTCCATTTGAAGCGCGGAATAGTGAGTAAACCACCAGTAGGCTCAATCCCAACAAAGAGTTCGCGCACGGCCTTAATCAAGTCCACTCGATTTCGACGTCTCTCTATAATGGCTGAAAGTTCGGGCAGATTCAGGTCACTCGATTCGAGATCAAAATGTTGGGCAAGATGGTCACAGATTTGCATTGTACTTGGGGCACCAGATGGGATTGAAGAACCAGAGCCAAAAAGGAGTACTGTTTGTTCTGGATTGATTTCACTAACTAGTTGATCAATGGGAATTGGCATTCTAGTTGTTGTCCTTTTATCCTCGTGCCCACGCCTAGAATAGAAAAAGGGGATTGAAGTACGTGTGCAAGTTGCTTCTTCATTCAATGCCCATCATCAATTTAATCCATTTTCAAACCAAGTCCAAGTCACACCGTTATTTGCCATTTTTTGGTTTCACATGCCAATTCAATTGAGCAAGTGATGTATATAATTCCCTAAATTTTTCTTAGTCAATGGAATGGCCGAGAGCTTCTTCGCCACGCTGGAGTAAAAACTCATCGATCGAAGTTCGTTCTACACTTAGGCCGAAGCGCGTATAAGGGTATCCACACTGCTAGCCTCGTGTCTCGTTTATAAGTTCATCGTCGCTGTGATCGACTACGCCGCACGTGCGAATGAGAAGCGAACCCTTGGTGCCTGAATGAACGTTGCCAGACACTGGAACGTAGTCATGATTAAGCCGCTTCGAGCTGGATTTTAGAGGTCGATCCGACAGAAGTATACGTTCGGTCGCGGGGTGATGAGCATCAAAAATCCACCGACCCAAACCGGATACCACGTGCCATACCAACAACTGCCTCTGAGTCTTGCTGCATTATCACCCCACCAGCGAACGGTTACCGACAGAAACGTACCAGGCTACGCAGAAGTTTGGATTCGCCCGCTTCCGTTTTGATTACTTATTACAGAAAACAAATCCCCAACGAAACTCGCAAAAAACAAACTATCCATAACAGTTTCAACAAACTACAAGGACTCCACCCCCGCTGAAAACCCCCCACCGCCTGAAAACACGCGAAATCTCTTGTCGATGTCGGTTCCACCGGAAGGACTCCCGCGGCCGTACACGCCACCACGGCACCGACGCACGGCGACCCCGCCCGCTGCACCACCTGGCCGATAATGCGAGTGCCGCAGTATCGTCGTTCACCCTAGGGATGCGCAGGTTCGCGTGCTCCTCGCCCTGGGCGTTACGATGCGTCACACGGAAAGGGTTGCCGACCTCCGCTGACCATCCCTACCAGCGCATGGTTCCGCGCAGCGCAACCCCGACTACGGGTTCATCGCTGTTATCTGTCTCGCGCAAGTTGCCCTCGATGCTCATGGTAAGATGTCGCCCGAGCCTGAAGCGTCCGACGGCGCGGTACGTCCGGCCGCCCTACGATACCGAGAGGCCGCCATAGGGCGTTAGCACACATCGGTAGGCGTCCAGGCCGTAGCCGACTTCCGCTTCTAGACTCGCGCCGGGGTCGAACGCCCCTCGGGAGAGGCCCGCCACTTGCACCGAGCAGAGGCGCTCCGCACTGTCAGAAACCGCGCCCAAGCGGTCCACCTATTGTGGCTTTCAGGCCCGGCTATTCGACAGGGACTCGATTTGGTCCTCATCCATTGAGGATCTGACCAATGTTTTCACCTTCGAACCAATGAATTTCATTCTTATGCGCTTTCGCGTGCCGCAACCGATACAGAACCTCCGGTAGATTCGTATCCCTCGCGAACGGATTGACGTATAAACAGTTGTGTACGTGATGCAAGTTCCACGGAGCGAGGTCCCGAAACATCAAGACGGCGGAAAGCCGTTTGTAGCGCGGTTGGTATCCGCCCCGGATCCAGACTGCGTCCGGCTCACGACCAAGTTCCGGCGAGAGATCAGGGCGGCCTTCGAAATAGACGATCTGCTCTTTGCCGAACAACGTCTCCAATTCATCGTCTTTATCAAAAAAGGGATCGCATATATTCACCGCCACCACAAGCGGCGCATCAAGTTGGCCGTATTTACTTGCCTTATCCAGTATTGCATGCCGAACTGGAGTGGAGTCGTCGGTTACTTCAGTGCGAGCGGGGCCTTTGACGAGCGGTCGGGACTTGCCATCACCTCGCTTGCCAGGAGCTATCGGTTCAAGCCATCCTCTCAAGCTCCAGGATCCGGACTGAATCGTTCGAAAAGGCGCGGCAAATGGCCCTGCCACGTCAATCAGGCGTTGAACTTCGTCAGGGTCGTGGGCCGCAAGCAGGTCGATGAACGGCTGAACCACTTGTTTCCGGCTCAAGGCGGTCGATAGCTTCCCCTCTACTTGCGTAAAGATATGGAAGTGCGGAGAACTCAGGCTATTGATTTTCGCCACAACGTCTTCTTCCAGTGGATTGCGGGCAAAAGGACTCGAGCTGAGATCAATGGCTTTTGTTTCAACATAGAAAGTAAAGTCGCCGTGACGAACCAAAAAGTCCGGTCGCGAGCCCGTGCAGGAAACGTCGGGATGCACCTTCACCTTACAATCTAAGCGAGTGAGCAATTCATGGATGAATAATTCAAAAATTGATCCTCGATGACCTCGATCATCTTTTGCGCGAAACCTTCCCCGAACATCATCGCGAGCCTCGACCGGGAATCGCTGAAACCACGATTCGAGTCGAGCGCGAATCTCGGTTGCCTTGTGATGCGCAGATCGGTTCAGATATGAAAAAAACCTTTCATTTTTTTGTCTTGAACTCGTGTCTGTTCGCTTTATGTCATCGAAGAGAGAGAGGCGAGTGGTCATGATTTGGTCTTTCCAATGAAATGCTCAGCATCATTCACCCGCAATTCTACCGACACGAGTTTCGGCAGCAGGGTATCACGCAGGGCGGTGAGGGCACGATATTCCGCAATGTTGGACTTTATTACAGCATCAAAGGACCGTGAATGGACGCGCCCCAAAATGCAAGCCTTGTCTTGGACAGTTCGGCGCAATACAGTCTGGCTCAGTCGTGTATTCGGCCTCTCGATTGCGGTGCTTCATCCTGGCCGCGGTCCCGTATGGAGATGCGAGGACCGGGGCCATATCGCTTACGCGAACTTGAAAGGTCTCCGTTCAGCTCTTGGTTTGCTTGCTCCCGTCTCGATGACCGTAAGTGGACGTACATGGACACCCACATAGGCTATATATACCCGCACTCGGCGAGTCGATGCAGACGAGCGTGGCATGATAGGATATATGGCCCGTGATCGGGAGCGGGTGAATCAGGGACAACATGAGGGATTCGTCGTCCATGATCGTGCCGAACAACGAGGGTAGGGTGTGCGACGCAGTCCTCAGGACCCTCGAAAAATGGACACGCGAGACGCGCTCGGATGTCCGTCATCCCGATAAGGAGGGAGACACTCCTCCCGTCGATCTGCGTCTGAAGCTCGGCTCCCGGGAATATGCGATTGAGCACACTCGGGTAGAGTCGATCGAAAATCAGATTACGACCGTGGTCGTCGCGAACCAAATCATCGAGCACATCAGAAAAGCTATCCCGGAGCCATTCTCAAGCCTGGCCTACTACGAACTGCAATTCCCAACCGACGTTTCCCTGCCCAAAGGCCGAGTCAAAAAAAGAGAACGAGCACTTGGTGATCTCGTCGAATGGCTCCACGCGAGCGAGAAAACCCTGCACGAGCGGAACTCCGGCCAAATCTTATCAATCCGCAATCCTTATCGGTCCGATGATCGTATCCATGGAACCCCGCCGGGATTTGAGTGTGAATTCGAACTGCTGCAATGGCCGAGTGCACGGCTCGTGCAACGAAAGCCAGGCTCACTCTCGTTCAGGTTCATTCCTCCGGACGATATGGAGGGTCCGCGAGTGGGCAGTCTCCGGCATGCCTTGTCCAGGAAATGCCCCAAGCTTCAGGCCTGCAAGGCGGACGGCGCGCGTACCGTTCTGGTTTTGGAAAGCGGTGACCCGGGCCTTACGAGCTTCGAATTCCGCGAAGACCTTCTTCCTTCACTGCTATCAGCGTGCACAAATACGCCGGACGAGATATTCCTGGTGGAAACCCGCAGAGAACGCTGGTCGGTGCAGTTGCTCAAGCGTGACGAGGCCCATTGGCCTGACACCGGAATGCCCGAAATGGGCGGTCTCTACTACGACCCCGCTCCATCGCCCCTGCCGGGTATACCCGAATGGCTTGACAGCTTTCCCCAGGGGATGCGCTACGCCTTGCAACTGGACCACATGTATACGCCCTTCTTGCCGGGGTGGGCTCCTAAAACCTTCGAGAAAGGCGAATTGTCCGATCTGACGGCAACACCGGCGTAACCACCATGCCCGAACAATCATCGAAAGACGTGTAAGGGAAAATGGTCAATCAGACAGGAACGGGAAAATCCGGGCATACGAAGAACTCTCAAGCTCGCGTAAGCGATATGGCCCCGGTCCGCGTATCTCCATACGGGCTCGCGGCGAGTAAAAAAACGTAAAAGAGAAGCCGGACATACGGCTGTACCTGATCACCAACCTCGAAGTTTTCAAAAGACTTGCTTGCATCAACTGGCGCGTCCACATATGGTTTGTTCTACTTGTCGAGAAATGGTGCCCCAAACTTCTTCACGGGATTGGAGACAAACTTGATCGCGGTCGGAAACATGGGCATCGCCGAGCGTGTCACGATATCTTGTCAAAGTTGGCAGACACGAGTAAGGACGAATCGTAATTCAACAGTACGATCTGGAGCGGAGGACAAGTGAAGCCGAAGTTTGATCCTGCTGAATTTGTTCGACGCGTTGGGCGCGATTTGGTGAGTTCCTTTGAGTCTGCACGTGAAGCCACTACACCTGGGCTTGTCGGGGGCGCAATCGAAAATGCGGTTCGGAACCGACTAGAGCAGATACTACCGAGAGGAATCGGCGTAGGCACCGGCTGCGTGATTGATATTCACGGAGGCACTAGTCGTCAAATAGACGTCGTTTTGTACGAGAAAGAACTGTGCCCAAGATTCTCCGTTAATGAGAATTCAGAGACAAGTTATTTTCCTGTGGAATCTGTGCTCGCCGTCGGTGAGGTCAAGAGTGTTATCGGGAAAGTGGAACTTAATGACGCTTTCAAGAAAATCGCTTCCGTGAAATCGCTCTATAGATCATTTGAGAAGATGGATGGCAACGTGTATGTAGGCAGGCGGTATAGCGATAGTGGTTCTGCAACAGCACTTGGGTTTTATCGAGATAATACCAACTTGGGTGATGTCCTTGGATTCGTACTGGCAGAGAGATCTAATATCACCATAACCTTGCCCGACCCCTCGAAGACACACAAGTCCGCTCCGAAGGCAACACTCTTGGGGCATTACGTTGAGAATGTAACAACGCTAAACAACGATGTGCTGTGTCCTGATACGGTAGTCTTTCTTGATGGTACTGTTTTGGTTCCTTATGCGGCGAACGGATTGACTCCTTATGTAGCCGCCAGAGTGCGAAATGTGCTGCCACATCTTATTCATCCAGTTAAGGCCGATTCGCCATTCGGAGAACTCATCAAGACAATTTGGAAGCGACACCGGGAAGGAATTACAGCACACATACCACTAGAGAGATACCTGCACTTCGAAGCTAAGACGGAACCGAAATTGACGTGGGCCGTGATTGCCAATTTTCACCAACCGGACCAAAATGAACTGAAGGTGGGGGAGCGATTAGAAATCACGACACCGACCGACCACCTTAGAAGTGATTTGCAGTATCTGGCGAGAAATAGAACATAGCCGAGTTTGTACACCGACTTTGTAAGCGGCGGCAGTTTGATGGTCGTGCCAAAACCAGTGCAAGCATGAAATCCTGACCGAAAGGAGTTGGACCAAACCCGTGTCCTCAGCACATCGGTAGTAACAGGATATACAAGAAATCCCGATGAATAAGTAGCATTCTCACCGACCCTAGCGAGACATTGGCCCACATCGTTAACTTTGACTCAGGAGAGCCTGTGGTCCGCTCTATCACCTCACGAGCGAACGCTTATCGACAAACACCCGCCGGGATACGCAGGAGTTGTAATTCGCTCGCATTCGTTTTGATTACTTGTTGCGGGAGGTGGATTCCGAACGAGACCCGGGGGAAATGAATGCTTCTCAATGATATCAACGGGATCAGGGGATTTTACTACCGCCGGAAGTCCTCCACCCTCTGAAAACACGCGGGAGAGCGGGATGCGCGCCCCCTCCCGCCGGGAGGGGGACCGCGATGAAGCGGGCCGGGAGGAACGGCCTGCGCCACCCCCGGTCCGCCCCTACCACCGCTTCGAGCCTTTGAGCAGGAGGCCGCCTTCGGGTCTCCCGCCGCCGGCCTGTTCGGTGAGGCTCGCCTCGAGGCTCACCTCTGTGGCCGCCCCGGGCTTCCACCGCGCGCCAGCGCGCCAGGTCTCCCCGGACCCTGTGACCGCCACGCCCGTATAGGGCGTCAGCAGCCCCCGCGGGGCGTCCAGACCCCAGGCCGCCTCGGCCTCGAAACCCGCGGCGCCCGGCTCGAACGCACCGCCCGGCGAGAGGCCCGCCGCCTGCGACCAGAGCCGCTCCGCACCGCCGGTGGAGGCGCCCCACGAGGAGCCCGCCCGAAGCGTGAGGCCCCGTCCCCCGGAGCCCGGAGCGTACGCCACCGAGGCGCTCACGCCCCATTCCTCATAACCGCTCTCGCCGTGGGAGAGCAGGCTCCGCGCGCGCAACTCCGTCGTCAGGGCCCCCGAGGCCCAGCGGACCGAGCCGCCGGCCTCCACCCCGCCGCCCGTCTCCGCGTCGCCCGAATCGTTCCGGAACCCTATCTCCAGCGAGGGCGTCAGCACCGCATCGCCGAACCTGAGCGAGCGCGAACCCTCCAGCACGAGGCGCACGCGGCTCGTCTCCGCCTCGGTCTCCGCCAGGCCCGCCGCAGCGTCCGAGCGCGTGTTCGTCACCAGGACGTCCGCGCGAAGCGCGAGCTCGAACCCGCCCGCCTCGCGCGCGGGCAGAACGACCCCGCGCGCCCCGGCCGCCGCCATGCCCATCGCCACGTCGGCCTCCACCGGGGACGACCCCCCGGGCGTGAGCGTCATCTCCCCCTGCCCGTGGCCCACAGCGCCCCAGAGCGAGAACGTCCCGCTCACACGGTAGCGCGCGTAGGGGTAGACGCCCGTCAGGGCGCTCTCCACCTCGCCCGCGCAGCCCGTATCGCACGCGCCGCCCGCCTTGTACGAGCCGTCGCCCGAACTCCGCGAGAGCGCCACGCCCACCAGCCAGCGCGCCCGCTCGTAGTCGAAGCCCACGGTCGCCGTCGTCACGTCGCCCTCCAGCGAGAGATCGCCCTCGGCGCCCTCGAACGAGGAGCGCGCGCCCCGGCCCCACAGCGACCAGCGCGAGCCGGCGTCCCCGCCGCCGGCCGAGGCCATATGAAACGAACTCGCGAGGAGGAGGTCGGACATCGCGACCTCGCGCACCGAAGGCGCTTGCGCCTCCCCGCCGCGCCCGAGCCGGACCTCCCTCTCCTTGAGGAGGGCCTCGGCGAGGCGCGACTCGATGGCCTCGCGCTCCGCCTTGCCCGTGAGGCTGTGGCCGCCCAGCACGACGCCCGCGGCGGCGCCGCCCGAAAGGCGTCCGTCAATCGCCTCGGCGACGTGGCCCGCCGCCGCGCGCCCGAACCGCGCCAGCCACATCGCCTGCAGCGGGTCCTCGTTGCGGATGACCCCCTTCGCCTTGCTGTGCACGTTCCTGAGATACGCGCCCCGCGGGTTCGAGAGCAGAAGCCGCATCGTCTCCTTGCCCTCGTCGATGGCGTCGTCGAGCACCGGCACCGAGACCGTCTTCGCCGTCTCGCCCGCCGCAAAGGTCAACGTGCCCGAGGTGGCCGTGTAGTCCGCCCCCGCCGTCGCCGTGCCGTCCTCGGTCGCGTAGTCCACCGAGACGTCATGCGCCGCCGCGCGGTTGAGCGTCACCGCGAAGTCGAGCGATTCGTCCTTGCCCTCCTTCGCCCTGGCGCCCTCGATGCGGATGCGCACCGGGCCGCCGATGGTTGCCGACGCACTGTTCGACAGCGCCCGTCCGTCGGCGGTGCAGATTGCCCCGGACACGGCGCAGTCCGCCGGCTGGAGGAGCGTGATCGTCACGTCCTTCCAGGCGTTGGCCTTCTTCGGCGTCACAGTCACGGTGTACCGCGTGCCCGACCCGCTGACGCTGGCTTTCCCCGGCGCCACCTTGAAGGAGGCCGCCACCGGCAGGTTGCCGGCGCCCGGCGCCTCGCTCAGCGTGAGGTCGAAGGTGAACGCCGTGCCGTCATGCTCCGAAGGAACGTTCTCGAACGCCGCCGTCAGCGGCTCCGTGCGCTGCTGCTGTTGTTGCTGCGCCTGCTGCTGCTGCGCCGCCTGCCGCGTCACCGTGACCTCGTAGGTCTTCTCCACGCCCGTCCCCGCCGTGGTCTTCACCACGAGAACGTTGGCGCCGACCGCCAGCGCGACCGCGGGACCGGACCCGCCGCTCCGCACACGGGTCAGCGCCGTGCCGCTGCCCGCCCGGAGCGTCAGGTCCTCGTCCGCCGTCGCCGGCACAAGCCGCGCATGCGTCGTCCCGTGCGGCACCGTCACCGCATACGCCGTCGTCTCCGCCGCGAACGCGCCGAGGTCCAGCTTCGCCCACGGCCCGCCGGCGCCCGGGGCGCCCTCGACCGACAGCCCGTCCAGATGCGCCTCGTCGTTCAGGATCTCGACCACCGCCCGGCCGTAACCCGGCGCGATGGTTGCGCCCGACGGGTTCGACAGCACCACATAGAACGTTTCCCCGCTGTCCTCCACGTCGTCGTCGAGGACGTAAAACTGCACCTGTTTGCGCGTCTCGCCCGGCGCGAAGGTCACCGTCGAGGGAGCCATAGAGTAGTCCGCGTCCAGCGTCGCCGTGCCTTCCTCCGACGTGTAGTACACCGACACCGGGCTTGTCGACGAGCGGCTGAGCCAGAACGTAATGTCGTGGCCAGAGAGGAAATTATTGTCATCCTCGCGCCCCGCGGCGGGCCACGCGCCCACCTGCACCGCGCCGCCGTCGTCGCTCACGGTGACGAAGACGCCCTCCGTCCCGTCCGCGCTCCCGTAGTCGGTGTCCGTGCTCGAGACCAGGGCCAGGATCATCAGGTGCTCGTGGTCGCCGTCGCTGTCCTGCACCCCGGTGACGGTCACCGTCTGGGCTTGACTCCAGTTGGTCGACGTGAAGGTCAGCGTCGCCGGGCTCACCGTGGCGGCGTTCGCGTCGCCGGACGCCCCCTGCAGGACCGATTTCACCAGGTTGACGGTCACGTTTGCCGAGGGCGCCCTGGACAGCTTGACCCCGAAGGTCGCGGAGCCGCCCTCCGGGACGATCAGATCGTTCCGTCCCGTTTCGGAGCTGGGCACGAAGCTGGTGCTCTCGAACTCCACGCCGGTCCACGGCGTGGCGGTCAGGCGGACCTGGACCCGCTGGCCGGCGGACCAGGTGAGACCTGTATTGGTCCACTCCGTTGCTAGATTAGTGAGGTAGTTCCCCTTCGCGAGAGGAAACGACTTCCCGTCGACATACAGCGTCAGCCTTCGCCAATGCCCGGTGGCCTGTCTTATCGCTGTGCCATATTCCAGACTCAGTTCCACGTTTGCGTCATCAGTATCAATGTAGAGCCGTTCGAGCGTATTCGCAGTTCCCTCATGCGTAAAGCTGTTGGTCGTCAGCGCAGCACTGCAGTTGGGCACAGGAGCGTACGTGTTATCGCAACCGAAGAAACGCCCGGTTCCGCCCACCGTCAGCGTGGCGGTCAGGAGTGTCTGCTCGCCGAACGACCCAAGCCTCGACGGCCCGACGGGGTGCGGCCCCGTCGGTTCGGCCGTTGTCTCCGGCTCGGGCTTCGTGCCCAATGTCGTGGCCCGTGCCACGGCCGACCACTGGCCGGCGACGCCGCTGGTCATCACGCGCAGCCGCACGTCGTACGAGGTGCCGCGCTTCAGGCCCTTCGGCTTGTCACGCAGATACGGGCCCCTTATGACCGCGCTTTTCTTCCTGATGTCCAGCACGTAGCTGTGCGGCGCGAGTCTATGCTCGTAATCTATCCAGCCCCGCGCCGGGTCGGCCCCGGTCAGCCGGTCCTCCTGGTCGGGGGCGTCCGATTCCTTGTACTGCAGCTCGTAGCTGTTGCCGGGCGTCGACCACGATGCCGTCAGACGTTGATCGCCCGGCACCAGCGTCGGTGCCGGCGGCGAGGTGCCCGGCTCCAACCTGGTTATGGTCACGGTGTAGTCCATCATCGATATCAAGTCATCGGCGACCACCCGCACCGGGATGACGTTGGCCCCCACGCTGAGCGCGATGGCCGGGCTCGCCGAGCCGCTAGCCACACCGTCCGTCGACACCAGGGCCGTCGGCGCCTCGCCTGCTATGCCCACCAATATATGCGCGAAATCACCTTTATCCTTCTGGGTTGGCGTGAGCTTCACATGGGTGATCGTGTTGGCCACCGTGGCCATGTAGCTGGTCGTGGCCGCCAAGAAGCGCGGCGTCAGCGTCAGAGCCGTAAACGTGCCCGAGGCGCTCGTGGAGCTGCTGGCCGTCAGCCCGGTCAGATCCGCGTCCGTGGACCGAGCTGCCGGCGCCTTGTTGGTCACCGTGACCCACGAGCTAGCCCGGACGTCGCTTTGGCCGGGTCCTTTGGAAAATGCCTGTATGCGGAGGTCGTAGGAGGTCCCGTTGGTAACCGTATGGCTTGAGCCGCCGGCGTCAGACTGCAGCCCAGTGAACGTTAACTGAGTGTCGCTGTGGACGGGCTCCCGAATTGTACCACTGTCCTGTACTGGTGCCCAAGCGGTTGCTTGGGCAGTGCTAAGCTTCCACTCGACTCGATAGCCAAACGCTGACCAAGTGCCCCAGGAACTGGGGGCCTGCCAATTCAGGATGAGCTGTCCGTCGTCGGCGGTGACGCTGACGTTTCGCGGCACCGAGGGCGAGGTCACCTGTGCGGCGGCGGGGTCGGCGGCGAACGGCGAGAGCGCGCCGAGCAGCAGAGCGAAGACGGGAAGAAGGGAGAGGAGGCGGGCGCGGGCGCGCCCGGTGCGGGCGTCAAGCCTGCGCGGGCCTGCCGATGTCGAGGGAGCCGGCGTGCGCGCCCCGGCCGGGCGCACTTCACGCCGCCGGGCCGCGACGCAGAGCGCCGCCGCGAGTAGCATCGGAATTCGTGCAATGTTCTTCATTTGAAATGCCCCCTGTTCCGAGATTTCGGGTTCAAGCTGACGCAGCCGGTCGTGAATCTTTCCGCGAGAGGCGGATTCCTGCGGTATGCGCCACCTCGAACCCCGGCTGGTGTCCGCTAATTGACGTTATCGGACAACGTAACACCTCTCACGGCCATGTCAAGCCCGATTCCAGGGTCCCCGGAGGGGTTTCGGGCGCCGTTTTGCGCCTTTTTTCGCTTATATTTCGCTCATTTGCGGCCCGAATGCGCCCCGAAACGGGTTTTTCAGCGGAAAACGGGGCTTCTGGGGGCCAATAACGTCAATTATCGGACCCCAGAAACCCGCCGTTTCGCCGGTATTCGCCTGCGAAACGGCTTTTTTTGTGGAAATTCCCCGTCGTCGTCCATACTCGGCAATCAAGGAGGCGCTCGGGCGGCCCCAAGGAATGGAAACGGCCGCCGATCTGGCGAAGGCGTCGATGTCTGAGAACACGCGACGGGCGTACGGGACGGCGCTCAGGGTATTCGAGCGCTCGGGAAACCCCGAGACCGACGCCGGGATAGCGGCGTACCTGGGGGATCTCTACGAGGGGGGCACTCAGCGGCTGTGGCCGCGATGGCGAGGCTGCGCTACGGGCGGTGAGGTCCGCCCGGCGTTTCGTCGTGAGCATGTCCTTCGCTGCGGGCAGGTCCGCCGCGTGCAGGACGCCGGTTTCTCCCGAATATCTCTCTACCGCCTCTTCTTTCTCCGGGCGGCTCTCTCCTCGGACGTGGAGGTCCACCTCCGGGCGGAGGCCCACTTCTCGAGGTCTTCGAGCAGGTAGCGCACCCGGGCGCCTAACTTGTGGAAGTCCGGCCCCTCTCCGCTCACGCGGTAGCGCTCCAGCGTCTTGGGCGAGAGGCCGAGCCAGGCGGCCGCCTCCCGCGTGTCCAGGCGGTTCTCCTCCGCAAGTTCATCGACGTCTCCCGCGGCCCTAGGTTCCCCGGCGGCGTCCCACGTCCCGTCGAACGGGTCGGGCAAGTCCGCGAGCCTCTCGCGTATGGCGCGGATCTCCTCTCCCGTCGCGTTGGCCGCCATCCAGGCGCGCACCCGGTCGAAGGTCTTGAGATACGGTGAGGCGCCCCGGCGCAGCCTTCCCACGAAAGAGGGGTTCCCCACGGTCTCCTCGCCCAGGATCGAGACCTTGGTCCCGCTCACCGCGAGAAACGCCTCGACCTCGGCCCGCAGGAGCGGTCCCAGCGGCGGGTACCCCATGAACGCCAGCACCCGGTCCGCCGTGTCGACCCGCAGGGGCCGCCCCCGGGCCTGCAGTCCCACGAAGCCGGGAATGCCCAGCGCGCCCACCCCGAAGCGCCTCGCGCTCATCCCGCGGCGCGCGCGCCAGAGCGCAATGCTCCGGCGCAGCCGCTCGTCCAGCGGGGCGCCGGTATCGTCGTCGAACGCGGTCATGGCGCGCGAACATAAGGAAAGGACGAGCGCCCGTTCAATCGTTGTTTCTAGCGCGGAAGGTACACCCGTGAAGAGTCCGCGACCGCGTCCGTGCGCGGATCGCTCATCGGTTCAGCCTGAAATCAAGGGGGTTTTCCGGAAAACGAGGGTCGCCGGAGAACGCGCAGCGAGGCGCTGCGGAAAAAAAGGAAGGACGCCGCCCCCTGGGCGAGAGCTCGAAAGCCTCTTTCGTTCACGCCGCGGCGCCCGGCGAATTGCATCTCGACCGGAGAAGCCCCTTCCGCGGCAAGGCGCTGCGCGCTGCCCGTGCGCAGGTCGAAACGGCGCCGATTCCCTTGTTTCATTCGTTTTTATCGCATCGTATGCTGATGTTCCGGGTCGTCCGCCAAATACAATACGGCCAAGCCGAAATAGGCGGACATTCCTTCGTGGATTGTATGCCAACGGCCCGGATTCTGGAGGACATATAAAATATTCGGCCGGGCAGGCGGGGCGCAGCAATGCCTCCGCCTACCCGGCCTGCCACCCCAGTAATCATTCTCTCATGGGGTGATGAGCATCAAAAATTCGCCGACCCGAATCGGATACGCCGTGCCATACCAACAACTGCCTCTGAGCCTTGTGGTATTATCACCCTGCCAACGAACGATTTACCGGTCTTCGACGACTCGCGCCCCTTGGAATGCTCCGGGGTTGTAATGAGTCCGCTTGCGTTTTGATTACATTTATTTCAAGGAATTTATAACTGGTTTGAAAACAATGATTTAATTTTCATATTCTGGATAATACGATAAATTCACGGGGTTTTTCGATAAATTCCTGAAAAATAATGTACAGATAAATGATTGTAATCAAAAGGGTTATCAATTAAATCTGAGCGTCTCGCACTAAGATTCAGGGGCAAAAAAAGTTTTTCCGCCGCCCCCGCATTTCCCCGCAATTGCCCGCATTCGCCCCCGGCGCCGGCTCTGAACGCAGACAAGCGGGAATCGTTCCGCCCGGCCGCGCAAACAGAGTCGGAATTTGTTACAATGAACTTTTGACGACAATGGAAAAATACAGATATATAACTGAAAAAGAAGAGTTTTCAGCTTGGAGGACAAAGCATGGGTTATGCAGAGGTTCACGGCCGCTCCCTCTCGGAGGCGGAGGCCTTTTGGGCGGAAGCGGCGGAGGATATCCACTGGTACAAGAAGTGGGACAAGGTGCTCGACGACTCGAACCCGCCCTTTTACCGCTGGTTCACAGGAGGCGAGGTCAACACCTGCTACAACACGGTCGACAGGCACGTCGAGGAGGGGCGCGGAGATCAACTCGCGCTGATATACGACACGCCCATCACGGGCGAACCCACCCAGAAGATTACTTTTGGGGAATTGCAGCACAAGGTGGCGCATTTCGCGGGCGCTCTCAAGGCCCAGGGGGTGGAAAAGGGCGATCGCGTCATCATCTACATGCCGATGGTGCCCGAAGCCGTCATCGCCATGCTGGCCTGCGCTCGCATCGGCGCGGTGCACTCGGTCGTTTTCGGCGGCTTCGCGCCCAATGAGTTGGCCACGAGAATCGAGGACGCGAAACCAAAACTCATGGTATCCGCCTCGTGCGGGGTCGAGCCCTCGGGCGTCATCGCCTACAAGCCCCTGCTCGATGAGGCGATAAACCTGTCCAGCACGAAGCCTGAAAAGTGCATCATTCTGCAGCGCTCCCAGGTCGAGGCGGAACTCATCGAGGGCCGCGATATCGAGTGGAGCGATTCACTCGAAGGCGCGGCCCCTGCGGACTGCGTTCCCCTCGCCGCTACGGACCCGCTGTATATCCTCTATACCTCGGGCACGACGGGCGAACCCAAAGGCGTGGTGCGGGACAACGGCGGCCATCTGGTGGCGCTCAAGTGGTCGATGCGAAACGTGTACGACGTGTCGCCGGGCGAGGTGTACTGGGCGGCGTCCGACGTCGGCTGGGTGGTGGGGCACTCCTATATCGTCTATGCGCCGCTGGTTCACGGCTGCACGACCATCCTCTTCGAGGGCAAGCCCGTTGGCACGCCCGATGCGGGCGTTTTCTGGCGCATCATCTCCGAGCACGGGGTGGAGGTCTTCTTCACCGCGCCCACGGCGTTCCGCGCGATCAAGCGAGACGATCCCGATGCCGAACTCATGAAAAATTACGACCTCAGCCGTTTCCGCATTCTTTTCCTGGCCGGGGAGCGCTCCGACCCGGACACGATCCAGTGGGCGGAAGAGCACCTGAAGGTTCCCGTCATCGACCACTACTGGCAGACGGAGACCGGATGGCCGATGCTGGCGAATCCCATGGGCATCGAGCACATGCCCGTCAAATACGGCTCTCCCTCGAGGCCGGTACCCGGCTACGATTTCAAGGTTCTCGACAGCGAGTGCCGCGAACTGGGTGCGGGCGAGATGGGCGCGTTGTGCGTCAAGCTGCCCCTGCCGCCCGGTTGTCTGCCCACGCTGTGGAACGCGGACGATCGCTACGTCGACTCCTATCTGAGCGAGTATCCGGGCTTCTACAAGACGGGTGACGCGGGATACATGGACGAGGAAGGCTATGTCTACGTGATGTCGAGGACGGACGACATCATCAACGTGGCGGGCCACAGGCTCTCCACGGGCGGGATGGAAGAGGTTTTATCGGCCCATCCCGACGTGGCCGAGTGCGCGGTCATCGGCGTGAAGGACCAGCTCAAGGGCCAACTCCCACTCGGTTTCCTGGTGCTCAAGGCGGGCGTCGAGAAGGAAAACGAGGAAATCGTCGGCGAAGTGGTGCAGCTCGTTCGCCAGCAGATCGGCGCGGTCGCCTCCTTCCGCCAGGCGACGGTGGTGAAGCGCCTGCCCAAGACGCGCTCGGGCAAGATTCTGCGGGGCACGATGGCGTGCATCGCCGATGGCGAGGAATACAAAATGCCGGCCACCATCGACGATCCGGCCATCCTGCCCGAGATCACTGAAGCGCTCGCCGGGCTGGGTTATCCTCCCGCCTAGACGAAGAGGGGAAATTTTTCCCGCCGGCCGTTCGGAGAGCCGCTTCGCTCATTGGCCTCTGTGCGGATGCGTCTTCCCGCGCCCTCGCGTGATACCTGCCGGAACGAGCCGTGGACGATTCTCCGGTTTTTGCGATCTGGATGAGTAGGGTGCGGGCTTGACGCCCGCTTCGGCGGCTTCATTATCCGGCAGCGCCGGACGGATTGTTCTTTTCAAGGGGTCGTTTTGCTCAAATCCTTGGACCCGAACCTGCTTTCGTTCATCGCGGCGTTTTTCGTCGCCATCTCCCAGGTATTCTATCGAAAAGCGTTGATCCATATCGGACCGGGGATTGCGGCCATCGCGATGAACGTCCTCTCCGCGATGCTGGCGGGCGTGCTCTACCTCGCATGGGACGAGAGCGTTTCATGGCACTTAAAGGGCGTCATGTGGTACATGCTCATCGGCCTGTTCGGGAGTTCGGTCGGTCGGTACATGATTTTCGCCTCGATGCGCCTGATCGGTCTGGCGCGGACGCAGATTATGGTGCAGTCGGTCCTGGTGTGGTCGGCGCTCATGGGGGTGTTCATACTGGGGGAGCGGTTCTCGGCGGGCGTGGCCGCCGGTACGCTGGCCATCATGATCGGGGCCATTCTTCTCGTCTATAAGAGAGAGTCCGCCCCAAAAGAGTCTGTCGAGAAGGATGTTTCACTCCTTTACTTTCTCGTTCCGGTCATCGCTTCTTTCCTGTTTTCCCTGACGTTCGTTTTCAGAAAATACGCCATCCTCGTCATGCCTTCGGAATCCCTGGGAATCGCGATTTCCACATCCACGGCGGCATTCCTGCTCATTCTCGCCATGCCGTTCACGAAAGAAGAGGAGGGGACGAAGAACTGGAGTTCCAGAGGACTGGTGACGATAGCCTGCGGGGTCGTCGCGAATATAATAGCCGCCCTCTGCTTCTGGACGGCGTTCCGGGAGGGGGAGGTGGTGCAGGTGATACCCATCAACCGCCTCTCCGTCTTGTGGGTCATCGTCTTCTCCTGGTTTTTTCTCAAAAAACAGGAGAGCGTCACGCTGCGTATCGTGATAGGCGGCGTCTTGTCCGTAGTCGGAGCGTTCGCGATCGCGTGGGGGAAATAAAATGGGAATTTCAGAAAGAACGAGCGTTCGGTTTATTTCTCCACCCATTTCGCCGAGAAAGGCGTCGAACCGCCCAGGACGATGCCGGCGTCCGAATCCGCCCAGTCGGCGTAGAAAAGAAGTGCCGCCTCATAGCTCTTCGAGCGCGTGTTGCTCGTGCGCGTGTGGGTGATGACCAGATGGGCCAGCTCCAAGGCCTTGGGCAGTCCTTTCTCCCAGATTTTATGTGCCCCGTAGACGGCGTGCTGTATCTTCTCGCCGAACTCGGTGATTTTGCCGGGCGGCACGCTTGTTCCCGTAGGGGGACCGCCGGGGTCGGGCGCGGATTCGAGCGGTTTCGAGATGTCGTGCAAGATGCACGAGGCGATGAGCAGGTCGCGGTCGACCTCGACGCCGTGGAGTCTTTCGGCGATATCGGCCATGGCGAGCGCCATCTTCGTGACGCCCTGAATGTGGCCGATGAGCGTCATGTGTTTTTCTTCTTTGAGGTTTTTGGGAATGTCCTCGAAACGCTCCCAGGCGGTTTCGCGAGCCAAATCGAGCCAGATATCGATCACCCCGTCTCGCAAGGCGGGGTCTTGGATTTGCTCCAATTCGGGAAAGAGTGCGCGAATCTCCTCCGCGCTCGTCTGAATCGCCATATTCTTCGCTCCGCTCGGTCTTTCTCAAGCGTCCGGGACTTCGAGGCCGACGAGGGGCCCGAACTGCTGGCCGCCATAGCAGTCGCCGTCTTCCAGGTCGCAGGAGAACACGGGGCGGGGGATGGATATTTTTATCGCGCGCGCGGCGTCATGGTGGACGAGCAGCACCTTCTCCTCGGCCAGATTGTAGAGGCGGCAGAACACCTCCTTTGTGAGGACGTTCGATGCCACCACGCGCCGGTAGGTTTCTTCCTCGTCGAACATGACGTCGAACGTGAGGTTGAACGGCCCAGCGTTTTTCGAGCGGATGAGTTTTGCGAGTTCGCCGAGCGCCGCCATCAGTTCGCCACCTCCATCGTCTCGGTCGGGAACATCTCGTAGGGGTCGTCCGGGTAGACGACGTGGTTCAGGTTGAATCGGTATACGGGGCCTTTTTCGAGTTCCGCCGGGGTGAATGGAAACGCCAGCGTCGAAATGAGACCGCCCCACTCGGGGATGGGGTAGTGGAGCGCGAAATGGGCCAGCGTGGCCGCCATCGTATTGGCGGATACCTGATCCTCCGCCGTCACCTCGAAGAGGACGCCCACCTCGTGCGGAATCCGGCCGGCCTCTGGTTCGAGCGTCCCCATCACGGCGTCGCGCCCGAACACGCGGATAGTGAGTTGGTAGGCGGGTGGCGATTCGCGGTCGGGGAAGATTTCCTGAACGCGCGTCTCGAAGCCCTCTCTTATGCCGTCGAGCCAGGAATCGAGTTGTTTGAGGATCATGGGGTCGCGCACCCCGCCGATGATCACCGACTGATAGCCGACGAGTTCGGCTCCTTCGAGCTTGATGGAATAGCGCTGCGCCGTGTGGAATTCGGAACCCGCCACGCGCACGGCGCGCTCGCTCTCCGCCGAATATGCCGAGCGGGTCGTATCGAGTACGCCCGCGGGTTCGGTAATGCGGTAAGGGTCCGTGTTCTCATACAGGGTGTGCGAGGCGACGCTCTGCGGGGTGCAGTACATCTGCGGGTTGAGCGGCTCGACCACGAAGTGATCGTCGCGAATCCAGGCGAAACAGCCATCCGGCCGCGCGCGGTGGACGGCGCAGGCGGCGCCGCATTCAAGAATCTTGGCCGCATGCCAGGAAAGGCCACGGTCGGCGCCCATCCGCACGGGATGGCAGGCGAAAACCGAGGTGTCCGAAGCCCTGCCGGTCAGCACCACGTCCGCTCCTTGGTCGAGCGCCCGGGCGATGGGTTCATCGCCCATCATGCCCACGATGTGCGCGCTGTTCTCGATGATATCCTCATCGAGCGGGGGCGCCGGGTCGAGCGCCTGTATGCGGCCCTCTTTAAATTTTTTCTTGAGATAGGCCTTATCCTGCTCGCCGCGGACCAGTGCGAGGTTGAAGCTCAGGCCCTCCTCGCGGGCGATTTCGAGGCAAATGTTGCGCATCCACTCCAGCCCCGCGTCGCCGCCCGCCGTGCCGCAAGACCCTACGATCATGGGAACGCCCAGGCTCTCGCGTCCCCCGAGCATGAGCTTGAGATCTCGTTTCGTCGCCGAGCGGGAGAAGTTCGGTTTTCCCGCGCCGAGAAACGCGGGCCCGTTATCCGTCGAACCCCCGTCGCAGGCGATGACGTGGGGTTTCATGGACAACCCGCGCTCGAAAGAGCTTTCAGGGAAACCGGAGCCGATGACGCCGCAAGGAGAGAGTACACGCGCTTCCAAAATAGGGTCACTCCATTCTGGTGGGTTTGATGCGCATCCTGCTCCTGAAGACACGCCCCGAGGCGGCCTTGTCGCCGGATGCTGCCATGTCGATATAGCGGTTGCGTATCCTACACCGGTTTTCTTGTAAGAGAAAGACAGAAGACGTATCCGGTGTCTGGTGCTATTCCTCGTTCAATTTTCTGCGCACGGCGAGAAGCGCGGCGAGGTTGCTCGTCATCACGGGGAGATCCGGATAGCGGGCTTCAATTTTGGGCAGGGCGTCGACGGCGGGCAGGTTCGTGCAGGAGATGAAAAGGCAATCCGCTTTTTTG
This sequence comes from bacterium, assembly GCA_965203325.1. Classification (GTDB taxonomy): domain Bacteria; phylum UBA8248; class UBA8248; order UBA8248; family UBA8248; genus Bin107. The sequence continues at coordinate 3,877,625 of OZ241875.1, forward strand.
AGATTCTCGTGAGAGAGTTTCTCTTCCGCGAACGCGAGGATTTTATCCGCCCGTGTGTTGCCGATCTCGATGTTGTCCGTTATTCCCATGCCGTCTATGGAGAGAACCTCCCGCCCGTCTTCTTCCAGGGACTCGCGTATGGGCCCGTTCAACTCGTCGACGTAGGGCGTGAGCACCACGAGTTTCTTCGCGTTCATTTCGGCGAATTCACACGCGAGCGCCGAGAGAATGGTGGCCGTCTCCGCGCCGGTTTGCTCCTCGATTTGCGCTTTTATCTTCTGGTCGTGCGATTGCCCGAAGAGCGCGCCGCCCGACGTGCAGCCGAAGACGCAAAAATGCGGCTCCACCGTCTTGAGCATCCGGTTCGCTTCGGGCAGGGATTCTTCGAGCATCCGGATTTCGGCCTGTTTCGTCGTCTCGTCCAGGAACATGCGGGAGGTGGCGACGTAGACATCCTCGGGCAGGTTCTTGTGGAAATCGCGCTCCATCGTGGCGTTCGAGGAGGGAACGAGAAGGCCAACGCGGTACTGGGTTTTATTTGTCGCGCTCATCACAGACTCCGGAGCAACTGATGGGTTCAGGGATTGTAGAGCAATTCGTGAGGTGAGCAAAACGGAACCGGCGAGGTCGTTGCGTCCGCGACGCGGCATTGCTTCATCGATATACGCGTCGCCTCGCCTAGAAAACGAAGGTGTTGTAAAACTTGGGGTGCGACGCGCTTTTGGCCGTTTGCGATGAAATATCTCTGAAGAGCCGGAAGGGAATTTCGTGGACTTTCAACTCGAAGAATCGGAGCGCCTGCTCCGGCAGACGGCGCGTGAGTTGGCTTTGAGGGAATTCGCAGGGGACGCCTTCTCCTATGCCAGGACGGGCGAATACCCCCGGCGCTCGATGAAGGTGCTGGCCGAACACGGCATGATGGGCATGACGGTGGCCGAACCCCACGGAGGGGGGCAATCGATCTTCGAGGCCTGCCTGGTGATGGAGGCAGTCTCGCAGGTATGCCCCCACAGCGGCGACGTGGTGCAGATGGGGAACATGGGGCCCATCCGCGTGATAGACGAGTTGGGCTCCGCCGAGCAGAAAGAGCGGTTTCTGCCCCCGATATGCCGGGGGGAGAGGATCGTCTCCATCAGCATGACGGAGCCCGACGCCGGCTCGGCCGCCACGGATTTACAGACCACGGCGGAATATGGCGGCGAGAGCGTCCTCGTGAACGGCCAGAAGTGCTTCAGCTCCAACGCGCCGCACGCGGATTTGTTCGTCGTCTACGTCCGCTTCGGCCCCAGGACGCGCGATTGCGGCGCCGTCGTGGTGGAGACGGGAACGCCCGGCTTCACGAAGGGGAAAACTGAGCACTATATGAGCGGGGAGGCGCACTGCGCGCTTCATTTCGAGAACGCACGTATCCCCAGGGAGAACGTGCTGGTGGATGAGGAGGGTTTCCGGGTCCTCATGCCCGTGTTCAACGTGGAGCGGCTCGGCAACGCCACGCGCTGTCTGGCCCTGGCGCAGGCGGCCTACGACATGACGGTCGCCCACACCAGCGAGAGGCGCCAGTTCGGCCGCCCCCTGTGCGAGTTTCAGGGCGTGCAGTGGATGGTGGCGGACATGCGGGTGAAGCTCGAAGCGGCGCGCCTGCTCTTATACCGCGCGCTCTCGAACGCGCGCGCGGGCCTGCCCTCGGCGGTGGAGACGACGAGCGCCAAACTCTACTGCAACGAGATGGCGAGGCAGGTCGCCGACGACGCGATTCAGCTTCACGGCGGCTATGGCTTTTCGGCCGAGATGCCGCTCGAGTTCCTCTACCGCAAGATTCGCGGGTGGTCCATCGCGGGCGGCTCCACCGAGATGCTGAGAAACCGCCTAGCTTCCCTTATATACGAACGCCCCTTCAGCCAGCGCCCGCCAAAAGCGTAGTTTTCCTCACCATGAGTTTTTGGGGACTCACCCGATCATGAAACGCCCCACCAAAGAGAGCCTTGCCCGTCTCCTATCGCCTGAATCTGTTGCGGTCGTCGGGGCGTCGGCGAACCTGGAGCAATTCAACGGCCGCGTGGTGAAAAACCTGCTGCGCCACGGCTATGTGGGCAGGGTCTATCCCGTGAACCCCAAATACGAGGAAGTGGCCGGGCTGCGCTGCCGGCCCCGGCTCGATGCGCTTCCCGAGACGCCCGACGTCGCCTTCATCACCGTGGGACGAGAGCGCGTGGCGGGCGTTTTGGCCGAGTGCGCCGATGCGGGGGTGGGCGCGGCCATCATCTATACCGGCGGTTTTTCCGAGGCCGATGAGGCGGGCGCGCGCCTGGAGGCCGAAATCCGGCGCATCGCCCGAGATACGGGGATACGGGTCTGCGGGCCGAACACGGCGGGCGTACACAATTTTCATCACAACTTTCACCTGGCGGGCCTGATCGCGCTCGACGTGGAGGAGATGCTGCCGGGGAGGGTCGGGGTGGTCTGCCAAAGCGGTAGCATCGGCGGCGCTTTGCTCTCGCGCGCGACGCAGCGCGGGGTGGGGTTCAGCCATCTCATCTCCTGCGGCAACGAGATCGATCTGGAACTCTCCGATTATCTCGATTATCTCATCGACGACCCCCACACCCGCGCCGTCGCGGTCTATCTCGAAGGGGTGCGCGACGGAGAAAAATTCAAAAAAGTGTTCGAAAAGGCGTTGCAGCGGGAAAAACCCATAGTCGCCCTGAAAGTGGGGGAAGCAAGCGAGGGGGAGCGCGCGGCCCTGAGTCACACAGGCGCCATGGTGGGTGAAGAGGGGGTGTATGAGGCGCTGTTCCGAAAATGGGGTGTCACGCGGGTGGATGACCTCGAAGCGCTTTTCGAGGTCGCCCACATGTTCTGCGTATCGGCGCTTCCTGAGGGAGAGCGCGTAGGCATTGTGACGACGACGGGCGGCGCCGGCGCATTGATGGCCGATAAGTGCGGCGCCTTGGGCTTGGAAATCGCCGAGACAGATGACGCGCTCAGCGCCCGGATGCAGGAAAAACACCCCGCGTTCGGGCGGATAGAGAATCCGCTCGACACCACCATCGCCGATATTCACCTGTATTCTGATTTTCTGGAATCTTTTCTGGAAAGCGGCTGCTTCGACGCGGTGGTTCCCATCGTGGGCTCGAGTGCGCAGTTTCGGCCCGAGATGGGCGTCGAGCCCATCGTGCGGCTCAAGCGAGTGAGCCCCGGCGTTCCCATGCTGGCCTACTTCAATCCCCATGCGGAAGATGCGCACAGGCTCCTGGCGAGGGAGGGAATCGCCTCTTTTCAGTCCATCTCGGGCTGCGCCCGCGCGGCGGCGGCCCTGGTCCGGTATGGGAAGGTTTTGAGGAGGGAGAAAAAAAGCGCGCCAAGACTCGCGTCTCAAGCGCCGTCTCCCTCGATAACGGAAAGGCTGTCGACCGCCGGGACTCTGAACGAGGCGCAATCTCTGGCGCTCGTCCGTGATTTCGGCCTGCCCGTGGTGGCCCATCGGTTTTGCCGTTCGAAAGATGAGGCCCGAAGCGCGGCGCGCGATTTGCGCTTCCCGCTCGTTTTGAAAGGAGTTTCCTCGAAAATTCACCACAAGTCTGAGTGGGGGCTGGTGAAAACGGGCATCGGTGATGAGGCGGCTTTTGAGGGCGCGCTTGTGGAAATCGCGGGCCTTTGGGAGAAGTGTGGCCTGAAAGGCTATTTGCTTCAGGAGCACGTCGGGGACGGTGTGGAATTCTTGCTCGGCGTGAAGAAGGACTCTCAGTTCGGCCCTGTGGTGACGATTGGACTCGGTGGCCCGGATGTGGAGCTACTCGACGACGTGAGCACCCGCGTAGCCCCGCTCACGCTCGATGACGCTTGCGAGATGATGGATGAGCTGAAAAGCAAGAAGATTTTCGGGAGCCACCGGGGGCGCGGGCCGCTGGATAAGGCGGCGTTCGCCGAGGCTGTCTGCCGCGTGGGAGAGCTTGCTTTCGCTCACCGCGAGCAGATTGAGGAGATGGATTTGAACCCCGTTTTCCTGTGCGAAAAGGGCAGGGGATGCCTGGTGGCGGATGCGCTCATCATCACGGCAAATGATACCTGACACGCGTTCATGCAACTCGCTTAGCGGCAGAAGTAAGACTGCGCCTATAGGGCCGAAAATCGCCGATTGACTTTGCAGTCAACAAGATTTAGTGTTCCCCAGACCTTGGATTCACAAGGAATCAAAAGACATTTTGTGGGATTTTCCGGCTGGTTTCGTAAGGATAAGGGTCTTTGAGCGCGCTTCTGGAAATCGAAGACTTGAGAACGCATTTTTTCACCACCTCCGGCGTCGTCAAGGCGGTCAACGGCATCTCCTACGATGTCCAGGAAGGCGAGACGGTGGCGATAGTCGGCGAGTCGGGCTGCGGGAAGTCCGTCAGCGCACTCTCTGTTCTCGGCCTCATTCCGAACCCGCCCGGCCGCATTGTCGGGGGCTCGATCCGCTTCCAGAGCGAGGACCTGATCGGGCTGGACGATCTCCAGATCAGGAACATCCGGGGCCGCCAGATCGGCATGATTTTCCAGGAGCCCATGACATCCCTGAACCCCGTGTTGACCATCGGATTGCAGCTCACCGAGACGATGGAGCACCACCTCGGCATGGACAGGGCCGACGCGGAGAAAAAGGCGGTCGAATATCTGCGCCTCGTGGGCATCTCCGAACCCGAGCGGCGCATGCGGCAATATCCTCACCACCTGAGCGGCGGGATGCGTCAGAGGGTGATGATCGCGATGGCGCTTTGCTGCGAGCCGAAGCTCATCATCGCCGATGAGCCGACGACGGCCCTCGACGTCACCATCCAGGCCCAGATTCTCGAGTTGATGAAAAACCTCACCAAGCGCATGGGCGTGGCCCTCATCATCATCACGCACAACCTGGGCGTGGTGGCCCGGTATGCGGACCGCGTGAACGTCATGTACGCCGGAAAAATCATCGAGCGCGGCCTGGCGGCCGACATCTACCGCGAGCCCCGGCACCCATACACCCTGGGGCTGCTGAGTTCCGTGCCGAGGCTCGACCAGCCAAGACAACAGCGCCTGGACCCCATCGACGGCCAGCCGCCCGACCTCACGAGGCTGGGGGAGGGCTGCTCTTTCCTGCCCCGGTGCAAATTCGCCGTGGACAGGTGCGTGAGCGAAACGCCGCCGCTCGAAACCATCGGGGACGGCCATCTCTCCGCTTGCTGGGAACAGGAAAACCTCGAAACGGCGAGAGGATGAACGAATGACTCCCGACGCATCCGCACTCGCAAGTGGCGCTCGACTCACCCGAAATGGTGAGTCCGGCGACGTGCTCGTGAACGTGAAGGGACTCAAGATGCACTTTCCCATCACCGAGGGCATCGTGTTCAATAAGCTCGTCGGGCTCGTGAAGGCGGTGGACGGGGTGGATTTCCACATCAGGCGCGGCGAGACGCTGGGGCTCGTGGGCGAGAGCGGCTGCGGGAAGACGACGACCGGCAGGTGCATTCTTCAACTCGAACGGCCCACGGAGGGCGAGATATTCTTCGAGGGCGTCGATTTGACGAAACTCGATCAGGTGGCGCTGCGCGAGTACCGGCAGAAAATCCAGGTTATCTTCCAGGACCCTTACAGCTCGCTGAACCCGCGCATGAAGATCGGCGAGATGATAGACGAGCCCATGTACGTCCACGGCATCGAACCCGACGCGCAGAAGAGAAAGCAGAGAGTCAGCGAACTGCTCAGCGTATGCGGGCTCAATCCCAAGATGGCGGACAGATACCCCCACGAGATGAGCGGCGGGCAGCGCCAGCGTGTGGGAATCGCCCGGGCCTTGAGCCTCAAGCCTGATTTCATCATCTGCGATGAACCCGTCTCGGCGCTCGACGTGTCCATTCAGGCGCAAATCATCAATTTGCTAGAAGATTTAAGAGAAGAATATAATCTCACTTACCTGTTTATCGCGCACGATTTGAGCGTGGTGCGCCACCTTTGTCACCGGGTGGCGGTGATGTATCTGGGCCGGATCGTGGAGTTGGCGGATTGCGACGAGTTGTACGACAATCCCATGCACCCCTATACGCGGGCGTTGCTTTCCGCCGTTCCGGTGCCGGACCCGGAAATCGAGCAGAACCGCGACATCAGTTTCGTCGCGGGAGAGGTGCCGAGTCCGATAAATCCGCCTCCGGGTTGTGTGTTTCATCCCCGGTGCCCCATCGCGGTGGAGAGTTGTTCACAAGAAACGCCCGCGTTACGAGAGCTGAAACCGGGCCATTGGGTGGCCTGTACGGAAGTCTGAAATTTTTTGCATTTGTAGTTTCGTTCGTTTTTGATTAGCGATGTAAGAATTTTCACCCGAGGAACATGAAAGGAGATTTCACATGAGAAACACCCGAATGAAAACCCTGCTGATTGCGGCGGTGGTGTTCGCCGTGGCGCTGTGGAGTTTTGCTCCCGCCGAGGCGGCCCCCAAAAAGGGCGGCACGCTCAAGTTCGTCGTCGGCAGCAAGATTCCCTCCTACGACGGCCACATCGAATCCACCTTCGGGATGATTCACCCGATTCGCCCCTTCTACAGCCTGCTGATTCGCGTGAATCCCGACAACCCCGCATCGCCGACGGATTTCGTCTGCGACGTGTGCGAGGGCGGAATTCCGGCGCCGACCGAAGGGCATACGAAGTACACCTTCAAGATCCGCGGCGACATCACGTTCCACAACGGTCAGAAACTCACCTCGGCGGACGTGAAGGCGACCTATGACAAGATCATCAGCCCGCCGAAGGGCATCGAGAGCAACCGCAAGGCGTTTTTCAGCATGGTGGAATCCGTCACCGCGCCGGACCCGAAGACGCTGGTGTTCAAGCTGAAATACCCCACGGGCGCCTTCGTACCTGCGCTGGCGCTGCCCTACAACTTCATCTACTCGAAGGCCGATCTCGACAAGCACGGCTACAAGTGGCATCAGAAGAACGTGAACGGCACGGGCGCCTTCCGCTTCGTGCAGCACCAGCCGGGCGCGTTCGTCGAGGGCAAGCGGTATGAGAAATACCACCACAAGGGCAAACCCCATCTCGACGGCTACCGGGCGATCTCCGCTCCCAAGATGGCCATTCGCCTCCAGGCGATTCGCGGCGACCGCGCGGCCATCGAATTCCGCGGCTTCCCGCCCAAGGCGCGCGACGACCTCAAGAAGGCGCTGGGCGACAAGCTTACCGTCCAGGAGAGCGACTGGAACTGCAACCTCATGGTGACGCCCAACCACAAGCGTAAACCCTTCGACGACGCGCGCGTGCGCCGGGCGCTGACGCTGGCGATCGACCGCTGGGGCGGCTCGAAGTACCTCTCGCGCATCGCCATCGTCAAGACCGTGGGCGGCGTGGTTTTCCCGAAACACCCCCTCGCGGCCACGAAAGAGGAATTGACGAAAATCGCGGGCTACTGGCCGGACATCAATAAATCCCGCGCCGAGGCCAAGAGGCTCCTCAAGGAAGCCGGCTACCCGAACGGCTTCGAGTTCACCCTGCACAACCGGGGCGTGGACCAGCCCTACAAGGTCGTAGGCACCTGGGTCATCGACCAGTGGCGGAAGATCGGACTCAAGGTCAAGCAGTGGGTGCAGCCCTCAGGACCTTTCTACGCCACGCTGCGCAAGAAGAAGAACTTCGACGTGTCGATCGACTTCAACTGCCAGTCGGTCATCAACCCGCTGGTGGACGTCTCGAAATTCATCTCCGACGACAAGGCGGGCAACCAGTACGCGCAGTACCAGGACCGCCAGCTCGACAAGTGGTTCGAAGAGATGAACAAAGAGCCCGACGTGAAGAAGCAGCGCGCCATCATGCGCAAGTATGAAAAGCGCGCGCTCGACGAGATGGCGCACCAGTTCGTGACGCTCTGGTGGTACAAGATCAACCCCCACCGAAGCTACGTGAAGGGTTGGAAGATTGCGCCGAGCCACTACCTGAACCAGCATCTGGACAACGTCTGGATCGAGAAATAGGCCGCATCGCCTCCCTCGCCGCCCGGTCGCCGGGCGGCGGGGGAGGGGGCGCTCCTCGGGGTCTCGGCTCCGAGAGTAGTGCACCGCGTGAATCGCAAGGACGCACGAATTGTACAAATACACGATCAAGAGAATCCTGCTCATGTTCCCCACGCTCCTGGGAGCGGCGGTGCTGGTGTTCTTCATGCTTCGCCTGATACCCGGCGACGTGTGCGAACTCCGCATGGCCGGCACGGGCATGTACGTGGACAAGGAAGCGATAGCGACGTGCCAGCAGAACCTGGGGATAGACGCCCCCATCTACGTGCAGTTCATCGATTTCATCACCGGGTTCTTCACGTTCGATCTGGGCAACTCCATGTGGACGGGCAAGCCGATATTGCATGAGATCGGCCTGCGCTTCGAACTCTCGCTGCAGGTCGCCATCATGGCGACGCTCACGGCCACCATCATCGCCATTCCGCTGGGCACGATATCCGCCATCAAGCAGGACACGTGGATCGACTACGTCGTGCGCTCGTTCAGCATCGCGGGCATCGCCATGCCCTCTTTCTGGCTGGGCATTCTTATCATCCTCGGCCTTTTGATCATGACGCAGAAATTCTTCGGCAACCCCTGGATGCCGCCGATTCACTACACCCCGATATGGGAGGACCCGGTGGCGAACCTGTCGCAGCTCATCTGGCCTGCCGTCGCGACGGGTTATCGGTATTCCGCCGTCGCCACGCGCATGACGCGCTCCGCGCTTCTGGAGGTTCTGCGGGAGGATTACGTGCGCACCGCCCGCGCCAAGGGGCTGCTGGAAAAACTCATCATCAACCGCCATGCGCTCAAGAACTCGCTTCTGCCGGTGGCGACTATTATCGGCCTGGAATTCGCCTTCCTGATGGGCGGGCTGGTGGTGACCGAGCAGGTCTTCAACCTGAACGGCCTGGGGAAACTATTCGTCGAGTCGGTGACGAACCACGACTACACCATGACGCAATCGCTCGTCATGCTCGTGGCCGTCGTTTTCATCTTTACGAACCTGTTCATCGACATCCTCTATGCGTGGCTCGACCCGCGCATCCGGTACAGCTAGGAGTTGCGCATGGCGTCCCCGAGCGATCTCGCCGTCTCCGAGATGGATTTCGACGCGCTTACGGAGCGCTCTTGGCTCGACAAGATGAAGGATACCGCGAGGAAAAAGCCGCTGGGCGCCGTGAGCGCATGCGCCGTCTTCGCGATGATCCTGGTGGCCGCGTTGGCGAACGCGATCACCTTCTACGACCCGGTGCAGAACGCCTTCGACAGCATGCACGTCGCCCCGGGCGCGGCGCACTGGTTCGGGACGGACCAGTTCGGGCGCGACATATTCACGCGCATCGTATTCGGCGCCAGAACGGCGCTGTTCGTGGGCTTTGCGGCCTCGATTCTGGGCTCCACCGCCGGCCTCATCCTGGGCGTGGGGAGTGCTTATTTCGGCGGGCGCTTCGACCTCATCTTTCAGCGCTTCATGGACATCTTCATCTCGTTTCCGCTTATCATCATGGCGCTCTCGGTGGTTTCCATCTTCGGCACGGGGACGCAGAACGTGATTCTGGCCATCACGATTCCGCTCATCCCCCGGTGCGCCCGCGTGGTGCGCTCGAGCGCGCTCGCGATCCGCGAGATTCCCTACGTGGACGCCGCGCGCGCGCTCGGCTTCGCGCACGTTCGCATCATCTTCCGGCACATGATCCCCAACGTCATGGCGCCCTATCTCATCATGCTCACTTCTTTTCTCGGCCAGGCGATTCTGCTCGAAGCCTCGCTCTCCTATCTCGGACTCGGCGTGCAGGAACCGACACCCGCCTGGGGGCTGATGCTTCAGGGGGGTGCCGAGGAATACGCCGAAAGCGCGCCGTGGATTCCCGTTTTTCCCGGACTCGCCATCACCGCCGCCGTCTTCGCCTTCAACCTCTTCGGCGACGCCGTACGCGACACGCTCGACCCCAGACTGCGCTCCGAGTAGTTTCATACGGAAGGCATCTTGCTCCCAACCGACAGGGGAGGGGGCTGTTGAAAACCCCCCTCGTCAGGGGATTAAGGCAAGAGTTACTGTCAAATGTTGTGTATGGCCGTCTTGAGTTCAGCGGCCTCCCTGCCGGTTTGTTTTTCGTTCATCCCATCGATGAACCTCACGTCGGTGATCACGTCGGCCAGCTGGCGCAAGCCGCCCAGCCGCCCCCATCGCTTCTCGGCGCTCATGGCGAGTTGGTGAATCAGGCTCAGCGCCGTCTTCTCGCTCAGGCAGTTCCTCGTCTTCGCCGTTCGCAGCCGGATCGTGGCGAAGGTCGACTCGATCGGGTTCGTCGTCCGAATGCTCCGCCAGTGCGCCGCCGGGAAGTCGTAGAAGGCGAACAACTCCTCGCGGTCCCTCGACAGGCACGCGGCGGCCTTGGGATACTTCGCCTCCCAGGTGGCGAGAAAGCGTTCGAACGCCTTCTCCGCATGCGCGCGGGTCTCCGCCCTCCACATCTCATACAGCATCGGCCTCGCTTCGACCTGAGCGCTCTTGGGCAGCTTGTCGAGAACGTTCGCCGTCTTGTGCACCCAGCAGCGCTGCGCCCGGGTCCCGGGGTACACCTCGGCCAGCGCCGACCACAACCCCAGCCCCCCGTCGCCCACGGCGAGCTTCGCCGCCTTCACGCCCCGCTCCCGCAGGCGCAACAAAACCGCCTTCCAGCTCTCCTTCGATTCACGGAACCCCGCCTCCAGGGCCAGGAAGCGCTTGCGGCCTCGCGCGTCGCAGCCCACGACCACCAGAAGGCAGCGCCGCTCCCCGCTGCGAACGTTCACGTAGATGCCGTCCGCCCACAGATACGCGAACTCCTCCCCGTGCCACGCCCGCTCGCGCCACTGCGCGTACTCGCGCTCCCAGCCCTCCTTGAGCCGCGAGACGCTCGCCGGGGACAAGCCCCCCACCGACTCGCCGAACAGCGCCGTGAGCGCCTCGCCGAAGTCGTTCGTCGATACCCCCTTCAGGTACAGCCACGGTATCACCGCTTCCACGCGCCGCGTCTTGCGCAGATACGGCGGCAGCAACTCCGAGCGGAAACGCCGCCCCGACCCCGACCTGTCCCGCGTCCGGGGCACCTGGACACGCACCGGACCCACTCCCGTCAACACCTCCCGCGACGGCAGATACCCGTTGCGAACCACCGCGCGGCGGCCCTGCGCGTCACGATCGCCCGCATATTCTTCGAGAAACGCCGCCAACTCCGCTTCCACCGCCTGGCGGATGATTCGTCGCGCGCCCGCGCGCAACAGTTCGCTCAACTCGTCCCGTAGGGCTGGATTCTTCATGGGAATCGTCGTATCTTCTCTCATGGTGGCGCATCTCCTTGTGCTGAATGACCGGGCTATTTGGCAAACCCTATTTCAGCAGGATGCGCCGCCTTCTTCAATTCAGCCCATACACAAGTTTTGAGCGTAACTCCAATTAAGGCAACCCCCCTACCCCCCTTGTCAGGGGGGCAAGAAAAAGCAAAACCCCCTCAGCCCGGCGGGGGCGCGTCGCCTTTTTATACCCCCCTGACAAGGGGGGGTAGGGGGGGTTGGTTTTCAAGGCGAGAGGGGGCAGGGCGACCACAGGGGGTCGCCTCTGTGCAAGGCATTCGCCGTAGTAACGAACGAATTCGCACCGGGCGTAAGGACAGGTCGCGACCTATCCCTGCCAATTCGTTGTCAACCAAAATGACATGCGAGTGGACACGCAACTCCCCGAACAACCCCCCGTGCTCAGTCATCTCTGAGTCAGCTTGATCGCGCGTGCCAATATCGCCCACTTCTTCCACGAATACGGAAGCGAAAAGCCTGGCGGCGTGAACCGCAGCCATGACATACTGCGCAACATGTTCGACTACGCCATCGCGTGGGGTCATTGGCCCGAAGCCGCCGGGAACCCTTGCATCGGCATCGTCCGCTATCGCCACCCGTTGCGCGGGAGTTACCGGACAGTCTCGCCGGAACGGCGTCCGGGGCGTGGGTGTTTCCCGGTTAGGGCGAAGACGAAGCGCTGAACAAGAATGACCTTTGGTGGTTCTGGAACAAGACGCGGCATGCGGCGGAGATCATGACGGATGCCCGGCTACATGACCTGCGCCATGCGCATGCCTCGCACGCGATCATAAACAGGGAAAGCCTGTATGTCGTGGTCGCTTGCCGGGGCATCGTCTGGCGTCCACGACCAACCGCTACGTCCATGTGGACGACACGACCCCGAGCCGGGCCGCCGAAAGGGTGGCGGTGGCCATTCGTTGTAAATGATGTAATCGAACGCCCATATCAAGAACAAAGGCACAAACAACCTCCTCCGAAAAAGGACGGAAAGAATGTACCGGGCGAGGTCTATGAAACGTGTGTTGAGCTACCTTCTGGGTGCAATGATTATCGTTACCGCAATTTCCGTCTACCTGTTCTTTCGCCCCGATATTGCAACTCGGGTCTTTTTTGGAGCGGCTCCCTCACCGGTAGAGATGAATCTCAGGCACGTTCACAACGTGCCTGCAGCAGACAAGAAGACCGCAGCCATCGTAGCGGCTGCCAGGCTCTTTCTGGACTCACTGGACGCCAATCAGAGACAGGCGGCGACATATCAGTTTACCGATAACGCACAGCGTGCAAACTGGTCCAACTTCCCTGAGGGCATGGTTCCGCGTGGTGGTGTAAAACTCGGCGCTCTCTCTGAATTACAGCGGATGAACCTCGACAAGCTCCTTGGGGAACTTCTGAGTGAAGCCGGTGTCAAAAACATCACTTATCAATTGGCCGCAGAAGACATGCTGGTATCGGGAGATGTGTTCGGCGTCATGAAATATGGCAGTGAGTACTTTTACGCTGCATTTCTCGGTGAACCGTCCACTACAGGGCCTTGGATGTTCCAGTTCGGCGGGCATCACCTCGCAATAAACGCCACGGTATTCGGACCGAACGTTTCCTTTTCGCCGATGCTGACCGGCGGCCAACCGCTGCATTTGCGCTTTGACGGTGACGACATCTTCATTACGCAGAGGGAAACTGCGGCGGCGCAAGCGTTCATGGGTAGCCTCACGGACGACCAGAGAGAACAAGCCGTTCGTGCCGAGCGGCCCATCGATCTCTTGCTGGGGCCAGGAAAGTATGGCGCAACAGTAGCGCCGGAAGGCATCAAAGGCAGCGAACTTACAGCTGTGCAGAGAACGCTACTCCTGGATGTGATCGAGGCCCGTTTGGGTTTCATGAACAATGACGACTATGCCGAAAAAATGAAGACTGTGGCGGCCGAAATCGAGGACACATACTTTGGGTGGTGGGGGCGGCAGGGTGTCTTGGGCGCTGCATATTTCCGCGTGACCAGCCCGTCCCTGGTGCTCGAATACGCGTCGCAAAACGGCGACGGCACCGTAGATCACGCCCACAGCATGTATCGTGAGCTTGATAACGACTACGGTTCTGCGTGGATCAGGGCCGAATGAGTCCAACAAGACCGTTCATGCGGAATGGGACAGGGCGTAATCAGCCAATCAGTCGCCGCTAAGGCTGCTGCTGATTGTGGCTGGCTGGCAGGGTCGAGCGCGCTGCATTCGTGTCCTGGACGAGTCCCGGGTTCTTGGTGAGGAGGGGTCGAACCAGAAACGATGGGTTCAGCAAAATGCTGAAAAGAAAAAGCTTTTACGGTCATTCGGTGAGGTAATTCCAGGGTAAGAAGGCATCGTCGATGCGTCGGGTAAGGGACGCCTCAAAGATTCTTGAGCTGCCGGTTGCGCCTGCGCTCTTTCTTGGGGGCGCGCCTGGGGTTTCCCTTCTTCTTCGTGTCGCGCTTAGGTGTTCTGGGCTCCTCGTCCTCGGGAGAATCTTCCTCCATGAAAGCCGCCTGGTAGAGGCGATCGCGGAACTCGCCCGTGCGCAAGACCGCCGAGGCGAAGGGCGCGGCCGCCTCGCCGAGCGCCCTGTCCGAAGTGACGAGAACGGCGTTCCTGTAGTGGCTCTTCAGGAGGCGCAGGATGAGCGCGTCTGCGATTTCGTGCCGGGAGAAGAGCACCTCGATATCGCCCGCGTTTTTCCCGCCTCCATGGTCGTGGTGGGATTTGCCGTCGAAAACGACGGTGATTCGGAGATTTATCGGGGAATTCCTGCGGTAGCTCCGGAGCATCTCGATGAGGCCTTCCCGCCCGGCTTCGAGGTCCTGGTGGAGCACGCGCCTGAGTTCGGGTATGGCGGGGATGAGGTTGTAACCGTCAACCACGATGCGCATGACTTATCTCCGAAACCTCCTAAAAGGGCTGGAAGAGGACGTCCATGAGAGCGGCCGTTTTCTGCGCGTCACCTTCGATTCGCAGGGAGCCTTCGGCGATTTTTTCGGCGCGGTCCGCCCGGCCCGAGACCAGGAGCACCATGTCGCTGCCGGATGCCGAAAGGGCGGCGTCAGGGGAGGTGGAGAGGCCCTCAATGGCCGACGCCTCGCCGCCTGCAATCGACATCTCCCATGCGGCATCCGGCTTGCGCGTCTCGAAGCGGAACACACCCTCCGGCCCGGTTGCGCGCGAGCGGTTGAAGTATAGGGGCAGTCTTGTTTTTAGGATTTCGACGAGCATGCCCAGCGAATCGGTTTCAAGCGGCGCATCCGGGTCGTTCTCCAGGTCCCACCCGTGGAGCGCCACCTCGTAGAGCCTCTGATCCGGGAAAGTGCGCACCAGCGTGTCGCCCCTCCTGTGCCAGAGCTTGCGGTCCAGATCGCCGGGCTCCAGACGCTCGATCTCGGCCTGGAGGTCGTCCTGGCTCCTCTCTATCCACTCGATTCGATCTTTTGGGGACATGGCGACGGATTTTCGGGTGATTTCATCGCGCGCCGCCTGGAATTCTTCCGGCGTCCCGGCACCGAGCGAGAGGATGACCTCGCCCCGGCGCGCCGCCCGGATGCGCTCTGCATAGGAGATGGCCCCGCCCGTCATGTGGCCGATGAGTTGGGCCGCGTTCCATCCGGGGCAGAAGGTGGGTTTCAGCCAATCGTCGTCAGAAAGCGCGCGGAGCCTCTCGATGAAGCGCGCGTTCTCGTGCGCGAGCCACCGAATCGAGGGAAGGGGAGGGGCGTCGTTCAATTCGAAATCGCCAGGACCAAGAAAATCGCCCCCAACGGGTGGGGGCGATGTAAGGAATACACGCTTGCCTGGAAAATGCGCGCGTCCGGGGCGCAGGCGCTATTCGCCGGCGGCGCGGATCCAGGCCTTGCCGATGGCGCGCGCGGCGTATACGCCCGCCAGGTGGCGCCTGAAATCCGCTCCGGCGTAAAAGTCATCGAGCGCGTCGACGCCTTCGCCGGCCGTTGCCGCCGCCTTGCGGATCGATTCCGCGCTCGGCGCGGCGCCCGTGAGGGCGTCCTCGACGCTCGTGGCGCGATAGGCGGACGCGGCCACGCCCGTCACGCCCACGCGGATGGACTCGACGGCGCCGTCTGCGTCCAGCGTGAGCCGGGCCGCCACGCCGCACACCGCGAAGCCGCTGGCCTGCTGCGCCGCCTTGAGGTACGCGCTCGAGCCCCGCGCGGCCGGAACCCGTATGCGGACGGAGGTGAGAATCTCGCCCTCGCCCAGGGCCGTCTCGTACGCCCCGGTGAAGAAGTCATCGGCGCCCACGACGCGCTCCCCGTCCGCGCCCGCGACGGTGATTTCCGCATTCGCCGCCAGCACGGCCGCCGGGTAGTCGGCGGCGGGGTCGGCATGGGCGAGGGAGCCGCCCAGCGTCCCCCGGTTTCTGACCTGCACGTCGCCGATCGAACCCGCCGCCTCGGCGAGGGAGCGGCATCTCCCCTGAACCAGTTCGGACGCCTCGATCTCGGCGTGGGTCGTCATCGCGCCGATTGTGAATCCGTCCTCCGATTCGCTGATGCCCGAGAGGCCCTCGATACCGGCGATGTCGACGAGGACGCCCGGGTCGGCGAGCCGCGCCTTCATCACGGGCAGGAGGCTATGGCCTCCGGCGAGGACTCGCGCTTCGTCTCCATGCTCTCCGAGCCTGGCGAGAGCGTCTTCTAGCGATTGTGGTCGAACGTAGTCGAAAGAAGCTGGAATCATTTCTTAGGCCCTCTTCTCGGCGATGGCGCGCCACACTCTCTCGGGGCGCAGCGGCATGTCGATGTGCGTGATACCGAATGGCGAAAGCGCGTCGAGTACGGCGTTCACCACGGCGGGCGTGGAGCCGATGGTGCCGGCCTCGCCCACACCCTTTGCACCCAGCGGGTTCACGTCCGTCGGCGTGGTGGTGTGCAGAAGCTCGAAACGCGGCAGACGGTTCGCCTTGGGCAAAGCGTAGTGCATGAACGACGCGTTCAGCGGCTGGCCGCCCTCTCCGTAGAGCATTTCCTCCTCCAGCGCCTGTCCGGTCCCCTGCGCGATGCCGCCGTGGATCTGCCCGTGCACTAGCAGCGGGTTGATCATGTTGCCCACGTCGTCCACCGCCACGTAGCGGAGAATTTCCACATCGCCCGTCTCCGGGTCGACCTCCGCCAGGACGATGTGCGTCCCGAAGGGGAAGGTGAAGTTGCTCGGCTCGAAGAAGTGCGTCTCCTCGAGGCCCGGCTCGGTGTCTTCGGGAAGCGCGATGGCGCTGTAGGCCATCATCGCGACATCGGCGAAGCCGGCCGATTTCTCGGGCGCGCTCCTGACGAAGACCTTGCCGTCCTCGAATTCGATGTCGTTCGCGTCCGCCTCGAATTCCATCGCCGCGAACTTGGCCATCTTGGCGCGCACCTTGTCGCGCGCGTACACGACCGCCGAACCGCCCACCACGGTGCCCCGGCTGCCGAAGGTGCCGACGCCGTAGGGAACCACGTCGGTGTCCCCGTGGACGACGGTCACGTCGTTCGCGTCGATGCCGAGGCCGTCCGCCACGATCTGGGCGAAAGACGTCTGCTGGCCCTGTCCGTGGGGCGATGCGCCCGAGAACACGGTGGCCTTGCCGGTGGGCTCCACGCGCACGCGCGCGCTCTCCCAGCCCTGGCCGCCGAGTGCTGCGGATGGTCCCATGCCGCAGATCTCGACGTAGGTGGAAAAGCCGATGCCCAGATATCGGCCCTCTTTCCTGGCCTCTTCCTGCTGCGCGCGCATGGCGGGATAATCCGCCGCTTCGAGCGCGCGGTCGAGCGCCAGGTGGTAATCCCCGCTGTCGTAGCTGAGGCCTGCGGAGGTGGCGAAGGGAAACTCGGATTTGTCCGGGAAGTTCTTGCGTCTGATCTCCACGGGGTCCATGCCGAGTTCATTCGCCGCGATGTCCATCATGCGCTCGAGAATATAGGTCGCCTCGGGACGGCCCGCGCCCCGGTAGGCGTCGGTCGCCACCTTGTTGGTGAATACGCCGGTGGCGTTCATCTCGATGTTGGCGATCTTGTAGGGGCCGGGGAGCATGAGGCCCGTGAGCGTGAAGATGGCCACGGTGAGCAGCTGGTAATAGGCCCCGCAGTCGGCGAGCACGTTGTAGCGGAACGCGGTGATGGTGCCGTCGTTCTTAAGGCCCATCTCGATTTCGCCGACCTGGCCGCGCCCGTGGATGGTGGTCAGGAAGTTCTCGGAACGGCTCTCCACCCACTTGATCGGCACGCCGAGTTCGCGCGAGACGAAGGCGGCGAGCGCCTCTTCGCGGTAGATGTTGAGCTTGCTGCCGAAGCCGCCGCCCACCTCGGGGGCGATGACGCGCATGCGGTTCTCCGGCATCCCGATCTGGCCCGCCACCAGCGTGCGCACCTTGTGTGGTACCTGCGTGGAGGTCCAGAGCGTCATCTTGTCCTCGCCGGGGAGGTAGTGCGCCAGAACGCCCCTGGGCTCGAGAGCCAGCGGAGCGACGCGCGCGTTGGTCATCTTCTCCTTGACGATGACGTCGGCTTCCGCCATGCCTGCTTCCACGTCGCCGCCCGCGATCCCCCACACGAACGCCTCGTTGCTCTCATAGTCGTCGTGCACCTTGGGGGAGCCAGGTTCGAGCGCGGCTTCGAGGTCCACCACGGCGTCGAGCGGCTCGTAGTCGATCTCGACGAGAGCCGCCGCGTCGCTCGCGCCGTAACGCGTCTCGGCGATCACCGCGACGACGGGTTCACCCGCGAACAGAACTTGCTTGTCGGCCAGTATGGGTTGTTCCGGAACCTTGGCGTCGGGCACCAGGCCGCCGACGGGAACGGGGCCGATGCCCTTCGTCTCCTCGTACGTGTAGACGGCGACGACGCCGTCCGCAGCCGCCGCCTTCGAGACGTCGACCGAGCGAATGTTGGCTTTGCCGTACGGGCTTCTCGCCAACGCCATGTGCAGTGTGCCGGGTGGATTGAAATCGTCTACGTAGTGGGCGAGGCCCTGGATGAGACGCGGATCGTCTCGTCTTTTGATGGGCGCGCCGATGAATTTGGGTGCTTGCGCCATCTCTTAATCCCTCATCTGAGCCGCCGCCGCGGAAATAGCGTCGACGATGTTTTGATAACCCGTGCAGCGGCATATGTTGCCTTCGATGCCGTGCCTGATTTCCTCGTCCGTCGGATCGGCGTTGGACGCAATGAGCTGGTTCGCCGTCAGGATCATACCCGGCGTGCAGAAGCCGCACTGCAGTCCGTGCTTCTCCCAGAATTGTTCTTGCAAGGGATGGAGTTGATCCCCATTGGCCAGTCCCTCGATGGTCGTGACCTCACATCCTTGCGCCTGTGCGGCCAGGACGGTGCAGCTTTTCACCGCCTTGTCGTCGAGGAGCACGGTGCACGCGCCGCAGATCGAGGTTTCGCACGCGACGTGCGTGCCCGTCAGGCCCGCGTCATCGCGCAACAGGTGAACAAGAAGGGTTCTGGGTTCCACGTCGAACGTCCGGCTCTCGCCGTTGATGCTGATATTGATTTCCAAGGTCTTCGGGCCCCCCACAAGAAAAAAGTTCAAAGCGAATCCCCGCAAGGGGAGTCTTTCGCCTCACCGAAGAATTTCGTTCCTCCATGAAATGATCGAGTGAAAACATTATTGAAGATAGGGCGAGGCCGTGTCAAGACGATAATTTTTCGCGGTATGAACCGGAGCAATTTGAGCCGTCCAATCGCCTTTCGGCGCGAATGCGTGTAGGATGGCTTCATCTCGTCACCTGAACAGGATATGAAAATGGCTCACGCAGGTTTCGCCACGGAAGAGGGCACGCAAGGCTACGCCGAGGCCCATTCCTCAGTTTGTCATCCCGAGCATTACAGGCAACTGGACGGCCTCTGGCTATCTTCGGTCGGTATCGGCACCTATCTCGGAGAGGCGGACGAGGCGACCGACGCCGCCTACCGCGAATCCGTGGCCGCCGCCGTGCGGGGCGGATGCAACGTCATCGATACGGCGGTGAACTACCGCTTCCAGCGCAGTGAGAGGAGCATCCGCGCCGCACTGGACGATCTGTTCGCGGCGGGCGAGGCGAGCCGGGAGGCGCTGGTCATCTCCACCAAGGGCGGGTTCATCCCCTTCGACACCCATCCGCCGCAGGGACAGGCGGATTTCATGGACTATTTGCAAAAAACCTATTTTGAACCGGGGGTTTGTAGGCCCGAAGACATCGTCGCGAACTGCCACTGCATGACGCCCGCCTACATCCGGCACGAACTCGACGCCAGCCTCGCCAACCTGGGCCTCGAGACGGTCGACGTATACTACGTCCACAACCCCGAGACGCAGCTTCAGGAGGTCTCGCGCGAGGTCTTCCTGAGCAGACTGAAAGAAGCCTTCGAGACGCTGGAAGCCGCCGTGGCGGAGGGGAAGATCAAAAGCTACGGCACGGCCACCTGGAACGGCTACCGCATGGAGCCGGGCGAGGGGGAGTATCTCTCGCTGGAAGAGGTTCTGGGCGCGGCAAGAGCCGCAGGCGGGGAGGACCACCATTTCCGGGTGGTTCAACTGCCGCTCAACCTGGGGATGCCCGAGGCCTTCTCCAAACCGAACCAGAGCCTGGGCGAGGAGACGACCTGTTTTCTCGCCGCAGCGGCGAAGAACGGCATTACCGTGATGACGAGCGGCTCGATACTCCAGGGGCGCGCCGCACAGGGTCTTCCCCCCGTGATCGGGGAGGTGTTCCCGGGGTTCGCCACCGACGGGCAGCGCGCGATCCAGTTCACCCGCAGCGCGCCCGGCGTGGCCGTCGCCCTGGTGGGCATGCGCCAGATTGCCCACGTCGCCGAGAACATGGAAGTCGCCAGGACGCCGCCCGCTCCCTTTGAGGATTTCATCCGCCTGTTCCGCGAAGAATAGTTTCAGGAAAAAAACGCCCTTCGCCGCTTTTCCAGGCCCGTCCTTTTCCATAGAATGCCCGGCGAATTCCGACAGTTCGCTTCTCGACATCATTCATTCCAGATGGAGGAAACATGCCCAGACCCTCATATCATCCCAACCCCATTCGCGGCGGCGGCAACGACGCCTACACCGGCGTGGACCACGTGCTCACCGAGCCCTGGGAGGAGGAGGCGCACAACGTCCGCCTCGTCGCCCATTCGGACCTGAACGGCTGGGGCGACGCGTTCCAGATCCAGGTGGGCGGCGGCATCTGCTACGTCGCGGCCTCGGGCGTGAACGGCCACGACGGCATGACGATCCTGGACGTCAAAGATCCCGCGAACCCCAAAATCATCAACCAGCTCGTCGACAGCCCCGCCGCGCGCACCCACAAGGTGCTCCGCATCAACGACGAGGTGCTGCTCACCAACTCCGAACTCAGGCCCGCCCTGCGCGACCAGTACCCAGACGCCATCGGCGGCCTGCGCATCTTCGACAACCGCGACCCGTTCGCGCCTAAGTTCGTGAACTACGTGGAAACGGACGGCTTCGGCATCCACCGCCCGATCTATGACCGAAAGCGCCAGCTTCTCTACAGTTCGGGCTTCAAGGACGGCTACGCGGGCAAGGTGCTCCTGGTCCACGACATGAAGGACCCCTGGGCGCCCGAGTTCATCGGCATGGGCCACGTCCCCGGCCAGAAAGACGGCGAAGAACCCTCCTGGGACCCCGAGATCGTAGGCGACGGCGGGTGGATCCACGAGGGGAACCCCTGGGGCAACTACGTGACGGCGGGCTATTGGGACGCCGGCATCGCGCTCTTCGACCTCACCGACCCGACGAAGCCCGAACTCATGTGGCGTCACAACCCGCACGAGACGCACGGCTGGGCGGGGTGTTACCACAGCTTCATCGTGCCGGAGGGTTCCGAGTTCGGCATCGTGACGCAGGAGACCACCACGGTGAACTGCGACGATCCGCCCGCTTTCGTGACCTTCTACGACTTGCGGAACATCCACGAGCCGCTGCCGGTGAGCACGTTCATGCCTTATGAGATCGACCCGATCGAGATGCGGCCCCTCGATGACAAATGGAACAAGACGGGCTCGCGCCACGGCGCGCACAACATCTGGCTCGACATGACGAAGGACGACCTCATGTACATCACCTGGTTCAACGCAGGGCTTCGCGTGGTGGACTGGTCGAACCCCTTCCGTCCCAAGGAGGTGGGCTACTACATCCCGGCCGGCACGAAGGAGCGCTGCTGCCCGCAGAGCAACGACGTGCAGGTGGACAAGGACACGGGCCTCATCTACATGGCCGACCGCTGGGGGCTGGGCCTCCACATCATGGAGTACACGGGCTAGGGTGTTATATGGGCCTGCGCGGCGGTGCTTCGCGTGTAAGGCCTCGCCTTCACCTGATTAAGGACGCGGGCCAAACCTTGATATTTGTTGGATGAAGGGCCGTGGCGCATGGGGTTTGGACCTCACGCCCGCGGCCCTTTTTTCCCTCTTCCGGTGGTTGGGCGCAGATGCTAACGAGGATGCCTTGTAGACGCGGGTCGATTCCCCCGCACCGCCTCCACTAGTGCGACCTCCCCGGCCGCACAGCGGCTGTTCGTGGACGTTTCTTGCGTTTAGTGATGAGTGGGTCGAGTACGCAATGGTCGTCGGTTATTATTCATCTTTTTTCTAGACTGCTGAAGTTGGTCCCGGCCAAACATTGGCGACTATAACGGCTATTTGTCTACTGCGAGCGGTAATAGTCTCTTCGTTCCATTCGACTTCTTTGTGTTCAGCCAACAGATTATGATTCATTAGCAGAACACTGTGCTCTTCAAGCGTTTTTCGTTTATGTTCCCAGCGGGCGTTTGACGCCGCAGAGTTCAGGCGTCTAGTGACCAAAGTCAGATTCCCGATGGTATGAACCAGTCGGTCACGATTTTCACATGCTTCTTGTTTATTAATGTTTTGTGGAAGTGGCCAATGTGTTTCCCAACTTTGAGGGAGTATGTGCTCTATAGTCAGATTTTTAGGAACTTGTTGCTCTTCTGCATGGGAATTTTCGCGGAGTTTCCCTTCGATGCCTTCAAGTATCAATCTCAGTCGCCCTCTAGTCAGTAGCCGGTAAAGTGGTAGGTCACAGAGAGCAGATTCCAAGTCCTCATCTGTTGGCCACCGTCTGGACTCAGCATTTTGGCGACTCAAAAATTGGGCAACTATCTTATCGGCATTCTCTGGATTAGATTTGTTTAGTTCGCGGACAAGATCGAGCGCCAGTCTGTTGTAGTCCTTGGTAGTATCCCGGCGCATCATTCTTCTAACCAGAAAACTCTCCAGCGCTTGTAAGGCACCGCAGCGAGCATTTTCTGGTTTGGCCAAGATACTTAAGAGGGCCGGAGTGAAAGCACCCATCTGCATAACACCGGCCCGATAGCGGAAGCTTTTTTCAACGGGGTGACGCGGTTTTTCTTCGAAATGGCGATAGTTCGACAAATCAGTTTTTAGCTCTGACAAGATAGCTTCAATTTTCTTTTTATCAGGTGCGATTTCTTGAAACGTCTTGAAGACCTCGCCTGCCGAAACGTCGTCAAACTTGTACATCTCGAGCCAATAATCCAACAATGCGTCGATGCGTGGCCTGAGCAGACGTCCTTGTCTTAAGTCTTCTCGCCACCAATCGTGGTCAAGTTCTCCCCAGATATTCTCCTTCTCCGCTTGAGCGGTTTTGGATATGATATAGTTTTTGATCAGGTCGGATTCGAGGAGTGGTGTTCCACGGGCGTTGAGGGTCTCGAAGATTATGTGTGGGTCATCTTGAGAACTCAAATCAATTACCACGGTCTGGAGCATTCCGGTTATCGCCGTTTCGAGCGCTTCCATACGGTCTGTGATTGACTCTGTTCCAGAGCCGAGCCAGTGATCGGCTTGTGATTTAAAGTATTCATGTGCCTTTACAATTAGGGAATTTTTGTAGTCGTTTGTAGCTAAATTATTATCCATAGCGTGCTTGAACGCTTGTTGGTCGTTCGTCGTCGGCCATAGCTTGAAAATGTCATCATTATTTTGCGCCAAGTCTTTATCGTTGGTTACCAGTTTGGAAAGGCGGGTGGCTACGCCTCTTGCCTCATGTTTTTCGCAAACAAATTGAACTGCATCCAGCAATAGCTGGAGAGTTGTAAGACGTTGCTGACCATCTATTACTTTGCGCTGGTCGATATCTCGCACCGCGACGTTAACCTGCTGAACAACTACCGCGCCCAAGAAATGACGCTTAGTATTCTCTTCAGCAACAACTCTGTCGCCGTTTTCCTTCTCAAGTTGTTCTAGGTAATTGTCGGCAGTATTGCGTACGTCATTCCAAAGTGGTTCCCATTGCTCTTCTTGTGTCCAGACATATCGCCGCTGGAACGGCGGAACCATATATCGAATATCTTTTTGAAATAGCGCCTTAGGTGTCAGAATGTCAGTTTTCAAAATGTGGCTCCTTCTGGTGCTTATAAAGCTGAATGTTTCGAGGTTTTATGCACCGGATGCAAAGTAGTGGCTAGTTGTGTTCCCATACTGGCTGACTAAAATCAATGCCACCGGCGAGCCTCAACATTGTTGAACTTGACATATAGCAGTAAGGCTATTGAGCCTAGAAACTTCTTCTCTCATCCGGTGAGATGGCCCTTGGCCGAGAAAAACGACAGCTTACCTTCTGGGATTGAATGCAGCAATCTCCGGGACGAAATCCATCCGGCGGTTATTAGTCCGTGTCATCGACCGGTTTCTCTGAGACTCCGGAAACTATTCCAGAAATCCGACTCTCGTGATCGGCGGAAACGATCATCAGTCCCCGTGAAAGGCGGACAGAGTACAGTCGAATCTGGGCTTGAACTGCCGGGCCGGTTCACCAATGAGTTTTCCCCCTCTCAAAATATGAAAGTGGCGGAAACGGCGTCTGCTGGGGTATTCTCCCCGCACCTGCCCGGGTGGTGGAATGGTAGACACTAGGGACTTAAAATCCCTTGGCCGAGAGGCCGTGCCGGTTCGAGTCCGGCCCCGGGTACCATGAATGGATTCTAAGTATTTGAAAATAAATATCTTATAGTCGTCTATCGTCGAAACAGCCTGTGCGGTGAGGCGTTCCGATCTTCATCGCGCCGGTTCCATCCGTTGAGGGAAAGATGTCCGAATCGCAAGCCAAAGCGCCCTTGAGCGGTTTCCGGGTGCTGGATTTCACCCAGGTCGTCGCGGGCCCGTTCTGCGCCGCCATGCTGGCCGACATGGGCGCCGAGGTGGTGAAGATAGAGCGCCCCGGCTTCGGGGACGACACGCGCCGCATCACCCGCTACAAGGACCGCGAGGAGCACGAGGATTATTTCTACGCGAACAACCGCTCGAAAAAGAGCGTCGCCGTCAACATGAAGACCGATGCGGGCCGCGCCGCCGTGCGCGCCCTGGCGGGGAAGGCGGACGCGCTCATCGAGAACATGGCGCCCGGCAAGCTGGCCGAACTGGGCCTGGGCTTTGAGGACGCCCGCGCGGTGAATCCCAAAATCGTCTACTGCTCGCTCTCGGGCTTCGGGCAGAGCGGCCCCTACCGCGACCGGGTGGGGCTCGACCCGATCCTCCAGGCCGTCTCGGGCGTCATGAGCGTGACGGGCAACGAGGACCCCACCCAGATAGGCGCACCGCTCGCCGACGTGCTGGCGGGCATGTTTTCGGCCTACGCCATCGTGAGCGCGCTCCACGCGGTGGGCCGCGAGGGGGAGGGCCGCCATATCGACGTGAGCATGCAGGATGCCATGGTCGCCGCGCTGGGGCCGCGCATGGGCGAGACGCTCCAGGCGGGCATGTCTCCGGGGCGGCACGGAAACGAGAACCCCATGCGCGTGCCCGCGAACACCTACCGCACGAGCGACGGGGAGTACGTGACCGTCATCGTGCAGCACGACGGCTTCTGGCCGGGCTTTTGCCGCGCGCTGGGGGTGGAGGACTGGCTTGAAGACCCGCGTTTCTCGACCGCGCGGGCGCGCGTGGCGAACCGGGGCGCCATCAACGATCGGGTGTCGAAGATTTTCGCCTCGCGCACGATGGCCGAGTGGGAGCGGCGCCTCGAAGCCGAGCGCGTGGGCTTCTCCCCGGTGAACGACTACGCACGCGCGCTTGCGGACCCCCAAGTCGCGCACCGGGGCCTCATCAAGCGCGTCGAGCACCCCGTCTCGGGGGAGATTCGCGTGGTGGGCGCGCCCTGGATCATGAGCGGCGCGCAGGCGGAGGTGAAGCCGCCGCCCCTGCTCGGTCAACACACGGCGGAGGTGCTTCGCGAATGGCTCGGCTGGCCGGAGGAGGAGGTTGAGCGCTTCATGGCGGGGGAGAGCGTGAGGTAGGGGAGAGAAATAACAGCCCCTTGTTTTTTGATAGCATGATATGCTAGCATATATTCGATTGATGTAAATTCTGAAGGTATAGAGGAGACCATGCGATGAGCGCCACGATTACAGTCCGGAATATGGATGAAGGAGACAAAGCCTGGGTCAGGCGCGAGGCGCGACGTCTCGGGGTCTCGATGGAGGAGTTCGTTCGCCGTCTCATACACGAGAGACGGGAGAAGTCCGAAAATCGCGCCAAGCCCTCCGAGATATTCAAGCGATATTTTGGGCCTGAACACGGCGTAGAACTCCCGCCACGCGCCCGCTATGGCTATCGCCCGCTCGACCTGAGTAATGGGGAGGAAGCGTGAGCGGGCCTTTTGTCTATTTGCTTGACACTAACGTCGTTTCGGAAATGATGCGTCCGAACCCGGAGCCTCGCGTTGCAACGTGTGTTGACGCAATTGCCGGAGAGGGAATCGCTCTCGCTTCCATCACCGTGTGGGAGATACTCGACGGCATCGGGCGTCTCCATCCGGGCCGACGCCGCGAGGAGCTTGCCGAGCGTTTTCAAGGGGTTCTCGAAGACCTCTTCGAGGATAGCGTACTCAATTGGGCTTTCAGCGACGCTCAGGCCTGCGCCCGGGTGATGGAGGAAAAACGCAGGCGGGGCGAATCGCTGGATGACCACCTGCCGGATGCCATGCTCGCCGGAATGGCCCTTGCTCGAGGGCTTACACTCATCACGCGAAACGAGAGAGATTTCCGCAATACCGGGGTCGCCCTCATCGACCCGTGGGTTCGCTCGCAGACATGAGGACTCGCGCTTCATGGCGGGGGAGGGGGTGAGGTAGGCGGACGCCGCCGTCATCTCGCGCCGGATGCCGTTTCCCGCCGCCGCGCCCCATGCGCCGGAAAGGAGAAGCCATGCGCAGGCCGTTTTCCCTCTCGCCCGGACGCCGGTTTTTCGCCGCCTGCGCCTCGGCGGCTCTCCTCGGCCTGGCGGCCCCCGCCTTCGCCGCGCCTCAGGCGGCCTGCACGAGTGACGGACGCCCTCTCAAATACGGTTTCTACGCCTTCTTCAAGCCCGTGAGCTACAGCGCCGAGACCGATCCGAAGTCCGACGGCTTTCACGTCCATCGCGGCTACGAGGCGGACCTGCTAAGCGCCCTGGAAGCCATGAAGGGCGCGGGGCTCGCCTTCTCGCGCCGGGGGGTCGGAGCCTGGAAGGACATCTGGCTGCGCGCGGCCGGCCCGCAATTCGACATGGTGGGCGGGGGCATCACGATTCTCGAATCCCGAACCCTGGACGCGGCCGGGAGGAAGGCCGTCGTTTTCACCTCGGGGCACGTCGCGTTCCGCCAGTCGCTTCTGGTGCGGGCGGAAGACGCCGGGCGCATCCGGGGACATGAGGACCTGGGGAGCGATGCGCGCGTCGGCGCCCTGGCCGGGACGACGGGGGAGGCGCGCCTTTTGGTGTTGACCGGACTCGCGAGTCCTTCCGGCGTTCTGGCCGCGGGCGTCCGGGTGAGGACGCCGCGCGGGAAGGTCGCAGCCGACGGGAGCGGGGATTACGTCATAGGCGCTGCCGGCGCGTCGCCCGTCCTCGCCGGGCGGACCTCCATCGATCCGCCCTCGGCGAACATGCCCCGGGTGGTCTATCTCGGCGCGAAACTCGGCGAGGCGGAGCTTCTGGCCGCCCTGCGCGAGGGGCGCATCGACGCGGTGGCCAGGGGGGAGATCGGCAACCGCGACGCGGCCCACGCCTCGGGCGGCGAATTCGCGGTCACGGCCCTGGACCCCGCCGCCGAACACGGCGGTTTCGCTCTCGCCGCCGGGGACGCCGCGCTGGCCGCCTGCATCGGCCGCAAGATCGACTGGCTGACGGACGGGCGGCGCATCGGGTATCGGGAGTGGCGCGCGGACCCGTCCGTCTTCATGCGGCGCGCCCGGCTGTGGCGGGCCGGACCCGGGCGATGAGATCAATCGCGACCAGGGAAGGTCAATCCCGATGGAAGAGGGGTTGGTGGAAAAGTCCCCTGACGAGTGAGATAAAAGAAAGCCCCCCTGACAAGGGGGAGATGGGAAGACGATTTTCCTGCGTCCCTCGATACGGCCCTAGCGGGCCTACTCGGGATGAGGGTGTTTTTCGGTTTCCTCACCCTGAGTCGCCGCCGGAGGTAAAACACGACTGAGAAAGGAGCGTTTGTATCGAAGGGCGAGGACCCGCATCCGTCGGGGGGGCGTCGTTTTACCCCCCTGTGAAGGAGGGGACAGGGGGGTTGGTTTCAAGTCGATGACAAGGGCGGACACATCGGTCCGCCCCTACGGGTCAAACCCGGTCGAGGAGCGAGGGATTGTTCGCCGAGCGAAGCAGGAGGAATCGCCCGGGGGCGGCGCGCGCTCCCGCCGGGATTCCTCGCGTTCTTTCCACCGAAAGGAGAGGCCATGATCTTTCAGAAGTGGGACGACATCCCCAGGATGCGCATCATCCACGAGAACATCCCGCCGGAGAGCGTCATTGAACTCCAGATGATCGTGGGCGAGAAGCAGACGCTCGCGCTCTGGACGTTCTCGGAAGGCTCTGAGGTCGCCTCCCATAAACACCCCCACGAGCAGATGTCCTTCATCCAGCGCGGGCGTTTTCTGTTCCGCGTCGAAGGGGAAGAGGAGCGCGAGGTGGGCGCGGGCGAGGTGGTGGTGTGCAAGTCGAACGTCGAGCACTGGCTGAAGGCGCTCGAGGACGGCTCGCAGGACCTCCAGATCTTCAGCCCCCGGCGCGATGACCTGCTGGAGTTCCGGGGGGCGTATATTCCGGTGTGAGGGGAGGGGGGATGCGTGTTCCCCGTCACGGAAGAAGAAGGTTTGTTCACTCCCCCCTTGAGGGGGAGTCGATGAAGCCGAGCGGTTTGTGCGAAGGCTGAATCGGTGGGGGGTCAATCGCGACTGATGAAGGAGTGATTGCTTACGGAACAGGGAATCAACGATTCGCAAAACCTCCCTTCTCGGTCGGTTTTGACCCCCCACCGAATCGCTTTCGGGCTTACGCCCTCAGTTCTTCGACTCCCCCTCAAGGGGGGAGTTGATTGCGGATGCTCGATATGTGTGTTTCCCGAGGAAAGGTGAATGCAGCAAACTGACAACAGCTATAAATACACAATTGATGAGTGTGATGTCTTAGATAAAAAATCGCTGGAAAAATTCCGTGAGAAGCGAGCGGAATGGGTAAAATGGTTCGGTGTGGACGATGCGAATACCATTGCAGAACAAATCTATTCGATGATGTGGGGTGATGCGGCTTCCCGCTCTCTGGTTGAAGCTTACCGTTTCTCTTCCACGGACAAGCCTACGGCGCATGAAAACGGAATGCTGGCGGGGCTATTGTATGACGGCTATCTGGCGAACCAGATGCTCGCCATCGGAAAACTCATCGACAAAGATAGAGAAGTTATATCTCTCAGGCGGTTGTTCGATGAAATCAAGGAAAATCATTGCCTTTTCACTCGTGAAAATTTCGTCTCACACGACGGACTGCCATACGACTACGCTGAAGAAAAACGAAAGGCTTTGGAGCGCTTTGTCGCTGAGAAAAAACCCGGGGAAGTAGTATCTGGGCCTATGCCATCATATGCGATATCGGAGTCGATGCACATTCAATTCGATAGAATTTCAGGCATCGCAACCGATAATAGGTGCAGAGAAGATCTTATTCCCGATGATGTGTTTGAAAAAATTGAACGCTTGTTTGGTGATTCTGTATTTAGGAACATAAAAACCTATCGAAACAAATTTATCGCTCATTCGGCCAGTGAGAAATCTCGTGGGAACATTGAATATCCGCATCACGATGATTTGAGCAAAGCGCACAAAATAATCCTTAAAATCACAAGAATGATTGCGGATATTTTGGGGACGGGAATCGGATATCCCGTTCCAATAGCGCAATATGACGTGTTCGAGAACCTGGACAAGCCGCTTATTCCTTCCTCTAAAATGCAGGAAATGACGGAATGGTGGCATGAGCATTGTCAAGAGCGAAATGGTTGGTATTAGAGACTCGACAAGGAACCTGCGAATGAATGACGGTCTATTCTTTGAGTGAGGAGACACTCCATGCTCCGCCGAATAATCTTCATGGCTCTTGCGGTTTGCCTGTGCGCCTCCTCGGCAAATGCCGCGGCGCAAGGGGCTTCATGCGCCGATTGGGGCAGCTCGGGCCCGGCATTCTTCCGTGCGGCGAAGGTCAAGGACGTGAAACGCTGCCTCGCGGCCGGCAAGGACGCGAACGCCCACAGGATAGGGTGGACCGTCCTGCACTCCGCCGTAACATACGGCGCCCCGCCGGAAGTGGTCGCAGCGCTCTTGGGTGCGGGGGCGCGGCTCATACC
This sequence comes from bacterium, assembly GCA_965203325.1. GTDB lineage: Bacteria > UBA8248 > UBA8248 > UBA8248 > UBA8248 > Bin107. Next base: position 3,907,608 of record OZ241875.1, read on the forward strand.
CGAGGTGCGAAGCGTCGTGCCGGAGCCTCTCTTCATGGCGGCGTCCAGAGTCACGAATCCCGAAGTGGTGCGGGTGCTTCTTTCGGCGATGGCCGCCGACCCGCCGGAAGGCATACGGGAACGGTTGAGCTTCGCCCTGCGTGGGGCGGTGTACTCGAACAATAAACCGGCGGTCGCCGCCGCCCTGATCGAGGCGGGCGCGGACCCGAACGCTCGCGGCTGGGACGGCGGCACCGCCCTGCACACGGCGGCCTTGACGAACGCGGAACCCGCCGTCGTGAAGGTGTTGCTGGACGCGGGCGCGGATATCGCGGCCCGCGACGAAAACGGCGCAACGCCCCTGCATCTGGCTACTGACGAGGAGAACCCTCTCAACCGGAGTCCGCATTCGGAAAGCCCTCACGTGCTCGGGGTCCTGCTTGCGGCCGGGGCCGACTTGTCCGCGCGCGACGGGAAAGGCGACACGCCCCTGCTTGCGGCGCTCCGGATAGCACGCCGTCTGGAGCGCGAAGACCCCAGGCTGACGAAAGCCGTCAGGACCTTGCTGGAGGCGGGAGCCGACCCGGATGCGCGGGACCGCCGCGGCCGGACGGCCCTGCATATTGCGGCTCGTCGGGGCGGCCCCAAAATGGTCGCCGTTCTATTAGACGCCGGGGCCGACGTTAACGCGAAGGACGAGCGCGGCAGGACGCCTCTCGCGCATGCCCGGCTCCGCCTGAATGCGCCCGGTGCGAACAAGGAGGCGATTCAGGGGATGATCAAGACGCTCGAAGCCCGCGGCGCACGCAAACCATAGTTCACCGTATCGCTCTTTCTTTGAGGAGATATCCATGCTCCGCCGAACGATTTTTCTCGCTCTTATCGCCTGCCTATACGCCTCTCCCGCCCTCGCCGCGCCGCTTCACGACGCGGCGCTCAGGGGCGAAGTGTCGCAAATCAAGGCGCTGCTCAAAGGCGGCGCGGACGCCAACGAGCGGGACCGCCTGGGCATGACGGCGATTTTTTATGCGGCGATAAAAGGAGACGCGGCGGGAATCGAAGCCCTCGTCTCGGGCGGAGCGGACCCGAACGCGAGGGACAAGATCGGCAAGGCCCCGCTCGACTGGGCGGCCTTCCGGGGACACGGGGCGGCGGTGGCGGCGCTGATTCGCGGGGGCGCCAAGCCGGACGGGCGGGACAAGGCGGGCCTGACCGCGCTCCACGGCGCCGCGATGAAAGGGAGCGCGGCGGGGGTCCGCGCGCTGCTCAAAAACGGTGCGGACGTGAACGCAGCGGGCGCAAACGGATTGACGCCGCTTCACGTGGCGGCCGGAAACGGGCGTACGCAGGTAGTGAACCTACTCCTGAAGAGCGGCGCAAAGCTCGAGGCCCGAGACGCAAAGCACTGGAAGACCCCGCTCCATTGGGCGGTTTTTGGAGGAAGTGCGGAGGCCGCCCGGGTTCTGCTGGATGCGGGCGCCGATGTGAACGCGAAAGACGCTCGCGACCAGACGCCCCTGAGAGCGGCCCGGTTCCGCATCAAGGCGCCGGGCGGGAACAAGGCGCCGTTTCAAAAGGTGATCGAGGTCTTGAAAGCGCGCGGCGCCAGGGAGTGAGGGGCGGTTCACTCCTCACTATTCTTGATTTATATCTAACTCCTTGATTGGTATTGGATTGTAGGGGCCGCATATATGCGGCCCGTCGCCGGAGGGCGAAAAATCAGGGTCGCATGTATGCGACCCCTACAAACGCTTTTCATTGCATCGCTCGGGTTGACCACCCCGCCGTCATTCCGGCGCTCTCGCAATGGTGGAGAATAAAACGTAGGGACAGGTCGCGACCTGTCCCTGCAACTTCATCGGTCGGCAATAACCCTCGATCAATGCGCGTTTTTCGTGGACTCGGACTCTCCTTGCGTTATACTGACAGGGAATTGTTCTCATCACTTTCGGGCGTCGCGCCCTCAACAAATTTGCAGGTTCTTGAATCAGGAGCCGGAGAGGAGTCTGAAATGAGCAGAGGAATGTTTTATGGATTGTTCTCTTTCGTTATGGCGGCGTCTTTTGCGTTTGCGGGGTATGCACAGGGGGCCGAGAAAAAGGAGATGAAAGCGGGCGTCTGGTTCATCGAACCCAAGGACGGCGCGCAGGTGACGAGCCCCGTCAAGGTCGTGATGGGCATGAAGGGCATGACCATCAAACCCTCGGGCAAGGTGGTGAAAGGGACGGGACATCATCACATTATCATCAACGGAGGTCCCATGCGCAAAGGTTTGGTGATACCCACCGACGACATGCACCCGCACTACGGCAAGGGGCAGACGGAAGCGTCTCTCAAGCTCGCGCCCGGGGACTACAAGCTCACGATGCAGTTCGCCGACGGCCTCCACCGCTCCTTCGGGAAGAGATGGGCGGCGACCATCTCCATCAAGGTGCTGCCGGGGAAGTAGGCGGAAAGACGCGAGAGGCGGAGAGGAGACTCACGCCCCTAGTGCGCATTTGCCCGCATTTGGCGTCATCGGGCGGAACCCAGCGTGTGGCAGGATTCCTCCGCCCGAGAGGGGCGCATGAACGTCCCGCCTTGCTGGGTGCACCATCGTCTGTGCAGCCCAGGGCCGGGCGGGATTGAACATGGTGCGAGTCGATCCTTCCGGGGCATGCAAAACCCCCCTGCGGAATTCCTGAAAAATACGATAAAATACGATAAATTCACGGGGTATTTCTGAAAATTAACGTGCGCCCGCGATCCCTCGAAACGAAATCATATACCCCTCGTAAGATTTTGTATTATATGAAGAAATGAATCTGTTTCATTAGCCGTGAGCGCGGGGCTGGCCGGATGGGCCTCTCTCGCGTATGATGTCTCGCGCAGGGCCTTTGATGAGGCCTAACGCATTGAATAATCAACCTTTGGAGGATCGCGCACTATGCTCGAGGGCAAGAAGGTCATCGTCACGGGAGGCGGCAGCGGCATCGGCCGCGCCACGTGCGTTCTCGCCGCCGCAGAGGGAGCCACTGTCGCCGTCGCCGACATCAACCCCGAAACCGCCGCCGAGACGGTCTCGATGGTTGAAAAACAAGGCGCTAAGGCGATCCTGATCGAGATGGACACCTCGCAAAAAGCGGATGCCGAGCGCATGACGGCGGAAGCCTTGGACGCCTTCGGGACGATAGACGGCCTCGTATGCTGCGCGATCAAGCTCGTGCCCGGAAAGCTCGAAGACCTGCCCGAGGCCGACTGGGACATGGTGATGGACATCGGGCTCAAGGGCTATTTCCTCTGCGCCCAGGCGGCGGGAAGGGTGATGCTGGAAAAGGGGAGCGGTTCGATCGTCTTCGTCTCCTCCATCGGCGGGATGCAGACCTACCCCCTCGCGGGTGCATACAGCATATGCAAGGCGGGGGCGATCATGCTCAGCAAGCTCTTCGGCGTGGAGTGGGGCGATCGCGGCGTTCGCGCGAACACCGTCTCGCCCGGTCAGGTGCGCACCCCGATGACCGAGGCCATGTTCCAGGACCCCGAAATCGCGGCGGGCCGCGCCGCCGTGGTGCCGATGGGCCGCGTGGCCACGCCTGAGGACATCGCGGAGGGATGCGTGTTCCTGCTCTCGGACCGGGCGAGGTACGTCACGGCGGCGAACCTGCCGATTGACGGCGGGCAGGTGGAGAGCAAGATGATTCATACGCCCGGCAGGAACTGGGGCGGCAGGAAAATCGAGTATAAGACGACTTGAGGAAGGAGGTTCCGCATGGGCCGTTTCGATGGAAATGTCTGCATCGTCGCCGGGGGCGCCCGGGGTATCGGCGAAAAGACGTGTGAGATGTACGTGGAACAGGGCGGACGAGTCCTCATCGGCGACGTGAACGAGGAGTTGGGCGTCGAACTGGAGGGCAGGCTTGGCAAGGATAAGGCGGTGTTCCAGCGGCTCGACGTGACGGATGAGGGGTCTTGTCAGGCGGCGGTGGAGCGCGCGGTGGGCGAGTTCGGCGGCCTGGACCACCTCGTGAACTGCGCCATCAAGATGGACCCCGCCCCGCTGGTCGATCTGCCTCTGGCGAGCTGGAAAATGGTGCTGGACGTGGGTCTTACGGGCATGTTCCTGATGTGCCAGGCGGCGGGCCGCTGGCTGATAGAGAACGAAAGGCCCGGCGTCATGGTGAATCTGTCGTCGAACGCGGGAGTTCAGCCTTACGGGATGTCGGGCGCGTACAGCACGGTGAAAGCGGGCATCATCATGCTCTCCAAGCAATTGGGCATCGAATGGGCGCGCAAGGGTATTCGCGTGAACGCCGTGTGCCCCGGTCACACCGAAACGCCGCTGACCGCCTATCTGCAGGACCCCGAGATCAAAAAGGGCAGAAGCGACGTGACGCCCCTCGGGCGCGTGGGCCAGCCGGTGGATATCGCGCACGGCATACTGTTCCTGCTGTCCGAGGAATCCGACTGGATCACGGCTTCGCGCCTCGACATCGACGGAGGCATCCTGAACAGCGTCTACAACCACATGCCGGGCAGGAGATGGGACTGAAACGAGCGATTGAGATAATGAACACGCCCTGCTAGGCTGTTTCCGTAGTTTCGACCGCCCCTGCTGCGAGGACGCATTGAAAACAGCGTCATATTTGTTTCGCCCCGTTTATTGTCTCTCGGTCGTCGTTGCAGGCGCATTCATTGCGCTTGCCCCCGCTTCGTTTACGCCTGTCGCCCGCGGCGCCGTGGGGGTCTCCGCCGTCACCGCCGCCCTTGTTTTGAGTCCGGTCATTGCGGAAGCCAGACGCTTCGGCGGGGGCCGTTCGTTCGGCGGATTCGGGCGTATGCGTTCTTTCGGCGCGCGTTCTTTCTCCAGACGAGGCTACGGCAGGGGCTACAGCCGGGGGTTCGCGGGCCGGCGCGGATTGGGCGGTTTCGGCATGGGAATGGGCTTGGGAATGCTGGGAGGATGGGGATTCGGCGGGCTCGGTCTTTTCGGACTGGGCCGGATGCTGCTCTTTCCGCTCCTCTTGCTCTTTATCTTGAGGATGATGTCTCGACGTTGAATACTACCTTTACTCGACAAGGAGTTTCTCACATGAAAAAAATCGCGATTGCAGCCGTTTTAAGTCTCATGACGCCGACATTGGCGTTCGCCCAAGGGATGCCTCGTATGGGCGTCGGCACGGGTCTCTTGCTTTCGATTGTCTATGGCCTGGTCGGCATCGCCTTGCTGATGATCGGGTACAAGATTTTCGAGTGGATCACGCCGTTCTCGGTGAACGATGCGCTGTCGAAGGATCAGAACAGGGCGGTCGGAATCGTCGTGGGTGCGATATTCATCGGCGTGGCGCTCATCGTGGCGGCGGCGCTGGGGTAATTGATGAGAAGTATTTCGGCGTTTGCATCGAGAGCCTGAGACCATGTGTGGGGAAGCGGGCCTGACGTGATGATTCAACTCAAGGAAAAAGCGGATTTCCGGGTATCACTTGCGGATCCGCTTTTTTTCTCGTTGCAGGGCGAGGGTGCGACAATCGGCCGCCCGTCCGTCTTCATCCGTCTCATGGGCTGCTCGGTGGGTTGCGTTTGGTGCGATACGAAGTATTCCTGGTCCGGGCCTCCGGTGGAAGAAGTTACGATCGCGGAAATTCTGGATTTTTGTCGGGAACATGAAGGCGCCCAGGTGGTGGTGACGGGAGGAGAACCGCTCGAATCCCCGCAATTCCCAACGCTGATCGAAGCGCTTCATGATGCGGGTTTACGGGTGGAGGTGGAAACAGCGGGCCATGTGCCGCCGTCTGCAGACGTTCTCGAACGGGTGGATCAGTGGAACGTCTCGCCCAAACTTCAGTCGGCCCGAATTTCGGAGGAAAAACAGCCGAAAACTCTCGACTGGCTGTGCCGAGCAAAGGAACCCTACCTCAAGTTCGTGGTTCACCGCGCGGATGAACTCGATGAAATTGAAGCAGTTCTCGATAAATACAGCCTTGGTGATTTCCCGCGAAGCCGCGTCATCATTTCGCCTGGAGGCAAAACGCGCGAGCAGATGGCGCACAGATTGTTCGCCTTGGCGGAGGCTTCGATGAATCGAGGCTTTCGGTTCACCCCCAGGCTGCATGTGATGTTGTGGGGGGACAAGCGCGGGGTGTAGCTTCAGGCTAAAGGGAATTCCATAGTGTTCGATGAAAAGAAAACCCCCTCCGGTAGTACCTGGAGGGGGTTTTAGATTTCACTCAGGAACTTAGGCCGGAAGAGCGATTCCCTCTTCCTCCGTGAGCCTGTCCCAATTCGCCTCGGTTCGCTTTTTGAGCTCATCCATGAACTCGCGCGTGATGAAACTGGGCATTTTGACGTTCTCATTCGCCCCTTCGTACACGCGGGCGGGAACATCGTATTCTTCATCTGTATAGCCCACTTTTTTCTCCAGTAAACGCCCTCTCAGGTAAGAACGCCTGATAGCCTGATTTACGTCTTCTTCGGTCAACGACATGCCGAACATGTCGTTCAGGCTGTCGACGATATTCTCGTTGGGCGCGCCTGCGAATTTGCAGGTGCCGATGAGGTCATCCCGAGTATAGTAGATGCCGTTCAGGATGGCGTTTTCCCAGTAATCGATGTCTGTCTGCTGGCCATCGAGAATGAGAAGCAAGAACGTGCGCATGCTCATGTGGCCGCCTGCCAGCGCCCAGGGGTAGCCGGGGTTGGTTTCGGGCAGATAGGCGGGGTATTCGAGGCCCTTGCCCTGCATGGCGAAGGAGAGGTCACCGCATTGCTGGGCCAGGCGCATGGTGCCTTGCGCCAGTTCTTCACACTCGCCCGCCGCCGCTTTGCGGATCAATTCATCCATCTTTTTGGCGTCGCCGAAGCAAATGCCGTCGAGCACGGGTTTGTCCGGGTTTCTTTCGTTCCACTCCATGGCGTAGCTGATCGTGGCGCCCAGGCTGATGGCGTCGTAGCCCATGCGATCGCCCAACTCCACGAGATCCAGGGATTCTTCCGCATCATAGACGCCGCAATTCGCCGTGATGAGGTCGAGCGGCTCATAGTCGAATTTGACCCTGAATTTTCCTTTCTTCGCCCTTCTGCCTTCGGCCGTTTCTCCCTCGGGCCTGTCGTAGATGTTTTTATGGCACGCGATGCCGCATTTGAAGCAGGACTCATCTTTGATGACGTAGGGTTCTTCAAAACTGCCGCGGTAAAGTTGAACGGCGTCATCATTCCCCGGCGCCCAGAAGTTCCTCTCGGGGAGACAGCCCATGGGGTGCAATCCCGCGATATTCCGCCAGGTACCGCCGCCGCCATCGGCCTTATAGGCGTCGCGGTAGTTTTTGGAACCGGCGCCCCGGGAGATGACCTTGTTCGCTTCTTTGACGACGTTCGTTACGGCAGATTTGTCATCAGGAGCCTGTGCAACGATGGCGATGAGATTTTTAGAACCCATCACGCCGCCGAAGCCGCCGCGTCCGCAGAACCTCGGCTTGCATTCCCTCGTTTTGAGCTGGTTTTCCGTGCTCAGGACGATGGACGCCATGCGGTTCGTTTCGTAGTTCTCCCCAGGTGGGCCGATGACGGCAAAGTGCGCGTCGTCATATTCATCGGCGAGCGCCATCATCTTCTCGTGCGAATCCTGTCCCAGAAGAGGCGAAGCGTCCACGAGTTCCAGGCTCGGCGGGCCGCCCAGGGTATCGCTCTTTATCACCAGGGTGACGGGCTTCTCACTCCTTCCTGTAAAGATGATTTCGTCTATGCCCGCACAGGCCACCTTGGTTCCGAATTTACCGGAGCCTGCCGAGTACATGGCCGAAGGCGCACCGGCCAGCGTGCTCTTGAGCGGGCTGTAGCCGCCAAAGAACGTTCTCAGCCCCGTCATCAGGTTCGTTCCCGAGAAGCAGCCAAGCTCCATAACGAGCGGTGAGGAGGGGGCGTAGGGGTCCGTTACATCGTGGTGGGCGAGGATTTTGAAAAGCCTACCGATCCCGCCCAGAAAATCTTCCAAATCCTCACAGGATTTATCCACGATCGCGATGCTTCCACTGCCCAGATCAATAGTAGCGCTTCTGTACTTGTAATCAGTTGCCGAGTTGTTCCCGTTTTTGGCGTCGGTCCACATTTTTCTGCCTACCTCCGATAAATATCCCATTTAGGATGCTGAAAACACATTTTTTGGTTAATTTTCTTGATGTGATTATTCCGCGTTTTAGCCGCTTGGGCAAGCGGACAAACGAGGTAAAGCCGCTAGAAGGCTACAGGTTCTTGAAATTCTCCAAAAACGCTGCGTAGCACATCTGTAATCTCCCCGATGGTGGCATATGCTTCCACCGCCTCGGAAATTGGCTCCATGAGGTTCTCATCGCCTCTGGCGGCGTCTTCGAGGCGCTTTAGGCTTTGTTCCGCCCGCGAGGAGTCTCGCTCTTTCTTCAAATTGTTCAGTTGTTTCTTCTGGCGTTCTTCAAGTTCAGGATCGATCGTGAATATCTCTTGTGAGGGAGGTTCCTCCCGTGCATATTTATTCACGCCGACGATAGTTTGTTCCTGTGCATCCACCGCTTTTTGCCAGCGAAACGCGCTCTCTGCTACCCACTTTTGCACTACGCCCCGTTGGATACACTCGACCATACCGCCGCGCTCTTCCACATCTTCGATAATCTGCGCCATCTCACCTTCCATGCGGGCAGTCAAATTTTCCAGGTAATATGAGCCGCCGAAGGGGTCCGCCACGTCGGGTGCGCCGCTCTCATGAGCGATGATTTGCTGGGTGCGCAGGGCGAGAAGGGCGCTTTCTTCGGTCGGTAACGCGAGCGCTTCGTCGTAAGCGCAAGTAAAGATGGTTTGAGCGCCTCCGAGCACGGCGGACAGCGCCTCATAGGTGACTCTGACGATATTGTTTTCGGGTTCTTGCGCAGTGAGTGTGCTGCCGCCGCAAACGACACCGAAGCGGAAGAGCCAACTTCTCTCGTTTTGGGCGCCAAAGCGCTCCCTCATTAGTTTGGCCCATAGCGTTCGCATGGCTCTGTACTTGGCGATTTCTTCGAAAAAATCCATGTGGGTGTAAAAATAAAAGCTGAGTCTAGGGGCGAATTCGTCGATATCAAGCCCGCGCTCCAGGCATCTTTCCACATAAACAATTGCATCCGCGAGGGTAAAGCCGCCTTCTTGGACAGCAGTTGCGCCGGCATCCCTGAAATGAGCACCCGCAGCGCTTATGGTGTTGAACCTCGGGGTGTTTCTCGCTCCATATTCGACGGTATCGACGATCAGCCGTAGTGAAGGCTCGGGCGGGAAAATCCAAGTACCGCGGGAAACGTATTCTTTCAGGATGTCGTTCTGGATGGTGCCGGTAAGCTGAGCGGGCGAAACGCCTTGTTTCTTGCCGACCGCGACGTACATGGCAAAAAGGATGGCGGCCGTTGAGTTAATGGTGAAGGACGTGCTGATCTTATCGAGCGGGATGCCTTGAAAAATGGTTTCCATATCCGCCAGCGAGTCGATGGCTACACCTACTTTACCGACTTCACCGGCTGATTTTACGTTGTCGCTGTCGAGTCCAAGTTGTGTCGGAAGGTCGAGAGCGACGGAGAGCCCGGTGTTTCCCTCGTCAAGCAGAAAGCGGTATCGCTGGTTCGTATCTTCAGCGGTTCCGAAACCCGAGTACTGGCGCATCGTCCACAGGCGTTTTCTGTACATCTCAGGATGAATGCCACGTGTGAGAGGATATTCTCCGGGTTTACCCGGTTCATAGCTCTGAGGCATATCTCCAAGGTCGTAAGTGTTTTCCAAGGCGAGGCCTGAGCGAGTTTTTATCTGTGGGTCATCGTTAGTCATTTCGGGGTCATCTCCCCTTGAATACGGGTCTTCGCTTTTCAAAAAACGCTTTTACCGCCTCATCATGGTCTTCTGATACCCAAAGATCTGCAAATCGGGACGATTCCCAACTCGTCGTTTTCTCCAGTGTATTTTCTAATCCGAACAAGAGCAACGCCTTTAATGAGCGGATGGCTCCCGGAGCGCTTTTAGAAATTTCTTCCACCATCGCCCTGGCGACGCGAAGACCGTCCCCTTTGGGCACTACGGCGTTTGCAAGTCCCATCTTGAGCGCATCTTCCGGGCTCAGTTCTTTGCATGTGGTCAAAAGTTCCAGCGCTCGCCCGTATCCGATTGTGCGGAGGAGGCGCCCCCCGCCTCCCCAGCCCGTCATGAGGCCCACGCGGGCTTGCTTGAAACTCATGTAAGCGTGCTCCTCGATGATCCGCATGTCACAGGCCATGGCGATTTCGGTTCCACCGCCCAGGGCGTATCCGTTCAAAACGGCTATGACGGGTACAGGTAATGCGGACAGACGCCCCATGATTCCCTGCATCCGTCTGCTCATGCCCAACCCGGCCTCGCGAGATTCAAAAGACTGTAGCCATTTCAAGTCGCCGCCCGAGCAGAACGCCTCTTCACCTTCACCCGTGAGGATGACGGCTCTTAGTTCATTCGAAGTTTCAAGAGAGTCGAGTGCCTCGGTAAGACCCTGCATGATTTCTTCGTTGACGGCGTTGCGAACGTCTTTTCTGTTGAACTTGAGGATGGAGAATACGCCCTCGGCTTCATGAATGAAATCGGGCATGGGGCCTCCTGCAGATTTTTGTCTACTAAAGCCGAGGTGAGGTCTGAGATGCAGGTGTTACCAATATTTCTCGTAGTGGATGTTCCCCTTCGTCCGGCCATAGTCCATCGTGAAGCCGCGATCTTCCATGATCTGGATAACGCCCGGCGCGCCTTCCGGCCATATCTTCTCGCCTTCACGAACTTTCGGGATGCCGATCATGTCGGGGTTTCCGCACAAGAACAGATGCGTGTTCGCAGGGTCCATCTTACGGCCGAGGCTTTCCTCGAACATGCCCGTTGCGAGATAATCCTGAACATATACCTTGTTGTTGATAGTATCCGCCTCGCGCGTGGTGAGCGCGTGATATGTGAGTTGGGGATATTTCTTTTCGAGTTCTCTATAGATGGTTTCGTATGCGAGATCGTTATTGTAGCGCACGACGTTGATGCTGGCGATTTGGCCTTTGTAACCCGTACGAAGCAGTTCCCATATCATATGATTGTGCGGGCCTTCTCCCGTTCCCGTGCCTGCGAAAACGACGAGAGAGTTTTCGTCACCCCGAATATCATTCATGCAGTCGAGCGTGTATTCACCGGTAAATTTTTGACCCATGTGGATACGGTCGCCGGATTTCAGGAGGAAGAGTCTCGGAGTGAGCAGGGGCGCAGGTTCGCCTTCCTCGCCGATGACCAGGACGATGTAGAATTCCAGGAAATCCAGGTCGTCCGGTGGAAATAGTTCTCCTGCTCCGTTGACAACCGGATGAGAGACGGAATAGGCGCGCCTGCCCAATCGCCGAATTCTTTTCTCGTCGAGCTCTTTCTCCTTGACGGCGTCTACATGACGGGGCTCCCAGTTACCCAGCCCCAGCGTCGTGTATTGCCCCGATTTGTATTCGGGAAAATCGAAATCGGGTTTTACCCGAAAACATGCGAGCGACTCATGCTGCCAGACGATATCTGTGACAGTAGCGTTGTAATGTTTTTCCCTTAACTCTCGTTTTGTTGCATCATCAAGCATTCAGTCCCTCATCGGATAGACGAATCTATATAACAATGTGCATTACAGCCCAACCGCAGGCGAATACTACCCAATCCGCTTTGGAAGATATAGCCTTGAGCGGGGATTTTTTCAGATTTTTATATCGAAATCGCCTCGAATGATACCGCATATTCAAATCCGGCGAGTTTCCCTGTTTCGACGGCTGCCTGGGTGAGGAAACCGACGGGGTCGAACCCTTGCGCGAGATTATCGATATAAAGCCTATGCGCTTGCAAAGATTCAATTCCTTTCTCGAGGTACCCGCTGACGTCAACGGCATATGTAGGTTCAGGAGAACCGCTGAGCAACACCATGCGCACGCCTGCCCAGGGATTCAGACCTTCATCCAGCAATTCTGGAAAAATCCAGCGGTTTCCAGCATCGCGGCTCGCATCCATCACGCCATAAGCGAGCCAGCGGTGATCCGCCATGTTCAAGGGGCCACCAGGCCAGGTGAGGTGATGGGAAAGCGTGATTACGATTTCAGGGCGATAAACTCTGATTTTCCGCGTGAGATCGCGTCTTAAATCCAAATTGTACTCAATCACCCCATCTGTATAGCCCAAGAATTCCACTTTTTCGACGCCGACGATGGCGGCGCTTTTTATTTCTTCCTCTTCTCTTGCAGGGCCAGTCTCTTCCGGGGGCATGTCATCGATGCCCGCTTCGCCGCTTGTCATGAGGATATAGGAGATTTCCTTGCCTTGCGCCGTCCACCTGGCGACCGCGCTCGAGGCGCCGAATTCCATATCATCTGGATGCGCCACTATGGCAAGCGCACGCTGCCAATTTTCATCGAGAGTGGGTAGTTTGTCCGTCGTCATTTTTTCACCCTTTTTACAAAAATAGGACTGCTCCAGGCCAATGCACCGTCTTCTTGCATCAACCTGATGAAATAGGGGTTCCAGCCATCGTGAAAATCGCTTTTATCGATGTCGAACGTGACGTTCGCGTAAGGGTTCCCTGACGTTGGACTGATGCGCTGCACTTCCACCTGTTGACGAACGCCTCCTGCCTCGACCACATATGGAACGGTGCCGATGTCATCGAGTTTTACCTCAAAGGAAACGACTTCGGTTTCGAAAAAGAGCGTTGCATCGTCTCCGCCTGTATGGCGGAATTCGACGCCGTCCGCATCTCCGGTCGTTCGGCTCAGCCACTGGATACTTCGCTCATCGGCCGCCTGTATGCCTTCTTCCAGGTTGTCCACTTGCCAGTTTCTCGGTTCCTCGATCCTGCCTTTATCGACCCGCAAACCGCCGTGCCAATGAGTCTGGCGGTTGCGCTGGTGTATTCGGGCGCCGCTCCAAGATACACGAAACCAATCTGAATTCCGGGCAATTGCATCTTTGGGGCGATAAGACAAAATGGTCTGCGAAGCGCGCTTGAGTTCTATCGACTCGATGCCGCATTCGCCCATGGCCCGGACCTTGAACACAGGGGGATCGGTAGATTCAAATTCCTCGCCCATGAAATGGTTTCCAGCCGAGAAGGAGAGATGAATCTTCTTCCCGGTTGTTGCATAGACGCGCCTGGCTTGAATCGCCTCCCACAGGCTTTCGCGCGTGAGTTCTTCCGAATAAATGCAGGCGTAACCGCCATAGACCCCGAAAATGGCGGCGCCCGGATAGCTGGCTCCCGGTCGTCCCTTGTGTCCATCGCTTCCGGCCGTTATGCCCACGCGCCAGCCTTTTTCTAGAGCTTCTTCCACGAACCATTCAAAACGGCCCCAGGAAGAATAGATTTCCATAACGCGCTCAAGTCCTGCGTGGTGATAGTCCAGGCTCGCCCGCCGGCCTCCGATGTGGGGGATTAGGGTGACGTCGCTACGCCCTTCCATTGCGCCGTAAAGCTCATCAAGGGGGTATCTGTCCGTCACCTGATCAGTCCAATCCTCTAGTTGCCAGTGGCTGGTTCGGTGTAAGGGGCCGTCATCACCGAGGTACATGACGTTTCTGTCCCCGCCCATTCCCGTCACGGCGGACCATTCGACCCCCAGGAACGTGACGAAGCGACCCGGTTCGTTGTATTTCTTCGTGGCCGCTCGAACGGCGTCCCAGGTATTTTTCGTGACTTGAAAATCATTCCCCTGGTGGCAGGAGAATTGCGCTCCGGCCATATCGCGGGCGAAAGCAAAGTAATCATCCGCGGTGTTTGTGCCCACTGTCTCTTCGCTCTGGCCGTGAAGGTCGCCCCAGAATGGCCGCCAGTGGTGGATTTTCTTCATGGCGTGCACGTAATTACTGTAAGCCGGGAGAATGTTTCCTCCGGCGTCGCCTCGTATGCGCCCCCATCTGCCGGGTTCCCAACTTAAGTTTTCCAGGCGAACTACAGTGGGTTTACCGCGCTCGAAACGAATTGTTTTTGGCAATCCTTCACAACTCACGCCCTCTGGTGTGAGTGAGACTTCCGCGTCTACGCCATGGCACGGATTCCCCCATATATCCTCGAGTTTCACCTGTACCCAGGATGTCTCATCGGGTGCTTGTTCCGTCGCGCCATGGATGACGAGGCGGGCGGGTTTTCCCGGGACAATGGAGAAGGCGGGCGTATCGGCTGCTTCGATGAAGCGATTCGAGCCGAAACAATCGACGAAGAGCCGGAAGCGAAAATTTTTTTCGCAAAAGGTTTGAGCACGGGTTCCCGCGCCGTCTCCGCTTCTGTCTCCCAGAACGATAGTTACCGTATCTCCTTCCGCCAGATAGCTGTCGAACACGTCGATGGCCAGCCCTTGCTGCCAGGGCCTGACGTTCGATTTCGGGTCCCATCTTACCCTGAGGGAGGCGCTTCCACTCGTGGTTACGCTCGCATAGTGAGCCTCAGCAGGTGCGTCGGTTTGCGGTTTGGCCCAATCGCTGGCAAAGCGGCGAGAGAGCACAATCGTTCCCCCATCGTCCACCCCATATCTGCCGACATGGTAGATGATCGTCCAAGTGCCCCATGCGCCCGCTTCCACGTTCCCGGCGGGAGTGAGTTCACTCCATCCCACCCATTCGCGAACCCAGGATTCGCTCTTGCCGTGTCTGCCGTCTGGTGTCGTATCCATGATGCGTCAACTACCTTGCTGGTTGTTCCCAGGATGAAGACCGGCTCGTTTTTCGCTCTCATCTTGCGCCTTGGGCGGTTCATTGGTTTGGGGCAAATGGTTTTTGAGGAAAATCAAGGCGAGCCGAATCGAGTCTTCTCTTTCTCGAGGAGTTCTCCTCCTGAGAACGAAATTGTGGCCAGTACCCTCGTAAAGTTTCAATTGAGCGTAGCCCGATTTTCTCGCTCGCAGCTTTCTCATCATCGTGAATGATTGCTGGACGGGGATTATCCCGTCCGCTACGCCATGAAACATCAAGGTGGAAGCTTTCGTGTTCTGTATCTTGTTGGCGGGGCTGTGTAGTTCCAGATATTCTTTCCAACGCAGTAGATCCTCGGTCGCCAGGGCGAGCACCACGGCATTGATGCGCTTTTTGATGAGAGCCTCATAATCATAGGGGCCATAATAGGCTACCACGGCCTTCACGACTGGAAGCGACGCGGCCGCGCGAAACGCCTTGTCCGCGCCGAGTGAGAATCCGATGAGACCGACCTTGTTTTGTATGCAATGCGCGCTATTCGCAAAAGCGGAAACGGCTCGGTTGATGTCTTCATTCTGGCGCTCGAAATTCGATTTTCGTTGAATGAAAGGTGTCCTGAGACCCTCGAGGTCCACCTGGTGCACCGAGTAATAATTGATGACCAAGGATGAGAATCCATGGCTCGCGAGTTTTCGGGCGTAGCGGGTGTATGCCCGCCACCAGCCGCCTTTACCGTGAAGCAATACGACGCAAGGATATCTCCCATCTTTCGATGGACGCACCAGGTATCCTGTCATTGAGGCGTTTTCGATGCTCGATGGCAGTTCGACATAGTTCTCCTGGTGATCGTAGCTTCCATCAGGAGCAGGAGCCAGGTTCAAGGTTCGGGGCCGGGTGCAGCTTGTCACCATCAGCATGGCGAAGATGAAAAGCAAGAGGGCTCTTATGCGGATGATCTTGAAGAAGCGATGAATTATGCTAAAAATGGATCGAATCATGCGAAATCCAATTTTTGCTCGGCGGCAAAAGAATTGGCAGGTTCATACCATCTCTGAGAATAATCCCGGGAAACGATTTCGGCAACATCTCGGCGAATATAGCTCATGTGAAGGAGAATTGAATGTCGGCGGTGATTGATTTTTTGCGATCGAGAAGAGAACAGAGTCTGGAAGAACTTATTGAATACCTCGAAATACCCTCCATCAGCACATTGGGGGTCGGTGTCGAGGAAGCGGCAGCGCATCTGGCGGGATTGATGAGTAGCGCAGGCATTCAGGCGCAGATTCTGCCGACTGAGGGCATTTCGCTCGTATACGGCGAAGTGAAGGGACCTCCGGATGCTCCGACGATGCTGATCTATGGACACTACGACGTTCAGCCGGCCGATATTTCCGAGGGCTGGAGTTCCGAGCCGTTCGAGCCCCAGGTGCGAGATGGCCGCCTCTACGCTCGTGGGTCGGGAGACAACAAGGGCCAGCATTTCGCCCAGATCAAAGCGGTACAAGCCTATCACCAGACGAACACGAAAATGCCCATCACCCTTAAGTTTTTGATTGAGGGGGAAGAAGAGATGGGTTCCCCCAATTTGAGGAAATTCATCCAATCAAACAAGGAGTTGTTGAAAGCCGATATCGCCTGCTCATCCGATGGCTCGTTACACCCATCGGGCAGGCCGACGCTCTCTATGGGATGCAGAGGGCTACTCTATATCGAACTTATCTCACACGGCGTCGGGAAAGACCTCCATTCCGGGTCTTATGGCGGAGCGGCCCCGAATCCGTTCTGGCGGCTCATGGAGGCCGTTCAATGCCTGCGCGACGGAGAGGGAAGGGTGCGCGTGCCGGGATTTTATGAGTCCGTGCTCCCGGTCGGTGATGCGGACCAGGATGCGCTTGAGGGAATTCCCGACCCGGAAGCGGAACTGCGGGCTGTCATCGGAGAAGGCGCCTCCCGGATACCGGAACTTTCGGCCTTTTATGAGAAAGTTCTCACGCAGCCGAACCTGAACATCTGTGGATTCCAGGGGGGATATTCCAACGATGGCATGAAAACAGTTTTGCCGGGTTCCGCAAGCGCCAAGCTGGATTTCCGCCTTGTTGTGGCGCAGGACCCGGACAAGCTGTTTGATGATGTGTGTTCGTTTTTGAATGCAGAGGGTTTCGATGACATCGAAGTGCGCAAGATGGCCACGTTCGACGCCAGCAAAACGCCGGCGGACGATCCCTATGTGCAGAAGGTCATCAAGGCTGTCAGTGGTTTCGGGGTCGAACCCGTCATCTACCCGAACTTCGGCGGCAGCGTTCCCGACAGCATGTTCACGAGAGACTTGGGGCTCCCGTCCGTCTGGTTCCCGCTCGCCAATGCGGATTCAAACGCTCATGCCCCGGATGAGAATATCGACGTGGAGATATTTCATCGTGGTTGCGAGATTGCAGCGACTCTCATGGGAGGTCTCGCTTGAAGCACCCGCTCTGGACGATAGGCCACAGCAACCACAGCGCGGAGAAATTCCTGAGCCTGCTGAGCCGCCACGGCATCGCATGCGTGGTGGATGTGCGCAGCATCCCCTACAGCAGGAGAAACCCTCAATTCAACAGAGAAAGTATAAGCAAAAGCCTCTTGTCGCGAGACATTTTATACGTCTGGGAAGGGGAGGCGTTGGGTGGGAAGCGCGATTTCAGACAACATCCAGAATTTTTTGACCCCCAAGGACGCATCGACTGGATGAAGATAAGGCGCGGTGAAAGTTTTATCCTTGCGATGGAGCGCTTGAGAGCGCGAGTGGGCAAGGAACCCACGGCGGTTCTTTGTGCGGAGGAGAACCCGAGAAACTGTCACCGCCTGCATCTGGTATCCGCGGCTTGGGCGGAGAGTTGCGATGAAAATATATCGCATATTCGTGGGGACGGGCGTGTGGAGACACACGCGCAAATCTTCCCCCAGCCTGAATTGTTTTGTTGATCATTCTCCCATACCCTGTCGATAGGCATATTTTCGTGGCCAGCGGACTTTCACCCACTCATCTGAGGAATTCATGAATCACCCCCGTCAGCAGAACCGCCTCGCACAGGAGACAAGCCCGTATCTCTTACAGCATCAATACAATCCGGTGCAGTGGTACCCATGGGGTGAGGATGCGCTCCGTAAATCAAGAGAAGAGAACAAGCCCATTTTCTTGTCCGTCGGCTATTCTGCCTGCCACTGGTGTCATGTGATGGAGCACGAGAGTTTCGAAGATGAGGAAATTGCAGAAATCCTGAACGAGCATTTCGTCTCCATCAAAGTGGACCGCGAAGAACGTCCGGACATCGACGGCATCTACATGGAAGCGGTGCAGATGATGACGGGCCAGGGGGGCTGGCCCATGAGTGTCTTTTTGCTCCCGGATTTGAGGCCCTTCTTCGGTGGCACGTATTTTCCGCCACATGACAAATGGGGCAGGCCCGGTTTCAAGAACGTGCTCTTGAGGCTGGCCGAAGTCTACCGGACAAGACAGGACGATTTGCAGGATAACGCGGAGAGCATCACGGCGAATCTGCAGCAAATGGGAGTCGTTACGTCAGCAGAAGGTGATTTGAAAGCAGAGTGGATCGACCAGGCCGCTAAGGAACTGAAAGAGCGATTCGACTCGACATGGGGCGGCTTTGGGAGCGCTCCCAAATTTCCACCCTCGATGGCATTGATGCTGTTATTGAGAAAATGGAAGCAGTCCCCGGATCAGGAATTACTGAAGATGGTCGAGGTAACGCTTCAAAGAATGGCGCTGGGCGGGATGTATGATCAACTCGGCGGAGGCTTTCACCGCTACAGCGTGGATAATTATTGGCTTATCCCGCACTTCGAGAAAATGCTTTACGACAACGCTCTGCTTACCAGGGTTTATCTCGAAGCATATCAGGCGACGGGAAGTGCGTTTTACCGCTCCGTGGTGGCGGATACGCTCGATTACGTTTTGAGGGAGATGACCAGCCCGGGAGGAGGATTTTATTCCGCGCAGGACGCTGACAGCGAAGGAGAGGAGGGCAAGTTCTTCGTTTGGCGTCCTGAGGAGATAGAAGAGGTTCTCGGCAAAGAAGAAGCCGACATATTCTGCCGGTTCTACAGCGTGACGGAAGAGGGGAACTTCGAGGGCAACACCTCCGCCTTGTTCATTCAGAAACCACCCCGCGTTTTCGCCGAAGAACTGGGAATCACGGAAGAGAAGCTCTTTGATGTCTTGCAAAGAGGGCGCGCAAAACTCTTCGCCGAGCGCGAGCGGCGCGTGAAGCCGGGCCTGGATGATAAAATTCTCACGAGTTGGAACGGACTCATGATCGGCTCGATGGCTTTGGCGGGCAGGATTCTGGAGCACCGTCCCTACGTGGAAGAAGCGGGCAAGGCGGCGGATTTTATTTTGAACAACATGCGCGATGAGCGCGGCTTGCTGAGAAGCCATCGGGAGGGCGTGAGCAAGTTCAACGCGTATCTGGATGACTATGCTTTTCTGATCGTGGGTCTGGTGGATTTGTACGAGGCGAGCTTCGAGCCCCGGTGGATTCGAGCGGCCTCTGATTTGGCGCGGGAGATGATATCTCGATATTGGGATGACGAGGCGGGCGCATTCTTCTTTACGGCTCACGATCATGAACAACTCATCGTGCGGAAGAAGATGACGCAAGACGGCGCCGTTCCGAGCGGGAACTCGATGGCGGCGCTGGGTTTATTGAAACTGGCGAAACTCTCGGGTGAGGCGGAATTCGCAGAGCATGGCGAGGCGGTTTTGCGCTCGTTCGGAGATTACCTGAGCCGCGTGCCGGCCGCTTTCCACATGATGCTGGTGGCGCTGGACTTTCATCTTGATTCCCCGGTGGAAGTGGCGATTGTCGGAGAGAGGAACGCAGAAGATACGCGCGCGGCCCTTAAAGTCGTTGATTCGCGCTTCATTCCCAACAAGGTTTTGGCTCTCAGAACCGAATCGTCTGACGAAGAAACAGACGCTGCAGTGCCCTTGCTTGATGGGAAATCCATGGTGGATGGACAAGCCACGGTATATCTTTGCGAAAATTTCACATGCAAGGAGCCGCTCACGGACTTGGAGAAGATAGAAAAAGCGCTCGAGAGGGATTGAGTCTCTTATTTCGCCCGCACGATGAATGCCCCGTAGCCGTTGCGCTGCAGCTTTTCCACTAATCGTTTTGCTTTACCCTCGCCGGCCAAGCCTTTGATCTGCACGTGGTAGTGTTCGTAGTTTCCGTGCCAGCCGGGCCGGATCTCCGAAATCGTGCCGTTTCTATTAAAGTAATCGGCGAATTCTTGGGCTTCCGGTTTTTCCATGAACCCGCCTACTAGGATCATCCATTTCGGGTTCGGCTCCCGGGGAATGTAGAGGGGTTCGACGGAAACCTCGGTGGTGCCCTTGCGCAGCATACCGATTCTTCGGGCCGCTTCCCGGGAGAGGTCGATGACCCGGTTTATGAAAAAGGGACCCCGATCGTTGATTCGCACTTGCACCTCCCGCCCGTCATCGCTTCTGCTCACCCGTACGATGGAACCAAATGGAAGTGTGCGGTGCGCGGCGGTGAGCGCATGCATGTCGTAAGTTTCGCCATTCGCCGTTTTGCGCCCATGGTAGGGATTTCCGTACCAGGAGGCGATGCCGTGCAAATTGTCCCCCTGGATGTCGTAACTCTTCTGAGTAGGTAGAAAGCCGCAGCTACTCAAAGAAATGGAAAAAGCGACACTAATGATAAGACCACGCAAGGAGACTACATATAAAGGATTGTTTTTCGCGTTCATCGGGATACATCGGGGCGGATTTCGTAAATAGACGAGGTAATTATATCAGTTTCATCCGGTGCCGCCAGATGGATATGAAATTTAAGTGGCTAGCGTGGTTTTACCTAGCCTCGATACTTGGCGAATGTTTCACCGATGCTCACGCCTTTTTCCAGTTCCGCGGTAATTTTTTCTTCGATTTCCGCCAGTTCATCCATCTTGCTGATGACATCCCCGAGCATTTCCCTGGGGATGACGACCACACCGTTGACGTCTCCCAGAATGACGTCTCCCTGCCTCACCGCGATGCCCCCGCAATTGATCGGCTCTCCAACGCTTATGGGGACCGTATATCCGCCGCTGCCGTGAACAGACACTCCTCTGGCGAACACGGGAAACCCCATCTGGCGGTGTTCCTCGATATCTCTGGCCCTGCCGTCAAGAACGACTCCTCCGAGGTTCATCACCTTCGCCCGCGTGGTCATCATCCCGCCCCAGTTGGCTGTCGTGACACCGGGCGGGATGCTGATGACAACGATGCTCCCCTCGGGCGCCGCGTCGATGTGATGCACCTCGCGCTTGGGCAGGGGGCCGCCACCGGCGGGAACCATTCGCACGGTGTGGGCCTCTCCCACCATCCGGTAATCCGGGTCGGGCGATAACAGGATGATGTCTGGCATGTGGCCCCTGATTTTCAGTTTGTCAAAAGCGTCCGCCGCCTGACAGGTCGAATAGCTTCCCAAACGGTTCAACAATTCGTTGCTCATGAAATTCTCCGCAATCCGTTGTCTCCAAATACGTCGGCGTCATGTGGCGAATGGGGCGTTCATATTCTCTTTGAAGGCCTGCGATTTATACACGGAATTCCGAAAATCGCACACCATCCGGATCGAGCTCCTCCAGGGCGCTCAGTTCTTCGGCGCTTGGCGCAGGAGTTTGCGCCACAATGCTCGGGCGCTCCAGGTCGAAGCCTGTTTTCTCGACCACTTCATCCATCGAGTGGCCAGGGTGAACGCTGGCGATCTCGAGCCCGGTGGATTTTTTCTCGAACACGGCGATGGGCGTCACGACGTGGCTCAGATTGCCTGATTGCGTCGAGAAATCGACCCGGGGCACGAGAAATCGTTTGTCGTGAACTGTTCGCCATATGACGGTTCGTTTCACCTGCGGCATGATGACGGCGCCTCCCCCGCCGCCGGGGAGTCTCACTTTCGGGTGGAACGGGTCGCCGATGTAGCTCAAGTTGGCTCGTCCCTGCTTGTCGAGTTGGGCGGCTCCCAGAAAAGCCATGTCCACCCCGCCGCGTGCAAAGAGATCATACATATCCGGGTTGTAGAACATAGAGGCGGCGCCGTGGCAGAGTTCGGGATCGGCCGTGCTGTTCGGCATGAAGCGTGGTTTGGGGTCCACCGAACCCGCGACTTCTATGAGCGAGCAGTTGGGGGCATGTCGTTTCTTGGCCAGGAAGATCGCGACCATCGGAAGTGGGGAGTTGACCCCGTGAAACACATTCTCGCCGTCTTCGATAAGGCGCGAGAGTGTTACGGCCATCTGGTTTCCGGCGCGGATCACATACTCGGGCAACGAAGCCAGGCGGTTGCCCATCGTTATTTCGTCACCGCGTCTTGTGTGTGTGTTTCATCGGTACTCGCCAGATATTCCCGAAGCCCGTCCTGGCTTTGGGTCAAGGCCATGTAGCGCCTCATTTCTGTTTTGTCGACCCCGTAAAATGGATGGCAGCTACAAGGAGACGCGCCGCCCGGCGTTTCCACGACTGCTTTGACGAGAAAGCCTGGAATGGTGGTTCTCTCCGGTTCCGCCGCGATTTCTTCGGGGTCTACGATTTTCTCGGTCGTGAGAATGACCCCTTTTTGCGCCGCGCGCGTCATTTCAACGTCGAATTGCTGATTGCCCAGGATTTGTGCGTTTCCCTGCGCATCTGTTTTCTGGACGTGGATCAACGCCCAGTCCGGCTTGAGGGCGGGAATCGCATAGAGTTCCTCTTTCGTGTAGGGGTCTTCAATCGTATAGATGCCGCTTTGCTCCGGAATGTCGCTCCCGTCGAATCCTCGAATGGGTTGGAAGGGAACGCCGTAGGCTGCGGCCCGCAGCCCAGCAAGTACGCTGGCTCAGGCGTGTTCGGTCAGGCCGGCCAATCCTTTCTCTATCGCCTTTCGATAGTGAGGTGCCAATCCGAATTCCGCCTCGAATGTAACAATGCCGCTGATGATTTTCTTCACGGCGCCTGCGGCGCAAAGGAGATCGGCGTCGTAACCGGGAGACGGCTTGATGAGCGTGAGGTCCTGAAGACCCGCGCGCGCAATTTCGCGGATGAGGGCGGCGGGTGTTCTGTGCAATAAGGTTCCGCCGGGACTGATCGCGTCTCCCTCCTCGATGAGGGAAGCGGCTTCTCGCAAGTGAACTTGTTTGCTCATGGGCAGTTTTCATCCCTTTGTTTAGGGCGTATGCAACAGGAAAAAGAAACCATGGGCATAGTTTAGCAAAAGTAGATGTTTTGTGCTTGCGCTCATACGCCTTTTTGCAGGCAGAGAGGTGATTTCGACGCATTCATTGACCAGCGGCCTCGGTGTGGCGTAAATATCGGTGAAATGACACTTTCTATAAAGTGCCGGCATACATCCAGACGAATCTATTAAAGGAGCATGGAATGCCACGGATTTCCTTGTTAGAACCCGAGCAGGCGGAAGCATCCGCGAAGCGCATCATGGAGAATTTGCAAAAACAGTTCGGCGTCGTGATTCCACCGGTGAAGGCACTGGCCCACAAGCCGGATTTCTTGCGTTCTTTGCTGAGCCTGACCACGGTGGCAGATGGCCCTGGGGAGATTGACGTCGGCTTCAAGGAAATCTTGAACATTCGCGCGTCGGTTCTCAACGGGTGCCATTTTTGCGCCAACATGCATTCCAACATGGCGAAGATGCATAAGGTGGGGGATGAGAAGACGAAAGCCGCGCAAGAGGGTTCCTCAAGCGATGTCTTCGATGAGAAAGAAAAGGCGGCGCTTCGCCTTTGTGAGGAAAGCACGCAGGGGGTGAGCGTTTCAGACGAAACGTTTGAAGCGCTGAAGATGCACTATTCGGAAGCGCAGATTGTGGAGCTTTTGGGCGCCATTGCGCTCATCAACACCTGGAATCGATTGATCGTCGGAATGGGTTTCTAGGCGCGGTTTTCTCGTGCGCTTGGGTTGTCGAAAAGAGAGGTTTAGAGACTCAGCGCAGCCCGGCTGACCGTAAGTTCGGTTTCTCCCAGAAGTTCCGATGTCGAGAGTTTTCCGCTCATGACGTCGATGAGTTCTTTTTCGAGCATATCCCTCGCCTCATCTATGCGCATCGTCCCCTCCATGACGCCGCTGATGTCCACGTCGATGTTCTCGGCCATCGTCCGCGCGGTTCGGGGATTGCCCGTCACCTTGATGGTGGGAGAGACGGGATGCCCGATGGGATTACCGATTCCGGTCGAAAATATGATCGCCTGCGCCCCGCTGGCCGCCAGGGAGGATATGTTCTCCACGCCCGCGCAGGGAGCGTCGGCGAAGATGGCGCCTTTTTTCTTGGGGCGTTCACCCACGCCGACGACTTCGACGATGGGATGGCTCCCCGCTTTCTTGACGGCTCCTAGGCTTTTCTCCTCGATGGAGGAAAGTCCGCCCCTGATGTTATCGGGCGCAGGATTGGAACCGATGAAATCGACGCCGATGCTCTCGGCGTAATCGACGGCGCGCCTGGCGGAATCGATGATTCTCCGCGCTGTTTTTCTGTCCGCGGCACGGCGGGCGAGAAGGTGCTCGGCGCCGACGATTTCCAGGGTTTCGGAAAAAATGACCGAACCTCCCGCTTCCACGACTCTGTCGGCGACCATGCCCGTCACGGGGTTCGAGATGACGCCGCTGGTCGTATCCGAACCGCCGCATTCGGCCCCGATGGTTAGTTCGTCCAGTTCACAGCGGACGCGCTTGGCGGATGCGAGGTGCGCGGAGAGTTTCGTGGCGAGTTCCACGACGTGCGAAGTGGTGCTGAGCGTGCCCCCAATTTCCTGAATATTCACGGCTTCTATGGGCATCCAGGGAGATGTTCTCGCGGCTACTTCCGCGATGGCGTTGGCGCTCTTGGGTTCGAGGCTCACGATAATGGCGGCCCCTACGTTCGGGTGGGCGGCGGTGTGTCCCATCACCCGCCAATGTTGCGCCTCGTCCTCACCCATCAGGGCGCGTCCGAACGAGGTGTTGACGGGCGTGGCGTCTCTTACGAGCCCGCCGATTCTGCGGACGATGGGATTGGAATTGTCCATTCCGCTGACGATAGCGAGGTGGTTCCGGCCGCCTGGAGGACCCTCGGGTCTCCTGTAGCCCCAGAAGGTAGGAGTGCCTCTTTTACGGGCCAAACCTAACCCCTGGTGCTCTTGATGTTATGGACGTGGACGTGACTGCCGGCGGATATCTCTTGTGTGGCAGTGCCGATGACCTCGCCGTATTTGAGCACTTTTGCGTTTGAGCGGATCTTGCGCAGCGCGATTTTGTGTCCGAAAGGAATCGCTTGCGTTGCGGAAAGCGTGAGTGACTTGTCATCGCCTTCGATTTCTACACTCTGCTCGGGGGAGATGTCCTCGAGCACCGTGGCCACGTTGTCTTTCGGGTGCATCACCAGCGCTCGGCTCATCAGGGGTTCTCCATGGCGCGTCTAGTCGTCGTCGCCGACATTTCCGGGGAGCCTCAACCGCAGCCGCTCGACGGGGCGTCCGTTTTTCAGATGCTCCTCGATGAGTTCGGGAACGTCTTCCACCTTCACGCCCGTGTACCAGACCCCCTCCGGGTAGACGACCAGGGTGGGACCCATCGTGCACGGACCCAGACAAGTGGCTCCAGCCATGGCTGTATCCGCAGCGAGTTCGTCATTCGAGCCTATTGCCTCTGTTATCGCTTGCGCGACTTCGATACTGCCCTTGCTCTGACAACAGCCCATCGGGTGAGTGGGCGGGCGTTGATTGATGCAGACGAAAACATGTCTTTTAATATGTTCCACAATTATCCTCTTTTCGAATATGGTGGTTTCTTTTGGAATTTCTCAGAGCGAGGTTTCAGAATCTTCCAACATCATCCCTGAATGACTTTGCCAGAAGAGGATGATACGCTCCGCTCACTAGAAGTCAAGGGATTCGACGCTTTCAGATTGACTGCACGTCGGATTGGTCGTCTTGGCCGGGAGTGAGCCTGTTTCGATAATGTTCAAGAAATTTCCAAACGACGCGGGTGAAGCGTTTTCTGAAGACAAAAAACCTCTCGTCTACCGGATGAAGGGTGGCCCTGCCTGTCTTTTTCTGCCGGACTCCACCGCTCCCGCCGTGAGCGTGCAGGCATGGTTTCGCGTCGGCAGTCTCACAGAAACGGACCAGCTTGAGGGCATCTCCCATTTTCTGGAGCATATGATATTCAAGGGTTCGGAAAATCTGGAAGTAGGGGAACTTGCCTCTTTGGCCGAGTCTTCTGGAGGGGACATCAACGCCTATACGACGAATGAATCCACCCATTACGATTTGATATCGATGCCGGATAAATTTGAAGAATGCCTGGAAGCGCTACTCGATGCGCTTTGGTGGCCACGGTTTGAGGATAGCGAAGTTCGCCAGGAAAAACAGGTCATTCTTTCCGAATGGAACCGCACCTATGAACAGCCCGACCAAGTGCTTCAATATCATCTTTATCGCGAAGCTTACGGCCCCCGGCATCCTTACGGCCGCGCCATTCTGGGTACGCGGCAGACGCTCAAGAACATTGGCGCGGCAGAGTTGAAGAAATATCATAAGCAATTCTATCCGCCTTCATCCGCCGTCTTGGTGTTTGCCGGAGCTTTCGACGTTCCCCGGGTAAAATCCATTTTGAGAAAGAGGCGAAAAAATTTTTTCGCCAAATGGCCGAAACTTCAGGGAAGGAAAATGCCGAAAGTTCCCCGGTCGGCTCCTCTCAATGCAGGGCCGCGCATCGTCGTGCGGCGCGGCCGTTCGGGAACGGCGCACGTGGAACTCGCTTTTGCAATTCCTCCCCTGACGCACCGGGACGCTCCCGTGCTCGAGGTACTCGGCATCGTCCTGGGAGCAGGCGAAAGCTCCCGCCTGTATGAACATCTTTGTATGAACACGTCGCTGATGTTCGATGTTTCCGCCGATGTCTATCTCTCCAGCGGGCCGGGGCTGCTTTTCCTTGGTGGATACGCGGCGCCGGGAAACATCGAGAAGGCCATCGAGCAAATCCTCCAGGTAGCGAAACAAATTTTCGAGGAGAAGACCGTAAGCCCAGATGAATTGGATAGAGTGCGCATGAATTATCTGACGGGTCTGGAATTCAGGCGAGAGGGAATGACGGGCCGCGCTCGTGTGGCGGGCTATTCCGAGCTGATTACCGGAGACCCGAATTATCATTTCAAGTACATGAAGAAGGTGATGAAGGTAGACGCGAATGACGTATCGGACGTAGCGAGGCGCTATCTGTCACCATCAAGATTGACAGCGGGCGTATTCTTCCCCAAGGGAGAAGCGCCGCGAGTCGGCGTGCGAAGGATTCGAAATGCGATATGGAGCGGATTCGAAAATCATCTTGAGCGAAAACGAAATGACGCGAATCGAAACCAGGGCACAGGGGAGAAATCAGCCGTGTCTAGTCGCACCCGCTCCGTTTCACAAAAAAGAAGCTGCCTCAAAAATACGAGGTGCTCCGGAGTCAAGAACACACCGATGGAGAGACAGCTTCCGGGTGGCGGGCGGTTGGTTATGCTCCCAGATGGCGGCCCGCGCGTTTTCTCTTTACGCGCCGTATTCCCTGGAGGGCAAAGAAATGAACCCGCCCGCCAGGCCGGACTTCACGCCCTGATGATGTCCGTCGCCCCCATGGCGACGGAGAGATGTCCATCGTCCATTCATACCAAAGAAGTGGAAGGTTTGGGCGCCAGTATGGATGGATTTTCGGGGCGAAATACTTTTGGGCTGACGGCTTCCGGCCTCAGCGCGGTTTTACCCGAAGTAGTGGAAAGATTCGTGGAACTCTTATCTGCGCCCGCTTTTGATGAGGAAGATGTTGAATTCACTCGCACGGAACTTAATGCGGAGCGCGACAGCGAACTCGATGACTTGGGGCAATGGTGTCGGCTCAAGGGGTATCAACTCTTGTATGGCAAACACCCTTTGGGCCGTCATCCACTTGGGACTTCCAAGACGATGGCCACCTTTAATCAGAGGGCGTTGAGGCGAGAATGGCGGAAAAGGACATCGCCTGCGGATCTTGTCATCGCGATGGCCGGCAATTTTGATGTTTCGTATCTGGAAGAACGTCTCCCCAAAATGCTCAAGCCTTGGGCCGCAAGCGCTCCCCGGGAAACACTCATTTCTCGGCCTGCACCGCCTCGAACTCCCTCCAGAAACCGGTTTCGTTCATACACGCTCGAAGGAGCTTCGCAAAGCCATATTCATATGTCGTTTTTAGGGACGACTTTTCATGATCCGGCCAGACATGCGCTTGCCATTATAACAGCTGCATTGGGGAGTCAGGGCGGAGGATTCTTCCTTGAGTTAAGGGAAAAGCGCGGGCTTGCCTACGATGTGAGCGTTTCCTCGCACGAGTCTCTAGACCCGGGCCCAATTTCGATGTATGCGGCCACGCCTGCGGGCAAGGAAAAGCTCGTTGTTGATCTCATGCGGCAAGAAATTGCCCGCATTAGCGCGGTGGGGCTCGGTGAAGAGGAATTCGAGCGAGCGAAGGCTTATATCGTCGGCGGATTGCATCGCACTTATCAGAGGGCCTACGTGAGGGCAGCCGACTTGGCGGGTAGATTCGTTCATGGACTAGGATGGGAAACGCTTGAAGAAACAAAGCGGCAGATTGAACAAGTGGATATGGGTTCCGTAAGAGAAACCGCGTGTCACTTTATGAAGCCCAGCACAGAATGCCTGGTGATAGTATCGGGCAATTCTTTGAACTAGCCCGACCCTCTAGCGATTGGTTTGTTCAATCTCGGGCAAATCTTCTTGTAGTTTTCTCAACCGGCGGCGTAATTGAGTCATTTCCTCGATGATGTTTTCTTCTTTTTGGTAAGTGAGTAGCGTTCGCTCCAATTCTCTCGCTTCGGCAGCCAGCCTGCGTCTTTCCGAAGGATTTCTTGAGCGGATTTGCTGTCGTTCGATATCTCGAATGCGTTGTCGCAATTCTTCGAGAGTCATCGTCGTACGTGGTGGCAGAGGCATTTCTTTTGAGGTTGTATTTCGCGTAATTTCCCTGGCTGTTTGCCGGGCTTGACCGGGCCTCAGGTTTTCCTCCACTGCAGCAGGAGTTCTAGATGGGAACCGGTCCTGCGAGCGCGGCGTTTCAGGAATACGGACTGCGGGGCTTTTTTTGTCTTCAGTACTCTTATCGTTTGCAGGTTGTTTTTCTTCGGTGTCATTTCGCCCGTATGCGTGGTTCCGCTGATAATTTCCGATCGTGATCAGCGTATTCGTAACGGCTCGCTGAGTCTTGAAGTATGCGGACCGAGCAGTGGATTTCGTCTTCTCCCAAATTTCTTGTGAAGAAAAGCTGCTTCCGGTACAACCCCCGGCCAGAAAGCTCAGCAACACAGCGGATAAAAGAATCAGTTTTCTTGCAGAATAGAAATCAGTTTGCGATTTGCTCGAATTCAGGCGTTTCATCTTGTCTGTCCATGCTCAATAGGCGGTGGGCTGCCTCCTCCACTAGGGGGATAAGGCTTTCGGCGTCTATGCCGCTTACGGGGATACCGTTGAATCGACGACACAGATTGGCCAGACGGATGTCATCCGTCTGGTCCATTTTGTTGAAAACCCGAATGAGAGGCGTGCCTTTCAGCCCAATCTCATCCAGGATTTTCTCCACAGCAAGAAGGTTGTCCTCACAATGCTGAGAAGAGGCGTCGATTACGTGAAGGAGAAGGTCCGCTTCGCTCAGTTCCTCCAATGTCGAGTGGAACGCTCCTATCAACTCCTGAGGGAGGTCGTGAATGAAACCGACGGTATCGGTGATGATGACTTCCTGCTCGCGCGGGAGTCTGAGTCTTCGGCTCGATGTGTCCAGGGTGGCGAAGAGTCGGTCTTCGGCCATGATATTGCTGTTCGTTAAAGCGTTCAGCAATGTGGATTTCCCCGCGTTGGTATAGCCCACTAGGGAGAGAATCGGCACCTGGCGACGCTGGCGCAGCCTTCTCCCCTGAGAGCGTTTTTTTTGTAAATTTCCGAGTTCTTTCTCCACTCTGCGAATGCGCTCGAACGCGCGACGGCGATGAATTTCCAGCTTCGTTTCGCCCGGCCCCCTGCCGCCGATGCCGCCGGTGAGTCTGCTCAAGGCCGTGTGTTGGGAGGAGATTCGGGGCAGCGTATATCGCAACAACGCCAACTCCACCTGAAGTTTTCCCACGCGGCTCTTTGCTCTTTGGGCGAAAATGTCAAGGATGATCTGCGTCCGGTCAAGGATTTTCAGATCGGTGAATTCGGATAAATTCTTGATTTGCGAGGGCGTCAACTCGCTGGAGAAGAACAGGGCTTCGGCTCCCACCTGCATCGAATTCATCAGGACATCCGCCAGCCGGCCTTTGCCAATCACGAAGCGAGGGTCCGGCTTCTTGCGGCGCTGCAGTATTTGTCCGCAGGGGATGAAACCGGCCTCACGTGTGAGAAGGGACAATTCCTCGAACTCGGTCTCAGGGGAGCGGTTCGAGTTCTGCCCGGTATCGAGATGCACCAATATGGCGCGCTCACCCTCTTCGAGTTCAATGGATGTTTTCTGTAGTCGGGCGAACTCACTCTCAAGAGAGTTGATGAGGGCCTCGATGTCGATTCGGGTCGATTCGAGATTCGGGAACGACTGGATTTCCCATGGAGCGCGATTCTTCTCTAAGGTCAAGTGGCCGTTGGCTTGCCCACTCTCGTCAGGAGGCCGGGGTGTAATGTGGGCGAATTGGAAGCGGCCCGTATTCCCGTCATCCACGACTTCAATGACTCCCATGGCGTCGAGGCGGAGGAGGGCCATATCCGTCAGGTCTTCCTGGGATAACGGGGAGGCGTTTAAGTGGGTGTGTACGCACCGAAGGCCTCTGAGTCTGGCCGTTCCGGCCCGTGCGCGGCCCAGTTCCGGGATTTCGATCCCCCGCGCGTCCCCGATGATCACGTAGCGCACGACGCCGAGCCGATCGATGAGCAAACCGATTTGACGCGAGATTTCATGAGATAAAAATGCCAGTTCGCGGCCAAGCTCTAAATGAATGAATTGACCGGGTGGAATTTTGCGGCGGTAAAGCCTTTCCAGAACTTTCATTTGCTTAGGCTTCAGCCCGGTGAGGCGACCATGAAGTCTAGCGATGGTAAGGTACTCCCCAAATCAAATGGGCGAAAATGAAGGGACTGCGCCAGCGATTTTTCCCATAGCATAAACGACAATCTGCCACCAAGATATGCTAAGTTTGCCCCTAACACAAGATGATTGACACTCCCCATAGTGTTCAATAGACTCTACGCCCTTTGGACGCCATGTTTACTTGATTATTTGGGGATCAGCCATGGTAAACGAGCGTGATCCGAGACTTCTTCGCGTAGAAGACATGGTGCGTCGGCTTTTAAGGCACAAGGCCGACGCTAACCTTTCCAATGCGCTGGAAAAAATGCACGCGGCCGAAGTGGCGCAGATTTTTCAGCATTTCCTGCCCGAAGAACGCCAGGAAGCGTTTTCCCTCGTCCAAAATCGTGAGCACCGCGCCTCCATTCTGACGGAATCGGATTCTCACATCGTACGGGAACTCCTGGAGCCGGTGTCGAATCAGGACGTCGTCCCACTGATCAAGGAATTGGACAGCGACGACGCGAGATACATTCTCGAAACCCTGCCAGATGAGCGTTCCCAGGAAATCGTTGCGCTCCTCGATGCGCCGGAAACAGAGGCGATACAGGACATGATGGCGTATATGCCGGAAACCGCCGGCGCCATCATGACGGATTCCTATGTGGCTCTTCCCGAGGAGCTTACTGTGAATGAGGCCATCTCCCAGGTGCGGAAAGCGAGCGAGGTGGACTATATATTCTATGTGTACGTCATCGATTCGAATGGTTGCCTGAGAGGGGTGATTACTCTTCGTCAACTCTTGCTGGCGGATCCGTCCAAAAGCTTGTCCGAAATCATGATTACCAACGTCTGGAGCGAAAACGTACATGCCGACCAGGAGCACGTCGCACGCGTCGTCTCTCGCTACAACATTTTGGCCATACCCGTTGTGGATGACGACAACGTCCTGGTCGGAATCATCACGGTGGATGACGTGCTCGACGTCATCAGAGAAGAAGCGACCGAGGATATCCTGAAAATGGCGGGAACGCACTCCTATCAAGACGAGGTGACGTCGCTTTCCGCAAGGCGCCTTGCGTGGATTCGTTTACCCTGGCTGTTCTTCAGTTGGCTGGGGGGCATTCTCGCCGCCCAGTTGATCCATCAGTACTCAGACCAATTGAGTAAAATTGTGGCTCTCGCCGCGTTCATGCCGGTTATCATTGGTATGGCGGGCAACGTGGGCACACAAAGCGCCACCATCGTGGTGCGTGGCTTGGCGACAGGGCGCATCGATCCCAAATCATGGCTTCGCGTCATCTCGAAAGAGGTGGCCGTCGGGACGCTTCTGGGCATTTGCTATGGCTTGTTGTTGGGGTTGTTGGCAACGTACCAGTTCGCCTCCGTCGCCTGGTTGGGCTTCGTCGTGGGTCTTGCGATATGCGTGGTGATGATGTTCTCTGCCCTTCTGGCCTCGTTTTTACCGTTGCTGCTTCATCGTTTTCGGGTGGATCCCGCCGTGGCGACAGGGCCTTTCGTCACGACCGGGGTCGATGTCCTGGGACTTTTGATTTACTTTAACATCGCTCGTTTCTTTCTTTTTTCATAACCGCTCATAGGTTAATCCGGCTTGGCTCTTTCCATCGATTTCCGTGTAAGGTATGCCGAAACCGACCAGATGGGCGTGGTGCACCACGCGGTCTATTATGTGTGGTTCGAGCAGTTGAGAACGGAGTATTTTCGTAAAATCGGGTTTCCCTACGGGCAACTCGAAGAACAGGGCGTTTTCTTTCCCGTGGTGGAGAGCCGTTGCGAGTACAAGGAAGGCGCCCGGTATGATGGCGAGGTGAGGGTCACCGGCTGGTTCAGAGAGCCCGAGGGCGTCCGGGTCCGGATCGATTATCTGGTGGAGCAGGAGGGGCGGATTCTGGTGAAAGGCTATACGCTTCATGCGAGAACCGATGCGGGCGGAAAACCAAGACGCATTCCGCCTGAAATTCTCAAAAAGATAAGAGAGGAGGCCGCGCCCGTCCCAGAGGGGGTGCATCTGAAGTAGCGCAAGTATTTTGAAACAGCCGCAGTGCCTGTATAAGAATTCAAGAGACATATACCGGAAAATTGAGGAAATTGATGCTCGGCGAATATAGTCCATCAAGTTACGAGGAAAAGTGGCAGAATCATTGGGCACAGGAGAAGATTTTCGAAACCTCCGATCATCCCGGTGAGAAGCCCACCTATTATTCCCTGATGATGTTTCCCTATCCGTCGGGTGACCTGCACATGGGCCACGCCTGTAACTACACGATGGGCGACGCCATCAGTCGTTACCGGAAGATGCGCGGCTTCGAAGTCTTACACCCCATGGGCTGGGACGCCTTGGGGTTGCCCGCGGAGAACGCCGCCATCAATGCCGGCGCGCACCCCGCCGAGTGGACGAAAAAAAACGTCGACAACATGAGACGCCAGCTTCGCATGGCGGGTCTCGCCTATGACTGGCCACGCGAGATTTCCACAGCGCATCCGGGCTATTACAAGTGGACGCAGTGGATATTCCTCAAAATGTTGGAGAACGGCCTGGCGTATAAACGCGAGGCCCTCGTCAATTGGGACCCGGTGGATGGCACGGTTCTCGCGAACGAGCAGATTCACGACGGCATCGCCTGGCGCAGCGGGGCCAAAGTGGAAAAACGCTGGCTCAGCCAGTGGTTCTTGAAGATTACCGACTATGCGCAACGCTTGCTCGACGATCTGGATGGCCTCGTCGGCTGGCCCGAGCACGTCAAGCAGCAACAAAGAAACTGGCTGGGGCGCAGCGAGGGTGCGCGAATCGATTTCAAACTCGAATCGACCGGCGAGACGCTCTCCGTGTTCACCACCAGACCGGATACGGTATACGGCGTCACTTTTATGGTCTGTGCGCCCGAGCATCCTCTCATCGATCAACTGCTGGAGGGCAATCCGCGCGCGGATTCCATCCGCGAGGCCGTGGAGGTCATGCAGGCCCAGAGCGCTGCGGAGCGCATGAGCGAGGAGAGCGAAAAAACAGGCGTTGAAACGGGTCATTTCATCATCAACCCCGTCAATGGTGATCGCGTGCCCTTGCTCGTAGCCGATTACGCGCTGATGGAATACGGCACGGGCATCGTGATGGGCGTGCCCGCGCACGATCAGCGCGATTTCCTTTTTGCCAGGAAATACGGCATCCCCGTCAAGGTGGTCATCCAGCATCCCGAGGGGGGGCTCGCTGGCGACACGATGGAGCAGGCCTACACCGAAGACGGCGTGATGGAGAACTCTGGTCCCTTTGACGGGCAGCCGAACCGCGAAGCGTATCCGAGGATGATCGATTATTTCGCAGATAATGGTTTTGGGGATAAGACCATCAACTGGCGCCTGAGAGACTGGCTCATTTCGCGTCAGCGTTATTGGGGGGTGCCGATTCCCGTCATTTATGAGGAAGACGGCAGCATCACTCCGGTGCCGGACGACCATCTGCCCGTCATGCACCCACGCGACGTCGAGTTCACGGGCCGGGGCGGAAATCCTCTGGATCAGAGTGAAGATTTCGTGAACGTCATCAGTCCGAAAACAGGCAGGCCCGCGCGCCGTGAGACCGACACGATGGACACTTTCGTGGATTCGTCCTGGTATTACCTGCGATACGTGAGCCCCCGCGATGATGACGCCGTATTCCAGTCGGAAAACGTGAACCGCTGGCTGCCGGTGACGCAGTACATCGGGGGGGCGGAACACGCCGTCATGCACCTGCTGTACTCGCGGTTTTTCACAAAAGTGCTCTACGACCTGGGGCTCGTCTCCTTCGAAGAGCCGTTCGAAAATCTCTTCACCCAGGGAATGGTATGCAGGATGGCCTATTATGTGGCCGATGCGCGTGGCCGCATCTGGGTGCCTTATCAGGATGTGGACGAGGAATCTCTGGTCGTCACGACGGACGGCCCAACTGGCAGTGGCTACGAGGCCGGGCAAAAAGTGCTCACCGAGATGGCCTCGATGAGCAAATCGAAGATGAACGGAGTCTCGATTGAAGAATGCACGGGGAAATACGGGGCGGATGCGGGCAGGCTCTATACGCTGTTCATCGGCCCTCCCGAGCGCTCGAAGGAATGGCGCGATGACGGCCTGATCGGCGTGCACCGCTTCCTGCAAAGGCTTTGGAGCACGTTCTCAGAGCGCCTCGAAGGCTGGCGGGAAGCGGAGGCCTATTCAGGGGATGGGGATGGACTATCCGCTTCAGGGAGAAAACTCAGGCGGGACGCCCACGCCACCTTGAAGGCTGTGACGGAAGTTTATGCGCACTCCTTCTCGTTCAACACGGCGGTGGCGCGCATCATGGAACTGGCCACGTCGCTTCGTGCAGAGGCCAATGCCGAAAATGCGGCGCAGCGCGAAGCGGCCCAGATTCTGCTTTGCTGTATGGCGCCCATGGCGCCTCACGTTGCTGAGGAGCTCTGGCAGGCCCTGGGCACGGGTGGGGGAGAGGCGAGTATCTTCCGTGAAACATGGCCGGAGGTGAACGAGGCGGCCATTGCCGCCGAGGAGAAAGAATTCGCCGTACAGGTAAACGGAAAGACGAGGCGCACGTTCATGGCGCTGCCGGACGCGTCGGAGGAGGAATTGAAGAAAAAGGCGGAAGCCGTAACGGCCGGCTATATCGGCGATAAAGAGATCGTGAAGCACATCGTCGTGCCCGGTCGTCTGGTGAACCTGATTGTGAAGGGGTAGATGACTCCGGTATCATTTTTGGAGCGATATAACGGGAATGATTCATAATGTCATGACTTATGGAGAGGAGATGGAAAATGGCCGAGCGCCCGACCGAAATGGATGAATTTTTACAAGAACCACACATGGCGAGAATCGCCACCACGAATGCGGATGGCTCACCGCACGTCGTCCCGCTTTTGTATCTGTTCAATCCCGAGGATGCGAGTTTTTTCATCAGCACGGGTGAAGATTCGGTTTCGGTGAGAAACTTAAAGCGCAATCCGGCCTTTGCGATTTGCATCGATGATGAGAATGCTCCGTTTCGCGCTGTAGTCGTGGAAGGGGAAGCGCAGGTTTCCGAGACGATGGGAACGGACCACGAGGGGCTGAAAAGTGTGGTGGACCACTTCTTCGGGCCTGAAATGTGGGCGAATTACGTCAATACGCCCATCGCGCAGAAAATACGCGTGCGCATCACCATGGTGCCCAAGAAGTGGAAATGGTGGGATTACCGCAGAATGTTGATGGGTTCGGTGACGGTAGACTAGGTTAGCTGGCGACAGGAAAGCCCCGGAGAGTTATCTCCGGGGCTTTTTTTCGGTTCATTTCTTTCTCGCCCGTTGAATCATGCGGGCTAGCTGAGCCGAGGTGAGCGCGCCCGGGAACATTTGTTCGCCGATGACAAAGGCGGGTGTGCCACGTATGCCCAGAGAACGCGCCAGGGCGCGTGTCTTTACGATATAGGCATGGATGTCAGGCGCTTGCATGTCTTTTTTCAGGCGGGCCGTGTCGATGCCCACCGACGTGGCGATTTTCATAATGCTCGTTTCATCATAAGAGATTTTGGCCTTCATGAGAGCCTTGTGAAAAGCGAGGTATTTACCCTGTGCGCGCGAGGCGAGCGCCGCCCGGGCCGCCAATACCGAATTTGGACCCAGGACAGGGAATTCCTTGTAGACGATGCGGATTTTTTTGTCTTTTGCGAGCGCTTTCTCTACGACGGGGGCCACCCGCTTGCAAAACCCGCAGCGGTAATCGAAAAACTCCACAATCGTCACGTCCCCGTTTAGGTTTCCGCCCACGGGGTCTTCGGGGTTTTCGTAGATTTGTTTCCTATTTTTCTGGATGGAAGCCTGAGCTGCCTGCGCGCGTTGCGCCTGTCTCTTTGCTTGTAAGGCTTGGATGGCCTCCTCGAGCACTTCGGGGTTGTTGATGAGATATTCTCTGATGATTTTCTCGATGCGCTTTTTGTCCAGGTTTTGCGCCACGAGGGCGGGGGAGGGCGCTGCTTTCGGCTTGACTTCTTTCGAGGCGAGTATGATTGCGGCGGGTGTATCTTTTTGACTATTAGCGGATGGAAGCAGGAAAACGCCGGAGAAGAGTATGGCGCCGGCAAGCAGCACGGCCAGAAAACCTGTTTTTTTCGACATTCGAATCCCCTTTCATTGGGGTATGAAGCGGCTGATATACAAACGGGACTCGCGCGCGCCAACCACGCTTGCGCATGTTATGATGCCGCACCATTTTAGGCAAACGAATTTATTCTGCTCTGCATACGCTCTTGGAGGGATAGGAATGGGTTGTAATGTCGCAAGGCTTGGTCACATGGGTATCCATGTGAGTGACGTGGAGCGCTCCATCAAGTTCTATCGTGACGTGGTAGGGCTCAAGCTGACGGGCAAGTGGGGTCCGCCCGATTTTTTCTGCCCGATTTGTTTTATGCGCTGCGCGGAGAAACACCACACCCTGGTCCTTTTCGAGTTGCCCGAAGACGCTGTGAAAGCGGGCCTGACGACGACCGACTCGGAACATCGAACGGACGTGGGGCTCCACCATATCGCTTTTGAAGTGGATGACCGTGAAAATTGGCTTCTCGCCCAGGAACACGTGAAATCCTGCGGCGTCGAGTTCGTCTCGGGTCCCTATGTCCATGCGCATGAAGGGCTGGATGAGAACGGGTTCATCGGCGGAAGCGGAAGCCATGCTTTCTACTTTCTGGACCCTGATGGCAATCGGATAGAAATCTATTGCTGGATGATGCGTGTCACCAAGGCGAGCGTTTCCGCTCCCAACCCCGATCTGTAATGAAAGGTTTTTCCGCACATGAGTCAAAGTGAAGAGCGCATCGTCAACGCGGACGCTCTGCGCGATTTGATGGAGCGTATCCTGGCGGCCGCGGGTTGTTCGCACGAGCAATCGATGACGACGGCCGACCTATTGATAGAAGCCGATCTCAGGGGGTATTCCACCCACGGCCTGATTCGCCTGCCCAATATGATCAGGAGAATCCAGAGCGGGATGATCAACGCCCGGGCCAGACCCCACGTCGTGCACGAGCGGGAAGCGACAGCGCTGGTAGAGGGCGACCGCGCCATGGGACCCGTGGGCGCGACTTATGGCGCGAGCCTCGCGGCCAGGAAAGCGGAAAAGGCGGGTTCCTGCGCCGTGGGGGTCGTGAACAGCGATCACATCTGCATGACGGGCTATTATGCCGAGCGCATCGCCCGTGCCGGCTGCGTGGGAATCGTCCTCGGCGTCACGCAGCCGCTCGTGCATCCATACGGGGGAGTGGAGCGCCTGATGGGCACGAATCCCTTTTCAATCGCCGTTCCAAAGAGCGGGGACGAACCCGTACTCCTCGATTTCGCGACGAGCGCGATTCCTTATGGGATGATCTTGAAGGCGAGCGTCACGGGAGAGCCGATTCCAGAAGGCGTGGCGGTAGGGCCGGATGGCGAACCGACGACTGACGCCAAAACAGCCGCCGCGGGCGCAGTTGCGCCTTTTGGGCAGCACAAGGGTTACGGTCTTTGTCTGTTGATCGGCCTTTTGGCGGGGCCATTGCTAGGAGCCAAGGTCGGCAAGCCGCTCAGCCAGTCGGTGCAAGAGGGGCATTACGACAAGGGGGATTTGTTCATCGCCATCGACCCCTCCGCTTTCGGCGATACGAAAATGTTCAGGGAGATGGTCGATTTCCACGTCGCCGAGGTAAAGAACACGCGCAAGGCGCCTGGCGTGGAGGAGATTCGCGTTCCGGGGGAACGCAGCTTCAGGGAGAAAGAAAGAAGGCTGCGGGAAGGAATCCCGGTGGGCGATGGTGTTTGGAAACAGGTGACGGAAATTGCCGGCGAACTCAAAGTAGCGATGCCCGTCTGATTCTTGTATGCGGGAATTTTCTGTCTCACTTAACCATGCGTAAGGGCGCAATTTCATAATGGCTGAGTTCTTTGCTCACACAACATCTTGGGTAGAGAAGGAGAACCACAGGTTCATCGAAATCTCGAGAGGTTTGAGCGAGCAAGAGTGGCGCGCGTCCACCTTTTGCCCCGGCTGGTGCGTGGCCGACGTGGTGGCGCATATGACGCTGGGAGCGCGTTTTTATGCGCACGTCATCCCTGC
The DNA here is from genome assembly GCA_965203325.1 of bacterium. Classification (GTDB taxonomy): domain Bacteria; phylum UBA8248; class UBA8248; order UBA8248; family UBA8248; genus Bin107. The sequence continues at coordinate 3,946,456 of OZ241875.1, forward strand.
CGGCGCCGCAGGGCGCCTGGAGATGCCTTTCGGCGCTTCGGATCTGGAATCGTTCTGGTCGTATCGAAAAATAGCGGGAGATGAGCTCGTCGCGCTTCCTGACGATGAGCGAATAGACACCTTTGCAGAAGCCGTATGGCGGTTGCAGGAAATCCTTGAAGAAGTGCGCTCCGAAGATATGGATAAAAAGGCTTGGCACTGGCTTGCACCGTGCCCGATACGCACGTTTCCCGGACAGAGGCTCTATGAACTGATCCTCCACGATTGGGACATTCGCAATCAGCCCGGTGGCGATTTACATTCCTCATCGCTTCCCACTGCCGTGGATTGCCTGCCCGAGCGTTTCATCATCTTCTTCGGTGCGCGGGGGGATAAGGATTTCAGCGGAACCATCTGCTTCGAGACGAAAGAGCCTGACCGGAAATGGGTGTTGCGAATCGAAAAGGGGCGTCCTGAAATCTTGTTTTCCGACGAGGGGGATTGCGACGCGCGCGTCATATGCGGCGGGAGCGACCTAGTTTTACTCACCACGGGCCGGGCTATGCTGGAGGAGAAGGAAGGAGGTGATCGCCTGCGCATCGAAGGCGACAGGGCGATGGCTGTCAAGGTGCTCGAGGTACTGAGCCGTCCCTTTTAACAACCGCTATGCTTCAGAGGTTCCTCGTGGCGTTTCATAGACGAACAGGCACAAGAAGATGCAGAACACCAGGCCGATCGCTATCCCGACGAAGGGGATCACGTAGCTTCCCGTGTAGTCGAAAATAAAACCCGCCAAAGGTGGGCCGATGAACCCCCCCAGCCCAAAGAAAATTTCGAGCAGTCCGATGGTGGCGCCGAACGAGGGGCCCCTGAACGCATCCGCGGACATGGATGAGTAGCATACGCTCATTCCGCCGAGACCCATACCGTAGACGAATATGAAGACCCATCCCATCAGAAATTTCAACGATATATGAGGGATGGAAAGCAAAATAACGATTCCGCAAATTGTCATTAAAGACGAAAGCGCCTGGGCGCGCTGCCGACCGATGATATCGCTCAGCCAGCCCATGGAAAACGTGGCGAGCATTCGGATCGCGCCCAGCATCCCGAAGAAAAAAGCCGCCAGAGCCGTGCTGTATTCGGCATCGACCAGAAAAAGCTGGAGCTGGCTCAATATCGAATTATTGTTCAACCCCATAAAGAAGACGACGATGAGTAGCGTCCAGAAGTTCTTTTTCCGGCAGACCTGCCGAAACACCTTGAGCAAGGAAGGGCTGGACGATTTTTCGCTTGCTCTGGACGGTGAATAGGCGGGAGGCTCGGGTTCCCCGTCAAGGTATTGCCCCACCTCCTCGGGGCTTCTTCGGAGCAGCAATGCAGTCAGGGGGACGACGATGCAAAGGATGGCCAGACCGAAAATCAAATAGGTCAGGCGCCAGCCTTGGGAGGAGATGAGCCATTCAATAAGGGGGATGAACAGCAGGATTCCCGTCCCGCTGCCCGAGAGGGCCAACCCCGTGGCGAGGCCCCGTTTTTTCTGAAACCACTGCGGCATGAGGGCGCTGTGCAGCGCAAAGCCGCTCAGCGCCATCCCGAGACCCACGAACAAGCAGGGAACGAAGTAGACGTGCCAGAGTTCGCTGATGAAATAGCCCAGCGTGAAGCCGACGCCAACGAGAACCGACCCCCAGGGCATGACGGCGCGCGCGCCTTTTTTGTCGAACAGGTTCCCCGTGAAGGGGCTGACCAGCGCGTAGCTGCCCAGCATCAGGGCGTAGGCCCCGCCCAGGGCGCCGCGCCCCCAGCCGAACTCCTGGATCAGAGGAACCTGGAAGATGGAAAAAGAAAAACGCGCCGTTTGATGAAACGCCATGGCGGTGAAGGACGTGCCGACGATTACCCACCCGTAATACATCCAGGGGCGGGTGGTTTTTCCTCCTCTCATGGCGGTCTATTTCTCGGTGCTGTAGACGAATTGACAGACGAGGAGCGCAACCGCCTGGAAAAGGACCACGATGCAGAAGGGTAGAACATAGCTTCCCGTGTAGTCGAACATGAAGCCCGCCATCGGGGGGCCGATAAATCCCCCGAGACCGAAACAGACTTCCAGTATCCCGACGATGACGCCGAACGAACGTCCGCCGTAGGCGTCTGCGCACATGGCCGCATAAGAGGTCGACATGCCGCCGACGCCGAAGCCGTAGGTGGCGGCGAATAAGAAGGCGAGGACGACGCCGTCGCCCGCGTGCGGCACGGAAAGCAGGATGAGGACGCCGAGTCCGGAGAGGAAAAGGGCGATGGCCTGGGCCCTTTTGTGCGACATGCGATCACCCGCCCAGCCCATGACCACGCTGCCCAGAATCCGGATGGCGCCCGTTAGCCCGAAAACAAAAGCGCCGAACGCGGTGCTGAAATTCGCGTCGACGAAGAATATTTGAAGCTGGCTCCAGATGGAGTTGTTGTTCAGGCCGATGACGAAAACGAGGATCATCAATGCCCAGAAATTCTTCTCCCGCATCACATGCCGGAATACTTCTCCCACTTTCTGGGAGCTGGAGGCGGGTGGTTTTGGAAACCCGGCGGCTTCTTCGTCCGATGCGCCGTCGATGTTCTGTCCGACGTCGGAGGGGTGATTTCTGAGCAGGAGCAGTTTGAGAGGCAGGATGATGAGGAGTATCGATGCGCCGAAAATCAGGTAGGCGTAGCGCCAGCCGAAGAGGGCGATGAGTCTTTCGATGGTGGGCATCAGGATTAATGAGCCGATGCCGATGCCCGAGAGGGCGATGCCCATCGCCAGTCCCCTGTTCCTGAAGAACCATCGCGGCATGAGCGCGCTGTGCGTTACGAAACCGCTCATCGCGATCCCCACGCCGATCATGACGCCGATGAACACATACACGTGCCAGAGGGAGGAAATGAAAAAACCCAGCGCGAGTCCCACCCCGATCGACACCGAGCCCCAGGGGATCAAAGCTCTGGGACCTTTCCGCTCGAGGATAGAGCCCGCCTTTGGGCTGCAGATGGCGTAGAGGCTCATGCACAAGGCGAATGCGCCTCCCAGGGCGCCTCTGCTCCAGCCGAATTCTTCAATGAGTGGAACCTGAAACAGGGAAAAGGAAAAGGTTGCCGCCATGTGGAAGGCCATGGCGGTGAACGATACGCCGACGATCACCCATCCATAATATAAGCCGCCTGTTCGCCCGCGCCTGGCGGAGCGGCCCGAAGCCGGAGTGGAACCACCGGATTTGTTCAAGAAATCGCCTTTCTCTTCGTTTTTTTCTGAAGCATGGGTATAATGGCGCTACTCTAAAGGGTTTTCGTTCATTCAGAAAGCGCCGTGGGGATTCGAGATGGATAGCGCCGAGTTCATTCAAAAATTGACGGATGCGGTGGGGGAGGAATTCATCCACACCGATCCGGTAGCGCTCAGGACGTATGATTGCGACGGCCTCACGATTTACAAGGGCATCCCCTCGGCCGTCGTTTTGCCGGAAAGCACCGAGGAAGTCAGCCAAATCGTGGAAATCTGCCGCGAGTATCGCGTACCCCTGATCGCCAGAGGAGCGGGCACGGGCCTCTCCGGTGGCGCGACGCCCCTGCCGGGCGGCGTGCTCATCGTTTTCACGCGGATGAACAAGATTCTGGAACTCGACTACGTGAACCGCCTCGCGCGCGTGCAGCCGGGGGTGGTGAACCTTCATCTGTCTCAGGAGACGCTGCCGCATGGCTTTCATTACGCGCCCGATCCTTCCAGCCAGGCGGCCTGCACCATCGGCGGCAACACGGCGGAAAATGCCGGCGGTGCGCATTGCCTGAAATACGGAATGACGACGAACCACATTATGGAGATGACCGTCGTCCTGCCGACGGGCGAGGTGGTGCATCTGGGCGCCGACGGGGAGGATGCGCCGGGTCTGGACCTGCGCGGTTTCTTCGTTGGTTCCGAGGGCACGTTCGCCGTCATCACGGAACTCACCGTGCGGCTCACGCCGAACCCCGAGAGCGTACGCACCATGCTCGCTTGTTTCTCGCAGGTGGGAGACGCCTGCCGGACGGTGAGCGACGTCATTGCCGCTGGAGCCGTGCCCGCCGCGATGGAATTGATGGATCGCTACACTATCGAGGCTGTTGAGACTGTGGTTCAGGCTGGTTATCCCAAGGACGCCGAGGCCGTCTTGCTGATCGAACTCGACGGCCTGCCGTCTTCAATAAAGCCGCTCGAGACACTCATTCGCGATATAAGCGAGAAGAACAACAGCTCCTCGTTCCGGATCGCGCAGACGGAAGAGGAGCGCGAGGGCCTTTGGATGGGCCGGAAAAAGGCGTTCGGCGCCTTCGGGGTCATTGCGCCTACCTACTACTGTCTCGACGGTACTGTCCCACGGTCTAAGCTGGCGCAGGTGCTCGAGGAATTCGATGAGATATCCGCCCGCTATAATTTACGCATCACCAACGTGTTTCATGCCGGAGACGGGAGCCTGCATCCCAACGTCTTGTTCGACGACCGGGTGCCCGGAGAAACGGAACGGGCAATTGAGTGCGGCTCGGAGGTGCTTCTCGCTTGCATCCGGGCCGGGGGCGTTCTTTCTGGCGAGCACGGCATCGGCATTGAGAAGATCAGAGAGATGAAGGATCAGTTCGACGAACCTACGCTCGAGATTATGGAGCGCGTGCGCGACGCCATCGACGAAGATGGCTTGATGAACCCCGGCAAACTCATACCCGATGAGGAAAACGTGTTTCCGGTCGCTCTCAGCGGCACCATCGCCCGGATGGGCGGGGGAATGACGAAGTAGGAAAGCCATGGCCCTCAAACTCGATTCGTTCGCCCAAACCATAGAAGCAGACTTAGGCGATTCCGTTCTGTTGTCGGATGCGAGGGTGGAGTCGTACAGGCTGGGCGGGAAGACGCCCTCGGTCGTGGTGAGCCCCGTCGACCATGAAGCCATATGCCGCGTACTCTCGCGCGCGAATGAAGCGGGACTGGCCGTATTCCCCTGGGGGGGAGGCACAGGCAGGGCAACGGGATATGCGCCCCAGAGGTACGACGTGGCTCTCTCTCTGGAGCGCATGTCGAAGGCGATGGAGTTTTTGAAAGACGACCTTACAGCCGTCGTCGAGGCGGGAATGAGCGTCGAGGACCTCAATAAATTGACGGGGGCAGAGGGCCAGACGGCGGGTCTCGACCCCCCGCATCCGGGAACCTCCACGGTGGGGGGAGCCGTCATCGCGGATCGTTCGGGTCCCATGCGGGTGCGCTGGGGCAAGGCGCGCGACCGCGTGATGCGCATGAAGGTGGCGCTGGCCGATGGCGCGACCCACACCTACGGCGCGCTGGTGGTGAAAAACGTCACCGGCTATGACATGAACCGCCTCTTGTCAGGAAGTTGGGGGACGCTGGCTGTCGTTACCGAGTTGGCGATTCGTCTCTACAAGGCTCCCGAGTACATTGGAGCGAGAGCGGCCTCTTTTTCATCCACAGACGCAGCGTTCAAAGCGGCCAGGGCGCTGATGGCCTCGCCCCTCATGCCCGTTTGGGCAGAAGTGCTGGACGATGTGCGCATCGCCGCTCTGGCGCCAGAGGACGGGGCCGCCTTGCCCGGCCCGGTGTGTCTCGTGGCTTCTTTCGGGGATTTTGAGGAAGGGCTGAACGATCAATTGGCCCGCTTCGAGGAAATCCTCGCGAGAGAGGGCAGAGACGACATCTTTCACCTTGATGATGAGGCGACCTCGCGTCTCGGTCACGCCATAGCCGATCCGCCGGGAGGGGATTTCTCCGGCCCCGAAGTGCTCGCTCTCAGAGCCTCGGGCCGTCTCGATCAGCTGCCCCGCTTCGCTGAAGCAACGAGACGAGCCGCTGAAGCGGGGAAATATCGCTCCGCCATATCGGCGCACGCGGGAAGCGGTGTGCTGCGCTCTTGGCTAACGCCTGAGGATGAGGAATCCTCTCCGCTTGAGGCGTGGCGCATCTTCTCTTCACTTTGCAGGGAAGGCAGGAACGAAAGCGAGGCCCGCTCTGTACACCTGCGATTGGATTCGGGGCCGGACTCGCTGAAAGAACAGGTATACGTGTGGGGTGAGGACGCGCTCGAACCTGCGGCGCTGCAGGTGATGCGCAACATCAAGAGAACCTATGACCCCAATGGGATTTTGAGTCCCGGCCGTTTCGTGGGCCGGACCTAGGAGGAAAGCCCTAAGTGGCCACGGACCAAAAAGCAGGTTTCGCGCAGGTTTTCCCCGAATACGAGAATCCCTTCGTCGGCCCGGATGCTCCCGACAGGGAGATGATTCAGCGCTGCATCCATTGCGGGTTCTGCGGCACGAGTTGTCCTACTTTTACGCTGCTCGGCAACGAGATGGACTCCCCACGCGGGAGAATCTATCTCATGCGCATGGTGACGGACGGCGAGATGGCGCCGAACGAGACGGTGATGAAACATCTTGATCGCTGCCTGGACTGCCGCGCCTGCGAGACGGCGTGTCCATCGGGTGTGCCCTATGGTTCTTTGATCGAGGCGGCGCGCGAAGGACTCGAAAAGGTGCGAAAACGCCCCTTGTCGGTTCGGATTTTGAGAAGAATCCTCTTCCGCTGGCTTTTACCGAACAGGGCGTTGCTCAATCTGGCGGGTGTGGCCACCCGGCTGTATCAGACCACGTTCTTGAAAAATGTTGTGAGGGGCCTGGGTCTTTTGCCCAAAAAGCTGGCCGAGCTCGAGCCCATGATGCCCGAAGCCCCGCCCGTATCCTCGATGAGAGCCCTTCCTGCGGAAGTCGCGCCCATCGGGAAAGAAAAATACCGCGTCGCCTTTTTCGGCGGGTGTATTCAATCCACCTTGTTCGGAGACGTGAACAGGGCCGCCATACGCGCCCTGGCGGCGAACGGAGTGCGCGTCGTGTTTCCCGCCTCGCAGACCTGCTGCGGCGCGCTGCAGGCCCATGCCGGAGACAGGGAGGCAGCGAGAATCCTCGCGCGCGAGAACCTGGACGCCATCGACACAGGCGGGTTCGACGCCGTCGTCCTGGCCGTCTCCGGTTGCGGGGCGATGCTCCATGAATACAAGGATTTACTCGCGGAGGATCCCGTATACGCGAGCCGGGCCGAGGTGTTCAGCGAGAAAGCGATGGACGTAACCGTGTTCCTCGCGAGAATCGGCGTTAGAGAGGCGCATCACCCTTCGCCCCGGAAAATCGCGTATCACCACCCCTGCCATCTTTTCCACGCGCTCAAGGTGCGCAAGGAGCCGCTCGAAGTTCTTTCCGCGATCCGCAACGTCGAGTCGGTGCCTCTCAAGGAGAGCGATTGGTGCTGCGGCTCCGCCGGCAGCTACAACCTCACGCAGACGGAAATTTCCATGCAGCTTCTCGACAGGAAGATGGGGCACGTGAAAGACTCCGAAGCGCCTGTGGTCTGCACGGGCAACCCCGGTTGCCAGATTCAAATCGCGTTCGGCGCCCGCGAGCGGGACATGGACCTTCGGGTGGTGCATCCCGTCGTCCTGCTCGATGAGGCGTATGAGGCGGAAGGCGTATACCGGAACGCGACCCTTCCATAACCTGATACCGGCGAGGTGCTTGAAGATGACCAAACATATTTCCAGGGCCGTACCCACAACGATTATCCGTTTTGCTGAAATCATGCCCGATTGGGCATCGTCTCCCGATGCCCGCGAGGAGGGGCGCCACCGGGCCGTTTACCGTTATATTGGCGGACCTCGCGACAAAGAGCCCAAAGCGGCGCTCCCCGGATGGGAATTCGCCAACGGAATCGTGATGGCGCCTCCCGGAAACGGCGCCCCGATGCACAGCCACGGGTTCGAGGAAGTTTTCATGGTGTGGCATGGCGCGTTCGAAGTTTCGTGGGTCGATCCGCGCGATGGAGAGATAAAAAACGTCGATCTCGGGCTTTACGACGCCATCCGGATGCCGCCGGGCGTCATGCGCGGCTACAGGAACTCAGGCGATGAGGATGGGTTTCTTTACTACCTACATGGCCGCGGCGCGTATGAGCCGCCCGTGTTTCAGGGAAATGGGGAGGACGCGGCGAGCGAGAGTGCTTCTTTCGTCGATCCCCACACCCAGGTGGTGCGCTATGATGATTGCCCCAAGAATTTTCAGGTCTATCATGAAACCTCGCTGCCGGAGGGCGTTCGGGGGATTCGGCGCTATATAGGACACGTGGGCGGTGAACTCGAGGGCGTTGGTCCGCCTCCGTCTTTATCAGAGGGAGAGTTCTCCTTCGTCATCAACGAGAACCGGGTGGGCTCGGGCGCTCCGCTGCACGATCACTCAGACCTGGAAGAGGCCTTCATTCCTCTTGAGAGCGACTGGACGGTGTTCTGGACCGATGAGAGGGGAGATTCGTATCAAGAGGTTCTCGGCCCATGGGACATGTGCTGGACGCCGGCGGGCGTACACCGCGGATTTCGCAATTCAGGCCGGGGATGGGGTAAGCTACACGTCATTCAGGGCCAGGGAGGCGCGCTGCCGCCCGCGTATGACCAAGATTATTCACACCTGAAAAATTAAGGGAATCTGGATTTAGTGGTTCCACCACGGAAGAATGTAAATTCGAAACGAGTGGAGCGAATCGATCACTACATCGACTCGCTTGACCCCGGCATCACTTTGCACCTGAGAGAAAAACGTCCCAGGGGCAAGAAGAAATTCGAGGATCAGGCGACACTCCTCATGGTGCACGGGCGGATGGCGCCATGCCCCGTGGCCTACGACTTGCCGGTTCCCGGCTATTCATGGATGGATTATATCGCTTCCCGCGGGTTCGACGTCTTCGCGCTCTCGATTCGAGGTTTTGGGGAATCGACTTGGCCCCAGGAGATGCTCGCAAGCCCTAAGGGGAAGCCTCCAGCAATTCCGGGCAAGGTGGCCGTGAGGGACATCAAGGCGGCGGTCGACTTCATTTGCGAACGGCGTGGGGTGAACAAACTCGGCATCCTGGGCCGTTCGTGGGGGACGACGACGAGCCCGGCGTATGCGGCCGATAATATGAAGCAAGTGCATAAACTCGTTCTTTATGCGCCTTATTACGCCTATGACAACCCCCAGCGCGCGAGGCGGATGGAAGATCCCATTAAACCCGGGGTATTCGACGCGAGGCGAGGTGCTTGGTCCTGGTGTACGGAAAAAGACGTGCACCAGCGCTGGTGGGGCCATATCCCGGGGGATGCCCATCACAAATGGCGCGATCCCAAGGTACTCAAGACTTATTTTCGCGAACTGCTTCGCTACGATCCGGAAGGCGCCAGGCGCAAGACACCCGCGTTCCGGCTGGCGAACGGCTCCCTGGCTGATCTGTACGACAGGGCGAGGAACATACCGCTTTATGACGCGGGCAAGATTACGTGTCCCGTGTTGCTCATCAGGGGAGATCAGGACGGCGCCTCGGCTGACCCGGAAGCCTGGGGGCTTTACAAGGCGCTCTGCAACAGCCGGGGCAAGCGCTACGTCATCATCAACGACGGCACGCATTTCATGGAACTGGAAAAGCGCAGAATGGAGCTCTTGAGCGAGGTTCAGTTGTTCCTGGAAGGGTGAATTCTCGCCCGCGTCGGCTCCGCCCTTGCGCTTTGAGAAGCGAACGACTAGATTAGGCCACCTTCGAGAAAACGGGAATTTTCATATCGTTTCCAATACAAAGGAGCATCCATGTCTGCGATATCCGCACCCACGAAACAGCGCTGGTGTCTCATCGATTCGACGGCCATCGGCGTGGACAAGAAATACGAGCCGCCCCTCATCATCGCGTGGGGCGTGGACAGCAATGCCACCGGCACCCAGACCATCACGATGGGGCGCACCATCATTCCCCCCAAGGGCCGCAACCAGAGGCACTACCACGTCTGCGACGCGACGTTCTACATCGTCAAGGGCCCGATCATCGTCTGGATGGGAGAAGAGAGGGAAGAGCATACCGTGCCCTCGGGTACGTTCGTCTATTGCGCGGCTGGCGAGATTCACGGTCTCTACAACCCGAGCGAAACCGAGGACGCCGAACTCGTCTTCACGTATGGCAATTGCCCCAACCGGGACGCCGCCAAAACCATCTATGTGGAAAACGAGTGGATGGAAGAGGACAGCAGGGACAAGATTCCCGGCTAAGCACCAAGCAAGAAAAAGAAAAAGCCGGCCCATGAGGCCGGCTTTTTTCGTCAGTGGATTTCTAGTTGAGCATCGACACAAGCTCGAGAAAATTCTTTTTCAGACCATCCACTTCGGGGGCGCGCCTGATGGCTTCGTAAATTTCGCCCTGCGCCTTGCCGTATTCTTTTTTCTGAAGGTAGATGCGTCCCAGGTTCATGTAGGGGAAATGGCGCGGCTCGTACCTCGGTGCGGACTTCGCTTTTTCGAGCCATCCGGCCGCTTCGTCGAGTTCACCCAACTGCATGAGATAACAGCCGATATCGTTGTATGGGTTTCCGAACTCATCGTCGACCTCGATGGCCATGTGGCACTCTTCGATGGCCTCCTCGAGACGTCCCTGCTTGCTGTACATCCAGCCCAGATAGGTGTGCGCGTCCGCTGTGGGGTAGTAGGCGATGGAGTCCCGGTACAACTCGATGGCCTTGTCGAGGTCTCCTTTCGCGTGGGCGACGCCACCCTGGTCCAAAAGATCCAGGGCGCGCTTGAGGTCGGAGTTGACCTTGGATTCTTCCTCATACTTTTCGTCGAAACTCACGTCTTCGTTTTCATCCGTCATCGGATTACTCTCCAAGATCGAACCCCACGCCAGCTGAAATTATGCCACTTCTCGTCGGCGGTTTGTCAAGGGAAAATCGGCTTTGGGCTATGGCGATGCCGCCGGTTGATGTGAAAGAATAAAGGGTGCTTGCTTTGAGGTCAGGACGGCGGATAAGTTGTTTTAGATCAAGAAGAAGATGCGGTTCGGCGAGAATCGAAATCATCGTTTGAATTATCGTTATTTCCGGGAAGAAAGGACGTATGGCCGATTCGGTACGAAAAAAATTCAGAAAAATTCTTGAACGACCGGGGGCGACGATCATCCCTGGAGCGCACGACGCGTTGACGGCCAGACTCATCGCCTCCAAGGGATTCGAGGCCGTCTATATGTCGGGAGCAGGCGTGGTGAACGCCCTGGCGGGGTTGCCTGACAACGGGTTGGCGTCATTCAGCGAAGTGCTCATGAATGCGAGGTATATGGCCGACTCCGTGGAGGTCCCGCTGGTGGTGGACGTGGATACAGGCTACGGCAACGCGGTGAACGTCGTGCGCACGGTGCGTGATTTCGAAAAAGCGGGTGTTGCGTGCATTCAGATAGAAGATCAGGCGCTGCCCAAACGCTGCGGCCATCTGGACGGCAAACAGGTGGTGAGCCGCGAAGAGTTTATTGGGAAAATCCGCGCCGCCGTGGCCCATCGTATAGATCCGGATTTCGCCATCATGGCGCGAATCGACGCCAAGTACGTCTACGGCATGGATGAGGCCGTCGAAAGGGGCAATGCGGCACTCGAAGCCGGGGCGGACGTCATATTCATCGAAGCGCTCGAAACGCGCGATGAGTTCGTCGAGTATGCCGAGCGCTGCCCGGGGCCACTGCTCGCCAATATGACGGAGTTCGGCAAGACGCCCCATATCTCAAAAGCGGATTTCGAGGAGATGGGCTATAAACTCGTCCTGTTTCCGGTGAGCATCATGCGCGCGATGCTCAAGGCGGGCGAATTGCTGCTCGACGAGCTCAAGGAAAAAGGCACGATGTCGGATTATCTGGACAACATGATGACGCGCAAAGAACTCTACCGACTCCTCGATTATGACGCCTATCATGCGATAGAAGCAGAATATCTACCCAGGGATTGAGGTCAAAATGAACGGCCACACGCGTGAACTCGCGCGATTCATCAGCGAAACTTCCTATGGTGATTTGTCCGACAACTTGCGCGCCTGCATGCGCAAGTATTTCCTGGACGCGGTGGGTTGCGGTCTCTACGGCACGACCACCGAATCGGGACGCATACTGTCTCGCCTCACTCAGGAACAAGGCGGAAGAGCGGAGGCCACCATGTGGAAGAGCGCCTGGCGCGGGCCGGTGGGGCCCGTGGCGCTTTGCCTGGGCACCTGGATGCACGCGTTCGAACTCGATGATTACCACAGCGGCGCGAAGTTGCATCCGGGCGCGGTGGTTTTCGCCGCCGCTTATCCACTCGCCGAGAAATTAGGGGTGGATAGCAGGAAGTTCATGACCGCCTGCGCCGTGGGCTATGAAACCATGATCCGCGCGAGCATCGCCGCCGACTGCCTGGAAGTGCGGAGGCGTGGGTTTCATCTCACGGGCCTGTGCGGTCCATTTGGAGCCGTCGCCGCAGCGGCGCACCTGATGGAAATGACTCCCGAACAGACGGCCAACGCATTAGGCCTCGCGGGAACACAGGGGGCGGGGACATGGGCCTTTCAGTGTGATGGCTCCGAGACGAAGCGCTTTCACGCGGGCCGTGCGGCCCAAAGCGGCCTCCTGGCCGCTGCTTTGGCCGAGGGGGGCTATACGGGCCCCAAGGAGATTTTCGAGTACGAAGACGGCGGGTTCATTCGGGCGTTCAGTGGTTGCGGGGACCCTGAGCCGCTGACGAGAGGCTTGGGTGATCATTGGGAGGCGGAGGGTGTCTCCTTCAAGCCCTATTGCTGCTGCGGCAGCACCCACTCGACCATCGACGCGGTTCTCGCCCTGCGCAGGGAGCATGGCGTCGCGCCCGATGACGTACAGGAAATGGAGATCATGAACCACAGCGTGGTGAAACAGCAGTGTTCCTGGCAATACGAGCCGGTGAGTTCGCTGCGCGCGCAGATGAACATCGAGTATTGCGCCGCGGTCGCGCTCACCGACGGGGAGGCGGGACCGGGACAGTTCACGCCCGAGCGAATCGCCGACCCCGAACTCGTGAGTCTCGCGCGTCGGGCGCGCTTCACGGTGGATCCTGAAATCGAGAAACTCTATCCAAAAACCTTCCCGGCGAAAGTGGCTATCCGTACTCATGACGGCCGCGAACTTAAGAGCCGCGTCGCCGGCCCCAAGGGCTCGCCCCAGAACCCGATGGATTTCGACATGGTGGCGGGGAAATTCAGACAGATTACGGGCGGTGTTATTTCGTCCGGCGCACAGGACAAATTGGTGGAAGCCGCCTCGAGTCTGGATGAGATGGAAACGATGGGCGCCCTGGTGGCGCATCTCGCCTAGGGCCGGGCCGGATTCTGGATCAGGAGACGAACATGGAAACGATGAGCGACAAACTGGCGCGTTTCGCCGCCGGTTTATCTTACGAGGACATTCCCGGGCAGGTGATTGAGAAGGCGAAACTTCATCTATTAGACGCCTTGGGGATAGGTTTGGCCGCAACACGGGAGGCCTACGCTGACGCAGTGACGAAAACGGCGCGCGATTGGGGCGGCAATCCCCAGGCCACCGTATGGCGTTACGGAGACAGGCTGCCCGTCGCTCACGCCGCCATGGTGAACGGCAGCTACGTGCACGGGCTTGATTTCGACGATACGCATACGGATTCCATCACCCACATGAGCGCCTGCGTGGTGCCAACGGCGCTGGCCGCGGGCGAGGCCGCCGGCGCGAGCGGGCGGGATATCCTCGCGGCCATGGTGGCGGGCTATGAGGTCATCGCCAGAATCGGGGGCGCGGTGCCGGGGGCGTTTCACGCCGAGGGCTATCACGCCACCCCGATATGCGGCGCCTTCGGCGCGGCGGCCGTCATGGGGCGTCTGATGAACCAATCGCCCGAAGCCATCGCCAACGCGTTCGGCGTTTGCGGGAGCCAGGCGGCGGGGATTCAGGAGTTTCTCGACGATGGAAGCTGGGTCAAGCGTTTTCACCCGGGCTGGGCTTCCCATGCGGGTGTCACCGCCGCGCAGATGGCGGGCCACGGGTTCTTGGGTCCCCGGAAAGTCCTGGAGGGCAGGTTCGGCCTTTACGCCACGCACTTGAGCGACCCGGCCTACGACGCGGAAATCCTGGCGGGCGGACTCGGCGAGCGATGGGAAACGCTGCGCATTTCGTTCAAGCCCTATCCTTGTTGCCATTTCAATCACGCGGCAATGGATGCGGCGAAGAATCTGGTGCGCGAAGCGGGCATTTCCATTGATGAGATCGACGAGATCGAAACCATTACGCCCGAACCGATCCTCCATATCGTGTGCGAACCCATCGAGCACAAGCGAAAGCCCAACACGCAGTATGCGGCCCTATTCAGCCTGCCTTTTTGTCTGGCCGTCAACGTGGTGAAGGGCCGGGCCACGCTCGATGATTTCGAGGAAGAACATCTGGGCGACGCGAAGGTGCTCGAACTGGCCGGGAAGGTGAGGTGTACAGGTGTGGATTCGGACAGGTTCCCCAAGTACCTGCACGGCGGCGTGAGGATGACGCTCAAGGACGGTCGTGTCCTGGAGTGCGATGAACCCGTCAACTGGGGCAACCCCGAAAACCCGATGGAATGGGCGGACGTCGAGGCGAAGTTCCGCGGAAACGCGCGCCGCGTCCTGCCCGAGAGCAAGGTCGATTCCGCCGTGGGGGCCGTCATGGGATTCGAAGCGGCGCCGGATGCGAGCGCGTTGATGAGCGCTTGTAAGGCCGCTCGATGACGAAAGACGCCTGGGAGGAGGAGGGTTTCGCCAAAAGCTGGGACGCGGTGAACGCCGCACGGGACAATCCCGACCGGGCGAATCAACTCGATATGCTCATCTCCCTGCTGGAGGGTGTGAGGCCGGACGATGGCTGGATGCTGGATTTGGGCGCAGGGTCGGGACGGGTGGAAACCCTCATTTTCGAACGCATCCCCCATGCCAGGGTCGTATGCCTCGATAGTTCTGAGGAAATGCGGAAGCTCGCCTCAGAGCGCCTGATCGCTCATGAGGGCAGATATCTTCCGCTTCCAGGTGACATGAACGATCTGGAAGCGGTCGAATTTCCCCATACGCCATATGCGGCTGTTTTCAGCAGCCAGGCCCTGCATGAGATTCCCCACGAGAGCAAACAAGCGGTCTACGAAAAAATGTACGGGCTCCTGCGTCCGGGAGGCGCTTTCTATATTCTGGATCGGATCGAGCCGCGCTTCGACGACCTGCCCGATGAATATGAGCGCGTGTGGAATCGTCTGAACCGGCGAATGGATGCGCCGATGACATTTCACGAGTATCGAGAACGCTACGACGAGAAGGGGGATTACCCCGCAGGTCTGGATGAGCAGCTCGGGTGGCTGGTGGCCGCAGGCTTTGTCGCCGCGCCCCTTTATCTGCACTACAACCGCGCGCTCATTGCGGCGCGTAAGACCTAATCCCCTTTTCTCCGCAGGAATTCTTCGAGGACGCTCCTGAGTGTATCCCCGGAAATGGTCTCCAGGGCGTCCTCGGGGGAGAGCCAGACGCGCCTTCGCTCATGACTCTCGGGCCAGTCGTCCTCGACGACGCTGACCTCGATTTCGAAGATGTCGACTTTGCACCTGCCTGCGCCGATGTCATATTCATAACGCGCGATGGGCTCTGTCGACACTACTCCGCGAACTCCCGCCTCCTCCCATGTTTCGGCGATGGCGGCCTCTTGGGCGGTCTGCCCCGGCTCCACGCCGCCCTGGGGCACTATCCACCAGAAATTGTCCTCGTCCAGGGGCTTGTCGCGCGCCGTGATGAGGAGGATCTCCAGCCCGTCTTCCGTTATTCGCCAGGGCACGGCCCCAGCCAGGTTGAATCTGTTTCGTTTCATGACGTCATGAATCTTCCAGCGTGCAGAACACTTCCACGAGGTTGTCCGAGGGGTCTCTGAAGAACAGTTGCCGAAGTCCCAGCCCGGCGTTGATGCCGTCTTTCACGTCCACGCCCGCAATCTCGAGCCTTTGTTTCACGGGCTCCAAGTCAGACGCAGCGAAGGCGAAGTGGGTTTCGCCCGCTCCGGTGCCCGGGATAGTCGTTTCACTCGCACGATCCCGGCGCCCCGTGAGATGAAGCTGGCAGGCGCCCGCCTGGAACCAGTAGCCCGGATTCGGCAGGTCCGGCCGATCGATTTCCGCGAGTTCCAGCAGGCCAGCGTAGAAATCACGCGCTTCTTCCAGGTCATCGACGCTGATGGATATGTGGTGCATTCCCTCCAGCATGCTCCGCCTCCGCTTGTCAGCTTGTGGATGAGGCTACGAATTCCGGCTCTATTTGTTCGGGAATGATGCCTGCCTCCGCCGCGCGGTTCAACAGCGTGGAGACGGCTTTTCGCCCGGCGTCGCCGTATGAACGCGTCCATTCGTTCACGTACATGCCGACGAATACGTCCGCCTTGTCACGCGGCAGATCCCTGGCGTAGGCCATGGCGTGGTCGAGCGCCTCGTCCCGGTTCTCGAGCGCATAGACGATGCTCTGGTGCAGCAGGCGGCTCACCTCGCCCACCACTTCGGGGCCCAAATCTTTTCGGATGACGTTGCAGCCCAGGGGCAGGGGACCTCCGGTTTCCCGCATCCACCACTTGCCGAGATCCTCCACGAGATGAAAGCCCTCCTCCTCATAGGTGAGCTGGCCCTCGTGAATGAGAAGCCCCGCTGGCGAGGCGCCCTTCTTTACTTCGTCCATAATGTGGTCGAAATGCACCACGCGGTGTTTCGGCTCCTCGCCCCCCAGATAGAGGCGTAGCGTGAGATAGGCCGTCGTCAGCAGGCCCGGAATGGCGATTTCCGCGTCCCGGAGCGCCTCTGGCGTCATGGGCTCGCGCGAGATGATGACGGGACCGTAATTCTCCCCAAAACTCGCCCCGTGCGGCAAGATGGCGTAGCGGTCCGCCAGATGGCAATACGCATGAAAGCTGATGGCGCTCACCTCGTATTTGCCTTGGAAAGCGGCCTGGTTCAGCGTCTCGATGTCGTGGAGTTCATGGATGAATTCATACGTGCCCTGCGCGATCTTCCCGTTCGCCAGGGCGTGGAACATGAAGGCATCGTCCGAATCGGGGCTATGGGCGACGCGAATGACTTTCGACACAGGCTTCGTTTCTCCTAAAGTGCGGTTTTTGTAGGATTTCAAGCATCAGAGGGCGACAAATAATCCCGCCTCAAATCCGGCGCTCCTCCCTCGGCGGCGGAGCGCAAAAGAGCGCCGATGAGCGCCGCCATGGCTTCCAGGTCCGATTCCATGAAAGTCTCCACCGGACTGTGGGAATAGCGTCTGGGCATATTGATCGGCACGGTGGGCAAGCCGCCCGGCCGGGATTTGCTCAAAGTCGCGGAATCGAGAAACGTGCCCACGAACACGTCTTCCTGCAGCGGCACATGGGCGTCGTTCGCCACGCCCTTCACCCACTGGATCAGCTCGGGCGGAGTGATATAGCCGTAAAGGCTCATGGGCTGGTGGTCGTACCTGCGCAACACCGGCCCGGCCCCGATCTTCGACCCCCGTGCGTCGGAGCGGCCCGGACCGTCCGAGGGTACGTTGTCGAGCACGATGGCGAGGGAGGACGGGATCGCTCCCCCCTTCATCCACCGAAAGAACCGAAGCGCCGCGTCCGCCGATTTCCTCCTGCGCGCAGAAGGCGGCGCTCAGGCGGAGCCTGTCCGAGAGGGAATTCGCCGTGTTGATGAACGCCTCCACGCACAGGGCGCAGCCCGAGCGGTTGTCCACCGCCTTCGATTTCCATGCTCCGCCGGGGAGTTGCGTGAAAGGGCTGTGGAACACGCCCGGCGTGCCTGCTTCTATCCCGAGCGCGCGGATCGGCGCATCGTCCGAAGCGCCTATATCTATCCACATCTCATCGACGCCGGGGTGTTCCTGTCCCTGTAGGGACTGGAGATGCCCGCTGCGGACGTTGACGACGCCCCGGTGAAGGTTCCCGTCCAGCGTCAGGAGGGAGACCTCGCGTCCGGGGAAAATCGAGTCCGCCACGAGACCCACTTTTTCAAAGCGGATCGCGCCGCCCGCCTCGACTTTCGTGACGATGAGGCCGACTTCGTCCATGTGGCACTGAAGGACGATGTGAGGGGCCGCCTCGTTCGCTTCATGGCGGGCGATGAGGTTGCCGATATCGTCGCGCCGCAACTACGCTCGCGCTGTCTTTCAGCATCTCTGTGATGGCGTCGCGCACGGCGCCCTCATGACCCGGCGGGCCGGGCAGGGCGCAGAGCGTCTTCATTCTCTCCAGCAAAGGCGATGGCATTTGATGATCCCGGAGTTGTGATGATTTTCAATACTCTCTTGAGCGGGGAGATACTCTCACGGAGGGGAACGCTTGCCAAGCCTGAGAGCTTTTGGGGCTTAAAAATAAATTGACCATGCAGGGGGGGAGCATGTAGGCTTTGGCGCGATACCCTCTTGAGTGAATAGTGAATGACGCGCCCGACCCTCGGATGGAGACCTGCGGTGAGCGATGACGGCCAGATGACGGATTTACTGAGCGTGGTGATGCCGTGCTACAACGAACGCGACACGATTCGCGAAATCGTAGCCCGCGTCCAGTCCGTGCCGATGAACATCGAACTCATCATCGTGGACGACGGCAGCACGGACGGCACCAGGGATATCCTGGCCGAGATCGAACAAAACGGCGCGCGCGTCATCTACCGCGAGAAAGAACGAGGGGAAAGGAGCCGCCCTGTGCGATGGGTTTGCGTCGGCGAACGGGGACGTGATCGTCGTGCAGGATGCGGACCTCGAATACGACCCCGCCGAATACACCGATCTCTATGACCCGATACGTCGGGGGGCGGCCGACGTGGTCTACGGCACGCGCTTCGGCGGAAAACCCCAGCGCGTGCACATGTTCTGGCACAAGGTGGGAAACCGGATGCTGACCACGCTGGCGAATCTGCTTTTCAACTGCACGCTCACCGACATGGAAACCTGCTACAAGATGTTCCGCCGCGAGGTGGTGAAGGACATGAAAATCCGCGCCAAGGGGTTCGATTTCGAGCCGGAATTCACCGCGAAAATCCTGAAACCCGCGAAATGGCGCATCTACGAGGTGCCGATATCCTACTACGGGCGCACCTACGCGGAGGGCAAGAAGATCACCTGGCGAGACGGCTTCATCGCCGTGTGGACCCTCCTGCGCGAGCGGTTTTCCTGAATCATCCCCTCACGCGGGCGCACACCGTCTCGGTGATGGCCTTGGAGCCGTCGACGGCGCGCCCCTTGTCGTCGAGGCGGATTTCCCCGGCTTCGAGTGCTCCCCACACGCTGGTTTCAATCTGCTTCGCGGCCTCGCTCTCCCCGATATGGGCGAGCATGAGGGCGGCGGAGAGGATGAGGCTTAAAGGATTGGCGATTCCCTTGCCGGCGATGTCGGGGGCCGAGCCGTGGACCGCCTCGAAAAAGGCGAATTTCTCCCCGATGTTCCCCGAGGGACACATGCCGAGGCCGCCGGCCGTGGCGCCGCCCAAATCGCTCAGCAGGTCTCCCAGCATGTTCTCCATCACGAGCACGTCGTAGTGTTCGGGGCGGATCACCAGATTGTAGGCGCAGGCGTCCGAATACAGGGTTTCCGCCTCGATATCGGGGAAATCGGCGGCGACTTCCAGGAAAATCTCGCGGAAAAACGCCAGGGAGCGCAGGACGTTGCCCTTGTCCACGCAGGTGACGCGCCGCACGCCGTCTTCGGGCGCGCCGTTTCTTTTGCGCGCGAGCTCGAAGGCGAATCTCGCCACGCGTTCCGCCCCTTTCCGGGTGATGATCAGGGTGTCGGCCACGGCTTCGGGGCCGCCGACCCCCTTGTCGCGCGAGGCGTAGAGCCCTTCCGTGTTCTCGCGGATCACGACGTAGTCGATGCCGCCGGGTTCATAGCCCGCCAGGGGACTCCGGATGCCCGGGTAGAGCTTGACGGGCCGCATGTTGGCGAAGACGTCGAGACTGGTTCTGAGCACGCCGCCCAGAAGCCCTCCCTCGGTGCCCTCCGGCGTGCGGACGGACGGGTCGCCCACGGGCGATTTGAGGATGCCGTCCGCCTCGTGGCAGGCCTGCAGGGTTTCATCGCTGATGCGCTTGCCGTACTTGGCGTAGCGGCCCGCGCCCGCTTCGTGTTCTTCGAGGTTGAGTTTCAAGGCCCCGTTCACCTCCTGTACGGCTTCGAGAACCGCGATGGTGGACTCCATGAGTTCGGGGCCGATTCCGTCTCCAGGGATAGTGATGATGCGATATTCCTTCATTTTCTCTCCTGTGGTGGTCTATTTCAGGCGCCCGTCTCTTCATTCGAGCAGGTGAGCGGGTATAATCACCCCTCCAAGGGAGCGGCGTTCTCATCGGCATGGGAGTGTAGCGAAAATTGTTTCGTTTGGAGAACCCCCATAGCGAATCTTTCCAGAAATTCCTGCGCGGACAGGGGCCGCTCCGGTTGCGCTTCTCAGAAGCCATCGCCGAGGGGGGAGAGTCCCTCGCCATTTGGGTGGACGATCTCACCGCGCCGCAACTGGCGGTGCACACCGGGCGCGGCTGGCTCGCGCCGCTGGGGCGGCCCGAGGCGATATTGGCAAATCTGGGAGACTTGGAACGCCTCTCCGCGCAGATGGAAGAGAGTGAGGGCTATCTCAAGTTCTCTTCCGTCACGGTCGAGGTTCAAAAGGCGGTCGAGAGGCGAAGAAAGCTCATCCGGGGTTCTCCCGTGGGCATGTTCATTCTGGAGAAAAAAGATTTCAGGCCCGTTTTCAGTTCGCACCGCATCGAAAGCCTTGAAAGCGAGGATGCGAAGACGCTGGCCGAGAATTCACCCTACGACCAGGGGGAGGAATACGCCTTGGCGAGAATCCGAAACGCTCCCACCGCGGCGATACGCATCGGGGGCGAACTCGCCTCCTACATGGTCGTTCATGCGAACGGCTCAATCGGCATGCTGCACACGATGGATCGCTTCCGCGGCCAGGGGCTCGCGCGCGTGGTGGTGTCCGCCCTGGTCGAGGCGCAATTCGCCAGGGGGCGCGAGGCGTATTGCTACATCGTGGAGGGAAACGAGGCCTCCGAGCGCGTGTTCGAAGCTGTGGGGTTCAAAAAGGTGATGGACGTCTACTGGAGCGCTTTCGAAAGGCGTGAGGCCTGAGCCTGACCCAGCAAGCGCTCGCGGCGCGAGGCGGTTCTCCTTCACAGAATCGACAAAATTATGGAAATACACTAGTTTTTCTTATTCGCTATTCATCTTTCATAGGAGGTTGATAGATGCAGAAAGAAGACTATATCGACAGGCCGCCCGGCCCTCTCGGAGGGTTGTGGAGCATGTGGTACCTGGATCCGTTTCTGATGATCAAGCGCGAGTTGAGCGGATTCAGAAAGGTCCGCCACAAGGCGTTCGAGGATCAACTGAAACCAGGTCAGCCCGCGCCTGCGGTCAAGCTCCAGAGCACGTCGGGCGAAACCGTGGACCTGGCTGATTTCCGCGGGACGAAGAACATTGTTCTCGAGTTCGGCGCGATCACGTGACCGCCCTTCCGCCGGCAGGTGCCGGGCATGGACGAGTTGCATGAGCGCTACAAGGAGGAGGACGTCGAGTTCTTCGTCGTTTATTCCAAGGAACCTCACGCGCAGGAGCGCAAGTACTTCAAAAAATACACCCAGCACACCACCTTCGAGCACAAGATGGGCTATGCGAAGGAGTTGGTGGCCGAATTCGGCATGAAGATACCCGTTCTGGTGGACGACATCGATGAGGCGGTGGTGAACGCCTACGGGCGCATGCCGAACATGGTCTTCGTCATCGACAAGGAGGGGAACATCGCCTACAAGGCGAGCTGGACGGAGCAGCCCAGAGTCGACCGGGTGCTCGATGAACTCCTCGCCGAGCAGGCCGTAACGGCTTAAAAAAACGATATACATTCTACTGGAGCGTACTATGAAACAGCCGGTGAGGCTTGCGGTGATTTTGTTCATTGGTTTGTTTTGTTTTTCAGGTTCAATTCATGCTCAAGATTACAGAACTGAAATAATTGAATATGTAATTGACCCTTGTTTACTTTTCTCTGTCCGGAAATCGGGGTTAGACAAAAAGATAGACGAAAAACAGGCCCTTGAACTAATGAGATTGATGACGCAAGCGCAAATGGAACAGACAATAACACAGGCAACACAGTTAGTTAGGAACAAGAATTTTGATGTTAGATTAAAGCTCTATAATGTTTTTAGAATGATTTGTATAAACTCAGCGCAAAAAAGTAGATAGTGCAAATCAATAATCGGTAGGTATCACCGGACTTTCGGCAGGAAGAGCGCGAACGCGCAAGCAGCGATGAAAAAGCCGGGCAGCGCCCAGAAGGCGTTGGCCAGACCGAACCACTCGCCGAGAACAGACATCGGGTAGACCGAAAGGCTCGCGATGAACCACGAGAGTCCGAGCGTGATGGAACTGGCCAGACCCCGGTTGTGGGGCATGAGTTGCTGGGCGAAGGCCATCGTCACCCCCATCGGGAGGTAGGTGGCGACGCCCAGGAAAGCAAGCAGCACGAAGCCCCACTCGGGCGGCGCAATCAAAAAAGCGCAGACGCACAGAGCGCCCAGGCCGATGCCGCCGACGATAAGCTCTTTCTTCCCGAAACGGTCTCCCAAGACACCGCCCGCCAGGACGCCGAGCGCGCCCGAGGTGAGCATGATGGCGCTGGCCGCCCCGCCGCTCCAGATGCTCATGCCGTGTTCGGCGTAGAGCGAGGGTATGAGACTGATGAAATTGATGTTCACGACGGCGCGGCAAATCGTGACGCCCGAGAGCAGAAGCAGCGGTGTGCCCGCCGTTCGCAGCGCTGTTACGAAATCCCAGATGGAGGCTTTCTTGTCGCCGCTCGTCGGGGGCGATTGAGGCTTCGGCAGCCCGTATTTCACCGCCAGGGCCATGGCGACGGCGACCAGGGTGAACGACGAGAGCCATTTTATGCCCCCGAGCGAGACGATGGCGATGGCGATGACGGGCCCCAGCCCGTGGCCCACGCGCCCTCCGGCGATGAAGACGCTCACCACGAGTCCCTTCCGGTATTCGGAGAGCGCACCCGCGCGCGACGCCATGTCCGGGTGGCACAGGCCGACCATCGAACCGCCGACCGCGGCCATGACGGTGAGGGCCGTGAAGTTGGGCGCCCAGCCGATGGAGGTGATGAAAAGCGCGCTGCCCACCATCCCCACGGCGAGCCAGGGGAGCGTCGGCCAGCGGTCCACCAGAATCGCCGTCACGGGTTGTGAGAGCGCAGCGCTCATCGAGACGAAGGTGAGCAACAAGCCGCCCGTGGAGAGCGAGACCTGGAATTGCTCCCGAATCAGCGGCAGGAGCGGCGCGATGAAATTCACCGTGCCGTCCACTACGAAGTGGGCCGTGAACAGGATGGCGAGCGCCCCCCAGGGAATCTCCTGAGCCGGGCCGCCTTCACCTAAACTCGCGTCGATTTCCTGTGCCCGGCTCATGTCTCGCCCCCTTGCGTCTGGGGCTGCAGGACGCTTTCTTTATGCAGGAAGATGGCGATGAACCCGCCGATAACGAACATCGATGCGTAGAAGGTGAACGCCATTTGAAGCCCCATCGCTTCGGCCACGAGGCCGCCGACGAGCGGCGATAGCGCGCTGGCCGCCTCGTTGAAGCCATAGATCATTCCCACCGAACTCGAGCGCACCCGCTCGTCCACGAGTTCCGTGCCGACGGCCAGCACCAGGGTGGGCACCGGCGTGAGGATGCAGGCGACGGCGAAAAGCGCGAGTAACAGCGTCGTGAGGCTTGCGACCCAGGTGAGAGAGGCCATAGCGGTGGCGCACATGAAGGTGAGCACGACGATAAGCTTCGTCCTGCCTGTTTTGTCCGACCACCTGCCGATGATGATGGACATGGTCGAGCCGATGAGAAAATAGGCGCTGAGCAGCCAACCCACCCCTTTGGTGTCGAAGCCGAATTGCTCCGCCAGCAGGAGCGGCAAAAAAGCCATGAAGCCGCGAAAGCCCATGATCCGGAACGAGGAGAGGGCGATGAGGAGCATGAGAGACTTGTTTCGGAACAGGGCGCCGAAAGTGGACCTCGCCGCCTGGCGGAAGGGGAGGCGCTCTCCGAGTTGATCCTGAAATCGGAACCAGATGAGCGCCGCCCAGATGATACCGGGTATGACGTAGAACTGCGCCGCCATGCGCCAACTCGCCAGGTAGACGGCGAGCCAGCCGACGATGGCGGGCGAGATGATGTTCCCCATTTCGCCCCCGCCGTTGAACAGGCCCGTGCAGAAACCGCGCCTCTCGGGCAGTTCTCGCGTGATGAGCGCGACAGCCGGCGGGTGGTAGGCCGCGCTCCCGATGCCGCCGATGAAGACGAACAACAGCAGAAGGGAGTAGTTCGCCGCGTAGCCGTAGAGCAGAACGGGCAGCGCCTGCGTGAGCAGGGAAAGCGCCAGCACGGTCCGCCAGCGCCGGGTGTAGTCCGATATGAAGGATAGCGGGAACTGAAAGACGCTGTTCGCCACCGAATAGGTCGTTACGATGAGGCCCGCCTGCACGTAGTTGAGTTCGAATTCCGCGACGATAAGCGGGAGTACGGGTATGAGAAGCTGCGTGTAGAAAGCGTTGACGGCGTGGCTGCCCGCGATCGCGAAAAGGTTGAATATTTTCGATGGGGCCATGAAGAGTCCATTGATGACGGGAACGCGAAATACTTTTCATTAGGCTTATAGGTTCTGGGGAAAACGCGCGTCAATGGCGGACGACTCATTCGGGAGGAAACCGGCGGGCCGCATCTATGCGTTCGGTGCGGGAAGACTGTGGGTGGTGTTGTTTGTAGGGGACGTATACGGGGCTGTTGAAAAAGCCCCTTGAAAGGGAAACTCCATAAAGTCAACCCCCCCTACCCCCCTGACAAGGGGGGTAGGGGGGGGTGGTTTCGACGAGGGAGGTCGGGGGTTCGCACGAAAGCGGCCTTCCCGCCAAAGGCAATATCCCCCAATAAGGATTTTTTCAACAACCCTTCCCGGTCGGGTTCGTGCCTTCGATACGGCGCTTGCGCGCCTACTCAGGATGAGGGTGTCAGGGCTTCTGCGAAGCCCGCTGCCGCAACTGGGTTCTTCAACAACCCCACATGCCTCCCCGACACCGGACATTCCGTCCGTTTTTATGTTAAGAACAAATTGAATTGAATCGGTTTCGACTGAAAAGGCAATGGAACGATGAGAGAATACGCCGCATGAGCCAGCCCCCCGGTTTTGATGAGAAAGCGGCGCGACGCGTCGAGGCCGTTTACACGACGGCGGACGTGGCCGCGCAGCGCGATATTCTTTTGCAGATAGTCGCTCTTCAGACGGGCGAGCGCGTGCTCGATTTGGGTTCCGGCCCCGGCTTCATGACGCTGGAAGCCGGGCGCATGGTGGGGGAGGGGGGCGCCGTTTTGGGCGTGGACAAGAGCGCGCCCATGCTCGCTCTCGCGCAGGCGCGCTGCGCTTCGCAGCCGCAGGTGTCGTTCCGAGAGGCCGATGCGCTGAGCCTCCCTTTCGAGGATGGCGGTTTCGATGCGGCCATCATCTCCCAGGTGTATGAATACGTCACCGACATGGAAGCCGCCCTGGCGGAGCTTTTCCGCGTCCTGCGGCCGGGTGGCCGCGCCCTCATCATGGACACGGATTGGGGTTCGCTCGTGTGGAACGCGCAGGACGCCGAACGGGCGAAGCGGATTTTCACCGCATGGGATTCGCATCTGGCGGACCCCCACCTGCCGAGAAGGCTATCGTCCCTGCTGCAAAATGCCGGCTTCGAGATTTTGGACTTGAGGGTTTTGCCGCTTCTCAATACGGAGTATCCTGCGGAGAACTACAGCCACGGGATGGTTAGCGTCATCGTGCCCTTCGTCATCCGAGTGGGCGGCGTGGCGAAGGAAGAGGCCAAAGCCTGGGCGGAGGATTTGACGGCGCTCGGCGAGCGCGGTGAGTATTTTTTCAGTCTCAATCGCTACGCCTTTCTGGCAAGAAAACCTGAGGCATAAAATGGACAGGTTCATCGACTGCCACAACCACCTGCATGGATTCAGTTTCGACGACTGGGAACTCCAGGGCATGTGCGGGATGGTGGGTTCCGTCCTCTCCTGCGGGAACCCCCACGTGCACCGCGAGATATGGAAGCGCCCGCCCGGGCCGGAAGACGTGAGGAGGCTTTGGGAGAGTCCGCTCCGGATGGCCGAGGCCGCCGAAGCCAAACACCACATTCGCGCCATGTGCGCCGTGGGCGTCAGTTCGATGACGCGGGTCGACGACTGGGAGCGGCTCATCGACGCGCTACCCGGCTATCTGGAAAGCCAAAGGGTTGCCGCCCTTGGCGAAGTGGGTCTCGATCCGGGCCAGTATTTCGGTTTCTCCTGGGATTTGGAAGAACAGGCCAGGTGTCTCGAAGCGCAGGCGCGCCTCGCGGCGGAACTGAAAAAACCTCTGATCCTTCATACGCCCACTTATAAAAACCCGAAAGAATTCCTGGGCGGCGTGGATACGCAGGGAGATATTTCGCCCGAGGAATTCAGGCTCCATTACCTGAAGATGGATCTGGAAGTCATCGACGCCGCAGGTCTCGAACACTCCCTGCTCGTTGTCGACCACGTGGATGCGACGATAGTGGATTTCGTTCACGAACAGACGGGCGCCTGGTGCGCGACGAGTCTCGGGAGCAGGCTTCGTCCGATTCCTCCCGCCGCCGTCGTGGAGTGGGTTCGGCGTCACGGGGCAGGGCGAATGATGCTCAACTCGGACCTCATCCCCTACACCTCGAACGATCTTTACTGCATTCCCCGGGCGATTCGCGCCATGCGTCGTGGCGGCATCGCCGAGGCGGAGATCGAAAAGGCCGCCTTCGGAAACGCGAACGCGCTCTTCGGCTTCGGCCTATAATTCAGTCCAGCACCGCTACGGCGCGCACGGGCGAGCCGGTAGCGTCTTTCAGCTTGATGGGCAGGCACAGGAAGGTGAAGCGCTTGCCCACCAGGCGTTCGGGAATCACCAGATTCTCCGTGTTGAGCATCCCCCGCTCCTTGCACACCTGGTGAGAGGGGTAGGGTTCTTCCGATTCGGGAAACATCTGCGTGGGGTTTTCTATCGTGAACGCCTCACAGCCGATGTTGCGCACCCCCCGATCGGCGAGATACTCGGTGGCGGGCCGGCTCAGGCCCGCGAATTCCTTCCACCATACATCGGGGTCCGGGTCCTTGAAGGACTTCTCGAAGTGGCCCGTGTAGTACAAAAAGGCGTCGCCCTCTTCGATGGTGAGCCCGTGTTTTCCCAGTTCGCGCTCGATGTGTTCGGTTTCGATGTAGGTCTTGGGCGCGACGTCCGAGAAATCCACGCAGATCGCGCTCGAATAAAAACGCTCCAGCGGCAACTGGTCGATGGAGGGCGCGTCTCCGGGAACGTAGTGGTTCAGGGCGTCCACGTGGCTTCCGGTGTGGTCAGACAGCGTGAGCTTCATGGCCGCGAAGGAGAATTTCCCGAGAAATCTTTCGGATGACTCCTCGTGCGTCATCATCGGCTCGATGGCCACCTTGGGATGAAACGGACGCTCGAATCCGCCCGCCGCCACAGTTTGTGAGAGGTCGATCAATTCCATGAAATTTTATCCTTTCCTCGTGAAACGCGAATCAAATCACTCTCTTCAAGCCATCATGGTTTCCACGGGCGCCCAGAAGCGGTCGATTTCCAGATCCTCCGCGATCGCGTTCGCGCAGTTATAGCCGGGCGCTCCCGTCACCGCGCCGCCCACGTGCGAGCTTGAACCGCAGAGATAGAGTTTCCCGATCGGCGTGCGGAAGTCGCTCACGTCCGGATGCGGGCGGTTGTGCCCCAACTGCTCGGGAATGTAGGCGCCCACGTGATGACTCGCGCGGACGAAGTTCGGGTTCATGCGCACGATGTCGAGCGGCGTGTAGAGATAGCTGCCCATGATGTTGTCGTGGTTGATGTTGGGCGCATAGGGCGTCCAGGAGTCGATGAAGTGCTGGGTGTACTCCTCGCGCCGCGCGTCCCACGCCTCGGCGCCGCCGTCTTTGAGTTCAAAGGGCGCAAACGGCCACCAGTAGCCCACGTGCGTGCCGTCCGGCGAGTAGGTCGGGTCGAAGTGGCTGTTGCTGCCGCCGTTGCCCATGAGCTTGGGAAGTTCGCCGTCGTGGATCGTCTCGAAGCACGCGTCGATCTCTTCGGTCGAGTCCGCGCCCCAGAAGATGTTGAACGTCTTGTTGACGTCGGGCTCGAATTTCGCCGCCTTGAAATCGGGCGCTTCCTTGAGCGCCAGGTGGATGGTGCACAGCCCGTGGCTCGCCCACTGATACTCGAGAGCCGCTCTGGCGAGCTTGCCGCCGAAGTAATCCTCCCCGGCCAGACGCACCGTGAGCGGCCAGTTCACACCGCTCGCCACGAACTCGGTGGCATCGATGCGTGTGCCGTCGTCCAGGATGACACCGGTGGCGTCCCCGCTTTCCACCGTGATCTCGCGAACCTCCGCATTCGTGAACACCTTGCCGCCGCCTCGCTCGACCACGCGCTCGAGCGCGCGCGTGAAGTTCACCGACCCACCCACGGGCAGGGCGAAGCTCGCGATGCGCGAGAAGATACGCGGGAAGAAAATGCCGGTCGTGGGCGTGTTCTCGAGGGTGAAGGAGCCCAGGAAGAGCTTGAAGAGCACGCGCAGCTTTTCGTCCTCGAAATGCTGGTCCACGGCCTCGTACATGCTGAGGTTCGTGTAGCTTAAGAACTCACGGCCCAGCGGCCCCGCGAAGCGCTCTTTCAACTCCTCGGGCGGCAGGGGGGCGCAGTACATGAAGGAGGTGATGATGTCGAGCATCCCCTCGGTGAACTTGACGTGGAGGTCGCGGTAGGTTCTCGCGTCGTTTTTGTTGATGCGTTCGATCGACTTGATGGTCTTCTCCACGTCGCGGTGGATGACGAACGCCGTGCCGTCGCTGAAGATGCAGCCTTGCTGAAACTCCGGGAAGATGAGGCTGAAGCCGTATTCGTGGAGTTCCAGGTCGCGCAGGATGGGACTTCTCTCCAGACCCACGTAGTAATTCGAGTGCAGGTTGTGCTTGAAGCCCGGCAGGGTGACTTCGTGCGTGGAGCAGCCCCCGCCGGCGACGTCTGAGCGTTCCAGAACGGCTACCTTTTTTCCGGCTTTCGCCAGATAGGCGGCGCATACCAGGCTGTTGTGTCCGCCGCCGACGAACAATCCATCGTAAGATTCGGTCATGATCCCTCTCCTCTGAAAGGACTCAGCCTCACGGGCTGCTTGCGATCTGGTCTGTATGTGTCCCTATTCTGCCTTGTTGAGGCGCATTTCTCAATACGCGTTATTTCCTCAGGCCTCTGGCAGATAGGCCGTGGCGTCGATTTCGACGAGAAAATCCTCGGAAGCCAATCCGTCCACGATCACGCCCGTGCTTGCAGGCGCATGGGGGCCGAAGTATTCCGCGATCACCGCGTATACGGGTTTTCGGTACGCCCTGTCGGTGATGTAGTTCGTGAGCTTCACGACGTGGGAGAGGTCGCCGCCCGCCTCTTCGAGAAGCTGACGGATGTTCTCGCACGCCTGACGCGCCTGGGCGGCGGCGTCGCCGGGTGCGGGCGGTGCGCCGTCGAGTCCCTCTCCGGTCTGACCCGCGAGATAGAGCGTCCTGCCCGCCAGGAGGCCCTGGGAATAGCTGCCCACCCCGGCGGTCACCTGCGTGGTGTGGAATTTTTGAAATGGCATGGCGTTATCTCCAGAAATCAGCGGAAAAACGTGGATGCGCCGGCGATGGCGCTTCTATGCCGTGTTTATGAGCTTCACCGCCCGTGCATGAGGGGGCCGCGGCGGAGTGTGCACCCACCCCCGCGCCTCGCGCGCGTTACTCCATGTCGAACATCGCCGTGGACGCGACCTCGATCAGGTTGTTTTCCGGGTCTCTAAAGAAGATTTGGGGATACCCGTAAGGCTCGTCGTGGAACGGGATGCCGTGCGACTTGAGCCGTTCTTTCATACCTGCCAGATCCTCGGTCACCATCCCGAAGTGGTGGTCCATATAGCTGTCTTCGTTGTCGCTGATGGAATGCTTGACGTGCGTGTCGCTCACTTTGGCGAGGTGAATCTGATGGTCCTCACCCGCCTCGTACCAATAGCCCGGGAAGGGGAAGTGGGGCCGGGGCATTTCGGGCAGTCCCAGGATTTCGTTGTAAAACTTGTGCATGGCCGGCAAATCCCGGCAATAGATGCTGAAGTGCTGCAGGAACTTGATCTTGGACATCAGTGTCTCTCCTCGGGTTGTCGGGTGCTTTCTCACACTAATAATGCTCTTTTCCCTCTCTGGCAAGGCGCGGCTCCGGCGGGGATATTCAAATCCGCCCGATTGTCGTATTCTCAGGAAAACACCAAACCGGAGGATTCCCCCATGGCGGGTCGTTTCGTGATCGAAAACGCCTGCGTCCTCACCCAGAACGAGGCGCGTGAGGTCATCCCCCGTGCGTCGGTGCTCGTCGAGGATGGCCGCGTCGCGGAGATCTCAGTATCCCGAATTAACGCAGGCGCAGCGCAGGTGGTCGACGGCGAGGGGATGGCGCTCATGCCGGGGCTGGTGAACGCCCACAGCCACATCATGTGCATTCTTTTGCGGGGCGGCCTGGGTGCGGACAGGCGGCTGATGGACTGGCGCCTGAACGTCATGGCGCCCGGCCAGGTGGCCTATACGCCCGGGGATGCGGCGCTCTCCGTAAAACTCTTCGCGTGCGAGGCGATTCGCTCGGGCACCACCGCGGTCGTGACGAACGAGCGCATCCCCATCCCGCTGGCCGAGGCGATGATAGAGGCCATGGACGATTCGGGCATGCGGAGCGTCTTCGCCTTGAGTTTCAACGAGATGTCGCCACAGGGAAAACTCGCCGAGCGGGCGCATTCCCACATCGCCGCCTGGGGCAAGACCTTTCCGCCTAGCCTCAAGACGAGGGATGAGGTGTTCGAGGAGACTTCCCACCTGGTGGACAAGTACCACGGTCGCTCAAATGGCCGGGTTCTCGTCTGGCCGGGGCCGAACATCCCCGTCTACGTGAAGCCCGAAACCTTCCGCGAGGTGGACGAATGGGCCGGCGCGCGCGGCCTTCGCGTTTCCACGCACGTCTCGGAAGACCCGATGGAATCGGAAGTAGGCGGTCTTCCCGTCGTGCAGCACCTGGCCGCCTGGGGCCTGCTCTCGGAGCGCCTGGTGGCGGGCCACTGCATTCACTTGAGCGAGGAGGACATACGGCTCCTCAAGGAATCAGGCACGCAGGCCGTGCACCTGCCCTCGAGCAACATGTATCTCGGCTCCGGAATATCGCCCGTGCCCAGGATGCTGGGTTACGGCATTCCCGTGGCCTTGGGTACGGACAATGCGAATTGCAATGATCTCGCCAACATGTTCTGGGAGATGCGCCTCGCCTGCCTGCTCCACAAGGGGGTGCACCAGGACCCCGCTGCCATCACGGCGCAGGAGGTGCTCGACATGGCCACGCGCAACGGCGCGCGCGCGCTCGGCCTGGAAGAAGAAATCGGGAGCATCGAGGTGGGTAAGCGGGCGGACATGATTCTGCTCGACATGAGCGGTCCCCACATGTTCCCGAACCACCATCTGCCTTCCATCCTCACCTATCAGGCGCACGGGACGGAGGTGCGCTGGGTCTGGGTGGACGGCGAGCCGCTCATGGAGGCGGGGCGTTTGAGCAAGATAAGCGAAGATGAGGAACGCGCGATTCGCGAGGGGGCGCAGGCGGCGTCTGCGGCTATCGTCGAGCGCGCGGGCCTGATGGTTCCGGGAGTTTGATGCGGCGCTTGCGCATCGAGCGCTTTTGACGAATGAGGAGGCCCAATCGTGTTTGATACCCAGGTGGTGAAATTTCAGATGTCGGGGCCCGAGGACGTCTCGGGCCTCGCGGCGGCGGTGGCGGAAGGCCGGATTCAGGCGGCGGACATTCAGGCCATCATCGCCAAGACCGAGGGCAACGGCCGGGTGAACGACTATTCGAGGCCCTACGCGCTCCATTCCTTCGAGGACTACATGATGGAGAAGCTCGATCTTTCCCGCGACGAGGTGCAGGGCATGTGCGCCATGGTGATGTCGGGCGGATGCGAGGGGATCATGAGTCCACACGCGGTGGCGTTTTCCAAGACCGACGTGGGCGACGCCGAGAGCCCCGGCGAGAAACGCCTCTCCATGGGAGTCGCCTTCACCCGTGAGCTTTTGCCCGAGGAGTTGGGCACGATGGCGCAGGTGGACATCGTGGCCGAGGCGGCCGCGAAGGCGATCGAGAAGGCGGGCGTGGATTCGCTGGATGACGTGGGCTACGTGCAGGTGAAGTGCCCGCTCCTGACGTCGGACCGCATCAACGATGCGGCCTCGCGCGGCAAGAAAGTCGTGAGCACGGACACCACGCGTTCGATGAGCCTCTCGAACGGCTGCTCGGCCCTCGGCGCGGCGGTGGGCATCGGGGAGATCCCCCGCGATTCGTTCGAGATAACCGACGTGTGCAGCCGGGGCGACCTGTATTCGGAGATGATCTCCTGCTCGGCGGGCGTGGAACTCATGCGTTCGGAAGTCGTCGTGTTGGCGAATTCCTCACAATCCGTGAGCCGCTACAAGATCGGCCGGGCGGTGATGCAGAACCTGATCGACGCAGACGCCGTCCGTCAGGCGCTCAGAAACGCCGGGCTCGCCTTTGACGGCCTGCCAAGTCAGGGCGATTTGAACAAAGTGGTGCACGCGTTCGCGAAAGCCGGCGCGCCGTGGGACGGCAGGCTTCTGGGCAAGCGCGTCACGTTGCTCACGGATTCGGTTCTGGGCACGCGGCCCGTGCGCGCGGTGGCGAACGCCGTCATTGCATCGGTGGTGCAGGACCCGGCGGTCTACGTCTCGGCGGGCCTCGTTTTCCACCAGGGGCCGGTGGGGGGCGGCGTGGTTTCCGCCATCATCGAGGCGTAGAGATGGAGTGAAGGGCAGAATGGTCAGGGAGAAGAGCGCCTGGAAAATTTTGATGATAAGGTGTTGAAATATATGGAACTGAGATTTTCCGGCGCTTGTGAGAACAAAAAATGCTTGACACGGAAACCGTCATTCGCTACGATTTTAGAGTACAAATCGCAAGTAGCAAGAGGAGGGCTGTCATGGTAAGAAACTTGATAGTAACCGCCTACGACACATCTCTCCGGAGGGTTCTGAAAACGGCTCACCACCGGAAGAGGGTTCTGAAAAAACCCTAAACTGCCCCTTGGTGTTACCTGAAACGGAACATTGAGGGAAACTCAAAAACAGCAGGCGGCGTCGACGGGCGTCGCCTGTTTTTTTGCGCGTTTTTGGAGGAGGGCGGGGAGACCCCCTCTCCTCCGAAAGCGTCGAAGCCCTCCTTCCTCACCCTGAGTAGCGGCGAAGCCGCGTATCGAAGGGGGGCCACTACTCCCCGTGTCCCGGCGGGCGGCCCCGGTTCATCTCGTCGGGTTCTTCGGCGAACTCCATGCGGCTCTTGATGGCGTCTATCGTGAAATCTTCCTTGTCACCGGCCAGTTCGGGGTTCCACATCGGGTAGAACACCTCGAGCGCCATCCCCGGCTCATCGCTCACCAGCTTCAACGTGTGCATCGCGCCCGCCTTGACGTGCACCACGTCGCCCGGCCCGATCCGCCGCACCTCGTCTTCGAGCGTGAACTCCCACTCGCCCGCCTGGATGTAGAAGAACTCCTCGTGATCGGGGTGGTTGTGCAGCTTCGACGGCGTGCCGCCCGGCTCGGTAATGAGGTGCTGCATCTGGATGTTGTCGCCGAAGATCCGCCGGTGCGCGACGCCGGGGCGGTCGTGGCTCAAGGGGAGCATGTCCCAGTTGTAGAAACTCATGGTGTATTCCTTCATCGTGAGAGGCGGAAAAAATTTCGTTTTTGAACACGAAGCCTTGACGTATTCGGCCTCGTGAAGCATGCGCGGGCATTCTAGGGGCAGGAGACGGAATAAGACAATCCGCGCACCTGGCCACATGGGTGAAAGGAGGCAGGGACCCTGCTTTGTCTGGCCGTGCGCGCCTCTGTAGGATACACTCTTCCTACTCGCATTCTACTTTACGTGGTGATTCGGAAGAGGAGATGGATATGCGGTTCTCCGTTGTGGGTGGTGACGGCTTCGACCAGGGGACGGACGCCCTGGTTTGCCTCATGGCGAAAGATGAGAAAGACGAGCGGCTCGAAAAATCTCTGGGCAGCGCCTTGGGCTCCTTGCGCGAGCGCAAGGTTTTTGGGGGAAAGGAAGGGCAAGTCTCCGTTCTGCCGGTTCCCGAGGGGGGCGGAGCGCCCGATTTCGTGATTCTCGCAGGCCTGGGGGAGAAGATAACGCCCGAATCGGTTCGCTGCGCCGGCGCTCTGGCGGCCAGGCGCGCGCGCTTAGAGGGGCTTGAGAGCGTTGCGATCTCGGCTTCTTCCGTTGTTGGCGATGACCTTGATGCCCGCGGGGCGGCCCAGGCGATTGTCGAGGGCGTAGGGCTCGGGCTCTACCGGATGGACAAGTACAAGAGTGCGGATGATGACGAGAAAGCCGAGGTCTCACGCGTCGTTCTCTGCGGCGGGGCCGGCGGGAACCTGAGCGCGATGCGGCGCGGCGTGCGCTACGGGCGCGCTCTGTGCGAGGGAACGAACTACGCGCGCGACCTCATCAACACGCCCAGCAACGAGAAGCGCCCGCCCGCACTCGCCGATATGGCGCGCGCGATGGCGCGGCGCGAGGGCCTTCGCTGCCGCGTGCTGGACGAGAAACAGATGGCGAGGCAGAAGATGGGCGCGCTTCTCTCCGTAAGCCGGGGCAGCAGCGAACCGGCGCGCATGGTCATTCTGGAGTACAGGCCGCAGGGCGCGCGGACGAAACCCATCGCCTTCGTCGGGAAGGGCGTTACGTTCGATACCGGCGGCATCTCCATCAAGCCGAGCGGCGGTCTCGAACTCATGACGACCGACATGAGCGGCGCCGCCGCCGTACTTGGCGCGATGCTCGCCGTCGCGCGCTCGAAGCCCCGCGTGCCCGTGGTGGGCGTGGCCGGCCTCGTGGAGAACATGGTGGACGGCGACGCCACCCGCCCCGGCGACATCGTGCGCTCCATGAAGGGAACGACGGTGGAAATCCACAACACGGACGCCGAGGGCCGGCTCGTACTCGCCGACGCGCTCCACTACACGCGCGAGAAATACGAGCCCCAGTGCATGATCGATCTGGCCACCTTGACGGGCGCGTGCATGGTGGCCCTCGGCCAGAAAGTGACCGGCATGTACGGAACGCACGATGAGTTGCTGGAGCGGGTGCGCGACCTGGGCGAGCGCACCGGCGACCGCGTCTGGCACATGCCGCTCTTCCCGGAATACGGCGAGGCGATGAAGGGCAAGATAGCCGACATGTGCAACATCTCGGGCGCGCGGTGGGGCGGCGCCAACACCGCGGCGGCCTTCCTGCAGCACTTCGCCGACGAGACGCCCTGGGTGCATCTCGACATCGCGGGGCCCTCGCACACCGGAAAAGCCGAACCCTACCGCCCCGAGGGCGGCACGGGCGTGGGCGTGCGGATTCTCGCGGAGCTTGCGATGGCCTGGAAGCGCCTCTCGCCCCAGGAGGGCAAGGCCTACGGGTGTTAGGGGGCGAGCGCGTCGCTAGATTCACGACGCCCATGTACCAGGTTTGAAAGCAGATCGAACCTGACGCCTTGCCTGCGTATCCAGGCTTCAAGGTGCGTCAGGCCATTCCTATCTTTTCATAATAGCTTGCGGAATTCATCAACGCTCAGACCGGCGGCCCTGACGATCACGCCCATGGTGACCGCGTTGACTGGGTTGTTCCTCGGGACCGTCAATACGCGTACGCCATCCGTCATTACGATGTGTTTGCCTTGACGAAGAATACGGAAGCCGGCCTTTTCCAGGGCACGCACCGCATGCAGGTGGTTGACTCCCGGGATCTTCGGCACGGCTAGACGGCCACTTCGATTTCCCGTATATCTCCGCCCTCCAGGAGATCCTCCACGGCCCTAAGGTATTCCCTGGCAGCTATCTCAATGTTGGAGATCGCCTCCGCCTCCGTTTCTCCCTGCGAGCAGCAACCCGGCAGGCCCGGGACCCATACGCTATAACCTTCCTCAGAGTGGTGAAGAACGATTTTGTATTTCATATTGCGCGTCTCCTTACCCCTAGGTTACTGAGCATCAGGCATTCTATGTTTCTTGACCCGGCTTTTCAATAATGGTTTCAAGAAGCCGAAGACCAGATATGACAATAGCAGCAGTTTACTTTGTGGCTATTCCACCACGAACGCCTTCGAGACGGGCCGGTTCGTGTTGTTCCATCCCGGGATGATGAACGAAGAAGGTCCGGGGAGGCCGCCCGCCACGAGGAGGGTGACGTCTTCAGGCTGCCTGATCATGGGCGCCATGCAGTCGTCATCGTCGTGATCCACCCACCCGGGCCACTCGCTCTTCTCTTTCCCCCGGTAGCGGCCGCCGCGTTTTAGCAGCCCCACGGGCAGGCGGGCGCGTTTTGCAAGTCCTTGTTTCGCGTCGTCCCGGCTGAATCCGTGGTCGGCGAGAAGCTGCGCGTGTTCGGGCCCCATGATCACCGTGAGTCCCACGGGCGAGTAGGCGTGGCGCGTGCCCATGGTGGAGATGGTGCTCGCAATCGTAGTAAGCACGCCGTCCGGGTGGTCGCTCGAATCATCGAGCGCGACGCGCGGGCCTTCCCCCGCGCAGGCGGTGACGACGTTTTCTTCCTTTTCAAATCCGCGCTCCTCGGCGAGCGAAGGCCAGGGGCTGATTTCCTCGTTCTCGCGCAGGCAGTAAGCGAACTTGCTCGGGCTTCCGAACGTGCTCATGTCCACCACGCCGGGGATGCCGCCCCCCAGGTTCAGGAGCATGAGCCTGAGCGCGCGGCCGATGGTCGCGTTGGCCCGAAAGCCCGGTCCCAGGCATCCCGTGCCGCCGTGGACCCCGATCTCGCGCGGGTAGGGGCCGTTCATGACGATGAGGGGGCCGGCGGGGTTCATCGTCGCCTGAATGCCGTTCATGTTGAAGCGAGGGTCCAGAATGCACGATAGCGCGCACAGAAGCGCCGGGAAGTATTCGGGCTTGCAACCCGCCATGACGGCGTGGAGCGCGACGGCTTCCATCGTGGCGAGGTGATTCGCCGGCGGCACGTGGCCGATGAGCGTATCGAACGCATGATCTCCCAGCATGTCCGAGAGGCGCTCTTCGGTCGGCACGACGACGGGCAGGCCGTCGGACCAGGGCTGCGCGAAGAAATGCTCGACCGGGTCTAGAGCGTCCGCCATTTGCTTAAGCCTATGCTCTTTCGGCGATGGCGCGGGCGCGCGCGAGTACGTTCTCGGCGTGCTTGACCATGGCGACGTCGATCATCTTCCCCTGGAAGGAGACCGCGCCCAATCCTTGCGCCTCGCCCTCGCGGTAGGCTTCGGCCATCTCGGTGTAGTAGGAGATCTCTTCTTCGCTCGGCGAATAGACGTCGTTGAAGATCGGCACCTGCCTGGGATGGATGGCCGCCTTGCCGGTGTAGCCGAGTTTTTTGGCGAACTCCGCGTCCGCCCGGCAGCCGTCGTCGTCCTGCAGGCGCATGTAGACGCCGTCGGTGGGGTGGGGCAGCCGCGCGGCGCGCGCCTCGACGAGTACCTTGCTGCGCGTGTAGAGGAGCGTCGTGCCGTCTTCGGTCCAGGTGGCCCCCAGGCTGCGGCAGAGATCCGCATCCTCCGCACTCCCCAGGTTCACGCCCACCACGCGGTCCGCCGCCTTGCAGATGTCGTAGCAATGCACGACGCCCGAGGCGCTCTCGATCTGGGCGATGACCCCGACGCCGCCTTCTTCCAGGCCGCGCTCGCGCTCGTATTTCGAAAGCAGCGCATCGGCGGTTCTCACGTCCGCAGCGCTCTCGGGTTTCGGCAGGAATATGCCGTCGAGTCCTTGGGTCATGATGGCAGCAATGTCTTCTTCGAGCATGCCCGATTCCACGTCGTTCACGCGCACGAGAATTGTTGAGGGGCCGCCGGGCGCGCCGCTCGTCTCCGCGATGCCTGCGCGCACGAGTTCGCGCGCCGCCTGCTTCATCTGGGGGGCGACGGAATCCTCGAGATCGAACAGGGCGGCGTCCGCCTCGATGGTGGGACCTTTCCCCACCATCTTCTCGCTCGAACCGGGGATGAAGAGCATGGAGCGCAAGGGGGTGTCGATGTCTGGTCTGGCCATGGGATTTCTTACTCCTCTTTCAATTCGTGGCCGATCCGTGGACGCGAATCGTCGATTGTGAATCCGCCTATGGGTTTTGGTATTCAGTATTCCAAAAGGGAAAAGTCCATGTTCTCAAGCGCTGCGCGGACGTCGGAGATGAACCTGCCCGCCGCCATGCCGTCGTTCACGCGGTGATCGAAGGTGATCGCCAGAATCATGACGGGCCGCACGGAGACCGAGCCGTTCGGAAGCGCCACCGGGCGCGGCGCGATCGCTCCCGTGCCGATGATGGCCACCTCGGGCGGGTTGATGATGGGATTGCCGCCCAGCGCGCCCGAAGCGCCGAAATTGGTGAGCGTGAGCGTTCCGCCCCGGACGTCGTCGGGCGTGAGCGCGCCCTCGCGCGCGCGGGCTCCCAGATCGCCGAGCCGGAGGGATAGCTCCACGAGGTTCATGGCGTCCGCCGATTTCAAGACGGGAACCACGAGGCCGCCCGGAGAATCCACGGCGACGCCCAGGTTCAGGTAGCGCCTGATGGTGAGGGCGTCGTCTTGAAAAGTGCCGTTAAAGCGCTCGTTATCGGTGTTTCTTAACGCGTGGACGAGCGCCATGATAAAAAAGGGCGTGTAGGTGAGGTTTACGCCGTGTTTCTCGCGAAACGCCTCCTTGTTCGCGTCCCGAAAGGCCGACACGCCGCTCATGTCGACTTCCAGCCAGCTTGTGACCTGGGGGATTTCCTGTACGGAGCGGGTCAAGTTCTCGGCGATTCGTTTTCGGACCCTGCTGAGTGGCTCCACGCGCTCATCATGGTCTTCGCTAAGCGGCTCGGTGGACATCTCGATCCTGGGCGGTGCGCCGCCGCCCGCGATGAACGCCTCCACGTCGCGCGCGCTGACCCTTCCGCCCGCTCCCGTGCCCTGTATGCCGGCGATTACGCTGAGATCGACCCCGTGCGCGGCGGCGAGGCTTTGGACACGGGGGGAGAGCCAGGTTTTCCTGTCTCCTGAGGAACGCGGCGCTTTTTCCACCCGCGCCGCCGGGATGACGGGTTTTTCCCTGGGTTTCAGCGGCGCGACGGGAGCCGCCCAGTCGCTCGCGCCCGATTCCGGCTCTTCCGGCTCTGGCGTTTCGTCTGCGACCTCGGTTTCGGTCTCCATGGTCGCCAGCACTTCGCCCACGGGCACCGTCTCCTCGGCTTCCGCCAGGATTTCCGTTATCACGCCGTCTGCGGGAGCCTCGACCTCGAACTCCACCTTGTCGCTCTCTGCGGAGAGGAGCACCTCGCCCTGCGCCACCGTATCGCCCACCGCCTTCTTCCAGGCCACCACCGTGCTCTCGTGCACGCTGGTTCCCATGCGGGGCATTCTGATGCGCGCGATGTACATGGGGGCTCCTTCAAGCGTGATGGGGAATTTCCTGGGGAGTATATACCAGAATCCGTTCCGTATTTACAAAAGCGGGGCGCGCCCGTCATCCCGGTCTCAAACCCGGCCGATGAGGGGTTGTAGAAAAAGCCGATTTCGGGACAGGCGCGCAAGCGCCCCAACCTCCTCATCCTGAGTAGGCGCGCCAGCGCCGTATCGAAGGAGGAGGGACGAACGTCCCCCGGCGGGTGCGGGGCCTCGCCCTTCGATACGCGGCTTCGCCGCTACTTAGGATGAGGCAGTGCGGTTTTGGTTCGTCATTCCGGTGTCAGACCCGACCAATGCGGAAGGGTTGCATGGGCGGCCCTATATGTCATTCGTGTTCCATCATTGCGTTTTCGGGGTGTAGGGGTCGCATACATGCGACCCGCATGCCGGACGGGGGAGGGCCGCATGTATGCGGCCCCTACATTGGAATCCCGACAGTCCCGCAAGGGCTTTTTCAATTCAAACCTCATCAATCGGGTTTGACCCTCAAGGGGGGAATGAAAAACCTTCGGCGGGTCAGAACGCGGCGAGATCGCGAAGTTCTTCTACGACTTTCTCCGTGCTGGGCAGGTAGGCCCGCTCGAGCGGGGGGCTGAGCGGCACGTGGGCTTCGGGCGCGCCGATGCGGCGGACGGGCGCGTCGAGATATTCAAAAACCTCCTCGCTCACGATGGCGGCCAGCTCGCCGCCCACGCCGCCACGTTTTCTCGCCTCGTGCAGGAAGAGGATTTTTCCCGTCTTCTTGACGCTTTCGAGGATGGCTTCTTTATCGAGCGGAACGAGGGTTCTCAAGTCGATGACCTCGACCGACACGCCGTCATTTTCGAGCACTTCCGCCGCTTCCAGGGCTTCGAGCACGGTGGTGCCGAAGGTGATGAGCGATATGTCGTCCCCATCGCGCAGGGTCCTCGCTTGGCCAAAGGGCACGGTGTAATCGTCTCCGGGAATCTCGGGTCTCAGGACTTCGGGCAGTTCGTCCACCGGGTAGTTATAGAACTTTTTGTATTCCATGAAGATGATGGGGTTGGGGTCTCTTATCGCTCCCTTGAGCATTCCTTTGGCGTCATAAGCGGTGGTAGGGGCGACGATCTTGAGGCCAGGCGTCCCGAAAAACCAGATCTCGGGGTTCTGGCTGTGGAACGGCCCCGCACTCACGAGCGCGGCGGCGGGCAGGCGCAGGACGATGGGCACCGGCCCCATCTGCCGGTAATGGTTCCCGGCGGCGAAGTCCACGATCATCTTGTAGGATTCGGTGACGAAATCGGCGAACTGAAACTCCACCACAGGCCGCATGCCGCATAAGGCGGCGCCTATGGCCGTCCCCGTAAAGCCCGCCTCGCTCAGGGGAACGTCCACCACGCGGTCGCGCCCGAATTTCTCCATGAATCCCTTCGTGATGTAGAAGGCCCCGCCGCCCAGGCCGATGTCCTCGCCCAGGAGAAACACGTCCTCATCGCGCTCCATCTCCTCCCAGAGGGCCTCGCTCAGCGCTTCGCGGTAGGTGATCATTCGGCAAAGACTCCTTTGGTCAGGCCCGCGGGGTCGGGCATCGGGCTTTTGAGCG
Source organism: bacterium (assembly GCA_965203325.1). Lineage (GTDB taxonomy): Bacteria > UBA8248 > UBA8248 > UBA8248 > UBA8248 > Bin107. The sequence goes on from OZ241875.1 coordinate 3,987,558, forward strand.
CCTCATCGCGCGCGTCTTCCGCGTCTTGTCTCGCTCGCTTATGCGATTCGGTTACTTGTTCCTGCGTCATGACGCCGAACTCGATGAGGGTTTCATCCAGCCGCTTGATGGGGTCGCGCTCGCTGGTCCATTTCTCGAAGTGTTCCATGTCCACGTAGTCGGAGAACTTGTCGTACACCGAATGCCCCGCGGCGCGCAGCGTGATGCTCTCGATGAGCGTGGGGCCGCCGCCCGCCCTCGCGCGCGCGAGCGCCTCGCTGCAGACGTGGTGCACCAGGGGCGCGTTCGTGCCGTCGATGAGAAAGCCGGGAAGCCCGTAGCCGGGCGCCTTGAGCACCAGCGCGTCACAGGCGTATTGATCGCTCAACAGCGTCTTGTAGGCGTACTGGTTGTTGTCGATGATGATGACGAGGGGGAGTTTGCGCACCGCGGCGAAATTCACCGCCTCGTGGAAATCGCCCGCACTCGTGCCGCCGTCTCCGATGTAGTTGATGGTGGCCTCGCCCTTGCCGCGCGCCTTGGCCGCCCACGCCACGCCCGTCGCGATGGGCACCATGGTGCCGATGTGGCTGATGAGCTGGGTGATGCGCTTGGGCCGGTAGCCCATGTGAAAATTTCCGTCGCGTCCGCCGGAGGGGCCGTCGGCGCGTCCGAAGAAATGCGACATGATGCTCCTGGGCGGATGGCCCTTGGCGAGGTGCGCCCCGCAGTTTCGGTGCATGGGCACGAGCCATTCGTGATCTTCGAGACACATCGCGCTCGCGACGCTCGCCCCCTCGTTCCCCCTGCCGAAAAAGGCGGTGCCGGGGATGTGGCCGGCGCGAAAAGCGGAATCGAGCGTCTCCTCGACCGCGCGGGCGAGCGAGACGAGATAGTGCATCCGCTCGGCGGTTTCCTGGTCGGGGAGGATCTCTTTTTTGGTGAAACTCACCCAGCGCGCCTCCAGGCCGTCCACGGCGAGGTAGCGATCGGCGAGATCGGTATAAAAATCGAGGTTCGCCAGCTCCTCGCGCGTGGCGAGGGGGTGATTCGCGTCCATGCGGCTCTCCTTGCGCCCATGCAGCGGAAAAATGTGAGAGAGCGCTCCTTTTGAGCGGTCTTATCGTGATTCTCACTCGCTGTCGGGGCTGTCGGTATTAAACCATAATTCGCAGTGAAATGAATATCCCCTTTGAAACGCGCGCGCTTTGAATATAGAGTTGGCCTCCTGAGAACGAGAAGGGAATGGGCGCGCTTTCGCCGGAGCTTTCCGGCGGGGAGAGGCTGCGGTGATTGATGGTGGCTGAGAACGTCGGCCAGTATGAAAAGTGAGGGAAAGATGAGTCTTCTGGTGGTCGGTTCCATGGCGATAGATTCGGTGAAGACGCCTTTCGGCGCGCGCGAAGAGGCGGTCGGGGGGTCGGCCACCTATTTCTCGGTGGCGGCGAGCTATTTCACGGACGTGCGGCTCGTGGCTGTGGTGGGGGCGGATTTCCCCGAAGGCACGCTCGAATTCCTGAGAGAGCGCAAAATCGACATATCCGGCATCGAAAGAAGCGATGGCCGGACCTTCCGCTGGAAGGGGGAGTACGGGTTCGACTTGAACACCGCCCACACGCTCGACACGCAACTGAACGTCTTCGAGAGCTTCTCGCCCAGGTTGCCGGATGATTTCCGCGACACCGAATTCATCTTTCTCGCGAACATCGATCCGGAGCTTCAGGCCGCCGTCCTGGGCCAGGCGAACACGCCCAGGCTCGTGGCGTGCGACACCATGAACTTCTGGATCGAGGGAAAGCGCGAAGAATTGCTCAAAACGCTCTCGATGGTCGATCTGGTCGTCATCAACGACGCGGAGGCGCGCGCGCTGTCGGGCGAGGCGAACATCGCGCGCGCCGCGCGCCGCATCAGAGAAATAGGCCCAAAGACCCTGGTGGTGAAACAGGGCGAGTACGGCGCGCTTCTTTTTCACGAGGACGGCGTGTTCTCCGCCCCCGGGCTGCCGATAGAAGACGTCTGCGACCCGACGGGGGCGGGCGACAGCTTCGCCGGCGGCTTCATGGGCCATCTCGCCGCAACGGGCGACCTGAGCGAGGCGGGGATGCGCCGGGCGGTCGTTTTCGGCAGCGTCATGGCGTCGTTCAACGTGGAGTCGTTCAGCTACGACCGCATGCGCGCGCTCTCAGAGGAGGAGATTGACGCGCGCTACCGGGCGTTCAGCGAACTGGCCCACTTCGAGCGCCTCTGAGGCCGGGCGGTGTCGCTCAGGATCATCGGCGGCGCAGCCAGGAGCCGGAGAATCCCCTCGCCCGAGGGAGAGGGCGTACGGCCCACGGGCGAGCGGGTGCGCGAGGCGCTGTTCAACATCTGGGGGGGCGCGGTCGTCGGCGCGCGCGTGCTGGATTTGTGCGCGGGCTCGGGCGCGATATCGCTCGAGGCGCTCAGCCGAGGCGCGGCGGGCGTGCTCGCCGTAGAGAAAAACCCGCGGCTTTGCGCGGCGATGCAGCGAAACGCCGAGGCCTTAGGCCTTAGCGAAGGCCTGGAGGTCCGCTGCGCGGACGTGGCCCACGAGATCGGGCGCATCCGGGCGCAGGGCTCCCGCAGGTTCGATCTGGCCTTCGCCGATCCGCCCTGGAGGGAAGACGCGTTGCGGCAAGAGTTGCTCGATACCGTCTTAGCGCCCGAGCCGATATGCACGCAGTTGGTGATGGAGGCGCCCCGGGGCGTTGAGGCGAAAAGCGAGGTGGGCGAGGCGAGACTCGTGCGCGAGAGGCGCTACGGCGATACGCGTCTGCTCTTCTACGAGGCGGAATCGGCGGGGATATCGGGCGATGGTGACGTGTCAAAATAGAAATTCTAAAGGCGCTGTGGGACGCGAAAACGGGATTTCGTCGATAAAACTTGTGCAAAAACAATGCTTAAAACGAAAACGCAAGGCCTGATGAGGCGAAAATTTAGTGTATGTTATTGAAATTATTTACATTAGAAGGTTTGCCCAAAAATGTGTCAATATGTTTTAAGTGACGGAAAATAGGGGGTTTAGAGGCCCTCTAAACAGACTTATCCACAGCTTATTCACGGATTCTGTGGGCAAATGTTACAGAATTGTTACAAATAGGGGAAAGTGAATTGCCACAACTATTTGATTTAAGCGGAAAGAGGGCTTTGGTCACAGGAGGCGGCACGGGACTCGGGCGCGCGATGGCCCATGCGCTGGCCGATGCGGGCGCCGACGTCGCCCTGGCGGCGAGGCGAAAGGAAAAACTCGAGGAGGCGGCGGAGGAGATTCGCGCCCTGGGCCGGGCGGCCCACGTCGTCGCCTGCGACCTGACGGAGCCCGACTCCATCCGCGACGCGGCGCGCGAGGCGGAAGACGCGCTGGGGGCCATCGACGTTCTGGTGAACAACAGCGGCGTGAGTGGGGAGGGCTGGGCCACCGATCTGCCGATTGAGCGCTGGAACCAGGTGCTGGAGACGAACCTCAGGGGCGCGTTCCTGATGAGTCAGGCGGTGGCGCCCGGGATGATAGAGCGCGGCGGCGGCGCGATCGTGAACGTGGCCTCGGTCGCGGGCTTCATCGGGGTGAAGATGCTCTCCGCCTATTCGGCGAGCAAGGGCGGCCTGATCCAGCTCACCAAGACGCTCGCGCTCGAATGGGCGAAGACGGGCGTGCGCGTGAACGCCCTGGCGCCCGGTTATTTCCTCACGGACATCAACAGCAAGTTTTTCGCGTCCGATGCGGGCGAGCGGATGATCAAGGCCCACATCCCGATGGGGCGTATCGGCCGGCCCGAGGAGCTCAAGGGGGCGATCCTCTTCCTGGCGAGCGACGCTTCGAGCTTCATGACGGGCTCGACCCTCGTCGTGGACGGCGGACAGTACGCGCAATAGGGGTTGTTGAAAAAGTCCTATCCGCCTCATCCTGAGTAGCGGCGGAGCCGCGTATCGAAGGATGCCCGCTCGCCCGGCGCGAGGCGTTCGACCCCCCGCGCCCTTCGATACGCCGCCTTCGGCGGCTACTCAGGGTGAGGAAAGAGGCGTTGGCGGTTTGCGGGGGCCGCAGACGGGGCTTTTTCAACAACCCCGATTCATGTGTGATTCAGCCTTGGCGTTCTGGGCGTCGAAGCCGAAAAATCGAAATAAACGAAAGAAGGGACTTGACCTCGGCGCGCGCTTGACCCATAAGATCGGTGTTGCTTTTGCGAGGAATTGCATGATCTCCGCCCGTTGAGTCACGCAACCTCGCGTCTGATGGATCGATATGGAGTATTGATTCGATGAAGCATCAGGATCGCAGGAGGTCCTGGGGCGTGTTCAAGACGCCCCGCCATCCACTGGCTTCTTAGGAAACCAGCGCGTTCACCCGTCTTGCGCGCAAGCGCCCCACCACACACGAAAACCCGGCGTTCCGCCAAGGCGCACATTCACGAAAACATTGAAATTCCCAAGGAGCCTGAAACTCATGGCGAGACAAGCCACGGCAGCACGAAAGAAACCATCCAGAGGCAGGGCATCGAACAGAATACGCATTTTCGACACCACGCTCAGGGACGGGGAGCAGTCGCCCGGCTGCAGCATGGATCATTTCCAGAAGGTGCAGATGGCGCTTCAACTCGAGAAACTGGGCGTGGACATCATCGAAGCCGGTTTTCCCATCGCGTCGAACGACGAGTTCGAATCGGTGCGCGACGTGGCGAAGGCGGTGACGAAGACCAGCGTCGCCGGTCTTTCGCGCTCCGCGCGCGAGGACATCGACCGCTGTTGGGAGGCGGTGCGCCACGCGAAAAAGCCCAGAATCCACACCTTCATCGCCACGTCCGACATTCACTTGAAGCACAAGCTCAAGATGACGCGCGCGCAGCTCCTGAAGGAGATCGCCGCCTCGGTGCGCCATGCGCGAAAACTCTGCAAGGACGTGGAGTGGAGTGCTGAGGACGCAACGCGCTCGGACTGGGACTTCCTGGCCGAGACGGTGAAGATCGCCATCGAGGAGGGAGCGACGACCATCAACCTCCCCGATACGGTGGGATACATCATCCCCAGCGAGTTCAAGCGCTTCTGGGAGCATATTTTCGAAAAGGTGCCGAGCTATGACGAGGTGGTCTTCAGCGCGCACTGCCACGACGACCTGGGACTCGCGGTGGCGAACAGCATCGTGGCGGTCGAATCGGGCGTGCGGCAGGTGGAGTGCACCATCAACGGCATCGGCGAGCGGGCGGGCAACGCCTCGCTCGAGGAGCTCGTGATGGCCATCGCCACCAGGCGTGATGAGCTCAACTATAAATCCGGTATCAAGACGCGCGAGATCTACCCCACGAGCAGGCTGCTCACCTCCATGACGGGCGTGCCCGTACAGCCCAACAAGGCGGTGGTGGGCAAGAACGCCTTCGCGCACGAGGCGGGCATCCACCAGCACGGGGTGATTTCGAAGGCCATCACGTATGAGATCATGACGCCCAAGTCCGTGGGCAGGCCCTCGAACACGCTCGTGCTCGGCAAGCACTCGGGGCGCGCGGGCTTGCGGAAGCGCTACGAGCAACTCGGCTTCAAGATGTCGCGCGAGGACATCACGGCCATCTACCCGCGCTTCATCGACCTGGCCGACAAGAAAAAAGAGGTCTACGACGAGGACTTGATAGCGCTCTTGCAGCAAAACCGCGCCGAGGGCGGGGAGAACTACTACAACCTCGAGTTCCTGCAGGTTACGTCCTCCACGGGCACGCAGCCGGCCTCCACGGCCACGGTGCGGATCCGCCAGGGCGAGGCGGAGTTCTCCGACGTGAGCCAGGGCAACGGCCCCGTGGACGCGGCCATCAACGCCATCTGCCGGGTGGTGGGCATCGAATGCCGCCTGGCGGATTTTTCGGTGAACGCCGTCACCCGGGGGCGCGACGCCCTCGCCGAGGTGAACATGATGGTCGAGTTCGAGGGCGACTTGCAGATAGCGGGCCACGCCACGAGCCCCGACACGGTCGAGGCGGGTGCGAAGGCCTTCGTGAACGCGGTGAACAAGTTCAAGCTCACCGAAGATATGCGCAAATCCAAGGGCAAGGGGCGCAAGGCGAAAGCACCCGCCGAGCGCCCGCGCGGCATTTGACGTAAAATCGGGGGCGGCCCTCTCCGGGGGGCCGCCCCGCATATTTGTTGCCCTCCCGATTCATCCCCACGCAAGGAGATTCCTCCATGACCTACCCGGCCACAAGAGAGCTGGCGAAACGAATCGCCGCGGTCCTTCCACCCGACGTCGGCGCTACGGCCCGCGCGGGGGCGCGAAACGCCGCCCTCGACACGCTGGGCGTGATTCTGGCGGGCCGGGGAGATGATTGCGCGCGGCTGGCGCATCGGCTGGCGGTCGCCGAGGGCGGCGCGCCACTCGCACGGCTTATCGGCACGACGGGGCGCACGAGCGCCTCCTGGGCCGCATTCGTGAACGGCACGGCGGGCCATGCGCTCGATTACGACGACGTGGATTTCGTGATGCTGGGCCACCCGAGCGTCACCCTGGTGCCCGCCCTCATCGCGCTGGCCGAGGAGCGGGAAATCGGCGGCGCGCGGGTTCTCGAAGCCTATGCGGTCGGTTTCGAACTTTTGCACGTCCTGGGCCGCGCGGTGAACCCCCGCCATTACCGCCGGGGCTTTCACGCCACGGCCACGTTGGGATCCGTCGGCGTGGCGGGCGCCTGTGCGTACCTGTTGGGACTGGACGAAGAGCAGACGCGGAACGCCCTGAGCCTGGGGGCGAGCGGCTCGGCGGGGCTGGTGTCGAACTTCGGCACGATGACCAAGCCCTTCCACGCGGGCCAGTCCGCGCGGGCGGGTCTCGTGGCGGCGAAACTCGCCGAGGACGGCTTCACAGCGGCCGAGGATACGCTGGAGACAGGCTTCACGGCGGCCATGGCGGCGGAGGCAATCGGGCCCAAGGCGCATGAATTCGCGGACTGGGAGGGCGCGGTCGCTCCCTGGGGGCGGCCCTGGGACATCGAAGAGGGCGTCTGCGTGAAGATTCACCCCTGCTGCGCCATGACGCATCCGGGCATCGACGCCATGCTCGACCTGGTGACCAAAGAAGACATCGCGGTCGCCGACGTGGCGGCCCTGGGCGCGCGCGCATCGACCATGACGCTCAAGGTTCTGCGCTATAAGGAGGCGACGACGGGTCTCGAGGGGAAATTCTCCATGCCGTTCTGTCTGGCCTCCGCCCTGGTGGACCGCAAGGTGGGCATCCGCCAGTTCGAGGAAGACAGCGTCGCGCGGCCCGAGATCGCTGCGCTCCAGAAGCGCGTGGCCTTCGAGCTCGATGAGAAGATGGCGCGCGAGGACCCCGAGACCGAGGCGGCCGAAGTCTGGATCAAGCTCAACGACGGCCGCGAACTTTCTCGCTTTTTCGCCCGCGCGCGCGGCCACGTCGAAAACCCCCTGAGCGAGTTCGAACTCAAGGAAAAATTCCTCGAATGCGCCGCCGACCTTCCCGAAGGAAAGGCCGAAGCCGCCTGGGACGCCTGGTATCGTCTCGATGAGGCGGAGGACCTTACCCGCCTCACCGCCATGCTTTCATAGGGGTATCCGTAGGGGCAAACCCCTCCTCGGGGTTGCCCCACAGTTCGTGAACCGTCCCTGCAATCTTGATTTACCCTGTAGCCAAGTTTGTTCTTGCCTGTTATTCCGGCGTACGCTGAAGCGGCGGTGACGTTTGCCGCATTGATCGAAACAAAGCCTCATTCTCCGGGCAGAACTGACAATCTTGCCGCCGCGCGGCGTGGGGGATATTATCGTCTCGCCGCTGGTAACTCGTACCAAGGAGATCGAACATGAAACGCAGGGAATTTCTTGTAGCGTTGGCGGCGACGGCGCTGACCCCCGCGACCGGATGGGCGGCGCCAGCAGGTATGCGCTTGAAGGCCGAGCCCGTCACCGCCCGCCTCCTGCCGGATGGGCAGGGGGTGACGCGGATGCTCGGGTTCAACGGGTCGACGCCGGGTCCCGAAATCCGCGCCCGTCAGGGCGGCCGGGTAGCCGTCGCCTTCGAGAACGGGATCGACAGCGCTTCCGCCATCCACTGGCACGGCATCCATATCGCCAACGCGATGGACGGGGTGCCGGGCCTCACACAGGCGGCGGTCAAGCCGGGCGGCGCGTTCGACTACGTTTTCGACGCATCCCACCCCGGCACCTATTGGTACCACTCGCATGAGCGCTCCTGGGAGCAGGTGGCGAAGGGACTCTACGGCCCCCTGATAATCGAGGAGCGCGACCCCCCGCGCGTCGACCACGACATCACGGTGGTTATCGACGACTGGCGCCTCACGCGCAGCGGCGAGTTGCACGCAAACTTCGGCAACCGGCACGACTTCTCCCATGACGGGCGGCTCGGCAACTTCGCCCGCGCGCTGGCCTCACGCGAAACGGTAAGACGCGGCGACCGGGTTCGCCTGCGGCTGATCAACACGGCGACGGCCCGGATTTTCCCGGTGCGGATCTCAGGCGGCGCGGGCAAGGTCGTGGCGCATGACGGCATGCCTCTGGCGGCGCCCGAGCCGCTCGGCGAACTCGTCCTCGCCCCCGCTCAGCGGACCGACGTCATCCTCGACGTGGCGGGGTCCGTCACCTTCGCCCTCCTGACCCGGCGCGAACCTTATGAACTCGGCAAAATAGCGGCGAAAGGCGCGAACCCGGCGCCCATCGACACTCCTATCGCGGCCTTGCCGCCGAATACCGTTTCAGCGCCCGATCGGAAAAAGGCGAAGCGGCTGACGCTCGCCATGCAGGGCGGCGCGATGGGCGGGCGGCACGGGGGTAAGGATTTCTGGGCCTTCAACGACTATTCCGGCTTGCCCTACGCGCCCTGGCAGCGCTTCGAGCGCGGCGAAACGGCGCTGATCACCATGCGCAACGACACGGCCTTTCCGCACGGCATCCACATCCACGGCCACCACTTTTATGAACTCGACGAGAACGGCGCGCCCGGCCATTACCGCGACACTACGCTGGTCGACCCGCGCCGGCGGCGGGACGTCCTCTGCGTGTTCGACAACCCCGGCAAGTGGCTTATCCACTGCCATACCCTGGCCCACCAGGCGTCGGGCATGAAGACCTGGGTCGAGGTCGTCTGACGGGGGTTCTGCGGGCAATAGCGTTCGCCACGGAATCGGGTCATTCCGGGGAATGCGCCGGATGGGGGTGAATTCACCACATTGCCGGCGGAGTCGAGCGCGGAAATCGAATCCCGCGTAGCCGATCACTCGTAGGGGCAAACCCCTCCTCGGGGTTGCCCCACGGTTCGCGAACCGCCCCTGCAATTGCGTTTCTCATTTGCGAAGAATGGATAAGGCACCCGTAGGGACAGGTCGCGACCTGTCCCTGTACCCTTCTCGGAAGAACCCTTATTCGGCCAGCATACTCTCCCTCATCGGACTTGTTTAAAAACCCCCTGAAAGGGAAATCCCATAAAACCAACCCCCCCCTACCCCCCCTTGTCAGGGGTCAAAACCGAACGAAGAGGGAGGTTTTGCAAGACGATGTGTTTCTCGTCAATGGCTTATGCAAACGCTCGTTCATCACTCGCGTTTGACCCCTGACAAGGGGGGGTAGGGGGGGGTGCCTTCAAAGAGGGAGGTCGGGGGTTCGCGCGAAAGCGGCCTTCCCGCTAGTGGCGGGCACGCAGACCATTCCTTCCATCAGTCTTCGCGCCGTGCGGTAGACGATGACTTTCTCGGCCACGGGGCCTTCGGGTGTCTCTGCGACCACGGCGTTTATCGTCTGCACGCCGGAGGGATGCCCCAGGCGGATGTCGCACGCTGCGCCTCGGGCGGCCTCGTGCACGATGGTGCCGGGAATCCGGGCGGCGACGGCGAGGCACATCGCGCCCGTGAGGGCGAAGGCGCGGTGGGTCTTGCCCATCGAGACGATGCGGGCCGCGATGTCGCAATCATCCGCCGAGATGATCTCGCCTTTCAAGTCGATATATTCCAGCGGGGGGGCGACGAGCACCACCTTGGGAACCGCCTGCACGCTTTCTGAAGCCTCCCGCCTGTCGCGCGCAAGCCCCATGCGCACCGCCGCTTCGGCGCGGATCTGCTCCAGATTCACCATCACCTCGACGCGGCTGTCGATGAGGCCGGGGCCTTCACCGCCCGATAGCCCCAGGTCCTTGGCGCGGACGAATACCATCGGGTTGGTGGCGTCCACCATGCTCGCCTCGATGGCGCCGATGCCCTCGATCTCGAAGGTATCCACCGCGTCCCCGGAGGGCAGGAGCGATCCGGTGGCTGCGCCGCCCGGGTCCATGAATTCGAGCGTGATTCGCGCGCCTGAGCCCGAAACGCCGGGCAGCTCATAGGAGCCGCTCACGCCTGCGGCACCTTCTTCCACCGGAAAGCGCGCGTGATAGGTCTTGCCCGTGTTCGTGTTGAATATGCGCACGGTGGCGACGCCGTCCGCCGCCCGCACCAGACCCTCGTCCACGGCGAACGGCCCGACCGCGCTCGATATGTTCCCGCAGGTGCCGACGTAGTCCACGGTCTCATCCGTCACGCCCACCTGCGCGAAGGTGAAATCCACGTCCGCATCGGCGCGTCCGGAGGGCGCTACCACCGCGATTTTGCTGAGTGAGGATACCCCGCCTCCCAGGCCGTCGAGCTGGCGTCCGTTCGGGTCGGGGCTGCCGAGCGCTTTCAGGAATATGGCGTCGCGCTCGGCCCGGTCTTCGGGCAGGTCTTTCGCGTGAAAGACGATGGCGCGGCTCGTGCCCCCGCGCATGAAGACGGCCGGATATTTCCTTTGGCCCATATCAGGCGCCGTCCCGCGCCGGGGCGGGGTTCGTTGCGCCTGCGCCGCCCCCTTCGATGCGGGCCAGGGCCAGCGCGCCGCCCGCGGCGAGCATCCGGCGCTCGCGTTCGGTGAGCGTACACGTTGCGCTGAAGGCGTGCCCCGTATCCGTATTTTCGACCTGGAATGAACCCGTGACGATAGAATCCTGGATGTTCGATATCGAGAGCTTCTGACCGGCGTCCACCTTTTCGTAATCGTTCTCATCATTGAACACGAGAGGCAGGATGCCCCAGTTGATGAGGTTCGCCCGGTGGATTCTCGCAAAACTCTTGGCGATGACGGCGCGGACGCCGAGTATCATCGGGCAGATGGCCGCCTGCTCGCGGGCGGAGCCCTGCCCGTACGTCTTCGCCCCGACGATGACCCCGCCGCCCGCCTCGCGCGCGCGGGAGGCGAAGGTCTCATCCACGCGCCTGAAGGTGAAGTCCGCGAGTGCGGGCATGTTCGTGCGGTAGGTGATGGCTTCAACCCCCGCCGGGCTGATGTGGTCGGTCGAGACGTTGTCGCCGAGCTTGATCAGTACCTCTCCCGTGTAGGAATCGCCGATAAACTCTCCCACCTGTACGGGCTGGATGTTCGGCCCCCGGATGATCTCCACCTCCGCCGGGTCCTCCGCAGGCTCCACGATGCCCGTCTTGTCGCCCGCGAAGCGGTAGGGGAGCAGCACCTCGGGCGCCTTGCCCTCGTCCCTGGGGTCTCTTATCTCGCCGTGCAGTGCGGCCACGGCGGCGAGTTCGGGACTCGCGAGATACACGGCGTCCTCGCTCAGCCCCGAGCGGCCCTTGAAGTTCCGGTTGAACGCGCGCAGGGAGTTCATGCCGGGCGCGGGGATGTGGGCGTAGCCGGGGCAGGAGCCGCAGGTGGATTCCGAGACGCACACGCCCGCGGCCAGCAGGTCGGCCAGATGGCCCTCTCTCGCGAGTTCTTCGAAGGCCTGCCTGCTGCCCGGAAAGACGATGGCGTCGACGCCGTCGGCCACCTTGCGGCCCCTCAGCACCTGCGCGAAAGAGGCCACGTCGGTGAACGTGCCGTTCGTGCAGCTTCCGATGATGACCTGGTGGATCGGCGTGCCGACGGTTTCCGAGACCGGCACGACGTTCTCGGGGTTCGAGGGCAGGGCGACCAGGGGCTGGACGTCCCCGAGATTCAGTTCGATTCTCTCGTCATACGCCGCGCCCGATTCCGCCTCCTGCGGCTTCCAGTCGGCCGCGCGGCCGATGCGCTCGTAGAACGTCCTGGTCTGCGCGTCGCTCGGGAAGATGCTGCCCGTGAGGCCGAGTTCGGTGCCCATGCTCGCGACCGTGAAGCGCTCCGGCACCGTGAGGGCCCGCACGCCGGGGCCGGTATATTCGAAATACTTGCCGATTCCCCCGCGCGCGCCCAAGCGGCGCAGGAGTTCCAGGATCACGTCTTTCGCCGTCGCCCAGGCGCCGAGCTTCCCGGTGAGCCGCACCTCGACGATGGCCGGACGCGGGATGATGGTCGCGCCCGTCGCCATGGCGGTCGCCACGTCCATGCCGCCCGCGCCAATCGCGAGCATTCCCACGGCGCCGCCCTGGGGGGTGTGCGAGTCCGTGCCGAGGAGGCTCTCGCCCGGAACCGAGAATTCCTCTAAATGGACGTTGTGGCAGATGCCGTTTCCCGGTTTCGAGAAATGGATGCCGTGCTTGCGGCAGAAACCGAGCATGAAGCGGTGTGCGTCGGTGTGGAGGCTGTTGACCTGGATGGTCTGGTGGTCGCCGTACATGACGGCCGTTTTCTGCTTCACTTGGGCTAAGCCCATGGCCTCGAAGTGGAGCAGGGCGGTGGGGCCGGATGCGTCCTGCAGCAACACCTGGTCGATTCGTATCTCGACTTCTTCGCCCGGCGTTCTCGCGGCGCCCGAAACCAGGTGCGCGTCGATGAGCTTTTGCGTGAGGCTGCGCGAGCCCTGCTCAGCCACGGCTTCTCATGGTCCTGTAGGGCCGCTTTCCGGGGCCGGTGTAGCGCGCCCGGGGGCGGATGAGGCGGTTGTCGGCCTGTTGCTCCAGGATGTTGGCCGTCCAGCCCGCGACGCGCGACATGGCGATGATGGGAACGAACAGCTCCATGGGGATCCCCAGCCCCTGCCAGAGGGGTGCGGAGTAGAAATCCACGTTCGGGATGACGCCCTTTCGGCTCTGAACCGCGTGGTCGAGCGCGCGCGCCATGTCGAACCACTTGGCGTCGCGGCCGGGCTGGTGGCACACCTCCTCGGCCAACTCGATGAGCACGCTCGCGCGCGGGTCGCCGCTCTTCGTATAGACCCGGTGCCCGAAGCCCATGAACAGGCGTTTCTTCGCGAGCGCCGCCTCGACGAAGGGCTCCACGTTCTCGATATCGCCGATCTCCCTCAGGGTCTCCATCACCGCCAGGCCAGCGCCCCCGTGGAGCGGGCCTTTCAGGGCGCTGATGCCCGCCGTGACGGCGGAGTAGATGTCCGACATGGTGGAGGTGACGACGCGCGTCGCGAAAGTGGACGCATTGAACTCGTGCTCCGCATAGAGGACGAGGGTGGCGTCGAGCGCGCGCGCGTCGAGCTTGTCGGGCGTCTCGCCCGTGATCATGTAGAGGAAATTCGCCGCATGCCCGAGTCCTCTGCGGGGGTTGAGCGGCTTGAGGCCTGCCGCGAGGCGATGCTGGGCCGCGACGATGGTGGGCATTTTCGCGGTGAGCCGGAGCGCCTTTCTGCGGTTCGCCTCGGGCGAGTCGTCTTCGGCCTCTTCGTCGAACAGCCCCTGGATGCCGACACCGCCTCTCAGCGCCGCTGTTCTCTGCGAGCCTGTGGGTATCTGTCTCAAAGCGCGCAGCATCCCGGGCGAGAGCGCGCGCTCGGCCTTCATGGCCCCGTCGAATTCCTTCAAGCGCTCTCGGGTGGGGAGTTCGCCGTGCCAGAGCAGGTAGACGATCTCCTCGAAGGTGACCTTCTTGCGCACCATCTCGGGCACGTCGTAGCCGTAATACCCCAGAATCCCGTTCACGCCGTCCAGGGAGCATATCCGCGTGTCGGCCGCGATGACGCCCTCAAGGCCTCTGATTGGGGAGTCTTCCATAATAAGTCTCCTCTGCAGAGCGTTTTACTCGTAGATTTCGGGATTGGCGAGCGAGGTGACTTTCTCGCCCTCTACCGCCCGCTTGATATTATCGCACAAAAGCTTGTAGCTCTCACGCTGGACGCTTTCGGTCTGGGCGGCGTTGTGGGGCGACATGACGACGTTGGGGAATTTGTGCAAGGGATGATCTGCAGGCAACGGGTCCGGCTCGACCACGTCGAGGCCCGCGCCCGCGATTTTGCCCTCCCGGACCGCGTCCGTAAGCGCCGCTGTATCCACGTGGGGGCCGCGCGATACGTTGACGAGAGAGGCCGTCTCCTTCATCAGGTCGAATTCTCTCGCGCCGATAATGCCCGTGTTCTCGGGCGTCAGGGGCAGGGTGAGGACAAGGAAATCGACGCGCGGGAGGAGTTCGTGGAGCGTCTCCACCTCTTCCACCTCGAAGCCCTCGGGCTGGAACTTCCCCCGCGTGCGCGTATAGGCGCAGATTTCCATCTCGAAGGCGGCGGCGCGCTTCGCCAGCGCCCCCCCGATGTTCCCCAGCCCCACGATCCCAAGCGTCGCGCCCTGAAGCTGGAAGTGGAGTTTTCGTTCTCCAATCGGCCAGAGCCAGGGCCTCCTGGCCATGATGAGGGTGAGCGTCATGGCGTGTTCCGCCACGGGAATGCAGCGCATCCAGCCGGGCGCGTTGGCGACGGGGATGCCGAGTTCGGTGGCCGCCTGCGTGTCGATGTTGTCCACGCCGGTGCCCACCTTGCCGACCACCTTGATATCCGGCCCCGCCTCCATCATCTCCCGCGTGATGGGCGCGAAGCCGGTAGTGAGCGCGCACGCGCTCTCGGCCGCCTTGAGCAGACTCGCGTCGTCGAAGGATTCCGGCTCTACGAACTCATAGCCCTCGTGCAGGTATTCCACCATGAAGGCCTTGCGGGCGGGCTGCGTTTTCGTGCGCTCATCCACGCTCAAGACGCGGTGTGCCATTTGGATGATTTCCTCCATTGTGTCGGTGCATCATGGGAATGTTGAAAAAGCTCCCTTGTCAGGGGATAAAGGCAACCCCCCCTACCCCCCCTTGACAGGGGGGTAAAAAGCAATGCCCCCGACAAGGGGGGGTAGGGGGGGGTTGCTTTTCCAGTCGAGAGGGGTGTCCCCTCTACCCCCTGAAAAGGGGGCTTTTTCAACAACCCCGCCTTCATGATGGCTGGCCGAATTTCTCTTTCGCGTCCGCCATGCTCGATGTGCCGGGCCGCCAGGCGGGAGGCGGGTCGGCCTCGTCGCGCGAGAACCCATCGCGCTCGAGCCTGTCGCGGAACCACGCCTCGTTGATGCGATTGGTGTCCACGTCCATTCTGGCCAGGTCGCAGAAAATCTCGATCCCGTTTCCGCAGGGGTCGTGAAAGTAAAAGGCGCGGTTCTCGCCCAGGGTGCCGTCGCCCTCGGGGTGCGTGGGGCTGTGGACGAGGGGCCCCGCCGCGATCTTGATTCCCTTCGAGCGGATGTGCGCCGCCCAGGTTTCGAGTTCCTCTTTCGAGCCGACCTCGAAGGCCACGTGGTGGAGGCCGACCTCGGGTTTTCGCATGCCGCCCTCTTTGGGGGTCAGGCCGGCTTCTTTTGGATAGGCGATGAGGGATACCTCGTGATGGCCCTCGCCGCAGCGCATGAAGCATATCCCCCACGGGCTGTGGGGGTTGTCGCCCGGCTCGTAGCGGTCCGAGACCCGGAGCCCCATGACGTCGCGGTAGAAGGCCACCGCCTCGTCCAAGTCGTGGACCTTGAGGCCCACGTGCTGGATGCGCCTGAGAGCGGGAGGAGCTTTGCTCATGGTGCCTCCTTCTCGGGAACTGTTTGAATTAAGTGGGTACCGGGTCTTCGCCGCCGCGCGTGCGCTGTAAGACGAACACCGCTGCGATGGCGATGATGCCGGCGGCGTAGGAGAGATACCTCAAGTCTCCTTCCAGCGGGGTGATGAAGGTCACGAAATTCCCCACGGGGAGGAGGAGGCATACCGAACTGATGAACATCAGGGCCCGCTCCACGCCGTTCGCATGGCGCGTCATGAAGTTCTCCATCCACCCGGCCCAGCCGACGATGCCGATGAGACACGCCCCGAAGGTAATCGCCACCTCTGTCGTCGTGCCGCTCAAGAGGAGCGGGGTGTAGACGAACAGGAACGGCATGATGAACAGCCACGAGGCGAGCTTCAGCGCCTGGAAGCCGGTCTGCACCGGGTCGGACACGGCGATAGCGCTCGCCGCGTAGGCGGCCAGGGCGACCGGCGGGGTAACGGCGCTCACGACGGCCACCCAGAAGCAGATGAGGTGCGCGTGAACGGTCGGCACGCCCAGGTTGGTGAGCGCGATGACGCCGAAGATGACCAGCACCACGTAGCTCGCCGTGATGGGCAGGCCCATGCCGACGATGTAGCCCGCGATGATGACCCATATGATGGTGAGCGGCAGGAGGCCGAAGCTGAACTCGGTCAACAAAATGGAGATGCGGCCCGACAGGTCGCTTTGCGTCGCGCAGGAGAGCAGGATGCCCAGCACGCACGCGATGCAGCCGATGACGAGCGTGTTCCGCGCGCCTGCTTCGAGCGAAATCCAGGTGACCTTGACGATATCCACCACGAGTTCCCACAGCCGCCTGAAGAGAATCGGCCCCGTCTCGTATTCGGACTCTCCGGTTTCCGCCCGCATCCCGGTCGCGACGATCTCGGCGAGTTTCAGTACGATGAACGCTGTCACCGTCCAGAACAGGGCGTCTCCCCAGTTCATCCCGCGCAGCGTGTCCGCGAACCAGGAGAACGGAGCGCCGATTTGCAGGCCGAAGAAATAGGAGAAGACGCCGAAGGCGATCGAGACGTACAGGAACGGGCGGGCCGTCTGGTCTGCTGTGGGTATATTGATGTTCGAGAGCAGTTCGCAGGTCTTCAGCATCACGATGAGGCAGATGGTCTTGAAGGCCGCCAGGAACGCGGAATCGCCGATGACGAGGAAATACACCATCACGGGGATGGGCAGCAGGAAGTGGAGGCGCGGGATGATCCTGCTCCAGGGGGGCAGCTCCGAGGGGTCGACGCCGTGGAGTCCGCGCCGCACGGCACGGATGTAGACCATGTAGCCCACCGAGAGATAGTAGAGAATGGCCGGGAGCGTCGCTATCTTGACGATGTCGAAATACGAGGTTTCGGTGAGCTGAGCGACGAGAAAGGCCCCGCCCGCCATGATGGGCGGCATGTAGGCCCCTCCCGTAGAGGCGGCGGCCTCGACCGCGCCCGCGAATTCGGAGCGGTAGCCCACCCGCTTCATGAGGGGGATGGTGAACGTGCCCGTCGTCACCACGTTGGCCACGCCGCTGCCCGAGATCATGCCGAACAGCCCGCTCGACATGACGGCCGTAAGGCCGGGGCCGCCTGTTTTCTGGCCCGTCACCCGGTAGGTGGCGTCGATGAGGAATTCGCCCAGCCCCGTTTTTTCCAGAAAAGCGCCCAGGACGACGAAGATGACGATGTAGGTGGCGAAGACCTCGACGATGAGGCCGGTGATGCCGTCGGCCTCGAGCATCAGGAACTCGGTCACGCGGTCGAGCCCGAAGCCGTCGTGGTAGAGAAGGCCCGGCGATATCTGCGCGATGGGCTTGAAACTGTAGATCAGGAAGAAGAAGCCGATGAACGGGATGACGGGGCCGATGACGCGCCTGGCGATGTCGAAACTCACCGCCGTCAGGAGCAGCGTGTATATCACCACCGAGGTGGGCACCGGGCCGCCGATGCGCGTGGTGAGTTCGATGTTGTAGATGTTCCACCAGATGATGGGGGCGACGGCCGAAACGATGAACAGCCAGTCCGAGAGTGTGGGGTATTCCGATACGCGCTCTGTGGTGGCTTCAAACCGGTAGAGGAACGCGCCGAACAGACCGCCGAGCAGGGCGACCAGGTAGGTTCCCCCGACCATGAACTCACTCCAGAGCACGTCGCCGAAGAAAGCGCCCCAATACGCCCACAGGGCCAGGGTGGCGCACATGACGACGATGGCGGAAAACGAGAAGATTTCATCGAGATAGGCGAACCCCTCCCGGACCGGCCTTTGCCTGCCCTTGTAGACGAGGATGCACAAGCTGGCGGTCGCCAGGATGTAGACGCCCTTGAAGATTTCCGAACGCGGGGGGCCGAAGAATGAGATATGAACGAAGAAGTAGGAAAACGCGACGGAAATAATCGAGACGATGACGCGCGAATAACCCCGGAGGTCGCGTGGTAGGACCATCTCGTCCGATATGAGGCCGATCTTCATCAAAAAGGGCAGGAGATTTCGGTACATGGCGTCCTTACCTCGGCCCGGGCGAGCGGGCCTTGAATGGCGAGAAAAGTCGTGAAGCGAAAGAATCCCGGGGAGAAGGAGGTTTTCCCGGTTTCTCCTCCTCCCCGGGCGCGATTTCTCGCCGGATTATCGTTGCGAGAATCAGAAGCCTTTCACGACCTCGTCGGGCACCTTCACGCCGCGTTCTTTCCAGTAACGCGCGGCGGCGGGGTGCACCCAGATCTTGTGCACCTTGAGGGCGTTGAAGTTGCCGCTCAGGTCACGCCAGTAGCGCGCCGTCTTGGTCAACTGCTTGAGGTTCTCGGGCGAGGCGATGACCTTGAGCATGTTGTAAACGGCGTCGTTGGACATCTGCTTGTGGGCGATCCACCAGACGTCGTAGGCGATGGAGCGCGCCGGCGCTTTCATTCCGATGACTTCTTTCTGAACGGGAATGGTGATCGGCACGTAGAACTTGTGAGCGCTGGTCACATTCTTCTGCTCGGCCTCGCTCAGGCTGATGTAGCGCACCGGCTTCTGGATGGAGAGCCGGGTGAGGGCCGGGATGGTGAAGGGCGCGCCGGCGGAGCAGTACACGTCGATCTGGCGGTCGCCCAGGGCGCGGCCCGAGGCGGAGAAGCCCAGGTAGCGCGGCTGAATCTTGTCGAGGAGCCCGACGGCGGCGAAGATGTTCTTGCAGTTCACGTGGCTGCCCGTTCCCTGCTTGAGCAGGTTCACCCGCTTGCCGGCCATGTCCTTGTAGGACTTGATGGGGCTGTCCGCCAGCACGGCGATGATCTGCGACTGCGCGCGGACGTTGGCGACGATGCGGAAGTCCTTGTTGGCGCCGTCTTTCTTGAACAGACCAGTGCCCGTCCAGGACTGGTACACCTGGCCCACGTGTCCCCACGAGGTGGCGAACTCGCCGAGGCTCACGCGGCGGACGTTGGCCACCGAACCGGCCGAGGGGGAATACTGGAAGTAGAACTTCCGTCCGACCTTTCGGTTCAGAAGCTGGGTTCCCGCACTGATGGAGGGGTGCCACGCGCCGCCGGAGGGGCCTCCGCCGAAGCGATAGCGTTCGGCCGCATCGACCGCGCCGAAGGTGAACGCCACGGCTGCCGCCACTGTTGCCAAGAATGCGAATTTCTTCATTACAAACTCCTTTTGATGGTGAAAACGTGCACGAAATTTTGATGATGACGCTTCATCACCACATGAACGCCTGTGTCTTTTCAGAGTTCCCCGTGAACTCAAGTCCTCTATCTTCTCATGCTATCCGTCCCGCCGTCCGCTCGGACAGGGCGTGCGATTTTGCTTGCCTGATGAGAATGCCTCATTATCTCCGCTGAAAACTCCGTGTCAAGACCTGCGGCCGCCCGCGCGGCGGACGCGCAGGTCCGCTCCTGTGCAGATATCCCCCCCGCGCGGCTCACTCTCAAGGGGACAGTCTCCACATGCCTCACCCTGAGTAGCGGCGGAGCCGCGTATCGAAGGGCGCTCCCCTCGCCCATAAAGGCAACCCCCCCTACCCCCCCTTGTCAGGGGGGCAAGAAAAAGCAAAACCCTCTCAGCCCGGCGGGGGCGCATCGCCTTTTTATACCCCCTGACAAGGGTCTGTTGAAAAAGCCCGATTAACGAGGATTCGACGCGACCGTGGAGGGGGCGGTTTTTGTAGGGGACGCATAGTATGCGTCCCAGCTTTTTCGACGTCGGAACTCGGGCCGCATATATGCGGCCCCTACAATCCCTTTGGCAAGGCGGTATCCCATTGCCGGCATTGCAGGGTTTTTTAACAGCCCTGACAAGGGGGGTAGGGGGGGTTGCTCCTTTGATAAAGGTTTTTTCAACAGCCCCGAGAAAGGAGCGTTTGTATCGAAGGGCGCGCTTCTGGTCGCCTCGCCGGGGGGCGGTCCCGGAAGAAAGAGCATTTTCTCCCGATGTGTGATAAGGAATAGGGGATCGGAACAATCCATTGTCCATTTTTTGAGATAACGACGAGGCGCACGGCGCCCCAATTCGATGGGAGAAGAAGATGAAGGCGATACACGTGCATGAATTCGGCGGCCCCGAAGTGATGGTGCTCGAAGACGCGGCGGACCCGGCGCCCGCGGCGGGCCAGATACTGGTGGACGTGAAGGCGGCGGGCGTGAACCCCGTGGACACCACCTTCCGCTCGGGCGCACATCCGCTCTCGAAGAGCCTGGCGCTGCCCTGGACGCCCGGCATCGACGCGGCGGGCGACGTGACGGCCGTGGGCGAGGGCGTGAGCGGTTTCTCCCCCGGCGACAGGGTGTTCGGCGCGGCGGTGAGCGGCGCGTATGCCGAAAAGGCGCTCCTGAATCCCTTCCGCACGGCGAAACTCCCGGACAACCTCTCCTATGAGGAGGGTGCTTCCCTGCCGGTGGTCTTGTACACGGCCTACTACGCGCTGATTTACAAGGCGCAGATAAAGGCGGGCGAGACGGTGCTCATCCACGCGGGCGCGGGCGGCGTGGGCTGCATGGGGATCCAGATCGCAAAGGCGGCCGGCGCGCGCGTCATCACGACGGTGAGTTCAGAAGAAAAAGCCGCGTTTTGCCGCGATTTCGGGGCCGACGTGGTGATCAACTACCGCGAGGAGGATGTCGCCGAGCGCTGCCTGGCCGAGACCGGCGGCGTCGGGGTGGATTCGGTGATCGAGATGGTGGCGGTGGAGAATTTCGACGCCGACTGCCGGGCGGTCAAGAAATACGGCACGATCGTCGTGCTCGGCGCGGGCACCGGCAAGAACCCGGTGGGTTCGGTGAACTATCCGCCGTTTTATTCAAAGGACATCGACGTGCGCGGGTTGAGCCTGTTCAACTCCGACCCCGTGTTCCCGGAGATGATTCGCCAGCTGGATCTGATGCTGGCCGATGGCAGGGTGCGCGCCTCGGTGGGGGAGACGATGCCGCTTGCGGATGCGCCTCGCGCCCATGACGTGCTGATGACCGGGAAAGTCTTCGGGAAAATCGTGCTGACGATGGGCGGCTAGACGCCGTATCTCGGCCACCTGGTGAACCCACATGAATGAAGACGCGATTCAGCCGGGTATCGAGGGGACGTATGCCGTCGTCGTGGCGGATGAGCACGTGCCCATGCACCTGCGCGGCACGAACGCAGAAGTCGTGGCGACGCCCGAACTGGTGCGCTTCATGGAAAAGGCCGCCATGGACGCGCTGGCGGCCCACCTGGGGCCTGAAGAGACGAGCGTGGGGACGAAGGTATCGCTCACCCACATGGCGGGAACGCCCAAGGGGATGCGCGTGGAAGCGCGGGCGCGGCTGGTCGAGCGTGACCGCAGGCGCTGCGTCTTCGAGGTGGAGATTCACGACGAGGTGGAACTCGTCGCCCGCGGGACGAACGAGCGCTTCATCGTGCCCAAAGAGCGCAAGAATGAAAAACTGATGGAAAAGATAGGAATAGCTAATAAACGACAATAAAACAATTAGATATTAGATATATTTCAACAATTTTCAAGGAAAGATATGGACGGTTTGGAAGGAATTCGGGTGCTGGACCTCACGCATTACGTGGCGGGGCCGTTCTGTACGCTGATGATGGGGGACGCGGGCGCGGACGTGGTGAAGCTCGAACCGCCCGAGGGCGACCGCGTGCGGAATTTCCCGTCCTCATTCGCCGGGGAAAGCAGGCTGTTCCTGGGCCTGAACCGCAGCAAGCGCAGCATCGCCTTGAACCTGCGGGCGGAGCAGGGCCGGGAGATCGCCAAGAGGCTCGCCGCACAGGCCGACGTGTTCGTGGAGGGCTACCGCCCCGGCGCGGTCGAGAAGTTCGGGCTCGGCGCGGACGCCCTGATGCGCGAGAACCCCCGGCTCATCTATCTCTCGGTATCCGCCTACGGGCAGGGCGGCCCCCTGCGCGAGCGGCGCGGCATCGACCCCATCATCCAGACCACGGCGGGCATTCCCGCCGAGCAGGGCGGGGGCGGCGCGCCGGAACTCGTGCAGGGTTCTTTCGTGGACTACATGACGGGCGCGCTCGCGTACGGCGCGGTGATGATGGCGCTCTACGCCCGCGAGCGCACAGGCCAAGGCCAGCGAATCGACGCGTCTCTGCTGGGCGGGGCGACGGCCATGCAGTTCGGGCGCCTCATGTGGGCGAGTGATTTGGAGCCCGTCTCGGAGGTGGAAGACGCCCTGAACGACCGCATCGCCCGCGTGTATGAGGTTTCCGACGGCTACATCTATCTTTACATGGACGTGGACGGTTTCTGGGAGAAATCCTCGGAAATTCTGGGGCTCCCCGAACTGCTCGAAGAAGAGGCCTGGCGGACCTTCCGAGGGAGGCACGATGCGCGAGGCGTCATCATCCCCCTCGTGCAGGAGGTCCTGCGCAGGGCGCCGGGCGAGGAATGGGTGCGCAGGTTCGAGGGCGAGGGCGTGCCCTGCGCGCGCGTGCGCAAGCCCACCGATCTATATGAGGACCCCCAGATGAAGGCGATGGGCTATCTCGCGCAGGCCGAGCATCCCGAATACGGGGTGTTGCAGCTCGGCGGCGTGCCCGTCAAGTTCGACAAGACGCCCGCTTCCGTGCGGAGGCCCCCGCCGGTGCTCGGCCAGCATTCCGATGAGGTGCTTGGCGAACTCGGTTTCTCGGGGGAGGAGATAGCCGTTCTCAGGAGGGAGGACGTCGTCCGCTAGGGATTTCATATTTCGTATCGGGTGAATTGACCGCAAGATGCGCCGCGCTCGGCATTCCGCCCGAATCCAGGACAGATACATTTCCCGGCGAAACTTCTTTTGCCATTTTCATCAAACATCAAACGTGGAGAGGAAAATGATTCGCAAACTACGCACCGAAAGAGACAACCAGCAGTGGATGCTCGACCTGGCCCTGAACATGAGGGGCCGCGTCCAGAACTTCGAGCGCGACTACTTGGAAGTCCCCCAGGGCAAGCGCGCGCACAACTACCAGATGCTGCCCAAGGTCTGGCGCGAGTCCGCGGAATTTCACGAGACGCTCGGCAAGAAGGCCCAGCGAGAGGGGTTCGACGCCACGGCCACGGAGCACTACGACCACGCCATCGAGGCCTACCGCATGGCGCAGCACCCGATTTTCTATGACGACAACCCGGTGAAGATCTACCTGTGCAACAAGCTGAAGGAGATGGTCGACAGGCGCTCCGAGACGGCGTCCTACCCCATCGAGCGCGTCGAGGTGCCCTTCGACGACGGCAAGACGATCTCCTGCCTGCTGCACCTGCTTCCCGACCGGAGAAAAGCGCCCTGCATCATCTACGTGCCGGGCATGGATCAGAGTAAAGAAGTATTCCCCCACGCGCGCCACAACGTGGCGGCGGACAGGGGCTTTCACGTCATTGCGATGGACGGGCCGGGGCAGGGCAACTCCAACATCCAGAAGATCCGCGCCGTGGGCGACAACTACGAGCGCGCGGGCGCCGCGGTGATGGACTACCTCCTCGGGCGCGAGGAGGTCGAACCCACCAAGATCGGCATCTACGGCATCAGCATGGGGAGTTTCTGGTCGCTCCGCCTGGCGAGCTACGACCACCGGGCGGCGGCGGTGGCGAGCGCGGTGGCGTGTTTTAATCCGAACAACACCATCTTCACGCAGTCCTCGCCGCGCTTCAAGCAGGTGTTCATGTACATGGCGGGCATGGACGATGAGGACGCCTTCGACGAGATGGCGCGCAACATGACCGTCAAGGGCTACATGGACAAGGTGCAGTGCCCCACACTGCTCGTGACGGGCGAGTTCGACCCGCTCTGCCCGCTCGAGGACGCGATAGAAGTGTATGAGGACTTGACCTGCAAGAAGGAGATGTGGGTGTTCGAGAACCAGTTCCACCCCCTCGTGAACCTCTCGAACCTGGGCGGCGTGGACAACCACCAGTACATTCTCGACTGGCTGCACCGCGCCCTGCTAGGCGAGAGCGTGAACGACGACCGCATCGCCTACGTCAAGGAAAACGGCGACGGCCCCTTCGGCGAGTGTGAGTGGACGCCGCCGGTCAGGCCCGGCGAGGTGTATTTCTAGGGATAGCTAAAAAACGGGCGGCCGGGCGTTTTCGACACAGAGATGAGTTTTTGGAATTAACTCCCCCCTTGAGGGGGAGTCGAAGAGGCCAAGCCTTGGCGAAGGCCGATTCGGTGGGGGGACGGTTCTAAAAATAAAAGCTCCCCCCACCAGTTCGCTTGCGGGCTTGCGCCCTAAGCTCACTGACTCCCCCTCAAGGGGGGAGTTTATCTTGCTCCCTTGCGAACATTGCGGGAAGGATTGCGTTTTGTAGGTAGCGCTCCCTTCTTGGGAGCGCTACAGACATGCGGCCCTTGTAGTGAATGAAAAAAACAGGGTCGCATGTATGTCGGACATACATGTCCGACATACACACAAACGAATTTTTTCTTTGCGGTCCATAGGAATGGCTGTGAGAGAGCCGCGTGGTCTCAAGAACGACCCGCACGCGTGGCGTCCACTTCCTAGTCGATCAGATCGAGGAGGTCCTGCTGGTCATATTGGGCGTTGCGCTCCTTGACCCGGCTCAAGGGCAGCTCCCGGAAATCGACCTCGCTCGATATGACCGGTTTTCGGCTGCGCCAGAAGGGTCCTTGACGGGGACGGCCGCGGCGCGGGTAGGCCCGGGCATAGAGGGCCGCGGCTTCGATCTGGGCTTCCACGAGGGAGGGGTAAGCCGCGCGGACGGCGTCCACGCCGTCGCCGCCAGCGAGCATTTCGGCGATATCGTGAACGGGTATGCGGGTTCCCTTGATGCACGCTGTACCGGAAAGTACGGCCTCATCGGACGCGATCATCTTGCGCGCCCTCGCCAGCCTGGAGAGTCCTCTGCGCACTTGGCCCTTCATGGGCCGCACGTCGACGGACACGTTGTTCTCACGGGCCGTCCCGGCCTTCGGATTCTCGAGAAGATAGCGCACGAGCCGACGGCGTCCGTCGAGGGTGAGGGTGTCCGTCGTCTCGTGGGCGAGCTTGAGGCCCACCAGGCCGTCGTAAAGGATGAAGCGGGAGCCCTTTTGGCTTTCCGCAGCAGCGCCCAGAAGGCCCGAGTCGATGATGCGGTGCACCTGTTTCAGAGGTACGCCGGTGACACAGGCCGCCTCGTTCGCCGACATGGCCCGGTCCGCAATGCTAGTCGCCATTATCTTTCCTCCATTCTGGAAAGAATATAGCCCATCGTGGATCAAAATGCCAGCCCGCTTTCACCGTGGAGCGGTTCCGCCTGCACGGGTCAAGGGGACGCCCCTTTGCTTCCCCCATACGGGCGGCGCTTTTCGCCTGCCTGGTGTAGAATCCCGCGAAACCGGACGTTTATGGGGAGGCGCCCATGTTTTCCATCGTTCTGAAAGCACTGCTTCTCTCGCTTGCCCTCTCCGCTCCCGCCGGAGGCGCGTCCGCCGCCGGGCTTGTAAGCGAGTGCAATCCGGCGATGGTCGGCGAGTGGATTTGCGGGGAGATCCGGTACCTGAAAATATCCTTTGAGGTGGGTGAAGACGCGATTACGAGAGTGACCTTCGTAGACGCTTCGGCTTCCGGAGAGGGGCGCGGGCGCAAAACGCACACGGAAATTGCGGACGGGAAAGTCCATGCTCTTGAGAACGGCACCCGGTACGCCTCTTCGTGCAACCACAGGATCGGCCCAAGGGGCTATAAGATTTATCGACGCGCCGCCCGGGATGAAGCCACCGGCAGGGTTTTGATCGGGGATTACATCGTTCTGGAAGACGGGCGAATGCTTATCGGCTTGTTCGGCAACGGGAAGATGGAAGGCTACGATGTCAAGAATTCCTCCAGGCCGAGCGAGCCGGACCACATCGTCGAATGCATCAGGTGCAAGAAAACCGGCTGTTGAGGCCTTGCCGGCCGGATCGATTCGGCCGTTTTGCGGCGCGGCGACTATCGCCCGGGTGAGCGCGCAAGCGGCGTGCGCCAAGTGAGTCAGCAAGTCTAACCCTGGAGAATTTCTTGAACCCCTTGCTGGCTTCGTTCTTTGCGCTCGCCTCCTCAGTCCTGTTCGCCGTCTTCAGCGTCATGGCGCGAAGGTACATGCGCTACACGAGCGCCTTCACGGGCAGCCTCATCACGCTGAGCATCGGTACTGTTGTTCTGGTCGTCATCTCGGCCTTTTTCTCCCCGTGGGGGGAGCTCACGCTGCCGGTCGCCCTGTGGTTTCTGGTCGGCGGTGCGCTCGCGCCCGGATTGGCGCAGGCGCTCATGTTCCTGAGCATCGGCTACATCGGGGTGGGCCGCGCCATGCCGCTCATCACGGTGACGCCTTTTTTCAGCACGCTCGTGGCGATGGCCTGGCTCGGCGAGCGGCCGGGCGTCGTGGTCCTGGCGGCGACGCTCTTCGTCGTCGCGGGATGCGTCCTGTTGGCGCTCAAGAGAGAAGGCGAGAAACCCTGGCGGCGGATTTTCATCCTCATGCCGATGGCCCACGCCGTCTCGTTCGCCTTCGCCGCATCCATCAGAAAACACGTGCTCGCCCTCATGCCCGAACCGCTGCTGGGGGCGACGCTTTCCTATGCGATTTCCCTTCCCGTGCTGTTCGTGTTCTATCCCTTCCTGCCCGAAAACGAGCGGCTCTCCTTCAACCGCGCGGGCGTGCTGGGCTTCGCGCTGGCGGGCTCGATTCTCACGCTTTCATTTTTTTGCCATTTCACGTCGTACCGTTACGGCGACGTGTCGATCATCGCGCCCATCGTCTATACGGCGCCGCTGTTCTCCCTGCTGCTCGCGCGGATATGGCTCAAGGGGGAAGAAGAAATTACCTGGCAGAAAACGGTGGGCGCGGTCTTGTTGTTCATCGGGATGGTGGTGATCATCTGGCAGGCGGCGTGAGGTGGTGGGGCGTGATTGTAGGGACAGGTCGCGACCTGTCCCTACAATCAAAACCTACTTCGCTTTATCCAGAATCCCCGTCGCCTCCAGGTCCTTTCGGAACGCGTCCTTCTCGCGCTGCGTCAGGGGCACGATGGGCGGGCGCGGCTCGCCAGCCGGCAGGCCGAGCAGCTTCGTCCATTCCTTGAGATACGCCGTCGTGCGTCCGTTCGGGCCCGTCGTGAAGTACTTCTTGCGGACCGTCCGCAGGGGTTCGAGCGAGTAGTTGATCTGCCAGGCCTTCTCCGTGTCGCCCGCCATCGCGGCTTCGTAGTAGTCGCGGATCGGCGTGTAGCCCGGCGTCTGGAAGAGATAAGGAACAGGGGAGGACATGTGCACCTGCATGCCCAGATGCAGCAGGCTCACGAGGAAGTTCTCCTCGTTCGGGTCGCAGACGACGATCTCATCCCCCACGCGGCGTCGCACCTCGCTCTGGTGTGCCATGCTCGGAACCGCGTTCTTGATGCAGCAGATGTTCTCGAGCGTACAGAGCCGCTCGATGAGTTCGGGGCTGAGCGTGGTTCCCGATTTCGGCTGGTTGAACAGCGAGAGGCCGATGTCTATCTGATCGCAGATGGTCTTGAAGTAGAGAAAAATCTCGTCGTCATCGTGCGCGCCGTAGACCGGGTTGATCATGATGGCGTAATCCGCCCCGACTTCCTCGGCGTGTTTGGTGAGTTCGACGGCTTCCTTGATGTTGATGTGCGGGGTGTGGGGGGATGGTCTGCGCGCCGCCCCGGCTCTCCTCGCAGACGATGTGCTGCACGCGCTTTCGCTCCTCGGGCGAGAGCGACCAGTACTCGCCCATCAGCCCATTGCAGAAAAACCCGTCTATCTTCAGATCGTCGATGCAGGTGCGGACGATCTTGCGAAGGCCCTCCTCGTCCAGTTCGCCCTCGGGCGTGAAGGGCGTCGTGAGCGCGGCCCAGACGCCCGTCATGTGTTCCCTGCAATACGCTTTCGCTTCCGATTTGGTGTAATTCATGTTCAACCCCTCTCCTCAAAGACGGTGCGGAACCAATGAAAACCCGATGGCCAGCGCGCGTTCGACCAGCGTTTTATTCTTCTGAATATCTTTTCATCATACATCAAAATCGCGTCTGGGGCGTGTCAATTCCGTCGGGGCGGTTCGCGAACCGCCCCGACAATGACACTGCAATTCCTGTCTTTTCGCTCGGGCTTTGCCACTAATCGTCGTCATTCTGGCGTATGCCGGAATGACAAACGAATCACGCAATCGCCGAATGCGTAGGGACAGGTCGCGACCTGTCCCTACAGGGGAGCAAAGTGCCTTGCTCGGCAAGCCCTCCCGCTACCCGGACATCTTCCCGGCCAGGGACTCGAACGCCATCTGGAACGGCGCTTCGGGCGCGCGGAGGACGCCCGCGCCTATCTGTCCTACGCCCGGCTCGCGGTGGGCGATGCCCGTGTTGATGACGGGGTAGATGCCCGTCTCGATCACCTTGCGCACGTCGACCCCGGTCGGCGCGCCCGCGAAATCAAGGGCGGGCAGGGTGTAATCGCGGCTCCGCGCCCAGGTGATGCCGTACATCTCGTTCGTCGCCTGAAAGGCCTCCGCCGTCGAGCCGCCCACGAACTCGACGATGGCGGGCGCCGCTGCCATCGCGAAGCCGCCGACGCCGAGCGTTTCCATGATCGCCGAATCGCCAATGTCGGGATTGGCGTCTTCCTGCGAATAGCCCGGGAAGAACAGGCCGACGGGATTTTTCGCGGGCGCCGTGAACCACCTATCCCCCAAGCCGGCGACCCTGATGCCGAAATCCGTCCCGTTGCGCGACATGGCGTAGACCAAGGAGCTGCCCTCGACCCCCGCCATGGTGTCGAGGCTCGCCTTGGCGGCGGGCATCGCGAGGTTCAGGAAGAAGTGATCGTTGCCCGCGAGGAATTCCGCCGCGCGGGAGATCACGCCGGTGTCGCTGACAGAATCCGCGAGCCAGGGCATGAGGGTGCGGGCGACCGTGGAGGTGGCCGCGACGTTCCGGTTGTGCGCCTCATCGCCCATCTGCAGGGCGCGCGCGATCACGTTTTTGATGTCCAGCCCCTCCGGCATGGCGCGAAGCGCCGCGCGCAGGGCGGGGGCGAGTTCGTCCGCCATCCATTTCAGGCGCGCCAGCACGTCTTCTGAATAGGCGCCATAGCGCAGCACCTTGCCCAGACCCTCGTTCAGCGTACAATAGGCCCTCCCGCCGCCGCCGAGTTCCTCAGGCGCCCGGTTTTCGATGATGCTCACCGGCATCGAGGGCGACACCACGCCCGCCATCGGCCCCACCGACGAGTGGTGGTGGCAGGGCTCGAAGGTGATTTCTCCGCTTGCGCAGAGTTTTTCGGCCGCCTCCGCGTCCTGCGCCCAGCCTTCGAGAAGCGCCGCGCCGATCATCGCGCCCTTGAGAGGGCCGGACATTCTATCCCAGGCGATGGGAGGGCCCGCGTGCAGGAGGGTGCGCTCGCCCATGCCGGGCACCTCGTCCATGGCTGTCCCGATATCCACCCAAACGGGTCTGGCCGCCTGAAGGCGTTCGATGGCGATGTCGTTGGCCGCATCGCAAGCGGCCAGTCGGTCGAGGTGTTCGATCATGTCGGGGTCTCCTCCGGCGGGGGGGCGCCAGTCCACCTGCACCACGGGGGCGTTCTGCGCGGCCAGGCTCTCCGCGAACAGCTCCACGCCGACGTTGGCGACGCGGACGCCTTCCAGCAAGTTTTTCGCGCTCATCCGCCTAGTCCCTCGAGTGCGGCGGCAGCGGCGAGACACGCCTCGGCGTGCGTATCCGCCACCAGGACGCCGGCCTCTCGTAACCTCGCGCGCTGCGCCTTCAGACCCTGCGGGTCGCCCTCTGTGCCCGTCACCGAGCCGATGAACAGGACACCGGGACTCGACTCCTGGGTCTCCACAATCGCCTTCGCCGCCTCTCCCGCCGGGTCTTCATGCGCGCCGAGACCCAGCACCACGTCGAAGAGCACGACCGCCGTTTCGGGGTCCCCCGCTTCCTGAACGATGCGCGCGCTTCTGGGCGCGGGGTCGATCATGGGATGGGGTTTCCCCCGCGTAAAGAGGTCGTCGCCCATGTCCACGACCGCGTGGCCTTCCGATTTCCGGGGGTCGGGCATTTGTCCGCTTATTTTATCGAGGGGCGCGTTGGAGGAAATCCCCGGAATAAATTCGCCGATTATCGCCTGCGCCTCGGCGCACAGCGTCCCGCCCGTGTAGACGCCGCGCAGGAACCGGCGGCCATGCGCGCGCGCGTGGCTCCATCCGGCGATTCTCTCTCTCGCATCGGAGTCGAGTTCAGGAGCCGCCGGGTTGGCCCGTCCTCCGCTCAGCGAGACGGCGAGCCGCCCCGCTTCGGCGAGCGAGTCCGGCGCGTAAAGACCGAGATGCACGAGGATATCCTCGTTCCAGTCCCCGACGAAATGAACGACGGCGGGTTTTCCGCAAGTGGCCGTTGCTTCCAGTATCTTCCCCAAAGCGGCGGGTTCGGGCGGTTTTCCGAGTACGAGGAGAACCTCCGTCGCCGCATCCTCGCTCAAGGTCTCGATCGCCTGGATCATGGCGAGGCCGCCGACGGCGTCGGTGACGTCGCGCCCCCCTGTTCCCAGCGCGCAGGTGATTCCCCCGCCCGAGGCGTCGATGGCGGCCATGGCCTCCTGAATCCCCGTTCCCGCAGCGCCGACGATACCGATTCCGCCGGGACGCACCACGTTGCAGAAACCTAAGCCCACGCCTGCGATGTGCGCCGTGCCGCAGTCGGGGCCCATGACGAGCAAGCCCTTATCGCGCCCAGTTTGCTTGAGCGCCACCTCGTCTTCCACCGATACGTTGTCGCTGAAGATGAGGCAGTGGAGGCCTTTATTGAGCGCGCGTTCGGCCTCGCGGCGCACGCTCGGGCCGGGAACCGAGAAAAGGGCGAGGTTGATGAGCGGGTCTTCCCCGAGCGCCGCGTCGAGCGTGGGTGCGGAGAGGCTCGCGAGCGCTCCCGCTTCGCCGCTCGTGCGGGGAGCGGTGAGCGCCGCTTCCATGGCGGCGAGCTCTTCCTGCGCCGTCTGCGTGTCTTGCGCCTCGGCGACGAGGACGAGGTCGTTCGGGCCGGCGCCTTTCGCTTCTTGTGAGAGAAGGCCGCTCGATGCGAGTTGTTCCAGGTTCATTGGCGTGCCCATGAGGGCCGCCGCTTGCCTGATGTGAGTCTTCTCCGAGGCGGCGGCGCTGATTCGCATGAGCTTCACCGAATCGTGGTACGCGCCGCTTAAGACGCGGACGGCCAGCGCCATATCAATCGCTCCCCGGGAGGCTAGTCGTCGATGATCGCCACCGCGCGAATGGGGGAGCCCGACATGCCCCGGAACTTGATGGGCAGCACCGAGAGCTTGAACCCGTGGGACTTGGGGATCAGGTTCAGGTTGATCATGTTCTCGATGTGGCAGTAGTCCTTCTCCAGCATGACCCGGTGGGCCTCCCAGTAGCTGCGCGTCTCGTGCATCTTCCATATCGGAACGTCCCAGCCGCTCGCGTCTATCCCCATCACGCGGATGCCGTTGTCGATGAGGTAGTGGGTCGCCTCGGCGCTCATGCCGGGCTGGTTCATGGTGTAGTCGGGGTTCGTCTGCCAGTCCACGCTCGCGTCGGTGCGGATGAGCACGATGTCGAGCGGCTTGAGGGTGTAGTCGATCTTCTGGAGCGCGCCTTCCACGTCCGCCGCCGTGATGGCGTAGCCCGATTCCCTGTCGGTGAAGTCGAGGACGACGCCGTCCGAAAGACACCATTCGAGCGGGATGCGCTCGGTCGTGAAGGCGTCGGGGTTGTTGTGCCAGGGGGAGTCGATGTGCGTGCCCGTGTGGTCGCTCATGAAGATGACGCAGTGGTTCGTCACGATGGGGGCGCCGTAGTTAATCGAGCCCGTCCGCCTTGCCACGGTGTCCCAGTCTTCATCGACGGTGAGGGAGGGGCCGGGCAGGTCCGGGTAAATCGGCATGTCCCGGTATATTTCCATGCTCAGATCGATCAATTCCATCTCGGAGGTCTCCTTTTGGATGAAGAAAAGAAACGATCTCCATCTTGGGTGGTCGGTTCATTAGGGGAAGCGTTTGCAATGCGCGCATTATGTATGAACCCGAAGCGGCGGGCAACGCATCGGCTTTCGTCGGGTCGTGTCCGCCCGCAAGGGGAGGGAGGGTCAAACAGCCCCCTGCATGAAAACCACCCCCCCCTACCCCCCCTTGACAGGGGGGTAAAAAAGGCCGACGCCCCGGCAAATGGAGGATATGAAAAAGGCGACGCCCACCGCCGGGCCAGGGGTTTTGTTTTTTCTTGCCCCCCTGACAAGGGGGGGTAGGGGGGGTTGCCTTTATCCCCTGAGGAGGGGGAGCTTTTTCAACAGCCCCGCATCAGTCGCGATTGCCCTTCGATACAAACGCTCCTTTCTCAGTCGCGTCTGACCTTCGGCGGCTACTCAGGGTGAGGGGTGTTGGGGACGGCTACTCGGGGTGAGGTTGATACGGCGGCTGCGCG
Source organism: bacterium (assembly GCA_965203325.1). Lineage (GTDB taxonomy): Bacteria > UBA8248 > UBA8248 > UBA8248 > UBA8248 > Bin107. The sequence continues at coordinate 4,020,152 of OZ241875.1, forward strand.
CGACGAGGGGAACGGGCCGCAGGGAAAGGGGCTCGACGTTACATGCCGGAAACATGAAATCTGTATATTTTGAATTTGGGTATACATGAGGCATACTGGCGGAAAGCGACAAAGATAATACCTGAGTCTCCCGGGCAGCGACGCACGGAGACGGGTTTTCGCATTTTCACACCACATGCGGGGAGTGCGCCTTCTTGTCCCTCTTGTTCGACATATCCCTTTTCCAGCTCACGATGCTCATGATGGCCCCGCTCATCATCGCGTGCCTGGGCGAGACCATCATCGAGCGCTCGGGGATTCTGAACGTCGGCATCGAGGGGGTCGTGACGCTCGGTTCGGTGACAGGCTTTCTGCTCACCTACTACTCGGGCAGCGCGATCATCGGCTGCATCGTCGCGGCGCTCTCGGGGAGCGTCCTCACGCTGCTCCTGGCGTATTTCTCGATCACCCTGCGGGCGAACCAGATCGTCATCGGGCTGGGGATATTCGTCCTGGGGCTGGGGATATCGCCCACCATCTACCGGCTGGCGGTGGGCGTCGTGCAATCCATCCCCCAGGTGCCGACGTTAAAGGAGATACACATCCCGCTCCTGGGGAGCATTCCCTTCATCGGCGAGATTTTCTTCGCGCAAAACGGACTGGTCTACATGTCCTATTTCCTGGTGGCTGCGGTGAGTTTCTTCCTCTTCAAGACGCCGCTGGGTCTGAGGCTGCGCGCCTGCGGGGAGAACCCCCGTGCGGCGGACACGGTGGGGATAGACGTCGCCCGCATGCGCTACGGCGCGTGCGCCGTGGGCGGGCTGTTCCTGGGCGTGGCGGGCGCATACCTGCCGCTCGTGATCTCGGGCTCGTTCACGGACAACATCGTGAACGGAAGAGGGTGGCTCGCCCTGATGCTGGTGATATTCGGCCGCTGGGTGCCGATATGGTCGTTCGTCGGCGCGCTGCTGTTCGCCTACGTGGACGCCTTCCAGTTCAAGGTCAACGCCCTGCCGCAGTTCGCCAAGATCATTCCGCCGCAATTCCTGCTCATGCTGCCGTACGTGTTCGCCATGATAGTTCTGGTTCAGGTCGCCCGGGGGGCGGAGAGCCCCCGCGCGCTGACGAGGCCATACGACCGTGAAGCCCGGGATTGACCCACGTCCGGGCAATCGTGCTTTCTCATCAAGGAGGAGTGTGAAATGAAAACCAAATGGACACGCCGATTGTTCTTCGCCGCCGCCGCGCTCACGGCCCTGGCGCTGGCCGTACCCGGCCCTGCCCTCGCCGCGAAGGCGCACAAGTTCGCCATCATCCTGCCCGGACCCATCGAGGATGCGGACTACAACTTCCGGGGCTACGAGGTGGCGCAGGACGTCAAGAAGATGTTCAAGATCGAAACCTCCTACTCCGAGCGCATCTCGCCCGCGGACGCCGAGCGGGTGGCGCGCGAGTACATCTCCTCGGGCTTCACCATCATCGGCTTCCACGGCGGGCAGTACGTCCGGCTCGTGCAGAAGCTGGCCCCGAAGTTCCCCGAGGTGACTTTCATCATGGAGAGTTCGGCGAAATTCAAGGTTCCCAAGAACGTCTGGAACATTCACCGCCACTACTTCCAGGCCTTCTATCCCTTCGGCGTGCTGGCCGGCCTCGCCACGAAGACGAACAAGGTGAGCGTTATCGCGGGCATCCCGCTCCCGGACTTCAAGGCTTCCATCAACACCATCTCGGACGCGCTCAAGGCGACCAACCCCAAGGCGGAGCTCACCTACTCCTTCACCGGAAACCAGAACGATCCGGTCAAGGCGCGCCAGACCGCCGACGCCATGATCGCGGGCGGCGTCGACTTCATCATCAACATGGTGAACCTCGGCGTGTACGGCGTGGTCGAGGCCGCCAAGAAGTCGAAGCGCAAGGTGCTGGTCACCACGTTCTACACCGACAAGACGGACAAGGCGCCCAAGCACTTCGCCGGCACGCTGATCATCGATTTCCGGCCGCCCTACCGCAAGGCCCTGGCGGGCATCCTGAAAGGATCGCCCGGGGGATACGTGCCGATGCAGCTCGGGGTCGGGTTCGAGATCACCTCTCTGGGCAACGTATCGGCCGAGGCGATGAAGCGGACCAAGGAGGCGTATGAAAAGGTGCGCGCCGGGAAGATCAAACCCCGGCTGGAGATGAAGAAGGTCATGTTGGCGAAATAGGGCATGTGAGCGCCCCGCCCCAATCTTCCGGGCGGGGCGGGGCGCGAGAACGGAAGGCGTGATGACGGAAAAAATGAGTTCCTGCGTCGAGATGTACGGCGTCAGCAAGTCCTTCGGGGAAGTCCGCGCCCTGGACGCGGTCGACTTCGAGGCCGCAGAGGGGGAGATCCACGCCCTCCTGGGCGAGAACGGCGCGGGCAAGACCACGCTCATGAACATCCTGAGCGGCCTCTACCGCATGGATGAGGGGCAAATCGCGATCGAAGGGCGCGAGGTGGACATCCACTCTCCCCAGGATGCGATCGCGGTCGGCGTCGGGATGGTCCACCAGCACGTGGAGCTGATCGGCAACTTCACCGCGCTCGAGAACATCCTGCTGGGCCGCGAGGGTTCGCGCTGGCGGCTCGACGTCGAAGCCCGGCGCGGTTCGGTGGAGGAACTTGCGGCGAATTACGGCCTCTCCATCCCGCTGGATGAGGGGGTGAAGACCCTGCCTGCGGGCATCCAGCAGAAAGTGGAGATTTTGAAAGCCCTCTACCACGGCGCGGACATCCTGATCCTGGACGAGCCGACGACCATGCTGACCCCCCACGAGGTGGACGGGCTGTTCACCATCCTCAAGTCTTTCGCCAAGGGCGGGCTGACGGTCGTCTTCATCACGCACAAGATCCAGGAGGTGCTGGACAACTGCGACCGCATCACCGTGTTCCGAGGCGGGCGCAAGATCGACACCATCCCCCGCGAGGAGGCCACCCGCGAAATACTCGTCCAGATGATGATGGGCGAGCGCGGCATGCCGCCCGAGGGCGAGCGGCCGGCCGGACCCTCGGCGGCTCTGGAGGGGGGTCCCGCTCTGTCGGTGCGGGGGGTGCGCACCTCGGCGAAGTGGGGGGTGCCGCTCAAGGACGTCGCCTTCGACGTCCCCCGGGGGCTCATCGTCGGCATGGCGGGCATCTCGGGAAACGGCCAGAAGGAACTGGCGGAAGCCCTGGCCGGGTTGATCGAAACGGAAGAGGGGGAGGTTCACCTGGACGGTGAGCAAGTATCAAACCTCTCGGTGGCCGGGCGCATCGCGCGGGGGATGAGCCTCCTGCCGCAGGACAGGATAGAGGAGGGGATTCTGCCGGGCCTGAGCCTGGCGGAGAACTTCGTGCTCGGACTCCACCCCCACATCTTCAGGCGGCGCGGCGTGTTCGAGCGCGAGGCCGCCTTCGAGCTCGGCAGGAACGCGATTGCGGAATTCAACATCTTAGCTAGAAACGAGCACGTGCCGGCCGCGCACCTCTCGGGCGGGAACATCCAGAAGACCATCGTGGCGCGCTCGGTCATGCTCGCCCACAAGACGGGCGGGAAGGTGATGATCGCGAACAACCCCACGCGCGGGCTGGACGTGATGGCCGCCTCGTTCGTGCACGGCCGGCTGCGCGAGCTTCGCGCGGGCGGGGCGGGCGTGCTGCTGATATCGGAAGACCTGGACGAGCTGTGCCTGATGAGCGACCGCATCGTCGTCATCTATGCGGGGGAGATTCTCGGCGCCTTCGACGGCCCCGAATACGACATCTACCGGATAGGCGCGCTCATGGCGGGCCACAGAGAAGAGGTTTCCTGAGATGGCGGCGGGCGTGAGCGAGAAGAAAAAGATCGCGATGGAGTTCGCCGTCACCTACGCGGCGGCGGGGGCGCTGGCGCTCGCCTGCGGGGCCGTCTTCATCGTCGCCTTCGGCGGCGACGTGCTCGTCGCGCTCGGCACGGTGCTTCGCTCCTCGCTCGGCACGTGGGGCGGGTTCGCGCAGACGCTCAACAAGTTCTGCCCGCTCCTGCTCGGCTCGCTCGCGGTGGCCTTCGGGATGCGGGGCGGGCACTTCAACATCGGCGTGGACGGGCAGATCTACGCGGGCGCCATCGGCATGACGGGCACGGCCTTCGCGCTCGAGGGCATGAACCTCCCCTGGCCGGTCTTCGTGCCCCTGGGGATTCTGGGCGGAATCGCCGGCGGGTGGTTCTGGGGCTTCATCCCCGGCATCCTGCGCGTGCGTTTTCAGGTGAGCGAGATTTTCGTGACGGTGATGCTGAACTTCGTCGCGCTCTATCTAGTGGACTACCTCGCGAACGGCCCCTGGAACGATCCGCTCGCGGGAGAGGCCATCTCGCTCCCGATCCCCGACGCCTCGGTGCTGCCCCAGGTGATGCCGAGGGCCGGCGCGCACGCGGGCTTCATCATCGCGCTGGCGGCGGCGGTCGGCATGTACTTCTTCATGACGCGCACCATCGCCGGCTACGAGATACGCGCGGTGGGCGACAACCCCCGCGCCGCGCGCTTCGGCGGCATCAACGTCGCGCGCGTCACGCTCATCATCATGCCGACCTGCGGCGCGCTCTCGGGTCTCGCGGGGGCCATCGAGGTCTCGGGCTTCCACCAGAGCCTGTTATTGGGCATCAGCGGTGCGGAGGGCGCCCCCAACTACGGCGCGATGGCCATCCTCATCGCCGTCATCGGGCGCAACAACCCGCTCGGCGTCACGATAGCCGCCGCGGTGTTCGCCGTGCTCGTCTCGGGTTCTGATTCCTTACAGCGCAGCATCGGCCTCCCCGGCGCGGCGGTGTTCGTCTTCCAGGCGATCATCGTGCTCACGGTCGTCTTCGTGCAGGCGCGGCGGAGCATCAAGGCGGGGTAGGGGGGAGACCACCGCCAGCGAGATATGCAATTACTTCCCCCTTGAGGGAATTCCCCACCGACGAAAGAAGGATTCACTCCCCCCTTGAGGGTCTGGCTTCCCGAGGGGAAAGCCAGACGATGAAGCCGAGCGTTTTTGCGAAGGCTGATGCGGTGGGGGGTAAAACGCGTTTTATCGCCATCCGAATTATCCCCCCCACCGATTCGCTTGCGGGCTTACGCCCTTACCTCATCGACTCCCCCTCAAGGGGGGAGTGAAGTCCATTCTACGGGGAGAGGGGTTGCGGTTTTGTAGGGGCGGTTCGCGAACCGCCCCTACGGGGTCGGTGGCCGGGATGACGAACGATGGCCTGCCCCTACACCGCCCGTACGACCGCCGCGACGGGGCCGCCGCCGGGAGGCCCCTGGTGTTCGGCACCGCCCGAGACGTAGGTCATCGTGTCGCCGACGATGGATGACACCACGGCGTTCACGACAGAGCGGGCGTGGCGCGTGTTGTTGATGTCCGAGTCATCGAGCATCGTGTGCCGCCGCCCGCGCACCAGGCCGTCGGGGGAGGCCTCGCACTTGGCGAAGACGTTCACGACGCGCGCGCGCTGCTCGGGCGCCAGCGACCACTCGAACGCGACCCCTGCGTTCACGATGGCCTCGCGCACGGCGTCGCGGTCGATGGCGTCTCCCATCACGCTGTGGCCGACGACGAGGTCGCCGCCCCAGGCCGCGCTGTTACCGATGACCATCGCCTCGTTGCACATGAGCTCGATTCCCGCCGAAGTCGAGGCGACGCCGGATTGGAGCGACCAGTCCGCACAGATCACCTCATCGCTCAACCGGCTCTCGGCCACCTCGCCCGCCGCCAGGGCGACCCCCAGCGCCGATGCGCCGCGCGAGTAGCCCATCGATTTATACGTGTCCTCCGTGCAGACGCTCTCCCCGCGCCTGGCGGCGTCCGCCATGCGCTCGCCTGTCAAGAGCGGGCACTTCACCTGGACGAAGTGCAGGTCTTCGGTGCTCTCGATCTGCGCCTCTTTCATGAGCCTTCGCACGAGGTTCGCCGTCGCGCGCACCTGCGCCATGCGGCCCATTTCTTCGGGCAGGAAATCCGCCGTGTGGCCCGAGGCGATGGCGAGGCGCTTGGCGCGCCCGTCGCCCGCGCCGTTCTCCGACTTCGTGAACACGGAAAAATGCGGGCACATGACGCCTTCCGTTCCGCCGGACATGATAAGGGCGATCTGCGCCTCCACCTCCTCGCGGGTCTTGCCCATCGCGCGTGAGAAATAATCGAGCAGGACGAAGTTGCTGAACCCGCGCGAGAAATCGTTCACGCAGCCGTTGCCCTCGGTCTTGCCCATGATGCCGACGACATCTTCCGCCCGGCATTCGCCCCCCTCGATGAGAGCGGCCACGCCTGAGATGTCGTCGGGCGAGTCCATCGCCACGCGGAACAAGTCGGCCTGCATCTTGCGTCCCCCTTTCGCAAAGGCGCGCGTCTGCGCGCTCGTGGATACCGGAATTTTTATGGGGAAAAACTAGCACCGCAGGGAGAGCCTGTGCAAAGGGTCAATCGCGACCGAGGAGGGAGCGATTGCAGGTTTTGTTGTAGCGGACAGGCCTCCGTGCCTGTCCGGGGTTGCGACCTGTCCGAAAGGGTCGCCGCTCTCGCCTTGAAAACCAACCCCCCTACCCCCCCTTGTCAGGGGGGTAAGAAAAATCAAAACCCCTTCTCCGGCGGGGGCGCATCGCCTTTTTATACCCCCCTGTCAAGGGGGGGTAGGGGGGGTTGCCTTTGTCCCCTGGCAAGGGGGGAGTGAATGCCTCTCACGCGGCCCATCCTCACCTCTTATATATACAAGTCCCCGCATCCCCGCGCAGGGCGGGCACCGCATCCTCCAAAGCCGCGATGTGCACGCGCTCGCCGCCACCCTCGAGAAAGCGGATCGCCGCCTCTATCTTGGGGCCCATGCTGCCGGGCGGGAAGTGGCCCTGGGCGTGGTATCCCTTTATCTCGTCGAGGGAGATTCTTTCCAACTCGCGCTGCTCGGGCGTCCCGAAGTGGACGGCCACCCTCGGCACGGCGGTGAGGATCATCATCGTCTCGATCCCCAGCACGTTCGCCATGAGGGCCGAGGTCAAATCCTTGTCGATGACGGCGGCCAGCCCGCGCCGCGCGCCGTCGGCTTCGCGCACGACGGGGATGCCCCCGCCGCCGCCCGCGATGACCACCGCCCCGCTTTTGGCGATCGTCTCGATGAGCGAGATGTCCACGATGTGTTTCGGCGCAGGCGAGGGAACGACGTGCCGCCAGCCGCGTCCTGCGTCCTCGCGGAACGTCCAGCCCATCTCGCGCTCATAGCGCCTCGCCTCTTCTTCCGTGTAGGTGTAGCCCACGAACTTGGTCGGCGCGTCGAAGGCCGGGTCCGCCGGGTCGACCTCCACCTGCGTCAGGAGACACACCACGTGGCGGGGGTCACCCGCGCGCCTGAGCGCGTTCTCGAACGCCTGCATGAGGAGATAGGCGATGCCCCCCTGGCTGTGGGCGACGCAGATGTCGAGCGTCATGGGGGTGACCTGCTCGCTCGACATCGCCTGGCGCATGAGTATCTTGCCGACGACGGGGCCGTTCCCGTGCGTGATGATGAGTTCGTTTTTGAGCTGCAAGAGGGGGAGCAGGGCACGGCCGGTCGCTGCGGCGATGGCGGCCTGTTCCGCCGCGGTGCCGCGTATCTCGGGCGGGTGGGTCGCGTTGCCGCCGACGGCGACGAGCAGGCGGCCTGGAAGATCGGGCGGGGGAGCCATGTCGGATTCTCCCGATGAACCCCCGGCCTCGGGACGCGGTGGCATACAAGTGCAGTCGCAAGACCCGCGGCGCGCCCCGGGCCGGGAGTGACATCTTACAACAACGGCGGGGTCGGGGGGTAGGGAATTTTATGACGAATCCCTTCCACATCGATCGGGTTCGACCCCGCCGTCATTCCGGCGAAAGCCGGAATCCATTTTGACTTTCCAACCAGGCGGGGTGGCCATAACCTTGTTGTTGCGCGGCGTCCGGATGCGGAATTCAGAGAATTCGCCTTTCGTTTTTGTGTTCGATTCCGATCCTCCCCGCCAGGAGTAAAGACGTCCGAACGAGGAGGAGAAAAGGCAAAGGCGAAAATGGATTCCGGCTTTCGCCGGAATGACGGCAAGAGCGAAGGGCCGCATGAATGGGATTGTCCAAAAGCCTGGTGGGGCATTGTTTTACCCCCTCTCTCCAGTCGGAATCGACGCCGGAATGACGGCTGTAGGGGCGGTTCGCGAACCGCCCCTACGGAAACCCCACACCCTCCTTCTCCGCTCCCCCCAAACCCTCATTCCCCGCCCGCGTCAAACCCGCATTCATCGCTCCCGTCAAACCCTCATTGATCAATCGCGTTTGACCCCCGCTCCCCGATAATTCATAATCGAACCATCACTGGATCATGCGACCCGTTTCAGAAGTTGCGCGCAAGTTCAAATAAAGGGTTGACAAAACCGGAAAACTTGCCGCACTATCATATATGTCAAGCAACAGACGTGAGCAGTAATCACAGGGCCGCCCGCTCGATGCAACACTGACCCATCCGTGAAGAACGGAGAGAGCGGGAACCCACGAGAGAACCTGCTCTCACGAATTGCCTGACAGCCCGGAAGACGACGACCCAGAAGGTTCCGGGCATAAGCAGTAAAAATCACGAGGCTAGAGGACTCAACCCACGATGCAGCACGCCACAAAACCCCCTCCAGTTTCGTGATCAATAGAAGAGCAGGAAAGCGGCAGGCCCGGCGGAAGCCGGGGAAGCAGTAAATCACGAGGCCAGAGGACTCAACCCACGGCGAACCACGCCACCAATCCCCCTCCAGTCTCGTGAAGCGTAAGGCCCGGCGGCCCGCGCAGTCGGCGGCGCGCCGGGAAGAACGGCAAGCCCGGCGAAAGCCGGGAGATGAAATATCACGAGGCCAGAGGACTCAACTCATGATGCACCACGCCACAAATCCCTCTCCAGTCTCGTGATCGATTCAAGGAAAGGCCCGGCAGGAGCCTGAAACGAAAAATTCGGCTCGGGGCCAGGAAGTTTTTTATCACGAGGCTGGAGGACTCAAACATCATGAATCCTGACCAGAATCCCACACCAGTCTCGTGGATAAGCCGGTCACCGGCCCGGGCGCGTGAGTCCGGGCCGGCGGCCGCGCGCTCCGGCCCCGGTTCGATGATTCGATGAAACGATAGAAGCCCGATAACGAAGGATAAGGAAAGTCGGAAAGTCAAAGAAAGGAGGTCAAATCCGAACACTACAGTTTTGTTGGTTGCAAAGCTCTTTAATATCACGAGACTAGGAGGACTCAAAAGTGATGAAACTTGACAGAAACAAAATCTTTTCATTCATGCTGGCGGCTGCCTTCGCGCTGACGCTGGCGGGCTGCGGTGGCGGCGGCACTGCTACTGCGCCTGACGATGATGGCGGCACGATAGTGGAGACACCTTATAGCAAAGCGGTTGCGGCAATCGCGGCAGCCGAGACGGAGGCAGATGCGCGGGCGGCGGTCACCACGGCAGTGGCCGCCGGCATCTCGGGCACGGAGCTCCAGGACCTGAACACGAAGGTCGCCGAGCGCGTGGAGGCCCTGGCCCTGATGGCCCGGATCGATGCGCAGAAGATGGCGATGATGAACGCGGCCGGCATGATCGACACGTCCGACCTGACGACTCAGGCTGCGATCAATGCGGCCGAGGCCGCCATCGCCGTGCTGAAGAGGGCGATCGCCGCCGCGGCCGACGTCGACGACACGTCGATGTACGACGCGCAGGTGACCGCGGCCGAGACAGACGTGGCGACCGCGCAGAGCGCTCTGGACCATGCGGCCCAGACGATGGCGCTCATGAATGCCGTCGATGACCTTCAGGCAATCGACCTGGCCGACCTGTCGACAAAGGAGAAGATCGACGCCGCCCAGGGCGCCATCGACGCGCTTCAGACGGCGCTGGACAACGCGACAGAACTGAGCGCTGCCGAGAAGACCGCGGCCATGACCGAGCTGGGGACCGCCAATCGGGCCGTGGCGAGTGCGCAGGGCAGGTACGACACCGCAGCCCAGAAGAAGGCGCTCGCCGATGCCGTTGCCACCCTGGCCGCTCTCGACCTCGACAACCTGATGACGCAGGCGCAGATCGACGCGGCCGTGGCAGCCATCACCGGGGTTAATCTGGCTCTGCAGTCGGCGACCAATCTGACCGACGCCGAGAAGCTCGACGCCACCGTCGACGTGACGGTGGCCCAGCGGAAGGTGGACCGTGCGGAGACGGCTCTCGACGAGAATGTCGGCCGGCAGCGCATGGCGCTGATGGAAGCCGGCACGGCCCTTGCCGCCATCGACCTCGACGATCTGGACACGCCGGAAAAGATCACCGCGGCCAACGATGCCGTTAACGCGCTCAAGGCGGCGCTGGACGGGGCGACCCACCTGAGCGATTCCGAAAAGGCCACGTACCAGACCCAACTGAACGAGGCCACGGAGGACGTGAGGATGGCGCAGACCGGCATGGACCGCGCCGGTCGCATGATGGCCCAGCGCACGGCGATCACGAGTGCCGTCACGATGGCCCGCACTGCGGTCGCGGGTGTGAGCGACACCTCGACCGATAGCGAGGTTGCTGCTGCGGACGCGGCGGTTGCCGCTCTCAAGAAGGCGATCGACGATGCGGTAGACCTTCCCGAAGGCGATACCGACGTTGCCAGCGCCAGGGGAACGCTCGCCACGCTCGAGCCGCAGCTAGCCGCCGCCAAGACGAGCCGCACGGCCGCGTTGGAGGAAAAGGCCAAGGCGGATCGGGCGGCCATGGCGAAAACCGGCAAGGATCTGCACGCGGCGCTGGGGCCGCCTGCTGCGGCTGACACGACCGCGCTGGACAACATCGAGGCACTAACAGCAAGCTCCTTGGTGACATCAGGGGCGACACCAGGCCTTACGATCGACGCCGTTCAAGGAGCGGGAACGCTCCACGATACTGATGCTGCCGGAAACCCAGACGCCGTGCGCCTCAATCCTGGCGATTCCGCCGGATCGTTGGGCGGTTGGGAAGGCACGAACTATGCCCGTTCCCAGGGTAGTGGTAGCGCGATGGTCACCAACGAAGCCAGGATCTACACCAACAAGGGTCCAGGGACGACCCGGCCCTTTAGCAATACAGAGACAAACGGAAAGTACTTGCTCATAACCGCATCGGGCGCGACTAAGGGTCACGTGCTGCTGGGCGATACCACTTCGGGGCAGGAAAGCCCGGTCACGCGCGCCAGTGCTCCCGCCTTCACGCACTCGGGAACACAGACTCACCAAGTGCCCGACGAGAGCGACGCATTCTACACCAGCGGCACCTACGACGGCGCGCCTGGGCGATTCCGTTGCGTGGACACGTCTGCTACGGATCGTTGCTCCTCGACCAACGACGGCACAGGCAGGGTGAGTGCCTTGGGTGGAACTTGGCATTTCAAGCCCGATGCCGGCGCGATGGTGATGGAGGCCGATGCCCACTACCTGTATTACGGCTGGTGGGTGAGTAAGGACGATGAGGGCAAGCCGACGGCGGCCAGCGCGTTCGTGGGTAGATTTGGGACCCCCGGTGATGACTCCGCCACTGACGATGATGGCCTCAACGCTGGATGGACCGGTGGCTTTGACGCTCTCACCGGCGCGGCGGCTCTTACCGGTTCGGCGACCTATTCTGGCAATGCCGCCGGCAAGTTCGCCATAAGCAACCCGTTCGACGGCACCGGCAACGGCGGTCACTTCACGGCGGACGCCGAGTTTCAGGCGAAGTTCAGTGGTTCTTCTGGCGTCGGTATATCCGGCACCATCGACAACTTCCGGCTGAACGACGGGACCGAAGACCCGGGCTGGAGCGTGTCGCTGGGGCTCAGGGGCTTTGGCACCGACGGAGCCATCGGTGCTGCCGTGGACATTCCCACGACGACTGTTAATGAGTCAGCGGCTGGCGCCGGCACGGTCTGGACCATTGGCGGCAATTCGGCGGCGCGGTCCGGCATCTGGGGCGGCACGATGTATGAAGAGACGCCGGGTGATCCCAGTGCTACCGGACCCGGCGACGGCAGCAACATCCCGGACACGGTGACCGGAACCTTCTACTCCGAGTTCAGCACCATCGGCCGGATGGTCGGCGCGTTCGGCGCGGAGAAGCAGTAGCAGCGAAGAGCACGACGCCTACGGCTTCCGGGGCTTCACGGCCCCGGGGCCGGGGCGTGTTTCATAAGTTGAGAAGCAGGAAAGGGCAGGTTGCCGGGAAAGAGCGAGTGACCCTTGGGGGGTTACTCATTGGTTGCTCTACATCGTCGGGAGCAAATTGTACCGGCCCATGCTACAGAGTTTGAGTCCTCTCGGTTTGGGACGGGAATAATGAGTAACCCCCAGCCAGCTTTATATTATGTTGGTTGTAGGAGGGAATAAATCAAACGCTCCCGCATTGGTCGCGTTTGACCCCCATCCAGCTTAATACGCGGTTCGGGCGCGTTTGGCAAGCCCGGACAAATGGATGCAAAGAGGCGGCCCACGATAAGCGGGCCGTCTTTTTTTGTTTCCGCACGACCCCCCCCTACCCCCTTGAGAGGAGTCAAACGCGAGTGATGAACGAGCGTTTGCATGAACCATTGACGAGAAACACATCGTCTTGCAAAACCTCCCTCTTCGGTCGGTTTTGACCCCTGTCAAGGGGGGGTAGGGGGGGTTGGTTTTCAGGGCGGGGGAGGGCGCGCCGAACGCGCCCGCTCGCCGCTTCGCTATTTATTCTTCGAGTGGTCTTGAATCATTTCTCCTGGACTGCTTCTTAAATCAACATCCGGAACAATCTGCCGAGGCTTGAACGTGATCCGGTGATGGAAGACGCTCACGTCCGCCGTGTCGAGTTGCTCCGCAAAATACGTCACATTATCGCTCAACCCCAAAAAATGTTTCTTGAAACTGTCGCTCCCCAGCTTGCATGTAACTTCGAGCTGGTTCTCCTGATCCTCAATCGAGCACCGCCCCTCGATTGTCAACATATAAGTATCCGTAATCCCGTTGTAGAATACGATTCTCCGGTCGATCTCGAAATTGTCCGCCGACTTCGACAGATTATACGATGCGATATCCGCATCGTCCTGACACCCCGCTGCCAGAAACATCAAGAACATGGCAATGGCCAACCGCTTTATCCGCATGGCGTCTTTTCCCCGATGGCGTTTTCCGCACATTTTCAGTTCCCTCCCTCATTTCTCTCCTCTGGTAACGTATTGAATCCCCATGAAAAGAGGGGCCGCGCCTCGTCAAGCGTCCAGGCGCCGCGAACCCCCCTCCTCGGGGTTATCGAAAAAGTCCTTGCGGGTCGGTCGGGATTCTATTGCAGGCGGCGGTCCTTCCCCGGGACCGCCCCACGCATACATGCGGGTCTTGTCGTGGGTGAAAAAATCAGGGTCATCTGGAACTCTCGTGGACGCCCAGTATAAGAAGGTGTTCCGCGCGTCGTCAAACATCCGCGGGGCGGGGGCGCATTTCCCCGCATTTGCCGTACTCCGTGAAATCGCGTACTCGGGTATCGTGCGCGCGAAGCGGGGAAACGGCGATCCCTGCTCGAACCATCGGGAGCGATCGCCCCGGGGAGAGGAGGCTTTCTGATGGAATCAGGCGAGGGGGCGAGGGTGGAAGCGGCGAATCCCCCAATGCCCTTGTCAGGGTTGTCGAAAAACCCTGAAACTCTGGATTTGTCGTATATAACCGACCGACGAGAGAGAAAAATCACTCCCCCCTTGAGGGGGAGTCGAGGAAGCCGAGCGGTTTGTGCGAAGGCTGAATCGGTGGGGGGTAAAATGCGTCTTATCGCCACTCCGAATTATACCCCCCACCGAATCGCTTTCGGGCTTTCGCCCTCAGCTCTTCGACTCCCCCTCAAGGGGGGAGTGAACTTCAAAAGCGTGCGCTCAATCAAAATTGCTCCACGGGACTTTTCCAACAGCCCCTCCTCCAAGGGGTTTTTTCCCGCCGAGGGCGGCGCGCATGGATGCGGGAACGAGGCGGGAAATGAAAATAATGATATTTCCCGTAAAATACGATAAATACCGATAAATTCCTGAAAATGTTCGAGGCGGAAACTATCATGAGTATTTGCTTTGATTCAAAGATATGCCGGGATATAATAAAGTATTACTTTAAGAAATTATCGAAATTTATCGAATTGAAAAAGTTTTTCTGAACCCCGCATTTGCCCGCAATTGCCCGCGCGGGCCTCACGCCTTCTCCAGCCACACGCCGTCCTCGCCGTCGACCTCACGCACCCGTACCCGGATGCGCTCGGCGAGCGCGGTGGGCACGTTCTTTCCGATGAAGTCGGGGCGGAAGGGGAGCTCGCGGTGGCCCCGGTCGATGAGGGCGGCGAGCCATATCTTGCGCGGGCGGCCCAGCTCCATCAGGGCGTCGATGGCCGCGCGCGCGGTCCTGCCCGTGAAGAACACGTCGTCGACGAGGAACACGCCGCGGCCCGTCAGGTCGAAATCGATGAGGGTGCGCTCGAAGCCGCGCCCCTCGGCGGGGTGGCCGCCGTCGTCGCGGTGGAGCCCGATGTCGAGCGCGCCCAGGGGCGGCGAGATGCCCTCCATCTCCTCGATGTGCCCCGCAAGCCGCCGCGCGAGCGGCTCGCCCCGGGTGAGCACCCCGATGAGGGCGACGTCCGCCGCCGCCGCGCACGCCTCCACCATCTCGGAGGCTATCCTCTTGAGCGAGAGTTCGAGTTCTGGCGCCGTCATGATGGCGATTCGCGTCATGGGGGTGTCCAGCGTCGGCGGAAAGCGGGTTCAGGCCATCCTAGCGCCGATGGGTCCGCGGATCAATCAATCGCCCGGGAGCGGAAAATGCCGCCGGGCGAAATCCCGGGCCTCCTCCTCCGTGGAGATGCGGCCTTCGAGTTGCTCGTCCTCTATCGCGGTGAGGATTTCTCCCAGCCCAGGCCCCGGCGGGTAGCCCATCGCCATGAGTTCGCGACCGTCGAGCAGGCGCGGCGGGCGCAAGCCTTCCGCGTGAATTTCCCGGAGTTTCCGCGTGCAGAATTCATGGGTCCGCAGGTTCTCGTGGCTGGCGAGGCAGTCGACGCGGTGGAGTTCGAGCAGTTCCTCGAAATACGGCTCGCGCAGGAAGCGCTTGAGGCGGCTCTCGCGCATTTTCTCGACGTGCATGAAGCGCATGTGGTTCGCGACCAGATCGCGGATTCTCGACCCCTGCGCGTTGGGCATGCGGAGCCTCCCGCAGACCTCTTCGCTCATCGCCGCGCCGACCTTGTCGTGCCCGTTGAAGCGGATCCTGTCCGTCTCGATATATGTAGCCGGTTTCCCCACGTCGTGGAGCAGTATCCCCCAGGCGAGCGTCGGCGAGGCGGAGCGTTTCTTGATACGCAGCATGGCGAGCACGTGCGTCCACACGTCGCCTTCGGGGTGAAATTCCGGCGGCTGCGCCACGCCCTTCATGGCGGCGACTTCGGGCAGGACGTGTTCCAGGAGGCCCGTGGAACCCAAGGCGGCGAAAGCGGCGTCGGCGTTTTCCCCGGTCAGTATCGCCGTCAGTTCGTCGCGTATTCTCTCGGGGCTGATTTTCCCGATGCGCCCCGCACCCGCTTTGATGGCGGCGGCGGTCGCCGGCTCGATCGCGAAGCCGAACCTCGCCGAGAAGCGAGCCGCCCGCATCATCCGCAGGTGGTCTTCGCCGAACCTCAAGCCCGGCTCGCCGATGGCCCGGATGATTCCCTCGTCCATATCGCGCCGGCCGCCCACGTAATCAAGGAGTTGGTCGTTCGATACGTCGTAAAACATCCCGTTGATGGTGAAATCGCGCCGGTTCGCGTCGCCTTTTTCATCGGAGGGACGAACCGAGTCGGGGCGCCTCCCGTCGCCGTAGGGGCCGTCTTCGCGGAACTGCGCCACCTCGAACTCCCGGTCATCCACCCGCACGCGCACCACGCCGAACTGCGCCCCCACTGCGACGGTTTTCTCGAAGAGGCCCCCCACGGCTTCGGGCGCCGCGTCCGTGGCGATGTCCCAGTCCTTCGGCTCATGGCCGAGCAGGGCGTCCCGCACGCACCCGCCCGCCAGGAGCGCCCGGTGGCCCGAGTCTTCCAGCGTCTTGATAATGCGAATCGCCGCTTCGGGCGGCCGTATGTTCAACATCGTCACCCCGCCGTGGTTGAAATGACCGAACCTCGATACTACGATAGGCCCAATTCCGGGTGCGGGCAAACCCTCGTTCGGGGAGCCGCCCGCCCGTTTCAGAGCCGCCCGCCCGCGCGTTGATTGCTGGAGGAGCAATGGCGTCCCGTTTCGCGAGAATACTCGTTTTTTGCGTCGTTATCCCGGCGTCGGTGAACCTCGCTCATGGCGCGCCCCTGGACGAGAAATCGATCGATCTCGGGCTCGAACAGGTCGCCGCGGGCGATTATTCCGCGGCGTCTGATGCGTTCGACCGGGTGATAGCGTCCGCGCCCGGGCGGCCCGAGGGATATTTTTTCAAGGCGTCCGTTTTCCACATCCTGAAAGGCCATATTCGGCGCAAAGAGTATCAGGAGATCTGGCGGGAAAACGCCGAGAAGGCGATGGCCCTCTCCGAGGCGTTGCTTGAGAAAAACCCCGAAGACACGAGAGCGCTCCTCCTCGCCGGCCTGACGGAGGGCATGCGCATCGTCGATGCGCTCGACAGCAGCAGCTATCTCACCGCGTTCCTGCGGGCCGGCGCTATGCAGAATCATCTCGAAAAAGCGGTCGAACTGGAGCCGAAACTCTATGACGCCTACTACGGGCTGGGGGTTTACCACATCCGGGGAAGCACCGAGAGTTGGGTGAGGATGTTCCGGTTCTTCATCGGCGATACGAGTGCGAAGGGCCGAAAGTATCTGCGCCGCGCGGTGGACGGGAAAGGCTGGATATCCAACTCGGCGCGGCTGGCCCTCATCTGGGCGCAGTTGCGGGCGGAGAAATTCCAGGAGGCGAGAGGGGACGTCGAATTCCTGCGTGCGCGCTATCCCAAAAACGTCTTGTACGAGGTCGCCCATGCGGAGAGCTTTTTCATCGCCGAGGATTACCCGCGTGCGCGGGCGGAATATGTGAAACTGCTGTCCCGGTTGAAGGAGCCGGAAGACGAGATTTTGAGCCTGTACCGCGAATTTTCAAAATGGCGGGTGATGCGTTGCGATTACGCATCCGGCAAACACCAGGACGTGGAGGAGGAAACCAGGGAGTTGCTCACCGAAAAACACATGTACGCCTCCCTGATGGAGCAGATTCGTCTGGAACTGGAATCCGCGGCCGGCGTGTTGAAAGAGAAATGATGCGCTATTCGAGAGTGCGGGGCGGCCTGGTTGGTTTCCTGGTCATTTTCGCGATCTCCCTGCATGCGGGTTTCGCGTGGTCCGCTCCCGTCAGCGTGGACCTGGAACTCGTCCTGGCCGTAGACGTTTCCGGCAGCGTGGACGAGGAGGAGGGGAGGCTCCAGCGGATGGGATACGTGAACGCCTTTCGCTCCCCTGCTGTTTTGCGCGCCATCCAATCCGGCAGGCGCAAAAGCATTGCGGTCACCTACATGGAGTGGGCGGGCTTCGATTTTCAGAGAATTATCGTGGGCTGGAAGCGGATTCACGACGGCGCGAGCGCCGAGGCGTTCGCTTACCTGCTCTCCCAGGCGCCGATAGGGGTGGGGCCCTACACGTCGATAAGCGGCGCGATAGAATTCGCGCTGCCGCTGTTCGAGAACAACGGATTCACGAGCGAGCGCCGCACCATCGACATTTCCGGGGACGGGCCGAACAACAGCGGGGACTACGTGACGAATGCGCGGGACAGGGCGCTACGGGCCGGCGTGACGATAAACGGGCTTCCCATCGTGAACAACCGGCCGAGTCCCTGGGGAAGGAAGCCGATGCCGAACCTGGATTTGTACTACAGGAAATGCGTCATCGGGGGCAGACGCTCTTTCCTGGTGGTCGCGAATGACTTCAAGTCTTTCGGTCGCGCCATCCGCAGGAAACTGATTCTGGAGATTGTCGGCCTGCCGGGGAGGGAGGGGCGGCAACAGGCGCATGACCGGCGCCAGCCGAAGGAAGGCCCTGTTCTGGTGTCGAGGGCCGCCCCGCCGTGTGACGCCGGCGAGAAGCGGCGCAGAAGCTGGACGGATGAGTATTAAATTTTCACGTATGCCTGATAAAGTATGAGGCGGGATATTCCAATCGTTCGATAATTTTCGGACTGTTTCTCAAAACCGAGGAGTGAAAATTCTGATGAAAGCGGTGCGCGTACATGAATTCAACATGGATGTCCCCATGCGGGTGGACGAGGTGGTAGACGCACGGCCTGCGCCCGGCGAGGTGCTGATAAAAGCCGGCGCAGTCGGCGTGAACCCGGTGGATTTGGCGATACGGGCCGCCAAGCACCCTTACGCCAAGCTGGTGACGCCCCCTTATGTTCCGGGCGCCGAGGCGGCGGGAGAGATCATCGCCCTGGGCGAGGGCGTGGAGGGTTGGCGTATCGGGCAGCGGGTGTATGGCCGCGCCATGGGCGGAAGCTACGCCGAGAACGTACGGCTCGTCGCCGACGCCACGGCGGAACTGCCCGAAGCCTACTCATACGAAGAAGGCGCCTGCATTACGGTGGCGTTCTACACGGCCTGGAACGCGCTCGTCATCAAGGCGCAGGCGGGACCCGGTGAGACGGTGCTGGTGCAGGGCGGCGCCGGAGGCGTCGGGATGGCGGCGATTCAACTCGCCAAGCGGCTGGGTTGCCGCGTTTTCGCGACGGTGAGTTCCGATGCGAAGGCGAAGTTCTGCAAGGAGATGGGCGCGGACGAGACGATCAACTACCGCGAGGAGGATTTCGCCGAGCGCTGCATGGAACTCACCGGCGGACGCGGCGTCGACGTCGTCGTCGAGCTTTGCGCCTGCGATAATTTCGACAAGGATTTGGACGCCATCCGCGTGGACGGGAAAATCATCGTCATCGGTACGGGCACGGGCAAGGGGCCGGGCGCAGAATTCCGGGTGCCCGCGGTCATGACGAAAGACGCCGTGGTGCTGGGGCTGGCCGTGGTGAATCTGTTTCCGAAAATGCCGGAGCTGGTGCGCCGCTTCACGCCCCTGCTGCGCGAGGGCGCGTTCCGGATCAACGTCGATAAGGCGTCGAGTTTCGAAGAAGCGAACGAGGCGCATGATTACGTTCTGGAGGGTCAGTTTCTGGGCAAGGTCGTCCTGGTCCCGTAGCTGCAGGTCGAGGCGCGAAAGGAGAACGCGATGAAAGCGGTACGAGTAACGCGGTTCGGGCTCGAGCATCCCATGGAGTTGGAGGAGGTGCCAGAGCCAGAGCCCGGGCCGGGAGAGATGCTGGTGCGGATAGCGGCGGCCGGGGTGAACCCTCTGGAAGTCGCCATTCGCTCGGGCGATCATCCGCGCGCGGGGGCGATGGCGCTGCCTTATACCTGCGGCACGGACGTCGCGGGCGAGGTGGAAGCGGTGGGCGAAGGCGTCGAGGCGTTTGCGCCGGGCGACCGGGTGTGGGGTCGCGCCTCCACCGGGGCGTACGCCGAGAAAGGGCTGCTGCCCGCCAGTTCTACGGGCAGGTTGCCGGATGCGATGTCTTCTGCGGAAGGCGCCGCGCTGCCCATCCCGCTCCTTACGGCCTGGAACGCCCTGATCGTGAAGGGAGAGGCGGCTCCGGGCGATTGCGTGCTCGTGCAGGGGGGAGCCGGCGGGGTGGGCTATCTGGCGATCCAGCTCGCACGCACGTTAGGCTGCCGGGTGTTCACGACGGTGAGTTCCAGGGAAAAGGGGGATTTCTGTCTTGCGGGGGGCGCCGAGGCGGCCATCAACTACCGCGACGAAGACGTACCCGAGCGCGTGATGGAACTCACTTCCGGCCGAGGCGTCGACGTCGTCGTTGAGAATGTAGGTTGTGATAATCTGCCTTCGGATCTCAAGCTCAACGCCGTCAACGGCCGGATCGTCATCGTCGGAACGGGGACGGGCAAAGGCCCGGAGGTGACGATTCCGCTGCCTGCGGCCATGGGCCGGGACGCCCGGATTCTGGCGATCTCTTCGGGCAATCTGAATCCTCTCGTGCCGGGCATATTGAGGCGTCTGGCTCCCTTGCTGGAAAGCGGCGCCATCAAGCCTCACATCGGGCGGGAACTGCCCTTGGAGCAGGCGAATGAATCGCACGAGGTTCTTTTGAGCGGAAAATTCCTGGGCAAAATCAATTTGGCGCCCTAGAGAGGAATCCCCGCATTTTGAGGAGGTGGATGAGAGATGCTCCGGCTGGGTGATCATGAAATCGACCTGTGTTTGTTCGACGCCTACGGCACGCTGTTCGATGTAACCGCTGCGGCGGCGGAAAAACAATCGGAGCTTGGCGATCAGTGGCAGGCGCTCTCCTCGCTCTGGCGGACCAAGCAGATTGAATACACATGGCTGAGAAGCCTGATGGGCAATCACGCGGATTTCTGGCGGGTAACGGGCGATGCGCTCGATTTCGCCATGGATACGCTGGGAATGAGTGATCCACGCCTTCGCGAAGAACTCATGATGCTCTACAAACGATTGAGCGCGTATCCCGAGGTGAAGGGCGTGCTCGCAAAGCTGCGGGAAGACGGGGTGCGGGCCGCGATTCTCTCCAACGGTTCACCTGAAATGCTGGGTAGCGCGGTAAAAAACGCCGGAATCGAAGAATATCTCGAAAACGTTCTATCCGTGGAGAGTGCCGGGATATTCAAGGTGCACCCGTCGGTCTATCAACTGGCGGTGGATCGGCTCGGCGTTCCCGCCGACAGGATTTGTTTTTTCTCATCGAACGGCTGGGATATCGCGGGCGCCTCGTATTTCGGGTACCGCGTCGTCTGGGTCAATCGTTTCGGGCAGAAAAAAGAGCGCGTCCCGCATGAAATCGACGCGGAAATCACCTCGCTCGATGAACTGGAAAAGATATTGATCCAGAAGTGATGCCCTATGATACGTTCAGGGCCTTTCTGAGAGTCTGGATTCTCCCCGCATGGTCCGAATGGTTCACCGGCGGGAGTTTCTCCGTGTTCGTCACCGGCAATACGATGAAATGAGGACCCGCCTCGGTGAGTATCCGGGGCAGGGCGTCATGAAACACGTCGAGAGCATCAATGCGCTCCACCTTGCCTTTTCCCGTCGCGCCGCCGCCCTCGAAGCCCGAGGCACGCGCCAGTTCGACGAAATCGGCCCGAGGGGGGAGTTCCTGCCCGCCCACCATCTCGTAGCTCCTGTTCTCAAGAAGAAAGACGACCAGGTTTTCGGGCGCATACCTGGCCAGCGTCACCAGCGACCCCAAGCTCATCAGTATCCCCCCGTCGCCTTTCCAGACGATGGTTTTTCGCTCGGGCCGGGCGATGGCGAGTCCCAGACCGAAATCGGCGGCGTGCCCCATGCCGAAGGCCAGAAAATCGAAATCGAGATCGCTTTCCGAGACCAGCGGCCACTGTAGAGTGGCCGTCATCGTCATCACCACGATCTCGTTCGTTCGTCGCTCCGCAACCGCCCGGAACAGTTCCATGCGCTCTATCAAGGTGTCCCGCCTTTCAAGGTTTGAACCCGTAGCCGGTGATGACGGCCGCCGGGTACGAAGTTTCCGCCGCCGTCTGGTCCATCAACTCGATCGTTCCCAGATCGTCGTCCGACATGAGGTGCCAGGTCGGGATTCTCCACGCCTGAAGCAGCGGCTCCGTGAAGGTATAGGCCGAATCGATCGGCATCTTTCCGGCCATCGCCCCGCCGTATCCCCGCCAGCCGACCATCATGCGCAAGGGCACCCTGGGTCCTGCGCCGCAGCCTCTCAGGGAGTCTCCCGCCTCCATGAGCCCCGTGTTCTGAATCACGAGCAACGGCTTGAGGCCTCCCGTCCAGAGCCCGGCTGCGATGGCGACGGATTCTCCCTCCCGGCAGGGGGTGATCAGGTCGATTTCCGAATCGTTTTCCAGCGCATTGTATAGAAGACGGCTTTCGCTGTCCGGGATCATGAGAGCGTGCGTGAAGCCGAGTTCGTGAAGTTTCCGGACCGTTTTGCTTGCGCTTGCGCCCTTCTCGCTCAAGTATTTTCCTCTCGAATTAGAATTGCATATTCTTATCTGTCGAGGGGCCATCTTCTGCGCCGCATAACGCCCAAGTCAAGAGTTCCCGGCGAAATTATCGTGCGTATTGAAACTGCGGGGATATGATAACTTCCTGGAAGTGATATGCTCGATTTGTTCGGACGTGATGCGTTTTCCGCACATGGCGCGCTGAGAAAGAAAGGGAGCCGCGTTGAAACGACGACCCGTAATCGCCATGACCATGGGAGACCCGGCGGGGGTGGGGCCCGAGGTTTGCCTGAAAGCCGTCCTGGATGCGGGCGTTCAGAGAAAATGCGCCCCCCTCATCGTGGGCGACATGGCCGTGCTCAGGAAACACGCCCGGCGGATGAAGATTCCGGCGTGTCTGGCACGGGTAGCTGATGAGGCGAAACTGGCGCAACCCCAAAGCTCGGCTGCCACGCCCGTGATTGATCTCAATAGCGTCGCTCCTGAACACCGCGTTTTCGGAAAAGTCATCCCCGAATTGGGTGCGGCGGCGGGCCAATACATCGAAAAGGCCGTCTCGATGGCGCGCTCGGGCCTCGTGGATGCCGTAGCGACCGCGCCGATCAACAAGGAATCCTTACAAGCCGGGGGATACGACTACCCCGGTCATACCGAGATGCTCGCCGACCTGTGCGGCGGGGGGCGGCCCGTCATGATGCTGGCGCACCGCAAGATACGCATCGCGCACCTGTCTACCCATTGTCCCTTGCGAGTCGCGCTCCGGCGCGTGAAGAGAAAGCGAATCGTGTACGTGGCGCGTGTTCTGGAGGACGCCCTGCGCTTGCTGGACAGAAAAAAGCCCAGAATCGGCGTTGCGGGTCTCAACCCACACGCGGGCGAGGGCGGCTTGTTCGGGAGAGAAGAAGTGGAGGAAATCGCGCCCGCGGTCGCGGATTTAAGGGATATGGGCGTCGACGCACACGGCCCCGAGCCTCCGGACACGATTTTCGGGAAATTGCGCGGCGGCTACTACAGCGGCGTCGTGGCGATGTATCACGATCAGGGGCACATTCCGGGCAAGCTGATGTGCTTTCGCTTCGACTCCCAGGGACAGGCGAACGTTCGCGGCGTCAACGTGACGCTGGGTCTGCCCATCGTCAGGACCTCGGTCGAACACGGGACGGGATTCCCCATTGCCGGGCAAGGTATCGCCGACCCCTCCAGTATGGTTGATGCACTTATCCTCGCGGCGCGGATGGCTGTAAGCAACTGAAATTAAAAGATATATTATCTTATACTACGGCGATTTTTTTATCGAAAAACCCCGTGAATTTATCGAAATTTTCATCAATTCGATTTTCCCGCCCTTTGGAAGCGGCTCCTACGTATGCAACCCACACCTCCCCCTCACGATCGGCATATGGTAAGCAGGTGCACCGCTTCGGCGCCCGCTTTTTTGAGTTCGCGGGCGCAGGCCGAGGCGGTCGAGCCGGTCGTGACGACGTCGTCGACGAGGATGCAGGTGGCCGCTTCGATTTTCGGACTCGCCTTGTTTGAGCGAGCACGGAATACGCCCCGCATGTTCCGGCGCCGCTCCCTGGCGGTGAGGCCCGTCTGCGAGCGGGTCGCCTTCGCGCGTTCGAGTAAGTCCGCGTGGGGGATGCCCAGGCATTCCGCCGTCATGAGGGCGAGCAGCATCGCCTGATCGAAGCCTCTCGTCCTCCAGCGGGCGGGGTCGATGGGCACGTGCGTAACCACCACGTCGCGCGCGTCTGCATCGATTCCGAATTCCGCCGCCGCGAGCCCGGCGAGATGGGGCGCGAACTCGCGCGCGAGCTTCGTGAATCCCTGGAACTTGAAGAGGTGGACCGCTTCGCGCAGCGAGTCCTCATACGCACCGATGGCGCGGGCCATGTCGTAGTGATGCCCGTTTTCTAGGCAATCCGCGCAGACGTGGGCCGGGGAATGGGTGAGGGCGGTCAGGGAGTGAAAAGGAGTTCCGCACCTGGGGCACCAGGGGGGTTCAAAGCGCTCGAAGGCTTCCGTGCAGGGCGTGCATATCGCGTGGGGGTCGCCGATTTCCATGGAAGCCGAACACAAGAGGCATTTCGGAGGGATGAGAAAGTCCGTCGCTGCGCCGATGAGTCTGCGGAGATAACCCATGATCCCTGGAAAACACTCGCTTCGGGTCCCGGGTATGAAAAAATGTGGCCCCCTCGTACGGGCCGGTTGCGGCGAGAAATATTAGGATTTTCTTTTGAGTTGAACCCTTTTGCTGCCCGTACCCTCGCTCTGCGCCTCGCCCTTGCGGCGGTGGCGGATGAGTTCGGCGACGATGGCGACGCCGATCTCTCCCGGCGTGTCGGCGCCGATGTCGAGGCCGATGGGCGCATGGACGCGCTCGATGAGTTCGCCCCTGGCGTAGCCCTTGTCCTGGAGGTGGCGATAGGTGAGCAGCACCTTGCTTTTCGAGCCTATCATCCCGATGTAGCGCGCGGCCGTCTTCATGGCCCATTCGAGGACGACCTCGTCGTTCGAGTGCCCCCGTGTGATGATGGCCAGATAGTCGGACTCGTCGACCGGTATTTTCTCGAAGATTTCGGGGAACTCGCCGACATAGAACGACTCCGCCATCGGGAAGCGCTCCTTGTTGGCGAACGAGGGCCGATCCTCGACTATCGAGACCCGGAAGCCGGCGAGATAGGCCGCCTGCGCAACGCAGAACGACACGTGCCCTCCGCCGAAAATATAGACGAGCGGCTGGCCGGATATGGGTTCGACGAAAATTTCGGTTGCGTCCGTGAGCGTCGAACGCTTTTCTCCCGCGCGCGCGGCGTCCCTGTTGAACTGCATGAGGGTGGGACTGCCGTTGCGGATGATTTGCGTGCTCTCCGCCCAGATTTCCGTTGAATAGTCGGGAATCTCGCCTACGGCGCTGCCGTCGCGCCGGAAGAGCATCTTTCTGGCCTCAGGCGCCGGGACGTCGAGGTCGCCCGGCTGAACGATGGTCGCCAGCGCAGCGCTGCCGCCCTGGTTTCTGATGCGGTTGATCTCGTCGAGCAACTCTTCCTGAAACGCCTGGAAGGGCTCCACGAGTATTTCCACCACGCCGCCGCAGATGTGGCCGCTGTCTTCGGCTTCCTGCTGGGTGAGGTCGAACCGGAGCTTTTCGGGTTCGCCCGTCTCCAATACGCTCATCGCGGTTTCCCACACTTCGGCCTCGAGGCAGCCGCCGCCGACGGTGCCCTCCGTGCTGCCGTCCTCGCGCACGAGCATCTTCGCGTCGCCGCTCATGGGCGCGGACCCCTTGCGGGCCACGACGGTGGCGAGCGCGCCGCTCTGGCCGTCTCCCTTGAGCTTCGCCATCTCTTTGAATACGTCCTTGCTCATTCCTTGCTCCACCTACGTGAAGTGATGATCGCTACGCATCCGGTGCGATCCGCATGAATACTTCACATTCGTTGTTCATACAAGATGTGAAGAGGATGCCGTCCGCCGGACCATGAGGCTTTCCGGCCAACTCCCATATAGTATAGGCCGTTTTTTCGAGTTTTTCCAGCGAAGTTTCCATATCCGCCTTGTTGATGACGATCCACTTGCGCGCGCCGGCCTCCGCCTTGTGAAAAAGACCGAAAGGGTGTGCGCACAGCTTTCCTACGGCCTCGACCGTTATCTCCTCGTCGATCTGCAGGCTGCAAATGTGCGAAAGCGCCTCGGGACGAAAGACGTGCGTCTGATTCAAGGGCGCGCCCAGCGCGTCCAGCCCCACGACGCCCAGCACGGCGTCGAGATTTTCGGGCAGTACGGGCTCATCGCGACCCGGGGCCTTGATGGGCAGTCTTCTCGCCCCGTCCGCCTCGATGAGCGTGAGGGCATTACCCAGCGTGAAGTGGGCAATTTCCGAAGGCGTAAAACCGCTCAGCTTCATGCGTTGCTCGCTCTCCAGGCCCGGAATCGGGGCTTTCCCCTCGCGGCGGCGTGCGAACCACGAGACGCCGCATGCGTCCATGTAGGGGCGGAGGTTCTTTGCGAGCGTCGCGGCGTCGCCCAGGGCGAGCCCGAGCCCTTCCTCGGGCAGCGGCGCGAAAATTTTTGTTGTCGTCGTGAGAATCGCAGGTTTTCCGGTTTGCGCATGAAACTGCCTGGCGATGGCCGTCAGCAGGCTCGTTTTTCCGCCTCCGCCGACCGCCGCGACGCTCTGGCCAGGCCCGACCCCGAGGGAGCGGACAATGTCGTCTTCCGCTACCAATTGCGGCTCTCCATGCCGCCGAGCAGCTCGCGCCTCAGGATGTTCACGAGTTCGGTGGAAAGCTGGGTGAGGTCCTGCACCACGATGTGGTTGGGGTAGATCTGCTCGACGAACGGGTCCACCACGCCGACGCCGATGACGCGGACGCCGAGCTTCTGGAGCCGGTTCACCGTGTTCACGAGGTGGGTCGCATCCCCGTTGGGCTGGCCGTCGGAGGTGATGATGATGATTTTCTCCTCCTCGGGCCGCTGGATGAGCCTGCGGTAGGCGAAGAGCAGGTGCTCTTCGTCCCAGTTGTTGAAGCGCGGGTATATGTTGACGAGCCTGTTCTTGACCTGGGCGAAGTGATCCTCGAAACCCTTGTAGATGCGGTGCTGCAGCGGCGAGTGCCGGATGTGGCGGAACTTGAACGCGGGGATGTGGCCCAGAGCCGCCGCCATGGCGGCTTCCGAACTCTCGGTGGAATAGCCGATGACCTCGAAGGGCACGTCGAGGCGGTCGAGGGCTTCGGCGAAGAATATGGTCGCCTCCCTGGCGGCCATGTACTTCGATTCTCGGTTCATGCTGCCGCTCTCGTCCACGAGCAGCGTGAAGCACACGTCGAGCTTCTCAGGCTCTTCTCTTCGGTGGAAGAGATGGAATTTCCCCAGCCGCTGTTTCCACAATTTCGGGAGGTTCAGCTTGCCCGAGCGGTGCGAGCCGCTGTAGCGTGTGTAGGTTCTCTCCTGGATGATCTGCATGAGCTTCCACACCAGCACCTTGATCTGGCTGCCCGCATTGTCGATGACTGCCGCGTATTCTTCGGCCTTGCCCTCGGGCGGCAACACGATGGTGCGCTCATCGGGATGTTCGGCGGTGGGGTGGATTTCCTTCTTGTTCCCTTCGAGTTCGAACCAGGGGGCGGCCCAGTGCCCGAGCGCCGCGAGTTCCTCGGGACTCAGTTCGACCTGCTCGCCCACGTCTTCCTCGTCGATTTCCTCGGCCGCTTCGGGGTGGAGCATCTCGAGCGCTTCGTCGTCGTCGCCCTCCAGGTTCTGGCTCTCGATCTTCTGGAGAATTTCCTCGGGGATTTCCGATAAATCCTGATCCTCGCTCATCCGGGAGAGTTGTTCTTCGGTGAGATAGCGCTGGATGGCGTCGTAAATCTCGTTGGCGCAATCGAAGGCGGTTTTGGGGTCATCGGCGGCGCAGGCGCGGTCTACCAGCGGGATGAGCCTGTGAAAAATCTGGACGACGGCGGAATCGAACCAGGCCGCCGGCAAGTCTCCGGGCCTGGAAGAGGGGACGCCGGGCGTTTGCCCGATCCCGGCGAGGTAGATCCCCCACTGGATCTGGAGAAACAAGGGGAGTTGCCCGCTCATCTGGTTGCGTTCGGCCGCCTCGATGGCCGGGAGGATGAAGGCGCGGAAATTCTTCTTGGTGCCGGGCAACGATTCCGCGAGGCGGTTTTCGCACCGCGCGTCCTCGAGCGTATGCCATATATGGAAAAGGCCCGGCCTCTCGCGGTTGGCGAGCGCGGCGCGCCCCGCCCAGCGGAACGTGCCGTGGATCTTGTGGGCCACCTCGATGAGCGTCATGCCCTTTTGGAATCTCAAGACATGCTCGTCGTTCAGACCGCCGCCCAGGCGCGCCAGGGTTTGTTCGGGGTCTTCGACGTGAATGGCGTCTTCGCCGTTCTTCGCCTTGGGGCCGAAGTTCAAGGCGAGGTCGTAATCGTGCGCGGTTACCTGCGCGAGCGCTTCGAGACGGGCGCGTCGGCGTTCCATGCCTCATCCCCCGGCTAGAAGTGGTTGTCTACGATGTCCTCGAGCACTTTGGCGTCGAAAGAGTTGACCTTGCTGAAGATGGTCGAGACGGCGGCTTCCATGGGGTCGAACTGCGCCGCCATGCGCGCCCAGTCGATGAGGCGCCGGGTGCTGAACGTGCAGAACACCTTTTCGTTCTGCATGGCCTCGCGCACGTCGTGGCCCACGCGCACCATGCGCTTGATGAGCTCTTCATCATTGTTGCCGCTCTGCTGCATGATGACCTCGACTTCCGCGTCGAACGGCAGGTAGTCCATCTTCACGGTAACCGGGAAGCGGTCCAGAAGCGCCTCGTTCAGGGGCTTGGTGCCGCCGTATCTGCGGTCCTCGTGCGGGTTCATGCTGGCGAAAAGCCTGAAGTTCGGATGCGGCTTGACGATGCGGCCGTCGTATTCCGACAAGACGATCATGCGGTCGTCGTCGAGCAGGCTGTGCAGGCAAAAGGCGATTTCGGGCAGGCACGCGTTGATCTCGTCGATGAGCAGCCAGTCGCCCGACTGCATGGCGTCGACCAGAATGCCGTTCACCCAGTAGGTGCCCTGTTCGTTGATCATCAGCTTGCCCACGAACTCGTCGACCGTGGTCATGCCGTTCAGGTTCACGCGCCGGAAGCCGTTGTTCGTCATGTGGGCGAGGTGGCGCACCGAGAGAGTCTTGCCGACGCCGGTCTCCCCGACGAGGAGAGCGGGGAGGTTCCTGCTCACCGCCCATGCGATGCGCTCGAGCGCGTCTCCCGCCGCCAGATAGAATTGCGCCGGGGGAACGAAGGAGTTCCCGTTCGTCTCGTTGATGGGGATTTCGCTGCGCCCGATCCGGTAGGTTCCGTTTTTCACCGTTTCGGTCAAGATTTCGGTAGTCAATTCGCATACTCCATGGCTGAAACGCCGAACAGAAACATCATGATGGCCTCGAGCGCGCCACCTCCGATGGCGCGCGATTTATCCGATATCGTATGGCAATGGGCGGGCTCGGCCCTCGGGTCGACGTCGCCCACCTTGAAGCCGGCAGGCACCTCGATGCCGTCTCTCAGCAGCCCCCGTAAAACGCCGTCGATGGCGGAGGTCACTTCCGCGCCGTCCACGCGGGCGACGGCCTCTCCCGCCCGCACCATGTCGCCTATCCCGGCGATGGAGGTGAATACGCCTGCTTTGGGCGCACGCAGCAGCCGTTCGGTGGTGTAGCCGCCGATGGGGCCCGGAACGCCGGTGTTCGGTTTCGCGCCGCCTTCCAGTATGACCCTTCCCAGATCGTGTCCCCGGGAGGTCTCGACCACGGCGTGGCAATCGACGCCCGCCGTGAAGCCCGGCCCGAGGCCGACGACGACCTCCGCGTCGTCGATGCGCGTGCCGAGGTTTCGCTTCGCGAGAATCGCATCGACCACGACGGCGGGCCGGAGGTGATCGATCACCTCGGCTTGCGGGTCCACCATTACCGGAATCGAACCCGCCTCCAGAATGGCGCGCGCTCTCTGTGCTTTCTCCGCTGGTGTCTTGCCGTCCGCCCGGGCGGAGATCAGGCCCTCCACTCTCCACTCATCCGCATACAGACACTCGGCGAACGAGACGGTGCGCCTCACCATCGTGGGGTTTTCGATTTCGGTGATCGCGACCGGAAAACCCGCGCGGTGCAGGCGGTGCGACACGCCGGTGGCGAGGTCGCCGCCTCCTTTGACGAGTACGAGCGTCTCGGTGATCGACTTGCGGCTGCTCATCGCATCTAGTCTTCCACGAAGGCGATCGCGTCGATCTCGATGATCCACTCGGGTTTCGCCAGGCCGCTCACGACCAGGAGCGTGCTCGCCGGGTACGGCTCGTTGAAGTAGGTCTGCCGCACCTCCATGCATCCCGGGACATTCGCAGAGTCGGTGATATAGACGGTCAGGCGGATGATGTCCGCCATCCCGGCGCCCGCCGCTTCGAGCGCGGCCTTGATGTTCTCGTACACCTGCCGGGTCTGGCCCCTGATGTCGTCTCCCCCGACGGTGTTCCCATCCACGTCGACCGCCACTTGGCCCGCCAGCATGATGAGATGTCCGTTCGATACCTTCCAGCCGGTGGAATAAGCGGCGACCGGTTTCACCTTGTCGGAGTTGATCTGTTGTTTCGCCATTGGGTTCTCCCTCCCGCATCTCATCAGAAAAGAATGGTCATCTTCCCCGGAAACGGAAATCTAGCACGGGGCCGAACACGAGGCAACGCGAACGGGGTTGTTGAAAAACCCCCCGCCGGGGGAGCCGCCTTTGCCTCCCTGAAAAGGGCTTGTTGAAAAATCCGGTTACGGCAGCGGGCTTCGCAGAAGGCCTGATGTCCTCATCCTGAGTAGGCGCGCAAGCGCCGTATCGAAGGATGGGGTGCATCTCTCCGGCGGGCGCGAACTTCGCCCTTCGACAGGCTCAGGACAGGCCCCTTCGATACGCGGCTTCGCCGCTACTCAGGGTGAGGCGAACGGCGGCACTGCTCGGGGCGGAGGGGCTTTTTTTAACAACCCTGAGAAGGGGGGACAGGGCGGGGATGCCTTTCAAGGCGAGAGTGGCAAGGGGGATGCTTTTCAAGTCGAGGAGAGCGAGTGAAGCATGATTCACTCCGAACTCCCCAACTCCCCTCGTCGAACCCCCACCCCCCTTGTCAGGGGGCTTTTTTAGTGGCCCCGAGAGAGTGCGATTTTTCGTGAAATCGGATTTTTCGTGTGGTAGATTCTGACTGAAAATCATGACTGGAACCACCAAACCGCAGTGTGGCATGCGAATGAATTGCATGTTTCACCGAGCGGACGAGGAGAGGACCCGTGGGGAAAATGCCAAAGTACGAGATAAGCGAAGTTCTAGCGAAAGTCATGGGGCGATTTTGGTGTCACGGCTATTCTGCGACATCGATCAGAGATCTCGAGGTGGCGACGGGTCTCTTTCGAGGCAGTTTATACCACGCATTCGGCGATAAGCGTGAGATGTTCGTCCAGGCGCTCCACCATTACGACCAGCTCTATCGCAAAGCTCCCATCGAGGAACTCGAAAAGCATCCCTCGCCACGCGAGGCGGTGCTGGCCGTTTTCGAAACCGCCGCCTCCGTCGCGGTGGAGGATGGTTTGCAAAACGGCTGTCTCGAAGTCAACGCCGCCCTGGAGCTTGGGGCGCACGACGAGGGGGTGGCTTCTTTCATTGCCGACGCTTTCGCCGGCATGTCGAAGTTCTTTTTCGCTTCTATCGAGCGGGGGCAGGCGCATGGGGAGATTTGCCCCGAAGTTGCTCCGGAGCAAACGGCGAAATCTCTACTCAGTCTGTTCCTCGGTCTGAGGGTGCTGTCGTGCGTTTCTCCCGACCGGAGCTTTCTGGAATCCGTCGTCGAACAGGCGAAAGCCCTCTTGCCGCCGCCTACCCCTGCTTCGTAGGCTTCGGGACAAGAGCAGACATCGGTTTCGCGTATCCAAAACCTCCCTCAACCACCAATATCGATCTTCCGCGTGACGGAGCGCGTGGGGCCGAAGGTGGGCATGTAGCACGAATGCTTGCCGGCGCCGCCCGCCACGATGAGGAGCAAATCGTTCGGCTCGTCCAGAAGCGGGAGCTCGAAATCATCGTCGTCTTCGTGTTCGGCTATTT
This sequence comes from bacterium, assembly GCA_965203325.1. Taxonomy (GTDB): domain Bacteria; phylum UBA8248; class UBA8248; order UBA8248; family UBA8248; genus Bin107. Next base: position 4,051,755 of record OZ241875.1, read on the forward strand.
CCTCGCCCCATGTCTGCATCCCCCACATGGCGCCGCGCTTTAGCTGGCGCACGGGCTTACGGGCGAGTTCGAAAATCCTCCCCTTCACGTCCGCTTTCGTGAGGCCGTCTCCCGCGATGGTCGCCGCGTGCTCGGGGCCCAAGGCGAGAACCGGTTCTCCGCGCAGATAGAAGTTGTTGCTCCCCATGATGGACATCGTATCGGCGGCGGTGGCGAGAATCCCCTCCGCCGTGTGGCTCACGTGGTCGTTGATGTTGTGGGGTCCCTCGCAGCCCACGAGCGTCACGGCGCTCTCATCGGGAGAAAGGCCGCGCTCGACGTGCAGCGGCTCCCACGGGGAGGCCGACTCGTTCTCGGCGATGCAGAACGCGTATTTCGCGGGCGAGCCTTGCGTGGCGCGGTCCAGGACGCCGGGGCTCGCGCCGCCCACGTTCAGGAGCGTCAGGCGCATCGCGCGGCCGATCGTCGCGTTCGCCCGGTTGCCGGGGGCGAAGCACCCGTACTCGGCGTTGAGACCGATTTCCTCGACGATGGGGCCGTTGACGATGATGAGGGGCGCCACCGGATGGGTCGTCGCCTGAATCGCGTGGAGCGAGAATTCGGGTTCGAGCACCGCCCGGGCAGCCGCCTCCAGAACGGGCATGTACGAAGGATGGCAGCCGGCCATCACGGCGTTCACGGCGAGAACTTCCACCGTGATGACGCCCTGGCGAGGCGGCATGAGGCCGATTTCCGCATCGGACGCGAGGCCTGCGCCCTCCAACATCCGGGCGACGCGCTCGGGCGTGGGGGGAACGACGGGCAGGCCGTCGCCCCAGCCTCTCGCTTCCAGGAGGCGCGCCATCGCCTCGGGCGTGTCGCGCACCTTCACGCGCTCGCTCTCGAACATCAGATTTTCCTGGGAGTGGTCGTTCACATCGAAGCCCGCCTATGCGAAGAGCGCCTTGTGGCGCACGGTCTTGCGTGGCGGGACGTATTCGCGCTCGCGGTATTCTTGTCTGAGCGACTCCGCATCGCTCGTGAGGATGCGCCGCACCTCCTCCACCGCGCCGTCGCCCAGGGCGCGCGCTTGTTCGGGCGCGATGCCGCCGACCGGATGCGCCACGACGACTATCGGGAGGCCGGGCATTCCCAGCGCCGTTCTCTCGTTCGCGCCCAGGGCCGAAAATTCACTCGAGCAGAACGTGGCCGTCGGAACGCCCGCTTTTTCCATCTCCACCGAGTCATGGATACTCCATGACGTGCAGCTCCCTCAGTCGCCCACCGCGCAGACGGCGACGTCCACCTGTTCGAGGAATTCCTCGAGGCGATCCTCGGGCAGGGTGGGGTTCGGCTTCCCCCAACGGACGACGTGCAGCGTCTCGTCTTCTTGCGCGAACAGCTCTTCGATCCGCTCGAGCAGGACGTCGGCGTTGGGCTTGTTGTTGTGGAAAAAACCGACTTTGAGACCCCCCAGGTCTTCGGGACGCTCCGCCAGGGGGTGGTCGCCCGCGCGGACGAAGGAGGTGGGTTGTAAGATTTCAATCGTCTGGCTCATCTCGAATCTCCGTAATGGGGATGTTGGACTACAAACTCAATAAATTCTGGGCGATGACCATGCGCTGTATCTGGTTGGTTCCCTCGATGATCTGCAACTGCTTCGCGTCCCTCATGAACCGCTCGAGCGGATGGTCTTTCATGTAACCCGCGCCGCCGAGCACCTGAACCCCGTCCACGGCGGCCTTCATGGCGGCGTCGGTGGCGTAGCATTTCGCGGCGCAGATGAAATGCACGTGTTCTTTCCGGTAGCGGCCATTATCCACCATCGAGGCGGCGCGGTAAACGAGCAGACGGGCCGCCTCGGTTTCCATGAACATGTCGGCGAGCATGAACTGCACCGCCTGGTGCTGCGCGATGGGTTTGCCGAAGGCCTCGCGCTCCCTGGCGTAGTTCGAGGTGTAATCGAGACACCCCTGCGCCAGACCCACGCCGCGCGCGCCGATGACGGGCCGCGCCTGGTTGAAGCCGAGCATGGCCGTCTTGAAGCCGAGGCCGCGCTCGCCGATCATGTTCTCATATGGCACGCGCGCATCTTCCAGGAACACCTCACAGGTCGGAATGCCCCGCATCCCTTCTTCCGCTCATGACGCCCCACGCGGAACTCTCCCCTGGGAACGATGAAGAACGATATGCCCTTCGCCCCCAATTCGGGTTCGGTCTTCGCCGCCACGGTGATGAAATCCGCGACGCTCGAACCCGTGCAGTAGCATTTCTGGCCGTTGATGACCCACGAATCGCCGTCCCGGACCGCCCTTGTCGATATGTTCGCGGCGTCGGAACCCGCGTGCGGCTCGGTGAGCGAGAAGGCGGGCCGCAAATCGCCCCGGGCGACGCCTCCGAGATAGGTTTTTTTCTGTTCCTCGCTTCCGCCGATGGCGACGGGCCGCGTGGCGAGCAGGTGGACGGAGAAGAAAAGAGGGGAGTTCGAGCAAAAGCGCGCCATCTGCTCGATGGCGACACAGGTTTCGAGTATTCCCAGACCCGCTCCACCATAGGCTTCGGGAACGTAGAGGCCGAGCAGATCGTGGGATTTCAAGAGCTGAAAGATGTCTTCAGGGTATTCGTTGTTCTCGTCGACCGCAGCGGCGCGCGGCGCAATGTGGCGTCGGCTCAGTTCATACACCGTCTCGGCCAGCATCCGCTGGGATTCGTCAAGTTCGAACGCTCCCCCGGTATCCACCTTTCCCGTCACCCCCGGATTGCCCCTAGAGGCCGAGCAGGTTCCGGGCGATGATCATCCGCTGTATCTGGCTCGTTCCCTCGACGATCTGGATTTGCTTGGCGTCGCGCATGAACCGCTCGAGCGGGTGGTCCTTCATGTAGCCCGCCCCGCCGAGGACCTGGATGCTGTCTATCGCGCACTTCATCGCCATGTCGGCCGCGTAGGTCTTGGCCGTCGAGAAATACCTGGCGTTCTCCTTGCCGATCCGGCCGGCGTCCACCATCGCCGCCGCGCGGTAGACGAGCAGCCGCGCCGCCTCGATGTCCATGAACATGTCGGCGAGCATGAACTGCACCGCCTGGTGCTGCGCGATGGGCTTGCCGAACGCCTCGCGCTCCTTGGCGTAATTGGCCGCGTAGTCGAGACACCCCTGCGCGAGACCCACCGCGCGCGAGCCGATGGCCGGCCGCATCTGGTTGAAGCCTACCATCGCGGTCTTGAAGCCCGCGTTCAACTCGCCCACCTGGTTCTCGAGCGGGACGGCCACGTTGTCCAAGTTGAGCATGCAGGTGGCGACCCCCCGCATCCCCATCTTGCGCTCGTGCTTGGCGATGCTGAAGCCCGGCGCGTCGGTGGGCACGATGTAGTAGGTGATCCCGCGCGTGCCCGCGTGGGGGTCGGTCTTGGCTGCGACGGTGATGAAGTCCGCCTTGTCAGGCCCCGTGCAGAAGCACTTCGTGCCGTTGATGACCCACTCATCACCCTCCTTGACGGCGCGCGTGCGGATGTTGCCGGCGTCTGAACCCGCGTGGGGTTCGGTGAGCGCGTAGGAGCCCCTGAGTTCGCCTTTCGCGAGGCCCGTCATGTAGTGGTCTTTCTGCTCCTGCGTGCCGCTTAAGTCGATGACGCGGCTCGAGAGCATGTTGAGCACGATGAACAGCGGCGAATTCGAGCAGACGCGCGCGATCTCCTCGATGGCGACGCACCCGCCCAGAAAGCCCATGCCGCCGCCCCCGTATTCTTCGGGGAAGAAGATGCCGAGCAGGCCGTATTCCTTTTGCAACTGGTAGATGTCCTCGGGGTATTCCTCGTTCTCGTCGATGTCGGCGGCCCGCGGGGCGATGTAGCGCTCCGAGAGTTCGCGCACCGTCTGTCGGAGCATCTTCTGGGTTTCGTCGAGGTCGAATTGCAGCGTGGTTTCCGTTTGCAGGCTCATTTCATGGCTCCAGCGGTTTGATTTTAGATGGGAATGCGATAGGCAAGTTGATAAAAACCTTATAAAAATTGTCCAATCAATAAGTTATGAGGCAAAATTGAAACAATTCCATTAAATATATGCACTAACGGTAGATGTCTTTACGGTGCCCGATGTCGAGAATGGTGATTATAGAGCCGCCCTCAAGAGCATACAAAATCCGGTAATCCCCCGAACGTATCCTGTATACATCCCTCGAAATCCCGCGAACTCTCGTCCCTCCATGCGTCTCGCTATCCGCCAATCTGTCAATCCTGTTCCTTATCTGTCGCTTCAGTTTTTTGGTCGGGAGTTTTTCGAGGGCATGTATCGCCCTGTCCGTATACCGAATTTCGGACGGATTCACTACTCGGTGATGCGATCAAGGGTCTCGGTTAATTCTTGTCCCGATACGAGTTTCTCACGCCCTTTTTCGATATCTCTCAGGATTTTCTCGGCCATTTCGGCGTCGACGGCGTCTTCGAACTCTCCGGTTTCCTCGTGGTCCGCGACATCTTCCAGATTTTTCGCGACGTTCCGACCCATCTCGTTTCTCCTTGTCCATGGGTATTCGCAATATAATTTCACGCTTTCGCTTTGTCAATTTTGCATTGATTTACACGAGAGGCATTTCATCCCTCTCGCAGCGATTGCGCCTCAACGCTTACGGGGGAATAATGTCCCGGATCCAATTTAGTTCGCTTAGGCGTTCGCCGAACCTCTCGACGTGCGCCCCGTTTCGATGGAGGAGTTTTGCGCATGGACCTCGTCATACGCGGCGGATACGTCATAGACCCCTCACAGGGTCTGGAGGGGACGATGGACGTTGAGATCGCGCGCGGCCGCGTGCGGCAGGTCGCTCCCCACATCGAGCCGAATGGCAGACAGACGCTGAACGCGCGGGGGAAAATCGTCACCCCCGGCCTGGTCGACCTCCACTGCCATTTTTATGAGGGTTTTACGCACTACGGCGTGAATCTGGAAGCGGCCATGCTCTCGCGCGGGGTGACGACGGCGGTGGACACCGGAAGCGCCGGCGCGCAGACGTACCCGGGTTTCCAGGAATGGTTCCTGGAGAAGGCGCGCCCGACGGTGCGCGCTTACTTGAACATCTCTGAAGGCGGGTTGTTGATAGACGGTCTGGGCGAGAACATCGACATGCGCGCGCTGCGCGTGGACAGGGCGGTGGATTGCTACCGGAAGCACCGGAAATACTTGATCGGGATGAAGGTGCGCTTAAGCAAGAACGTGGTGGAGCGAAGCGGCACGAAACCCCTGGACGCGGCGCTCGAAGCGGCGGAGTCTCTGAAAGTGCCCCTTATGGTGCACGTGGGCGACACGCCCTCTTCATTGCCGAGCATCCTGAAGCGTCTCCGCCCAGGCGACGTGCTCACGCACGCGTTTCACGGCCGCAGCGAGAACATACTCGACAGGCGGGGCCGGGTGCGCCGCGCGGTGTGGGAGGCGCGGGATTCGGGCGTGCTGCTCGACGTGGCGCACGGGCGATCGAGCTTCAGTTTCGAGATCATGGAGCGGGCCATGGCCCAGGGTCTGATGCCCGGAAACCTGAGCACCGACCTCCATACGCACTGCATCCACGGCCCGGTGTATGATTTTCCCAGTCTCATGAGCAAGTTTCTGGCCTTAGGACTCCCTCTCGCCGAAGTGGTGCGGCTCAGCACGCAGACGGCCGCCGAGTGGATCGGCCTCAAGGGGAAAGTGGGGACGCTCCAAAAAGGCGCGAGAGGCGACGTCGCCGTGTTCCGGGTGAAGGAAGGCCGGTTCGTATTCGAGGACAGCATGGGGGCGCGGCGCACGGGGAGGCGGATGCTCGAGGCGACGCACGTGGTCCTGGGGGGCAGGCTGCTCAGGCCGTCCGGGAAAGAGCGGCGTAGACTCACCGAGGTATCGGTAAAACAGAAATAATCTGAAATTCCGGTGCCGGGGGTTGACTCCCCGGCTTGGCAGGATTATTTTACGGCCTTGTTTTTCAGGGGAATAAAACTTTTTTTGAAAATCCAGAGGCAAGCAGAATGCGGACGACGACAAGATATTTTGGCGGATATCGCTTTTTCGGCTTTATCCCCGTCCGTCCGCGCGCCGTGATGTAGCAAACAAACGGCGGCGGGCGGACAGCCCGGCCGCCACGGACAATCGAGAAACACTCGCCGTGGGAAGCCTCACGGCGATTTTTTTTGAAGCTTGCGCTGAAAATTTCAAGAGGGAAAAGGAGATTTATCTTGATTATCGTGATGAAACAAGGCGCGACGGATGAGGAAATCCAGAACGCCATCGGCAGGATCAACGAACTCGGCTACAAGGAGCACGTCATCAAAGGGGTGGAGCGTACGGTGATCGGGGCCATCGGGGATGAACGGGGGAAATACATGCTGGAATCACTTGTTTCGTTGAATGGGGTGGAAAGCGCGATGCCCATTCTCAAGCCCTTCAAACTGGCGAGCGCGGAGGGAAGGCCCGAGCGCAGCCAGTTGCCGATGGGCGAGGGAGTGGAAATCGGCGGAGATCAACTCATCATCGTCGGCGGGCCGTGCTCGGTGGAGAGCAGGGAGCAGATCATGGAATCCGCCGAAGTGGTAAAGGAGGGCGGCGGCCACGTCTTAAGGGGCGGCGCCTACAAGCCGCGCACCTCGCCGTACAGTTTCCAGGGCATGGCGGAAGAGGGGCTCGCACTCCTCGCCGAGGCGCGCGAAAAGACGGGCCTTCCCATCCAGACGGAGGTCATGGACTCCGAAGACATCGACGTGTGCTGTGAATATGCGGACGTGCTGCAAATCGGCGCGCGCAACGTGCAGAACTTCTCGTTGCTGAAAAAAGTCGGCAAGACGAACAAGACCATTTTCCTGAAGCGCGGCATGTCCACGACGATTGAGGAGTTCCTGATGTCGGCCGAATACATCATGAGCCAGGGGAACCCGAACGTCGTGCTGTGCGAGCGGGGGATACGCACCTTCGAGACGGCCACGCGCAACACGCTGGACATCAGCGCCGTGCCGGTGCTCAAGGAGCAGACGCATTTGCCGGTCGTGGTGGACCCGAGCCACGCGGCGGGCGCCTGGCGGTTCGTCGCGCCCCTGGCGAAGGCGGCCGTGGCCGTCGGGGCGGACGGCCTGATGCTGGAGATGCACCCCGAACCCGAGAGGGCGATGAGCGACGGACCGCAGTCGCTCAAACCCGAGAAGTTCGCCGCCCTCGTCGAGGAACTCAAGGTTTTCGCAGAGGCCGCCGGAAGAACGCTGTAGCATGTCCGTTCTTTTCGTGTTCGTGGACGGCCTGGGAATCGCCCCGCCTGCGCCGGGAAATCCACTCTCCCGCGTGAGGGAACCCCCGCTGGGGCTTTTATGTGGAAACGCGGCGCCGGGTTTCCGCCTCATCGAGGCGGACGCCTGCCTCGGCGTCGAGGGTATCCCCCAGAGCGCAACGGGCGGCACGGCCTTGTTCACGGGCGTGAACGCGCCCAAGGCGGTGGGCAGGCACGTCCAGGCCCTTCCGAATACGCAACTACGCCGCATCATCTGCCAAAACGGACTCTTGCGGCGCGCACGCGAGAGAGGTGCGGCCGTCGGGTTCGCCAACACGTATACGCCTCGTTTTTTCATGCGCCGCAGAAACCGCATCCGCTCGGTGACCACGGTGATGGCCGAGAGCGCGGGAATGCGGCTGAACCGCCTCGAGGATCTCATCAAGGGAAGGGCCGTTTACCGCGACTACACGAACAAGATTATCGTCGAGCAAGGCCATGATGTCGCGACGTTGGACCCCGAGGAGGCGGGCGAACGCCTCGGAAAGCTGGCGCGAACCAAGGATTTGCTGGTCTATGAGTTTTTTCAGACCGATCACGTCGGACACCGCGGAACCGAGGAGGAGGCATTTGAGGTTCTGGCGGGCTTGAACCGCTTCCTGCAGGCCGCGCTCCGGCACGTCGACCCGGCCGAGGATACGTTCGTTCTGAGCAGCGACCACGGCAACGTGGAGGATATGGAAACCTCCGCGCACACCAGAAATCCCGTACCCATATTGTTCTACGGGAAGGGTGCGGACACCTTGCTGTCGGATGCCGTGAATCCGAGCATCTGCCATGTAACGCCCCTGATTCTCAGCATGATTTCGTAAATTTTTCGCAAAGATTGCCTGCTGTTTCACTCAAAGGTGGTATCCGCCCGGAAAGAGGCGGTTCCCGCTTTTCAAACATTGACTTTCGACCCGGTTATGAAATAGACTCGATCCGCATAATTCGGGTCGTTTTTGTAATATTTTGGCGAAATGGGGCGCAGGATGGAGAATCTCGACCCGACACTGATGGCGCGAATCCAAAAAGACGGCGTAGGGCCCTTCTTGCGATCTGCGCGTGAGAAAAAAGGCGTACCTCTCCGCGCGATCTCCGAGCACACCCGAATCCGAACATACTATCTGGAAAGTATTGAAAACGGCGATTTCGATAAATTGCCGACCGGACCGGTCGGTCTGGGCTTCGTTCGCGCTTTTGCGGATGCGGTGGAGGTGGACTGCCAGTCCGTCGCCGCGAGCTATAAGCGTGAAATGGCGGGCGAGGTTCCATTGGAGGGATTTGGGCTGGAGACCGAGACCCGAACCTTCTACAGCCCCGCTTCCCGGGTGAATCGATTCTCATCCGTCGCCACCTTTGCTTTCGTGTTGATTTTTCTGCTCGCCGGCGGGGGGCTCCTCTGGTTCATGAAAGGGAGGACGGAGCAGCTTGTTCCGGTTGAATCGATTGTGGGCAGAATCAAGACCGCTGTTGCGCCCGTGGCGGAGAAGATCCCCGGCCTCAATGAAAAAGCAAAGGATGAAAATGGAACAGGGAAAGAAACCGCCGTTATCGAGAAGGAGGCTTCCGGGCAGGAGCGCTCTCCCGTCGAGGCCGTGAACCTGAAGGAGTCTCCGGTTTCAGGGGAGGGGGAAAAACCTTCTCCGGCTCAAGATGGTCTCCCGGTCCAGGAGAATTCTGTGGCTGAACAGACTCCTGCCGATCAAGAGGACCCACCGGCCCGGGCGCAGGAAAGTCCACCGGTTCAAGCGAGCGTCCAGCTTCAGGAGACTCCCCCGGTTCGTGAGAACCCATCGCCTCCGGAGAATCCACCGGTTTCGGGAACCCCGCCGGCTCAGGCGAACCCTCCGGCCGAGCAGAAAGTCGCCCTCAACACGGCGCCGCAGGCTCAAGACACGCCCCAGGAGGAACAGCCCTCCGAGGCTCCGGCACCGGCGACTCCCGGGGAGCCCCCCATGACACTCAGGATTTTTGCGGCGGAAGACACGTGGCTTCGAATCGTGGTCGATGCGAAAAATACGGAAGAACTCCTTTTGCTGGCGGGCAACGAGAAAGATTGGAAGGCGTCGGAAAAATTCGCCCTTACGGTGGGCAACGTGGCGGGAACTCAGGTATCCTTGAACGGTGCGGAGGTCGCGTTGCCCCAAAATACTTCCAACGTGCTCAGGGATTTCGTCCTTACCAGGAATTCTTTGAATTAAGGGTTTATCTGAAAGTTTACATGCCGTACGTGACGCTCCGACTCATTGCATCGCCTCATGCGCATCGAGCAGAAACCAGAAATTTCACATCATGAATGAATCCTTTTTATCGCTTCGGGGTCTCGACGGGGTCAGGCGGGTTCACTTGCGCGGCGCGAACGATGCGTCGGTCGCCTGGTGGCTGGCCAGGATTGCGCGCGAACACCCCGGACCCGTCGTTTACGTCGAGGAGGAGCAGCGACGCCTCGAAGTGATCAAAGCGAACATGAAGCTGTTCCTCGGCGCCTCGGGGGAGCGAAATGCGCCGGTCCTGGGTTTCCCGGCATGGGACGTGTATCCCTTCTCCCGGTTGTCTCCATCGAGTGAAATTGTCGGCGAGAGGATGTCCGCGCTGCGGTTTTTGCGCGACGGAGGACGAGGCGTCGTACTGACGAGCGTATCGGCCATGGGGACGAGGGTGCCTCCGCCCGAGCGTTTGGGCGCCGCTGTGATTCACTTGCGCGAAGGGATGGAGATCGAGCGCGACCCGTTCATCGGCTCGCTCGAATCGTTGATGTACCAAAGGCGGTCGGTGGTCGAATCCCCCGGAGAATATACCGTAAGGGGCGGTATTCTGGACTTTTTCTCCCCCCAGAACGCATACCCGACGCGCCTGGAGCTTCGCGGGGACGAAATCGATTCCCTGCGATACTTCCATCCCCAGACGCAGCGAAATCTGAACACCTTGCAAAGTGCGGACGTTTTTCCATCGAGAGAGATTGTTCTCTCGCCCGAGGAGGTGGAGAGGGGCCGCCGCGCCCTTTTGGAAGCCGATACGCCGGAAACGAGCGAGCGGGTCGAGCGCCTTCTCGAATACCTCGATGCGGACGGGCATTTTTCGGGGATGGAGGGGCTCGCGCCCATGTTCTTGTCCGACATGACGACCTTGTTCGACGTGTCGCCCGGGAGCGCGCTCTGGATTGTGAACGAAGCGGGAAACCTCGACGAAGCGATCGGGAAGCTGTGGGGCGAAGTGAACGAGGAGGCGCGTCTCGCGCCCGAGAGGGGTCTCGTTTCCTTCGCGCCCGAGCGTTTGTGGCTCGCGCCCGGGGAAATTCGCGAGGAACTCTCCATCTGGCCGCGTCTGGAGTTCCATTCGCTGGGGCTCGACGCCGAAGATGCCGAAGCGGGTTTCGGGGCCTTGCGCGCGGAAAACATCAACCCTTTCCGGGGGCGGGTGGAGGCGTTCGTCGGTCAACTGCGCTCGTGGCGGCGGGGTGATGAAAGCGTCGTCATCGTGGCGGAGGAGAAGACCCTCGCGCTCAGGATACAGGCGCTTTTGCGCGAGCATGAGGTGGGCGTGGAAATTTTGCCCCGAGGGGCCTCGCTCATGGATGGGCGTCACGACGTCGTTCTGGCGGAGGGGAAACTCGGCGCCGGCTTCCGGCTGCCCGATGAGCGCAGGGTGTTCTTTCGCGCGCAGGACCTGCTCGTCGGCGCTTTGGGGCGGGATTCGCGCCGTCTCCCCCGGTCGAAGCCCGGCGAGGGGTTCAAGGATTTGAGCGAAAACGACCTCGTGGTGCACGTGGAGCACGGCGTCGGCCGCTACATGGGCACGCGCGTCATCGAGCACCGCGACGGGGAGAACGAATTTCTCACCCTCCAGTATGCGGGGGGCGACAAGCTCTACGTCCCGATGGACGACGTCGAGCGCATTCACAAATATCGCGGAGGGGGAGTGGCGCCGCCGCTCGACAGGTTGGGCGGGAACCGGTGGAACAAGACGAAGAACAACGTCAAGAAATCGCTCCAGGGGATCGCTCGCGATCTGGTGCGGCTGTATTCGGAGCGGAGCGCCGCCCGGGGGTATGCCTTTTCGGCGGAAGGCGCGTTCGATCATGAAATATCCGCCGGCTTCGGGTTCGAGGAGACGCCCGATCAGGAACAGGCGATTCGCGCCGTGCTGGAGGATATGGAGCGCGCCCGACCGATGGATCGCCTCATCTGCGGGGACGTCGGCTACGGAAAGACGGAGGTGGCGCTCAGGGCCGCCGCCCGGGCGATTTCGGCGGGCAAGCAGGTCGCCGTCATCGTGCCGACGACGCTCCTGGCGCACCAGCATTGGGACACCTTTCGCACGCGCTTCGAATCGCTGCCGGCCCACGTGGAGATGCTCTCGCGCTTCAGGAGCAGAAAAGAGCAGACTGAAGTTGTGGAAGGGCTCTCCGCCGGGCGGGTGGACATCGTCATCGGCACCCACCGGATGTTGCAAAAAGACGTGTCGTTCCGCGATCTGGGGCTTTTGGTCATCGACGAAGAGCATCGTTTCGGCGTCTCCCACAAGGAGAAGCTCAAGAAGCTCCGCGTCAACGTGGACGTTCTCACGCTCACCGCCACGCCCATCCCCCGGACCCTGGAGATGGCGCTCTCGGGCACTCGCGATTTGAGCGTTATCGAGACGCCTCCGCGCCACCGGGTCGCGCCGCGCACGTATATATCGCGTTTCAGCGAAAAACTCATCAAGGACGCCGTCACCAAGGAAATCGACCGGGGCGGGCAGGTGTTTTTCGTGCACAACCGGGTGCAGAGCCTCCCCGCCATGCAGCGGCTTCTGCGGAAACTCGCGCCCGACGCGCGCGTCCTGGTGGGTCACGGCCAGATGAAAGAGAGAGAACTCGAAGACGTGATGGAGCAGTTCGTGACCCGGCGGGCCGACGTGCTGCTGTGCACCACGATCATCGAAAGCGGTCTCGACATTCCCTCGGTCAACACCATCGTCATCAACCGCGCGGACACGTTCGGCATGGCGCAGCTATACCAGTTGCGCGGCCGGGTGGGGCGCGACAGGTTCCAGGCGCACGCCTACCTTCTGGTCTCGGGCGCAGGCTCCCTGACGAAGCAGGCCAGAGAACGCCTCCAGGCGCTTGAGGAGTTGAGCGAACTGGGGGCCGGCTTCAAGCTCGCCATGCGCGATCTGGAAATCCGCGGCGCAGGGCACTTGCTCGGGCATCGCCAGTCGGGGCAGATATCGGCCGTGGGGTTCGACATGTACTGCCGCCTCTTGGAAGAAGTCGTGCAGGAGGCCAAGGGCGAGACGGTCGAGCGCAGCGAACCCGATATCGCCGCGCCGGTGGCGGGCACGCTGCCTCCTTCCTGGATTCCGGCCCAGGCCGAGCGCCTGGACGTATATCGCCGAATCGCATCGGCGCAGGCGCCGGCCGAGTTGAGGGAGTTGGGCGTGGAACTCCAGGATAAATACGGAACGATGCCGGCGCGGGCCCTCCACCTTCTGCAACTCGGGGAACTCCGCTTGCGCGCCCGCCTTTGTGGAATCAAGTCTCTCCACGTCCGCGGCAAGGAGGCGCATCTGGAAATTTTCCCGGGCGACTATGAGTTGACGGCCGCCTTTCTCGACATGCCGGGAATGGTGTTTACCGACGCCCACGCTTTTCGCGCCGGCATCAGCGGGCGCTGGCCGGAGGATTTTGACTTTCTCGTTCAAGTGCTGGATGCTTTGGAAGTGTGCAAGGTCCCGGAAGGCGAGTTGGCGGCGAAAGAGGCATGAGGCTCTCATCATGGGAAATGTGAGGCGTGCGCGGCGTCTGGTTCGAGGCGGCCTGGCCCGGTGGTCGTGGATTTGCGGGGTGGCGCTGCTCGTCGCGGCGGGTTGTGATTCTGCGTTTCAGACGAAACATGAGAAAAAAGACGCCCTGCTCGCGCAGGTGAACGGCGAGCCGATTACCCGCGAGGATGTGCGCGCGCATTTCATGGTGGGCGGGCATCACGAAACGCCCCGCAAGGCCGAAAAATCCATACCCAGGGTCCTCCTGGATCAACTCGTGGAAAGGCGTCTCTTGCTCCAGCGTTTCCGGGAGACGGGCGAATATGTAAGCGAGGGGAAGGTGAGGCGTTTCGTCGAATTCATCCGCCGCCAGTACGGTGATCAGGATTTGAAGACCATCATGAAAGAACAGGGGATCGACGAGGAGTTGTGGCTCAAGACGATGCGCGAGACGCTCGAGATTGAGCACCTGCTGGAAAGGGAAGTGTATTCGAAACTGAGGGTCTCGGATTCGGAGATTGAAGATTATTACAACCGCAACAAGGGGAAATTCCGGGTTGGAAGACGCTGGCGGGTTCGCCAAATCGTCGTCTCTTCGACTAAAATAGCTTTGCGATTGAGGAACCTCATCCTCGAGGGGAAATCGTTCGCGGCGCTTGCGCAGGAACATTCCATCGGTCCCTCGCGCGCCGTGGGCGGCGATTTGGGTTATTTCCAGCAAGGAGAATTGCCCGAAAACATCGAGAATGTGGTGGAATCGCTGGAGCTGGGCGAGGTGAGCCGGGTCGTCAAGAGTCCGGCGGGCTTCCACCTCCTGGAGGTACCGGAGAGGAGGTTGCCGTTCCAGAAAACATTGGCGTCCGTGAGGGACGACATCAGAAAACGCTTGCTGGCCGATAAGGGGCGGGCGAAACTCGAGGGCTGGCTCGGAGAACTCAAGCGAAATGCGAAGATCACATACTATCCGGAAAATCTTGAAAATGTCGTATCGGGCTAGATGTTTTTGCGTTTTGGCGGTTGCGTTTTGCGCCCTGGCGGCCGCGGCCGCTCCGGTGACCTCCGCCTCCGTGACGATCGAGAGAATCATCGCGAAGATTGACGATGACATCATCATGCTCTCGGAGCTTCAGGATTTCGTGAAGCCCAGCGTCGAGAAGTTGCGGCAGAATTACAGGGGCGAACAATTGAACCGGCGGATCCGCGAACTCGAACTCGCGGCGCTCGACACCATGATACAGAGCAAACTCATCGCGAAGCGCGCCTCTGGTCTCGAGCTGAACGTCAGCGAAAAGGAAATCGAAAACGCAATTGCGGGCATACTTCGCGAGAACAAGACGACGACGGCCGGGTTGCGCGCTTTCCTGGAGTCGCAGGGAATGACGATGGAGCAATACCGCGACGAGCTTCGCAAGAAGTTGCTGGCGAGAAGAGTGGAGAACATGGAAGTCGGCGGGCGCGTCTCGGTGTTGGAGCAGGAAATCGCGGATTATTACGACGCGCATTCCGATGACTACCGCGAGGCCGAGAAGCGGACGGTGCGGCAGATTTTCTTTCCGGTAGACAAGGGCGCCTCCGCCTCTGAAATCGAGGCGCAGCGCAAAAAGGCGGACCTCGCTTATGCGGAAGCCGCGAAGCCGGGTGCTGATTTCGCCGGAGTGGCGGAGAAGCATTCCGAAGGCCCCGCCCGAAGCCGGGGCGGCTCGCTGGGTTCGGTGAAGAAAGGCGAGGTCTTTCCTGAGCTCGAGCAACTCATTTTCTCGACGCCGAAGGGTGCGACGAGCAAGCCGACGAGAACGAGGGTGGGTTTTCACGTCATCCACGTCGATGACGTGGAGCCGGGGAAGGTGATTACCCTCGACAGGGTGTCCGGCAAAATCCGCAGCAAACTCTTCCAGGAGAAATTCACCAAGAGACGCCGCGAATGGATAACGGACCTCAAAAGAGCCGCTTTTCTCGAAATCAGCTACGACCCCGCTCCTTCCCCCGATGGCTTGTCTTCCGTGTTCCGGGATGTTCGCGAGCAGATCAGTTTCAGGCTGGTCGGCGTCAAGCTCAAACAAAGCGGCGGCAGGTTGTTCGGGCAGGACAGAATTTTGTGGGCCTACGGCGCGAACAGGGACAAGCCCCGCTGGAAATCGGACAGGGTGAAGGTGGGCGAGGGCGCGAGTGTCGGGAAAGACGCCATCAACGCCCTGGAGGCGGGGCACCGGCTCTTTGTGAATCCCGACCCCTCGGCGAACGTCTATTTGTTCCGCTACGTGTACCTGCTGCCCGACTCCTACATCGGCAAAATCAGCTTTGCGGACATGATCAAGGCGTTCTCGGAAGGCTCGAAGGGCGAAGGAGGAAAAGCCGGGTCGAGAACGATGTCCATCGAGACGGACAACAAGGCCGCGCGGCTCGAGTTCGAGGTGGAGGTTCAGAAGACGCGCAGCATCGTGGCGGATCCGAAAGAAATCACCCAATGATGACGTAAGATGCGCCTCGACCAGTTTTTGCGGTATAGCCGTCTGGTCAAGCGCCGTCCCCTGGCCAAGAGCCTGGCGGACGGGGGTGCGGTGGATATCGAGGGAAAAACGGCCAAAGCCTCCTCCCGGGTGGAAATCGGAGACGTGCTGCGCTTAAGACTCGAGAACAGGACCCTGCGGGTCCGCGTCCTCGGGGAGGCGAGGCGCAATCTGTCGAAAAAAGACGCCTCCGCTCTGTTCGAGATTCTGGAAGAATCCGCCCCTATCCCCGATGAAGAGGAGGAACGCTCGGGCGCGCCGCTCGATTTTTTGAAGCGCGGCTGAATTCCCTCTTGCTCTTTCGCGGAAAGACTGCTAGTTTTATCGAAATTTCCCGGCTGTCCTTCGCCGGGCGGAAATGACATGGTGACATAGAAATTCCCCTTTAATGTCGTCCCGTGAGGCGGCGAAGGAGGAAACCCGGATGCTTGCCATCTACTCGCGCGTTCTCGGAACTCCATGCCCCTTGGGCATGGAGTTTTTTTTGTGCTCCGCTCACGCGCAAGCGCCCGGACACCGGATTCGGGCCCGATGATGCAACAACTCGACGCCGAGCAGCTGAGGCGCACCCTGAGGCGCCTCTCGCATGAGATTATCGAGCGCACGGCCGATCTGTCGGATCTGGTGTTCATCGGGGTTCGCACGAGGGGCGCGCCGCTCGCGGAGAGGCTGGCCCGGGAGCTTCAGTCTCTCGTGGGCGTGCATCCGCTCGTGGGCGCGCTCGACGTGACGCTCTACCGCGACGATCTGAATCAGGCCGCAGGCGCGAGGACCGGCCTCAAGAAAACGGACCTGCCCTTCTCCTGCGAGGGGAAAGACGTGGTTCTCGTCGACGACGTGCTCTACACGGGCCGCACGGCGCGCGCCGCCCTGGCCGCGCTCATGGGCTTCGGCCGGCCCCGCCGGGTGCGTCTCGCCATCCTGGTGGACAGGGGAGGACGCGAACTGCCCATCCGCGCCGATTTCGTGGGGAAGAACATCGAGGCGATCCATCCCGAGGAGGTGCGGGTGCATCTGGAGGAGACCGACGGCCAGGACGGCGTTTACAAACGATAAAGGCGCCCGGGGGGCCGGGCGTGAAAAAGAGGGGGGGGACATATGAGCTTGGAGACCTACCGAAGAAAGGATTTGCTCTCGATCCGCGAACTCGAGCCCGGGGAAATATCGTTTCTGCTCGATCAGACCGATTCGTTCCGCGAGATCAACGAGCGCGACATCAAGAAAGTGCCCACGCTCCGGGGAAAGACCATCGTCAACCTGTTCTTCGAGAACAGCACGCGCACGCGCGCCTCGTTCGAGATCGCGGGCAAGCGCCTCTCGGCGGACGTCATCAACCTCTCGGTCTCCACGAGTTCGGCGGCCAAGGGGGAAACCCTGCGCGACACGGCGAGGAACATCGAGGCGATGGCCACCGACGTGCTCGTCGTCCGGCACTGGGCGTCGGGCGCGCCCGCCTATCTGGGCAGGGAACTCGACTGCGCCGTCGTGAACGCGGGCGACGGCTGCCACGAGCACCCCACGCAGGCGCTGCTCGACCTCTACACCATCAGAGAGCACAAGGAGAAGTTCAAGGGTCTGAACGTCTCCATCGTCGGGGACATTGCGCACAGCCGCGTGGCGCGCTCGAACGTGGCCGGCCTCCTGAAGCTGGGCGCGAACGTCACCTTCTGCGGCCCCTCGACGATGCTGCCCGCCGAAGTCGACTGCCTGGGCGCGCGCGTGACGACGAGGCTCGATGAGGCCATCGACGGGGCGGACGTGCTCATCGCGCTCAGGATACAGCTGGAGAGGGGCGCCGGGAGCGCCTTCCCCAGCGAGCGCGAATACGCCAACACCTACGGGATCACCAAGAAGAAGCTCCAGGGGGCGAAGCGCGACCTGCTCATCATGCACCCCGGACCCATCAACCGGGGCGTGGAGATGTCCCCCGACGTGGCCGACGGGCCGTTCTCCGTCATCCTGGAGCAGGTCGAATACGGCGTCGCCTGCCGCATGGCGATCCTCTACCTCCTCTCGGTGAAGCGGGATGAGGAGACGGGGGACGAGGCCCCCGGGGAGGCGGACGCCGCCGCCGCTCCGAAAAAGTCGCGGGAGGAGGTGCGAGATGCCGTTGCTCATTAGGGGAGGACGCCTCATCGACCCTGCAGGCGGCGTCGATGAGAAGTGCGACATCCTGATCGAGGAGGGGAAGGTCGCCCACCGGAAAAAGAACATCCTGCCGCGTGGCGGGGATGAGATCATCGACGCGGCGGGGCTGGTCGTCGCGCCGGGGTTCATCGACATGCACGTCCATTTCAGGGAACCGGGCCAGGAGTACAAGGAAGACATCGAGAGCGGCACCCGCGCCGCCGCCGCGGGCGGCTTCACCGGCGTGGCGTGCATGGCGAACACGGATCCTGTGAACGATACGAGCTCCATCACCGAGCGCATCTTAAAGCGCGCGCGCGAGGTGGGCGCCTGCCGCGTGTTCCCGGTCGGCTCGGTTTCGGTGGGCCTCAAGGGCGAAGAACTGAGCGAGATGGCCGAGCAGATGGAGGCGGGCGCGGTGGCCTTCAGCGACGACGGCGTGCCCGTCAAGACGGCGGCGCTCATGCGCGCGGCCCTGGAATACGCCGGAATGCTCGGCGTGAGCGTGCTCGATCACGCGGAAGACCTCTCGCTCTCGGGGGGGAAGGTGATGAACGAGGGGGCCGTCTCCACCCTGCTCGGCCTGGCGGGAAACCCGGCGGCGAGCGAGGACATCTGCGTTTACCGCGACATCCGCCTGGCGGAACTGACCGGCGGCAGGCTCCACATCCTGCACATCTCCTCCGCGGGCGCGGTAGACCTGGTCCGCGCGGCGCGGGCGCGCGGGGTGCGCGTGACGGCGGAGGTGACGCCGCACCATTTCGCACTTACGGACGAGGTGATACAGGGCTTCGACTCAGCCGCCAAGATGGCGCCGCCGCTCCGCGATGAGGCGAACAGGGAGGCGCTGCTGGAGGGACTCAAGGACGGCACGATATCCGCCATCGCTTCGGACCACGCGCCGCACTATGAAGCCGAGCTCCAAAGGGAGTTCGACGCCGTGCCGTTCGGGATCGTGGGGCTGGAGACGGCCGTATCGCTCGCGCTGGACAGGCTCGTGGGCGGGGGCGTGCTCACGCTGCCCGAGATGATCGCGAAGTTCACGGCGGGGCCGTGCGAAGTGCTCGGCCTGCCATACGGCACGCTCAAAGAGGGCGCTCCGGGGGACGTGACGATCCTCGACCCCGAGCGCGAGATCACGGTCGACCCCGACGCCTTCGAGAGCAACGGCAGGAACACGCCCTTCGCGGGCTGGAAGCTCAAGGGCTGCGCCGTCGCCACGGTCGTCGGGGGAGAAGTGCGGATGAGCAGGTTGGAAGGCGAAATGAAAATCTGCGGGCAGGAGGCACTCACCACATGAGAGGACGGAAAATCAAACCGGCGCTCCTGGCCCTGGAGGACGGCAGAGTCTTCCGGGGCGCGGGTTTCGGGGCGGATGCGGACGCGGAAGGCGAACTCGTCTTCAACACGGCGATGACCGGCTACCAGGAGGTGCTCACCGACCCCTCCTACCGCGGCCAGATGGTGGTGATGACGTACCCCCACATCGGGAACTACGGCGTCATCCCGGGCGATGAGGAATCCCGCCGCGCCTGGGTCGAGGCCTTCATCGTGAAGGAAGTCTGCAGGCGCCACAGCAATTTCCGGGCGAACGAGGACCTGGATTCCTACCTCAAAAGACAGGGGGTTCCGGGTATCGAGGGTGTCGACACCCGCGCGCTCACGCGCCACATCAGGGAGGCGGGCGCGCTCAAGGCGATACTCTCCTCAACGGATCTGGACGAAGAAAACCTTATCGCGCGCGCCAAGGCGAGTCCGGGGCTGGACGGGCGCGACATGGTGCGCGACGTCACCTGCGATGCCGCGCACGCATACGGCGAGCGCAAGGGCCGTCCGCTATGCGTGGCCTACGACCTGGGGGCCAAGGACAACATTTTCCGCGAACTGGGCCAAAGGTTCGATCTCGAAATCGTGCCTGCTTCGGAGACCGCCGAGAGCGTGCTGGCGAGAAAGCCCGCCGCCGTTTTCCTCTCGAACGGCCCCGGCGACCCGGCTGCGCTCGGCTACGTCGTCGAGAACGTGAAATCGATCATGGGCCGGGTGCCCGTCGTGGGCATCTGTCTCGGGCACCAGATTCTCGCGCAGGCCCTGGGCGGGCGGACCTACAAGCTCAAGTTCGGCCACCACGGCGCAAACCATCCCGTGCAGGATTTGAGCACGAAAAAGGTGGACATCACCTCGCAGAACCACTCGTTCGCCGTCGACCCCGAGAGCCTGCCCGCAGGGGTGGCCGTTACGCATTCGTCTCTCAACGACAAGACTTGCGAGGGCCTCAAGTCCGAATCCCCCAAAGTGTTCAGCGTGCAGTACCACCCCGAGGCATGCCCCGGCCCGCACGATGCGGGCGTGCTGTTCGATGCGTTCTTCAGCTTCTGCGTGGGGGAATAAGGGTGCGCGCGGGGGATGCGAGTGAGGAACGAGTGTCCACGCCTTTTAAGTCGGCCAACCCCCCCTACCCCCCCTTGTCAGGGGGGTATAAAAAGGCGATGCGCCCTCGCCGGGCTGGGGGGGTTGTTTTTTCTTGCCCCCTGACAAGGGGGGGTAGGGGGGGTTGCTCTTTTGACAAGGGGTTTTTCAACGGCCCCTTCTCAGGGGGTAAAAGCGATGCCTCCGACGGGGGCATTATCAACAGCCCCCTCAAAGGGGGAGTGGGAAAACCCAGGCAGCGGAGTGTGGTTTCGGAGAAGAAATATGAATTGACCGGCGAAAAGGAGTCGTCAACTGAAGTATATCATTCCCGAAAATCGAGAGGCGCGGGGAGGTGATTTCATTAGCGGGAATTTGAAACGCCCTTTATATTTTCCTTTTTCAAGCGGGTGGCCTGATACATGCCGAAAAGAACGGACATATCGAAAATCCTCATCATAGGCTCGGGGCCCATCGTCATCGGGCAGGCGTGCGAGTTCGACTATTCGGGCGCGCAGGCGTGCAAGGCGCTGCGCGAGGAGGGCTACGAGGTGGTGCTGGTGAACTCGAACCCCGCCACCATCATGACCGACCCCGAGATGGCCGACGCCACCTACGTGGAGCCCATCACGCCGAAGGTGGTGGAAGAGATCATCAAGAAAGAACGCCCCGACGCCCTGCTGCCCACCATGGGCGGCCAGACGGGGCTGAACACGGCGGTGGCCTTGGCCGAGGGGGGCGTACTCGACGCGCTGGGGGTGGAGCTCATCGGCGCCAAGCTCCCCGCCATCCGGTGCGCGGAAGATCGGGACCTCTTCAAGAAGGCGATGCGCGAAATCGGCCTCGACCTGCCCAGAAGCGAAGTCGTCACGACCATGGGCGAGGGCTGGACGGCGGCGCGCGACATCGGCTTTCCGATCATCCTGAGGCCCGCTTTCACACTGGGCGGCTCGGGCGGAGCCGTGGCGTTCACCGAGGATGAATTCGAGGAGAAACTCGCCTGGGCGCTTTCGGAAAGCCCGGTGGATCAGGTGTTGCTGGAGGAAAGCGTCCTTGGCTGGAAGGAATTCGAACTCGAAGTGATGCGCGATCTCAAGGACAACGTCTCCATCATCTGCTCCATCGAAAATTTCGACCCCATGGGCGTCCACACGGGCGATTCCATCACCGTCGCGCCCGCGCAGACGCTCTCCGACCGCGAATACCAGGCCATGCGCGACGCCGCCATCGCCTGCATCCGGAAAGTCGGGGTCGAGTGCGGCGGCTCGAACATCCAGTTCGGCCTGAGTCCGGTAGATGGCCGGATGGTCGTCATCGAGATGAACCCCAGGGTGTCGAGAAGCTCCGCCCTCGCGAGCAAGGCCACGGGCTTTCCCATCGCCAAGATTGCCGCCAAGCTCGCCGTGGGCCTCACGCTCGATGAGATACCGAACGACATCACGCGGCAGACCCCCGCCTCGTTCGAGCCTTCCATCGATTACTGCGTCACGAAGATACCGCGCTTCACCTTCGAGAAATTCCCGGAGACGCCCCCCGTCCTCGACACGCAGATGCGCTCGGTGGGGGAGGTGATGTCCATCGGCAGAACCTTTAGGGAATCGCTGATGAAGGCCGTCCGCTCGCTCGAGATCGACCGCTACGGCCTCGCCGACCCAAATCCCCAGGAGCTCGAAGGATTCTCGAAAGATGAGCGCAAGGAACTGATTTCAAAAGGATTGAGAATCCCCGGACCCGATCGCCTCTGGACAATCGCCCGCGCCTACCGCGAGGGGTGGACGGAAGAAGAAATTTACAGCGCCTCGGGCGTCGACCCGTGGTTTCTGGCGCATCTAGCCGAACTCGTGGAACTGGAAGAAGACTTAAGTGCCTCTGGTCTGCTCGATGATGCGTTCCGCCTCCGCTATTTGAAGCAAAACGGCTTCAGCGATCTGGAGATCGCCGGAAGGCAGGGGGTAGCAGAAAGCGCGGTTCGCGCGGCGAGGCATCGCCTGGGCGTCCGGCCCGTCTACAAGCAGGTGGACACCTGCGCCGCGGAATTCGAGGCCCACACGCCCTATCTCTATTCCACCTACGAGCAGGAAGACGAGGCCCCGCCGACTGCGCGCGAGAAGATCATCATCCTGGGCGGGGGCCCCAACCGCATCGGGCAGGGCATCGAGTTCGACTACTGCTGCGTCCACGCCGTGACGGCGCTGGCCGAAGCCGGTTTCGAGGCCATCATGGTGAACTGCAACCCCGAGACGGTGAGCACGGATTACGACACGAGCGACAGGCTCTATTTCGAGCCGCTCACGCTCGAGGACGTGCTCGAGATCATCCACCGCGAAAAACCCCGCGGCGTCATCGTGCAGTTCGGCGGCCAGACGCCGCTCAAGCTCGCCCTGGCGCTCAAGGAGGCGGGCGCGCCGATTCTGGGGACCTCGCCCGAGAGCATCGACCTGACGGAAGATCGCGACCGCTTCAGCCACCTGCTCAAGGAACTCCACCTCACCCAGCCGCCCTCGGGCACGGCGACGAACACCGAAGACGCGCTCGCGATCGCGAACGCCATCGGTTATCCCGTGCTCATGCGGCCCAGCTACGTGCTCGGCGGCCGCGCCATGGCGCTCGTCCACGACGCGGATGAACTTTCTGCCTATATGCGCGACGCCGTCCGCGCCTCCGCCGAGCGGCCCGTGCTCATCGACAGGTTTCTGGAAGATGCCGTGGAGGTCGACGTGGATGCGGTGTCCGACGGCGAGAACGTAATCATCGCGGGCGTGATGGAGCACATCGAGGAAGCGGGTATCCACAGCGGCGATTCGGCGTGTTCGATCCCCCCCTACACGCTCGGCCCCGACATCGTGGAGGAATTAAAACGCCAGACGCGGATTCTGGCGAAATCGCTGAACGTCGTGGGACTCAACAACGTGCAGTTCGCGGTCCACAAGCGCCAGGTCTTCATCCTGGAGGTGAACCCGCGCGCGAGCCGCACGGTGCCCTACGTGAGCAAGGTCGTCGGCGTGCCCTTCGCCAAGGTCGCCGCCCGCGCCATGGCGGGCGAGACGCTTCCCGCGCTCGGCCTCGATCACGACGTGGAGCCGCGCCATTTCGGCGTCAAGGAGGCGGTGTTCCCCTTCAAGAAATTCCCCGGCGTGGACGTGATCCTGGGCCCCGAGATGAAATCCACCGGCGAGGTGATGGGGCTGGGAGCGGATTTCCCCACGGCCTTCCTGAAAGCGCAGGAGGGGGCCGGCTCCGTCCTGCCGCTCTCGGGACGGGCGTTCATCTCCGTTCGCGACGAGGACAAGGCGGCCATCATCCCCCTGGCGCAACTGCTCGTCGAACTCGGGTTCTCCCTGGTGGCCACGGCGGGTACGCGGGCGGCGCTCATGGCCAACGGCATCGAGGCGGACTTCGTCCACAAGGTGACGGACAAGGAGCCGGGCCACGTCGTGGACCGGATGGAAGCGGGGGAGGTGCAGTTCGTTCTCAACACCACGGCGGGCAAGCAGTCGATAAAGGACAGCTACTCCATCCGCAGGACGGCGCTTTTGCGCAACATCTTCTATTGCACGACGCTCGCCGCAGGGCAGGCGGCCATCCGCGCCATACGGATTCTGCGCGAAAACGAGTATTCGGTGCGCTCCCTGCAGGATTATCACGCCAATCTGCGAGACCTCGCGCGCGCGTAGCGATTCCCATCTCTCAAGCCAGGGTGTAGAGTAGCGCTTTACCGATTCTGCTCTCACCTCGTGAGGCCACGGTTCATGCTGCGACTCATTTTTTATCTGGTTTTGTCCTGGCTGATATATTATCTTATTCGTAGTCTCATCAGCGGTATCACGGGTGCGGGACGGAAGAATCCCGAGGCCGAAGACGGCCTCGACGACGAGATGCTCAACTGCCCCGAGTGCGCGACGTTCTTCCCGTCGCGCATCGGGATTACGAAGCGCGCGGGCGGCGGCAGGCGTTCGTTCTGCAGCGTGGCGTGCGCGGAGAAGTTCGCCGAGAGAGGCGGCCCGCCCGGGGCGGACGCCGACTGAACCCGGGCGGATGCCGCAAAGACAGGAGAACCACGATGTCGAGTGGAGCAACCGACCCCGGCGCGCGGGGTGAAGACGGGGCCACGGCCTTGCACCGTGCGATGATGGACGACGACGCCCTCGAAGTCGTGGGGGGTCTGCTCGAGGCCGGGGCCGAGGTGAACGCGCGGGACAATAGAGGATGGACGCCCCTGCACTGGGCGGCATGCTTCGTCGATAATTCGGCGGTGCTGACCGCCTTGACGCGGGCCGGTGCCGACCCGAACGCGCCGGATGAGAGAGGGGCGACTCCCCTCCACACGGCGGTGGCGTTCAACGCGGCTCCTGTGATCGTGACGACTCTGCTGGACGCCGGCGCCGACCCGAATGCGGAGGGCATATTCGGATGGACGGCCCTGCACGCGGCGGCGGCGTTCGGCGAAGCCTCGGACATCGTGGAGGTTCTGGTGCGGGCGGGCGCCCAGGTGAACACGCCGGACAGAAAGGGCCTGGCGCCGCTGCACTGGGCGGGGATGCGCAGTTCGGCCCCCGCCATCGTGAAGGCCCTGCTCGCGGCGGGCGCCAACCCCGACGTGCGCGACAAGCGCGTGCGAACCCCCCTCCACTACGCGGCGGCGAAAGACGGCGTCATCCTCTCGGTGGTCGAGGCCCTGCTCGACGCCGGCGCCGACCCCGGCGCGAAAGATTCCGAAGGCAAGACCCCCCAAGAGGGCGTCAAGCCCGACTCGCCGTTTCGGGGGACGGAGGCGTATATGCGGTTGGGGGGGTAGGTCTTAGCAAAACTAAGATGAAATGCTCTTATCCTCGGCTTTTTCTTCCCTTTCTGATGGAAATCTCGGAATGGAGTAAGACGTAGAAGGTGTTCGTATTGTCGAGTTGCGTGTACCCGAAGAATTTGACTAAAGAGGTGATTTGCGGTGAGGGAGTGAACAAATTGTTTACATTGAGTCAAAAGAAAGGATGGAATTTATAAATATGATGATGTTGACAAACTCCAAATATCTGTGGAGTCCGCATCAGCAAATGGCAAATCGTTGATGGAGAAATCATGACATCGGAAATGGGCGGAACCATCGAAAAATACTTGTTGAAAATACGAGAAATTACAACCAAATCAGGCACTTTTGCTTATCGTGGTCAAAGGAACTCTGAGTGGCTTCTGCATTCAGGCGCAACGCGAAGATTGATTAAAGATTATGGGGAAGCAGTGGTAAGTTATCCAGACTTTTCCAAAAGATATCTTGATTATCACGAAAAGATGCTGATAGACCCTGCTCGGACTCGTAGATTTGATTTTGAAGATGGACAAAAAATTTCAGATCTCCAACTACTTGCAAAACTACAGCATTTCGGAGCGGCTACAGGGCTGCTAGACTTTACATGGAGCGCCCTTGTCGCATTATATTTTGCCAGCATATCGATTACTAACCCCCCAAATGATGGAAAATTATTTGTTGTTGATACGGACAACACTATAGACATAGCGAGTGTCCCAAGCGATGAAAGGGAACAAAATTTACAGACTATTTTCTCGCGTGCGGATCAGTCTTCCCCACGCTTGTTGTATTGGGAGCCGATTTGGAGTGGCGAAGCAATGACGAGAATTCTACGGCAACGTAGTGTGTTTATTTTAGGTTGTCCATTAGTACCTGAAGGCGATCTCATAAAGGAGATATCAATAGCCAAAGAAGATAAAGCGTTATTACGCGAAGATTTGGCATTTCTTGATGTTACGAATTCTTCTTTATTCCAAGATATTTATGGTTTATCGCAAAATGAGAAAGCTCCACCGACTTCATCGCAACGATCTTCCACACAGGTGACCAAGCCAGAAGACTATCTGCGTCAGGGCAATCAGTTTTATCAGCAACGTGACTATTCCAAGGCAATCTCTAGTTACAATCAGTGTATCGGTCTTTTACCGGAAGGTGTTAGTGAACTCTATTTCTTGCGGGGAAATGCGAAAGCAGAAATGAGAGACTATAGTGGAGCCAAACAGGATTACGATTTAGCAGTTGTGCATAAAAAGAGGCCTTATCTGAATATTGCCCCGAATACGCAAATACTCGATAATCCTTGGCTTTGGATGACTTATTTCAATCGCGCAAACATCAAGGTCCAATTGAAGGACTTTGAAGGGGCTTTGCAAGATTATAATGGAGCGCTTCCATTGAAACCGCAAGAGTGGCAGATGCCAGCACTGTATTTTAACCGAGCAAATGCAAATGTAATATTGCATAAATTTAATGATGCCATGAAGGATTATGACGAGGCGGAAAAGTTCGGTGCCCCAGATGCTCTTTTTAACAAAGGAAATGTACTTGTAGTAATTGGGCGTTTTAAGGAAGCTTTTGAGCATTATGATAAAACTATCTCAGAGGGAATTGGAAATTCTAGCATAGGGGTTGTGAACAATCGTAACGAAGTACTTGGAATAATCAATAAGATCGAAGGTGTAGAGGATAAGATTCATATTTCGCAAATTGGATTGCCTGGGGAGATGCCATCAACAGTAGTCGAATTAGTGGATGACATTCGAGCGATAGAGCATTTTTCTTTCCATGGCAACGTAGGTAACACAGGAAATTTTGGGGGGAATAGACTTCCGGGTGGTAAAGGGTTTCCGGGAGGTCAAGGGTTTTCCGTTCAAATTTTGGGCAAAACCGACAAGGACAAGTAGATGCCCCACTTATCAACTGTCCGCATAAAACAACATAGGGCCTTTCATGAATGATGAGGCGTACTCCTATAAAACCTTGCCTACCCGCTTAAAGATGTTCAAAACGGCCGTCATTCCGGCGCATGCCGGAATCCAGTGTTTTCGTTTTTCGCCTTTTGCTTTTCCTGCTTTCTTTCCTCATCAATGAGGGAATGAAAACTCCCGGGATATCTGCTCGCCTTGGTTCTGGATTCCGGCTTTCGCCGGAATGACGAACGAAACCACACCGCCTCATCCTGAGTAGCGGCGAAGCCGCGTATCGAAGGATGCCCTCTCGCCACGGCGCGAGTCCCTCGCCCTTCGATACAAACGCTCCTTTCTCAGTCGCGTTTTACCTTCGGCGGCTACTCAGGGTGAGGAAAGAGCCGTCGGCGGTTTCCAGAGGACGCATACAGGGCTTTTTCAACAGCTCCTTGAGGGTCGGGTTTCCCGAGGAAAAAGCGAGACGAAGAGGCCGAGTCCACTGGACGAAGGCCGATTCGGTGGGGGTATATGCCACAGAAAAAACTCCCCCCACCGATTCGGTTTCGGGTTTACACCCTCACCTCATCGACTCCCCCTCAAGGGGGGAGTGAATTTCCCCTCTTCTTGGGTAGAAATGACCTCCAAGGGGGGAGTGATTCCAACAAGGTCTTCCTGCAAGCCGTCAGGAGGAACGCCGAGCGCTTCCCTGCGGATTTCATGTTTCAGCTTACGAACCCCGAATACGACGACTTGAGGTCACAAATTGTGACCTCAAGTTGGGGCGGCAGGCGCTATCTTTCTCATCCGCCTGGATTCCTCAATCCCCTATTCTTCAATCGGGATTGACACCGGAATGACGACAAAGCGGCGATGCCAAGGCGGGCGGACACACTCGAACTCCCCCTCCTCGGGGAAGTTAGACACCCCTACAAAAAATTCTCTTCACCAGTCGGGGATTTAACCACGCTGAAATCGCCTTGCTCCATGGAGGCGATTGGCGTAGTCTGCTCGCACCGATTCCATGAGGACCCTCGCCATGTCGAGCCCAAAAGGGCCGTGACGGAGGGGGTGTCGGTTCGCCGCCGTTACTGACGACCTGAAGGGATCGGAGTGTGGGAACCAGGAAAAAGAACGACGCCTCTCCATCCGCGCCTGTGAAGCGTATCGCGCGGTCCATCCATCTCATCCGCGATCAAAAAGTCATGCTGGATGCCGACTTGGCCGCTCTCTACGGCGTCGATACCAGGACACTCGTGCAGGCCGTCAGGAGAAACATCGAGCGCTTCCCTGCGGATTTCATGTTTCAGCTTACGAAACCCGAATACGACGACTTGAGATCACAAATTGTGATCTCAAGTTGGGGCGGCAGGCGTTACCCGCCTTATGCCTTCACCGAACAGGGGGTCGCCATGCTCTCAAGCGTTCTTCGCAGCGAGCGGGCGATTCGGGTAAACATCGAGATCATGCGCGCCTTCGTGGAGTTGCGGCGGATGCAGGCGAGCCATGCCGATCTCGCGCGCAAGCTCTCCGCTCTGGAGAAGAAATATGACAAGCAGTTCAAGGTCGTTTTCGAAGCCATCCGGGGACTCATGGCCCCGCCCGAGCTGGAGAAAAAAGGCAGAATCGGGTTTTCCCCCTCAAGCGGCAAGCGGAAATGAAGCGGCCTACCGGGAAATCGCGCTTGCTCAAGGGAGGTATCCGCCACCTAGAGCGCCAGGCGGCGGAGGACGAGGCTCGCCTGCAGGCCTTGCGCGAGGCCGCCGCTGTTGGGATCGCCGACATCAAGGAGGGGCGGTTCCGAACTTTCGACACGAGGGAATCGCTTCGCAGGCATCTCTCACGACTGGCCGAGGGCGCCGTCTCAGACCCACCCGCCGGGGGTAGGGCCGATCATGAATAGCGGGCAGGCACAGGGGCCTGCCCCTACGCAATGTCCTTCGTCTGTAAAACGACGGGCCGCATGACGTGGAGATTGTGGACTACCATTGAGGAGCGCGGGAATGAACGCGAAGAACAAAATGAGGCCGGTGCATCCGGGCGAGATACTGCGCGAGGAACTCGATGCGCTGGAACTCTCGGCCAATGCGCTCTCGAAGGCGCTCGGCGTGCCCGTGAACCGGGTCACGACGATACTGAACGGCCGGCGGGGCGTGAGCGCGGACACGGCGCTGCGCCTAGCGCGGTATTTCGGAACCACCCCCGAACTATGGATGAACCTGCAGAAGACCTGGGAGCTTCGCCGGGCCGAGGCCGCGCAGGGACGCCAGATCGCCAAGCGGGTGAAGCCGCGCGAAACGGCGGCTTAAGGAAGCGGCCCGGCACGGGCTCGTTCACGAATGGCTTGGCAAGCACGGGGCCTACCCCTACGGAAGTTCATTTCCTGCCAGGTCGCTTAACTATGTTCGCAGAGAGCCGTCATTCCGGCGGATGACGGCGAGCCATACGGAGCACGCGTGACATGAAACCTTTGCGCGTATACCCATTCTTGGTATACTGACTGTGAAGGGGGTATCATCATGCCGCGCAATACGTCGTTTTCACTCGGGGAGCATTTCGTGGGTTTCATCGAAGAGCGCGTTGCATCGGGCCGCTACAACTCGGCCAGCGACGTGGTGCGCGCCGGGCTGCGCCTGCTCGAAGAGCACGAAGCCAGGGTGAATGCCCTGCGCGATGCGCTCATCGAAGGCGAGGCGTCCGGCCAGGCGACGCCTTTTGATTTCGATGCTTTCATCGCCGGCAAGAAAACCCCCTGAGCAGGATGGGAAGCTATGCTTTAACGCCGGCGGCGCAGACACTTAGGTCCGTCCCTACGAACATTTATTTTCTGCCAAGCCGCTTTGCCAAGTCGCTTCACTATGTTCGCAAAGAGCCTTCATTCCGGCGAAAGGCGGGATGACGAGCAAAATCCCAAGCCGAGAAATCGCTCCCTCCCCGCTGGCCCTCTCTCAACTCGAAAACCAACCCCCCCTACCCCCCCTTGTCAGGGGGGTATAAAAAGGCGACGCCCGCCGCCGGTAGAGGGGCTTTTGTTTTTCTTGGAGTTACGCTCAAAACTTGTGTATGGGCTGAATTGAAGAAGGCGGCGCATCCTGCTGAAATAGGGTTTGCCAAATAGCCCGGTCATTCAGCACAAGGAGATGCGCCACCATGAGAGAAGATACGACGATTCCCATGAAGAATCCAGCCCTACGGGACGAGTTGAGCGAACTGTTGCGCGCGGGCGCGCGACGAATCATCCGCCAGGCGGTGGAAGCGGAGTTGGCGGCGTTTCTCGAAGAATATGCGGGCGATCGTGACGCGCAGGGCCGCCGCGCGGTGGTTCGCAACGGGTATCTGCCGTCGCGGGAGGTGTTGACGGGAGTGGGTCCGGTGCGTGTCCAGGTGCCCCGGACGCGGGACAGGTCGGGGTCGGGGCGGCGTTTCCGCTCGGAGTTGCTGCCGCCGTATCTGCGCAAGACGCGGCGCGTGGAAGCGGTGATACCGTGGCTGTACCTGAAGGGGGTATCGACGAACGACTTCGGCGAGGCGCTCACGGCGCTGTTCGGCGAGTCGGTGGGGGGCTTGTCCCCGGCGAGCGTCTCGCGGCTCAAGGAGGGCTGGGAGCGCGAGTACGCGCAGTGGCGCGAGCGGGCGTGGCACGGGGAGGAGTTCGCGTATCTGTGGGCGGACGGCATCTACGTGAACGTTCGCAGCGGGGAGCGGCGCTGCCTTCTGGTGGTCGTGGGCTGCGACGCGCGAGGCCGCAAGCGCTTCCTGGCCCTGGAGGCGGGGTTCCGTGAATCGAAGGAGAGCTGGAAGGCGGTTTTGTTGCGCCTGCGGGAGCGGGGCGTGAAGGCGGCGAAGCTCGCCGTGGGCGACGGGGGGCTGGGGTTGTGGTCGGCGCTGGCCGAGGTGTACCCCGGGACCCGGGCGCAGCGCTGCTGGGTGCACAAGACGGCGAACGTTCTCGACAAGCTGCCCAAGAGCGCTCAGGTCGAAGCGAGGCCGATGCTGTATGAGATGTGGAGGGCGGAGACCCGCGCGCATGCGGAGAAGGCGTTCGAACGCTTTCTCGCCACCTGGGAGGCGAAGTATCCCAAGGCCGCCGCGTGCCTGTCGAGGGACCGCGAGGAGTTGTTCGCCTTCTACGACTTCCCGGCGGCGCACTGGCGGAGCATTCGGACGACGAACCCGATCGAGTCGACCTTCGCCACGATCCGGCTGCGAACGGCGAAGACGAGGAACTGCCTGAGCGAGAAGACGGCGCTGAGCCTGATTCACCAACTCGCCATGAGCGCCGAGAAGCGATGGGGGCGGCTGGGCGGCTTGCGCCAGCTGGCCGACGTGATCACCGACGTGAGGTTCATCGATGGGATGAACGAAAAACAAACCGGCAGGGAGGCCGCTGAACTCAAGACGGCCATACACAACATTTGACAGTAACTCTTTTTCTTGCCCCCCTGACAAGGGGGGGCAGGGGGGGGTGCCCGAAGCGGCGAGACGGCGCGAGCGGCGGAGCCGCGTATCGAAAGGCGAATTCGCGTTCGCAGGAGAAAGGCGCTCCCCCATCCTTCGATATGGCGCTTACGCGCCTACTCAGGATGAGATAGATGTAAGGACTTTTTCAACTCCCCCTTGGGGAAGTTCGGCATCCCTGCGGCGCGTCTCCCCGGTCGGGTCGGGTTTTCATTCGGGAATTTATTGCGATTCGTCGGCGTATCATCTTGGTTCGGCGGGTTTTTATCTTTTATCCCCGAGAAATTTTCACGTAAAAGCGAAAGCGCATTTGCCCGCAATTGCTGTTCTTGCGTGCGGCGGGGGTTTGGTAGGGTGGCGGAGCGAATCGCTCCTTGCGCGAAAGCGCGGCGGGCGCGGCACTTTCATGAGGCTGAGACGATGACGAAGTCAATTTCATGCGAGCCATTCGCCCCGGCGCATCCGGGGAGGCGGGAGAATTTCGCGTGCCTTCCGGGCATCGGCGGCTCCGAGCGGGTGATGGAGAGCATGCCGGACGAGCGCGCGTGCGTGAATCGGGAATTCCTGAGAAATACGATAAATATCGATAAATTAACGGGGTTATTCGATAAATTTCTGAAAATTTCTGACTATGCAAGTAATTGTAATAAAAAGAGTTATCATATAAATCTGATCGTCTCGCACTCAGATATGGCGGAAAAAAATTTCGCGCGCCGCATTTGCCCGCAGATTCGATGAGTTGAGCGCGCCCCGGCGCATTTCCCCGCATATTCGCGCAGATTCTCATTCCCCGCCAAGTTGACATTTCGACGCAGCCGCGTAATCTTCTCATATGCGGGGCGCGGCCCCGAGGGGGGAATGAACACGTCCGGCGGGAGAGCACATGAAGATATTCATCGATACGGCGAACCTGGAGGAGATCACCGAGGCGGCGTCCACGGGCATCCTGGACGGCGTGACGACGAACCCATCGCTCATCGCAAAGGAGGGCGCCGACCACCACACGAGAATCAAGGAGATATGCGAGGTGGTCGACGGGCCGGTGAGTGCGGAAGTCATCGCCACGGAGTGGAAGGAGATGGTCGAGGAAGGCCGCGAGCTGGCCGCGATTCACGAGAACGTCGTCGTGAAGGTTCCGGTGGGCGTCGAGGGTCTGCGCGCCGTCAAGGCCATGCGCGAGGAGAACATCAACACGAACGTCACCCTCATCTTCAGCCCCGCGCAGGCGATGCTGGCCGCCAAGGCGGGGGCATCTTTCGTGAGCCCCTTCGTGGGCCGGCTGGACGACATCTCCAACCCGGGCATGCAGATCGTGAGCGACATCGTTCAGATTTTCGAGAACTACGATTACGCCACCGAAGTGCTGGTGGCCAGCGTGCGCACGCCGATCCACCTGCTCGAGGCCGCGAAGATGGGGGCGGACGTCGCGACGGTCCCCTTCGGTGTGATCGCGCAGTTGCTCAAGCATCCGTTGACGGATATCGGGTTGGAGAAATTTTTGGCGGATTGGCGCCGCGCCAATGAGATGCGCTGACTATCCGGGAGGCCAGAAAAATCATGCCGATGTATGAATTTCTTTGCGGAAGCTGTGAAATAGATTTCGAGACCATCGTTTCATCCGCGCAAGCCGTAGATGGGGTCGAATGCCCTGAATGCGGCTCGAAGAAGGTTCACAAGAAACTTTCCTTGTTCGCCAAATCCACTTCGAGTGCTGCGGCGTCGGTGCCGATTGCCAGTGGATACTCGGCCGGCGGGGGCGGCTGCGGAGGCATGTGTTCGTGCCACTGATCCCTCGGGGCTGAGCTTTACTCTCTCGCCGCCTGATTCGCGCTATATCCTTGCAGGGAATTCCCAGGGGAGGGAACATCATGTCCCAAGACGAGCGAATCAGCGTATTCGAAACCGCAAGCGCACAGTTTGACCGGGCAGCGGAAATCATCGGTTTGGATGATGATATGCGGTTTCTCCTCAAGACACCTTTCCGTGAAGTGAGAGTCGAACTTCCCATCCGCAGGGACGACGGCTCCCTGGGCGTTTGGGAGGGCTACCGCGTCCAGTTCAACGGCTCGCGAGGGCCTTTCAAGGGCGGAATCCGATACCACCACGAAGTGGACATGGACGAGGTGCGCGGGCTTTCGGCCCTGATGGCCTGGAAGACGGCTTTGGTCGACATTCCCTTCGGCGGTGGAAAAGGGGGCATCACCGTCAACGTGAAAGAACTCAGCGTGTTTGAGTTGGAGCGGCTGACCAGAAAATTCATCGCGCGCATCGGTCATATCCTGGGGCCATACCGCGATGTCCCCGCCCCCGACGTGAACACGAATGCGCAGGTGATGGCGTGGATTTTCGATGAATACAGCAGCCGGCACGGGTATGCGCCGGCTTGCGTCACCGGAAAGCCTTTGGCCATGGGCGGTTCTCCGGGAAGGGAGGCCGCCACGGGGCGGGGCGCCGTGATGGTGTTCGAGGAGATTGCGAAAAAAGAGGGCTGGGACCCCGCAGCAATGACGGCGGCGATACAAGGTTTCGGGAACGTCGGCTCTTTCGCCGCCAGGTTCATGAAGGAGCTTGGAGTAAAGGTGGTGGCGATTTCGGGCAGCAGGGGCGCTTATTTTAACGGCGACGGCATCGACATCGAAGCTGCCGCGGCGCACCGAAGGGATGCAGGTACGATCGAAGGTCTTCGGGGAGTCGAAGAGATCACCAATGAAGAACTATTGGCGCTCGATGTGGACATCTTGATTCCGGCGGCTCTGGGCGGCGTTATTCATGCCCGCAATGCGGCAAACGTGAAAGCCCGTGTTATTCTCGAAGCGGCCAATGCCCCCGTAACCGAAGCGGGAGAGGACATTCTGGTCGATGGCGGGAACGTCATGCTGATCCCGGACGTGTTGGCGAGTTCCGGCGGCGTGACGGTCTCGTATTTTGAATGGGTCCAGAACATCCAGCAATTCGGCTGGGATGAAGAGCGGGTGGACGGCGAACTGGGCAAAATCATGTCGCGCGCCACCGCGGAAGTGTATGCGCTGGCCGAGGAGAAACAAGTGTCTTTGCGTACGGCGGCCTTCATTGTCGCCATTGAAAGAATCGCGGAGGCCGAACGCCTTCGCGGTTTGTAGAGCCGGCCACGTTGGTGGAGTCTTCGTTGCCGGGATTCGTGATAGACGCCCAGGGTATCGAGAAATCCTTTGGAACCCTCAAAGCCGTCGATGGCGTCTCGCTGCAGGTGAAACCCGGAGAATGTTTCGGGATTCTGGGTCCGAACGGAGCCGGCAAAACCACGACAATCAAGATGCTGCATGGAGCCGTTGAGTCTGATTCAGGTACTCTGAGGGTGTTGGGCAGGGATGTGGCGACCCAGAGCCGGCTCATTCGCGCGCAGATGGGCATCGTGTCGCAAGAGGATACCCTGGATCGTGATCTGACCGTATATGAAAACCTTTGGGTGTATGCCGGATTTTTCAGTATTTCGAAGAAGGCGTCATTATCGCGCATCGAGTATCTGCTCGATTTCATGCAGCTCCGCGAAAAATGGGATTCACAAATCAAGACCCTCTCCGGCGGAATGAAGCGGCGCCTCCACATCGCGCGCGCCCTCATTCACGAGCCGAAATTCCTGATTCTGGACGAACCCACTACAGGCCTCGACCCGCAAGCGAGGCACCTTGTCTGGCAAAGGCTCCGGGAGCTTAAGGCGCAGGGTCTGACCATCCTCCTCACCACGCATTACATGGAGGAAGCGGCGCAGATGTGCGACCGCATCGGCATCATGGACGGGGGAAAATTTCTGCTCGAGGGGCCACCACAAAGCCTGGTTCAGGAAAAAGTGGGCGATGAAGTCTACGAATTGAAAGGCGGTGCTTCGGTAGAGTTTCTGGACTCGTTGCAGGGTCTTTCCGTCACCACTGAAATCGTTGCCGATATATTGTATCTGTACAGCCGCAATGGGATGGGAATCATGGAGCATTTGATTTCTTTCGGGCGGAAGGATTTTTTGAGAAGACCCGCCACCTTGGAGGATTTGTTTCTGAAACTCACGGGCAGGGAGCTGCGGGATTGATGCTTTTCCCCCAAGCCCCGAGCCATCGCGCCTTTCGCGTCTGGGTTCGTCATTTGGTGTACTACCGCTCTTTCTACTTGGCGGAATGGGCGGGGAATCTGGGCGAGCACATCTTGTGGCTGGTGGCGTTTGGTTATGGACTCGGCCGGTTGGTGCCGAATTTGGACGGCATCTCTTATGCGCAGTTCATTGGTCCCGGATTGATGGTTTCCGTCGCGATGTGGAACGCCACGTATGAGTCCACATACGGAGCTTATTCAAGAATGAGAATTCAAAATATCTATGAATCCATGCTGATGGCTCCGCTTACGGTAGGCGATATCGTGCTGGGGGATCTTCTTTGGTGCGCCAGCCGGGCACTGATTGGCTCGACATTGATGTTGATCGTTTTGAGTTTGTTCGGCCTTGTAGGCTCCTTGTGGGCGGTGGCGATTCTTCCGATTCTATTCATCGAAGCCGTGATGTTTGCGGCCTTGGGTCTGATTGCGACATCGCTGGCGCATAGTTTTTCGTTTTTCAACTTTTATTTCTCCGCTATCGTCATGCCGATGTTTTTCTTCGCCGGCACATTGTTTCCCATCAAAGGTCTTCCGATTTGGGTGGAACGGTTGTCCGAGGCTCTCCCGCTCACGCATGCGGTGCGAATCTCGCGCGGCTTGTTTATTTATGGATATGTTGAGAATTTTATCTGGCACTTTTCGCTCTTGCTTGGTTTTACGTTCTTGTTCTTGACAGTTGCCTGTGTTTTGGTGAGCAGACGGATGGTGGAATAGTATGGGGTCTGTCATTAAAGTCCTGAATTTTCCTGAACCTTTTTTGTTTCACGAGAGCTTGCTGCGTTTTCGCGTTTCCAGAGAGGAGTTCGTCAATTCCTACGCGGATGGGGTGTACCGCAGGGTTGTGGAAGATCCGAATGGTGATTTGGTTTTGTTGGAGGCTGAAAAAGCAGATGAGGGTCGAAGCGCGATTCGACTTCGAATGACCACACAGGGGCGGATGACGAAATCGGCACAAAATGCCGGTATCGACGCTATCAAGCATATATTGGCTTTTGATCTGGATTTGAACCCGTTTTATAGGATGACGAAAGACGATCCGAATTTGGCTCTGATCGCGAAAAAATTCAGGGGGCTCAAACCCATACGATACCTGAGCGTTTTTGAGGCTCTTGTTACGGCGATTACAGCGCAACAGGTGAATTTAACGTTCGCCGGTGCCATACGTGGGCGGATGGTGAAGCGATGGGGGAGAAAATTGCGTATCAATGGGCAGACCCATTACGCTTTTCCACGCCCGGAACGTTTGGTTAAAGCGCGAGTAGCCACCTTTCGCGCGATGCAATTCTCGGAACGAAAAGCCGAATATGTTTTTGGTGTGGCGCGCGCCGCTCTGGAGGGTCGATTGAATGAGAGCGAACTGCGTATTCTCCCCATAGACGAGGCGGTGGCCCGCTTGACCGATATACGGGGCGTGGGTCGCTGGACAGCAGAGCAAATGTTGTTTCGGGCACTCGGCCGCGTAGAGGTATTTCCGGGTGGTGATTTGGGAGTCCAGAAGGTCGTGGCGCGTTACTGCTTTGGAGAAGAGCGTGTGGACGAGGAAACAGCGCGTAAACAAGCCGATGGGTGGCATCCCTGGGCTTCTCTGGCGACGACTTATTTGTTCGCGGCATGGCGCGCGGGGTTAGCCCCGCAGGTGAAACCAACTGATTCTTGAGAGCCGATAACCATATATGAACAACACACGGGTTTCTATTGAAGAGCGTGAAAAACACTTGCTGGCGCCTTATGCCGCGCATAGCGCAGATAGCCTCGGACGAAAGCATCCGGAGCCTGAGCACGATATGAGGACGGCTTTTCAGCGCGATCGTGACCGGATTATCCATACGCAGGCGTTCAGAAGACTTGAATACAAAACCCAAGTATTTGTGAATCATGAGGGGGATCATTACCGGACACGCTTAACGCACACCATTGAAGTGAGCCAAATCGCTCGCTCCATCGCGCGGGCGCTTGGCTTGAATGAGGAACTCGCCGAGGCTGTTGCCCTCGCGCACGATTTGGGCCACCCTCCGTTCGGGCATGCTGGCGAGAAAGTTTTAGATGAACTGATGAAAGATCACGGCGGGTTCGAACATAATTTGCAAGCCCTACGGATCGTCGAAGTTTTGGAGAAGCGTTACCCATCGTTCCCGGGTTTGAATCTGACATGGGAAACACGAGAGGGCATAATTAAATATCTTCATCGCCACGAAGGACCGATGCCTGTGGGTCTGACGAATACAATCTCTCCCAGCCTCGAAGCTCAGGTAGTCGATGTGGCGGATGAGATTGCATATAACAATCATGATTTGGATGATGGCCTTTCGTCCCGGCTGTTTGAACCGGAAGATTTGCAGGATACGCGCCTTTGGCGCGAACACTACGAAAGCTCAAAAAAATCGTTTCCTAATTCTTCCTGGCGGGAGAGTAAGCACGACACCATTCGCCGAATTATCAACTCACAGGTTCAGGATATCATCACCTGCTCATGTGAGCGCATTGAGACGCGTAGGCTCCGAGATATATCGGACGTGAGAGAAAATGGGCATGAAGCGGTTGTTTTCGGCGAGGAGATGAATGAGAAAAACATCGAACTCAAACGGTTTTTGATGACGCGGATGTATAAAAACGAACGTGTTATGCAATTAGAAAAAAGCGCTCGAAAGATACTGAATGGACTGTTTCATTTGTATGTCGCCGAACCAGAAAAAATTCCCGAACATGTTCGCAAACTCGAGGAAATGGATGGTCGACATCGAATGGTTTGTGATTATGTGGCCGGAATGACGGACCGCTACGCCTTGCAACAATATGAACGATGGCTGGATGCCTGACACTTGTTTTTCTATTCTCTGCCGGGAAGGCGAGAAAAGAAGAAAAAATCTCGGGATGACGGTGATTCAGAAGCATCTCTGCAAGGTTATTGCATGCAAGGCATCATTTGGTTTGAAGAGCGGCGAAAAGATTTGTTTCTTTTCTCTTCAAAAGGAGGAGTATAGAGCCATCAAGGCGGGATTTATCAATGGCCGACTGAAATTCTGCTATCGTCCTGACAGGTTTGTGGTTTATCTCCTCGATTTTATCTCCGGGCCTGACTCCACTGAGTTCGGCAATGCCGCCTCTCAAAATCGATGAAACCACCAATTTATTCTCCTCATGAATTAACCCGAAACGCTGGGCAATGTGTGGGGTAAGCACCTCTACTTTCATTCCCATGGACGTATGGTTCGCCAGCTTTCGCGAATGGGGCGCTTCAGACCGGCTCCCTATACGGATATAGACACTCTCAAGACGTTTTTCTCGAAAGTACTTCACCAACACAAGGGAATTTGGCTTCGTGCGAGCCACTATGCGGAGAAGGCTTTGCCATGTGCTGACAGACTTGCCATCGAATTCAACGACGACGTCTCCTCTACGTAAGCCGGCACGATGGGCGGGGCCGCCGCGTGTAACTTGTGTGAGCTTGGCACCCTCGAGGTGGGAAAGACCCAGGGTTTTCCCCTCTTGTCGGGGGACTTCGGATATGGCCGCACCCAGACGGCCTCGAACCGGATAGCCTTTATGTTGCAGCGAATCAATAACGGCTTTGGCCTGGTTAATCGGAATGGCGAAACCGATGCCTAAACTCCATGCGCGCGACTCGCTGGAAAATATAACTGTGTTAACACCGATTACGACGCCTTTCGTATTCGCGAGCGGCCCACCTGAATTGCCGGGATTGATCGATGCGTCGGTTTGGAGGAATTCATCAAAAGGACCTTCTTTCAAGTCCCGACCCTTGGCGCTGATTATTCCCACAGATACCGAATTCGCCAAGCCGAATGGGCTGCCAATCGCTATAACCCACTGCCCGACTTCTAGTTTATCGGAATCTCCGAGAGATGCTTCCTGGAGTTTTTGAGTCGGTTTTATTTTTAGCAAGGCAAGATCAGTTTTATCGTCGACACCAAGTAAACGTGCCGAGAATTCCTCGCCTGCATGGAGTTTGACCATGATTTCTTGCGCATTCTTGATAACGTGGTGGTTCGTCAAGATATGGCCTTCTTGTGAGACAATGATTCCCGATCCCACATTATAGTGGTCGCTAAAGGGCACATTTCCCTGATCAAATTTTGGAGGATTGTCTTTTTGACGGCCTCTACTGAAGAGGTTGAGTAACGGATTGCCCTCGATTCCTTTTGGTTTTACACGAATATGTACAACTGAAGGTTGTAACTTTTTGGCCGCATCAATGATGAGGCGATTACCAAATGGATGCGGTCCTGCCGATGCTGGTGAGGCGCAAAATAAGCAGAACAACAATAATATGGAGAGGTGAATTAAAACATGTAGGCTGCGGCAGCGCATAGTTAAGTGTACCCTAATCGTTGGGTGCGGATTACGCATAAATGACTGAAACACTGCACTTTGCATATGCTAACATCGTGTATATCCGGGGGCAAACAATTTGACCAAGGTTGGACAAGTTTGATATAGCGTGTTCGCCTGATCACCTGTGAAAATAGTAGGTTTATCTACTGCTGTTTTTTAAGTAACCAGAAATCGAAGAACGGAAATAAAATTTTCAAGCAGGCTCACGCAATTTCGGCATTCGCGCCATTCGCCTTCCCAGAGAGATTTCTTCCGGCCGTGAACATTGATCGAATCAGGAATTTTTCAATTATCGCTCATATAGACCACGGAAAATCCACCTTGGCGGATCGCATTTTGGAAATGACCGGGGCGCTTTCAAAGCGTGAAATGTCTTCTCAGGTTTTGGATTCCATGGACTTGGAACAGGAGCGAGGCATCAC
The DNA here is from genome assembly GCA_965203325.1 of bacterium. Lineage (GTDB taxonomy): Bacteria > UBA8248 > UBA8248 > UBA8248 > UBA8248 > Bin107. The sequence continues at coordinate 4,091,833 of OZ241875.1, forward strand.
GATCAAGGCGGCGACGGTGCGAATCTTCTACAGATCGGATAGGGGCGAAGAATATGTCTTTAACCTCATAGATACGCCCGGTCATGTGGATTTCAGTTATGAGGTTTCCAGGAGCCTTCAGGCCTGCGAGGGTGCTTTGTTGCTGGTTGACGCGACCCAAGGTATCCAGGCGCAAACGGTGGCGAATGCATACCTTGCTTTAGAGCAGGACTTAGCCATTATCCCAGTAATCAACAAAATCGATCTGCCAGCGGCGGATCCTGACCGCGTGATGAAGCAAATGGAAGACATCATCGGAATTGACCGGGATGAATGCCTTTTGGTGAGCGCGAAACAAGGCGAAGGTGTGGATTCACTACTTGAAGTAATCGTTGAGCGAGTGCCGCCTCCTAGTGGAGAGATGCAAGGTTCTGTTCAAGGACTCGTAATAGATTCTTGGTATGATTCCTACCAAGGCGCCATTCCACTCTTCCGGGTGTTCGAGGGGACAATTCACAAGGGCGATATCGTACGGTTCATGTCTACTGGCAAGGAATATCAAGTTCTGAGTTTAAGTACATTTACGCCTCATGAAGTAAAAATGAAAGAACTTGGGCCGGGCGAAGTGGGAATTTTGTCTGCTTCGATACGCGAGGTGAGTGATACACGGGTAGGTGACACAATTACACTTGCCAAAAACCCTGCGGGTAAGGCCATCCAAGGCTTCCAGGAGCCGAAAGCGATGGTATATAGCGGTTTATATGCGGCGGACAGCGCCGAATATGAGGATTTAAGGACGGCGCTCGAAAAACTCAGACTGAACGATTCGGCCTTTACCTATGAACCCGAGACGTCGGTTGCTTTGGGATTTGGTTTCAGGTGTGGATTTTTGGGTCTTCTTCACATGGAAATTATTCGCGAGAGGCTGGAGCGCGAATACGATCTGACACTTATCATTACAGCTCCGACAGTGATTTTTCGCGTTCTGCTCAGTGACGCTACGGTGGAGGAAATTGATAGCCCAGCTAAGTTGCCCGAACTGTCAAGGATTGAATCGATCGAGGAGCCTTTCATTTTGGGTACTATTCTTGTGCCCTCGGAATATGTGGGCGCTGTGCTCAAATTGGCACAAGAAAAGCGGGGAATGCAGCGCTCCATGGAATATATCGATACGACGACTGTGCAAATCGTCTACGAACTACCATTTAGTGAAATTCTCTTTGATTTTTACGACAAGTTAAAATCCGTTTCTCGAGGATACGCGAGTTTTGATTATGAGCACCTGGATTACCGTTCGGCGGAGGTGGTAAAGCTGGATGTCCTGCTCAACGGACAGCCGATAGACCCCTTTTCAACGATCATTCACAAGGAGAAAGCTTACTATCATGGCAGAGCGCTGGTGCAAAAAATGAAAGAAATCATTCCGAGGCAAATGTTTGAGGTTATCATACAGGCCGCGGTTGGGAACCGGGTGATTGCGCGGGAGACGATTCGTGCGTTGAGAAAAGATGTGACAGCGAAATGCTATGGTGGTGATATCACGCGAAAACGCAAGTTGTTGGAAAAGCAGCGAGAAGGGAAGAAACGCATGAAGAATATCGGTACCGTAGAAGTGCCTCAAGAAGCATTTATGGCTGTTTTGGATGTGGGCAAGGAGTGAACGTGTCGGATGCCGATTTAGCAACAGGCAAGAGCGCGAAACGTAAGCGTAAATCCAAATCAACTTTTCGCGAATATGCTGAAGCAATAGTCATAGCTTTGTTGCTGGCTATGTTTGTGCGCACCTTTGTAGTGCAAGCATTCAAGATTCCCTCGGGTTCGATGGAAAATACTCTTCTTGTCGGAGACCATATACTTGTCAATAAATTTATTTATTGGTTCCGTGGACCTAAGCGCGGGGACATTATTGTCTTCAGGTTTCCTAAGGATGAACGACGGGATTTTATCAAGCGCGTTATTGCTTTGCCGGGTGAGGCGGTGATGATTCGAGAGGAAAAAGTGTTTATCAACTGCGCCACACCGAACAACCCGGAAAAATGTGTGCCGCTGGATGAAAAATATGTGCGTTTTGAGCCAAATGGTACCGCTGTAGGTTTTGAGAGCAAATGGGGGCCACAAAAAGTTCCGCCTGGGCACTTATTCATGCTTGGGGATAATCGGAACAATAGCCAAGACAGCCGGTTTTGGGGTTTTTTGAAAATGGGTGAGCGCGTGACTCATATACCTATCCGTTTTGCGGGTTATGCTTTTGGGTTGCCTTTCCCTTGTTCGTTATGGTCTGCGCCGTGTTGGGACGATAAGATCCGTGGTTCCGCATTCATGATTTACTGGTCCTGGAACGGAGATTCGGGTTCACCGCGCTGGGGCAGGCTGGCGAACTTTATTAGCTGATTTTTGTTGAAGTTACGTCTCTCCAGCCCAAAATGACCCAAAGAATAAAAGTAGTCTCAACGCCCCGTTGTTTTCCATGGAATGCATTGCGTGCCAGAGCCTATTGGACACCAAATCCGCATGTTGGAATCTGGGCCATACAATATCGTGGCGCGTGGCGCATAAAGAGATGCGAGGTGAGAAACACCGGAATCCCCTCCAAAATACGCGGAAGACATTGCAAGAAAAGCGCTTAAGACCTTAGGTGAGATATCACTGAGAATGGCTATGGAGCTGCTCCATAGCCTTTGAAATTCCTCGCTGGCAATTGAATCCGCAGGCCCTTCTATCATGACGGGCCGCTGGCCTGTTTCATCAGCATACCTTCTGGCCATAGCGGTGAGAATCCGAGGGGGAATCCATTTACTCTTTCCTCCTCCTCCTGGATGGATGACGAAGAAGCTAGAATGCTCTAAGTCATATTTATCTAATAACTTAACAGGTAATGTGAAATTTTTTTGTGAGGGTCCTAGCTTTATCTTTCCAAGTTCAGGTGTGTCCAATATTAACCATGGCCGCATCATCCACTCACATATGTGAATTTCTTCCGAGTGGGGAGGAAATGGTGGATGTATCCGGCAGTGCCCCAACCTGTTTAAACTCAAGCGCTTGACGAGCTCTCCTGAAATGTCCGAAGTGTAGAACATACACATATCATAGCGTTTGATAAGTCGACACAGAGCGTCGTTTTCTTGTGGTTGAGCATTATACAGGAGGTGAAAGGGGGATGAGTCCCCGTCGAGAATTTCGTGAATCAGCCCCGAATCGAATAGCGGGGCTGCATAATTGGGGTTTGCAGCCAGGGTAATATGAGCATTTTCGTAATGATTACCTAACTGTTTGAATAATAAGGCCAATAGCAGTGTGTCCCCGAATGCTCCCATTCGGTAAATCAAGATTCTGGTTGCCAACGTCTACACGCCACCCATGAGTGATTCCACAGCTCGGGCAATTCTCGCGAATTCATAAGCGTCCAGAGTCTCGGCTCGTCGGCTGGGGTCGACACCTGCCCTTTGAAGGAGGTTTTGCAAAACTTCCGGGTTTGAGGAGAGATTTTTAATATCTTTTAACTCACATAGGTTCAATGCCTTGAGATTATTGAGCAGGGTTTTTCTGCGGTGCGTAAAACCCGCCTGTATTATCCGGAAATAGAGACCCTCATCTCCTACCTCTACTTGGGGCTTTCCTCTCGCCTCTAGACGAACGATCGCGGAGTCAACCTTTGGTGGTGGCCGAAAAGCGCCCGGGGGCACCACTTGGCATAGCCCCGCCTGATATCGATACCCGACCCAGAGAGTGAGTGAGCCATAATCCTTGACACCCGGCCCAGCACAAAGCCTCTCGCCCACTTCGCGCTGCACCATTAGAATCATAAGGGGAAAACGTTCAACTTTTTCAGTGAGTTGTGAGATTATCGCCGAAGCGACCTGATAGGGCAGATTCGCCACAATCTTCATCTTTTTGGGGAGGGCGTTGTAGTCGATTTCTAACGCGTCACCATGAATCAGGTGAAATCTCTCGTGCTCATCTTCCATCTTTTTGAGCGCAGGAATGAGCGTGTTGTCTATCTCTATGCCGTGGACGATGGCGCCGGCGGCGAGGAGGCGCCGCGTGAGGGCGCCTTCGCCCACGCCGATTTCGAGCACATCCTCACCCGGCGTAATATCCGCTAATTCAATTATTTGCGAGAGATACCTCTTCTCGTGGAGGAAGTGTTGGCCGAGTTTTTGTCTTCTGCGACGCGCCATGGGAAACCGCTTGTCGGGGGCAGGATAAATGCTTGACTTTGAACGAGTTGTATGAGAGTGTTCCCGGTGAATCACCCCTCTCGCAATTTATCGAAAAACACCGTGAATTTATCTGATTTTATCGAATTTTTCAGTATTTCCAACCTGCTTTTCAGCGCCTGAAAACCATCCGCACCCTATCAAAATCGCTCTCGATATTCCAGTCGGATTTCGAGGCCTCCGGGAGATAAAAAATCTTCTCCCCCCGGCTGGCGTCCGAGCGGGGGACGTGATAAGGAGGGGGCGGTAAAGTTTGCGCGAAGGCGCCACGGAGGTTTTGCCCCAGAAATTCTTTCGGGGATGATTGGCGCAGGCACTCTTGAACACAACAGTGATTCCGTTTTTACTCATACACTCGGCGAACGTAATTTTCGCATGACGAACTGAAGGGGAGCATTGAATGAGCATCAAATTCGACAAACTCGAAGCACCGAAACAGGGAACGCGCATCTCTTTCCGGGGGAGCAAGCCCCGGATACCCGACGACCCCATCGTCTGCTACGTCCGGGGCGACGGCATCGGCGTGGACATCACGCCGGTGATGATGGAAGTGGTCGACGCCGCCGTGGAGAAGGCTTTCCGGGGCAAGAAGCGCATCGAATGGTTCCGCGTCATGGCGGGCGAGGACGCCATGGAAACCTACGGCGAACTGATGCCCGATGAGACCATGAAGGCGATTCGCCACTATTATTTCGCCATCAAGGGCCCGCTCTATACGCCCATCGGCGGCGGGTTCCGGAGCCTGAACGTCGCCTTCCGGCAGATGAACGACCTGTTCGCCTGCGTGCGTCCGGTGCGCTACTTCAAGGGCGTTCCCTCGCCCATGGTGCATCCCGAATGGGTGGACATGTGCATCTTCCGCGAGAACACCGAGGACGTCTACGCCGGCATCGAGTGGGAACTCAATTCCAAAGAAGCGAAAAAGATGATTCGCTTCCTGAACAAGGAGATGGGCTGCAACGTCCGCGCGGACAGCGGCATCGGCGTCAAGCCGATTTCGGTGTTCGGCAGCGAGCGCATCGTCAAGAAGGCCATCGACTACGCCATCGCGCAGAAGAAAAAGGTGCTGACCCTCGTCCACAAGGGCAACGTGCAGAAATACACGGAAGGGTCATTCAAGGACTGGGGCTACGCCTTCCTGAAGAAGAAGTACAGAAGGCACATCGTCACCGAAGAGGAACTCTGGAGCAAGAAGTATAACGGCAAGATGCCCAAGGGCAAGATTCTCGTGAACGACCGCATCGCCGACAACATCTTCCAGCAGGTGCTCACCCGCCAGCGCGAATACCAGGTGCTCGCCTGCACCAACCTGAACGGCGATTATCTCTCCGACGCCGTCGCAGGCCAGGTCGGCGGCCTCGGCATGGCGCCCGGCGCGAACATCGGCGACAGGATCCACTTCTACGAGCCCACCCACGGCACGGCGCCCAAATACGCGGGCAAGGACATGGTCAATCCGAGCAGCCTCATCCTCTCGGCGGTCATGATGCTCGAGGACATGGGCTGGAACAAGGCGTCGAAGCTCATCGTCAAAGGCATCGAGGGCGCGATTCAGAAGAAGACGGTCACCTACGACCTGCACCGCCAGATGAAGGGCGCCAGGAAGCTCTCCTGCTCCGGCTTCGGAAAAGCCATCATCGCGAACATGTAACCACGAGGAGACGGGAGAGAATCATGGCGAGGCCAAAAATCACCATTGTGGGCGCTGGGAACGTGGGCGCCACGACGGCCCACTGGGCGGCGGCAAGGGAACTGGGCGACATTGTACTCATCGACATCATCGAAGGCGTGCCCCAGGGCAAGGCGCTCGATCTGTATGAAGCGGCGCCCGTAGAGGGTTTCGATTGCCGCATCACGGGCACGAACGACTACGCGGACACCAGGGACTCCGATATCGTCGTCGTTACGGCGGGCGTCGCCCGCAAGCCGGGTATGAGCCGCGACGATCTCATCAGTATCAACGCAGGGATCGTCGGCTCCGTGACGGACGAGGTCGTAAATCATTCGCCCGACTGCATCCTGATCATCGTCTCGAATCCGCTCGACGTAATGGTCACCAAGGCGCACATGCAGTGCAAATTCCCGCGCGAGCGCATCATGGGGATGGCCGGCGTGCTCGACAGCGCGCGCTTCCGGACGTTCATATCCATGGAGCTGGGTGTCTCGGTCGAGGACATCACGGCCACCGTGCTCGGCGGCCACGGGGACAGCATGGTCCCGCTGCCGAGGTACAGCACGGTCTCGGGCATTCCCATCACGGCGCTCATGGAGCCGGGTCGCATCGAAGAACTGGTGCAGAGAACGCGCGACGGCGGGGCGGAGATAGTGAATTACCTCAAAACCGGCAGCGCGTTCTACGCGCCCGGGGCTTCCATCGTGCAGATGGTGGAATCCATCCTGAAGGACAAGAAGCGGATTCTTCCCTGCGCGGCCCTGCTGGAGGGCGAATACGGCCAGGAGGGCATTTTCATGGGCGTTCCCGCAAAACTCGGCGCGGGCGGAATGGAACAGGTCGTGGAACTCGAACTGACGCCTGAAGAAAAAACGGCGTTCGATAATTCCGCCGATCACGTGCGCGAGTTGATAAAGACCCTCGAAACCTGAACGCGTCGTTCATAGACGACCGGCAACGGACGGGCGGGCCATGCGAACGATAGACGCAAGCGAGGTGACGGCCAGGATTCGCGAGATGTCCATCGAGTCGAACTACCACGTCGACCCCGCCTACGTGCGCAAGGTGGAAGAGGCGAAGGCCGGTGAAACCTCATCCTTGGGCCTCATGGTGCTCGACCAGATCACCGAGAACGCGGCCCTCGCATCCGCCGAGCGCGTCCCTTATTGCCAGGACACGGGTGTTTCCATCGTCTTCGCCGAGGTGGGTCAGGATGTCCGCATCGAGGGCGGGTTGCTGGAGGATGCCATCAACGAGGGCATTCGCCGGGGCTACCGGGACGGCTACCTGCGCGGCTCGGTGGTGAACGACCCGCTCCGGCGCGTGAACACCAAAGACAACACGCCCGCTGTCATCCACTACCGCGTGGTCGAGGGCGATCGCCTGAAACTCTATTTCGCCGCGAAAGGAACGGGAGCGGAGAACATGAGCATGGCGTGCATGCTCAAACCCTCGGACGGCAGAGAGGGCGTCATCCGCACCATCGTCGATCACGTTTTCAATTCCGGGGGGAATCCCTGCCCGCCGGTTCTATTGGGAATCGGCCTGGGCGGCTCGATTGAAAAGGCGGCGCTTCAGGCGAAATGGGCGCTTTTCCGCGAACTGGGCGCGCCCAACCCCGACCCGCTCGTGGCCGAACTCGAAGGGGATATTCTGGAGGCGGTGAACAGGACCGGCGTGGGGCCGATGGGCATGGGCGGGGATACTACCTGCATCGCCGTGCACGTCGAGACCTACGCCTGCCACATCGGGGCGCTTCCGGTCTGCGTGAACGTGGAGTGCCACGCGCACCGCCACGCCGAGGTGGTACTCTAGGATGCAGTCGATAGACTTACCCCTCGATTCTGAGGTTGTGGAATCCCTCTCGATGGGGGATATGTGCGAGTTGAGCGGTGTTCTCTACACGGCGCGTGACGCGGCCCACAAGCGGATGCTGGAGGACGCGGCGCGCGGAGAACCCCTGCCCATCGACGTGGCGGGCCAGGTGCTCTACTACGTGGGGCCGACGCCGCCCAAGCCGGGCGCCGTCATCGGCTCGGCGGGACCGACGACGAGCGGCCGCATGGACGCCTATACGCCCAGGATGCTGGAACTGGGCCTCACCGGAATGATAGGCAAGGGGGGCAGGAGCCCTGCCGTCGTGGAGGCCATCGCCGAACACCGGGCGGTCTACTTCGCCGCCATCGGCGGAACGGCCGCCCTGCTGGCAAAGCGGATCAAGGAGGTCGAACTCATCGCCTATGAGGATTTGGGGACCGAGGCGATTCGAAGACTCGTGGTCGAGAAATTTCCGGTCGTGGTCGCGGTGGACAGCCGCGGGAAGGATATTTTCGCCGAAGGTTACAAGGAGTTTGCGAAGTAAGGGGCGGGCAGGTGGAGCGGTTGCAGTAGAGTTGGATATCCAGTAGGGACAGGCCCTTGTGCCTGTCCGCGTCGGGGCGAACACGAGGGACGGGCGGGCACGGGGGCCCGCCCCTACGGCATATGCGATGACTGGACGGGCCGGGGGTTCTGCAGGGGAACGCATACGGGGTTGCCTTTTGTAGGTAGCGCTCCCTTCTTGGGAGCGCTACAGATATGCGGCCCGTTCGCGGGGAGCGTGAAAAACCAGGGTCGCATGGATGTCGGACATATATGTCCGACCTACAAGACCTTTTGAATGGCGACTGTAGGGACAGGTCGCGACCTGTCCCTACGGATTCGAAGATTTAGCGTTGAAATGTATTCATCGCATTGATTCTGGAGGGGTTGGATGAACATCCACGAGTATCAGGGCAAGGAATTGCTTGCGAAATACGGCGTGGCCGTCCCGAGGGGCGGAGTCGCCGAGACGGCGGAAGAGGCCGAGCGCATCGCCAAGGAACTGGGCGGGACGGTGGTCGTCAAGGCGCAAATCCACGCGGGCGGGCGAGGCAAGGGAGGCGGGGTCAAGCTGGCCGGATCGCCTGCGGAGGCGAAAGAGGCGGCCTCGCAGATTCTCGGCATGACGCTGGTGACGCACCAGACGGGGCCGGAAGGCCGCCTCGTCAAGAAGGTTTGGGTGGAGGAGGCGAGCGACATCGAGCGCGAGCTGTATCTCGGCATCGTGCTCGACCGCGCCACGGGCCGCCCCACCGTCATGGCGAGCACCGAGGGCGGGATGGACATCGAGGAGGTGGCCGCGAACACGCCCGAAAAACTCCTGAAGGTTCCCGTCGACCCGGCGCTCTCCGTCTGGCCCTCGACCGCGCGCCGCGTGGCCTACGGGCTGGATTTGCCCGCCGACCTCGTCCGCGAGGGGACGAAGTTCGTCACGAACCTCTACCGGTTCTACGACGAGATGGATGCCTCGCTGGTCGAGATCAATCCCCTGGTGCAGACGAAGGACGGCCGCATCCTGGCGCTCGACGCCAAGGTGAACTTCGACGACAACGCGCTCTACCGCCACGAGGAGGTGGCCGCGATGCGCGATGAGGACGAAGAGGACCCGCTTGAGGTCGAGGCCTCCAAATTCAACCTCAACTACATCAAGCTCGACGGCTCGGTGGCCTGCATGGTGAACGGCGCGGGCCTCGCCATGGCGACGATGGACATCATCAAGCTCGCGGGCGCTGCGCCCGCGAACTTCCTCGACGTGGGCGGCGGCGCGAGCAAGGAGATGGTGGAGAACGCCTTCCGCATCCTCATGGACGATCCGGACGTGAAGGCCGTCTTCATCAACATCTTCGGCGGCATCCTGCGCTGCGACATTCTGGCGGAGGGCGTCGTGGAGGCGGTCAAGACCGTGAACGTGAACGTCCCCATCATCATCCGCATGGAGGGGACGAACGTGGAGAAGGGCCGCGAGATTCTCGAAGGCTCGGGCCTCGATTTCACCGTGGGCAAAGGCATGGCCGATTCCGCCGAAAAGGTGGTAGCGGCCCTTAACCGCTAGGGGGTCTGGTTTTGAGTATTCTGGTTGACAAGGAGACGCGCATCCTCGTGCAGGGCATCACCGGGCGCGAGGGAGGCTTTCACGCCGGGCAGTGTCAAAAATACAGCCGTGAGTTCGCGGGCGGCGGCGGCGCGGTGGTGGCCGGCGTGACGCCCGGCAAGGGCGGACAGGAGGCGGACGGGGTGCCCGTGTTCAACACGGTGGCCGATGCGGCCCGCGAGACGGGCGCGAACGCCTCGCTCATCTTCGTGCCGCCCCCATTCGCGGCGGACGCCGTCGTCGAGTCCGTGGACGCCGGGCTCCCCCTCGTGGTGTGCATCACCGAGGGCATCCCGGTGCGCGACATGGTGTACGTGAAGCGGCACATGGAAGACAGCGGCGCGGTGCTTATCGGCCCCAACTGTCCGGGCGTCATCACGCCGGGCGGCTGCAAGATGGGCATCATGCCGGGCCACATTCACAAGGAAGGCACCATCGGCGTCATCTCGAAAAGCGGCACGCTCACCTACGAGGTCGTCGCCCAGCTTACCGAGCAGGGCCTGGGCCAGACCACCTGCGTCGGCATCGGCGGCGACCCCATTATCGGCACGATGTATATCGACCTCTTGCGCATGTTCGAGGACGACCCGAAAACCGAAGCCATCATCATGATCGGTGAGATCGGAGGCACCGCCGAGCAGGACGCGGCGCGCTGGGCGAAGGAGAACGTCACGAAGCCGCTCGTGGGCTTCATCGCGGGCCAGACGGCTCCTCCGGGCCGGCGGATGGGCCACGCGGGCGCGATTATCTCGGGCGGCGAAGGCACCGCGGCCGAGAAGATGCGGGTCATGTCCGAATGCGGGATTCACGTCACCGAAAGCCCGGCCGAGATGGGCCTCACCATGGCCAAGGCGCTGGGCAAGGCATAACGTCACACACGGAAAGGGAAAGGACACATGGAACGCACGTTCGCGATGATTAAACCCGACGCCACAGCGCGCGGCTTAAGCGGCAGGATTCTCTCGCGCATCGAGGAGGAGGGTTTCGGGATTCTGGGCATGAGGCTAGTCCACATGTCGAAAGCGCAGGCCGAGGGTTTTTACGCCGTTCACAGGGAGCGCCCCTTCTTCGGCGATCTCACGACGTTCATGTCCTCAGGCCGTACGGTGGTGCTCGCCCTCGAGCGCGAGGACGCCATCAGGCACTGGCGCGACGTGATGGGCGCCACGAACCCCGCGGATGCCGAGCCGGGAACGATTCGCGCGGAATTCGGCGAGAGCATCGAGCGCAACTCCACGCACGGCTCCGACGCGCCCGATACCGCCGCCTTTGAGCTGGGCTACTGGTTCCCGGGCGTGGAACTGCCCGCATCGGAATAAGTTTCTTGGACCAGAAATATCGGGAGATGTCATAAAATGCGTTTGAAGGATAAAGTCGCCATCGTCACGGGGGCGGGGCAGGGGATCGGAAAAGTCATCGCGCACACGTTCGCGCGCGAGGGGGCGAAGGTCGTGCTCGCCGCGCGCTCGGTCGCGAATCTGGAGGCCACCGCCGCCGAGATGCCGGACGGCGCCTCTCTCGTCGTGCCTACGGACCTGACGGACGAAGCAGCGATAAAGGCGCTCGTCGAGAAGACGCTCGCCGAGTATGGGACCATCGACATCCTCGTGAACAACTCCGGCGTCGCCGGCCCCACGAAGGCGTGCGAGGACGTGACGCGCGAGGATTGGGAGGAGTGCTTCGACGTGAACGTCACGGGCACGTTCCTGATGACCAAGCACGTCATCCCCACGATGAAGAAAAACAGATACGGGCGCATCCTCAACATCAGTTCGATGAGCGGCAAGCGCCCCCTGCCGAACCGCACGCCCTATACGGCGTCCAAGATGGCGGTCATCGGCTTGACGCGCACCCTCGCGTTCGAACTCGGCGAATTCGGCGTCACGGTGAACGCGGTGTGCCCGGGAGCCACTTCGGGACCCAGGATCGACAGCGTCATCGAGAACATGGCGCAGAGCTTCGGCACGACCTTCGAGGAGGCGAAGCAAACCTTCACCGCGCCAGCGGCGCTCAAGACGCTCGTCGACGCGGAGGATCACGCCGCCTTGTGCGTTTTCCTGGCTTCCGAGGAGGCCGCTCACATGACCGCCCAGGACATCAACGTGACGGGCGGGCTCATCTTTTACTAGCCCGCTCATCGCCTCGCATTCGGGAGGCCCCGCGCGGAGGCGCGCGCCGGGAGAGCACATGTCGTCCCTGAACGGAAGAACGCGGCGGGAGAGGAAAATCCGGGTCCGGGGTGCGCGCGAGCACAACCTCAAGGACCTGAACCTCGATATGCCGCGCGACAAGCTCATTGTCATCACGGGCCTGAGCGGTTCGGGCAAGAGTTCGCTCGCCTTCGACACCCTCTACGGCGAGGGGCAAAGGCGCTACATCGAATCGCTTTCCGCCTACGCGCGGCAGTTCATCGACCAGATCGGGAAGCCCGACGTCGATTCCATCGAGGGCCTATCGCCCACCATCGCCATCGAACAGAAGACGGTGAGCAAGAACCCCCGCTCGACCGTCGGCACCGTGACGGAGATTTACGATCACCTGCGGCTTCTCTACGCCCGCCTGGGACTGCCGCATTGCCCCTCGTGCGGCCAATCCATGAATGCCTTGAACGTCGAGCAGATGGTGAGCCGCGCGATGGGCCTGGGCAGCGGCAAGGAACTCGAGATTCTGGCCCCCATCGTACGGGGCCGCAAGGGGATATACCGCAAAGAATTCGAAGACCTGGAGCGCAAGGGATACCTGAGAGTGCGGGTGGACGGGCGGTTTTACCGACTCGGCGATGAGATATCGCTGAACCGCCACATGACGCACAACATCGAGGTGGTGGTGGATCGCGTCGTCCTGCGTCCGGGCGTGGAAAATCGTCTCGGTGAATCCATCGAAACGGCTTTGAGCCTGGCGAAGGGGCTGGTGATTTTCCTGGGAGACGACGGCACCGAGTATCTCTTCAGCGAGGAATGTACTTGTGCAGAGTGCGGCGTGAACATCCCCGAGATAGCCCCGCGCATGTTCTCCTTCAACAGTCCCTACGGCGCGTGCGAGGAGTGCGGTGGTCTGGGCGTGGTTCACCGGATGGATGAGGCGAAGATCGTCCCCGATCCGGATCTCACCCTTGAAGAGGGGGCCATCGCCCCCCTCGCGGGGAGCAAGAGTTTTCTCGCTTCCGCCCTGCACGCGGTCATGGAGGCCGAAAAGATTCCGGCGGACAGGCCCTTCGCGAAACTCTCCAAAAGGCACAAGAACATCCTGCTTTACGGGAGCAAGGGCGGGAAGCTGAAAATTCGCCACAAGACGGGAAAGCGCACGCTGAGGCGCGAGCGCGTTTTTCCGGGCGTCATCCCCGCTCTCGCCGAACGGCTGGAGAATACGGCGAGCGAGGGAATGCGGGCGAATCTGGAAAAATACATGAGCGTCATGCCGTGCGAGGCCTGCGGAGGAGGTCGCTTGAAGCCCGAGAGCCTCGCCGTGACGTATGGCGGAAAAAACATTGCGGAACTCTCCGCCATGAGCATCAAGAACGTGCACGCTTTTTTTGAAGAGCAAAACCGCTCGGAAGGAGGCGACCTCGTTTCGGAGCGGATTTTGAAGGAGATCATCGAGCGGCTCGAGTTTCTTGAAAAGGTGGGGCTCAGCTATCTCACTTTGGACAGGCCATCGGGAACCCTCGCGGGTGGTGAGGGGCAGCGGATCCGGCTGGCAAGCCAGATCGGAACCTCTCTGGTGGGCGTCTTGTATGTGCTCGACGAGCCGAGCATCGGCCTGCACCAGCGCGACAACCGCCGCCTTCTGGACACGCTGGGCCGCCTGCGCGATATGGGCAACACGGTCATCGTCGTCGAGCACGACCGGGAGACCATCGAATCGGCCGACTACGTGGTGGACTTAGGGCCAGGCGCGGGCGAGCACGGCGGATACCTCGTGGCCGGCGGCGCGCCTGACGACATTCGCTCGAACGCCGCCTCACTGACGGGAAGATACCTTTCAGGCTCGCTCGACATTCCCCGACCCGAGCAGCGCCGCGCGCCGGGCGGGGATTGCATCTCCATCCGGGGGGCGCGGCAGCACAACCTCAAGAAGGTGGACGTCGATTTTCCGCTCGGCCTGCTCATCTGCGTCACCGGCGTGAGCGGGAGCGGCAAGAGCACCCTGGTGGACGAGATTCTCTATCGCGCGCTTTCACGGCGCATTTACCGCTCACTCGCCACGCCGGGCGCGCACGATTCCATCGAGGGCGCCGAACTCATCGACAAGGTCATCGCCATCGATCAATCGCCCATCGGGCGGACGCCGAGGAGCAACCCGGCCACCTACACGGGCGTGTTCTCCCCGATTCGCAACCTCTTCTCGCAGGTGCCCGAGGCGCGCAAGCGCGGCTATCTCGCCGGGCGCTTCAGTTTCAACGTCAAGGGGGGGCGCTGCGAGACCTGCCAGGGAGACGGCTACATCCGGCTCGAGATGCACTTCCTGCCCGATCTGTTCGTGCGCTGCTCGGAGTGCCAGGGCAGGCGCTTCAACCGCGACACGCTCGACGTCCGCTACAAGGGCCGCAACATCGCCGAGGTGCTCGAGATGACGGTGGATGAGGCTCTGGCGTTTTTCGAGAACATCAACGCGGTGCGCTGGAAGATGAAGACCATGCAGGACGTGGGCCTGGGCTACCTGCGTCTGGGCCAGCCGGCCACGACGCTCAGCGGCGGAGAAGCCCAGCGCATCAAGCTCTCCAGAGAACTCGCCAAGAGAGCCACCGGCAGGACGCTCTACATTCTCGACGAGCCGACCACGGGGCTTCACTTCGCCGACATCGAGAAGCTGCTCGACGTGCTGCATCGCCTGGTCGATCAGGGCAATACCGTGGTCGTCATCGAGCACAACATCGACGTCATCAAGGCGGCCGACCACATCATCGACTTAGGGCCTGAAGGAGGGGAGGAGGGCGGTTACCTGCTCGCCGAAGGTCCGCCCGAGCGAATCGCCGAAATCGAGGATTCCGCCACGGGCATTTCCCTGCGCGGGGCGCTGAACGGGACGCTGTCGAACCCGGAGCCCGCCTGACCTCCTTGCCGATGAACGCCGAAGACACCCGCTGCCTCGTTCTGTGGATTGAATACGAGGGCACGAATTTTCACGGCTGGCAGACCCAGCCCGGCCAGAGAACCGTCCAGAGTGAAATCGAGGCCGCGCTTCTGAGGATGTGCGGGGAGCCGATACGGGTGGTCGGTTCGGGCCGCACCGACGCCGGCGTGCACGCATGGGGGCAGGTGGCGCACTTTCACACGCGCTCTCGAATCGAACCCTACAAGGTGCGAATCGGTCTCAACACCATGATGGGCCGCGACGTCTCGATCTTCGACTGCCGGGAAGCCGTGGACGGTTTTCACGCCCAGTTCGACGCCGTTCGCAAGACCTACCGCTACCGCATCCTGAACCGCCGCTCGCCGAGCGCCATTCGCCATCGATACACCTGGCACGTGCGAAAGCGCCTCGATGTCGAGGCGATGCGGCGGGCGGCGGCGATACTCGAGGGCGAGCATGATTTCGCCAGCTTCTGCCGGGAGAAGGGGAGGCCCGAGGACACCGTGCGCCGCCTGGAGCGCCTGGGCGTGGAGCGCGCGGGCGATGAGGTGGTCATCGAGGCGACGGCGGAGGGGTTTCTGCGCCACATGGTGAGAAACCTGGCCGGCGTCCTGGTGGAGGTGGGCCGCGGGGAGCGCGGGGCCGATTCCGTGCGGGAGGTGCTCGCGGGCAGAGACAGGGCTCTGGCGGGCGTCAACGCCCCGCCACAGGGGCTGGCGCTGGTCAGCGTGGACTATGGCGAGAAGCTGCCGCCTGCGGCCGCTACGGGGCCCGAAGAAACCGACGCTTGACCAAATTTCCAAAAATTGGGTATCTTCGATCCGGTTTCAGGTTTTTCTTGGTGAGGTAGCAGCGAATGAGAGTTTATGAAAAATTCAGGGAGGCTTGGCCCTGGCGATGCTCCGCCAAATCTGGAGGTGCGCCATAAGGGTTGTTGTCTGAATTTTTGCAAGTGAATCCCCAAGCCATGGCGGCCTGTTCGGTCCCGTGGCTTTTTTTGTATGGAGGATAGGCATCGGGCGTAAGACGATGCCTCGAATGAAAATGGACCCGGAAAATCATTTGCCGGACAAAGAGACTTTTCTCCGCCTCTGCGAGCGGGGCAACATCATTCCGGTCTATCGCGAAATTCTTGCCGATCTCGATACGCCTGTGTCCGCCTACCTGAAAATCGCGGACGGCTCCCATTCGTTTCTGCTCGAAAGCGTCGAGGGCGGGGAGAAGTGGGCGAGATACACCTTTTTGGGAAGCGAGCCCTACCTCATCTTCGAGAGCAAGGGGAGGCAGGTGCGCATCACGCAGGAGGGGGAGATCGAAGAATTTAGCGTGGATGATCCCATCGACGCCCTCAGGCAGCTGATACAGCCCTACATCCCCGTCGACCTTCCCGGCCTGCCGAGGTTCTGGGGGGGCGCCATCGGCTACATGGGCTACGACGCGGTTCGCTTCATCGAGCGTTTGCCGGAAAAGGCGCACGACGATCTCGAACTGCCCGAACTGCATTTCATGATCACGAAGTCCCTGGTCATCTTCGACAACGCGGCGCAGAAGATGTACGTCCTGGCCCATGCGCACATTCGAGACGACGGCGCAGAGGCCGCCTACGAGGATGCCTGCGCGCGCGTCGATGCGCTCATCGAAAAACTCAGGGGCCCTTCCGTCGCACCGCCCTATGCGCCGGAAGAACCGCCTCAGGCCGGCGGGAGCGGGCATCCCGTCGAGAACATGCCGGGCCTTTATTCGTCTTTCACGCGGGAGGGGTTCGAGCGGGCCGTCGCCGATACGGTGGAACTCATCCACGCGGGCGAAGCGATCCAGGTCGTGCTCTCACAACGCCTGGAAAGCGCTCTCGACGTGCATCCGTTCGCCATCTACCGGGCGCTTCGGACCGTGAATCCCTCTCCCTACATGTTCTATCTGGAACTCGGCGACGTGACCCTCGTGGGCGCATCGCCCGAGGTGCTCGTGCGGCTCGAAGGGGAGCGGGTCGAGGTGCGCCCCATCGCGGGCACGCGCAGGCGGGGTATGGATGAAGCGGAAGATCGGGCGCTGGCGGATGAGCTTTTGGCTGATGAGAAGGAACGCGCCGAGCACATCATGCTTGTCGATCTGGGCCGCAACGACATCGGCCGCGTGTGCGAGCGCGGCACGGTGCGGGTCACCGAGCAGATGGTGATCGAGCGCTACTCCCACGTCATGCACATCGTGAGCAACGTGGTCGGCGAACTGGCCGAGGGCAAGGATGCGTTCGACGTGCTCAGGGCGTCTTTTCCGGCGGGCACCGTCTCGGGCGCGCCCAAGGTGCGCGCGATGGAGATCATCGACGAGATGGAGCCGGTGCGCCGGGGCCCCTATTCGGGCGCGGTGGGCTATTTCGGCTTCGGCGGGAGCATGGACACCTGCATCGCCATCCGCACGCTCTACGCGCGCGGCGGCAGGCTCTACCTCCAGGTGGGGGCGGGCGTCGTGGCGGACTCGAAACCCGGTTTCGAATACGAGGAAACCATCAACAAGGCCCGGGGCTCGCTGCGCGCGCTGGACGTGGCGCGCGGCGGCCTCCCCTAGGGCGGAGAATACGACATGACGCGCGTATTGATGATCGACAACTACGATTCGTTCACCTACAACCTCGTCCAGTACCTGGCCGAACTGGGAGCGGAGGTGACGGTGTGGCGAAACGACCAGTTTGCGCTGGACGACGTGGCCGGACTCGCGCCCGATTTGGTCGTCATATCCCCCGGTCCGGGGCGGCCCGAATCCGCCGGTCTCTCGATGCCGCTCGTTGAAAAATATGCCGGTGAATACCCCATTCTGGGCGTGTGTCTGGGGCATCAGGCCATCGCACAGGTATTCGGAGGTGAGGTCGTCCGCGCCGAGCGGATCATGCACGGAAAAACTTCGGAGATACGCCACGACGGGCGGGGCGTATTCCGCGATCTCCCGAACCCGATGACGGCCACGCGCTACCACAGCCTCCTGCTCGCGCGTGAGAGTGTTCCTCCCGAGGTCGAGGTGTGCGCGGAGACCGAAGAGGGCGAGATCATGGGGCTTCGGATCCGGGATATGGCGGTCGCGGGCGTTCAGTTCCATCCCGAATCCATACTCTCGCCCGAGGGGAAGGCGTTGCTCCAAAACGCGCTCGAAGGCGCTATCGAGCGGCCTTGAGGGAATCCGCGCGGACGCGGTATGGTGGCCCCGAACCGGCGATAATCGCGCACATGATCCCGGGGCGGGCGTGCAGCGCCTTGGGCCGCCGAGTTGCGGGAGCAAGTGAGGACTCCACCACATTATAAGGATTTGCGCACATGATTCAGGAAGCCATCGGAAAGCTCGTGGAAGGCCGGCACTTGAGCGCGGATGAGGCGGAGAAGGTGATGGACCTCATCATGACGGGCGAGGCCACCCCGGCCCAGATCGGCGCCTATCTGGTGGCGCTTCGCATGGCGGGGGAGACGCCCGAGGAAATCGCGGGCAGCGTCCGCTCCATGCGGGCGAAGGCGACGTGGGTGAAGACGAAACACCCCTTTGTCATCGACGTGGTGGGCACGGGCGGCGACGGCGCGCATACCTTCAACATCAGCACGAGCGCCGCCCTCGTCGTTGCGGCGGCGGGCCAGCCGGTGGCGAAACACGGCAACCGCGCGGTGTCGAGCAAATCGGGCGCCGCCGACGTCTTGAAGGCGCTGGGCGTGAACATCGAAGCCTCGCCCGAGAAGGTGGGCGAGTGCATCGACGAGGCGGGCGTGGGCTTTCTGTTCGCGCCCATGCTGCACGGCGCGATGAAGCACGCCATCGGCCCCAGGCGCGAGATCGCCATGCGCAGCATCTTCAACGTCATGGGGCCGCTCACGAACCCCGCCCGCGCCCAGAGCCAGTTGGTGGGCGTGTATGCGCCCGAACTCACCGAACTGGTGGCGGACGTGCTGCGCCAGGTGGGCTGCCAGAAGGCGCTGGTGGTGCACGGGTCGGACGGTATGGACGAGTTGACGCTCACCGGCTCCTCGCGCGTCTCGGAGTGGGACGGGAGCGAAATCAGAACGTATGATGTAACGCCCGAGGACGCGGGGTTAGACCGCGCCGAGGCAGATGCCTTGAAGGGCGGTGAGCCTGCGGAGAACGCCGATATCACGCGCGCCATCCTTGGCGGTGAGAAAGGCCCAAAGCGCGACATCGTACTCCTGAACGCCGCCGCAGCCCTCATCGCCGCGGAAAAGGCGGGAGATCTGAGAGAGGGCGTTGGGCAGGCGGCCTCGGCGATAGATTCTGGCGAGGCGGCCAAGGTGCTGGCGCGTCTCGTGGAGGTGTCCAACTCCTGAGCAGGGTGGGAGCGGTTTGGGTTGTTGAAAAGGGCCCCCTGACAAGAGGGGGTGGTTTTGAGGGGTGAGGGTTTTGTAGGGGTCGCATACATGCGACCCGGCCTTTTTTCCGATCATGGGCCGCATATATGCGGCCCCTACACTGCAATTGGCAACCCGACCCAAAAGAGACTTTTTCAACAAGCCCGGCTTCGCTCGCCTATAGGTTGTCGATTTCTCCAGGGAGTATGAAATTTTGACGATTGCGACGCATACGGTTCTGGATAAGCTTGTGGAAGGCGTCCGCGAGGACATCGCCTCGGACAAGAGAAGGCGTTCCGAAGCCGACCTCAAGTCGATGGCGAAGGATGCGCCGCCGACGCTCGATTTCGCGGGCGCGCTGAGAAAGCCCGATTCGGGCGAGGATGCGGATGGCGGCCGGATGCGCGTCATCGCCGAGGTGAAGCAGGCCTCTCCCTCCCAGGGGCAGATAGCCGAGCGTTTCGAGCCGGCCGAAATCGCCAAATCTTATGAAGCTGGCGGCGCCGCCGCCGTATCGGTGCTCACCGAACGGAGGCGATTTCTCGGCGAAATGGCGCATCTGGAAGGGGTGCGCGAGGCCGTGGGCCTGCCCGTTCTCAGAAAAGAGTTCATTTTCACCGAGTACCAGATATGGGAAGCCCGTTCGGGAGGTGCGGACGCCGTTTTGCTCATCGCGGCCATCCTCGAGACGGCGCAGATGGAGGATTTGCGCGCTCTCTCTGAAGAACTGGGCATGGACGCGCTCGTGGAGGTGTATGCCGAAGAAGAACTCGGGCGCGCCCTCGCGGCGGGGACCCGCGTGCTCGGCGTGAACAACCGGAACTTGAAGACCTTCGAGGTCGATACCGCGCATACCGCCCGCGTGTTCGCCGGGCTCACGCCCGCGCAGAGAGAAGCGCTCGTGCTGGTTTCAGAGAGCGGGATTTTCGGCTGGCGCGAAGTGGCTCCTCTGGTGGACGAGGGGGTGGACGCCATCCTCGTCGGCGAGGCCCTCATGCGCGCGCCCGACACTGGAGCGCTCCTGCGCGAGTTGCGGGGCATCGGAGTCGAATAGCGGAAAGCGTCTTGCGGTGCATATGCCGTAAGTTATTGTAATTTTGTGTTTAATCCGATTTCCGCGACATAGCCTGAAGGGGAAACCTGCATGTACGAAGAGATTGTTTATTACAGCGACGGCCTCAAAATCGCCTCCCATCTCTATACGCCGAAA
Organism: bacterium; assembly: GCA_965203325.1. Lineage (GTDB taxonomy): Bacteria > UBA8248 > UBA8248 > UBA8248 > UBA8248 > Bin107. The sequence goes on from OZ241875.1 coordinate 4,112,273, forward strand.
GACTGGCAAGCGGGCGACCCCGCCAGGCCCGCCATCATCTGCCTGCACGGCTACAGCGGGATGAAGGAGGTCTACGGGATGGACGTGCCCAGACGCCTCTGGGAGGAGGGCTACTTCATCCTGGCGCCCGATCACCGCGGCTTCGGCAAGAGCGAGGGCGAGCGCGGCCGCCAGCGGCCCCTGGAGCAGGCGCAGGATACCTACGACGCCATCTCCTACATGGAGACCGTCGAGGGCGTGGACCCCGAGCGGATCGGCATTTTCGGTACGAGCTTCGGCGGGGCGAACGCCATCTGGGTGGCGGCCTTCGATGAGCGCGTGAAGGTGGTGGTCTCCTCCGTGGGGGTGCACGAAGGCGAGCGCTGGATGCGCTCGGTGCGGAGGCCGCACGAGTGGGATTCGTTCCAGAAGACGGTCATGCAAGCCGCCCGGAAGCGCGTCACCACCGGCGAGCCGACCACCATGCCGCTGCCCGAGATCATGCTCTGCGACCCCCATACGCTCAAGGTCATCCAGGAGAACCACCAGAAACACGACGACTACGTGAAGGACTATGATCTCCAAAGCGCGGAAGCCTGCTGGCGCTACAAGCCCGAGTGGGTGGCCGACAGAATCGCCCCGCGCCCCGTCATGTTCATCTATTCGGAAAACGATTTTCTGGTGCCCGTACAGGAGCAAATCAGCTGTTATGAGGCATGCGGCGAGCCCAAGAAGATCGTCAAGCTGCCGGGCGCGCAGCATTACGAGTCCTATTATTTCTGCAGCCCCGAGCACCACGAAATCGGCATGGTCGAGGCGATTGAGTGGTTCAGGAAGTATTTGTAGCATTTGAGCGCGTGGAATGGTGGACGGCGAGGCAGCGGAGCAGTTCATCGACAAGCTCGACAACATGCCTGCAGACGAGGCGCGAGCGTCGATACTCGAGGAGATGAGGAGTGCGGGGTTCCGTAGGCACGTATCTGGTGCGGCCTACGCGGCCTGGCCCGCTGCGCGACTCACCCGTTCCGTCCAGAGCGCCATGAGCGCCGAATCCCCCACCGTCCGGCTTTCGCCAGAGACCGCGATCAAGCAGGCCGAGCGGCATTCGGACGTGGTTCCCGAGGACTACTTGCGCGTACAGCGGATTTTGGACGAGGGGCGGGTGTTTCGCTCGGCCGTCAGCTCACGGGCGATCATGGGCTTCATCGAGGAAGACGGGAAAATGTGGCGAGCCGTGGTGAAAACGACGCGGGACGGCCGGGAAACCTACCTGACGACGTTGCACCGCGCACAGGATTATGATCTGAGGAGCGCGATTAGGAATCTCGAGGAGATCGGGAGGGAATAAAAAAGCGGCGCCCGGCGGGCCACAACCCCCGCACTCTCCCGAAGGCATGAGGCGATTGCGAAATGACTCGGGCGCCAAGAAAAATATACGACACGGGGCGATGAAAGGCAAGCCCTCGTCCTTCGCGCTCGACCCGCCCACGCCAGCCTGCGAATGTTGGAGGCACTTGTTCGGCGGTTTAGTCAACGTCGCATTTCTATTGAAAATAAAGGACTTCCCGCCTTGAGAGCGCGGAAGCCTGCTGGCGCTACAAGCCCGAGTGGGTGGCCGACAGGATCGCCCCGCGCCCCGTCATGTTCATCTATTCGGAAAACGATTTTCTAGTGCCCGTGCAGGAGCAAATCAGTTGCTACGAGGCCTGCGGGGAGCCCAAGAAGATCGTCAAGCTTCCCGGCGCCCAGCATTACGAGTCCTATTACTTCTGCAGCCCCGAACACCACGAGATCGGCATGGTCGAGGCGATCGAATGGTTCAGGAAGTATTTGTGACAGCCGAACTGGTGGCCTGAATGCCGGGGGCGACATCTTGGAAGGGCTTTGGGAAAAAATTACAGCCTGGTTGGAGAAGGAAATGGAAGATATCTTTCGAGACGCACCAGGTGAATCTTGAATTACAAATCATCCATCAAAACGAGGATACATGAATGAATTGTTCAACCGGACTTTTCAGAGCCGGTTTGGTGGGATTTTGCCGAGTTTGTGCTCCTGTTCGTAAATTCAGTATGATGTTCAACAATCCCGCCTTCCCCTCATAAGAGCCGTTATCTTCAATGACCAGGCAACTTCACCTCAATTTGTTCATCCAGTCCCGGGGCCACCACGAAGCAGCCTGGAACCATCCCGATTCTTCGACAGCCTCGCTTACCGATGTGAACTACTATGTCGATTTGGCCCAACGTGCAGAGACGGCGCTTTTTGATTCGATCTTTTTCGCCGATTCACTGATGTTGACACCGGATGCGCCGCGGTCCGGGCGACTCTGGCTGGAACCAATCACTTTATTGGCGGCGCTCGCCGTCGCAACCGAGCGGATCGGGCTGATCGCGACGGGGTCGAGCACATATACCGAGGCCTTCAACCTTGCGCGGCAGTTCAGCTCGATTGACCACATCAGCAATGGCCGCGCCGGCTGGAATATCGTCACCACCTGGATGGCGAAGGTCGCGCGCAATTACGGTGATGCGGGGCAGGATAGTCATGCGGACCGCTACCTGATGGCCGAGGAATTTGTCCAGGTCGTCAAAGATTTGTGGGACAGCTGGGCCGATGACGCCGTGGTCGATGATCGCAGCGGCGGCGTCTACGCCAAAAGTGAACGAATTTGCTCAATCGACTTTAGCGGCAAGTATTATAGCGTTGCGGGGCCGCTGACCCTGCCGCGCAGTCCGCAGGGGCGACCGGTGCTGGTGCAGGCGGGATCGTCGGATGCCGGACGTGATTTTGCTTCGCGTCACGCCGAGGCGGTATTTACAGCCCACCTCGAAAAGGCGACGGCGCAGAAGTTTTACACGGATATCAAGAAGCGAGCGGTTGCGGCGGGCCGTGATGCAAACCAAATCCTGATTCTGCCTGGACTGAGCCCGATGATTGCGCCGACCGAGACCGAAGCAAAACGGATGGAACAGGAGCTCAACGAGAGTACGGACCCGGAGAGCGGTCGCCGCACGCTCTCTTCACGGTTCGACGGGCATGATTTCTCGCATCTGCCGCTCGACCGGCCGCTGACGCCGGACGATTTCCCTCCACCCTCCGGTGTCGAAACCATGCGCAGCCGGTCCGAATTGGTCGTCAATCTCGTGCGTAACGAAGGCCTTACTTTGCGCCAGCTTCTGGCCCGTTTCGCCGGTGCTCGCGGCCACTTTACTTTCGCTGGCACGCCCGAACAGGTCGCTGATTTGATTGAAGACTGGTTCCACGATGGCGCCGCCGACGGTTTCAATGTGATGCCGCCGCTTTTTCCCACGATGCTGGACGTTTTTGTTGAAGAGGTGGTTCCGATTCTTCAGCGACGCGGGCTGTTCCGGACAGAATATAAAGGCAAGACGTTGCGGGAACACTATGGGCTCGATCGACCCGCCGGGCGGTTTTGGTAGATGAAAAGACGCGGAATTTTGGGGCGAAGAAACCACCTGAAACATAACACGTCGGAGCAAATCCTGTTTCTTCACCCTCATATTCTGACTAACGAAAGATTTGTGGAATGCGAACACTAAGGGTGCCGCAGAACAGCCCTGATTTCGTGATTCGGTTCAACGGATGTGAAGTTGTAGGGGTCGCATATATGCGACCCTGCCTTTTATCCCTCCCGATCATGGGCCGCATATATGCGGCCCCTACACAACCGCTCACAACCGCTCGCGTCAAGCCGGTTTCCTCTCCGCCGCCGCGTGAACCCACTTACCTCCCACAATTGAAATCGAGTTTTTCAACAGGCCCCTCAAGGGGGGGAGTGAAATTCAAAAACTTGCGCTCAACCAAAATCGTTCTACGGGACTTTTCAACAGGCCCTTGTCAGGGGGCAAGAAAAAACAAAGCCCCCTCAGCCCGGCGGCGTCCGCCCGCCTTTTGCTTTTGGTCGTCATTCCGGCGAAAGCCGGAATCCATTTTCGCCTTTCGTCTTTGATCGTTTTCCGGCGTTAGCCCCGACATGGGCGGGAGAGAATGCGGGGTCTGGAGCCGATGAAGGCGGATACATTCAGGCGTTTGATTCCGTCTTTGTCCGAGCATGAATCAATGCGAAAAGCAAAAAGTCAAAATGGATTCCGGCTTTCGCCGGAATGACGGCGCGTAATCTCGATTGTAGTGGGCCGTTTTATTGAACGGCCCAATGTGGGATTCCCCGTTCCGCAAGGGAGGATCACGGGAGCGGGGTGGACCTTGCGTGTCCTCCTCCCGAATAATTGTCGATAACATCAACCTGTCAGCGGGTTCCGGGCTGATAAAAACGGCTCGGATATATCCGGGTACGTATGTCATGCGGTGAATAGGAGTATTATTCACCGCATTTTATGCGTTGATTATTCTTGCTTTTGTAGTGAATAAACTGCATAATCACTGCAAAAAATGCGGTGATTGATATGTGGATATATGAACATCATAACTGGCCGGACTTCACTTGGGACGCCGAAAAACTCGCCTCGATGCTTGCCGAAGTTCGGCATCAGCAGGGTCGACTGCTCGGCAGGATGGAAGGATTGGCCTTTGAGCTCAAACGTGAGGCGAGCCTCAGCATGCTGACGAGTGATGTGGTCAAATCATCGGCCATCGAGGGAGAAAACCTGAATCCCCAGGAGGTGCGATCATCCATCGCCCGACGCCTGGGCATCGATGTTGCCGGGCTTGCGTCGGCAAGCCGCGATGTCGAGGGCATCGTTGAGGTGATGCTGGATGCGACACGGCAATTCTCCAAACCCCTGACGAGAGAGCGTCTGTTCGATTGGCACGCTGCGTTGTTTCCAGCCGGCCGGAGCGGGATGCGCCGCATTACAGTCGGAGGTTGGCGCACCCCCGAAGCCAGGCCCATGCAAGTTGTTTCAGGTCCCCTCGGACGTGAAAAGGTTCATTTCGAAGCGCCGGATGCGAATCGGCTCGAAGCCGAAATGGGGTCGTTTCTGGAATGGTTCGAGGTTGAAAGCAGCGTCGATCCCGTTTTGAAAGCCGGGGTTGCCCATCTGTGGTTCGTCACGCTCCATCCATTCGAAGACGGCAACGGCCGCATTGCCAGGGCCATCGCCGATATGACTTTGGCGCGCTCGGACGGTGTGGCGGATCGTTTCTACAGCCTGTCAACACAAATGGAATCCGAGCGCAAAGATTATTACGCTCAATTGGAAAAACAACAACGCGGCACACCAGTGATAACGGACTGGCTTGAATGGTTCCTAGGTTGCCTTGGCCGCGCATTCGGCAATGCCGAAGATATGCTGCGCAGCGTTCTGTTCAAGGCGCAGCTTTGGTGGAAGATGAACCGACAGCCTTTCAACGATCGCCAGCGCCTGATTGTGAGTCGTATGCTCGAGTACGATTTTGAGGGACATATGCGTACTTCGAAATACGCCAAGCTGGCGAAGTGCTCTACGGATACGGCGCTTCGGGATATTCAGGATTTGCAGGCCCGCGGGATTTTTATCCGGAATCCCGGTGGTGGACGGAGTACGAGTTATCGCTTGCCGGATAGCGTTGCAGGGTAAGTCTTCAACAAGGCTGGTAGCCCAAAATAACAGTAGGGTTGCCTGACGAATCGCTTCGCTTCATCACTGCCCCCTCAAGCAATGCGCGTCCCGAACTTCTCTATCGCTTTTTCCGAGAGCGTCAGCCCGAGTCCCGGCGCGTCGTTCAGATAGAGCGTCCCGTTCTCGATGCGGGGCGGGTTCTCGAAGAGTTCCGCCTGGAGCGGATCGCGCTCGGGGTCCGTGAAGGACTCGACGATGCAGCCCGCCGGCGAGGCCGCCACGATGTGGGCGTGGATGAAGCAGTCGTGGTGCGGGGCGATTTCCACGTGGTTGAGTTCGGCCAGGGCCGCGAGTTTTCTCCCCATCGTGAAGCCGCCCATGCGCGTGCAGTCGAACTGCACGATGTCTATCGCCTGCTCCTCCAAAAGCGCGCGCACGCCGTGCCCGGTCTGTTCGCTCTCCCCGGCGGAGAGGGGAATGTCCGTCTTTCGCGCGAGAATCCTGAGTTCGCGCCTGTCGTCGAACCAGCGCACGGGTTCTTCGAGCCAGCGGGGGCGGATTTCCTTAAGCAGGCGCGCTCCCTCGATGGCGGTGGGCAGATCCCAAGCGCTGTTCACGTCGAGCATGAGTTCGGCCTCATCGCCGATGACCTCGCGGATGACCCGGAGGCGCTCCATGTCCTCTGCGAGCGGCGCGCCGCCGATTTTCGCCTTGAACGCCCTGTGCCCCTGCTCGCGCAGCATTTCCATCTCTTCGCGCAACTCACTCAAGTCTTTCCCGTCGCGGTAATAGGCGCAGGTGACGTAGCAGGGCACATCTTCGCGGTATCCGCCGAAGAGGCGGAAAAGCGGCTGCCCGGAGGCTTTTCCCAATAAATCCCACATGGCGAGGTCGACCGCCGCGCTGGTGATGAGCAGCCCGTTTCGCGACCATTCCTTCAGAAATGCGATCTTCTGGTGGGTGATGGAGAAGATCTTCTCATACAGCCTTTCGGGAGCGAGCGCGTTCTCGCCGATGATAAGCTCCTTGAGTCCTTCGTTGAACATCTCGGCCGCGCCCTTGATGAGGAGGCGGCTGCTGCCGAGGCCGAAACCCTCCAGTCCCTCGTCGGTTTTGAGCCGTATCAGCAACTCGTTCGCCTGATGGACGGGATAATGGCTGACCCAGTGACCGCGCTCCTCCGGAGGGCCGGTGAGCATGTATGCTTCGACGTCTGTAATCTTCATTCTTTTCCTCATGAATGCGTAAGAAACGTCCGCCAGCGTCGGCGAACTCGCGCTAGTTTGCCAGAGCTTTGGGGCGTTCACAATCGCCGGGCCTTGGGGTAGGATAGCGCGGTTTCGGTGGCGTTATCTTTGAATCGGAGCTTTGCGTCATGAACGATTTGCCGAGAGTGAGCTATCTGGGTCCTGAGGCCACCTTCACGCACGAGGCGGCCATTCTGCGCTTCGGCGAGGGGGCCGCACTAACGCCCGTACAAAGCATCGACGCCGTGTTCGATGATGTGGAGGGTCGCCGCTCCCTGTGGGGCGTGGTGCCGATCGAGAACGCGATAGAGGGTACGGTCAACATCACGCTCGACAGGCTGCTGGAATCCCCTTTGCTGGTGGAGTGTGAAGTCACGCTGCCCATCGACATTCACTTTCTCACGAACGCAGGCTCCATAGATGGTGTGGAACGTATTCTGAGCCATCCCCACGCGGTGGCCCAGTGTCGCCGCTGGCTTCGGGCGAACGCCTCGGGCGTCAAGATCGAAGAGGTTTTGAGCACTTCGTTGGCGGCGAAGATGGCCGCCGAAGACCCGGGACTCGCGGCCCTGGGCAGCCGTCTGGCGGCCGAGCACTATGGTCTCAAGATTTTTGCGGAAAAACTGGATTCCGAGATCATCAACGTGACGCGATTCTTCGTCATCGGAACCGAAAAGCCCGAGCAGGCGGCGCAATCGAAGACGAGCCTCCTCTTCGGCTTGAAAAACGAATCGGGCGCGCTCCACAAGGCGCTTGCGCCCATCGCCGAGCGTGAGCTGAACATGACGAAAATCGAGTCCCGGCCTTCGCGCAGAGAGGCGTGGGAATACGTCTTCTACATGGAAATCGACGGTTATGTGGAAGACGAGGCAATCGCGAAAGGTATTTCGGAACTGCGGAATCTGGTGGAGTTTATTCGGGTGCTGGGTTCGTATCCCGTGCTAAGGCAAGAGCGGGCAAGTATTTGATATCATTGACTTTGTTGATTTCAATCGCCTGAGGACGTCTAGCATCGCTGGTTTTGAGGAGAGGGAATGAAATTTCAAAGGGCGCGGCCCGTTTCGGACATTATCGTCTACCAGCCGGGAAAGCCTGTGGAGGAACTCGAACGCGAACTCGGGGTCGCCGATTCCATCAAGGTGGCCTCGAACGAAAATCCCCTGGGGCCTTCGCCCAAGGCGCTGGCGGCCGTCAACGGCGCCGTTCAGGAATTGCACCGCTACCCGGACGGCGGGGGTTTTTACCTCAAAAACGCGCTGGCCGAACACCACGGGCTGGCGCCTGCGAATTTCGTATTTGGCAACGGGACGAACGAGGTTCTGGAGATTCTGGCGCATGCCTACCTGGATCCTGGTGACCCCGTGGTTTTCTCAGAAGGCGCCTTTATCGTTTACCACATCGTTTCTCAGCTTACTTCTTGCGAGATCAGGCGCGCCCCGATGCGCGATTACCACCAGGACTTGGACGCCATGGCCGATCTCGTATGCGAGAAGACGAAAATCGTCTTCATTGCGAACCCGAACAACCCCACGGGTACGGCGGTGGGGGAGAGGAAACTCCGGGAATTTTTGGGAAAAATTCCGGAGACTACCCTCCTCGTCATGGACGAGGCCTACTGCCACTACGCGCATCTGGAGGATTACCCCGACGCCGCTGGGATGCTGGGCGAATTCCCGAACCTGGTCGCCATGCGCACCTTCTCGAAGGTCTACGGCTTGGCCGGTCTGCGCGTCGGCTACGGCGTGGCGGATGAGGAAGTCGCGCAGGCGATGGAGAGCGTCCGCGAGCCGTTCAACGTGAATTCCCTGGCTCTCGTGGCCGCGCAGGCCGCCTTGGGCGACGTCGAGCACGTCGAAAGGTCGGTCGCCGTGAACGCCGAAGGCCGGGAGTATTTCGTGTACGAACTGTCGGCCATGGGCCTTCCCTTCGTGCCCACGCAGGGGAATTTCATGATGGTCGAGGTGGGCGAAGCGATGCGGGTGTACGAAGAATTGCTCAGGGAAGGCGTGATTGTCCGGCCCGTGGCGGGGTATGGCTTTCCGCGCCACCTGCGGATTTCCATCGGCACGCCGCAGGAGAACGAAGAAGTCATTAAGACGTTGTATAAAGTGATGGAAATTTAGTTAATACAAATAGATATATATTTAATTTAATGTAGTTTATAGATACCTTCAGAAAGGTATGAATGTGCTTTTCGAGCAGATGACCATCATCGGCGTGGGACTCATCGGCGGCTCGCTGGCCCGCGCCGCCCGGGAGAGAGGCCTCGTTTCGAGGTTCGTCGGCGCAGGCCGGAGCCTGGGCAACCTCGAACGCGCGCTTGAACTGGGCGTCGTGGATCGCTTCGAGACGGACCATCTCGAGGCGGTGCGTGATTCGGATCTGGTGGTGGTGTGTACCCCGGTTCGCTCGGCGGTGCGGGTGACGGAGGCGGTTTTGCCCGCGATGTCTCCCGGGGCCTTGCTCACCGATGTGGGAAGCGTAAAGGCGCCCTATGTGCGGGCGGTCGAGGCGATGGACTTGGGAGAAGTGAAATTCCTGGCGAGTCATCCCGTCGCCGGAGGCGAGAAAACCGGAGTGGAGGCGAGTTTTTCCTCTCTTTTCGATGCGCACCAGACCATCCTGACGCCGACGGAGAGAACGCACCCCGAATCCATCGAACGTTTGCGCGCGCTATGGGAGGGAGTCGGCGCAAACGTCGAGATTCTCGACCCTGAAGCGCATGATCGCGTGATGGCCGACATCAGCCATCTCCCGCATTTGGTGGCTTACGCCATGATGAACACCGCTCTTCAGGGTGATGCGCTCCGGCATGCGTCCAGCGGGTTTCGTGATTTTTCCCGAATCGCGTCTTCAGGGGCGGAAATGTGGCGCGAAATCTGCGAGGACAATCAGCAGGCGCTGCTGGGCGCGCTGGAGAGGTTCGAGAAAGAGCTGGCGGAAATTCGCCGCTCCTTGGAAGAAGCGGATTCCGAGGGGCTCGAGCGCGCGTTTTCGAAAGCCAAAAACGGCCGGGACGAATGGGCGCGAAAAAAGGGTTGGGCTTGAGAGAGGAATCGAGCCGAAAATCGGCCGGCATCGTCATTCCCATCGATGGGCCCGCCGGCTCCGGCAAGAGCACGGCGGCCAAAGGGGTCGCGGAGAGGCTGGGTTTCGACTATCTCGAGAGCGGCGCGCTCTACCGGGCGGTGGGTTACCGGGTTCTCAAGAAAAACCGGGAAGGTGATTTCGAGAGCCGGGCGGTCGACTCCGCGCGTGATTTGCGCTTCGAGTGCCGCAAAGAAGGGAATGACTGGAAAAACATCCTCGATGGGGAAGACGTTACCGATGCGCTCCGGGACGAAGAAATCAGCGACATGGCGTCGCGGGTGTCGGCGATCCCCGGAGTGCGGGCGGCGCTGCTCGATTTTCAAAGGAATTTCGGACGAGAACGCGGGGCCGTCATCGACGGGCGCGACATCGGCACGGTCGTTTTCCCGGATGCCAGGCTGAAATTTTTTGTCGACGCGGACATCGAAGTGCGAATCCAGCGGCGTTTCGCCGAACTCGAGGCGAGGGAAGTATCCTTTCTCCCCGAGCTTCTTCGCGAGGACTTAATGCGCAGGGACGAGAGAGATCGCCACAGGGCCAGCGCGCCGCTGCGAAAGGCCGAGGACGCCGAGGAGATCGATACGAGCGATATGAACGTTGACCAGGTGCTCGAAGTCATGCTAGAGAAAATCCGCTCGGTTTACGGGGAAGTTATTGAGGATGCTTGAGTTGCGAGTTGATTCTCTCCTTTCTCGGGTGTAGTATATTTGCTTCCGCCAATTTCATGCCGATGACTGCGATAGCGACGGACGCTTGAGCGGTGGCGGCAATTTTCTTTTTCTCAGAACGAGGTAACGCAAACAGATGAATGAAACTTCCTCTAACGAATCAGAGGCCCAGCCCGCCTTCTCATCGAAGGTGGCCGAATTACTCCCGGACGAAGTGGATCCCGACAGCCTTTCTACCGAACAGATGGATGACCTCTACGCCTCCACGATGAAGGTGCAGGATGGCGAAATCATCGAAGGAACGGTTGTGGGGATGGAAGGCGAATATGTGCTGGTGGACGTAGGTTATAAATCAGAGGGTTTGGTTCCTCGCTTTGAATTCCCGAGCCGTGGGCGGGATCTCAACCCTGGCGACAGGGTGGAGGTTTTCGTCGAGGAGCGTGAGGATGATGATGGCCTCATCGTGCTCTCGAAGGAGAAAGCCAACCGGATCAAGATATGGGACGAGATCAGCAAAGCCCATGATAACGACGAGATTATCCAGGGCGAAGTCGTCGCCCGCATCAAGGGCGGGCTTACGGTCGATATCGGCCTGAAAGCCTTTTTGCCGGGTTCCCAGGTCGATCTGAGGCCGGTGAGGAACCTCGATCAGTTTATCGGCAAATCCTTCGACATGAAGATCATCAAACTCAACAGAAAGCGCGGGAACATCGTTCTCTCCAGGCGCGTGCTGCTGGAGGATGAAAGAGCGGAACTCAAGCGTGAGACGCTCGCGAATCTCACGGAAGGCATGGAGAAGGTCGGCGTCGTCAAGAACATCACCGATTACGGCGCGTTCATCGACCTGGGCGGAATCGACGGTCTGCTCCACATCACGGATATGTCCTGGGGGCGGGTGAGCCACCCGAGCGAGCTTCTCTCCATCGGGGACAGCGTCAAAGTCATCGTGCTTAAATACGACAAGGAACGCGAGCGCGTCTCCCTGGGCCACAAGCAGATCACGCCGGACCCTTGGGAGAACGTGGAAATCAAGTATCCCATGACCGGCAAGGTTCGCGGACGGGTGGTCTCCATCACCGATTACGGCGCTTTCGTCGAGCTCGAACAGGGCGTCGAGGGTCTGGTGCACGTCTCGGAGATGTCGTGGACGAGGCGCGTTCGCCATCCCTCGAAATTCGTCGCGGTGGGCGATGTCGTGGAAGCCGTCGTTTTGAACCTGGACAAGGAAGGCCGCAGAATCTCTCTGGGCATGAAGCAGGTCGAGGCCAACCCGTGGACCACGGTGGAGGAGAAATACCCCGTGGGGATGCGCGTGACGGGCAGCATCCGCAATTTGACGGAATTCGGCGCCTTCGTCGCCCTGGACGAGGGCATCGACGGCCTCATCCATATTTCGGACATTTCCTGGACACAGCGCTTCAAGCATCCCTCTGAGATCCTGCGCAAGGGCCAGGAGATCGAGGCGGTCGTTCTGAGCGTGGACGTCGAGAAGGAGCGCCTTTCTCTCGGGATGAAGCAAATCACCCCGGATCCCTGGGACGACATCAACGACCGTTATGCGGTAGATGACGATATCGAGGCGAAAATCACGAAAATCACGAACTTCGGCGTATTCGCCGCACCCGAGGAAGAGCTGGAGGGGCTGGTGCACATCTCCGAACTCGACTCGGACAAGGTGAAAGAACCGCAGGACGTGGTGCGCGTGGGCGACGTGTTCAAAATGCGCGTCATCAAAATCGATCGGGAGCAGAGAAGGCTGGGCTTGAGCATCCGCGCCTATGTGGAGTCCACCGGCGAGGACCCGGTTGTAAGCCGGGCGCCCCAGCCTGTGGGGCCGACTGAAGAGGAAAGCGCGACCTCCGTCGAAGAAGCAGAGGAAGTGGAAGCAGGAGAAGTAGGGGAACTGAAGATAGAGGACGAGCCCGAAGCGGAAGCCGTTGCGGAGGCTGCGCAGGAAACGGAAGTCGTCGCGGAGGTTGCAGGCGAAGCGGACGAGGCAGAGAAAGCGGAATAACCGAGCGGATGGCGTGAATCCATCCGATGAATTTTGGGAATATGGGATCGCGAGACGCCTCCCCGCCTGAGGGGGTTGTCATCGTTTTGGCGCATGTGGCCGACACCGGTTGTGAGATGCGACACGGACGGATGACCTCGTTTGATTCGGTGACTGCGCCGGGCGGAAAGTGGAATTCAAAGGATTGGAGCGTGGGTTTCCCGAAACGCGGACGTATCCATCGCGCTCACTGGGAGGATGATAATTCTCATGACTAAGGCCGAGTTGGTTGAGCAGATAGCTGAGAAAATCAATCTCACGAAAAAAGACACCGAGCGCATTGTGAACATTGTTTTCGGGAGCATCATGGGCGCCTTGGCAGATGGTGACAAGGTGGAGTTGCGTGGATTCGGTAGTTTCCGTGTGCGATCGAGAAACAGCCGCGACGGCCGAAACCCTAGAACGGGTGAGGCGGTGGCGATTCCGCCCAAGAATGTGCCGTTCTTCAAGGCAGGGAAAGAATTGAGACAGATGGTCGATCACTTCGGACCCGCTTCTTTCGATGATGATGGAGGAGCGCCCGAGTCTTCGGGTAGCGGCGCTTCAGCGCCGGGTGATTCCGAGGAAGGCGATTCTCTCTTTTGATAGCGTGGTTTTCAGGTAACACGTCCAGCCGGAACAATCCCGCCCAAATGGAATTTTTCTCATGAATGAAAAGCGCGTCGGTGGTGGATGCGTTGTACTTCGGCAGGGGGACATTACCGAATCCGATGTGGATGCCGTAGTCAATGCAGCCAACAACCATCTGTGGATGGGTGCGGGCGTGGCCGGCGCCATCAAGAAAAAGGGCGGGCAGGCGATAGAGGCTGAAGCCGTGTCCAAAGGGCCGATTCGGGTCGGGGATGCAGTCATCACGGACGGCGGCAAGCTTCCCGCCCGGCACGTGATTCATGCGGCGGGCATGGGGACGGACCTTAGGACATCGTCCGAGCTCGTGGAAGCCTGCACCCGGGCGAGCCTCGAGGTGGCCGAGGAGAACTCGCTGGGCAGCATTGCCTTTCCCGCTATCGGCACCGGCGTCGGGGGCCTGGATGTGAATACGGTCGCCTCCGGTATGCTCAAGGTCTGCTCGGCGCATCTGCAGGCTTCGGCGAGTACGCTTACCCGCATCGAGTTCGTCCTGTTCTCGGATGCCGACCTGGCGGCGTTTCAGGATGCGCTCGAAGCGCTTTGATTTTCAAGCGATACGACCCCCGTGCCGTTCTCACGTCCGGCCTGGAAATGAGATGCTTCCAAGGCTTTTTTATCTCTTGAAGAAGCCACTCCCTTCCGCCTGAAGCTCCAGACCCATGAATCGCAAGCCACCAGGAAATCCACACCCAATTATCATAGTCGTGGGAACGACATGTTCGGGCAAAACGGCTTTTGGCGTGGCGCTGGCCGGGCGCTTCCGGGAGGAGGGAGTGTCCCTGGAGATAGTGGGTGCCGACGCCAGGCAGATTTACCGCGGCATCGGCGTGGGCACCGCCAAGCCTGGCGAGGATGAACGCGGCGGCGTGCCGCATCATATGATGGATGTTGCGGAACTGGGGGAGACTTATAGCGCGGCGCGCTATGCGGATGAGGCGCTCCTTTGCATCGAGGAAATTTATCGCGCAGGCGCATACCCGCTCGTAGTGGGGGGGAGCGGTTTGTATATCCGCGCATTGGTGGAGGGATTTTTCGACGGGCCGGAAGCGCAGCCGGAAATCAGGAAACGATTGGAGGCGGAGGCTTCCAGGCGGGGTCACGTGGCCATGCACGAGCGCCTTGCCGCCGTCGACCCCGAAACGGCCGCGAAACTTCATCCCAACGACTTGCGAAGGGTGGTTCGCGCTCTGGAGGTGTATGAGGCGACGGGGCGGCCGGTTTCACGTTTGCGCGCCGGGCAAAAAGCGCCCAGATTCGCATGTCCGTTGTATATTGGTCTCAGGTATCCGCCTTCTGTCCTCGCCGAGCGGATCGAACGCAGGGTGCGGCGGATGCTCTCGGACGGAATGCTGGATGAAGTAGGGATGCTGGCCGAGAAGAATCTCACCGACGCCCGGGTGTTCGAGGGTCTTGGATTCCAGGAAGCCCTTGCGTTGCGCAGGGGACAGATGGCCGAGGATGAGGCGGTTCGGGAAATATCCAGGCTGCACCGCAACTACGCGAAACGTCAGCGCACCTGGTTCCGCAAGCTCGAGGGCGTGAACTGGTATGAACCCCGGGATAAGAATTTCGAAGTTATATTGGAGAAGGCCCATGATAAGGTATCCCGGTATCTGGGGCTGGAGTCTCGTATGGAGGGTTCCTCTTGAGCGTCGTGCTCATCGGTTTCAAGGGATGTGGTAAATCGACCATCGGCCCTTTGCTCGCTGAAGAAATGGGGTTTTCCTTTCACGATCTCGACCATTTGATCGAGCAAAGACATTTCGAGGAAACAGGAGAGCGGCTGGGATTTCGCGAGGTTTTCAAGGCGAGAGGCGAAGATTCCTTCCGCGCAATGGAGAACCACTTGCTGCGCGAGCAGTTGGGTCGGAAAGACCTCGTTCTTGCGCTCGGCGGCGGAACCCCGATGACGCCGGACGCCGGCTCTCTGTTTGCTCCCCATTGCGTGGTTTATCTCCGGGTGCCGGAGAATGAAATCATCGAGAGAGTGCGCGCCGGTGGCTGGCCCGCTTATCTCGAAAACGAAGCGAATCCGGAAGAAGCGTTGCGTCTGCTTTTCAAAAAGCGCGTTCCGCGCTATGAAGAACTCGCGAAATTGATCGTGGAGAACACGCGCGCGACCGAGGCGGTCGTCGCGGCGGCTCTGCCTGAAATTCGCGCGGTGTTGTCGAAGACTGGAAGATAGAGAGGGAAATCGTGTCGAACACGTTTGGCCGCTTGTTTCGTTTTACAACCTGGGGGGAGTCGCACGGCCCCGCCCTGGGCGTCGTGGTGGACGGCTGTCCGGCGGGCCTGCCGCTCGATGAGTCCGACCTCCAGCACGATTTGGACCGCAGGCGGCCGGGCCAGAGCCGGGTGACGACCCAGCGAAAAGAAGAGGACCTGGCGGAGATTTTATCCGGCGTCTTCGAGGGCCGGACGACCGGGCATCCCGTCTCGATACTCATCCGGAACAAAGACGCCGATTCGAGCAAATATGAACCCTTGCGCAACCTGTTCCGCCCGGGACACGCGGATTTCACCTACATCCGGAAATGGGGGATTCGCGACCACCGGGGCGGGGGGCGTTCCAGCGCGCGGGAGACGGCCGCGCGTGTCGCGGCGGGAGCGATAGCCAAAAAACTCCTCGCCCGCCTCGGCGTATCGATTCTGGGCTACGTCGATCAGGTAGGAGCGGTTCGCTGGGATGGTGCGCATTTCGACGCGGACGAGATAGAGCGAAACATCGTTCGCTGCCCGGACGCGGAAACGGCGTCCCGGATGGAGGCGGCCATCCTCGAGGCCCGAAAGGCGGGCGACTCGGTGGGCGGCGCCATCACGGTTCAGGCCGATGGCGTTCCGGCGGGCTGGGGAGAGCCGCTTTACGGGCGTCTCGACTCCGATCTCGCAGCGGCGATGATGAGCATCAACGCGGTGAAGGGGGTGGAAATCGGTTCCGGTTTCCGGGCCGCCGGTATGCAGGGTTCGGAGAACAACGATCCGTTCGAGTTGAAAAACGGCGAGCCGAGGGTGAGGACGAACAACGCGGGCGGCATTCTGGGCGGCATATCCACGGGGGCGCCGGTTGTGGTTCGCTTCGCGGTGAAGCCGACTTCCTCCATTTTGCTCGAGCAGGACACGGTGACGACCTCGGGAGAGAAAACGACCGTGAAGGTAGAGGGGCGGCACGACCCGTGCGTGGCGACACGAGCGGTGCCCATCGGCGAAGCGATGATGGCGCTCGTTCTGGCGGACCATTGGCGTCTCGGTCTGGGAAGCCGCATCGAATAACGTGATTGAGCGCTTTTGGAAGCACCATCATGGATTTTGACGGTATTCGGTTTCTGGAACGTCATGAAGCACGCTGCGAACCTTTGTTTTTTAAGGTGAAGTATATCGAGTAAAGTCATTGAAATTACTTCCGTTTCTTCACGGAGATCGTCATGAAAATCGGGGTCGTCGGTCTGGGCGTTATAGGCAAGGCTGTGGTGAAGGCGGTGGATGAAGGGAAAATACCCGTCGATATACCGGTCGCTACGACTCGTTCACCGGAGAAGGTGAAAGATTTTCTGGCGAGTCTGGAAAATCCACCGCACATGACGGACTTGGCGGGCGTGGCGAAAGAAGCGGATGTCGTGATGGAAGCATCGGGCGGAGACACCGTAGAGGCGATTTGCCATGAGAGTTTCGCGCGGGGAAAAGACGTAATCATCAACTCCGTGGGCGCGCTTCTCGATCGGGATGATTTGATCGAAGAGGCGAAGAGGGGAGGTGCCCGCATTTTCATTCCCTCGGGCGCCATTATTGGATTGGACGGTCTCAAAGGGGCTTCCGCGGGCGGTATGGAATCCGTCACCATGACGACCAGAAAACCGCCCGAGAGCCTGAAAGGAGCCCCTTATGTCGAAGAGCAGGGGATTGATCTCGACGCCATCGATGAGCCGACGGTGATTTTCGAGGGAAATCCCCTGGAAGCGTGCAAGGCGTTTCCAGCCAACGTGAACGTGTCCGCCGCCGTGAGCTTCGCGGGGATCGGGCCGCTCAGGACGAAGTTGCGGGTTGTTTGCGATCCTACGGTCAATCGAAACATCCACGAAGTAGAAGCGGTAGGGGAATTCGGGCGTTCCTTCATCCGTATCGAGAATGTGCCGTCCGAGAATCATCGAACGGGTATATTGACGTATCTCTCGACTTTTTCCTTCCTTAGAGATCGAACATCCACATTGATTGTCGGCACCTAGCAGGTTGACGCGCGGTGCCGGAGTGGAGGGTGGTTTATTGAACCGGAACGTCGTTTTTTTCGTACCGGAGCCGCGTGCGCCCATCGAGTCGCTGCGAAACATGCTGGAGCCGCATGGCGAGTTTCGCGACGGCGGCCACCGGAAGTGGTCCGAAGACGAGTTGGTGCGCGATGCCCATGAATGGGACGCCCTGCTGGTGACTTCGAGAGAGCAAATCACCGAACGGGTCATTAAAGCTGGTAAGCGTCTGAAACTCATCGCCAAAATAGGCGTAGGAGTGGAGAACATTGATATCCCTGCCGCTACGAGGCGAAAAATTCCGGTCACGAACTGCCCGGGCGCCAACGCCGTCGCCGTGGCGGAAGCATCCCTGGGCTTGATGCTGGCCGCGAGCCGCCGTATTCCTCAGGGAATGGAGAAGCTGCGGGGTGGGGGTTGGCGGGAGGGCATCTGGATCGCGAACGAGATGAGCCGAGCGACGTTCGGCATCGTCGGCTTCGGGAACATCGGGCGTGAACTGGCCCGTCTTCTGTCCGGTTTTGAGGGCCGCGTCCTGGCGTATGACGCGTTCGTGCGCGATGAGGCGGTACGCGAGGCGGGCGTGGAGCCGGTGGATTTGGATACGCTGACGAGCGAGTCTGACTTCATATCGATTCATTGCAGTTTGACGCCCGAGACGCGGTATATGTTCGATGCCCGAAGGTTTCGGATGATGAAAAAATCCGCGGTGCTGGTGAACTGCGCGCGTGGCGCGATTATCAATGAGGCGGCGTTGGTTCACGCGCTCAGGGAAGGGGAAATCTCCTCGGCCGGCATCGATGTTTTCGAGGAGGAACCCCCGCACCCGGACAATCCGCTTTTCAGTCTTCCAAACGCCGTTGTGACGCCGCACTTCGCCGGCGCGAGCCACGAGGCGCGCGAGCGCGTGAACCGGTTGGCCGGCGAGAATGTGCTGGCTGTATTGAGGGGAGAGCAGGTGAATCCCGCGACCCTGCTGAACCCCGAGGTGTACGAAGACTGATTTTGACCGGGAATTGCGCGTGATTTATTTGCCTCGGAGGCTTGCGCCGATCCGTGCCGAATCACTATACTTGCGCGGTTGTTCGGAACTCCGGGTCCCACAATCCCACAGTGCTGGAGGATGTTTTTTTGGAAGGTGCTACAGATAAAATTTGGATGGATGGAAAATTCGTCCCTTGGGATGAAGCCAAAATTCATGTCCTCACGCATTCGCTGCACTACGGATTGGGGGTATTCGAGGGAATTCGCTGCTATCAGACAGAGCGAGGCTCCGCCGTTTTTCGCCTGGAAGAGCACATGCGGAGGCTCTATGACTCCGCGCAGATTGTGGGTCTCGATGTGCCCGTCACACAGGATGACTTCACCGAGGCGGTGCTGGAGACGATTCGCACCAACGAGATGAAGGCTTGCTACATACGCCCGCTCATCTGGCTCGGCTATGGATCCATGGGGGTGAACCCCAAGGGGTCGCTCACCCATGCGATGGTGGCCGTGTGGAGCTGGGGGGCGTATTTGGGCGAGGAAGGCTTGGCGAAGGGCATTCGGGTCAAGGTCTCATCCTTCACGTCCCATCACCCGAACAGCTACATGACGAAGGCGAAAACCACGGGCAACTACGCCGTGAGCCAGATGGCGAAGCTGGAAGCCGTGGGCGCGGGTTACGATGAGGCGCTCATGCTGGACCCGGAGGGTCTGGTGACGCAGGGCTCGGGCGAGAACATCTTCATCGTCCGAGACGGGGTGATCAAAACGCCGCCTCTGCATGGCGTGTTGGGGGGCATTACGCGCGACACCATCGTTCAACTCGCCGATGAGCAGGGTGTTGAATTACAGGTTGCTCCCTTCGCGCGAGATGAAGTCTATGTGGCGGATGAGGCCTTCTTCACGGGTACGGCGGCCGAGGTGACTCCCATCCGGGAGGTGGACGACAGGACAATCGGTGCGGGAGAGCCCGGCCCGGTGACGCAGAGAATCCAATCTGCATTCTTCGAGATCGTGAACGGGCGCGACGAGAGCAAGCTCGATTGGCTGACTTTTATCTAACGACGAGGAGAAACGAGAAGTGCCGATTTACGAGTATGAATGCAGTGCATGTGGAGATGAGCACGAAGTCATCCAGAGGATGGGAGCCGGTGCTCTCCGGAAATGCCCGAGTTGCGGCGCGCTCAGACTCAGACGCAAAATCTCCCGCTCCGCCTTCCACCTCAAAGGCGACGGCTGGTATGTGACGGATTACGCCTCGAACGGCAAAAAGCAAGAGACTGAGTCTCAAGGAACAGCTTCCGATTCGAAATCAGAGAACAAATCCACCGAGAAGAAAGAGACGACGGCCACGAACGGCACGGCCTCGAAGCAGACCAGTAAGAAAAAATCCGAACCGGTAGCCGCAGGCTAGTTTTTCGGTAAAAACGCGACCATCCTCACGATACAGCCATCACCGCCCGTCCAGCGCCAGGGAAATGCGGCCAGCGCGAATCGTTTGCCCACGACCTTCTCGATGTCACCCCCCACGTTCTCGAAGCCTACGATGCTGTTTCCCAATAACGCGCGGTGGCAGGGCTCCCAATCGGGGAAGGCCTCGCTCGTGGGGCGGTCGAAGCGTTCTTCGTATTCCTTGATAGTGAACGGGCAGATGGGCTGGGGCCCCCAGGCGATTTTCGTCCCCAGCGGATGGTCGAGCGCCTGCTGATCCACGCCCACGCCCTTCACGCCGCGTTCCACGAACCATTCGCCCGCCTCCTTGTAGAGACCGGGGGAGTAGATAAAGTATTTTGTGTTGTCGCCGTAGTAGCGGTGCCATCCGGTGTGGACGATGACGATGTCGCCCGGACGAATCTCCGGCCTCGCGTTTTCGAGGTCTTCGGGCGTAATGACTTCCCATTCCTCCTTTGGAATATCGACGCAAACGGCGTTGCCGAAATAGCTTCGCAGCGGCACCTCGTCCATGAACGGCGTACCCTCGATGACGTGCGCGGGCGCGTCGGTGTGGGTCGTGCAGTGCATGAACGTGGTGATTTGCTGGCTCAGCACCTGACTTTTGGCGTGATAGTGAAACCTTTCGATCTTGACATCGGGAAAGTAGGGCCAAAGCGGGGCGCCATGCCCCCAGGGGTGGCTCAAGTCGAGAATCTCGTAATCATCCAGGCGGTCCGTGTCGATTATCATGCTATATTCGTCCTTCCAGTAGGGGTGTGAGAAATTTTCAGGTTTTGAATTCGAGAAAATGTAGCAAAGATTCGAAAACGCCGCCATGAAGACGTGCTTTTCGTGACGATGAAAGGGAAATCGTGGAAACTCATGAGTGCCCCGCGTGCAGCTTGCGGTTCCGGCATGCGCGCCCCGATGCGTGCACCGCCTGCAGCCGGGTGCATTGCCGTAACTGCCTTAGGGTGTTCAGGGACGAGATGGAAGAAGAGCCGGAGGGGCGCTTCATCGTTTTGTGCCCTGAGTGCGAGGATTCCATCTCCTGGCGAGTGGATGCGCAGGAGGTATCAGCGTCGAACTGGGCGGAATATGGTGGATGAGTATCGCACGCAGCGAAAATGCGGGGCGCATCTTGCCAGAGGGCATGAGGAGAGGCTAAGTTACATCTTCTTTCTGCCGGAGTGGCGGAATTGGTAGACGCAGTGGACTCAAAATCCACCGGGGGCAACCCCTTGCCGGTTCGAGTCCGGCCTCCGGCACCAACTTGCGTTTCGTCCAAGAGGTTTTTCGATAGGACAAGAAAGTCCCCATGCGCGTACCCCTTTATGACTTGAAAGCCCAAAACGGGCCGCTGAAAGCGCAGATTTTGGCGGCAGTGGACAACGTGATGACCCACCAGAGGTTCGTCATGGGTGAGGAGATCGGCGCTTTTGAATCCGAAATGGCGGCCTACTGCGGCGCAGGGCACACCATCGCCGTCTCCTCGGGCACGGATGCTCTGCTGTTGGCGCTGATGGCGAACGACGTTCGTCCCGGAGATGAGATAATCACTTCGTCGTTTACGTTTTTCGCCACCGCGGGCGTCATCCATCGTCTGGGCGCGAAACCGGTTTTCGTGGATATCGACCCCGAAACGTTCAATCTCGCTCCTGGGCGGCTTGAAGAGGCCGCCACGCAGAATACGAAAGGGGTCATGCCCGTTCATATGTACGGCCGCTGCGCTCAGATGGCGGAGATTCTCGAAATAGCCGAACGCCACCGGCTTTTCGTCGTGGAAGACGCCGCCCAAGCCGTCGGCGCGCGGGTCGGTCCGGGTATGGCCGGCGCCATGGGGGATGTGGGCTGTCTGTCGTTTTACCCGACCAAAAATCTGAGTGCGCTTGGCGATGCCGGTATGGTTTTGGCCAATGACGGCGCGCTGGCCGAGCGTATGCGCAAACTCAGGATTCACGGTTCGCCTGATAATTCCGAATATCGTGAGGTAGGCGGTAATTTCAGGATGGATACGATGCAGGCGGCGGTTTTGTCCATCAAACTACAGCGCCTGGAAGAGTGGAATGCAAAAAGACGGCAAAACGCCATGAAATATCAAGAAAGGTTCGAGAGCAGCGGGATCATCGGGGAGCGGTTCGCACCACCCTTGATTCCGAATGAGGGCCATGTGTTTCACCAATATGTGGTTCGTACACCGGAGCGGGAAGCGCTGCAAGAACATTTGTTGCGAAACGGCGTTGGTTGCGCTGTATATTATCCCTCTCCTTTACATCTCCATCCCTGTTTTGACGGTTATAAAGAGGGGGATTTCCCGGAGAGCGAGGCCGCAGCAGCCCAGGTTCTGTCGCTTCCCGTCTACCCGGAATTGCCGGAAGAGGACCTCGATTTTGTGGCGGAGACCGTGATTCGATTTTTTGAATAAAGTTCTACGCTGTGTTCGTGCAGGCCGTTGATTCAGTTTTTCCATGTCAGATAGAGCAGGGCCAGAAGAAGTCCCGCCACCCCGAACCAGAGGATCTTCCCTTCCGTTTTGAGGTAGTTCCGCCACTCCGCCCTGTCGTCCTCGGTGAATGGCTCCCTGCGCGTCCCGTCATCGTGCGGGCCGGTGATTTCCTGATATAAATCCTTTTCCCCCGGGGTGTCTGATTCTTGTTTCTGGCGGTTTTGCGCCGTCCAGTTCAAAAGGGCGAAATAGGCGAGAAAGACGGTTATCGCCAAAAGCCCCGTGATTCGGGCGGCCGTGTGATCTCCGAACATCCAACTCCCGATTCCCACGCCTAGAATGACGAGAAGAAAAACCGGGGAACAACCGGTGAGCATGTTTTCTCCAATTGCTTAAGAACAAGGATTCTCGGTTTTCCGAAATCTCAAAAAAGACTCACCCCTTATTCTGCCCGATGCGATTTTCCTCCCCCCGCAACAATCGCTCGATGTTGTCCTGATGTTTCCAAACCACCAACAAGGAGATGAATACGGACGAGGCGCAAACCACTGTGGAGTAGTTCATCCAAAAGCCCGCGAGCGGCACGGCCGCCGCGGCGAACATGGAACCGAGGGACACGTACCGCGTTACGGCCACTACGAGAATGAAGACCAAAGCGGCAATGGCCGTAGGCCCCGGGGTCAGGAGGGCGAATACGCCCAGGCCGGTGGCCACCCCCTTGCCCCCGCGAAACCCCGTGAACGGCGAATACATGTGCCCGAGGACCGCCGCAAGGGCGGCAATGGGCTCCAGGGAGGGGACGGAGACGCGCGAGGCCACATAACGGGCGAAAAGGACGGCGGCGACGCCTTTGAGCACATCGAGCAGGAGGGTGAAAACACCGCTTTTCCAACCACTCGTTCTCAAGACGTTTGTCGCGCCGATGTTGCCGCTTCCGGATTTTCGCGGGTCCTCGGCGCCGAGCAATCGGGTGATCACCACCCCGAAGGGTATGGCTCCCAGGAATCCACCGACCAGAACGACGAGGGAAAAAGCGCCCATCAAGAGATGGCTCGAATGATTTGCCGGAAGTAATCAACCGCAGAAACCACCGCCGCTATCATGGCGGCCCAAATCAAAATGGTGCCCAGCGGCGGGAAAATACCCAGGATGAGGAAAAAAATCGCCGTGACCTCCAGGCCCATCTTGATTTTGCCGAGAAAGCCCGCCGGCACCACCAGTCCCTGGCGCATGGCTACGGCGCGAAAAGCCGTCACCAGAAGCTCCCGACCCAGCAGGATGCCCACGACCCAGGCGTCCACTTTCCCCAGCGATACCAGGGGGATTAAAGCGGCGACGATAAGCAGCTTGTCGGCCACGGGGTCGAGAATCTCCCCGAGAGGGGTGATCTGGTCGCGCGTTCTGGCCAAGTGGCCGTCGAGCCAGTCCGTAAAGGCCGCCATGACGAAGAGGCCGGCCGCAAAGTATTGCGCGGGGGGCGAGCCTTCGAGCAAGAACATGACGAGCAATGGAACCATCAGGATGCGAGCGAGCGTCAGACTGTTCGCGAGCGTGAATTTTTCCCCGGTTCCACTCGCGATGAGGCGCGAGGCGGCTTCTCGCCAGCTTTCGGGAGAAGCGTCAGATTTTTGTGGTTCTGCCTCGGACATCGTCAACTCAGAAAATCATGCAGTGTCTGGTGGCTGCCTTCCGCGCGAAAGCGATTGATCACTTTTTTCTCTATTTGCCTGATTCTTTCACGCGATAGCCCGAGTTTGCTCCCGATTTCTTCGAGCGTCATCGCCTCTCCGTCGAAGCCGTAGCGCATACGGATGATGTCGCGCTCTCTGGGGTCGAGTTCTGCAAGCAAGTCCTCCACTTCCTCTTCCAGAGAGTGCTGCACCACGTTTTCCTCCACGGATGCGGCGCTTGGCTCTTCGAGTAAATCGAGATAGCTGGTGTCATCGTCGGGAGAGACGGTGGCATCGAGAGAAAGATATTTCCGATTCACGCGTATGAGTTTCTCGATGTCCGCCACTTTTATGTTCAACCGTTCGGACAATTCGAATGTTGTCGGTTCACGCCTGAATTCCTGCCGGAGCTTCTCGTACATGATGGAGATTTTGTGCAGAAGACCGGCCTGCTTGACGGGCAGTCGGACGGTGCTCCTCTGATTCGCGAGAGCGTGCATGATGCTTTGGCGAATCCACCATACGGCGTAGGTGATGAGTTTTACGCCGCGTTCCGGATCGAAGCGTTTGATCGCATTGATCAACCCGATATTTCCCTCATTTATCAAATCCTCGAGTGAAAGCCCGAAACTCTTGTAGCGATTCGCCACGTTGACGACGTACCTTAGGTTCGAACGAACGAGTTTGTTGAATGCTTTTTCATCCCCTTCGCTCGCCGCGATGGCGAGCGTGTGCTCTTCATCGCGCGTGAGAATAGGGTGCGCGCCGATATTTCTCAGGTAGAGGGACAGTGTATCCACGGCGGGGGAGTCGGGCGCGCCTTCGTCCGAATCACTGGATGAATCGGAAAACGCGGGAGTATTCTCCGTTTCGTTTATCGTGTAGGAATCCGTTTCTTTCGTATCGGGGGCCTCATCGTGTCCGGCAGGCAAAGTTCTGTCCTCGGACTCGCCTTCGTTCGGCTCAGTCATCGAGAGTCACTCGAATGCAGCCGGGTTGTTTGGACACGATGAGTTGAATCGTCATTTTTCACTCGTGAGCGCGAGAAGCCTGCTATATGCGGGGGAAGCGTACTGGTCATCGGGATATGACTCCAGGAGTGAGCCATAGGCTTCTCCTGCTTTCTTAAAGCTTTCCTCTATTCTGTAGCTTTCCCCCAGCTTGTACATGGCTTCAGCGCGTACGTGGGGGACATCTTCAAAATCCCGGATAATTTCCCTGTAGCGCGGAATCGCGGAGACTCGTAGATTCGTCCTGAAGTAAAAATTCGCGATAAACAGAGCGTTTTGGGCGAGATGTTGTCTTAACTCCAATATCTTCTGCTTTGCATCGGTCGTGTATTCCGAGCCGGGGAAGCGGCGCACGAGAGTCTGAAAGTTTTCGAGCGCATCTCTGGCGACGGATGCGTCCTGGTCAATGGCGAGATTCCTTTGATAATCGCTCATCGCGAGGAAATAGTATGCTTTCGGCGTTCCGGCGCTTACTGGATAGAGACGCACGTATTCAGCGTATTGCAGCTTCGATTCGATGTATTCTTCCGCGTGGTAGTATGAATCTCCCAATCGCAACAGCGCGCTTCGGCGGTGTTTGCTGTCGGGGTATTCCTCCAGCAAGCGCTTGAACGCAAGGCGCGCCGCCTCGAAACGCTCGGCCCGTAAATCCTCTTCGCCGATGACGAGCAATTCTCCGGGCGATGCCTGTTGCTTGGGACGGGAGACGCATCCACTCAGGATGAGAAGTACGCAAACCAGGGAGAAAACAACTGTCATGAGGTCGTGTGTAGCGCGATTGAACATCGTATTCTCTATTGAAAAGAAATAGCGCCCGGCAATTCTGGTTCACTTCGAATCTTAGGAGAGCATCGAAGCAGGTGTCAAGAAACCTTTGATTCTAGCGGCGAACGATGAGTTTCTCTCCGGGGTAAATTTTGGCCGAGGCGCTCAGCCGATTCCACGTGAGGAGAGATTTTGTTGAAATTCCGTATCGTTTGGCGATGAGCCAGATGTTCTCTCCCGGGCCGACGAGATGGTGCAATGGTCTATCCGGATTTTTTTTCTCGCTTTTTTCGACCTTCGTAAGGCGTTTTGGGGAGGGGAGGTGAATTTTCATGCCGATGCGCAGGCGCTTTGGACTGAGGCCGGTATTGATGCGCATGAGTTCCTGGGTGGAGATGCCGTATTTCCGCGCGATCAACCAGAAATTTTCACCTCGTCGTACGACATGCAACTTCGGCGTGGGAGTGTTCCCATTTGCCGATGCGGCGTTTTGTAGAGGCGCCTTTATTTTTTTGGGTGATTGGGGAAGGAGAATTTTGGCGCCCACTTGAAGTTTTCTGGGATGGAGATGGGTGTTCATCTCGAGCAGCCTGTTTAGCGGGACTCCGAGTCTTTGTGCGATGGCGCCGAAAGTATCGCCCGGCTGTATGCGGTAACCGTTCGGAGAAGCGAGATATTTCTCGGTCAGTTTCGCGAATTTTGTGGCAAATCCTTTCGCCTTTTCATCTGGCAGAAAAAGATGGTATCCATTGCCTGGGGGCGTGACGGAGGTTCTCAACTCCGCATTGATTTCCCTCAAAGTACGCAGCGAGACGTTCGAAATACGGGAAATCGCTCTCAAGCTGGTACCATGCGAAAGTTTGACGGTTTTGAAGGCCCAGGGGTTCTCATAATCAATGCCCACGAATCCGAAAACTTCCGGGTTTTTGGCTATTATCATCCCTGCCAGGTACTTGGCGACGTAGTTGCGGGTTTCGTTGGGCAAGTATCTCGTTCTGGCCAGTGACCAGTAGTCTTTTCGCTTCGACCTGCGAATGGCCCTGGCGATGCGGCGTTCCCCCGCGTTGTATGCGGCGAGCGCGAGATGCCAGTCGCCGAAGTCCCCATAAAGTTTCGAAAGGTATGCCGCGGCCGCTCGGGTGGACTTCATCGGGTGGCGGCGCTCATCCAGGTAATAATTGATTTTCAGGCCCATCCGCCTCGCTGTGCCAGGCATGAACTGCCAGGGACCGACCGCACCGGCTCTGGAGCGCGCCTTCGGGCTGAATCCGCTCTCGATCAGAGAGAGATACGCCAAGTCCTGCGGCAGTTGGTGATCCTTGAGAATTTCTCGGAACAATTTGATATAGCGTCCCCCCCTGCCCAACCAGACGGAAAAACTGGCGCGTCCAGGACCCGTGAAGTACGCAATCCACCTATCCACGATGGCGTTTCGGACGACGGGGACATCATACAAAAAAGCCTTGGGTTTCTTGGTTTCCGGCGTCAGGGGAGACTTGAGGAATTCTTCGGTTTCAGGTACCGGCAGGCTGATGTCATGAGGAGAAGGTTCAGAGTCCTTGACCGTCTTTTCATCTCTTGATTCTTCAGTATCCGGTTGCTTGGCGACTTTATCGGCTTCGTTGTCTTTCGGTTGTATGGACGCCAGGACCTTTGGCGACTCTTTCTGAGCGGCTTCGGGTTGCTCGGGCGCGATGCGTTTTGGAGAGAGGAAAGCCGTTTCTCGAGATGGGACAGAGATCCTTTCCGCGATGGAAACGGTGCCGGTCAATTTTTTCGAAGTATCAACGCTCGCCTGGATGGAGCCATCGCCCGGCAATTTCTTCGGCTGAATTTCATTCTGAGCGACGGGCGCTGTGCTGCAGCCTGCTGTGAAAACGCAGATCAGGAGAAAACATCTTCGATTCATGGGCAAGATACCTTCTCCCCGATTTTGGGTGTTCTCTCATGACGTTCAGGAGTGGCGGAGCTACCACCGCCAAATAGGATAACAATCACCGATAAGCTTGGTCAAATTCATTACGCGCGGTGCTCCGAGGTGCGCGAATCCAGGAAAAGAGAGAGCTGATAGTCGCTTTCCTCGACCGGGATCGGGTAATTTCCCGAAAAACAAGCCGTGCAAAACGTATCTTCATTCGGGTGAACGCAGCGAAGCAGGCCCTCCAGGGATAAATAACGGAGGCTATCCGCCCCCAGGAACTGCCGGATTTCCTCCACGCTGTTCGAAGACGCCTTCAGTTCCGCGAGGGTAGGCATGTCGATGCCGAAGAAACACGGATGGGTGATGGGGGGAGAACTGATGCGCATGTGAACTTCTTTTGCGCCTGCTCGCCGAATGAGTTCGACGATTTTTTGGCTCGTCGTGCCCCTGACGAGGGAATCATCGACCACGACGACCCGCTTGTCCGCCAGAAACTCTTTCATTGGGTTTAATTTGAGTTTGACGCCGAAATTTCGTATGGATTGTTCCGGCTCGATAAACGTACGGCCCACGTAGTGATTGCGAATCAGGCCCCATTCAAAAGGTAAGCCCGATGCGTCTGCGTATCCGAGCGCGGCGGATAGGCCCGAATCCGGAACGGGCGTGACGATATCCGCCTCCACATTGTCTTCCTCGGCGAGCCTAGCGCCTAGTTTTCGCCTGATGCCATAAGCGTTCTTCCCGAAAATGAAGCTGTCTGGACGGGCGAAATAGATGAACTCGAAAATACATTGCCGATGTTCAACAGACGCAGAGTGAGAAATGCTCCTTAAGCCGTTTTCGTCGATAATGACCATCTCTCCGGGTTCAATTTCGCGGATATATTCGGCGTCAATCAAATCAAGTGCGCACGTTTCGCTCGCGAGAACCCAAGAATCGCCTCCGCTTTGTCCAGTGGGGAGTTTGCCCAATGCCAGAGGGCGGAAGCCAAGAGGGTCACGGACGCCAATCAACTTATCCTCGGTCATCATCGTGAGCGTATAGGCGCCCTCCAATCGTTGAAGGGCTTCGATGATGGCTCCCTCGGTGGTTTTCTCCGCGGAGCGCGCGATGAGATGCAGGATGACCTCGCTGTCCGTCGTGCTGCGGAATATGGAGCCATGCGCTTCGAGTTCCTCGCGCAGGGCGCCACCGTTGACGAGGTTTCCGTTGTGGCCGAGGGCGAGTGTTCCTTTGGCGTAGTTCACCAGGAACGGTTGGGCGTTCTTGATGTCGGATTGCCCTGCGGTGGAATAGCGGTTGTGTCCGATGGCGATGCGACCTTGAAGCTTGGCGATGCGCTCTTCCGTGAAAACATCGGCCACGAGACCCATGCCGACTTCGCTGTGCACCTTCTCCCCGTTGGAGGCAACGATGCCCGCACTCTCCTGTCCTCTGTGTTGAAGTGCGTAGAGTCCCAGATAGGCCATATTGGCCGCCTCTGGGTGACCGTAGATCCCAAAAACCCCGCATTCTTCTTTCGGATGGTCATCTATCCAGACAGACATCTCACAACACCTCGGAGAGGGCGTCCGACCATGCCGCCACGATATTCGGCATAGCCAAATCTATCAAGGGAACATTATCGGGGGTTTTTACGACGAAAGCATCCTCCTGAACGCGGCCGATGCGCGTTAGTTCCGCACCACAGCTTTGTACGACCTCTTGCAATGTGTTCACCGACCGGGGAGATACGCTCACCAGAATACGCGATGCGGCTTCACCATATAACAAACCGTCGACCCTGCCCTCCTGCTCGGGTAGCCACACTTCGACCCCAAGCCCGCTTTTCAGCGATGCGAGTGCAGATTCGGCCAAAGCGATTCCCAATCCGCCTTCGGAAAGGTCATGAGCGGAGCAGACGAGATCCATTTCGATGCTCCGCCTGCAAGCCGCCTGTACGGCTTTTTCCGCATCCAGCGATATCACCGGTGCGTCGCCTCCTTCCAGTCCCGTTTCCATCCACACGTACTCATGAGCACATGCTTGCGGCAATGGCGCTTCGTCTTTGGGATGAATCAGGGCGATGACGTCACCCTGCGAGGCGAATCCATGGCCCGCTCTTTTGTGGGTGTCATCGAGCAGGCCCACCATACCGATTATCGGGGTGGGGTAGATATCCACCTGATGCGTTTCGTTGTAAAAGCTCACGTTCCCGCTCACCACGGGCAAGCCCAGAGAACGGCACGCTTGCGCCATACCCTCAATCGAGGAAGTAAATTGGGCCATAACGGCGGGACGCTCGGGATTGCCGAAGTTGAGGCAGTTGGTGATCGCAAGCGGTCTTGCTCCCACGCAACAGATGTTTCGCGCTGCTTCCGCCACGGCGAGCATCCCCCCCTTGTAGGGATCGAGCATACCGTATCGTGCGTTCCCATCCGTTGTGAGGGCCAGCGCCTTGTTGGTGCCTTTTAGACGGATGATGGCGGCGTCTCCGCCCGGAAGAGTCACCGTGTTCGTGCGAACTTTGTAGTCATATTGACGCCATATCGGTTTTTTGTTCCCGTGGTTGGGATGGGCCAGCATCTTGAGCAGAGTGGCTCCTAAATCTTCAGGCTCCGGCAGTTTGTATAGAGGATCGTCCAGCGGGAGCCCGCGCTCGGGTTCTCTTGGGCGGTCATAAGTCGGCGCATCATCCGTCAAGGAAGATACGGGCAGTTCAGCGACTTCATCTCCTGAAAAACTGGCACGAAGCCTCCCGTCTCCGGTTACTTCTCCCACGATGGACATCGGCAGGTCCCACCGCTCGAATATCTCCCGCACCTCGGATTCTCTTCCTTTTTCCGCTACCAGCAACATCCTCTCCTGGCTTTCCGAGAGCATCATCTCGTAGGGCGTCATCCCCTCTTCCCGGCAGGGAACTGCGTCCAGGCGAAGCAGAAGGCCCGTGCCGGCGCGGCCCGCCATTTCGACGGAAGAGGAGGTGAGGCCGGCGGCACCCATATCTTGAATGCCGACGACGGCGCCGCGCTCCATCAGTTCCAGGCACGCCTCGAGCAAGAGTTTTTCCCGGAACGGATCCCCCACCTGAACGGTGGGTCTTTTTGCAAGGGCGGAATCATCAAACCCTGCCGACGCCATGGACGCGCCGTGAATGCCGTCTCGCCCGGTGGGCGCGCCGACATAAATGACCGGGTTTCCAATGCCCGAGGCCGTACCCCGGAATATAGCGTCTGAGCGCATAATGCCAGCGCACATGACGTTTACCAGAATGTTCCCGTTGTAGCAGGGATGGAATTTCGTTTCTCCGCCCACCGTGGGAACGCCGACGCAATTTCCATAGCCCGCGATGCCGCCTACGACGCCACCGACGAGATAGGGGGTGCGGGGATGTTCCGGCGCTCCGAAACGCAGGCTGTCGAGCAGCGCGATGGGCCGCGCGCCCATCGTGAAGATGTCTCTCAAAATGCCGCCCACACCGGTGGCCGCACCCTGGTAGGGCTCGATGAAAGAGGGATGGTTGTGGCTCTCCATCTTGAAGGCGACGGCCATGCCATCGCCCAAGTCGACGACGCCCGCGTTTTCTCCGGGCCCTTGCAGGACGTGGGGGCCTTGTGTGGGAAATTTTTTCAGGTGGATGCGGCTGCTCTTGTACGAGCAGTGTTCGTTCCACATAGCGGAGAATACACCGAGTTCCGTGATGTTGGGTTTTCGCCCCAGGGTTTCCTTTATTTTCTCCCATTCGGCTGAAGAAAGGCCGTGCTCGAGAGCCATCTCCCGTGTGGCGTGCGTGTCTGTTGCGATCACGTTGAAGCCACCATCCGCAGCACGGACATAAACATCTGCAACCCGTCCTCGCCGCCCAGCAGGGGATCGCAACTTCGCTCGGGATGCGGCATGAGGCCCACCACGTTACCTTGCTGGTTGCATATGCCCGCGATGTTATCCATCGAACCGTTGGGATTCGCTTGCGCGTTCACGCCACCCTCCGCGTCGACGTAGCGGAAAACAATCTGATCGTTATCTTCGAGTGCGGCGAGCGTCTCGGGATCACAAAAGTAATTTCCCTCGCCGTGCGCGATGGTCATTTTGAGGATTTCGTCCGGTTCGATGCCGCCGGTGAAGGGCGTTCTCGACGTTTCGCATTTGAGCCAGACTTCCTCACAAACGAAGCGAAGCGACTCGTTTCGCCTCAAGGCCCCGGGCAGGAGGCCCGATTCGGTCAGGCACTGGAAGCCGTTGCATATGCCGAGCAGGGGACGTCCCTCACGTGCATGCGTGGTAACGGCCTTCATGATGGGCGAGAAGCGCGATATGGCGCCGGCTCTTAGGTAATCCCCGTAGCTGAAGCCTCCTGGAAGTATCACCACTTCCGCGTCTCCCAAAGAGGTCTCCTTGTGCCAGACGAATCTCACCGGCTGTTTTAGAACATCCTTGATGGCGTGGTAGCAGTCGTGATCGCAATTGGAGCCGGGGAAGACGATGACGGCGAATTGCATTCTCATCTCCCGCCGTTGGTGGATTCATCCGCCATTTCGATGCGGTAGTCTTCGATGACGGGGTTGGCGAGCAGGTCGCGGCACATTTTGTCCAGATCGGCATGAACGTCTTCGGCGTCTTCGAGTTCTATCTCGATAAATTTCCCCACGCGCACGTCGTTCACGCCCTTGAATCCAAGGGAGGAGAGTGCTCCCCGGACGGCTTCCCCCTGGGGATCGAGCACGCCCGCTTTGAATGTCACGTAGACTTGGGCTTTCGGCATTGCCACCTCAAGGCGAAGTTAATCTATGACGAGTTTTTCGACTTCGGCGTATGCGTCTTCCACCTGTCCCAAATCCCTGCGGAAGCGATCTTTATCCAGTTTGCGACCCGTGCCCTTCTCCCAGAGACGGCAACCATCCGGCGTGATTTCATCGCCCAGAAGCAGCTTGCCGCCCTCGGCCGCGCAGCGCCCGAACTCGAGTTTGAAATCCACGAGGTCGATGTTGCGCTCGGAGAAGAACGCGGTGAGGATATCGTTCACTTTGAAGGCGTATTCGCGCATCTGAGCGAGTTCTTCGCGCGTCGCCAGGTCGAAGGCCACGGCGGTGTCTTCGTTGATGAGCGGGTCGTCGAGTTCATCGTTTTTCAAATGCAGATCGACGATCGTGTTTGGAAGGCGCGCGCCTTCTTCCACGCCCATTCTCTTGGCCAGGCTTCCCGCGATGATGTTTCTCAGCACTACCTCGACCAGAATGATGTCGAGTTTTTTCACCAACATCTCCCGATCGGAGAGTTTTTCCACGAAATGTGTGGGCACGCCCTGACGCTCCACCTCCTGGAGCAGACGAGAGGAAATGGAGTTGTTGAAAACGCCTTTGGCTTCGATGGTGCCCAGTTTCTTGGCGTTAAAGGCGGAAGCATCGTCTTTAAAGAACTGGATATAGTAGTCGGGGTTGTCGGTCTCGTAGATGATCTTGGCCTTGCCTTCGTAAACCTGTCTGTCGCGTTCCATGAACAATTCTCCATGCGAGGATCGCTGAATTCGAACCTTCGTCTCAGGGGTTAATCCATCATTTTAACGGGTTAGAAAACGACCATGCCGGGCGTTCAGGACTTGCCATCCTAACATAACCGAGCCGGTGTTTGTCACCCCGTATATTCAGTTTCATTCCTCGTCGGGACCGAAGACGCGCTCGAAAATCCGGTCCAGGTTTTTCAGATGTGCGTCCATATTGAAGCAATGAGCGAGTTCCTCTTCACCCAACACGCCGCCCACTTGTGGGTCCGCCGTCAGTTTCGCCTGGAAATCGCCTCCCTCGGCCCATATTTCCATGGCGGGAGCCTGAACCCGCGCGTACGCTTCTTCTCTCGTGATGCCCGTTTTGCGAATCAGGGCGAGCATGACGTGTTCACTGAGGAGCAATCCCTTCGAGCGCGCGAGGTTTTCCAGCATCTTGTCGGGATAGATCACCCAGTTCTTCATCAAGTCGTTGAGTTTGGCCAGCATGTAATCCACGAGAATTGTGCTGTCCGGCAATATGACGCGTTCCACGGATGAGTGGGATATGTCGCGTTCATGCCAAAGAGGAACATTCTGCAGGGCCGCCGTGGCGTTCCCCTGCACCACGCGGGCAAGGCCGCACAACTGCTCCGAAACCACGGGGTTTCTCTTGTGGGGCATGGCGGAACTCCCTTTCTGGCCTTTGCTGAAGAACTCTTCCGCTTCGCCCACTTCGTTCCTTTGCAGGTGGCGCACCTCCGTCGCCACGCGGGAGATACTCGCCGCCACGAGAGCGAGAGTCAGGTGAAACTCCGCATGGCGGTCGCGCTGGATGATTTGGCTGCTCACGCGGTCCACTTTGAGGCCCAGGCGCTCGCAAATGGCCTCTTCGGCATCCGGCGGGATGTGGGGACACGCGCCTACGGCTCCTGATATCTGGCCGACGCGAACGGTTTCACGCGCGCTTTGCATTCGCTCATAAGCGCGCTCGAACTCGGTGTACCAAGTGGCTATTTTGAGACCCAAGGTTGTGGGCTCGGCGTGCATCCCGTGGGTTCTGCCCGAAATGATGGTGCGCTTTTGCTCCAGAGCGCGTTCTTTCAGGGTCTTTTTCAGTTCCTGAATATCATCGAGGATGATGTCGGCCGCCGATATGAGCTGAAGCGCAAGACCGGTATCCAGGACGTCGCTGCTTGTCATGCCGAGGTGAATGTAGCGCGAGGATGGTCCTACATGCTCCGCCACGTTCGTGAGAAAGGCAATGACATCGTGCTTGGTTACGCGCTCAATTTCCTTGATTCGTTCCAGTTCGAAAGCCGCTTTTGATTTAATCTCATCCAGCGCCTCCGCCGGAATTTCGCCGCGCGTGCACATTTCCTCGCAAACGGCTATCTCCACGTCGAGCATGCGCTGCAGTTTTTCCCGTTCTTCCCATATTTTCGCCATTTCGGGGCGGGTGTATCGCGGAATCAAGGAAGACCCTCCGTTATTCCTCCGGCGCCCACGAGGGGAGTCGGCTCATCCTGAGAAGCGCTCAGGAGATTTTTCCGTTCGTGGCCGTTCAACGCTTTTCGGGCCGTTTCCAAGATAAGCTGGTTCTCGTTGTTCTCTTGGGAGATATGAGCGCAGATGAGCCACTCGAAGTCGGCCGTTACGATGTTCCTAAGCAGCTTGGCTGCGTCCTCGTTGCTGAGATGTCCGAGTTTGCCTCGAATCCTTTGTTTGATCGGCCAAGGGTAGGGGCCGTTAATGAGCATTTCCACGTCATGATTGAATTCCAGGACGAGTCCCTGAAGCCCTTGGAGCCGCTGGCGCGCCAGATTCGTGACGAATCCCATGTCGGTGGCGAAACCGACGCGGTGCCCGTCTTCATCGTTGAATATCAACCCGAAGGGATCGGCCGCGTCATGGGGCGTGCTGAAAGGTTCGACCCGTACGCCGCCGATGTAAAAGGGGAGTCCCACTTCGATTTCCGTCCACGCAGGCGTCTCGCCTATCGTCTCCTGGCTCGCTGTGTAGGTAGCTTTGTTCGTCCAAAGGGGCAGATTCCACCTTCTCGCCAAAGTGCCGGCGCTTCTGATGTGATCGATATGTTCATGCGTGAGCACGACCGCCATCAGATCCTGTGGGTGGACGCCGTAGGTTTCCAGGCGCTTTGTGATTTGCCGTGCGCTGAGGCCCGAATCGACGAGAAACGCCGTACCGTTTGAGCGTACCAAAGCGGCGTTTCCCCGACTCCCGCTGCCTAGGATTCCAATTTCCACGTCTCTCGTCCCGTCGTTATTTCCACTCAGCGATTAAAAGCGATTTTCCGCTTTTGCGAGTCCCTGGTGAAAACCTCATCAATGCGGTGGCAAATATAATGAAGGGCGGCTTCATGGGCTTCCTGTATAAAATCTGTGTCATTCGAGGGAACCTTCGCCGCATGTTTCGCGGCCTGATAGGCAGGGCCACCGCTCCCTCCGGTCATCGCGATACCAACTAATCCAAGGGCGTCGGCTCGTTCGAGGGCAGAGACGACATTGGCCGACTTGCCGCTCGTACTCAGACCCAGGGCGACGTCTCCCGCTCGCCCGTGCGCTTGGATTTGCCGCGCAAAAATTTCCTCGTACGCGTAGTCGTTCCCGATGGCGGTGAGGGCGCTCGTGTCGCCGCTGAGGCAGATAGCAGGCAGGGGAGCGCGCTCAGCCAGGAAGCGGCCTACGAGTTCGCCCGTGAAATGCATGGCGAGCGCGGTGCTCCCTCCGTTGCCGAAAGCGATGATTTTCCTTTCGGATATCAGGCATTCGACGATGACGCTGCATATGTCGTCTACCTGCCGGGAGTAGTCGCTCACAGCAAGCGATTCATACTTCACGGCGCGTTCGGCCAGGAATTCCTTTGCCGATGATCCCAAAGGATGCCTCTGAGTAGTGGGGCGGTAGGGAAGGTGGAGCAGGGAATCCACCCGGTGCTCTGCAATCTAGCCGATCCATGGACTGAATTTCAAGGGTTGATGCTCAATCGTTTCCTGAAGTCATCTATTGTGGCCAGGAGACCCTTTTCCAGAGAAATTTCCGGCTCCCAACCGAGATGTTTTTTTGCTTTCCCGATGTCGGGTTGGCGGATTTTTGGATCATCAACGGGCAGCGGCTCATGCTGTATTATCGAGTCTGCGCCTGTAAGCGCAATGATTTTCTCGGCCAAGGCGAGGATCGTCATCTCGAAAGGATTCCCGAGGTTGAGAGGTTCATGAATTTCGCTGTCCATCAGCTTGATAAGGCCGTCGATGAGATCGGTGATGAAACAAAAACTTCTCGTCTGTTTTCCATCGCCAAAAACGCTGATGGGCTCATTTCTGATAGCCTGTGAAATAAAAGCGGGTATCGCGCGACCGTCGGCGATTTGCATTCTCGGACCATAGGTATTGAAAATGCGGGCGATGTGTACGTTCAGGCCATGCGTCCGATGGTAGGCCATCGTCATGGCTTCTGAGAATCTCTTGGCTTCGTCATACACGCCACGCGGCCCAATGGGGTTGACGTGTCCCCAGTATGCTTCGTGTTGCGGATGAATCTGGGGGTCGCCGTAGACTTCCGAGGTGGAAGCCAGAAGAAAGCGCGCTTTTTTCTCCTTCGCAAGCCCGAGGGCGTTATGCGTGCCGAGGGAGCCGACCTTTAGCGTCTGGATGGGAAATTTCAAATAATCATTCGGGCTTGCAGGGCTTGCGAGATGGAAAACGGCGTCCACGTTTCCCTCGACGTGAATGTGTTCGCTCACGTTGTGTTTGATGAGCGTAAAATTTGGATGTTCGTTTTCCAGGAAATGTTTGATGTTGAGATGGTGCCCGGTAAGAAAATTATCGACGCATATGACATCGTTGCCCAGCGCGATGAGTTTGTCGCACAAATGGGAGCCGATGAAGCCCGCTCCGCCCGTTACCACAACGCAAGAGTTTTTCATTGTCAAGGTTTGGGCGACGTTTTCCCGATGCTGAAGTATTCGAAGCCAGCATCTCTTACTTGTTCAGAAGAGTAGATGTTGCGGCCATCAAATATAATCGGTTCCATCATCTCTGATTTCAGGCGGTTCAGATTTAACTGAATAAATTCGCGCCACTCGGTGACAATCGTAATCCCGCTTGCGCCTTTCGCGGCCTCGTAGGGGCTTTTGCAATATTCGATATCCTCATCTCCAATGATTCGTCTGGCGTTTGCGGTGGCGATAGGGTCGTATGCGCGCAGCCGGGCACCCGCCTCGCGTAGCGCGTGACATATCTCGATGCTTTTTGCTTCCCGCATGTCATCCGTGTCCGGCTTGAACGATAACCCCAAAACGCCGATTGTCTTTCCCTTGAGCGGCAGTTGTTTCTTCGTACCGAGTCTTTCGATGATTCTTTGTACGAAACGAGGCACCCGGCTGTCGTTTTCCACTTTCACGGCCTCTAAAATCGACATTTCAGCGCCAAGTCTTCTGGAGGCGTGTAACAGGGCATCCACATCTTTAGGGAAACAGGAACCACCATAGCCCAAGCCTGCCCCCAGGAAAGCGTGGCCGATGCGGGAATCCGCGCCAACCCCTTTGATGACTTCTCGAATATCTGCTTGCGTCTCTTCACAAAGGTTCGCCACTGCGTTGATGAATGTTATTTTCGTCGCCAAAAATGCGTTCGAGGCGTATTTAATCAACTCCGCACTTTGCGTGTCCGTGATGATGCAAGGAGCGTTCAGAGCCTGGCATAGAAGCTGAACGGTTTTTGCCGCTTTCTCAGATGATGAGCCGATGACGATGCGATCCGGCTGGAGCGTGTCTCGCACCGCCTGCCCTTCGCGCAAAAACTCTGGATTGCAGACCACGTCGAAATCTGTTGAAGCGACGCCGTTTCTTTCGATGAGCTCCTGAACGAAATCCCCCGTGCCGACGGGCACGGTGCTTTTGTTTACGATGACCTTGTAGCTATTCACCGCGCGAGCGATGCCTATTGCCGCCGCTTCCACATGTGAAAGGTCGGTTCCACCATTTTCGGCAGGCGGCGTGCCCACACAGATGAAAATAATCTCACTTTTCGAAACAGCCTCATGTATGGAGGTGGTGAATGTTAGCCTACCTTCTTGTCGGTTGCGCTCCAGGAGTTCGGGTAGCCTGGGTTCATGAATTGGGCAGCCTCCCGTATTCAGGGTATCTACACGGTTTTTGTCGATATCCACGCCGATGACTTCGTTGCCCAAATCGGCGAATACGGCCCCTGTGACCAATCCGACATATCCACAACCGATAACGCAAATGTTCACTAAATTGCCTCACTCTGCATCATTTGAGCAGGTTGAGCAAAATTTCAGAAAAAAGCCGTGCATTAT
The DNA here is from genome assembly GCA_965203325.1 of bacterium. Classification (GTDB taxonomy): domain Bacteria; phylum UBA8248; class UBA8248; order UBA8248; family UBA8248; genus Bin107. The sequence continues at coordinate 4,150,724 of OZ241875.1, forward strand.
TACTCAAAAGGCAAAGGCGCCCATGAACGACTTCTCCGAAATCCGCCTTCTCGTAAAACATTTCTTCCGCGTGTGGAACCCAAGGCTCTTTCGCCTTCGAGAAGGCCGACAAGGCTGAAACCGACATAAACTTCGTTTTTCTCCTTTGTGTCAGTGAACGTGAGTTCCACGCCCCAACAGCAATCGAGGTAGCGCGCCGTAATGCTTTGCTCCAGCGTGGTCTTTTGGGTTTTGTTCAAACGCGTGATGTATTCGAGAGAAAGGTGCTGGTTGATCGAGAACCCTCCCCCGAAATTCAGATGACTACCCCCTGCATTGACCGGGTAGTTTCCATTTTGGCGCGTCCAAGTCCGCTCGAGATTGAGATACCACTTCTTCCCGCCGTCGACAAAGACACCTGTGGAGTGTTCGCTGATTTCCAGGTCATAGGGGTTGTATTTGAATTGTTGTAGCAGGCGAAGCTTGGAGAAGGGCTGCGATTCGAGACGGAAAGTGATGTCGCTCAAAGGACGTTTCGGTTTCGTGTCCAGATATTCATTCCTTCGTGCTTCGACGAGATCATAAATCTGGCTGATTCGGTAGCGAAACAACGGTCTTGTCTGAAACCCGTCTTTTATGGGTAGTTTCGTCAATACACGGTTCACGATGGCGTATTCGATGGCATGTTCATGCTGAAGAGTGTCCACCATATCCAGAGGGAGGATCAGGCTTCTGTCGTACGCGTCGTTGTTCGGGCTGTATTGATACATCGCTTCAAATGAGAGGATGTGCTTAAAATCCCGGAAGGGACCGAGTTCGCCTTGGTAGACCTTGCTATATCGCGGGCCAATTGCATGAAGCTTCGCAAACCACATTTCACGTGACAGATCGGATTCCACATGTTGCGTATCATCGAAATATGAACCTGCGCCCGGCTCTGTTCTTTGATGCGTCCAGTGGGTCCTGCGGAATCCGATTTCGGGTGTCAGGCCAAGCCAGGGGACAGTCTCCAAACGAAGCGATACAGATGGTTCGACGTGAAAACGACTCAACCGGAGCGTGTTGTCGTTCTCCGTTTTTCTGAAATTGGTGAAAGAGGAATCCAAGTTGAAGTAAAAATCGCTTTTCCCGAAACGTTTGTTGTGGATGTCAAGAATCACTTCCGGCGCTTTTTCGAATAACTGCCCATCTTCTTCGCCCAAGCCTTCGCGTCTTCTCATTCCTAGTTGAAGCTGCCCGGCAATCTTGGGGAAATTTTGCGTGAAAGTGACGTGAGTATCCGTGTCCTGACGCGTGCGAGTCAGTAAATCGCCTTCAAGGGAGCGATCGTTCGGCGGGCGTTTTTGCAAATCGATTACGGCGTGCAAATTGGCGCCTAAGTCCTTGAAATTCATGCGGTGGGCGCCCTTGACGTCCCAAAAGGCCACACGCTCGATTTTGTCTTTCAGGTAGCGGCCCGCTATCTGTCCCGAGGTATTTCGATTTGGTGTGTAGCGGTACTCTCCTTTGTAGCGGGTGCCGCGCTTGGTGAAATAATCGACCCCGAAGGTGGCGTCCGTCGAATCGTTGATGGCCCAGAAAAATGAAGGGGAAAACTGAAAGCCGCTTCGACTGCTCGAACCGATGCCCGGCAGGAGGAAGCCGGTGGCTCTTTTTGTTTTTATCGGCACCATCGCCCAGGGGAAAAATGCCGCCGGCACGCCTTTCACCGTCATGGTGGGGGCTTCTAGTTGAGCATAGCCCTCGATCTGGAAGGTCGCCCGCTCGAAGCCGAAAGCCCAGTCTGGAAGATCTCCTTCGCACGTTGTGAAAGTGCCCCCCTGGACTTCGTACCGATCTTCTGCCAAGCGCCGAATCACGCGTCCCGTCACATAATATGTGGTGCCGATGATGCCGCGCGCGTTGAACACGACCATCCGTTCGGTATCGAGATTAAACTCGATGCGGTTGGCAACGATGCGGTCATTCGTGGTTTGAAAAACAATGTTTCCAGAGGCGACGCCGTCGCGCGTCGATGTTTGCACCTCGATATGGTCTGCTCGGATTCTTTTGCCTAAATACTGAATGTCCGCAGAGCCGCGGCCGATAATTCGTTGTCGCTCCCGATCTTCTCGTATCTCATCGGCCGTGATGGCGATGGCGGCTTCGGGTTCTCTTAAGAACTTCAGGCCCTCGTCGCTTCTTATAGACGGAGTGGGTGGGACTTGGGCTTGCATACCGCTCTTTGGCTGCGCTTGCGGGCAAGGGGGTGTCCAGAAAAGTACGAAAGAGAAAATGATGATTGATGAGGAAAACCCATTTGTTTTCAGAAAGGTGAATTTTGAATTATTTGACACGAAAATTCTCATCATCACGATTTGTTAAGAACTATCTCTAACTTCGGATGAGCCGGGTTTTCAAAAACGGTTTTGAATCAGAATTGATTATGAATACTATTCGAAGAGATCGCAATCGAGGGGAATAGGCGGTTCATCATTCGAGCCATTTCTAGCGGCATGAGACGCGCCTAAAGGCGGATCATGAAGATTCCGAGTGGGTTTCTTCAAAGTTTTCGGGAGTGCTCTCTCGTTTGGTTCTCCGCCATCTCGTTATCATTCCATAGGGACCGGATGCGGCGTAGCCAACAAAAGCCAGACAGGCAACTACCTGAGGAATCGCCGCCGCCACGAAAAGAGCCAACACCGCGCCGACGAGGACGCGGAATGGTCTCCTGAGCGGTCCGCTTAAATCCTTGAAACTCTTGTATCGAATGGTGCTTACCATCAGGAATGCAAGAACGTAGCTGAGCGCCGCGATGAGGATAAGGGGGACATGGGTCTTAATCGAAAAGTCTTCAACCAAATATACGATGGATGCTAAAACACCCGCCGCCCCGGGTATCGGCAGTCCCCGAAAATCCATGGGACCGCTGCCCGCTTGCGCCAGCACGTTGAAGCGCGCCAGCCTCAGGGCGCCGCAAGCGGCGAATATGAACGTGGCCAGCCAGCCGATTCTGCCGTAAGGAGCGAGGAGCCAAGTATATATCAAAACGGCCGGCGCGATACCAAAGGCCGTCAGGTCGCACAACGAGTCGTACTGAAGGCCAAAAGAACTGGTGCTCTTCGTCAACCGGGCGACTGTGCCGTCGAGCCCATCTAAAACGATGGCCAATAATATGGCCAGCGAGGCCCAGGTGAAGTCTCCCTGGATGGAAGCGACAATCGCATAGAAACCGGCAAAAAGACTGCCTGTTGTCAGCAGGTTGGGAACCAGGAATATCCCTCGTTGAAAGGAACGCCTTCCGGAGCGGCGTCTTCTCCTGCGTGAACGACGACCAAATTTATTCCGCGGCTGTCTGGTGGTTTGTTCGTCCAACGATGGTTTCTCCTCCGCGAACACGCTGCCCCTGTTCTACGGATATATCATATCCTGACGGAAAATATAGGTCCGTACGCGAGCCGAACTGAATCAGCCCGAATCGCTCTCCCGCCCTTATCGTATCGCCCTCCTTGGGCCAGCAGATGATGCGTCGTGCCAAAACGCCGGCGATTTGAATGACTTTGAAATTATCGCCTGAGTTTGTCTTGATTTCCAGAGTGTTTTGTTCATTGATGTTCGAGGCGGCTTCTTTGTATGCAGCCAGGAAACGGCCTTTTTTATAATGGATGCTCGATATTCTCCCCTCCACGGGGGATCGGTTGATATGAACGTCCAGGGGAGAGAGGAAAATCCGGACCACACTTCCGCCATCTTTGGCGGAGGCGATCTCCACGACCCGGCCATCAGCCGGAGATAAGACGACGCCCGGTTCATCAGGCGGGGTGCGATCAGGGTCTCTGAAAAAACCGGCTACAGCCGCGGCCACAAGAAAAGAAATGGTTGCCCACATCCATCCCCCGAAAAGGAGCGAGATGAGGCCGATGGCCGATAAACCCGAAATATAGGCCCAACCTTCCCTGGCAATAAATGGCCTGTTGGAGGGGCCTTTTTCACTCATGGGTTAATTTTTAGAACCCTTAAGAGTTTTGCCCCCACGGGTGAGGGCGACCTTGCCTGTGCGGGCGATTTCTTTGATGCCGAATGGTTGGAGTAAATTCAAAATGGCGTGAATCTTCCCTTCATCGCCTGTGACTTCAACGGTAATGGTATCTGTAGACACATCGACGACGCGGCCCCGGAAAACGTCGATGATTTGAAAAATCTCCGGCCGCGCGGCTTTCGGAGCCGAAATCTTGATGAGAATCATCTCTCGTTCGACGCTGTCCGTCTCACCCATGTCCATTACCTTGAAGGTGTCGATGAGCTTGCTGAGGTGTTTTCTGATCTGCTCGAGAATTTTTGCATCTCCGCGCGTGACGAGAGTGATTCGGGATACGCTCGGGTCCTGCGTTACCCCCACGCAAAGGCTGTCGATGTTGTAGCCTCGGGCGCTGAACAGACTTGCCACCTTGGCGAGAACGCCGAATTTGTTCTCCACCAAAACCGCTATCGTATGTGTATCATCCTTGGTGTTGTTGGAATCTCTGGACATTATGCGATGGGCTCCCAATCGTCGGGCATGCCGTCGTAGGGCAGCGAAATCATACCCGTGCGCGCCATCTGCGAAATTCCGTAGCCTTCGAATGCCTTGAGGAGAGTTCTGACCTTATGATCGTTTCCGCTCGCTTCGAGCGTCACAGTGTCATCGGTCATATTAATTACCTGAGCACCGAAGGCGTTGGCGAGTTGTATGATTTCACTTCTTTTGTTGATGGGTGCTTCGATTGTCGCGAGAACGAGTTCGCGCGTGACGGCTTGGTTATAAGAGATTTGCTCGACTTCCCGCACGTCGTAGAGCTTGCGGAGTTGTTTGGCGATCTGGTCGAGTTCGTTTTCTTCACCGATGGCGACGATGACGATGCGCGTAATTGTGGCATCCTCCGTCGGTCCGGCGGCGATGCTTTCGATGTTGTATCCACGGCGCGTGAAAAGGCCCGCTACGTGGGAAAGTACGCCCGCGTGGTTATTGACGAGAATGGAATAGACTTGTCTCATGATTTGGCTTCTCTGGAGGGAGGAGCGAGTTGCATCTCATCGTTTCCGGCGCCGGCGGGAACCATGGGCCAGACGTTTTCCTCCTTGTTGACTAAGAAATTCAACACTACTGGCCCATCATGCTCGGCCGCCGTCTCGAGGGAATTCCGTACTTCGTTCACGTCAGTGATGTTGATGCCCTTTACGCCATAGCCCTCTGCGATCATGCCGAAATCGGGATTTTCCGGATAGTGCGAGTGCGAGTAGCGTTTATCGAAGAACAGTTCCTGCCACTGGCGCACCATCCCCAGGTAAGCATTGTTCAGGATGGCGACTTTGACGGGGACGTTATAGGTCGCCGCTGTAGCGAGTTCGACGAGTGTCATCGCGAAACTGCCGTCGCCGTCGATTAGCCAAACATCTTTATCTGGACGGGCGAATTTCGCGCCGATGGCGGCGGGAAGGCCAAAACCCATCGTCCCGAGACCGCCGGAAGTCACCCAGGTCTTGGGTTCGTTGAAGCGGATGAACTGTGCTGCCCACATTTGATGCTGCCCCACACCGGTCACATAAATGCCGTTGCCTTCGGTAATTTCCTGAATTTGATCGATCACGTACTGAGGTTTGATAGAGCCGTCCCAGTCATACTGGAGGGGATAGTTCGTCTTCCAATCCGTCCAGGTTTGTCGCCACTCATCGTAATCCCCGGGCGTTAGATGCTCATTGAGCGTAATCAGCACGTCCCGTACATTCCCGAGAATCGGAATGTGCGTGTGCACTCGTTTATCGATCTCGGCGTCGTCGATGTCGACATGCGCGATGGTCGCGTTAGGGCAAAAGCTCGACACCTTACCCGTCACGCGGTCGTCGAAACGGGCGCCGAGGTTGATGAGCAAATCGCATTCACACAGAGCAAAATTCGCATAGGCCGTGCCGTGCATCCCCGGCATACCGAGGAAAAGCTCGTCCGTGCCCGGGAATCCCCCGAGACCCAACAATGTGTTGATCACCGGGATGCCCGCCGCTTTTGCGAATTTCGCGAGTTCCTCAGACGCCCCGGACTTGATGATGCCGGCGCCGCCGATGATGACGGGCCGCTCGGCCCGTTCGATGGCTTCGATCAGTTTCTCGATTCCCTCCATATCGAGTTCGGGATATTCCCTGATAGCCGGAAGAGGGGATTCAGAGGATTCTCGCGGCGCGTATTCCGCCTTGGTGATCTGGATATCTTTGGGGAAATCGAGCAAAACGGGGCCGGGCCGGCCTGTCGTCGCCATGCGAATCGCTTCTCGCGTAACGTGTTGAATCTCGTTGACGTCTTTAATGAGCCAGTTGAATTTCGTGACCGGAATGGAGCAGCCGTACACGTCGGCTTCCTGGAAGGCGTCGGTGCCAATCATGTTGGTAGCCACTTGGCCCGTGATGGCGATGAGCGGCACGGAATCCATCTGCGCATTGGCGAGTCCGGTGATGAGGTTCGTGGCTCCGGGGCCTGAAGTCGTGACGACGATGGCGACTTTACCACTCACGCGCGCGTATCCATCCGCCATGTGTGCCGCACCCTGCTCGTGACGGGTGAGGATGTGCGGAAAATCCGCCTTCAGCAGTTCATCGTAAAACGGCATAATGGCGCCGCCTGGTATGCCGAAGGCCATCTCGATGCCTGCCGCTTTTAACTCTTCAATCATAATTTGCGAGCCATTGAGCTCCACGGATGAAACCTCCTAGTTATCGGGCAATGCGCTGAGCTTGCCTCGAAGGACTTTTTTCCGGCTGTCCCGAACAATCATGTCTTTTGTCGCGCCGCCCGCGGGTACCATCGGAAAAACCAACTCATCGGGGTCGACGATCACGTCCAGAATGTAGGGTCCCGGCGTGGTGATCATTTCCTGGATGGCGGGTCTCAATTCTTCTTTGTCCACAATCCGTCGACCACTGGCGCCGAATGCCTCCGCGAGCTTGACGTAATCGGGCGAAGAGTCGAAATCCACTTCGCTGAATCGCCTGTCCATGAACAAATCTTGCCATTGGCGAACCATGCCCAGTGTAGCGTTATTCAACAAAAAGACTTTTACGGGAATTCCATACTGAACAGCGGTGGCGACTTCTTGCATCACCATCTGAAAACTACCGTCTCCCGCAATATCGATCGCCAGCTTGTCTGGCCTCGCAAGCGCCACGCCGATGGCCGCGGGAAAGCCGAAGCCCATAGTTCCGAGGCCGCCGGATGAAATGAACTGACGCGGGAAGGTGAAATTGTAAAATTGAGCGGCCCACATCTGGTGTTGTCCTACCTCGGTAGTGATGATCGCCTTATCGCCCACTTCCTCACTTAAGGCGACAATGGCCTCTTGCGGCTTGATCGGCGCACCCTCGGGGGAGTCGAACGTGAGCGGGTATTCCGTTCTCAGGTTCTGGAACCGCTTTTTCCATAAAGCGCGTTTTTGAGGCTTGACGAGTTTATTGACTTCGGCGAGCACCAGGCGGGCGTCGCCGACAACGGGGATATCCGCAGCTTTGTTCTTTCCAATGGCCGTGGGGTCTATATCGATATGGATGATTTTCGCCCGGGTCGCGAATTCCGAGACCTTTCCGGTGACGCGGTCGTCAAACCTTGCGCCGACGGCGATGAGCAAGTCACATTCCATGGTCGCGTAGTTGGCGTATGCCGTCCCGTGCATGCCGAGCATGCCCAATGAGAGTTCATGGGCGCTGGGGAAAGCACCTGCTCCCAAAAGCGTATAAGTGACAGGAATCTCCGCCGTTTCCGCGAGTTTCAGGATTTCCTGATGCGCTTCCGAATGGATGGCGCCACCGCCCACGTAGAGCAGGGGCTGTTTGGATTCTTTAATGGCTTCGGCTACGCGCTGAATTTGCCTGGGGTGACCTTTTGTCGTGGGCTTGTAGCCGCGCAAATCCACTTTCTCCGGCACCTGGTAGTGTCCATCGCCGAGAAGGACGTCTTTGGGCAAATCGACGAGTACCGGGCCGGGCCTTCCTGTGCGTGCGATGTAGAAAGCCTCTTGGATCGTTTCGGCGAGTTCATCTGTGCTCTTGACCAGATAGCTGTGCTTGGTGACGGTTCTTGTCATGCCCACGATGTCGGCTTCCTGGAAGGCGTCGTTGCCCACCATCGTAGTGGCAACTTGTCCAGTGAGGCATACGATGGGAATGGAATCCATGTAGGCATCCGTGATGCCCGTTATGAGATTCGTGGCACCTGGGCCGGAGGTGGTAAGACATACGCCGACCTCACCGCTGGCGCGGGCATATCCCTCGGCCATATGCGCTGCGCACTGTTCGTGTCTAATGAGTAAATGCTTGATTTTGCTTCTTTCGAGGAACAGATCCAAGAGCGTGAGGAGTATGGCACCCGGATGCCCGAAAACGTACTTTACACCCTCACGCTCAAGGCTGCGGTAAATAATCTCGGCCCCTGAGATTTTCTTGGGCTTTAGTTTTGCAGGTTGTTTTGTAGTTTGACTTCTTGTCTTGGTCGCCACGGCCATTTCCTCTCAGCCAGTAGAACTTGCTCTCTCGCTGGCAATGATGTTGATCCGAAAAACGCCGATGATGCCGGCGGTCGTTAAGCAGAAATCAGGGGACGGCGCACGAGGGCACACCGCCCCCTTCTTACGCCAGACTCCTTATTCCACAACATCTTTTTCGGACCCATATGGCCGTCTTCCATAATAATTCGTGCGCCAAAACCCTGAATACGTCTCGGGAAATGCTCGGGTAGATGATCTGCCCTAATTTCTCAAGTACACGACGCGTGATATTACTGCATGTTTTTCGTTCTGGTCAAGGATGAAAACATAAAATCTTTTATTTCAAGGTTCTAGCGTTCCTCAGTGAGCGAAACGCCGATCTTTCAACTCTTCTCCATCGTTTCCAGTTGAGTCTTGATAGCGAGCTTTTCTTTTTTGAGTTGTTTTATCTGCTGTTGTTCTTCCGGGGATGGAAACCGAATTTCTTCGAGCGCGAGAATCTTTTCATCCAAAACGGAATGTTCTTTTTTCAAGAGTGCGAGTTCCTCGCCTACATTCAAAGTTTCTTCCACTTTTTCAGTTGCTTCCAATGAAAAATCTCCTTTCAGGTATCCATGGTGAAAATTTCAGGTTCTCATTTGTGGTTGTAATCGTGTCTTTGAATAATCGTTTAATCTACGAAATCTTGACCTCGGGATCAACTCTGCGAATCGGGCCATTTGGTTTGCGCCTGTGATTTTCGGCAATAATTCAGAAATATGTTGGCGCTGTGCGGGGGTGTTCGGTTTTCGAGTGCCCTGTGGGTTAACCATGCGGTCGCAATGGCCGAGGAATCCACTTCATGGTGCCTGATCGATCCTTGTGAAGTTTCCAAAGCGAAGTTCTGGGGCAATTCCTCTTTTTTCCCAGCGAGTAAAATGCCGCCATCCTCCGGGAGACGGAGTTCCTTGGAGGCGATGATTCCATCCTCCCAGAGGCGGGAGAGGGTATTTCCTGTGGATGATTGGGGGTTTGCGGATACTTGAAACAACCCGGTGAACAATTCCCCGTATCTGGCGTCTCGATAGGGAAGAATGTAATCGGGCAGACTGCGGCCCGCGCGCATTTCATCCAAAAGCGCGGCCGTCGCCAGGGTTTCCAAAGATGAAAACCCATAGAGCGGGCAGCCCCAGCCCAGTGAAAGCCCTTTTGCGCAAGAAAGTCCCACCCGCAAGCCGGTGAAAGTTCCCGGGCCGATGCTCACCCCGATGGCCCGGATCATGTCGGCGCGAAGGTTTCTTGAATTTAGAAGTCGCTTCACCTGGGGCAACAGCGTCTTCGAAATCCGAACGTCACCCGAGAGAAGCGTCTCTTCCTCGGTGGTTCCCGTTGAGTAAAGAAATGAGCACTTCCCATTCGGTGTCGAAGTATCGAAAGCCAGGATATAGCGGGGTTCATCCATGCAGGTCCAAGCCCCTCATGGGTTTTGAGAGAGATAAAATGAGAGATGTTCCAGCTCACTGCCCAAATCCACGTTTTTCACCTTCACATGGTGTGGCGTTTGAATTTGGGTGGGCGCGAAATTCAATATGCCGGTGATGCCGGCGTTCACGAGCGCTGTCCCTACGTTTTGCGCATTTTCGCTCGGCACCGCGATGATGCCGATCTTGATCTGCTTCTCTTTCACGACCTCATGCAAATTCGACATCGGCAATACGGGAAGAGGACCGGTGCGGTGAGGGGGGATTTTTTCGGGGAATTTATCGAAGACGGCGTCGATTTCAAAGCCATGAGCCAGAAAACCTTTATACGCCAATAGAGCCGAACCGAGATTTCCCGCTCCGACGAGTACGACTTTCCATGTTTGGGTCACGCCCAGGATTTTTTTAAGATTGTCCCTCAATTCCTTGATGTAATAGCCCTTCCCGCGGACGCCGAATTCACCGAAATATGCGAGGTCTTTCCTGATTTGCGCTGGCTTGAAGCCACACAGTCGCGCCAGGTCGGCGGACGCGATGAGCTCGGTTCCCTCACTTTTTATCTGGTCCAAAATGCGGGCGTAGGTGGACAATCGGTTAACAGTCGCCTCGGGGATTTTTGTTTTCGTGTTTTCCCACATGGATTTAACGCGCACCCGCCATTTAGAGGTCAAACATAAGTCTCGCAATCGAGAATAGATTTTATTCGTTTTGATGAGCAGGGCAAGTGGGGGTCAGGCGGCAACATAAACGGAAGTTATTTCAACTGTTTCGCAAAATGATTTCTTTCGAGTTCGCATTCCTATAATCGACATCGAGCAATGCAAAAAGGGGGCCGAACGGGCCCCCTCTTCGAGTCTTGCGAGCGCTGGTTTATCTAGCCGAGGATGATGATGAGGCAGATAACGAACGTATAAATGACAAGGGACTCGATCAAGGCGAGACCGATGATCATCGACACGCGAATATCTCCGCCGGCACCCGGGTTGCGCGCCGTACCGTCCAACGCGCTGGCGATGCTCCTGCTTTGGGCGAAAGCGCCGGCTGCGGCGGCGATGGCTAGAGCGAAAGATGAGGAGATCATTCTCCATTTCAGAACTTCACCGCTTCCGGCATCACCGGCTGCGGCGGCGAAGGCATTTGTGGCCATGGCTACGAAGCTGGCTAGCGTAAATCCGATTATCCCCAAACGTTTCATCCCTTACTTCTCCTTGTGAAGTGATTCCTACATGAACCGTTATTGTTAATGAGCGTGGGCGGCCTCATGGCCATGCTCTTCGTCGTGGTCGTGTCCTTCAAGCGACCCGGCGATATATATCATGGTCAAGAGGGTGAAAACAAAGGCTTGAATGAAACTTCCGAAAATTATAAACATCTGCATCGCCCATGGAACGGGCAGGAAAATCTGCAGGCACAGCAGCATCAAAACGCCGAGCACCAGTTCTTCGCCGGTGATGTTCCCGAAAAGGCGCAAAGAGAGTGAAAGGGGACGGCTGAGATGTGAGATGATCTCGATGGGGACCATAAGCGGAGCCAGCCACATGATAGGTCCCGTGAAATGCTTGAGATACGCCATTCCACTTCTTTTGAATCCCACGTAATGCGTGGCGAAAAATACGGTGAGCGCGCAACCCACGTTGGTGTTCAGGTTGCTCGTCGGCGCCATGAAGCCGGGTAGTATTCCGATGACGTTGCACAGGAAAATGTAGGTTCCCAGCGTAAATACGAGGGGGAAGAAGGGTCGCCCCTCATTGCCGAGAGGGCCTTCCATGAAGGCGGAAAATCCGTCGAAAATCGCCTCGAAGAGGTTTTGTCCACCAACGGGTATCTTTTGCAGCGCTTTGGTGATGAGCAGCGAACTCGCGATGAGGAACACCATCACCAGCCAGCTGTACACGATGTTCGGATAGGCGGACAGCCCCGGGAAGAGTTCCATGAGATATAGGTACGGGTGAAATTTTTCCATGTGCTATGCTCTTGTAGATCCTTGTATTCGCAGGGCGCTGCGAGCCCCATGAATGAAAATGGCCAACGGCGGAACGGTCAACCCTATCACCACGCTCACGACGGGAAGCCGGAGCCAGCCTATCGCGAGCGCTACGACGCCTATGAAGGCGAAAAACCTCAAAATGTATAAAACGTGATGCCACCATTTCGGGCGGCTGATGTTTTTTTGAAAAAGGCGGGCGAAGTATACATCCATCATCCGAAAACTTCCAAGCGCGCACGCTCCGCCAATCGCCACGCCGGCGCCCGTCGAAACGTCTCTCAGAATCACGCCCGCGGCGCTCATGACCATGAGAATCAGCCAGCCGGAATTCGAGATGCTTCTGAGGATGAATGACGGCGGGTCTTGGTTTCGCATTCAACGAACCCCTCTGATGAGATCGACAAAAGCGGAAACAAAACCCAAAAACAATCCGACCACCATCGCCCACGGATACGTATTGAAGTAATAATCAATGACATATCCGATTCCGCCGCCTACGAGCGGCGCAGTCACGAAGTTCCAGCCCAGTGTCGCGAGATGCACGTTTCGCACACCCCGGCGAATCTTCTGATCCCGTGACCCGGTCGTTTTCTTCGCTTGTGGTCCGCGACTCGGCTCTGGAGAAGGATCGGAGGCCATGCCCATCTTTCTCCCCGGACGAGAAGTGCGGCAACGAAATTTACGGGCGCGAACCTACCAACACGGCCCGAGGGTGTCAAGACGACTCGGGCGTCTCGGCGGGAAAAACGGAATTTCCCCGCATTTGCGCGTTTTTCCCCTTGTTTGCGCGGCTTCGGCGGCGAAGAAAAGGGGTTATCCTGCCGATTCGGCGGTAATGGTCCGCCGACATCAAACCTGAAAAAATTTATCGTCAATTTATCGAAAAACCCCGTGAATTTATCGGTATTTATCGAATTTTATAGAAATTCCATATTTTTGAGCGAAGCGGTCAGCTTCGCCATCATACATGCTTGCGCCCCGAGCAGCGCGACGGCAACTGCGGGCAAATGCGTGAGCGACGGGTCCCGACCCCGGAGCGGAGGTTGCGCGCCCCGTGCCGGAATCCGCTTTTTGACAACCCCGCAAGACGGCCCGGCCGGGGGCGGATTGACGCCGCCGCTCTCCTTTGCTACTCAGAATCGCCTGGCGTTCTCCGGGAGGCGGCGGGTGAAGCGCACGCGAGAGCCGTCCCGGAGTGGGGTTGTCCTTAAAGCCAAACCGTATATGACCGGAGGGAACATGAAGAGCGAAAACGGGCGTCAGGCGAACGGCGCCAGGATCAGGGACTGGTGGCCGGAGCAGTTGAACCTGGAGGTTCTCCATCGCAACTCTCGCATCCCGAATCCGATGGGGGAGGATTTCGACTACGCCGCGGCGTTCGAGACGGTAGACTTGGGCGAGCTCAAGCGAGAGGTCGAGGAGGTGATGACCACCTCGCAGGCGTGGTGGCCGGCCGACTACGGCCACTACGGGCCGCTCTTCATCCGGATGGCCTGGCACAGCGCGGGCACCTACCGCATCCATGACGGCCGCGGCGGCGCGGCCTCGGGCGAGCTGCGCTTCGCGCCCCTGAACAGCTGGCCCGACAACGCGAACCTCGACAAGGCGCGCCGCCTGCTCTGGCCGGTCAAGCGCAAGTACGGACGAAAGCTCTCCTGGGCCGACCTCATGGTCTTCGCGGGCAATTGCGCGCTGGAGTCGATGGGGTTCAGGACGCTCGGTTTCGCCGGCGGGCGCGAGGACGTCTGGGAACCAGAGGACGTCTACTGGGGGCCGGAATCCACCTGGCTCGGGGACGAGCGCTACACCGGAGAGCGGGACCTCGAAAAACCGCTCGGCGCCGTTCAGATGGGCCTCATCTACGTGAACCCCGAGGGGCCGAACGGCAATCCGGACCCCCTCGCGGCGGCCGTGGACATCCGCGAGACGTTCGCCCGCATGGCGATGAACGACGAAGAGACTGTCGCGCTCATCGCCGGCGGCCACACGTTTGGCAAGTGTCACGGCGCAGCCTCCGGAGACGAATACCTCGGCCCCGAACCAGAAGGCGCCGTTCTGGAGGAGCAGGGCCTCGGCTGGCGGAACGCCTTCGGCAGCGGAAAGGCCGGCGACGCCATCACCGGCGGGCCGGAGGGAGCATGGACGACGGATCCGGTCGGGTGGGACAACAACTACCTCGACAACCTGTTCGGCTACGAGTGGGAGAAGGAGAAGAGTCCCGCAGGGGCGTGGCAGTGGAAGCCCGCGGATGCGTCCGCGACGGCCGCCGTCCCCGACGCCCACGACCCCGACAAGCGTCACGCCCCCATGATGCTCACGACCGACCTTTCGCTGAAGGTGGACCCGGCATACGAGGCGATTGCGAGGCGCTTCCGCGAGAACCCCGAAGATTTCGCCGACGCCTTCGCCAGGGCGTGGTACAAGCTGACGCACCGCGACATGGGTCCGCGCTCTCGTTGCGTCGGCGCGATGGTTCCCGAGGAGCCGCAGTTGTGGCAGGACCCGGTACCCGACGTGGATTACGAACTAATAGGCGATGAGGACGTTGCGGAGCTCAAGCGCGCCGTCCTGGCGTCGGGACTCTCCGTCTCCCGCCTGGTTTCGACCGCCTGGGCGTCGGCGGCGTCTTTCCGGGGCACCGACAGGCGCGGCGGGGCGAACGGCGCGCGCGTCCGCCTGGCGCCGCAGAAGGACTGGGCGGTGAACGACCCGGCCGAGCTGGCCAAAGCCCTGCGCAAGCTGGAAGAAATTCAGACGGCGTTCAACGCCGCACAGTCCGGCGCCAAGCGGGTCTCGCTCGCCGACGTGATCGTCCTGGGCGGGTGCGCGGCGGTCGAGGAAGCCGCCGCGAAGGCGGGATGCGACGTGCAGGTTCCCTTCTCGCCGGGGCGCACCGACGCCACGGAGGAGATGACCGACGCGGACTCTTTCGATGTGCTGGAGCCCAGGGCGGACGGATTCCGCAACTACCTCGCCGACGATCTCGACGGGTCGGCGGAGGAGTGGCTCATCGAGCGGGCGTACATGCTGACGCTCACGGCACCCGAGATGACGCCGCTTTTGGGCGGCATGCGCGTCCTGGGCGCGAACGCAGGGGGTTCTCAGGCGGGCGTCTTCACGGAGCGGCCTGGTGCGCTGACCAACGATTTCTTCGTGAACCTGCTCGACATGAACACCGAATGGCTGCCGTCGGGCGACGCTGAGGGTCTGTATGAGGGGCGCGATCGCACGACGGGCGCGCTCAGGTGGAACGCCACCGCCGTCGACCTCGTCTTCGGGTCCGACTCCCGGCTCCGGGCCATTGCGGAAGCCTACGCGTGCGACGATTCGCAAGATGCGTTCGCCCGCGATTTCGCCGCCGCGTGGGAGAAGGTGATGAACCTCGACCGCTTCGACCTGGCCCGGACAGCGCGCGCGGCATCCGCTTCATAGGGAACGGGAATCGGGTATGTTCCGCTGAAACCCGGGCCGCGCTTTTGGCGCGGCCCGGAGTCGCACCTTGCCAAATCCACTAGCGGACGGCGCCGTTTGAGAGTGTAGGGGCCGCATATATGCGGCCCGGCCTTTCCGCAGCCAAACGGGTCGCATGTATGCGACCCCTACATCCCGAATACGAAATCATCGAAAACGGCGATCGATAGGGCGGACACATCGGTCCGCCCCTGCACACACCTCATGTTTCGAAACGCTCCCCACGGAATGATGTGGTTCTCACCCTAACGCAAATGCGCCTCATCCCGCGGGTTGAACGACGGGGTGCGCCACGTCCTCTTTTCTGATCGGTTTTATTCTCGAAGGGTAGGCGAGGACGAACAGCAGCGAGGCGACGCCGGTCAGGAAACTGAGCAGGATGGAGAGCGTGTAGTCGCCCGTCATGTCGTGCAGCAGCCCGCCCAGGAATCCGCCCGTGGCCATGCCCGAACTCGCGCCTGAAATGAAGGCCCCGTACAGAATGCCCACTCTCCTGGTGCCGTAATATTCGCGGGTGACCATCGGGTACATCGTCCCGTGTCCTCCCATGCCGGTGCCGACCATGAGGGCGACGGCGTAAAACACATAAATGGAATCGGACCACCAGAGCAGGGGAACGGGTATCGTCTGCGTCAACAGCGTGGTGAACAGCGCCCATTTCGACCCGATGCGGTCCGCCAGAACGCCCAGACTGATTCGGCCGATGAGCGTCCCCAGGCCCATGACGCCCACGAGGCCCGCCGCCTGTATGTGGGGAATACCCGCCTCGATCGCGATGGGCACCAGGTGAACGATGAGCACCGAGTGGCATATGCAGTCGGTGGCGTGGCTCGAAATGATCATCCAGAACGGCCTGCGCTTGAGAATTTCCCGCATCCCCAGGGAGGCTTCGGGAAGAATCGGGGCGGTATCTTCCTGTCTGGCGGGGGAACCAGCGGACTCGCCGCCGTTAGCCTGTGGCCTTTTTTGCGGTACGAGAGACATGGCCGCGGGTATGGCGAGGACGAAGAAAATGATGCTCAGGTACAGGTAGGAGTTTCTCCATCCGTGGTTGCTGATGAAATAACCGGTGAGGGGTGCCAGGATCAGGATGCCGAGACCGGTGCCCGAGCCGGCCAGCCCGGTCGCCAGCCCCCGGTGCCTGGTCAGGTTGCGCTGGATGAAGGCCTGCACGGGCGTTGCGATGGCGGCGCGTCCCGTGCCCGCCATCACACCGGTGAACAGGAAGTAGTGCCACAGGTTCTGGATGAAAAAGGAAAGGAGCAGCGAACCGCCGGAGATCAGGATCCCGACGATCAGCACGGGCCTCGTGCCGAATTTGTCGGAAAAACCGCCCGCGATCATCGAGCAGAACGCGATCATGAACATGTTGATGGAAAACGCCGCCGAGGCCGTCGAGCGGGTCCAGTCGAATTCATCCACCAGGGGGTTCAGGAATACGCCGAAAAGAAAATTCAGGCCCGAGAAGAGCCCCAGGAGAACGAAAGCGGAGACGATGAAAATCCAGTGTCTGGGTGAGAAGAGACGATGTAGTCGTTCCAAATGCGTTTTCCCAAAAACGGCCGTAAGGTTTGATAAAGGGCTGCGTAGAAGCCATCCTAGAAGATGCAGCGCACGCCCGCAAGCGGGATGGGCGGTCCTCCTTGTTTTCCATGTCCCCCGGTTGCCCTTTATGCCCCCTATCGTGTAAGCAGTTCTCTTTGCGCCCCTTGGGATCAGGTTTCAGGGTGCTGCATGGTGCGAAAGAAAAAGGCGCGATGATGGCGAAGCGAGTTGCGAAGTCTCCGAAGACGAAGTCCATGAAACCCTGGGGCGGCAGGTTCCGGGGCGGGACGGATGCGCGCGTAGAGGCTTTCACCGAGAGCGTCTCGTTCGATTATCGCCTGGCGCCCTACGATGTCCTCGCGTCCATCGCCCACGCGGAGATGCTCGGAGCGCAGGGAATTATTGCGAAAAAAGACGCCCGCGCCGTCGTCAGGGGCCTTAAGGCCATCTTGAGAGAGGTGGAGTCCGGTAAATTCGAGTTCCGGGCCGAACTCGAAGACGTGCACATGAACGTCGAGGCGGCGCTCACGGAGCGAATCGGCGCCGCCGGCGGCAGGCTGCATACCGCGCGGAGCCGGAACGATCAGGTGGCCACTTCGCTCAGGCTGTGGCTCAGAGACCGGGTCGACGAGACGCAGGAAGCGCTTCTCGCGCTCAGGCGCGCCCTGCTCGCGCAGGCGGAGGCGCACGACAATACCGTGATGCCCGGCTACACGCACTTACAGCGCGCACAGCCCGTATCGCTCGCGCATCATCTGCTCGCGTATTCCCAGATGCTCAGGCGCGACGGGGAGCGGTTCGCGGAAGTGCGCGCACGGGTGAACGTATTGCCGCTGGGTGCGGGCGCGCTGGCGGGGACGAGCCATCCCATCGACAGGAAAATGGTGGCGAAAAAGCTCGGGTTCGCCTCGATTGCGGAGAACAGCATGGACGCGGTGAGCGACAGGGATTTCGCGCTGGAATTCGCATCCGCCGCCGCCATCGCGATGATGCATTTAAGCCGCCTGGGGGAGGAGATCATCCTCTGGGCGAGCGGGGAGTTCGGTTTCGTCGAGCTTGCGGATTCGTTCGCGACGGGAAGCTCTCTGATGCCGCAGAAGAAAAACCCCGACGTGGCCGAGATCGTCCGGGGCAAGAGCGGGCGCGTTTTCGGGGATTTGATGGCCCTGCTCACCTTGATGAAGGGGCTTCCGCTCACCTATAACCGGGACTTGCAGGAGGACAAGGAATCGGTGTTCGACGCCGCCGATACCCTGCTGGCCTCTTTGGGGGTCATGGCGCCCATGGTCGGATCCATGCGGTTCAGGCCCGAGGCGATGGCCAAAGCCGCAGAGGGCGGGTACATGACGGCGACGGACCTGGCGGACGTCATGGTGCGGCGGGGGGTTCCCTTCAGAGAGGCGCACGAGGCGGCGGGGCGCGCCGTGAGAATCGCCCTCGAGAAGGGAGTGGCCCTCGGCGAATTGAGCGCCGGGGACTTGAAGGAAGCTGACACCAGGCTCGAAGCGGGTGATCTGGCGGAAACGGATTTGGGGAAATCACTGCGCTCGAGGAGCAGCGCGGGCGGAACTTCCAAGAGAAGTGTGCGGGCCCAGATTCGGGCCGAGAAAAAACGGTTGGGAATATAGGATGATGAAGAGAACTATACTGGCGGGCGTCCTGATGGTCGCGATTGCCTCCATGGCTGCGGGTTGCGGCGTCAAGGGACCGCCGAAACCTCCCAAGAGTCCGGTCGCTAAGAGTTTATAAGAACTCAGGCTCAGCGGGACTCGGAAAGAGAGCTTTCAGAATGCACCATTTCGAGTACAAAGACGGCGAGTTGTGCGCCGAAGACGTATCCTTGACGCGGCTGGCGGAGGAGGTGGGAACGCCTTTTTACGTCTACAGCCACGAGACGCTGACGAGGCATTTCCGCGTTTTCAGCGAGGCGTTCGCATCCGTCCCGCACCTCATCTGCTTCGCCATGAAGAGCAACTCGAACCTGGCGATTCTCCGTCTTTTCGGCGCGATGGGCGGTGGGCTGGACATCGTTTCGGGCGGCGAGTTGTTCCGCGCGGCCAAGGCCGGGATGCCGTACGATCGCATCGTGTTCGCGGGCGTCGGCAAGTCGGACGATGAGATCGCCTATGCGCTCGATAAGGGCGTGTTGCTCTTCAACGTGGAAAGCGAAGAGGAGTTGGTGAACATCGGCGCGGTGGCGAGCCGGGTGGGCAAACAGGCGCAGGTCGCGATCCGGGTGAACCCCGACGTCGACCCCCAGACGCACCCCTATATCACCACCGGCCTCAAGAAGAGCAAGTTCGGCATCGACATCAACCGGGCGCGGGAGCAGTACCGGACGGCGTCGAATCTCGAGGGCGTCGAACCCACGGGTGTGCACTGCCATATCGGGAGCCAGATCACTTCGAGCAGCCCGTTCGCCGATTCGGTGGAAATCGTGGCGCGCCTGGTGGGCGAGTTGCGCGGTGACGGGCACGACATTCGGTATCTGAACCTGGGCGGCGGCCTCGGCATCACCTATCACGATGAGGCGCCGCCGCTGCCGAAAGACTATGCGGCGGCCATTTTGCCGAAGCTCCGGGATCTGGGATGCACGCTCATTTTCGAGCCGGGCCGCGTCATCACGGGCAACGCGGGGATCCTCGTCACGCGCGTGCTGTACGGGAAGGAAAATCCCGAAAAACGCTTCGTGATCATCGACGCCGGCATGAACGATCTCATCCGCCCTAGCCTCTACCAGGCCTTTCAGGACGTGTGGCCGGTGGAGGAGGCGGCGCGGGAGAGGCCGAGGCATGTTACGGACTTGGTGGGCCCGGTATGCGAGAGCGGGGACTATCTGGCCAAGGACCGCGATTTGCCCGAGCTTTACCGCGACGATCTGGTGGCCGTCATGAGTTCGGGCGCGTACGGCTTCACCATGGCGTCGAACTACAACTCGCGCCCCAGACCCCCTGAGATTCTTGTGCGCGGGGAGGAGTATCATATAATCAGGGAGCGCGAGACGTATGACGACCTCGTTCGCGGCGAGCACATTCCGGGGTTTATCGAAGAGAGGCGGATTCCGTGAGCAAAATCGCATTCACCAAGTTCAGCGGAAGCGGCAACGACTTCATATTCATCGACAACAGGAACCTGGAGCACCGGGCCGACGAGATGATCGATTTCGTCCAGCGGGTTTGCCGCAGAGGCCAGTCCGTCGGCGCGGACGGGCTGATGTTCATCGAACCGAGCGAGCGGGCCGATTTCAAGTGGCGGTTCTTCAACGCCGACGGCTCTGAGGGCGAGATGTGCGGGAACGGCGGGCGCTGCGCCGCGCGCTTTGCGAGAGAACTGGGAATCGCCGCGGATGCGGTGTCGTTCGAGACCATCGCGGGTGTCATCGACGCGACGATGAACGGCTCATCTGTGAAGCTGCGGATGACCCAGCCCTTTGATTACCGCGCGGGTATTGAACTCGATATCAACGGAAGGAGAGTGGTGGTCGATCACATGAATACCGGCGTCCCCCACGCGGTGGAATTCACCGACGACGTGGAGACGGTCGATATCGTGGGCGACGGCCGGGCGATCCGGACGCACGACGCCTTTGCGCCTGCGGGCGCGAACGCGAATTTCGCCCGGGTGAGCGGGGAGAATTCGGTCGTCTTGAGAACCTACGAACGGGGCGTGGAGAACGAGACCTTGGCCTGCGGCACGGGCGCGGTGGCGACGGCGATACTCGCCGCTGCGCGCGGGTTCGTATCCTCTCCCGTGGACGTGAACGTGCGCAGCGGTGAAATACTCAAAATCTATTTCGAGGGCGCAGGCGCCGATGTGCGCGACGTCTACATGGAAGGGGAGACCAGGCTCGTCTACCAGGGAGAGATGACGGAAGAGGCATTGCTCTGAAGAGGGTGTGGGAAAGGCCCACATTTCAGGGGTAGAGGAGAAGCCCCTCTCGGATAGAAAAGCAACCCCCCCTACCCCCCCTTGTCAGGGGGGTATAAAAAGGTGATGCGCTCCCGCCGGGCTGAGGGGGTTTTGCTTTTTCTTGCCCCCCTGACAAGGGGGGGTAGGGGGGGTGCCTCTTTGAATCGGAGGCTGCGTTATCCTTCTCCCCCGAATGGGACCGCGCTCAGGAAATCATCCCGCCAGAGTGCTCTCAGGAGAACGCACACCATTCCCGATGCGATGAGGATGGCGCCTATAAGGGTGAAATCGAGTAAATCGTAACCGGCGTAAATCTCATACATCAAAATCCACATGGCGGCTCCAAGCGATGGGCCCGGAGACCCGGGGCATGGTTTTCACGCCATGCCCCGGGGCGTCGGGATGTCTAGTAAGTCTGGGGTTGGTTCCCGGAAGCCGGGCCCTTGAACATCTGTTCATGGAATTTGGGACCCCGGCCGTGACGCTTCCGAGACCGGGCGATTTTCGAGAGCTGCTTCTGCTGGTCGTCGTTCAGGACGGCTTTCCCCTCCTGAATCGCCTTGAGGCGCGCAATCCGCAAGTCCACCCGCATTTTCGATATCTCGCGTATTTTCTTCTCCACGTCGGCGAGGTCGAGTTTCTCCGCGTCGAGCGCGCGCCTGAGGTCGATTCCGCGGGCCTTCATATCGGCGCGTTCTTTCACCGCCTTCTTGGAAAACGTGTCCCGGATGTCCTTGAGGCGCTTCACCTGGTCGTCGGTGAGCTTGAGCTCTTCGTGGTTCCTGAGCGCAATGGAAACCAGCGGACGCGCCGAGAAAGGCCTCGGGCCACGCATTCCGCGGCGTCCCCGGTGGCCGGGCCAGCCGAGATGCGCTTCTTTCATCATCTTTTCGAGGATTTGCGGCATTTCGATGACTTGCGGCAATGAATGCGGGCCGTGCGGGCCCCCCTGGGCCTGGGCCGCGCCGGCGAGACCGAGGCTCAGTGCGGCGGCCAGGACGGCTGTGGTAAGGCATTTTTGACGTTTCATAATCAAATTCCTCCGGTGTGGCGTTCGTTCTTCCATTTGCGGCGGCGCTGCTTCTACTGCGTCTTACTGCTTCTTCGACTGACCGGCCGGGTCGTCTTTGTGTTGCTTTCTGTACTTCCGCCATCTCCTTTTGCGTCTTTCCTCGAATTTTTTCACCATGTCGTCGAAAGACGTTTTTTGCTCATCGTCCAGGAAAGAGCGCACGTCTCTGCGAATTTCCTGCATGATGGAACTGATCTGCGGTCTCATACTGCGTCTGATGTCGCGTATCCGCGCATAGTGGCGCTCAAGCGCGCGATCCACGTTTTCACGCTGCGCGGGGTTCAGGTTCAAATCCCGCTCCAGCCGGCGCATGAAGCGTTTCTCGCCTCTTGAGCGGCGTCTCTCGCTTTTGGCGCGTTTGGAGTGGGCGGAACGAACCCTGCGCACCGAACGTTCCGCGGCTTCGGCGCGACGGGAACGGCTTTCGCGCGCTGCGGCTGCGCGTAGTTGCTCGTCCTTGTGGAACTTGTATTCCGCATACTTGTGTCCGCCGACGTAGCCGGTGCCCGCTCCTGCTGCGAACACCACCAGCAGCACGGCTGAGGCCTTCATGAATTCTTTTGTGAACCAGGTTTTCATCATCTCTGTCTCACACCCTAACGATCCGGCGAACTGTAGGCGACGAATTGAAGCAAATCATCGCCCCTCTGCGCCTCAAGCACGCTGCCGACCATCACAATGGCGGGGTTCAGGGGATTTCTGTCGTAACTGACCACCAGATTAGGCTGTGGTCTCGAAACACGCATTTGCCTCTCGACGCCCCGGCTCCAGAAAAGGCTCGCAACGAGGAGCAGGACGCCCAGGGCGGCCACGGCGAATCTCGGTCCCGTCGCGGCCAGCGCCGCGGTGAAGGAGAAGGCGCCGTTAGATTGCGCTTCATGGGCGGCGAGCCGGGGGCGCAGCTTCTCCCAGAGTTTCTCGTCCGGCTCCGGCGCATCCTCGCGTGCGGCCTCGAAGAGGGCCTTGAGTTCCTCGACCGTCTCGTCTTCAGGCCTGTGAGCGTCCCAGTCCTGCGCGCTTTGGCCCCGGTTAAAAATGTTTTCCCACCAGCGCATCACTTCGCCTCCCGGACGCTCTCGGCAACGCGCTTGAGACCTGCGCGAGCGCGGTTGAGTCTGGAGCGCACCGTACCGGGCCGAATCTGGAGCACTTCGGCTATCTCATCGTAACTCATTTCCTCGAGTTCGCGCATCACCAGAATCCGGCGATGTTTCTCCGGCAATTGCGCCAGGAGCTTTTGCAACTCCTCGCTCGCGCGGTTCTCGCGCATCTCTCGCAGCTTGTCCTGCCATTCCTTGTCTTCGGGCGCGGGCTCATCGGCGATTTGCTCTTCTTTGAGTTCTACCGGCAGCGGCCCGCCGCGCTTCAGGTAATCGCGGCAGTGATTGATCGCAATGCGGTAGACCCAGGTGGAAAACCTGGCGTCTCCCCGGAATTTCGGCAGGGCGAGATACGCCTTCAGGAATATCTCCTGAACGACGTCGTCCGTTTCCTCTCTGCGTTCTCCGAGCATCCCCCAAACGAGACGATTGATTTTTCCGGCGTTTTGGCGCATCAGGGGCTCGAAAGCGTCCTTGTCGCCGTTCTGACAGCGTTTGATACAGCACGACTCGTCGAGTTCTTCGTGCGGGGCTTCCAATAGTCCCAATCCCCAAGCCGGTATCGCCAGAGTGAACATCCTCGTCGCCTTATCGTATCAAATATGCTGTCAGAATGCGGGCGTTTTTCATATTTCTTCTCCCTACACCCCTTATGACGCCCCCAGGTTCCCACTTTCGGGTGGAACGCATATAATATACTTTACAATCAATGACTTGCTGATATTTCCAAATCAGGAAAGGGGAATCCCGTGTCGATACGAATCGTCGTGGCCGGAGCCGGCGGCAGGATGGGGGGCCGCATCATCCACCAGATCGCCTCATCGGACGATCTCACCCTCTCGGGCGCGCTCGAGCGCGAGGGGTTTGAAGAATTGGGGAAGGATGCGGGCGCACACGCAGGCTGCGGGGATATGGGCGTTGCGCTCAGCAGCGATTCATCCGCTTTGAGCGGCGACGTGCTGGTCTCCTTCGCGATCCCCGAAGCGAGCGTCGCCCACGTGCGCCTGGCGGCCGAGAAGGGGATGGCCGCCGTCGTCGGCACCACGGGCTTCTCGGACTCCCAGCGCGAGGAGATAGCAGGCTTCGGCGGCAGCATCGCCTGCGTCCTGGCGCCCAACATGAGCGTGGGGGTGAACGTCTCCTTCCGCCTGATAGAGGAGGCCGCAAGGCTCCTTGGCGATGATTACGACATCGAGGTCATCGAAACCCACCACAACCAGAAAATAGACGCCCCCTCGGGGACGGCGGTGCGCATGGGCGAGATACTCGCCCGTGTGACGGGCAGGCAATACCCCGAAGACGCCGTTTTTCACCGGGAAGGCCAGACCGGCATACGCCCCGAGGGCGTCATCGGCATGCAGACCCTGCGCGGCGGCGACGTGCCGGGCGAGCACACCGTCTATTTCTTCGGGATGGGCGAGCGGGTGGAGATCACCCACCGCGCCGGCAGCCGGGATAATTTCGCGGCGGGCGCCGTTCGCGCGATACGCTGGGTGGCGGACAAATCCCCCGGCATATACGGAATGGAGGACGTTCTGGGGCTTTCATAGGATTCATCCCTTGATTTTTACTATCGACAACACCATGAGGAGATGCGTGGATGGCTCATGAAATCGAAGCGGCGGGGGTCGAATACATCAAGGCGGCGGACGGGAGGACGCTGGCGCAGGTCATCAGGAACAGCTTTGACGATTATGCCGCCTTCCCGCCTTATCTGGATTCAGAAGAAGAGCGCGCCCATCTGGCGGAAGCCTACTCCGGCGCCGACCCCGAAACCGAGCGGAGAACGAAGGCGCACATGACGCCGGACGAGAACCCGCTCCAGATCGTCATGCTGAACCGGAATCCCGGCGCCGTCGTGAACCCGCATTACCACGAGGTTACCGAGCGCCCCGCCAACACGACGCGCCACCAGATCATGATCTGCCGCTCGGGCCGGATGCGGATCGGCGTCTACGCCAAAGAGGGAGACCATGCCGCCGACGTAGAACTGGCGCCCGGCGACCTGATTCTCATGTACGAGGGCCACCGCATCGAATTTTTAGAGGCGGGCACGAAGGCCATCGAGATCAAGGAAGGACCCTTCCCGGAGACCGACGAGGCGGACAAGGTGGATTTTTGATTTTTTGAAGTGGTAAGTCCTGGCCCCGTGCTAGGGGATGTTGAAAAACCCTTAGCCGTTAGGTCGGGAATTTACTCTAGGGGCGGACCGGCGTGTCCGCCCGTTTTTCGTTTCGGCGGGGGCAGGGCGGCCACACAGGTCCACCCCTACGGGAACCTGCAAATCCCAATGGAGGCTGCTGTAGGGACAAACCCCCGTGTCTATCCGAGGGCTCCCGTTCTGCAAGGGACAACCACAGGGAGTTGTCCCTACAGGTTGGAATTCACCACCGCCGTCATTCCGGCTTTCGCCGGAATGACGTGCAAAGGCGAAACCCCCGGATTCCGGCATTCCCTCGCGCCCTGGTCGGAATGGATTTGTAGGGGCCGCATACATGCGGCCCATGGTTGGAAGGCGAAAAAGAAGGGTCGCATATATGCGACCCCTACGGACGTTCTTACCGTGACACCAGCCTTGGCCTCAACCGTTGCGGGATTTTGCCTTTGTAATGACAGGCCCCTGTCCCTACTCCCGCCCTAGGCGCCCGAAGCGGCGACGCCGACTTGCTTGGCGAGCGTTTTCGCCGCCTCCTGGTAGGATTTCTGCAGTTCGGGGCTCGGCGTGACCGGGTTGTGGTAGCGGCCCAGGAAGCGGTTCTCCTTGCTCCATATCTCCCGGACCTGGAGGATGGAATCGACGGTTCCGTCGCTCTTGTCGTCCACGAACATGTAGTAGTAGCGGCTGTACTGGTTCGTGACGTTTCCGAAGAATTTCTCGTCCTTGTGGTATATCTTCTGGAACGGCCCGGTCGGCGCTTGGAGCCTCAAGGTCCTTCCGCCGAATATCGAATCCGACACTTCGAGCGTATATTTCTTGCCGCCGATCGTCTGGTTGACCGAATAGACGCTGCCCGAGAGCGTCGGTTTCCTGTCCCCCAGCGCGAATGCGCTCAGTTTCCCGTAGAGGCTGGTGTTCACGGATTTCGAAAAGTTGTTCGAGATGCCGTAGACCACGAGCAGTATCACCGCCGCGGCGAGGAAAACGAGGGTGGGGGAGCGTCTCGCCGGTTTCCCGTCTTCTTCCATGCCCCGGTTGGTGGCCACGTCCTCCCTCATCTCGGAGAGGTCCTTGTACATCTCCTCCGGCGTGAGTTCCAGAGGCTCAGGGAGCGGTTCGGGTTCGGGCGCCGCCTTCTTGGCCGGGGCGGCCGCCGCAGCACCTCCGCCCGCCGCCGCGGCTGCGGGGGCCGCCGCGCCGCCGCCCGCGAAGAAATCCGCGTTTATCTGCGTGTATTTCGACCACTGCGAGGGCAGGTCGCTTTCTTCGAAAATGGCGTCCACCGGACACGCCGGCACGCAGGCCGCGCAGTCGATGCACTCGACGGGGTCGATGTAGAGCATCGGGCTCGAGCCGTCCGCCGCCTCATGAATGCAGTCGACCGGGCATACGTCGACGCATGCGGTGTCCTTGGTGTCGATGCATGGTTCCGCGATGACGTGGGTCATCGGAATGCGCTCCTCAAGCAAGAGTCCGGGCAAATGATTGCGCACCTTGACGGCGCGATTTTGAACGCGGGAATGTTAGCATTTTTTTTCAGGGAAACACAATATGTGTGGGAGATGCGGGGGTAAATTAATTACTGTGCCGAAAAATGGAAGGGATGGGCGAATTTCGGTGTTATTTTACGGCGCTTCTGTTTGCTCGCTGGAGTCAAGGTAGTAAAAACCCGGTTTCAGTCAGAGTGCTGGCTTTCCTTCAAATTAGCCTGTTCGTTTGTGAGACTATCAAATAGAAGGCAGTATTAATTATCTGGCATATATTAATTCATATCAATTCAAATTAAATTGACTTAATGTAATTCAATATGCTAAAATTAGAAGTGTTTAAATTTTGTTATCTTGCTTCTCCTTGAAAAGGGAGCTTTAAGATTTGGAATTGAATAATTTTGTGAGTTTAAAATAGAGATTGTCTACTCAACTCAAATAGGAGATATTCCATGGCGCAAAATACAATGAAGTGGTTGATGATGCTATCGGTTGTAGTTTTTTCGACCATCTTGCTATCGGAAGCGACGAATAATTGTCCAGAGGGTTACGTGCCATGTGGCCAGAGGAAACAATTTTGTTGCCCCGCATCCTAGGAGCAAGATTGTTTTAGTGTTTTCACGGCTACACAGGCACATGTGCAGGGTGGTCAGTCGGGAGGTATAACATGCCCAAGAAAAGACGAGGAAACCTTGCCATAGCATGCGTAGTGTGTATTCTCATAGTAGCCGGGTGTACTGGGCACGAACCACCGACAGTGCATACCATTATGAGAAAATTAGGATATCTTACGATAACGCCACCATCAAGACTCCATAAACCGGGAGCGATCAATACAGTCGAATTTCTAAACGGTGGTAAAGTGGCGCTTCATCCAACCTGTAATATCGGTCCGGAGTTACTTGAAGGTAATATTAAGGAGTCGATAACCTCCGATGCTATAAACAGCCGAGAGCTCAACAAGAAGCTAGATATTTCGGGATACTTCTTTGAAGACTTGGCCCCCGAAGCGGGCATAGAGCTGGTGGAAAGCGCTATCGTAAAACTGAACAATCCCCGCATCCTTGTGATTACCGACGAGACGCTGTTAAGGATACGGCATGCCATTTTGAAGGATGATTGCGCAGTTGTAGTTAAGGATAGTATCAAGAATGGAGGGCGCGTGTGTCAGACCAGAGAAGTGCTGGAGGCTGAGGTCGTATACGAAATCAGGTATAAGAAGAACGTTTCAGTAAAAGCGCGAGACAAGTTCATGTCGAAAACCGCTGCGCGTCTCAAGCTCAAATTCACCCAGGACGGGATGAACCAGATTTCTGCTAAGCAGCAACTTTTCTATGGCATAAAACTTGCGCCAGAAGCGGTGTTCTTAAATAGTCCGGGTGCCGAATCAGCGCAGTGTGCCAAACTTGATTTAACATCGACCTCTCAATGGTAGTTGCCAGTCAGTTCAGGCTATTACTACGATGACGTGTAATTGAACCAAGGTCAGAGTTAGTGTGAGGCATCATGAACTAAACTGTTTCCCAGCTAGCTTTTTTTCCTATACCCCATCGTTAACCACACAGTCCACTTGATAGATATCGTGTAGGCGACGCCGTCGTTTCTGGTTCCTCAATGCGAGTTGCGCACGAGATGCAGCCCCTTCCTACATCCACTCCAACTTCCGCATTCGCTAGCAACTCCCCCATCCCCCAGCATCCCCAAACCTTGCCGAGTTCTCCTATGCGTGCTAGGTTTCCGGCTTATGGAACCTGGAAGGCTGGAATGCTTGCAAGAAATTGCATCAGGATAAGCATGTAACCCACTGAAACTTAGGCTTTAGCGGGTATGCCTTTTTCTATCAAACACAACACTTGAGGAATTTCATGGCGTCAATCAATATCGAACGCGCGCACAGGCTCAAGCGCTTGCCTCCCTATCTCTTCGCGGAAATCGACCGGATGAAGGCGGAAGTCGCCGATTCGGGCATGGACATCATCAGTCTGGGCATCGGCGACCCGGACCTGCCGACGCCCGGCCACATCATCGAAGAGCTCGACGTGGCCTCGCGAAAGCTCACGAACCACCAGTATCCCTCCTACGAGGGCATGCCCTCCTACCGCAAGGCCGTGGCGGACTGGTACGGGTCGCGCTTCGGGGTCGCTCTCGACCCGGCCTCGGAGGTCATCTCCCTGATCGGCTCGAAAGAGGGCATCGCCCATATCCCGCTCGCGTTCGTGGACCCGGGCGACCACGTGCTCGTGCCGGACCCGGCCTATCCCGTCTACGAGATCGGCACCTATTTCGCGGACGGGCAGGTGCACTTCATGCCCCTGGTCGCCGAAAACGATTTCCTGCCCGATCTGGGCGCGATCCCGACGGACGTGGCGAAGAACACCAAACTCATGTTCATCAACTATCCGAACAACCCCACCGCCGCCTGCGCGGAAGTGGATTTCTACAACGAACTCGTCGAGTTCGCCCGCTCGTATGACATCATCGTGTGCAGCGACAACGCCTACTCCGAGATGGCCTTTGACGGGTACGAGCCCATCAGCTTCCTGAACGCGGAGGGTGCCAAGGACGTGGGTGTCGAGTTCCATTCGTGTTCCAAGACCTACAACATGACCGGCTGGCGCATCGCCAGTGCCGTGGGGAACGCGGAAGTCCTGGCGGGCCTCGGCGCCATCAAGACGAACGTGGACTCCGGCGTATTCGGCGCGGTGCAGGAGGCGGGCATCAAGGCGATGAGCGCGGACCAGGCCTGCGTGGCCGAAATGCGCAAGATGTACCAGGGCAGGCGCGACGTCGTGATGGAGGGCCTCAAAAAACTGGGATTAGAGGCGAATACGCCCAAGGCCACGTTCTACGTCTGGGTGCGGTGCCCCGAGGGTTTCACGTCGTCCGAGTTCACGGCGCACGTTCTCAGAAACTGCGGCGTCGTCACCACGCCGGGGAACGGTTTCGGGCCCTCCGGCGAGGGATATATCCGTTTCGCCCTGACGGTTCCGGAAGCGAGGCTCAAAGAAGCCTTGGAGAGAATCGAGAAGGCGGGCTTTTGAGCCATAAAGCGCGCGCTTTCATCGGCGCGGGCGCCAACCTCGGCGAGCCGGTTCGCCAGATTCGGCAGGCGCAGGATGCGCTGCAAAAAAGCCCGGGCATCAAATTTCTCAGCGCATCGTCCCTCTACCGCACGCAGCCGGTGGGTCCCGTCGAGCAGCCTCCCTTCATTAACGCCGTTTTTTCGCTCGAACCCGAAATCGGCCCGCAGGAACTTCTTTCGCTCCTCCTGGAAATCGAGCAGAAAATGGGCCGCGTGAGAAAGGAGCGCTGGGGGCCCCGGGTGATCGACCTGGACCTGCTCTTCTTCGGTGGGGAAATCATCAAGGAGCAGGGGCTGGAAGTCCCGCATCCCAGGCTGCACGAGAGGCGCTTCGTTCTCGTGCCCCTGGCCGAAATCGCGCCCGGCTTCGCTCATCCCGTCACCAGGAAAACCGTTTCCGAACTGCTGGCCGGTCTCCCTGCGGGAGATTTCTGGGTCGAGAAGTTTCAAGCGGAGTCTTCCTAGAGCCTGAGCCGTCCTGCCGAGGTAACCATTATTAGGGCTGTTGAAAAGTCCCTGTTTCGTGATTCGGCGTATGGAGCCGACCGGGAAGGAGGGTCTGACGCGATGGGATTGTAGGGGCGGTTCGCGAACCGCCCCTACGGGCGGATGCGAAGGCGAGCGGACAGAGGGGCCAGGACAGGCACAGGGGCCTGTCCCTACGACAAACCTTCGAGAGAAACACTCCTCCATTGACAAAGGGTTTTTCAACAACCCCTTGTTTTTCCCTCTGATTTTTAAGAAGATAGCCTACCGCCGCCCATTACGGCGCATGTTGCCCGTTTTCCCGGTGAATTTCGATGAAAGTCCTTGATACGCCTCAAAAAATGCGTGAGTTGGCCGAAGCTCTCAGGCGGGATGACGCGCCGCTCGGGCTGGTTCCCACGATGGGGGCGCTGCACGAGGGGCACAAAAGCCTCATCGACCGGGCGAGGGAGGAGTGCGGCGCCGCCGTCGTGAGCATTTTCGTGAACCCGGCCCAATTCGGGGCCGGTGAGGATTACGACACCTACCCGAGGACTTTCGAGGCGGATCTGGAGGCCTGCCGGGAGATGGGCGTGGCTTGCGTCTACGCGCCCAGGGCGAATGCCATGTATCCGGGCGGATACGACACCTGGGTGGACGTGCCCGGCCTGGGCGCGCCCCTTTGCGGGAGCCACCGGCAAGGGCATTTCCGCGGCGTGGCCACGGTCGTGCTCAAGCTGTTCACGGCCTGCCTCCCGCACCGGGCGTATTTCGGAGAAAAAGATTACCAGCAACTCGTCCTGATCCGCCGGATGACGCAAGACCTCGACTTAGGCATTGAGATCATTCCCTGCGCGATAGTCCGAGAAGACGACGGAATGGCGCTCAGCAGCAGGAACGCCTATTTATCGGCGGATGAGCGATCGCGCGCGCGCGCCATCAGCGGCGCCTTGTTCGACGCGAAAAAGAGGGTGGCGGGCGGGGAGAGACTTTCCGCCGCCATCGTTCGGGCTTGCGTGGATGAACTGGAGAAGGTTGAGGCGAGGGTCGATTATGTGGAAATCGTGGAACCGGCGACGCTCGAAAGGGTAGAGAAGATAAACGGCGCCGCCCGGATGGCCGTGGCGGCCTATATCGGCGAAACCAGGCTGATCGACAACATCTTGCTGGAGCCTGACGATGAGGCGTAGTCTCCTCATTATCGCGGCGCTCATTCTGGCGGGGTCCGCCCTCGCGCCGTTATCCCTGGTTCGGGCGCAATTCAAGGAAACCCCGCAGTCTCATCTCGAATTCGGCCTGAACACCTACCGGGACGGGTTTTACGAGCCTGCGATTGACGCCTTCCGGGCCTACCTCAAAGGAGCGGGCAACAGCAAGGCGGCTTCGATCGTGCGTTATCTCCTCGCCGAGGCGCTGCGTCGCGATGATCGGCCGGGAGAGGCCATCGCCGCGTATCAGGCGTTCGTGAACCGGTATCCCCGCCACGAAAGGGCCGGCGAGGTTCAGTTTCGAATCGGCGTGCTCGCCGAGCAGATCGGAGACAGGAAGGGGGCGATCCGCGCCTATTCTTCCGTAAAGCCGGGGCGCTACCGGATAGAGGCCGTCTACCGGGTCGCCGCGCTCAGGCTGGCGAAGCGCGAGTGGCGGGGCGCGGTCGCCGCGCTCGATGAATTCATCAAGTCGGCGCCCAAGGACCCCCGCGCGGAAGATGCCCTCTTCGAGCGGGCCATCGCCCTGGATCACATACCGCTGATCAAAGAGGCCGAGAAGGCGTACAGTCTGGTCGTGCGCCGTTTCCCGCGCAACCCGCGGGCGCATGCCTTCAGGCTGCGTCTGGCGAAATTGCAGTTGCAACTCAAGAAGTTCGGTTCGGCGGAGAAGACGTTTGATTCCTTGTTTCAGGGACAGCCCGGAGAGAAAAAACGCGCCGACCTGAGACTGGGGCAAGCCGCGAGTCTTTTTGCGCAGAAGAAATACCCCGAGGCGGGTGCGGCATTCGAGGCCGTTCTGGGCATGAAACTTTCAGAATCACAGCGCGTGACGGCGGAGCGGGGCCTGGCCACTTCCTGGTGGCGCGCCGGTGAATACGCGAGGGCCGCGCCGGCCTATCAACGCTTGATTCGGGAGCCGGTCAGGGACGGGGCCTATCTCCTGTTTTTCCTGCAAAGCGTCGAAAAAGCGGGGCTCTGTGGGGAGGGGGGTAAAAAATATCTCGCCTTTGCGCTCGACGCTATCGGCAAAGGCGCGCCGCTGCCTTCTTCTTCACGTTTCCGGATGGCGGATTGCCTGCTCGGCGCGGGCTTGCAGAAAGAGGCGTTGGGCCAATACGGCGAACTCATCCGGAGCGCGCCGAACACGCGCGAGGCGGTGTGGTCCGGGCTGCGCTTGGCCGACCTGCTCGAAAAAGAGCCTGAGCGGAACACGCAAAAACTTCTCGAGCGGTATGGGCAGGTATTGGCGTCGTTCGAGGGGCTCAGAAAATCGGAGAAAAAAATCGAGCCCGAACTCATGCGGGCCGTATATCAGGGTGTTCTGTGGGCGGCGTTCATCCACAACGCACGAAAGGATTGCGCCCGGTCCGTCGCCCTGGTGAAAGTGGTTCCCGAGGCGTATGTCCCTCAGGCCTTGCGCGCGGAGGTGGCCTTCCTGAGCGCCGAGTGCGCGTGGAAAGCCGCCAGGTTCGATGAGGCGGGCGCGTATTATCGCCGGGTCGTCCCCGGCGGGAGACGCCCCGAACTCAACATCCGGGCGCGGTATCGACTGGGCGAGTTGGCCGAGAGGCACGGCGACCATAAAGAGGCCTTGAAGCGTTTTCAGGGCGTTTTGCCGCATCTTCCCGAAAAATTACAGCGCGAGGCGCGCCTGAAGATCGGCAACCTGTATCGCGCGCAAGGCGATTTGCAGAAAGCGCAGGATTTTCTCCTCCCGCTTGCAGGCGATGAGACGGTGAGTGCTCCGAGGAGGCGTTCGATCTGGTACTTTCTGGCGCGAAATGCCGTCAGCGCGCGGGACTGGAAAGGCGCGGATGCGGCCTTCTCGTCCTGGGACGCGCTCGACCCGCCCGAGCCCGGCGAGGGACTCGGACTGTGGGCGCTCGTGTTGTTCGAGCGAAAAGACTGTGGCCGCGCCGTGAAGACGTCCGCGCGGGCGCTTCAGCATCAGAGGACGAAGAACGAGAAGTTGGCATTACACCGGCACCGGGCGTCGTGTTTCCTCAAACAGGACAATTTGAGGGAATTCGCAGGGGCGCTTCGCCATATTCGCACCCTTGCCCCTCAGAATTCGGATGTGGCCCTGAGGCTGGGGGAAGCCTTCGAGAACCTAGGAGATAACGACAAGGCCGCGAAAGCCTATGCCGATTTTCTGGGCAAATTCCCTGGAAACGGCAAAGCGGGTATGGTGGCCTTGCGGCTTGGTACGATTGAGCTGGGGAGAAAACGGCCCGGAGCGGCGTTGGCTGCTTTTCGAATCGCCGCAAAATCGAATGACGGGAACATTTCCGGTCCCGCCCGGTTCCAAATCGCGATGCGGTTCGAGGAAGAGGGGGAATGGAACAAGGCGCTCGATATCTTCGAGTCGTTGATGCGCTCGGGTCCGGGCCATCGGGAGTGGGTGCGCTCGGCGGCCTGGCGCGCGGCGGCGATTCGTGAATCGCGCCGGGAGTGGGAGAAGGCGATCGGCCATTACCGAAGCATTGCGGCGCTCGAAAACGGGCGGGTTTCGACGCGGATGGGAGAAGAAATCAAGAAGGCGAGATTAAGGATTCGCAGGCTTGAGTCTTACCTGGCTTCGGTCAAGGAGCGCGAATGGAAAATGAACAACCAAAAGCCGATGCTTCGATGAGGGATGAATGATGCGGCTTCCGGCGTATGATATGCGGCGCAAGCTTCTCCTCGGCCTGGCGGCGATATGCCTTGGTTGGCCGGGTGCGGAAAATCATGCGTCGGCGCAGGGAAAAAGCGCCGCCGGCGGGGAGCAACTCACCATTTCCCTGCCGGAAGTCGTGGTGGAATCGCCCAGCATCGAGCATCTCATCGCTGCCCGCGTGCGGCCCGTGCCCCCCAAGCGACTGGGCGTTCGCCTTCCCCCCGTATTCATCAAGCTCGAAGCTCCATCGATTCGCCTGCCCGCCCGCCCGATTCCGGTTGAGAAAAAACCGGACCAGGATTTGACGCTGTACTTCGGGAGTTCGTCGGATGATTTTGTCAGCGAGAGTGAACATTTCAACACGGCGTACGCCTATCTGCGCAAGGGCTCGCCCGTAGAGGCGCTCGTTCTTTTCGATGCTTTGGCGAATAAAACGAAGCTTCATTTTTGGCGCGCGGCGGCGCTCTACTGGGCGGGAGAGACGCTTCTGGATTTAAGAAAACCTCAGGAGGCGAGGGTTAGAAGAGAGAGGTTGTCGAGCCTGCTGCTGGCCGACGGTCTGGACTATGGGGCGGCCGCAAGATACGCCCTGGCGCAAGAGCGTTGCGAGGCGCGTGACTACGAGGGGTGTCTCGGTCTGCTGGAGGGGGGATCGTGGGAAAAAGGAAGCTTCGCCTATGAAGAGGCGATTTTCCTGAAAGGCTGGGCGCAGGCGAAAGCGGGCGCCGTCGATGAGGCGATCGAGACCTGGACGATGCTTGCGAACGTGAAGGGGCGGCTGACGTTTCAGTCCCGCGTGGCGCTCGGGCATATCCATCTCCAAAGAGGAGATTACGCCCGGGCGGAAAAACGCTATGCGGCCGCCGAAGCGCTCGCCTCCGGCGAAGGCAAGCCTGACGAGGCGCTTCAGGGAGAAGCGTTGTACGGCATCGGGTGGACGCGATTGTTCCTGGGCCGGGTCGAGGAGGCGAAGCGCGCTTTTTCTCTCTTCATGCGCGATCACCCGAAACATCTCCTCGAGGTTTTCGTACACGCGGGTTTGCTTTCCGCTGAAATCGAGTCGATCCGGAAATCCCGGAAAGGGTTGAAAGCGTTGAAAACCCGCCTTTCGGGATTTTCCCGCGCCAATCGCCGGAAAACGCTCGCCGGCGCTTTGCGCCTGCAACTGGCCTGGAAGTTGTTCCGAATTGGGGTGTATGAAGAAGCGTCCGTTCTGGCGGGCAAGGTAAGCGATGAGTTCCCGCTCGGCAGAATCTATCGCATCGCGAGAATCGTGGAGGGCCTCTCTCGATACCACCTCGGAAAAGTGAAGCGCGCCTACGGGATTCTGCGGCAGGGCGCGGATTACCCGCCGGTTTCCGCTCATCGGCTGGCGGAGCAGGATGCCGCCCGTTCTGCGGCGATGGGGACGGCTTTCGCCGCATTCAGGCTCCGGGATTTCAAGGGCGCTTTGAATGTGCTGAAGCATTGGGTTTTCCTGCCGGAGAGAGGTTCCGCGGTTTCGCCGGATGGGCTGGCCATGTTGTGGTATGGGGAGGCGGCCTTCGAATTGGGCCGTCTCGATGAGGCGGCCCGCGCCTTCCGGGCGGTTCCCGAGCGGACGCCCGAGTATTACCGCGCCCTGGGAGGACTCGCGTGGGTCCAGTACCGGAAGATGAACTGGAAAGAAGCGGCGCTCGCCTTCGACCGCGTTTTCGAGCATAAGCCGGGGGGCGTCCTGGCGGCCGAAGCTCTCGCTCGCGCGGGAGAGGCCCGCTTCAACCTCAGAAACTACGACGGCGCCCTGCAATCTTTCGAAAGCATAGAGAAGAAATACAGAGGCAGCGACGTGGCCAAAGAGGCGTTGTACCAGAAGGCGAAACTGCTATTCAGGCGCAGTCGTTTCGATGCGGCGGAGGAGAACCTTCATGTCTTCTTGAAGCGCTACCCCAAAAGCAAGGAGGTGGCCGAGGTACAATATATTCTGGCGCTGATTCCCTTCCGCAAAGGCGATTACTCCCTGGCGCGGGAGAAACTTCTTGAGTTTCGCGAAACATATAGAGATTCCTCCCGGGTGGGCGAAGCGTATTTGCGCCAAGCCGACGCATCATACAATGAAGGTCGCTACAGGGAGGCGAACCGGTTATATCGCCTTATGATGAACGGGTATCCCTCTCACCCGAAGTTCTCCGAAGCCGTCTATGGCCGTTTGCTCACCCACCTTCAACTCGGGGAGTATGCGAAATTCTTGTCGGGCGCGCGTGCGTATGTTGACCGGTATCCGGAGAGCAACCTGAGCATTTCCCTGGCTTTTCAAATCGGCGAGGTTTTGCTCACGCAGCGGAACACTGCAGGCGCCTTGAGGGCCTACAAGGATGTCATCGCGCAATACCCGCAAAACCAGCTGGCCGCTCATGCCCTCTTGAGGATAGCGGGCATATATCGAAGCGAGAAAGATATCGACAAGGCCCTTGATTCATATGAGACTTTGTTGACCCGGTATCCGGCGGGCGGTTTCCGCGCCGATGGGCTGTTCGCCGTCGGGGAAACCTTGGCCGGCATCGGGCGGTGCGCGGAGGCGAAGCAAAGGCTGACGGAATTCCTGAAGACGTATCCGGGCCATGACTATGAAATGCTGGCTCGATTCGCTCTGGGGCGCTGCCTGGTTCGGCTGGCCGAGGACCGCGCGGCGCTCTCTCACTTTGCGATGATCGTGAACAGTGAATTCGCGGGCGTGGATTTGCGCAGTCAATCCGCGCTCCTGGCGGCCGGGCTGTACAGGAAGCGAAGAAAATACGCCGATGCGCAGCGTGCGCTGGGCTTCGCCGTCGATTATGGAGCGCCGGAACTGGCGGCGGAGGCGTTCTTCGCGCACGCCCGGATATTCTCCGAGCGGAGAGAGCCGGGCGCGGCGGCAGAGTACTTGAAGTTGACCTATCGATACCCGGATCAGAAAATATGGGTGGCGCGGGCGTTGGGGCGGGCAGGTGAGTTGTATGAAAAAGCGGGGAAACGAAAGCTCGCCCTCCGGGTGTACCGGAAGCTGAGCAAAGTGGCGGAAGATACCGCATGGAAGCGGAAAGCTCGAATCGCCATCAGGCGAATTACGAAACAAACCAGGAAGCGTGCGCGGCAGTGATAATCGAAGGCTCACACTAACTCAAAGGTGGGTGTTGATGTTTGAATTTTTGGCCAGAGGCGGGGTGTTGATGATTCCGTTGGGTGTTTGCTCCATCTTGGCCTTGGCCATTGTCCTGGAGCGGACCCTGAATCTACGCACCAGGAAAATCATTCAACTCGATATATTGCAGCAGGTCCGGGATCTGGTTGCGGAGAACCAAGTGTCCGACGCCATAACCCTTTGCCGGCGCTATCCTTCGGTCATGGGCAGGATACTGCTCGTTACGATAGCGAATCACGACAGAAATCGGGAAGAACTCCGCTCCGTCGTGGAGGATGCGGGCAGACAGGAAGTTACTACGCTCGACAAAAATCTGGGCGCCTTGGGAACGATCGCCGCCATATCGCCGCTCATCGGGCTGACGGGTACGGTTTTCGGCATGATTCGCACCTTCGCCATCATCAGCGAGAAGGGGATTGCTCACCCGAGCCAACTCGCGGGCGGCATCTACGAAGCGCTCATCACGACGGCGACCGGACTCGTCATCGCCATACCCACGCTCATTTTCTACAACTATTTCACCAACAAGGCGGACCGCCTCATCCTGGAAATCGAAAAGCACTCCTACCGGGTCGTCGAGACGCTGAAGAGGTGAGCGAGCGATGAAATTTCGAGACATCAGGCGCGTGCGGGCCGAACCCGGCATGACGGCCATGATCGACATCATCTTCCTGCTGCTTCTGTTCTTTGTCCTGAGTTCTTCATTCGTTCTGCAGCCGGGCGTCAAGGTGGAGTTGCCGCGTACCGTCACGCAGGAACACCCCGTCCGCAAGGATTTGATACTCATCATTTCGCGTGATGAAAGGGTGTTTTTGAATAACGATCAGGTCCCCCTGAAATCGCTCTGGGGCCGGTTGATAGAAGAGTTGAAGGTGCAGCCGGAGGGCCTGATCATCATTCGGGCGGACAAGGGCGTACCGCACGGGATGGTCGTGCAGGTGATGGATATCGCCAAGCAGGCGGGTGCCCTGCGTATGTCGATTGCGACGGCGCCGACGAAACGGGTGCAGAAAAAGACAACGAAATAGCCCGAGGGAGGCCGGCTCGAAGACCATGAGTTTTTCACTTATCCTGACGATCCTGGTTTCCATCGCCATTCATATGGGATTGATTCTGCTCGGCCCTGCTGTAACGCTGGGCCCGATATTCGCCGGACAAGCCGAAAGAATGGAAGTCGATCTCGTGCGCCGCGAGATTCCCATTCCCGAAGCGCTGCTGCCGAAGGTGCTGCCCGAAGTTCCCCTGCCGGAACCGCTTGATTTGAGCCGTATGCTTCAAAAGCGCCCCTTGGGCGATCGGGACCTGAACCTGGACGTGAAGACGAAGTTCGCAGCGCCCGATCCGGGGGAGTTGCCCGAGAGCGAGCCGCTGCCCGACGCCCCGGCTTTGGAAATGCCGAAACCGGTGCTTGCGCCCGGCGAGATACCCTCGATGGGCGCTTTGCAGGCGGGCGGGGCGCTGGACGAAATCGTTTTGCCGGTAGATGAAAAGGCAAAGGCAGGAGAATCAAGGGGTTTGAAGCGCAGGAAAAAGGTGGCACTGCCGAGTTCCGAAGCGGACCGGAAAATGCTGGAGCAATTATCGCGCCTGAATTTCTCCCGCTCCGACAGCCAGAAGGGGCGGACCAACATCGCGGGGCCGGCGGCGAGGCGGAGAATCCTGTTTCAGCCCAAACCCCCGAAACTCGAGAGGCTCGAGAGCACGACGGAGATCGTGCTGAAGTTCTGGGTGTTGCCCGACGGCACCGTCGGCCGCGTCATTCCGACCAGAAAGGCGAGCGCCTACCTCGAGGGTCTGGCCTCGAACCACCTGAAGCGCTGGCGTTTCAGTCCGCTTCCTCCGGGCTCCGAGGACAAGGAGCAATGGGGCGAGATCGCCTTCCGTTTCCTTTTACGCTGAGGAGTGTGTCTTGGAATACGAAACTACAGGCTTGTTTTATGAGGAATTCGAAGAGGGCAGGGCGTGGAAGACCGCCGCGCGCACGATAGGCGAGTCCGACGTCAACGCCTTCTCCGCCCTGACGGGCGATTACACCTATCTGCACACCGATGCGGAGGCGGCGGCCAGGACGCCTTTCGGAGAAAGGGTGGGCCACGGATTGCTCGGGCTTTCCTTTCTCATGGGTCTGGTGACGAGGCTCGGCATCGTCGAGGGGACGGTCGAGGCGTTCCTGGGCGTGGACTGGCGCTTTCGCGGTCCGATCCGCTTCGACGATACGATCTCGGGCGAGGTCGTCGTGAAATCGAGGCGCATCTCGAGCAAGGGGCAGGGGATTGTGACGCTCGCCCTGACGCTCCTGAACCAGCGCGGTGAGCGCATTCACGAGGGCGACGTCACCATCATGGTGGAGCGGAAGGAAAAGGAATAATTCCTGTTATCTTTTTTTTATTAGTTAGATAGACTGATTATCCGAATGTATCTCTGGAAGTCAGGCGACACGTAATTCTCCGCAGGTCACCGGAGGGGAAAGGCTGGTTTTCGGGCCGTTCGCAATTGTTCCCGTCTCGATTCGCCATCGCTTTGTCTGGCTAGGGAGGAGACGCCGATGCGCGCCGTGGTTCTGCATGAATGGGGAGGCCCCCTGACGCTCGAAACGGTGCCCGACCCGGCGCCGGGCCACGGGGAGGTCGTGCTGCGCGTGCATGCGTGTGCGCCGGATCAGTTCGACGTGACCATCCGTGCGGGCCGGATCGGCGGAAAGCTGCCCCTCATCATGGGCCACGAGATCGCGGGCGAGGTGGCCGCACTCGGGCCGGGCGTCGAGGGATGGGCCGAGGGCGACCGCGCGGTCGTCCACGCCTATCTCACCTGCGGGCGGTGCCGCTTTTGCCGGCTCGGCCGGGTGACGCTGTGCGAGAATTTCCGGGGTTACTTCGGCGTGCACCAGGACGGCGGCTACGCTGAGTACGTGCGTGTGCCGGCGGGGAACCTGTGCGCCATTCCCGATGGCGTGGGCTACGCCGAGGCCACGACCATCGTGAGCCCGGTGGCGACCCCGCTCAAGGCGGTCAAGACGCGCGCGGGTGTGCGTCCGGGGGACGACGTGCTCATCGTCGGCGCCTGCGGCGGCGTGGGGATCCACGCCGTGCAGATCGCAAAAGCCTTCGGCGCGCGCGTCGTCGCGGTGGACATCGACGACGCCAAGCTCGCCCACGCACGTGAGCTGGGCGCGGACCACGCGGTGAACGGCCTGAAGGAGGACTTCGCCGAGGTCGTGAGTGAGGTCACCGGCGGGGAGGGGGCGGACGCCGTGCTGGAGTTCGTCGGCACGGAGCAGACGCTTCCGAAGAGCTTCGCTTCGCTCGCGCGGACGGGCGTCCTCGTCGTCGTGGGCTTTCAGCCCGGAACCGTCTTCGCGAGCGACCCCACCCGCTTCGTGAACGACGAGATCACGGTAACGGGTTCTCGCTACGTGAATCACGCGGAATTGGCGGAGGCCGCCGACTGGGTCGGGGCGGGCCGGGTGAAGCCTGTCGTATCGAAGACGTACCCCCTGGCCGAGGTGGAACAAGCGCTGGCCGACCTCTCGGAAAACAAGGTGGTCGGCCGCGCGCCGGTTCTGATCGACGCGTGAGGGCAAACGCGAGCGAGGAGGAGGTGTTGAAAAAGCTCCTTCGCCCTGAGCAGCGGCGAAGCCGCGTATCGAAGGGGCCTGTCCGAAACCCCCCATGCCTGCCCACATTCGATTTTGACTGTCATTCCGGCGGTGGGATTCCGTCCGGTCGAAGGGGTGTAGGGGTCGTTCGCGAACGACCCCTACGAAAGCAAGACCTAAAAAACGCCATCTACAGCCGGAATGATGGGCGAAAGAGTATTACCAAGGGCTTGGTGCCGGTCCTTCACACTGATTACCCGATCGCCGGCGTCCAGTCATAAATCCGCTGCAGGGCGCCTCCCATGAGTTCCGCGCGCTCGGCATCCGTCAGGCGGTCCGTGAGGCGGAACGGCGCCACGCCCTGCTCG
The DNA here is from genome assembly GCA_965203325.1 of bacterium. GTDB lineage: Bacteria > UBA8248 > UBA8248 > UBA8248 > UBA8248 > Bin107. The sequence goes on from OZ241875.1 coordinate 4,191,912, forward strand.
TAGGTCAACAGATGGACCGCGCGCGTCCAGTCGGTGCCCCACAGGCAGCGGTCGAGGCCGAACGCATCGAAGACCCGGCAGAGCGGGTCCCAGATATCGTCGTAGGGGTAGGGTTCGTGAGACAGCGTGCATGCGCCGGTGATCTTCACGGCGACGTTGTCGTAATCCGCAAGCGCCAGGAGACCGGGGAGGTCGGCGAATGGTTCCGGCGGCGCCGGCGGGTGGAAAGGCTGCTCCAGACCTAAGTGATCGAGGACCAGCATCGTGCCCGGATGCGCGCGCGCATACCGTGCGAAATGCTCCAGCAAGCCCCAGCACATGAGGTTGACCGGCATGGAGGCGCGGGCGGCGGCGGCGAGAACCCGGTCGATCCCCGGATGCGCGGGGTCGAGGCCGGGGCCGGGGTTCAGCATAATGCGCACCCCCACCGTCCCTTCCTGCGCGGCCCAGTCGGCGATCGTCTCCCCGACTGCGGGGTCGGTCGGGTCGACCGGCTTGATCAGGGCGAACCGGCCCGGATGCGCGGCATGGACTTCGAGCGCATAGGAGGCGTCGTAGCGGTAGAGCGCGAACGGCGAGATGAGCACGGCGGCGTCGACGCCGACGGCGTCCATGGCCGCGGCCATGTCATTACCCGTAACTTCGGGCGGTCCCGGCAGGGTGCCGGCCCACGGCCGCCCCGGATGGTCCCTCTCATAAGCGTGGACCTGGGCGTCTATCGTCAGCATGGCTTACGTCTCCGGGTTGGCGGGCAAGGGCGCCATGATTCCGTTTCGCTACGCTACCACATCGGCCATTTTCGCCGCTATGCCCTGTGAGCGCCTCACCCCCCCACGATAGGCGGGAACACACAAAGCTCGGAACCTTCGGGTATCACGACTGATTTCTTGGCGTGCCGCCCGTCGAGCAGGACGATATAGGCTTCTTCATAAGGTATCTCGAAGCGGTCGAGCACATCGTATATGCTGGCGCCCTCGGGCAGCGTGATTTCGGCGGTGCCCTCCGCATCCTGTTCGGCTGGCATCTTCTCCGCGAAATCGGCGAACAATTTGATGCGGATATTCATGGATAGTCTCTCGCTTCTTTCTTCCCGGGGCTGCACGGCGCCTCACGCATCACCTGTGAATGCGTATCTTTAAGACCCGCTCCCCGTCAATTCCCTCGCGCGAGCGAAGGCCGCCTCGATCACCTGTTTGAGGGGAACCCCGCTTTCCTCCGCCAGGCGCCTGCAGTCTTCGTATTCGGGCGCGAGATTCGTGAGGGCACCCTCGAAAGTCCCTCGCTTGACGCGCACACGGCCCCAGGGGAGGTCGACCTCCACCCATTCGCGCTCGGCGACCGCGCGACCCGTCGTGCGGCGGCGGACGCCCAGGGTCGAAGTCTCGCGGAACAGGAAGCGGGTTAAGGCGTCTTGTTTCGCCAGGGGACTTAAGATCGTGAGCAGTTGTCCGGGCCTTCCCTTCTTGCCCGTCACGGGTATGGAGAACGCATCGAGCGCGCCCGCCTTAAGCGCCCCTTCGATGACGTGCGGGAACAGTTCGGGGCTCATGTCGTCGATGTTGGCTTCGAGCACGCAGATGGTGGCGGGCGGCTCGTCGCCTACGGCACCCGCCTCGCTTTCTCCCAAAAAGGCGCGGACGACGTTGGGGGTGTCCGGCTGGTCCTTGTCCCCCGCACCGTAGCCCACCCGCGCTATCGTCATCTCGGGCATGGGGCCGAAAAATTCCGCGCTCTCGGTGAGCAACAAGGCCCCCGTGGGGGTCAGGACCTCGCCTTCGAGGTCGCTCTGCGCCACGGGCGCGCCTTCGAGCAGCTTGGCGGTCGCGGGCGCCGGGACCGGCATCCGTCCGTGCGCGCATTGGACGAACCCGCTCCCCACAGGCAGCGGAGAGGCCGCCACCCGCTCGACGCCCAGCATGTGGAGACCCAGAAAATAGCCCGTGACGTCGATGATGGAATCAATCGCGCCGACCTCGTGGAAATGAACCGCGTCGACCTCGACCCCGTGAATGCCCGCCTCCACGACGCCCAGGCGATAAAACGCGGCGACGGCGCGGCTTTTGGGGGTTTCCGGTATCGGCGCATTTTCGAGGACTTCCCGAATCTGGCTGTAGGAGCGGCCGTGATGGTGTGAGCCGTGAGAATGCCCCTCTCCGTGGTGATGATGGTGTGCTTCATGGGTGATGTTCACACTGAACTTTTGGGAGGTAACGCCTTGTTTCAAAACGCTATCAGCCGAAAGGGAATAGCCGCTGATTTCCAACTTCGCGAGTTCCTCTTCCAAGGCCGAGAAGTCCAGCCCCAAGTCTATCAGGGCGCCCACGAGCATATCCCCGGCGGCGCCGGCGAAGCAGTCGAAGTAGATGGTCTTCATGTGGCGGCCGTTTGTCTGTTGATGAGGTGCGCCTGACACGCCGCGCCGAATCCGTTGTCGATGTTCACCACGCTCAAGCCCGAAGCGCACGAGTTCAGCATGGCGAAAAGCGCCGTCAGCCCGCCCAGGTTCGCGCCGTAGCCCACCGAGGTGGGCACTGCGATGACCGGGCACGCCACCAGCCCTGCGACCACAGACGGCAGGGCGCCCTCCATGCCCGCCACGGCGATTACGGCGTTCGCCTCGCGCAGGGTCTCGACTTCCGCCAGGAGGCGGTGCAGGCCCGCCACACCCACGTCGTAGACGCGCGTCACGTTTGAACCCAGCACCCGCGCGGTCACCGCCGCCTCCTCGGCGACGGGCATGTCGGAGGTGCCCGCGCAAACGACCGCGATAGAACCGACAAGAGCGGGCGGATTTTCGCAAGGGATTTCGACGATGCGTGCGGTTTCGTGGTGGTTCGCGCGGGCGGATAATTCGAGCAGGGCTTCGGCCTGCTCTGTGCCCGCGTGGGTGACCATGACCGTTTGTTCTTTCTCCATCATGCTCTTTGCGATTTCGACGACCTGCTCCCTGGTTTTGCCTGCGCCGAAGATGACTTCGGGAAAGCCGTTCCTCAAGGCGCGGTGGTGATCCACCCGTGTGTGGCCCAAGTCCTCGAAGGGCAGGTCGCGAAGACGCGCGGCGGCCTCATCGGGCGCGAGGCGGCCCCCTTTCACCTGCTCCAGCAGATCGCGGATGAGTTCCGGGTTCACGAGAGGATGAGGAGATCGGAGCCGCGCTCGGTTTTAAGCACTTCGTTCATGCTCCCCGAGCGGAACCCTTCGAGATCGATGGTCACGTAGGTGAAGCCGGCCTCTTTCATCCGGGCGATCACTTGCTGTGCGATTTCATCGTCCACCAGCCGCGCGATGTCGGTATTCGGCACCTCGATTCTGGCGACGTCGCCGTGGTGGCGCACCCGCAACTGCCGAAAGCCCAACTCCCGCAAGCCGCTTTCCGCCTTTTCGACCTGGGCGATTTTCTCGGGCGTGATGCGGTCGCCGTAAGGGAAGCGGCTCGAGAGGCACGCCTGCGCCGGCTTGTCCCAGGTGGGGAGGCCGAAGGATTGGGAAAGGGTGCGGATGTCCTCTTTCGTCATGTCCGCTTCCATGAGCGGGCTCCGCACGCCCAGTTCCCGCGCCGCCTGCATGCCGGGGCGGTGATCGCCCACGTCGTCGGCGTTCGAGCCGTCGACGATCACGGCCATCTTCTCTTCGGCAGCCACGCGGCTCAGGACGGAATAGAGCTCGTTCTTGCAGAAATAACAGCGGTTCGGCGGGTTGTTCCCGAATGATTCATCGGCTATCTCGTCGGTGTCGACGATGAGGTGGCGAATCCCGATTTGAGCTGCGAGTACGCGCGATTCTTCGAGTTCGGATGCGGCCAGGGTGACGGAGCGGCCCGTGACGGCGAGCGCGCCTGAGCCCAGGACGTCATAAGCCGCTTTGGCCAGAAAGGTGCTGTCCACCCCCGCCGAGAACGCGACCAGAACACTTCCCATCTCTTCGAGGGTTCGTTCGAGTCTTTTCAGTTTCACGTCGGGCTTCGCATCGCTCAAGATGAGTCTCCGTTCGACGGCTGGTTTGGCGTATTCTATCCCGTCCGCCTCACCAAGGGCAACGCATCGACATTCAGGGCGCTATGGCGTATGACGATCTCCGGTTACCGGGCGGGCGGATGCCGCGAGCGCCCCCGATCGCCGGGGTGTGGCCAAATCGCACTGAATAGTCTATATGTTCGCCGTTCGGGGAGTTCGGGACGAGGACGATAAAGAGAGGGCTAGGGCTTTGAACGTGGAAGAGTTGTTGAGAAGGGGCGTCTCGTCGCTCAAGGCGTATGTGCCGGGGCGCTCCATCGAGGAGGTGGCCGCCGAGTACGGGCTGAGCGAGGTCGTGAAGCTCGCCAGCAACGAGAATGCGCTCGGCCCCGCACCTGGTGCGGTGGATGCGATTCGCGGCGCGCTCGACGGCCTGCACCGCTACCCCGACGGCGGGGCGAAGGCGCTGGCGGGGCGTCTGGCGCAGAAACTGGGCGTCTCCCCGGCCTGCGTGTTCATGGGAAACGGGGGCGACGACGTTCTCTCCATATTGAGCAGGACGTTTCTGAACGAAGGCGACGAGGTGGTCATCCCCCAACCCACCTTCAGCCCCTACGCGCACGTGAGCCGGGTGATGGGCGCACGGGTCGTTTTCTCGCCCCTGCGCGACATGCGAATCGATTTGGACGACGTTCTCGCCAGGGTTTCCGGGCGCACGAAAATCATATTCCTCTGCTCACCGAACAACCCCACGGGCGGGATTTTGACCGAAGGCGAGCTCGTCGCCTTTCTCGAAAAACTGCCCGAAGGCCTCCTGGTGCTCCTGGATGAGGCCTATGGCGATTTCGCGGACGATCCTTCGTATCCCGACAGCGTCTCCATGGTCGAGCGCTTCCCACTCGTCGTCCTGCGCTCGTTCTCGAAAATCTACGGTCTGGCGGGACTGCGCGTGGGATTCGCCGTGAGCCGGGAGGGCGTCGTCGGATACATGAACCGCGTCCGCGAGCCTTTCAACGTGAATCAGCTCGCGCAGGCGGCGGCCCTGGCCGCGCTGGAAGACGACGGCTACAAGGAACGCGCCGTCACGCTGGTGCGCGCGGGCAGGGAAGCGCTCTATGCGGCGTTTGGCGAGATGGAGCTCGAATACGTGGAGAGCCAGGCCAATTTCATCTTCGTGCGCGTGGGCGAGGGCGACGCTGTGATGAGTGCCCTGATGCGCGAGGGCGTCATCGTTCGTCCCGGCAGCGCTTTCGGGCATCCCGAATGGATTCGCGTCACCGTCGGACTCCCCGGGGAGAACGCGCGCTTTCTCTCGAAGCTCAGAGATTTTCTCGTCTGAAGCCGTTTCAAGCGGCGGAATCAGGAAAAGAGTATACGCACGTTCTCCGGGTCGGGGCTGATTGCAGGAGACGTATGTGGGGTTGTTGAAAAGCCACATCGCAGGATAAATCGCGACAGAAGAAAGAAATCTTGCCGAGAACAGGTCGCGCTACTAGACCTTCCCGGAGCGTATCTGAAAATAGGAACCCCCCGACGCCGGAGATTTTCACCTCCGGCGTCGGGGGGTTCGCTCTATCGGATGATTCTTGTCCGAAGCGTCCTCAAAAGTCGGCGTTTATTTGTTCACAGCGTCTTTGAGGCTCTTGCCTGCGGAGAACTTGGGCGCCTTGCTCGCCTTGATCGAGATTGTCTCGCCCGTTTGCGGGTTGCGTCCCGTGCGCGCAGACCGCCGGGAAACGGAAAAAGTCCCGAATCCGACAAGGGAAACGCGATTCCCTTTTTTCAGGGCTTGCGTCACGGAATCAAGCAAGGATTTTAGCGCCCGGTCCGCCGCGGCTTTTGATATGCCGGCATCCCCGGCGATTTTTTCTACCAGATCGGATCTCTGCATGGGGGTTCTCCCACTTTCAATGACGGGCCTTAACAAAAAATTGGTAGTCCAAATGTTTTTCTAAAGAGACGTAGCAATCTATCGTAGCCGCGCAGAGAGGTCAATAGAGAACATGGCGAAGAGCGGGATTTTTTATCAAGAGGCGAGAGTTTATGTGTATAAGTATTTTTATATCAATTGCTTAGAAGATCAAAAAATCTTTACCGAAACTTGGAGGCAGGGAGCGCTCGCGTTTTCGTTGTTTCGTGCAATTTTCGCTCGATGGATGCTTCGAACTAGCGGAGCGACAGTCCGGTGCGGCGCGGCATTTTGCGAAGTCGCTCGTAGCGCGCCACGTGCGGCTGGTCGAGCAGGGGCTTGGGTTCGTTCTCGAGGTTTTGCTGGTGAACGTCGTCCGGGAAACCCTCGATACCGACCCTGGGCAGTGCTTTGCCGATGAAGCGTTCGATGTTCTTGACGGGCGTGATTTCACCGGGCGACATGAGCGTCATGGCGTAGCCGATGCGGCCAGCTCGCGCCGTTCGTCCTGCGCGATGCACGTAGTCCTCGGGGTATTCGGGCACGTCGTAATTGATGACGTGGGAGATGCCCGTCACGTCGATGCCGCGCGAAACGATGTCCGTCGCCACGAGAATGCGGTGCTTGCCCTGGCGAAAGCCCGCCAGCGCGCGCTCCCTCTGGCGCTGGCTTCTGTCGGAGTGAATCTTGGCGACGGCAATTTTCTCGTTCTCCAGGAAATTGCACAGCACATCGGCCCCGGCCTTGGTTCTCGTGAAGATGAGAACGCTGGTGGGGTTGTACTTGTCGATGATGCCCAGCACGCCGCGGGGTTTGTTCGCCATGCTGATGGGGTAGACGCCGTGGTGGATGCCCTCCGCCGGCGTCGAGGGCGGCGAGATGTTGATTTGCACCGGGTCGCTCACCGCGCGATTCGCCAGGTCCTGAATTTTCTCGGGCATGGTGGCGGAGAAGAGCATGGTTTGCCGCTTTTGGGGCAGGCGCTTAAGGATTTCGGTGATCTCCTCGGCGAAGCCCATGTCCAGCATCCGGTCGGCCTCGTCGATGATGAGTATCTCCAGTTTCCTGAAATGAACGGATTTGCGCTTCAGGTGATCGAGCAGTCTGCCGGGTGTGGCGACGACGACGTCCACGTTCGCCTGAAAGGCCTGGAACTGCGGCTCGTAGTCCACCCCGCCGTAGATGACGGCGCACGAGGTTTCGAGGTGTTTTCCCAGCCGGTGGAATTGCTCCGAAACCTGGATGGCCAACTCCCGCGTGGGCGTCAGGACGAGGCATCGAGTGCCCGAGCCGCCTTGGAGGCGTTCGAGCGTCGGCAGGGCGAACGAGGCCGTTTTCCCCGTGCCCGTCTGGGCGCAGCCGATGATGTCGCGTCCCTCGCGCGCGAGGGGTATCGCCTCCCGCTGGATGGGGGTGGGGGCGTCGAACCCGAGGCCGTGAATCCCGCGGAGCAGCTCCGCCCCGAAGCCGAGCTCCCGGAAGCCCTCGGGCGCGTCTGCGACGTCGAAATCGTCCACGCCGAAGTCGGCGGGGTCTTTTTGGTAGGTGATGCCGTTATAAGAGGGATTCGCGGCTTTCTGGGATTTTTGCGGTGCGGTTTTCGCTCCGGCTGTTGCGGGTTTTTTCTTGCGACGCCTTCTTGTCCTTTTGTTTTTGGATGTTTTGTCGTCGTTTTCCGGTTTTTTCGATTCTATGGTCGCTGCGTTTTGCTTATGCAAGTCATCTCCATTATTTTGTTTTCTCCGGGGGCGTCGGCGACGACGGCGCTTGTTCCCGGGATTCGTCCTTTCCTGGTCGGTTTTTCCTTGCGGGGATTCACCGTTGAGGGGTGTCGAGGCGGAAAGCGTGTCGCTCCGCTCGGCATTGTCTGCGGATGATATGGAAGCTGTTTCCTGAACCTCGGGACTTGACTGGCTATCAGGGGCTTCTGCTTTGCTTTTGGAGCGAATGATGCTCGCTAAACGTTTGATTATTCTCACGGTGAGCTTTTATAGGGAAGATGCTCGCGTCTGTCAAGCGGGGTATGCGAGGACTTGCAGTTGGAGGGGAGCCTGTTCATGACGCAAAAAGGGGTCGTATTGTGGCATCAGGAGACCATCGACGCGCGCGACGTGCCGCGTTTCGCCCGGTGGTGCGAGAATTCGGGAATCGACTCGCTCTGGTTTCCCGAAACCTGGGTGCGCGACGGCGGTATCCTCATCGCCATGGCGGCGCAGGCGGTGGACGGCATCAATCTGGGGGCCGCGGTGTTCAACATCTACGGCAGAACGCCCGGCCTCATGGCGCAGACGGCGGCGGAACTCGACGTGCTGAGCAACGGCCGCTTCCACTTGGGAATCGGCTCGAGCGGACAGGCGGTGATCGAGAACTGGCACGGGATGCCCTTCGGCAGTCCGCTCAAGCGCTCGCGTGAGATGGTCGCAGCCCTGCGTCAGGCGTTTCGCGGCGAGCGCGTGGAATTGGAGGGTGAAATCTACCGGCTGAGCGGCTTCAAGCTGCGCCGCAAGCCGGTGCAGGAGCGCCTGCCCATCTACCTGGGGTCGAACGGCCCGAACTACACGAGGCTGACCGGAGAGATCGCAGACGGCTGGATTCCTTTCTGCATTCCGTTTTCGAGAACAAGGGATGCCCTTAAACTCCTCGAAGAAGGCGCCGAATCGGCGGGCAGGGCGGTCTCGGAGGTCGACGTGGCGCCCTTCGTCTACACGGCGCCGTTTGACGATCTCGATCGCGCGCGCGCCCTCGTGAAGCCCGAACTGGGCTTTTACATCGCCGCGATGGGCGATTACTACCAGGCGCAACTCACGCGCTGGGGCTACGGGGAGGATGCTCAAAAAATCCGGGCGGCTTGGAGGAAGGGCGGCCGGAAAGCAGTGGGAGAGGCGCTCTCGGATGAACTGGTGGATGACCTCGCCATCTGCGGCCCCAAATCCAGATGCAACGAAATGCTGGCCGCTCTCCGGGAGATGGGCGTCACGCAGCCGCTTTTCCGGATACCTGACGAGACGTCCGAAGAGGACGTGAAGCGCGCGCTCGGGGTTTTGGGAGAACTAGACTGAATATCTAAGCGGGGTATCGCCCCCAGCCTGCGATGTGGCCCCTCAGATAGCATATCTGCCCGACGTGCGAGAGGTGGTCGCCGAGAAATCTCCCCAGAACCAGACCGAGCTTGATGGGCTTCTTCGTGTAGAAATCGATTTCTTCCCTGTCGAGGTCCGCCGCGCTCAACCCCGAGAGGCAGGGGAGCGTTTTCCCGCGCACCGCTTCGAAATAGCCCATCAGGGCGTCCTTGCTGGCTCTAAGGGCCAGGACCTGTTCGAGCGTGAAGCCCACGCCTGTGCATTCGGGGTCGGGCTCCATGCCGAACCGCTCGTGCCATTTCCCCTCTATCCAGAGCTCCGGGGTTCTGCCGAGGAACGAAAACGTCCTGTCCTCGAAGCGCGTCATGTGCCAGATGAGCCAGCCCATGGGGTTGTCGTTCGGGCCGGGCTGAAGCATGAGGTCCTCGTCGGTGACGTCTTCCATGACTTCTCTGAGCCGCATGCCGTAGGCTTCGAGGCGCTCCCTGATGATTGTCGGCGCGTCCATGCCGGGCCTCCTCCGTTCGTTGCGGAAACGAAAAGCGCCCCTCGAAAACGGGGGCGCATTTCAAAGACGAATTTCGCTAGATAGCCGTGCCGGCGCGAGCGGTGAAGATGGTGTGCTCCATCCTGGGCATTCCCTCGAATGCAGGGTCTTCGTTCACCATCCCGGCCAGATATTCATCCACGTGCTCCGCATTCGACCAGGTGCATTTGTAGGCGACTTTCCCGTCCTTGCCGATGAGCCAGATGGTGTTCGGCAGGTCCCCGAGCATGGCGTGCACCTTCTGGTCCATTTCGTCGACCAGGATGTTGGTTTCCATGTTCTTTATCTCGGCCAGTTTCTGGGCGTAGCTCCGCTTGTGTTCGTAGGATTCGTGGTTTCTGATCTCGGGGAATCCGCGCTCGCCCGCGTGGGGTTCCCTCACGTAGAGATTGAAGACGGCCACGTCGCGATCCGCATATTTCTCCTGCAACTCTTCGTAAAACGGCACCTGCCGCCTGTACGGCGGTCACGTGATGGCGCCCGTGGTGATCACCACGTATTTCTTGCCCAGATAATCCGCCATGCGGTAGGTGTTTCCGTGAATGTCCTTGAGTTCGAAGTCGGGGAAGGGGGCGCCGGGAGGAAGAACGTCCGGGAATTTCTCATAAAAACTCTTGACCCGTTTGCTCGTGACGAGTTTGATGGTCTTCCACAGGTTCAGATACTGCCAGGACCAAAAACCCGCCAGCGGCCCCCAGGGTTTGGGGACGGAATCGTTAGCCGGCCTCATATGAAATGACTCCTCTGCGATGTACGCTTGATTGTATGATGGTGTGTAAGCCCGCTATTTGTTTACCCAATCGCAGAGTGAAACACAACCGCCAAGAAGTGGGAACGGAAAAAGGTTCCTGGGGGGTGAATTTTGCGAATTTTTTTCACATTGTTTTTCAAAATATTTTGTCATTTATCTAAAGTAAATTGTAGGGATTAAAAATCGAACGACAGCTGCGGCTCTTTTTCCCCCGAAGCGCCTTTTGGGGGATGTTTCGAGGAATCTTTCTCTTTGCTTCGGGTGCGCGGCGGTTTTGTCGGGGTTTCTTTGCGCTGGCATCTCTCGGTGGTGTCGCGCAGGGTACGCAGAATAGATGTGTGGGAGCCATACGGACTGGTTATTCTTGAGGCCGACGCTGCAAGGTGCACAGTAGACCGACTTTGAACAGGCCAGGAGACAGAACTCTTGGTCGCTCAGAGTGCGCCTTGGCCGTTTCATCATGGTCCTGTTGCAGCCAATTACGTGGACACCTCCAGAAACCGCTTTATAGCTTGTATGATACGTTCCGGTGCGTCCTCTTGAAGGAAATGACTCGCCTCCTCCAACTCATGCGTCGTTGCATGGGGATAAAGCTGTTGCCACATGCGCAACACCGCAGGGGGAAGCACCGGGTCCTGCATACCCCAAACCAAGAGCACCGGGATATGCTGGAACTGTGTCAAGCCGTTCTCGATTTGTTGCATCTCCGCGTAGGATTCGTCACATGCCGTGACGGGAATATCGCGTGACCAGCACAGAAGCGCACGCCTGGATTCTGGTGTGCGGAACGGGGCCAGGTAGGCATTCAGAACGGTCTCGGTGAGGTAGTTCGAATGAGCGGTCGTTCCCATCAACGCGGGTTTCACATAGCCATTCTTGCCCATAATAAAGGCTTCCCCACGGGGTGAGCGGATGAGTTCTATCAGCCGTGGCAACGGTCCCCCCGGCCACCGCGCGAACGCCCACGTATTCATCAGGATTAGCCGTTTCAAGCGGCTGGGATGTCGGATAGCGAAGCCTAGACCGACCGGCCCTCCCCAATCATGGACGACCAAGGTGATGTCGCGTAGTTCCAACCTCAAGATGAGCGTTTCTAGATTGTCAATATGATGCCGGAGCCGATACGGATATGGGATTTCAGGCACGCCGGACTTGCCCATGCCCATGTGGTCGGGAACAATGCACCGGGCGTATTTGGAGAGGGATGGTAGAAAGCGCCGATAGAGATAACCCCAAGTCGGGTCGCCGTGTAACAGGACCAGTGGGTCTCCTTCACCCACATCCACATAGTGCATTTGAAAGGAGTCCAGTTCCACATATTGGGGCTCAAAAGGAAACGTCCCGTCAAAGTTCGCCTCTCTGAGATCAAGCAAGCGTCTGTTCCTTCCAATTCTCTTCCTGCTCATACAATAGGGCAGGTTGTTGATATCATGCTCCCCGAATAGAACCTTTCTAATTACTACTTAAAATCGAACGACAGTTGCGGTTCCTTCTCCCCCGAAGCGCCTTTTTGGGGATGATTCGAAGAAATATCTTCTTCTCCTCTTGTGCGCGACGGTTTTTGGGGTGACTTCGCTTCTTCAGGCCTCGCATGGGTGGGGAGTTCAGATTCCCCCGGCGGGGTCCATCTCGGCTTTCTCGTTTCAGGCCGGGACGCAGCGTTCAGCCTCCCCGGCTCCTGAGAGTCGTTTCTCGACTTGACGTCTGCGGCCGCCATTTCAAATGCCCTCGTCAAATTTTCAGGTTTTTGCCAGACGGTTTCTTGCAGAGATGCCCGATCCCCGCCCCTCATGCGCATGAGTTTGGTCTTGAGATCCTCGATGCGCGCGTAAAAGCCGGGGCTGTGGGGCGTGGAGGGGATTCGGAGAAATTTCCTGTCGATGTGGTGCATGAGTTCGTGGATGAGTGTATCCAGAAACGTCTTGCCCGCGACGATCTGTTTGCGGATAGACGTGAGATTCGCGATTTCGATCATCGCGTTTCGGCAGTGGTAGACGCCGTAGAGCTTGTAGGCGAGTTTTCCCTCGTGCAGTTTGTGGGGTTGGCGCTCTGCGAACACGCGCAGGCGCGCCCGCGGGATTTTGAGGCTTCGGCAGATGTTGTCGAGCAGTTTCTGGCCCAGCGCTTCGCGCTCGCTCGCGCTCGTGGATTCGATGAGCTTTCTGGTGAGTTCACGCTCCTCGTCTGCCGGTCGGTATTCGAGCGCCGGGAATTTGTTGGAGCGCGTGAAATCCGGTGTATTGCGGCGCCTGCCCATGAGAGATGGTTTCCGAGACGAGTCCGGGCGGAACAAGTCGCAGATATGCGATGGGCCAACGAGTCAGGATTATACGCGAATCAGACCCCCGTGGCGAGAGGACTGATTCGGGTCTAGTCGTTCTCGAGAATCTCCTCGATCGTCACAATCCGCCTCTCGGCGTTGCTCTTGAGAATTGCCCGCATGATGGCGAGCGCGCGAACACCGTGGCGCCCGGTGACCTCGGGGTCCCTGTCCTCTCGAATGGAGTCGACGAGGTCGTCAAACTGCTCTCGATTGGCGAGGAGTCTCCCCTCCACCAGGTTGTGGTCGAGTTCCACGATTGTGGTTTCGAGCCCCCCCATCAGGTCGATGGGGCGCTTGAGGGTCGGGTTGTCCGTCGTGGAAAGGCTCAGGTTTGCTTCGGTGCCCTGAATGTCGTATGCGAAGTGAAACGGGGCCAGGTAGCTGCTCGATATGACGCCCATCAGCCCGCTCTTGAAGCGCAGGATGGCGGCGGCGGCGTCTTCCTGGGGGTTGGGGCCGCCCACCTTGGCGCATGAGCCGCTCACCTCGTCCACGTCGCCGAAGAGGTATTCCATCATGTCCGCGAGATGGATGGTGTAGCTGTAGAGCGGTCCTCCCGGGTTCTCCGTGGCGTCCCACCGCATGCTCTTGGGACCCGAAGTGAAGCCGTGGTTGTTCGAAAACGTGGCGACCGTGTAGTTCACCAGCCCCAAATCCCCGCTCTCCACGATTTCCTTTGCCTTGCGGAACATCGGCCAGCGCCGGAAGTTCTGCCCCATGTGGAGTTTCACGCCGTGGTCTTTACACGCCTGCTCCACTTCTTTCGCGTCGGAAACGCTGAGCGCCATGGGCTTTTCCAGATGAATGTGCTTGCCCGCGCGGGCGGCGGCCATGGCGATTTCCTTGTGCACGGAGTTCGCCGTGGCGATGACGACGGCTTCAGTCTCAGAGTCGGCCATCACCTCGTCAATAGAAGTAAAATTCTTTCCGCCGTATTTGCCCACAAACTCCTCGCGGGTAGTCGGCGTGCGGGCGAAGCCGCCTGTGACTTCCACCTTGCCGGAGGCGAGGGCGGCGTCCGCGAGTACGGCGCCCCACCAGCCGAGCCCGATGAAGGCCATACCGATTTTAGGTGAGTCATTCATCTATGGTTTCCTCGTATAAAGAAAAATGCGCGTTACACCCAAGCGAATGGAGAGCGGGTAGCTGATTTCTTCTAGCGGCCCTGCCATTCGGGTTTTCTCTTCTCCGTGAAGGCCGCGAGGCCCTCCTGCGTGTCGCGGGAGGTCTGGAGGCGGTAGCTGATGAGTTTGGCATTGGCGATGCCCTCGCGCACGTCGGGCGTCCTGAGACCCTTGAGCACCGCCTCTTTCGTGTGCTGCACCGCCAGGGGTGCGTTCTGGTTGATGAGTTCGGCCATGGCGCGGGCCTCGTCCATCAGCGCGTCCTGGGGAACAACCTTGTTCACCATGCCCCAGCGTTCGGCTTCATCCGCGGTGATATTCCTGCCGGTCAGCATGAATTCCATGGCGATGCCGGGCGGAATGGTCTTGGGCAGGCGCTGGTGGCCGCCGAGGCTCATCGCGCCGTATTTGGGCTGAGGGTAGCCGAAAACCGCGTTTTCGGAAGCAATCCGGATGTCGCACGAGAGCGCCATCGAGCATCCCCCGCCATAGGCGTAGCCGTTCACCGCGGCGATGATGGGCTTGTAAATCTCGTATTCGCCGTACCACATTGTGGGCGAGTCGTGCTCATTGTACTGGCCCTCGCTCTCGACGACCGAAGTGAGGTCATGGCCGGCACAGAACGCGCGGTCCCCTGCGCCGGTGATGATGGCCGTCCATACGTTGTTGTCTTTCATGAATTTCTGACTGACGTCGTACAAATCGTCCACCATTTCTTCGGTGTAAGAGTTGAGTTTCTCGGGCCGGTTCAGGGTGATGATGGCGGTTCTGCCTTCCACTTCGTAATTGATGCGGCTCATAGGACTTCTCCATATTGGTTTGACGAATCCGCTCGTTGCGTGTCCTTTGGGCCGAAAGTAGCGAGGCGACGGGGTTAAGTCAACGTCGGAGTGGAATCCTGCTCTTTCGACATACCTCCGAGTCTGCGTTTTCTTGACAGGTCAGGGCGCGGGTGCTAGCGTCGCCGCGAATTTCATATTCAGAATCATCTTTTGCGGGCTCGATATTTTCAGACCGAAATCTTTGTTTTTCGAGGAGGAAGACGCAATGACGGACTACCCCACGTGGGCGCGCGGCTCGATGATGGTCGACTGGGAGCACCGGATCGACATGGATCGCATGCGCCGAGAGCGCGTCGAGAAAACCCAGGCGGCGATGAAGGAAAAAGGCATCGACGCCCTCATCCTCTGGAAGGATGAGAACGTGCGCTATCTGACCAGCGCGCGCGTCATCATGATTCAGTACCGCTCCTCCACCACCTACGGGGTGCTGCTCAGACAGGAGGGAAACCCGACGCTGCTCGCCTCGAGCGGCGAGGCGCACCGCATCGAGGAGTGCATGCCCTGGATCGACGATTACGTGCCGATCGGCATCCTGGAAGAGCCGGGCCTCGTGGAGCACACGGTGGGCACCGACATCAAGAAGCGCTTCGACGACTGGGGTGTTTCGAACGGCACCATCGGTCTTGACGGGCACACGTTCACCCAGCGGGCGATGATCGAAAAATATTTTCCCGAAGCCACGTTCGTGGACGGCGAGCAGTTCATGTACATGAGCCGGGTGCAGAAGACGCCGGACGAGATAGCCTGCCTCCATCAGGCTTGCGCCATCGCCGATGCTGTGACCATCACGGCGTTAAACCACGCTGAGCCGGGCGTGCGTGAGTTCGACGTGGCGGCAGAAGCCATGAAGACGCTCTTCACCCACGGCGGGGAGTTCGGGCACCTGGCGTCTCCGTTCGTCGCCTCGGGTGAGCACATGGCGCCGCCGACGCGCTTTCCCACGGATAAAATCATCAGGAACGCGGACATCGTATTCATCGACATCGGCGCCTGCTGGAACGGGTATTTCGGCGACTGCGGGCGCGCGAAGGTGGCCGGCGGCCCGCCCCATCCCATGCAGAAGAAGGTGTATACGACCGTCTACAAGTCGCTCAGGGCGGGAATCGAAAAGATGCGCCCCGGCTACACGAACGACGACTCGGCGGCGGAATTCCTCGAAGTCGCGCGCTCGGCAGGCTTGGAGGACAACTTCATCAAGCTGTTCATCGGACACGGCTGCGGCATTTCGCCCAACGAGCCGCCATACGTGGGCGAGGTGATGCCCGGGGCCGAGAGCGTGGAGTTCGTGCCGGGAATGACGTTCGCCATCGAGCCGCTCATTTTCGTGCCGGGTATTCCCGGCGGGGCCGGCGTGCGCATCGAGGATCATATCCTCATCACCGAGGATGAACCCGTCTACATGACGCGCGCTCCCTATTGCGAGGAATTGATTATTCAGGATTGAGCAGGCGTTGACCTGAATCGGCGCCCCTGGCCTGAGGTCCGGGGGCGCTTTTTCATTTTGTTGGTTGTGAGGCGAGGCATGTGTTGACAGAAATTCCCCTGGCCATCGCGGCGTCGGCTTTTTTTGCGCTGACCTTCATCTTCTCGCGCCTGGCGACGCGGGAGGCGACGCCCGTGTTCGGCGGGTTCGTAGCCTCGGCCACGGTGACGCTGCTTTATCTGCCCTGGATAGCGGCGAGCGTGCCGATGAGCGCTTTCGCCAACCCGCACCTGCTCTGGTTCGTGGGACTCGGCGTCATCACGCCCAGCATATCGAGGACGTTTCAGTTCGCGGGCGTCCAGCGCATCGGGGCGGCGCCTTCGGGCATCCTGCGCGGCCTCGGTCCTCTTTTCTCGAGCACACTGGCCGTCTTGCTGCTGGGCGAGCAGCTCACGCCAGTCCTCGCCTTGGGAACCGCCCTCATCGTCTGCGGCATCGTCGTCTTGTCGATCAGGAAAGACGAGATGCGCTCTTGGGCGCTCACCGGAATCGCATACGCCATCGGGGCCACGCTCATATGGGTCATGCGCGACCTCATCATCCGCTATTCCTCACCGGATGTGCCCTACAAGACGCTGGCGATTTTCGTGATGGCGGGAACATCGAGCATCGTCATGGCGTTGGTTCTTGCGAATTCCAAAAGCGGACGCAAGGATTTCACCGGAAAGGGCCTGTTTTATTTCATACTCGTAGGCCTCGCCAGTTTTTCGGCCCTGACCTCGCTTTTCTTCGCTCTGGAGGAAGGGCGCATCGTCGTCGTGACGCCGATCACCTCGGCGCAGCCCTTGTTCGTGCTGCTCTTCTCGCGCTTTCTGCCGCAAGGCATGGAGCCGCTGACGCCGCTCATGGTGCTGGGCGCGGCCTTCATCGTCGCGGGAGGCGCGCTGATCAGCCTGGCGTGATCAGTCGGCGAGTCTGTCGTCCAGGCCGAGTTCTTCGGCCAAATCCCTGAGCTGGGCGAGCACGGGCCCGGCGACGGGCACACCCTCTCGGCGCATCTGCTCTTTTCTTCGCGCGAGGTTCTCGCCCGGAATCCGGATGGGGCCCTTGCCCTCCATGGGGGCGGAATTTCTGATCTCGCGGATTCTCATGTCCATCTCCGCCTTGAAGTCGTCCAGATCGCGGAAGATGTCCGGCCGCATGGCGAAAAACACCTGACCGGTGTTCGTGGGCGTCTTGAAATCCTTGTTGAAATCGATGACGTCCGAGCCGAAGGCGGCCCCGTTCAGAACGCCTGCGAGGGCGCCGATCATCATGTTCAGACCATATCCCTTATGACCCCCGATGGGCAGCAGAAAACCCTCCCCAGCGCGCGAGGCGTCGGTGAGGGGCTTTCCGTCTTTGGTCATCATCCAGCCCTCGGGCATCGGCTTTCCCTCCTGGGCGTAGACCTTCACTTTCCCGTAGGAGGTCTCGGTGGTGGCCATGTCGAGGACGAAGGGCGGCTCCTCGCCCGCCGGGATGGCGTAGGCGATGGGGTTGGTGCTCAGGAGCATGTCGACGCCGCCCCAGGGGGGCATGTGGTTGGCGTTGGCGACGGCCATGTACATGCCGATCATGTCGTGCGCGAGGGGCAGGGCGGCGTAGACGCCCGCGGCACCCGCGTGGTTCCCGTGATGTATGCCGATCCACGCCAGCCCGTTTTCTCGCGCCTTCTCGATGGCGAGTTCGGCGGCGAACGTCACCACCACCTGGCCGAAGCCGTTATCCCCGTCGATGAGGGCGCTTACGGCGGTTTCGCGCTCGGCGCGGATGTCGGGCCTCAGGTTGTAGCCGCCTTCTCGGATTCTGCGGCAATAGGGAGGGAGCCGGAAGATGCCGTGTCCGTGCATCCCGTGCAGGTCGGCTTCGATCATGCGGACGGCGCAGATACGGGCATGATCGTCCAAAACGTCGTACGCCACCAGGACGGCGTGAATGAAATTCTCCAGGCGTTCTACGGGGTAGCGTAGTTCGGACATCGGGTCTCCTTGTTCGAATGGCGGTTTCCGTACTCACGGGGCGCGCCTGCGCGGCGTATCCGCACAGTTCCAAATATAAAGATTCCTTAAAGTCGGGTTTTCTCACTTTGGTGAGATTTCTATGATATATTCCCAAGAGCCGTCATGGAAGGCGTATTCGCCTCCATGGCACAGTTCATAACGATTCGCCTGTTCTGGAGAATACACCCGACTCCAGCCGCCACCCGAAAGGGGATGACATGAATTACATCAAAAAGCCCGAATGGTCGATGCCCGAATGCGAGGCGACGACCGAATCCGTTTTTTTGAACCGCCGCAAGTTTTTGGCGGGCGGCGCGGGTCTGATGCTGAGCCAGATGGTGACGCCTCCCTACTGGCCCGAACGGGACGGGCCGCTCGCCCTGGCCCAGGCGAAGAAGGGGGTCGCGCACCCTAAGGATCAGACGGTGGGCCTGTACCCGGCGCGCCGGAATCCTAAGTTCACGCTGGACCGGCCGCTCACGGAAGAAAAAGTGGCGGCCGAGTACAATAATTTCTACGAATTCGGCGGCAACAAGGCGATCTCCTGGTTGGCCAAGCGCATGGAGACGCGCCCGTGGCAGGTGGAGGTGAAAGGCCACGTCAAAAAGCCCAAAACCTACGATATCGACGAATTGATCAAGGGCATGACGCTCGAGGAGCGGCTGTATCGTTTCCGCTGCGTGGAAGCGTGGGCGATGGCCGTTCCGTGGACGGGTTTCAGGATTTCCGAACTCATCAAGAAAGTAGAGCCCACGAGCAAGGCGAAATACGTCAAATTCACCACCTTCCTGAACCGCAAGGTGGCGTTGGGGCAGCTCCAGGTCTGGTACCCGTGGCCTTATGTGGAAGCCCTCACCATGAAGGAGGCCATGAACGAACTGGCGATAATGGGCACGGGCATTTACGGTCATCCCATGCCGCAGCAGCATGGCGCGCCCCTGCGCCTGGTGGTTCCCTGGAAGTATGGATTCAAGAGCATCAAGTCCATCGTTTCCATTGAATTTACGGAAAAGCGGCCCCGCACGTTCTGGGAGAAGGCGGGGCCCAGTGAATACGGTTTCTGGGCCAACATCAACCCGAAGTTCAATCACCCCAGGTGGTCGCAGGCGTCGGAACGCATGCTGGGAACGAACGAGAGAAGGCCGACGCTCCTGTTCAACGGCTATGCGAAATGGGTGGGCGACATGTACCCGGACATGAATGACCGGAAATATTTCATGTAGGCGGGTGTTTTAGACAAAAAACCATCCCTCTCCTCATTGCTGGGCCGGGGGATGGTTTTTTTATGCGATAGATAGAAGGTTACGCTTTCAAGGCCTGATCCAGATCCTCGATCAAATCGTCCGCGTCCTCGATCCCCACGGAAAGCCGAATCAAGGTGTCGCTGATGCCAAGTGCTTTCCTGTTCTCCTCGGTGAGGGAGGCGTGGGTCATGATGGCGGGATGCTCCACCAGGGATTCCGTGCCGCCCAGGCTCTCCGCCAGGGTGAACAGCCGCACGTTTTCTAGGAATCTGCGCGCCTCGGGCAGGCCGCCTCTTAAGTAGAACGCCAGCATGCCCCCGAAACCGCTCATCTGCCTTTTGGCCAGATCGTGCTGGGGGTGAGATTCCAGCCCCGGATATATGACTTTCTCCACCCCGGGGTGTCCCTCAAAATGCCTGGCGATTTTCATGGCGTTTTGCTGGTGTTTTTCCATCCGCACGGGGAGGGTGTCGATGCCCCGCATGGTCATGTAACAGTCGAATGGGGCGGGCGTCGCCCCGAGCGCGTTCTGGTAATGCTTTATACGTTCATGGAGCGCCTGGCTTTTCGTCACTAGGGCGCCGCCGACCACGTCGCTGTGTCCGCCGATGTATTTCGTCGTGCTGTGAACGGCGATGTCCGCGCCCAGGGCGAGTGGTCTTTGAAAATAGGGACTCATGAAGGTGTTGTCCACGGCGACGATGGCCCCGTCTTTCCCGTAGGTTGAGGCGATACTCCGGATGTCGGCCATCTTGAGGAGTGGGTTCGTGGGGCTCTCTATCCAGATGAGCCTCGTGTTCTCTCTGATTTTGCCGGCCAGGGATTCTTCATCGGCCATGTCGACGTAATCGCATGCAATCCCGAATTTCTCGAACCCCCTCAAATCCTTGCCCGTGATGAGGCGGAAGGTTCCGCCGTACACGTCGTCCGAGCAAAGCATGTGATCGCCATGAGACAAAAGGGCGAAAAGTATCGTGGTGGTTGCGCCCAGACCCGAGGAAAACGCCAGCCCGTGGCATTCGGCATCCTCGTTATCGGGACGTTCGAGGCCTGCGATGTTCATCTCCAAGGCCTCTCGCGTCGGGTTGCCCGAGCGCGAGTATTCAAAATCGCCGATGGGGTCGCCGGGCGTATTCTGCTTGAACGTGCTGCTCAGGCAGATATCGGGCTTCACGGCGCCGGTGAGTGCGTTGGGGTCTTTTCCGTGGTGAATTGCTCTGGTGGATATTTTCATGTTGCTCCATGAAGGCGGGGGTGGTTTCAGTCTCCGAATCGACCTCTATGACGCGCTCTTTGGTGCCGCCGCCTGTTCAATCTCATCTTCATCCAGGAAGGCGTTGGCGACCATCCATTCATCGGAGAAAATCTTGCTGAGATAGAACATGCCTGAATCCGGCATGAGGGTGACGATTCTTTCGGGTTTTTCGAGGGATTCCGCGTACCGCACGGCGCCTGCGACCGCGCCGCCCGCAGAGCCGCCCACGAGGATGCCTTCTTCTCTCGCCAGCCTGCGCGCCATCAGTAGGCACTCAGCGTCGGTGACGCGGACGACCTCGTCGATGTTCTCGAAACTGAGCGTCGCGGGTTTGAAGCTCTCCCCGATGCCTTCGGTCTTGTAGGAGCCCGCCTCGGGGTCGGTTTCCCCGTAGAAAAGGCCGTAGAGAATCGAACCGATGGGGTCCACGCCGACGATTTTGATGTCGGTTTTTTTTTCTTTCAGGAACCTTCCCGTTCCCGAGATGGTGCCGCCGGTGCCGAGACCCGTGACGAAGGCGTCGAACTCGCCTCCCGTCTGACGCCATATCTCGGGCCCTGTCATGCGGTAGTGGGATTCGGGGTTATTCGGGTTGTTGTACTGGTTCGCCAGTATGCAGTTGGGCGTCTCCTTCACGATCCTGCGCGCAACGCTGTAGTGGCTCTCCGGGTCGTCGAGCGAGACCGTAGGCGTGACGATGACTTTAGCACCATATGCGCGGAGCCGGTCGACTTTCTCCTGGCTCATCTTGTCGGGCATCACGAAAACACAATTGTAGCCCTTGATGGCGGCCACGATGGCGAGTCCCGCGCCGGTGTTCCCGGAAGTGGCCTCGACAATCGTTCCACCCGGTTTGAGTTCGCCCTTTTTTTCCGCGTCTTCGACGATCAGCGGTGCGATGCGATCTTTCACCGAGAGACCGGGATTCATGTATTCGACCTTGACGAACAGTTCGGATTCCAGTTCTGAGCTGACCGAATTGAGTCTTACGATCGGCGTGTCGCCGATGGCCTCCAGAATGTTGTTCTTCACTTGCTTATGCCCTCGAAAACGGCTTGAAAATTTGAAAGCATCATACTGCGAGACGATTATGCGGCATCCGCGCGGCGTCTACAAATCATCGAGAATCTCGACGGCCTGAAACAATTTTCCCTCCATGAACTTGAGGCTCGCCCCACCGCCCGTGCTTACGTGGCTCACTCGCTCGCTCAGCCCGGCCATCTCGATGGCCGCCGCGCTGTCGCCACCGCCGATGACGGTCGTGGCGCCGTTTTTCGTCGCCTCCGCGAGGGCATGCGCGACGGTGAAAGTGCCCTTATCGAACGGCTTGACCTCGAAAACGCCCATCGGGCCGTTCCAGACGATGGTTTTCGCCTCTGAGATCATTTCAGAGAACCGGCGCGCGGACTCGGGACCGATGTCGAGACCCATCAGACCTTCGGGGATCAGGCCCTGAAAGACCTCGTATTCAGCACCCTCTTCAATGGCGCGCGCGCAGATGACGTCCGTAGGCAAAACGAGTTTCTCGCGTCCCAAGGACTGCAGCCGCGCGGCGACTTCGACCCTGTCTTCCTCCACGAGGCTCGCGCCCGTCTCCTGCCCGTTCGCCCGCATGAACGTATAGACCATGGCCCCGCCGATGAGCACCCGGTCGCATTTGCCCAATAAAGTTTCGATGACCATCATCTTGTCGGAGACTTTCTTTCCTCCGATGATGGCGAGGAAGGGTTTTTCCGGCGCATTCAGCGCCTCCCCCAGGTACTGAAGCTCCTTTTCCAGCAGGAATCCCGCAACGCGGGGCTTTCCGGCCATCATCTGCGGCACGGTGAGCATACTCGCATTATCGCGGTGGCAGGTGCCGAAGGCGTCGTTCACGTAGACGTCGGCCAAAGAGGCCAGCCCCTGCGCGAAGGCGTCTTTTTCCCGTCTTAGGGCCGTATCTTCAGAGGCCCCCTTATCCTTGATCTGCTCGGCCTTGTGGAAGCGGAGGTTTTCGAGAAGGCAGCATTCCCCGTCTTTTAGCGCGGCCACAGTGCTCTCGGCAGCGTGTCCCACGCAGTCTTTCGCGAAGCCGACGCTCTTGCCGAGTAATTTCCCGAGACGCTCGGCGATGGGCGCAAGGGTCCACCTGGCGTTGGCCTCGGGGCCTTCTCCCGTCGGGCGCCCAAGATGGCTCATGAGGACGAGGCGGCCACCGCCAGCCAATATGTGGTTTGTCGTGGGGAGCGCCATGCGAATCCTGCGATCATCGGCGATGCGGCCGTTCGCGTCCTGCGGAACGTTGAAGTCCACACGCATCAGCACGCGCTTACCACGCACGTCGATGTCCGAGATGCTTTTCTTCGTCATGGGCCGCCGCCTTTGTGAAAGTGAACGCCGCCTAGAATGCCGCCGAAGGACAAGTCGTGTATAAGAAAAATCGTCATGAAAATCCAGCGCCCGGCCGAAGGTCTTCGAGGTTCGCGTTTCAGTTTCGCCCGGCGCCAACGCAGATACGAGTATGAACGGGTTGCAAGGAAAGGGGAAGAGATGATCACCATAGATTTGAGCGGAAAAATCGCCCTGGTGACGGGTTCGAGCCAGGGCATCGGGCAGGCGTGCGCCATGGTTTTGGCGCGCGCGGGGGCATCGGTCGCCCTCGCGGCCCGGAACGAGGAGAATTTGAAGCAGACCGCTTCCGACATTACCTCTACCGGAGGACGCGCGGAGGTGATGGCGGGCGATCTCACCGCTGCCGGCCAGGCGGAGCATGTGGTGGAAGAGACTTGCGCCCGGTTCGGGGGAATCGATTTTCTCATAAGCGCCGCAGGCGTCAGCAGGCGCACAGACCCCATCGTAACGACGGATGAGGACATCGACCTCGCCATCGACCTCAAACTCCGCGCCGCCATCCGCTTGACGAAAGCCGCGATTCCGCAGATGAGGAAGCGGGGCGGGGGTGTCATCGTCTATTTCTCGGGGCTGAGTCACGTCCATACCTCCGAGTACCATGGCTCGGGTTGCATCCCGAACGCAGGTCTCGCCGCTTACAAGCATCAGCTCGCCCGCAGGCTCGCGCCCGAGAACATCCGGGTGAACCTCATCAATCCGGGCACGACGGACACCCCGAGGTACGTCCGGCAGACGACGAAAATCGCGGAACTCACGAATCGAACTTATGAGGAAGTGGATGCCGAAAGGCGCGCCGAACTGCCCATGGGCCGTCTCACACAGGCCGAGGATTGCGCGTACGCGGCGTTGTTCCTGGCCTCCGGCCTGGCTTCGAACATCACCGGCGAGTCTATCAACGTGGACGGCGGGCGGTGCGACGTGGTGAGGTCCTAGAGCGCGTTGCTTCCGCCGTCGAGATATATCGTCTGCCCGGTCATGTAGTCGCTCTGGGGGCCGCAAAGGTAGACGATGAGGGGCCGTATTTCTTCGAGTTCGCCGTAGCGCTTCATGGGAACGTAGCGCAGGAATTCCTCGCTTTGCGCGGGATCGGCGATTCGATCGACCGTCATCGGGGTAGGGAAACGGCCCGGCGCGATGTTGTTCACCTGAATGTTCTTCTCTGCAAGCTCGACGGCGAGCGCCTCGGTGAATCCTCTCACGCCAGATTTCGACGCCGCATAGGCCACCTGATTGGGGCGGCCCCGGCTGCCTGCGCCCGAACCTAGGTTGACGATTTTTCCTTCTCCCGCTTCGAGCATGAAGCGCACCGCCGCGCGGCAGCAATAGAACATGCCGCTCAGGTTCAAATCGATGGTCTCGCGCCAGAGTTCGTCCGTCG
This sequence comes from bacterium, assembly GCA_965203325.1. GTDB lineage: Bacteria > UBA8248 > UBA8248 > UBA8248 > UBA8248 > Bin107. The sequence goes on from OZ241875.1 coordinate 4,216,174, forward strand.
TATCGAGAATGGGGCTGGGGAGCGACACCCCCGCATTGTTGATGAGAATGTGCGGACCTCCGAGTTCTTTGTTGACCTGCTCGAACAGGGCGTTCACCCGCGCCGGATCCGTGACGTCGCAGACGGCGGGTCTGGCTCTGATGCCGAATTTCTCGCATTCTTTCGCAGTATCAGCCATCGGCTCGGGCCGCCTGCCGATGAGGACGAGGTCCGCACCAGCCTCGGCGAGTGCGATGGCCATCGAGGCGCCGAGCCCCTGGCCGCCGCCCGTGATGCAGGCCGTCTTGCCACTCAAATCTACACCGGGTGAGGTCATATCTGCTCCGCTTTTCAGTCCGCCCGGCGAAAGGCCCCGCGCCGCGATTGCGCGCGCAAAGTCACTCCGGGGCTTTACCGCCGTGCAGTAGTGGGGTACATAAACCTTGGCTCCGCAATCATTTCGACGGACATTCTCTTCCACATTTTGGCGAAGAGTCAAAGTGAACATCTTAAGTGAGGATGCGATGAGTCTCGCGCAGGCGCCTGCGGCAATCAGCAGCGAAAACATGGAGTTGGTCGCCTATCACGACCTGGAAGACAGGCCCGCCTTCAAAACGGCGATTCAGGAGGTGGACGGGCGGTTTTACCTCTACCTCTCGCAATTCTGGGTGAGCGGCTGGAGCATTCTCGACGTAACTGATCCCGAAAACCCCGAACTCCTAAAGTTTATTGAGGGTCCCGACAACACCTGGACGCTCCAGGTCCAGGTGGCGGATGGTTTGCTCATCACCTCCCTGGAGAGAATCCCTCCCGGCTGGGGACCGCGGCCCGAGGATCCGCCTGAAGCCGAGGGCGTCTACATCTGGGACGTGAAAAAAGACCCGGCCAATCCGCAACTCATCTCGCACTGGCAGACGGGGGCAGACGGCACGCACCGGAATTTTTATAACGGCGGCCGCTACGCCCACCTCTCCGCCTACGCGCCCGGCTATGACGGAAACATCTACCGCATTCTGGATCTGGCCGATCCCCGGAATCCCAAAGAAGCGGGCCGATTCTGGCTGCCCGAACAGGAGGATGCCGAAACCGATATGTCGGACGACTGGAGCGAGGGGATGCGCGTGTTCCAACATGGTCCGGCCCATGCGGAAAACGGGCGTGCTTATTTGCCGTATGCGCGCGGCGGGTTCGTCATTGCGGACATTGAGGATGTATCCAGCCCCAAACTCGTCAGCCGCTTCAACGTCTACCCGCCGCTGGGCAGCGCGATCGCCGTCCACACGGCGTATCCCTATCTCAACCGGGGATTCGCCATCATTAACAGCGAGGCGCTCAAGGAGAATTGTGACGAGCCGCTCAACTACACGGCGATCATCGACATCGAAGACGAGGCGACCCCGAGGCTCATGTCGCTCTTCCCGGTGCCAGAGCCGCCGGCGGGCTATTCCCACAAGAGCTTCTGCGAGCGCGGCGGACGCTTCGGCCCCCACAACCAGCATCATCCCCAGGGGATCGATTGTTTAGAGCAAAGAGAAGACCGCATTTATCTGACGTATTTCAACGCCGGTCTCAGGGTCTATGACATCTCCGAGCCCATCCATCCGCGCGAGATCGCGCACTACATCCCCGCCGACCCGACGAAACGCCTCGGCATGCTGCCCAAGACGCTCGTCACCCAGAGCGAGGACGTCATCGTGGACAGACGCGGGGTCATTTACGTGACGGACAAGAACCACGGACTTCATATATTGCGCTGCACCGTTTAGGCGAAAAGGAGAAAAATTCTATGCCTACCATCGTTGACCTTTCACGAGAGATCTACCACCGCACACCCGCATATCCGGGCCAGCCGCCCATCCTCTACGCCGAGTGGAAAAACCACGAAGAGGCCTTCAAGGACTCGGGAAACGTCTGGGGGAACGCCCTGAACTTCGTCACTATGCCCGAGCACGGCACCACGCATCTCGACGCGCCGCGCCATTTCCACCAGGACGCGCAGCCGATGAACGAGTACCCGCTCGAGAACTGCATCGTTCGCGGCATCTGCATCGATCTGCAGCATATTGAGCCCCGGGCGGAAATCAGCTCACAAGACCTCGACGCAGCAGTGAAAAAAACGGGCCTCTCGGTTCCCCAGGGCGGCACCATCCTCCTGTGCACAGGCCATCATGCCCGCACTTTCCCGACGAAGGCGTATGGGTCGGATAATCCTGGCGTCAACGTGGAGGCCACCGAATGGCTCGCGGATCAGGGAATCGTCCATTTCGGGATTGATTCCATGCGTCCCGGCCCCGAGGGCGACGTGAACGCTTTGGTCCACAAAACCTGCTGGGAGAGGGGGATCACCCATCTGGAAAGCCTTTGTAACTTGGAAGCGTTGCTGGGCAAGGGCGAGTTCCAGTTCATATCCCTTCCGCTCAAGTTCCGCGAGGGAACGGGAAGCCCCGTCCGCGCCGTGGCGGTTCTCGACGATTAGTTCTTGATTCGGGGTCCTCGCCGTATGGGGGCGAGGACCCCGTCTTTTCGATGAATATCCAAAATGTGATAAGGTAAGTGTCTATCTACGACATCCGCCCCGGGGAGGGGAGTTTTCAAGCCCTCCACAGAGCCTATGCCAGAGTCTCCCAAGCCCCGATCGGAGTATGCGCTCGAACTGGGACGACGCATCGCGCGCGCGCGTGAACGCAAGGGATTGAACCGCAACCAGTTGGCGCGCGCCGCGGGCGTCACGTGGGCGAATCTCACACGATATGAGCAGGGCCAGAACGAACCGAGCGCAAGCAAACTGTTTGAAATCGCAAAAGTGCTCGACGTGTCCGGTGATTGGTTGCTGGGCCGAACCGGCGCGCCGGAAATTCCAGGCGTCGGGCCTCTGGATGTCTCCTTGAGTATGAGTGATAACTTGCGGACGCCGGGCAAGGTGAGCGATGCGGAGTTTCGCGCCGTGCCTTTGGTGTCGGGTTCCATCGCGGCGGGAAGCGCCAGAATCGTGGATGAGCAAATCGAGGAATACGCTCTTATCCACATCTCTCAAATTGCAGGGCGTGGGGATTTGGTATCCGTCCGGGTAGACCGCCAAATGGGCCGCAGTATGATTCCCACGATACAGCCGGGTGCGGTGGTCGTTATCGATCGCCGTGACAAGGCGATCGTTCCCAATGGCATTTACGCCGTTCGGGATGAATCCGGCGGGTGTACGCTGAAACGGTTGCAGTGGACCCCGCCTCGTCTATGGCTGGTGCCCGAGAATCGTGAAGACGTCGTCACGCATATTGATTTGGACGGGGAAGAGCCCGCCGATAGAATCGTGGGCCGCGTCGTCTGGGCCTACCAGCCGCTCGCTTGAGAGGGCTTTTTCAAAAATCCCTAAACTAGGAGTCCATCAACTCCCTGCATTTTTCCGTGAGAGCGGGGATGACTTTCTTGTAGTCGCCCACGATGCCGTAGCGCGCGCGCTGGAAGATGGGCGCTTCGGCGTCCGTGTTGATGGCCACGATGTTCTTGCTCGGCCCCGCCCCGACCATGTGCTGCATGGCGCCTGATATACCGACGGCGATATAGAGATTGGGGCTCACGATCTTGCCCGTCTGGCCCACCTGCATGGGTGTCGGCACCCAGCCGGCGTCGACGGCGGCGCGGCTCGCGCCCACGGCTGCTTTGAGAACTTGGGCGAGATCCTGGAGGTATTCGAAATTCTCCGGCCCGCCCAAACCGCGTCCGCCGCTCACGACGATTTCCGCGTCTTCCAGACGCACGCCCTCTGCTTCCACCTTTTTCGCCTCCACGAAATTCATGCGAATCTCATCTGCATCCACGGAAACGCCGATTTCCATGAACTCGCCCTCGCGGCCCTCTTCGATGTCGGCCAGCGGCAGGGCTTTCGCGCGCGTGGATGCGATGGAGAGGGAATCCGTTTTCGAGCGGACATGGCTGATGGCGCTGCCCCCGTGCACCGGGCGAACGGCGGCGAGCTTCCCCTCCTCAATCGAGAGGTCCGTGCAGTCGTGCGCGTAGCTGGCCCCGTGCCGGAAGGCGAGCCGGGGCGCCACGTCCCGCCCCATGGAGGTATTGGCGACGAGGAAGATGTTCGGGTTCTCTTCTCCGATGACGGCGTCGATGACTTTGAGATACGCCGCATTGGTGTAGCCTTCGAGAATATCCGATTCAGCCGACAGCACCTTATCGGTTCCCAGGGCGATGAGCCCTTTCGCCAGTTCATGCGTGCCCGCTCCGCCGAGGAGGAGAGCGACCAGGGAGCCTCCTTTTTCATCGGCGAGTTTTCGGCCGATACCGCAAAGCTCACTGCTTACGAGCGCCAGCTTGTCCCCTGCGCGCTCGGCTAAAACGAGAACGTTGTTCGACATGATGTTGTTCTTTCTCCCTTAAATAATTTTATCTTCACGAAGGCGTAGGGCCAGAGCGCCGGCTGCTTCTTCGAGTGATTCGCCTTCGATGAATTCGCAGTTCCCGTCAAAAACGGGCTTGTAGAATTTGGTGACTTCAAAAGTGGCCGCCCCGTTTCCGACCGAAGCGGGGTCGATTCCGATGTCCGGCACGCCCCAGACGGGGATCTGCTTGCGCGACGCCATGAGAATGCCTTTCACCGAGGGCAGGCGAGGGGTGTTGATCTCGTTGCTGGCGGTGAGCAGGCACGGGGTCGATACTTCGACGACCTCCACGCCGTCCTCCAGGGCGCGTTCACACCGGATCCCTGAGTCCGTCTTCTCCACTTTCTGTAGCTGGCTTACGCTGGGCAGTTCGAGCGCTTCGGCGAGGGCGAGGGCGGTGGTTCCGTAACTCCAATCGCTGCTCAACCTGCCGCAAAAGATGACGTCAAAACCGTCGATCTTTTGAATCGCGCCCGCCAGAATCCGCGCGATGGCGAAGGCGTCGGAACCCTCGAAAGCATCGTCCTGGAGCAAAATGGCTTCATCGCATCCCATGGCCAGGCATTTTTTGAGACCGTCCCTGGCTTTTTCGTCGCCCATCGTCACGACGATGACTTTTCCGCCATGCTCTTCCTTGAGGTTGATGGCCGCTTCGACGGCGTTTTCGCAAAAGCCGTTGATGACGGGCGATACGTTTGCGGGCGGGATGACATCCATCTTCTCCTCATCGACCTTGAAATCGCGGGGAGGAATGTCGGGGTCTTGTACTTGCTTGATGCAGACGATGATATCCAAAGGGTTGATTCTCCTTGTTGATGCCGGTTCGAATCCGTCATGGTTGTTTGAGGTGCTCGGATGTGTTGTGAATCAACAAAACGAGACGCCTAAAAATAATGAGATGGAGTCGATGCGTCAACCGAGAAAGGCGTTTTTCCCGATTTTGCCCGCCTCCCCGGCACGCGCTCCCAAAGCGGTTCGTCCTTTCATGTTTGACAGGCAAAAAAATCCGCGCGATAAGATGAAAACGCTCCGGTATGAGGGCGAAACATTCCGACGGACGATTTTTCAGCGCGTTTCCGGTTTTGGATTAGAGGGTCCTTTCTATGTCAGAAGCAACAGAAGCCCAGATTCTAGAGGCTCTGAAGAAAGTGCGAGACCCCGAGGTCGGAAAAGACCTGGTGAGTCTCAACATGATCAAGGATGTCCAGATTTGTGGAGATTCGGTCGCCTTTACACTGCAGTTGACCACACCTGCGCATCCGCGCAAGGAAGAGTTCGAGCAGGAGTGCAAGCTGGCGGTCGGCTCTTTGGAGAACGTGAATTCGGTGAACGTCCGGGTGACGAGCCACGTCACCGCGCGGCCATCGATGGCTGGCAAAATGGACGTCGTTGGTGTGAAGAACATCATCGCCATAGCGAGCGGGAAGGGCGGCGTGGGTAAATCGACCGTGGCGGTGAACGTTGCGCTCGCCCTGAGCCGGGAAGGCGCGAAGGTGGGGGTGCTCGACGCGGACATTTACGGGCCGAGCCAGCCCCTGATGCTCGGAATCCCCGCAGCGCGGCCCATCGCCGAGGAGGGGAACAAGATACGGCCCCTGGAAGCTCATGGGCTCAAAGTCATGTCGATGGGGTTTCTCGTCGATGAGGACAGCCCCGTCATCTGGCGCGGTCCCATGGTCATGCGGGCGCTCGTGCAGTTTTTGAGCGAGACGATATGGGGAGAACTCGACTATCTCGTCCTGGACCTGCCCCCCGGCACCGGCGACGCGCAACTGACCATCGTCCAGCAGGTTTCTCTGGCGGGCGCCGTCATCGTCAGCACGCCGCAGGACATCGCTCTTCTCGATGCGCGCAAGGGTCTGCAGATGTTCCGGAAAACCGACGTGCCCATTCTCGGGATCATCGAAAACATGAGCTACTACGTGTGCCCCGAATGCGGGCATCGCGAGAACATCTTCGACACGGGAGGTGGAGAGAAGGCCTCCCAGCGCTATGAAGTCCCGTTCCTGGGCGCCGTTCCACTCGACATCAAGGTGAGGCTGGGGGGAGACTTCGGCGTTCCCGTCGTCGCAGGAGAACCCGATCATCCAACGGCCAAGGCGTTTCGAGAGGCGGCGAGAAAAGTGGCCGAGCAGGTGGCCATCGCCAACGCCTCGGGGCCCATATCGGTGCCGGAACTCAAGATCATCGGGTAATAATGTGAATCATGTCGGAAGCCGCCCGCGCGGGCAGTTCGGGTACGACATTCCACTCTTGTCCTGTGAATTATATTTAAGCCCCTAGGCAGCTTTTTTGTGGGTGTGCGGTTTCTCTCCAGCGAGGCACGCAGGCGGTTTTTCATAAGTTTATAAGAGGATTAACGTCATGGCGAAAGTAGTCCTAATCGACCCGCTTTATTCGACGCCTGCGTGGAACGTGGCTTCCGACTGGCTGGGCGCGGAGCACGAGGTCGTCGCTCCGGCAGAATATACCCCGGAGGCCATCGAGCCGCTGCTGCCGGATTCGGAGGGCATTCTCACCGTGTTCCGGCCCGTTTCGCCCGAGATGATGGACATGGCGCCGAATCTCAAGGTGGTGGCCAAACCGGGTGCGGGCGTGGACAACATCGACGTCGATGCGGCGAACGAGCGCGGCGTCATGGTGTGCAACGTCGAGGGCGTGCGGGGGCGCTCGGTCGCGGAACACGCCTTTTTCATGGCGCTGTATCTCGCGCGTCACGCCTGGATGCGCGATGAGCAGGAAACCTGGGAGCACGTGCCTGCGGTGCAACTGGGCGGCAAATCGCTCGGTATCGTGGGGCTCGGGGATATCGGCAGGAGAGCAGCGCGCATCGGTCATGGTTTCGGCATGGAGTTGCTCATCAACACGCGGACGGAGGATCCCTCCTACGTGCCCGAGGCGAAGCTGGAGTTCACCTCTTTCGACGCGCTTTTGCCGCGTGCCGATTTCCTGATCTTGTGCATGCCCCTGGCGCCCGAGATGCGGGGCATCATGAACAGGGCGAATCTCTTGAAAATGAAGCCGGACGCCATTCTCATCAACGTTTCGAGAGGCCCCGCCGTGGTGAGCGACGATCTTCTGGAGGTGATGCGCGGCGGCCATCTCGCGGGCGCAGGGCTCGATGTCACCGATCCCGAGCCTTTGCCGAAAGACCATGGCCTGTGGGGGCTCGAGAACGTCATCATCAGCCCGCACCACGCTTCCCGGACACCCGAGACGCAGGTCGCCGCCATGGATCGCACCGCAGAGAACATGCGCCTGGCTTTAGGCGGCCAAAGACCCGTGAACATCGTGAATCCCGGGGTCATGTAAGCGATTCCCCAAGCCGGACAGGCCGATGGAGGCCGGCCGGGTCGGAGTATGAATGCCGTTTGAATTGGTTGCCCTGAGCCCGGCCATCTTCTTCGCCCTCTCGAGCATCATGACCAGGAGGGGGCTGGACGGCAGCACGCCGCACACGGGCAGCCTGGTCGTCCTGATCATGCAGCTTGTCTTCTTCTCCGCCTGCCTGGTGGCGGTGGATTTCTCCCGAATATCGGTTTCGGTCCACTGGGTCGCTTTTCTGGCGGCGGGGATTTCCTCGCCTACTTTGGCGTTGATGTTCCTGTTTCGCTCCATCCAGAGGATCGGCGTCGCCTCCACCAGCCCGGTCTCCAACACCCACCCCATTTTCGGGGCGTTCTGGGCGTTTCTGGTGCTGGGGGAACGCCCGCCCGCCGTCTTGTGGCTGGGTATCCTCGTCGTCGTGGCCGGTGTTTTCTGCATGACGAGCGGAGGAGGTCCGCTCGCCAGAGGCCGCGTGCTGCTGTTGCCGGTCACCGCGGCGGCTTTCATGGGGCTCGCCCACACGTTCAGGAAAATGGGGCTGGGAGGCGTGGAATCCCTTGTTTTCGGGGGGTTTCTGCAATCCGTCTCGGCATGCGCCCTGGGTCCTTTGATCCTGAAGGCGGGCACCGGGTGGAGGCCGTTCGTGTTCAACAGGCCCTCGCTCGGCAACTTCATCCTGGCGGGTCTCGCGATGGCGGCCGCCCAGTTGACGTTGATGGCCGCCCTGAGCATGGGGGAGGTGTCGCGCGTGACGCCCATGGTGGCGACGGTGCCGCTTTTCATGCTCGTGCTCGCACCCTTGATACTCGGGGAGCGCGAGAGGATCACCCCGCGTATCGTCCTGGGCGTGCTGATCACGGTGGCGGGGGTGATTCTGGTGACTTCGCTGCGCTAGGCGCGATCCGGCCCGGTTTCGACGTAACGCCTTATCTTTCAAATATATAAACTTTCAGAAATTTACCGGAAAACCCTGTTAATTTATCGGTATTTATCGTATTTTTCAGAAATTCCCCCCGCCGCCGGACGCGGCGACTCGCCCCGCGAGCATAGCCGATACCCGGGAGCGCGCATGACGGCAAATGCGGGGAAATGCGCGCCGGCGCGGACCCGCGCGTCCACGCCCGCGTTTTGTTTTCACCGTCGTTCCGGCGAATGACGGTGGAGACCGGAAGATTGGCCGAAGCCGGGGGGGGTGGAGATGCAGCGGCGTTCTCGAAAACGGCGAGGCGGATTTTCGGGGAGAGGCGCTCAGGCGGCGATTTCGAGATGGGGCGATTCCCCCAGGATGAGGGAGCGGAATTTTTCCAGAATGTGAGGATTTCGCCGGACGATCTCGAACAGCATCCCCAGGCTGAGGTGGTTGCCGAAATCATCGTCCCATTCCAACTGGTTCTTGCAGTTCTCCCTTGTCAACCGGAAGCGGGACCAGGAGAGTTTCCCGTCGGCTTGTTCATCCATCCCCACGATGAGTTCGTCTCCGTAAAACCAGATCCACATTTCCAAATCGTTGACGCGGACGGGTTCGACTTCGGGCCGCCCGCCCTTGAACCTGCCGAATGCGCCCACGCGGGCGAATGAGGGAACGTCGTCGCCGGTAACGCCGAGCTTATGGAGAATCTCCATCCCCAGTTCGAATGAAATCTCGGGGTCGTCGTTGTTGTGGGTGGAAAATTGTCCCACCACATCTTTCTCGCCCAAGTCGATTTTGAGCAGGGCGTATGGCTTCTCTCTCTTGAGAAACAGCCAGAACTTGAACTCGCCGGCTTCGGTTTGTTCCCAGTATCTTTCTGCGTCCTCGCGCTTTCCGACGCAGATTTCGAGAGTTTTTCCGATGGCCATGAGCTTCTTGAGGGAGAGCACCTCTTCTAGCCGGAATTCCCCGCTGAGGGGGATGATTTTTGGGGCGGCTTCTGCTTCGGCGCGCCTCTCGCGGGCGTCGGTCAATGCCTTTTTAAGGTGGCTCACATTCTTGCAGGCTTCTTCGAAGGAATGGCGGCAGCTCTTGAGGAGTTTCCCGGCCCTGCGCCTCACGGCCTCGTCCTCATGCCCGGAGCACTTGAGAGCTTGCCGGATGGACCTGAGTGCGGTGCGCACGGTTCGCTCGCCGGTCTCTCCCTTCTCTTGCAGGTATGCGTCGAGCCCTTTCTTGAATTTTTCGAGGGGGAAATCCTCGCCTGCTTCTTTTTTCAGGCGGTTCCACTGCATCAGGCATTCGGCGTTCATGTTTTCTCCTTCTTCATCAACCCGGTTGAAAGAAAACGCGGCTTTACGATTTGAACCAGCCCTTCTTCTCGGGCTTTGGCGGAGGAGGTGGGGGAGGATATGCCCGCTCCAGAGCGTCGGCAATTCTTTCCAGCGAATTACTGATCTCGAGAAATTTGCTAAATGCCGCAATAATTACTCCCTTTTCCACAGTGGTAAAGATGGAATCATTTGCCATCGTTTCATCCTTTCCTGGCTGTATAGTTTGCGCGATACGCCACGAGTCCGTAACGCAACCATGCCCTGTCTTCATGTTCGAGTCCTTCCCGAAACCAATCCTTCACCATCTTATTGACCCATTTCATCGCGTCATTATGAATTTTGTTCTGTTTCGTTTCACTCATTTTTCAAATTGGCTCTCCTGTTCGTCCGCCTCGTCTTCCGGGCCGGTTTCGCCGCTCAACATTTTCCCGAGTTTCACGGCGGCGGCGATCATTTCCTCGCAGGCGGCCCATTGATCGTCCGTGATCTGCGCCTCCAGCCAATTCAGGCGCTCACGTGTCGCGTCTTCGCCCTCGCCGCGCAGGCGCTTGGGGATCTGGCCGAGGCGCGCGTGCCCGTGGGAGAGGACCCACCCGGCGCGCCGTGAGCCGCCGGTGATGCGCGCTCGGCTCTCGGGGAAAAGATAGCCCCTGCAGCTGATGTCGGGGTCGAACTCGACGTCGGCGGGGTCGAGCGCGCCGTTGCCGGCTTCCAGGTTTTCAGCCAGTCGCTTCAGGAAATTGGAGAAGGGGTTCCCGTTTTCCCGATACGCCTCCCAGCGGGGGTCGTCCCACTCGAGGTTTCCGGGGTGGCGGAACAGGTCGCGCCTCCCGATGGATTCCTCCTCCTCCTCATATGCCCACCCGGAGTCTGCGAGATGCTCGGGCAGGGCGCGGTTGAATTCTTCGAGGACGTCTCTGGCTTCCTCGACACGGCGGCGGCGCTCGGCGAGGCTCAATTCGGCGAGGAGGGTGAAGAGCATGGGGGCCTCCTCGATGAGTCTGTGCACCTCCACCCCGTAGTGTTCCTCCACCATGTCGTAGGCGAGGGCGGTTTCGCTGTCCAAGTGAACCCTGGGGCCTGAGGCTCTCGAAGCGGAATGGATTCGGGCTTCTTCCCGCACGAGTTCGGATTCAGGAGCCTCGGCCAGAATTCGGGGGTTTGAGAGTCCGAGAGCGCCGGCGATGAGCCTCACGGTGGCCCCGTGGGATTCGCCTGCATATCCGCCCTCGATGCGGCCGATGGTCTTCTTGTCGACTTTCGCCCTGTCGGCCAGTTCCTGCTGGCTCAAATTCCTGATTTTGCGCAGCATTTTCAGTGTTTCGGGTTGTATCTTCATCGTAATGAGCCTCGTGTGCGGAAGGTTGGTGTTCTCCGTGTTGCAGGTAAAGATAATCCTTTGCAATGAGGACATCAAGAGGAATATTGGGGGAATATGTATATCAATAAAGAGATATTCAGTATATTTTAGTGATAATGTCCCTGATATAGGGTGTTGTAGGGTTTTGAGAGGATTGCACGGGAGATTCGGGTCGAAGCCGAAGGGGAGAGTAGTGATTTTCACCTTTGCTCGTCTTAGAGACAAGAGCAGTTTCGGGCATTTTCGATTGTCCTGTAAGGTGCTGTTATTAGCTTAGTTAACAGGTTGCCATGAATCTTCCCTGGCAGGCCCGTAATCAAAACGAAAGCGGGTTCATTACAACTCCAGAGCAACCCGGCGCGCGGGGGTCGTCGGACCTCAGGCCCGTATGAAGATGCAAGGACCGGTCCGAATCGATTACGCGAGCTTGAAAGTTTTCCGTTCGAGTACCGTTTTCCCGATCCCGTATCGATGACCGTATGTGGACGTACATGGACACCAGCATAGGACATAGAGATGCGGTGACCGGCATATCACCGCACTCGGCGAGTCGATACGGACGAGCGTGGCATGATAGAACTTATGGCCCGTGATCGGGAGCGAGTGAATCAGGGACAACATGAGGGATTCGTCAGCCATGGTCGTGCCGAAAAACGAGGGGAGGGTATGCGATGCAGTCGTCAGGACCCTCGAAAAATGGACACTCGAGACGCGCTCGGATGTCCGCCGTCCCGACAAGGAGGGAGGCATTCCTCCCGTCGACCTCCGTGTGAAGATCGGCTCCCGGGAATATGCGATCGAGCACACCCGGATCGAGTCGGTTGAAAATCAGATTACGACCGTGTTTGTCGCGAGACGGATCACTGAGCACATCAAAAAAACTATCCCGGAGCCTTTTTCAAGCCCGGCCTACTACGAACTGCAATTCCCGGTCGACGTTTCCCTGCCCAAAGGCCGAGTCAAAAGAGAACGAGCACTTGGTGCTCTCGTCGAATGGCTCCGAGCGAGCGAGAAAATCCTGCGCGAGCGGAGCTCCGACCACATCTTATTGGTCCGCGATCCTTCTTGGTCCGATGATCGCATCCAGGGAACCCCGCCGGGATTTGACTGTGAATTCGAACTGCTGCGATGGCGGAGTGCACGACTCGTGCAACGAAAGCCGGGATCACTTTCGTTCAGATTCATTCCTCCGGACAATCTGGAAAGCCCGCGTTTGGAGAGTCTCCGGCATGCCTTTTCCAGGAAATGCCCCAAGCTTGAGGACTGCAAGGCGGATGGCGCACGTACCGTTCTGGTTTTGGAAAGCGGTGATCCGGGCCTTACGAGCTTCGAGTTCCGCGGAGACCTTCTCCCTTCGCTGCTATCGGCGTGCACAAATGCGCCAGACGAGATCTTCCTGGTGGAAACCCGCAGTGAACATTGGTCGGTGCAGCTGCTCAAGCGCGACGGGGCTCATTGGCCTGACACCGGAATGCCCGAAATGGGCGTCTCCTACTACGACCCCGATCCATCGTCCCTGCCGGGTATACCCGAATGGCTTGCCGGCATCCCCCAATGGATGCGCGATGCCATGCAGTACGACCGCATGTATACGCCCTTCTTGTCGGGGTGGGCTCCCAAAACCTTCGAGAAAGGCGAATTGTCCGATCTGACGGCAACACCGGCGTAACCACCATGCCCGAACAATCATCGAAAGACGTGTAAGGGAAAACGGTCAATCAGACAGGATCGGGAAAATCCGGGCCGTTGGCATACAATCCACGAAGGAATGTCCGCCTGTTTCGGCTTGGCCGTATTGTATTTGGCGGACGACCCGGAACATCAGCATACGATGCGATAAAAACGAATGAAACAAGGGAATCGGCGCCGTTTCGACCTGCGGACGGGCAGCGCGCAGCGCCTTGCCGCGGCCGGGGCTTCTCCGGTCGAGATGCAACTCGCCGGGCGCCGCCAATCGCCGGTCATGCCGGAGCGCCATTCGCAGGGACGGCTCGCGAAACAGCCCACTGCGGCGTGAACGAAAGAGGCTTTCGAGCTCTCGCCCGGGGGGCGGCGTCCTTCCTTTTTTTCCGTAGCGCCTCGCTGCACGTTCCCCGGCGACCTTCGTTTTCCGGAAAACCCCCTTGATTTCAGGTTGAATCGATGAGCGACCCGCTCGCGGACGCGGTCGCGGACTCTTCCCGGGTGTACCTTTCGCGCTAGAAACAACGATTGAACGGGCGCTCGCACTTTCCTTATGTTCGCGCGCCATGACCGCGTTCGACGACGATACCGGCACCCCGCTGGACGAGCGGCTGCGCCGGAGCATTGCGCTCTGGCGCGCGCGCCGCGGGATGAGCGCGAGGCGCTTCGGGGTGGGCGCGCTGGGCATTCCCGGCTTCGTGGGACTGCACGCCCGGGGGCGGCCCCTGCGGGTCGACACGGCGGACCGGGTGCTCGCGTTCATGGGGTATCCGCCCCTGGGACCGCTCCTGCGGGCCGAGGTCGAGGCGTTTCTCGCGGTGAGCGGGACGAAGGTCTCGATCCTGGGCGAGGAGACCGTGGGGAATCCCTCCTTCGTAGGAAGGCTGCGCCGGGGCGCCTCGCCGTATCTCAAGACCTTCGACCGGGTGCGCGCCTGGATGGCGGCCAACGCGACGGGAGAGGAGGTCCGCGCCATACGCGAGAGGCTCGCGGACTTGCCCGATCCGTTCGACGGGACGTGGGACGCCGCCGGGGAACCCGGGGCCGCGGGAGACGTCGATGAACTTGCGGAGGAGAACCACCTAGACACGCGGGAGGCGGCCGCCTGGCTCGGCCTCTCGCCCAAGACGCTCGAGCGCTACCGCGTGAGCGGAGAGGGGCCGGATTTTCTTCGCACCGGATACCGGGTGCGCTACCTGCTCGAAGACCTCGAGAAGTGGGCCTCCGCCCGGAGGTGGACTTCCACGTCCGAGGAGAGAGCCGCCCGGAGAAAGAAGAGGCGGTAGAGAGATATTCGAGAGAAGACGGGCGTCCTGCACACTGCGGACCTGCCCGGAGCGAAGGACATGCTCACGACGAAACGCCGGGCGGACCTCACCGCCCGTAGCGCAGCCTCGCCATCGCGGCCACGGCCGCCGAGTGCCCCCCCTCGTAGAGATCCCCCCAGGTACGCCGCTATCCCGGCGTCGATCTCTGGGTTGCCCGAACGCTCGAATCCCCTAAGCGTCGGGTCGGATGGTCTTGCCCCCGTCGTTATGCCGAGAAGCCAACCTTCCGGGTCGGTGGTCGTGTCCATTCCCTGGGGCCGCCCGAGCGCCTCCTCGATTGCCAAGTATGGACGACGACGGGGAATTTCCACAAAAAAAAGCCGTTTCGCAAGCGAATACCGGCGAAACGGCGGGTTTCTGGAGTCCGATAATTGACGTTATCAGAAAATTTAACACCTCTCACGGCCATGTCAAGCACGAATCCGGGGTCCCCGGAGGGGTTTCGGGTGCCGTTTTGCGTCTTTTTTCGCTCATGTTTCGCTCATTTGCAGCCCGAATGCCCCCCGAAACGGGTTTTTCGGCGGAAAACGGGGCTTCTGGGGGCCGATAACGTCAATTAGCGGACACCAGCCCGGGTTCGAGGCGGCGCATACCGCAGGAATCCGCCTCTCGCGGAAAGACTCACGACCGGTTGCGTCAGCTTGAACCCGAAATCTCTGAACAGGGGGCATTCCAAATGAAGAACATTGCACGGATCTCGATGCTGCCGGCGGCGGCGTTCTGCAGCGCGGTCCGGCGGCGTGAAGTGCGCCCGGCCGGGGCGCGCGAGCCGGCTCCCTCGACATCGGCGGGCTCCAGACGGCCTGACGCCCGCACCGGGCGCGGCCGCGCCCGCCGCCTCTCCCTCCTCCTCCCCGTCCTCGCGCTGCTGCTCGGCGCGCTCGGCCTGTTCGCCCCCGCGCCGGCGGAGGCGCAACGCGCCGGCCCGACTGTGACGGCAACCGCCGGGGACGCGAGCGTCAGGGTGAACTGGACCTTCACCGACACCGATCCCGCAGACTGGGAAATCGAGTACGGCGTGCATCCCAGCGGCTCGACCTCCACGGTGACGGAGTTTTCTTCGGGCGCCAGGTCGAGGACGATTACGGGCCTGACGAACGCTACGACCTACCGGTTTCGCGTGCGGGGAATAAACGCAAGACCCACCCAGTGGTCGGGCTGGGTCACGGCGACCCCGCAGGCCGCGACCCCCGGCGACCCCACGGGCGTGACGGTGACGCCGGGGAATGCGCAGCTGTCGGTGTCGTGGACGGCGCCGTCGGGGACGGTGACGGG
Organism: bacterium; assembly: GCA_965203325.1. Taxonomy (GTDB): domain Bacteria; phylum UBA8248; class UBA8248; order UBA8248; family UBA8248; genus Bin107. The sequence goes on from OZ241875.1 coordinate 4,231,758, forward strand.
CTACGACGTGCACTACACGTCCTCGTCGACGGTTGCGGCGGGCGCGACGGTGCAGACCGTCTCGGCCGCGGCCGGCTGGCTGGCGCACCCCACCCGCACCGCCACCGACACCTCGACCTCGCAGACGATCTCGAGCCTGATGAACGGCACGCCCTACCGGGTGCGGGTGCGGGCGAAGAACACCGCCGGCGACAGCGCCTGGGTGGTGAAGAGCGGCACGCCCAGCGCGCCCTCCGCCACGGCCGTCTGGTCGGCGACGCTTACGCCGCAGACGGTTACCGGTGGCGTTGGCTGTCTCACCAAGTCCCAATGCGATTCGCGACTCACCGACAACAGCTTCACAGTCGGCGGGACGGACTATCACTTTACTTTTCTCGTGGACTTCTCCGCCACGGGCCTTCAAGCGGCCTTCAATGCGGTTCCGAACGCTACGCTCCGGGCGCTCAAGTTTTGCGTGGGCACGACGGGGTATGAGATTGGCGCAGGGATTAGTCAGGCACTCTCCGCGTCCGCCATCGGCTGGTCCGCCGGCACCCCGGTCTCGCTGAGCATCGACACGTCCTGCACGGCGCAGATGACGCAATCCACGAACGCGAACCTGAGCGGTCTGACGGTGGGCAGCAGCACGAGTTCGGGCGGCCAGTACACGGATTTCAGCATCGGCACCTTCGGGGCGACGACGACGACCTACACGGCGTCGGTGGCGAACGACCAGACGCATGTGAAGCTGACGCCGACGGTGGCGGACACCGGCAAGGCGACGGTCGGGGTGCGCAAGGGCCAGGGCAGTTTCACGGCGGTGACGAGCGGCTCGGCGAGTTCGGCGATCGCGCTCGACGTGGGCGCGAACACGCTCACGGTGCGGGTGACGGCCGAGGACACGACGACGACCAAGGACTACACGGTCACCGTCACGCGGCGGCAGGCGCAGCAGACCCTGTCCACGAACGCGGACCTGAGCGGCCTGACGGCGGGCAGCGCCACGAGTTCGACCGGCACGTTCACGAATTTCAGCATCGGCACCTTCGCGGCGACGACGACGAGCTACTCAGCGTCGGTGGCGAACGACCGGACGCATGTGAAGCTGACGCCGACGGTGGCGGACACCGGCAAGGCGACGGTGACGGTGGCCGGCAACGCGGTGAACAGCGGCTCGGCCAGCGGCCCCATCGCGCTTAGCGTGGGGGCCAACGCGATCACGGTGCGGGTGACGGCCGAGGACACGACGACGACCAAGGACTACACCGTCACCGTCACGCGGCAGGCGCTCCCGGCGAAGGTGACGACCGCCGTCTCCGGCACCATGACGGTCGGAGACGGAGGGAGCTGGAAGGGCTTTCGAGCCACACCAGTTGTTGGAGCGCTCTCTGACGCCGACTTCACCTACGGCGGGGTCGATTACAGGATCCTCGGTCTCCGGCTCGGAAACTCCGGCTATCTCGCCTTGCACCTGAACAAGGCCCTGGACCGCAATTGGGGCCTTGTGCTGAACGTTGGCGACAGCCGGTTCCGTATCGCGGATGCCGTTCTGTCCACGGGCCCGGGCTACGAGGGTGTAATAGCGGGCTGGTTCTATTCCAACCAGGGCGAAACGCCCCCGAGCTGGACCGTCGGCGACACCGTGCCGGTGAGCCTGGGGACGCTCACTTCCTCCACGGTGAAGCTCTCCGTCAGCCCGAACCCGGTGAACGAGGGCGCGTCGGCGAGCGTGGAGGCGTGCCTGTCGGCGGTGCCGCAGGGCACCGTGCGCATTCCGGTGACGCTGAGCCACGGGACCTCGGAGGACGGCGACTGGGGGGTGTCGCTGACGGGCGACACGGACGGCCGCCTGCCGATCAGCACGGCGTACACCATCGCCATCAGCGGCTGGCTCCAGCGCGGCTGCGGCGTCGTCAACATCCCGACGCACCCGGACAGCGACGCCGACGACGAGACCTTCACGGTGGCGCTGGACACGGCCAGCCTGCCGCCGGGGGTGCGGGCGGGCAGCCCGGCCTCGGTGGTGGTGAGGATCAAGGACCTCACCGACTTGCCGGAGGTGACGCTGCGGGCGGTGCGCCGCACGGTGGCCGAGGGTTCGCCGGTGGAGTTGCAGGTGGCCCTGACGGAGCCGCTGGCGACCGACGTGGCGATCCCGCTCAGGGTGAGGTGGGTCACGTCGGAGACGGCCGACCACGGGTTCGTCAGGAGCATCACGATCGCCGCCGGCGCGACGAGCGGGTCGGGCACGATCAGGACCTACGAGGACGACGACACGGACGACGAGCGCTTCCAGGTAGCGGTGATCCAGCCGGACCTGCCGGAGGGCGTGGCGCCGGGCTCACCGTCCACGGTCGGGATCACGATCGTCGACGCGGCGAACGCCCGGCTGCGGGCGCTTGACTTGAATTCCGGCAATTAAGGGGGGCATGTCCGATGAAGAAGATTGTACGGATTGCGGTGCTGCTGTCGGCGGCGTTGTGCATGGCGACGGGCGCCGGGGCCGGGCAGGTGAGCCTGGACGGTGCGTTCGACCCGGACCGCGCGACCTACAGCGCGACGGTGGCCCACGACGTGACCGAGGTCACGGTGAACGCGAGCCCCGAGAACCCGAATGCGCGGGTGACGGTGAACGGCGGCGACCCCGCGACGCCGGTGGCGCTGGCCGTGGGGAAGAATACCATCGTGGTGGTGGTGACGGCGCCGGACGCGCGCTACACGCGCACCTACACGGTGACGGTGACGCGCGAGGCGGCGCCGGAGCCGGCGCGGCAGCAGGTGGCGCAGCAGCAGGCGTCGGAGCCGCTGACGGCGGCGTTCGAGGGAGCGCCGGAAGAGCATGACGGCAAGGCGGCGTTGGCGCTGGAGGTGCGTTTCAGCGAGGCGCTGGGCGAGACCGCGAGCGCTCCGGCCGCGGCCTCTTTCGCCGTGACGGGCGGCAGGGTCAAGCAGGTGCGGAAGGTGGCGTCCGGCCTGTGGCGGGTGCGCGTCGCGCCGAAGTCGTGGAAGGACGTGACGGTGACGCTGGCGGGCGGGCGCGCCTGCGGCGCGGCGGGCGCGGTGTGCACGGCCGACGGGAGGGCGCTCACGAACACGTCGAGTATGACCATAGGCGGCCCGGTGCGCATCCGGGTCGCGGACGCGCGGGGGAAGGAAGGCAAGGACGCATCGCTGGACTTCGCGGTGACGCTGAGCCGCGCGGCGTCGGGGCCGGTCTCGGTGGACTACGCGACCGAGGACGGCACGGCGGCGGCGGGGGCGGACTACACGGCCACGTCGGGCACCCTGACCTTCGCGGTGGGCGAGACGGCGAAGACGGTCTCGGTGCCGCTGCTCGACGACGCCATCGACGAGGGCAAGGAGACGTTCAAGCTCAAGCTGTCGAACCCCCGGGGGGCGTATCTGCGGGGGATTCACCGCCAGGCGAAGGGGGTGATCCGCAACGACGACCCGCTGCAAAGGATGTGGCTCGCGCGGTTCGGGCGCACGGCGGCGGGCCACGTCGCCGGGGCGATTGACGGACGCCTTTCGGGCGGCGCCGCCGCGGGCGTCGTGCTGGGCGGCCACAGCCTCTCAGGCAAGGCGGAGCGCGAGGCCATCGAGTCGCGCCTCGCCGAGGCCCTGCTCAAGGAGAGGGAGGCCCGGCTCGGGCGCGGCGAGGAGGCGCAGGCATCCCCGGTGCGCGAGGTCGCGATGTCCGATCTCCTGCTCGCGAGTTCGTTTCACATGGCCTCGGCGGAGAAGGTGGACGCCGGCTCGCGCTGGTCGCTGTGGGGCCGGGGCGCGCGCTCCTCGTTCGAGGGCGCCGAGGGCGATCTCTCGCTGGATGGCGACGTGACGACGGCGACCGTGGGCTTCGACTACGAGCGCGCGCGCTGGCTGGTGGGCGTGGCGCTCTCGCGAAGCGCGGGCGACGGCTCGTACAAGGCGGGCGGCGCGTGCGATACGGGCTGCGCGGGCGAGGTGGAGAGCACGCTTACGGGTGTCTACCCCTACGCGCGCTACCGCGTGAGCGGGACGTTCTCGCTCTGGGGCGCTGTGGGCCACGGGCAGGGGGAGATGACGCTCACGCCCGGGGGGTCGTCCCCGGTGGAGGCCGACGTGGCGATGGGCATGGCGGCGGCGGGGGCGCGCGGGGTCGTTCTGCCCGCGCGCGCGGCGGGCGGGTTCGAGCTCGCGCTCCGCGCGGACGTCCTGGTGACGAACACGCGCTCGGACGCCGCGGCGGGCCTTGCGGAGACCGACGCGGAGACGAGCCGCGTGCGCCTCGTGCTGGAGGGTTCGCGCTCGCTCAGGTTCGGCGATGCGGTGCTGACGCCCTCGCTGGAGATAGGGTTCCGGAACGATTCGGGCGACGCGGAGACGGGCGGCGGGGTGGAGGCCGGCGGTTCGGTCCGCTGGACCTCGGGGGCCCTGACGACGGAGGTGCGCGCGCGCGGCCTGCTCTCCCACGGCGAGAGCGGTTATGAGGAATGGGGCGTGAGCGCCTCGGTGGCGTACGCTCCGGGCTCCGGGGGACGGGGCCTCACGCTTCGGGCGGGCTCCTCGTGGGGCGCCTCCGCCGGCGGTGCGGAGCGGCTCTGGTCGCAGGCGGCGGGCCTGGCGCCTGCCGGTGCGTTCGAGCCGGGCGGTGCGGGCTTCGAGGCCGAGGCGGCCTGGGGCCTGGACGCCCCCCGGGGGCTGCTGACGCCCTATACGGGCGTGGCGGTCTCGGGGAACGCGGAGACCTGGCGCGCGGGCGCGCGCTGGAAGCCCGGGGCGGCCACGGAGGTGAGCCTCGAGGCGAGCCTCACCGAACAGGCCGGCGGCGGGAGACCCGAAGGCGGCCTCCTGCTCAGAGGCTCGAAGCGGTGGTAGGGGCGGACCCGGGGGGTAGCGCAGGCCGTTCCTCCCGGCCCGCTTCATCGCGGTCCCCCTCCCGGCGGGAGGGGGCGCGCATCCCGCTCTCCCGCGTGGTTTCAGGCGGCGGGGTTTCCGGCGGTAGTAAAATCTCCTGATCCCGTTGATATCATCGAGAAGCATTCATTTCCCCGGGTCTCGTCCGGAATCCACCTTCCGCAGCAAGTAATCAAAACGCTAACGAGGGGAATCAAGCCTCTGCGCATCCCGGGGCATGCCTGCCGGATCATTGCGCCATTCCCCTCTTCGGGCCGGCCCGGACAGCCTGATCGCGGCAATACTCCGGCGCTCCGCCCGGGGCGTGATCGAGCCACTTCCGGCGTTCTTGTCCATGCGCGTCTCCCCTTTCGTCCCTTTCGCTCATCCCGGGTGCATACGGTAGTCCGCACCGCACGGAAATAAACTGAAAAACCGCCCGCTTGCAAGGGGTTTCGATATCCGCATTCCAGCGCCCGGGGGCCGGGGCGTTCATCGTGCGCCTCCCCCGGGCCCCGCACCGGCGAGAGGCCGAGCCGGGCCGTGATGGGGCGCGGGAGCCGGGCCGGAGAGGCCGGGCGGCGCCCGCGATCCCCTTTCTCACAATCCCGGAGGCGCGACCCATGAGTAACCAAAATCCATCCCGCACCGCGAGGCTGCTCGTCCTGGCGGGACTTGGCCTGGCCCTCCTCGCCACGATTCTCCTTCTCGCGGCAGGCAGCGGCCTCCGCCACCTGGGGGCCGTCTGGGCCTGTTCGGCCCTCTGGTGCCTCCTCACAGCCCTCTCGTGCGTCCTGTGGCGGGGGTTCCGCCACGGGGACTGGTCCGCCTTCGCTCGCTACGAACTGCCCGACGGGAAAGAAGAGGATTTCGAGTGGTCCGCCCGCACCGGACGCTACGCCTGGCGCCGCGACGTCGAGGAGGAGGAACTGTTCGGCCAGGACCCGGACGCACCCTTCCCGTAGAAGGCCCAAGCCGAACGAAGACTCTCCTGAACGAACGGACCGCCTTCTTTCCCGCCGGCGGTGGCTCTGCGCCACCGGGAGGCGGAGTCCGACCGGGAGGGGGCGGCGGAGGGGAGCCGGGAGGGAGTCTTCTCGCGTTCGAGGCTCGCCTCCGCCGCCATCATCCACCCACCCAAGGAGGCGCGCGATGCGAAAACCCGGACCCGAAGCGAGTACTTTCCTCACCCACCTGTTCGGCCGAGGCCTTGAGGACGAACGCTACGAAGTGAAACGCTACAAGTCCGCCGATGGCGACATCAGGCCCGTGCCCGACAGGGAGAGCGGGAGGCGCAAGAAGAAGAGAGCGACGGCCTCGCGGAAAGCCGTACGCGAGATGCGGCCCGCGCGGGACGAACTCATCGTCTGCACGGGGATCAGGATCCCCGGCAGCGGGCTGCAACTGTGGGGCGAGCACCTCGTGTGGGCCCGGATGCTGTGCCGGTGAGGAACTCCCCCCCGGGAGGACTTCCGCCCGCAAGCCGTCTCGCCGGCCCGGCGCCGGCCGCACGATTCCATCCACCCCAGGGAGGGAGGCGGGATGCCCTACAAGGACCTGGAAAAGGCCCGAGCTTACGAGCGCGAGCGCCACCGCAAACGCACCGCCGACCGACTCGCGCGCGGCCTGTGCCCCCGGTGCGGAAAGATTCCTCCCGCGCCCGGGCGCAGTCTGTGCGAGCCCTGCGGAGAGAGGGATCGGGAGACCCGACGCGCCCGATACGCCGAAGCCCGAGCGGGGGGAGCCCCATATGGCGGCCGCTGCCCCGAGAGCCGCCGCCGCATGGCGCGCGAGAGGGCGAGGAAGCGCAGGCGCGAGCGGGTGGAGACCGGCTTGTGCCCGCGCTGCGGACGCGAGCCCGTCGAGGCCGGCGCCGTCTGCGAACCCTGCCGGGAGACGAGGCGCGCTGAAGAGCGGAAGCTCTACGCCGCCAAGAGAGCGAAAGGGCTTTGCGGACGGTGTGGTGCGGAAGTCGTCGATGAGGCTTCGACGTGCGCTTCGTGCGCCGCAAAACAAGAAAAACGCCGGCCGCGCAAGAACACCGCGAGCCGGGCGCGCTATCGCGACAGGCGGGCACGGTCGGTTTGTGTCGACTGCGGCGCCCATGCGGACGCAGGGGTGAGATGTACTCCCTGCGCGCGCCGATCGTACCACTCCTCGGGAGAGCACAAGGGGATGCCCGTCTATCCGCCGCGCTTCACCGTGGTCGAACTAGCCACGGGCGAGGAGCACGGACCCTGGGACTCCTGGGAGGAGGTGGCCATGTGCCTCGCCTTCGAGAAGCTCTCCCGCGAGGAAGTGGAAGTCATCGAAGACGCACCGCTCATTGCGTCCATGACCGGTTGGTAGTCGCCGTCCTCGCCACGCCCTTCATCCCGTGTCGACCTCGATCAGCAGCCGGCAATGGTCGCTGGCGCCCCACTCATCCACGTCGTTGAGCGCGCGGACCCGCACCCTCTCGTGAAAACCCCGCGAGGCGAAGGCGTAGTCGAGCTGGCGGTCGGCTTCCGCCGGCGACCTGCCCGGGGGATAGTGCGTCGGGACGTTCCGCGTATCGGCCGGCACGTCGGGCGGGGGCGACGCCGCCTGCCTGCCGCCGGGCGCCTGCGGACCCAGGAACTCAAGTCCCAGCGCATCCATCCGCGCCCATACCGTGCGCTCGCGCACGGGCAGCGACAGGCTGTGGCCCGTCGCGCCGTAGAACATGTTCAGGTCGCCCGCGGCCAGGATGCGGTGCATGGATGGGTCGGTGTGGCCGATGAAGGCCGAGAGGTCCGAGATGATCCGGTGCGCCGAAACGTCGGAAGCGCCGACCCTGAACGGACTTCCTGTAGTAGGATGGGGCTTCATCCAGCGCGCGTACATCGAGACCGCCACGAACGCCTCCTCTTCGTCCTCACGCGGGACCACCCGCGCGGCGGCGATGGTGCCGATGCCGCTCACGCCGACGTCGCCCCCGCCGAGGTGGCTGATCGGGGGGACCTCGCGAAAGCGCTCGACCCGGACCCGGCCGGACAACCCGGCGATCAGACACCATCGGTCATAGAGGTGACGGCTCCAGAAAACGTCGTCCTCGCGGGGGAGCAGGTGCGCCAGGTCGCCAGGCGGGCTCCCGGCTTCCTGGAGCAGCGCGACGTCCGCCTCGTCCCGCCTCGCCATCCTCGCCAGTTCGCGCCACGGCTCCTGGCGCCTGGCGATATTCCAGCTCACGACCCTGATCATCCCGGAAACCTCCTCTCCACGCCCGCCGGGGTACGTACGGCCGGCCCGCCGCCGGGGGGCAGACCCGGCCGGGGGGAGGGTTTACGCCGCCCTGCTGCGCAGCCGGCCGGTTTCAGTCCGACACGGGGAGCCACCACCACAACAGCCAGGCCGGGAGACTGAGAACGACCGCCCAGGCGGCTATCGCGAGCGGGCCGGGGAGTCCCGCCACCAGGGGCGCCGTTACCGCTCCGAGCCCCGCCCACGTCGCCCAGGCGGCGCGGCGCCAACCCAGCCGCCATATCTGCCGGCAAGCCAGGGCGAGGGGCAACCCGCACGGCGCAAGCGTTGCCGCCGAGGAGGGCAGCATCGGCGTCCAGCCCTCGGGATCCGCCCAGAAGCGCACGGCGGCGGTCACGACTGCCCCGACAGGCAGCCACAAGAGCGCGAGCGGCCAGAAGCCGCGCCGTCTGTGCTGCTCCCCTTCGATGAGCATGTCCCATCTGACCCGAATCCCGAGGCGGGCGCAAGTCCGGCATGGCCGGCGGGCGGTCCCCATCGGCTATGAACCTCCCTGGGAGAGGTGGAGCGAAGCTCGGGGCCGGGCAAAGGCCCGGCAGGGGAGAGGGAGACGGTATCCAGCTCCCGCCGCCGGGGACAACCCTGACAGGAGGCTTGGCCATGTACGAGAACGACTTCGACATCGACGTTCCCACCACGGACGAACTGCTCGCAGAACTCGGACTCGACGCGTACACGATCCGCAAGATTCGCGACGAGGCGGGGGGCGAGGAAGAGTTTTGTAGCGTGTAGGGCAAACCGGGGGGGTGGAGAGAAAGGCTCTCTCCCTCCCAACACTTTTTCTCACTCACACCACGAAGGAGAATCATCATGGCATTCGGACTCAACCGCGCGGAACTGATCGGGCGTCTCGGCGCCGACGTCACCGTCAACCATCTCACGAGCGGCGGCCGCGTCGCCAACCTGTCCATCGCAACTGATGAGGGCTACGTCGACAAGCAGAGCGGCGAGCGGGTGGACAAGACCGAGTGGCACCGGGTCGTGACCTTCCAGCCCGGCCTGGTGGACATGTTCGAAAAGCACGCGAAGAAGGGCCGCCTGGTCTACGTGGCGGGCAAGCTGCAGACCCGCCGCTGGAAGAAGGACGGGGAAGACTCCGATCGCTTCTCCACCGAGATCCTGATCGCCCCGGGCGGACGCGTGCAGTTCCTCGACAAGGTGAACGGGAACGGCAATGGCAACGGAAACGGCGCGCACGCCGAGACGACGGCGGTGGCGGCTGGCGTTGTGGGGGAAGACATCCCGTTTTGAGCGCTTCAAGGGCCGGCGCCTCGCGCGTCGGCCCTTTTTTTCTGCTCCTTATCCAGAGGAAGTCCGCCCTGCCGGCTCTCACATCTACCGGGAACACCCGGTAAATCTCCGGTTCCGTGAACGATGAACCATGTTCACGGAAGTCGGCATGCGCCTGCAATCATCCCGTATTCAAGACAGTGGCTCGGTCCACCCCCCGCTGCGGGAATTTCGGGCCGGAAAAACGGCCCGAAATGACCCTTTCCGCAGCATGAGAGATTGTTTCCCGATGAGCTTCGCCTTCATCGTGAAACACCCAGAAACTCTTGTGTCCCGGTGGCGGTACTACCCTCTCTCTCTTAGCGCTCCCATTTTAGCACGCACGGCGCGGGGTCAAGGGTGCTTTTGCAAAAGACGCAAAAGCATCTTTTTTCAGAAAAAATCGGTGAAGCGTGGATTTTTTCCGCTACGCGCCCTCCGGGTGAAAAAAGACTGAAAACCGCCCCTGACGCCCACGCCTACCACGTGCTGAAAATGGGGCGCTAAGAAGCGCATCCGTTAACTCTCTGGAAAGGAGAAAGGCATGGAAACCACCGTGGTGAACCTGAACGACTATGTTGCTCCCCCGTTCGGCGGCGGCTTGCTGGTCAGAATCGACCGCAGGACGAAGTGGGGAAACCCCTTCCGAATCGGCCAGGACGGCGAGCGCGACGAGGTCATCGAGAAATACCGGCGATGGCTGTGGGAAAGAATCCGGCGCGAGGAGCAGGACCTCTACGAACTCGCCGACCTTCAAGGCTGCGAGCTCGGCTGCCACTGCCATCCCCTTCCGTGTCACGGCGATGTACTCGCACGCGCCGCCGAGTGGGCCGCCGGGTATCTCGACGAGATGCCGAAAGAAGTGGGGCGCAACGAGCGTGGCTACGCTCTTCCCGAATTCAACCATCCCCTCGCTTGAGGACAACCAAAGGAGTGAACGATGACTGCCACAGCGACACACGACCACAAGGAGAGCATCATGCACGAGGTCGACAACATCGAAGCGCAGAACGAATCCTTCACCGCCATGGTCTGCGAACAGGCCCAGCTGTTCGGCGCGACCCCCGGACCGGACGAGTTCGACAACCGGCCCGTCTGGGGCGAGGCGGAATCCACCGCCGCCGTCCTCAAGGCCTTCGTCGCACTCGCGGAAGCCGCACCCGACGGAACGCAGCTGGCCGACGAGCGAAGAAACCTCCTGTGGGGCTTAGTCAACACCCTCGACGCCCAGACACAGCGGCTCGACCGCGCCGCCGACAAGCTCATCCCCGGCATCCGTGAAATGCAGCGCGAGCAGGACGGCTCCGAGATCAGGTCCCGCGAACTCGAACTCGCGACCGACCGGGCCGAGAACCTCACCGCCCGCCGCGACGCCTTCGAAGGGCTGCGCGACACGGCCGCCGAGGCCTACCGCGTCGAGACCGGCGAGGTATGGCGGCCCCGGCGAGGATCGCACGTCTCTCAGACCGGCAAGCTCACGTCGGCGGTGATCGAGGCGCGCGACTTCCAGCGGGCGAGAAAGGACCGCGAGAGCGCCGCCCACCTCCCCCAGGGAACCCTCGTCGCCGTCGCGGGCGGCAAGGAGGCCACCGACGCGGGTAAAATCATCGGCCAGCTCGACAAGCTGAAAGCCAAGTACGCCGACGTCGTCCTCGTCCACGGCGGCGGCCCCGGTGCGGAGAAGGTCGCGGCGGGATGGGCCGAGCGCAACGGCGTCCACCAGATCGTCTGCAAGCCCGACTGGGACGCCCACGGCAGGGCCGCTCCCTTCCGCCGCAACGACGAACTGCTCTCCCTCCTGCCCAAGGGCGTGATCGCGTTCCCGGGTTCGGGCATCACCGACAACCTCGTCGACAAGGCGCGAAGCCTCGGCATCCCCGTACAACGCGTCGCCGCATAGGACGTTCGACACGGCGGGTCGCATCGCCACACAGGCGGTGCGGCCCGTCGCCTCTCTCCTCGATCACTCCACCGCTCCTCTCCTGGTTACTCCGCTCGCCTCCAACCGCTCAGTCGCCGCGGCGGCTCCCGCCCGCCATTCTCTCCGGCAAAAATTCCCCCGTCGTTCGTTCCCACGAATTTGGCAATCTGACGCCCTTCGGCGCTTCGGGTTTCACACCCCACGCAGCGGGCTGCTGGATGCAGGCCAGTCGTGCGCCAGGCATGGCGTTCCTTGCGCAAACGCCCTCAAATACCGCCCCGCCTTCGCTGGGAGAGCGTGTTACGACGTAACACGCCCATATCTCATTGAATTCCTTGAGCCTCATAAAAAGCGTATGCTCATGGCATACGCTGGGCATAGTATTTCCCAGGCATGTGTGCTATGAGCTTACAAATGAATCTGTGCCCAGAGCGACCGGATTTTATTTGTAAATGCAACGATACCGGCGATTTCCCGGCCAATAAATCGAACCATTGGAGGCAAAAACATGACCGAAAACCATTCCGTCACCGGCGATTCCAGCGAGAATTCCGACGAAAAACATGGCGAATCGCGTTCGCCACGCTCGATCCGGTTCTCCGATTCCGAGTGGACTTCCATTGAAAAGGAGGCCAGGGAGCGCGGAATGACGGCCGCAGAACTCGTTCGCCATGCCGCATTGGGTTTCGCTACGGGCAAGCTGACCGCAAATTCTACGGGGTTTCCACCTGAAATCGCAGCCCAGATCGAGCGGATCTATCGCGGGGTTTACCTTCTTTCCACGCTGAAGCGGGATGAATTGGTGCGGGAAGGACGCGAGAATGAACTCGACCGAACCATAAAAGACGCCCGCGAGTCACAGGATTCCATTATGGAAAATGCTTCCGAATGAGTTTTTCAAGAGCAGATTTTCTCCTCCACCGTAACGCAAAACATGATCAGGCGATCGGAAAGAAATGGGGTTTTATTCTTTTTTACATTTTCTTCGGGGCTGCTTCGGGGGGAGATACTCTAATTTAGTGCAAGCTTTCTCGAAATCAACTTAAATGACGTTGACGCCGACACTTCTATAGAACGGTCATTGCCAGATATACACTTCCAACAATCAGGCTGTCCTTCACAACCGCGTTATATCTGGCAACAAATAACCCCCGGAGAGGCCGAGGCATCGCGAGGGTTGAATCGTTTCCCCGTTCGGGGAATTGCCTGCGAAGCTTTGCTTCTTGTTATGGAAAGCAACCAGGCATCGATCAGCTAAAATCTGTTATCCTGATACCTTATTTTTGCGATACAGTCAACGAGGAGATTCATCATGCGTCAACTCATCTTGGGTCTCGACTTGGGCCCGAACTCCATTGGCTGGGCGCTCGTTGAAGAAGACGACTCCGGCCCCAAGAGCCTGGAAGCCATCGGCGTGCGTGTTTTTCAAGAAATGGTCGACAGGCAGAAGAAGACACCCAAGAACCACAAGAGGCGCGACGCGCGCCAGGCCCGACGTCAGCGCTCCAGACGGAAGATGCGGCGCGATACCCTCCAGAATGAACTCGTCCGTTGCGGGCTTCTGCCGGAGAGCGCCGAAGAACGAGAGGCTCTCTTTCATCGAACCGACCCTTATGAAATCAGAAAACGGGGACTGGACAATGAACTGGCCCCACACGAACTCGGCCGTGCGATTTTCCATTTGAACCAGAGGCGAGGATTTTTGAGCAACCGCAAGGTGCGCGATACAAAAGACAAGAAAAAAGAAGACGGCGTTGTCAAACAAGAGATTGGAGAACTCAAGAAGGAAATCTCTGAATCTGGCAGCCGCACGCTGGGTGAGTTTCTTTCTGACCAACCCAAAAAGAGGAACCGCCGCACGGATCGGAAGATGTACGAGGATGAGTTCGACGTGCTCTGGAAGAAGCAGACGGAGTTTCACCCGGAACTGCTAACCGATGCACTACGTGCGCGAATGCGCAAAATCCTGTTCTTCCAGCGTCCGCTGAAGCTTCAGAAGGATCTCGTCGGGAAATGCACGTTTGAGCCTCACAAGAAAAGGTGTCCGTGGTGCAGGCCCGAAGCCCAGTGGTTCCGGGCGCTTCAGGACGTCAACCATCTCGAAGTCAGGGATCCCGAATCGGGCGGCTATCGCCCACTACGCCAGGATGAGAGAGAGGAAGTCAAGAAGCAACTTCGCGAGAAGAAGACGCTCACCTGGAACGGTGCCCGCAAGGCGTTGGGACTTCACTTGGGCGAGACCTTCAACATCGAAGACAGAGGAGAGGGCGGAAAGAAACACCTGATCGGCTCGGTCACGCTTGTGGACGTCCGGAAAATCCTTATGAAAAAGACGTGGGAAGCCATGCCTCAAAACGAGCAGGACGAATTTCTGGAAGATTTGTTCAGCATCCAGAAGGAAGAAGCTCTTTTGAAGCGGTTGGAGGAGCATTGGCAGCTTACCCGCGAGCAGGCGGATGCTCTCTTGAACACGGAGTTTCAGCCGGGCTATGCGAGCCTTTCGCTCAGGGCGATTCGCAGAATCACACCACATCTGGAAAGAGGGCGGAACTACCACGATGCCTGCCGGGCGGCGGGCTACCAACATGATTACGAAAAGGAAATCGACGCGAACGACGTGCTGCCGCCGGCACCCGATATCAGAAACCCCATCGTCCAGAAGGCGCTCAATGAGGTGCGCAGGGTGGTGAACGCCATTATTCGAAAGTACGGCAAGCCGACCCGCATCCGCGTGGAACTCGCGCGGGATTTAAAACTTGGTCAGAAGCAGAAGGCCAGACTGAATGCGCAGAACAGGAAGAACCGGGACCTGAACGAAGAGGCGCGCAAGTTGATAGCGGAGGTGGAGGAATTCGACAACGGGGAGAACAGGCTCAGATTCAGACTCTGGAAGGAACAGAAGGGATTGTGTCCCTACACGGGCAGGAGCATCGGCGCGCGCGATATATTCAGCCGCGAATACGAGGTGGATCATATCCTCCCCTATAGCCGGACGCTCGATGACTCCTACATGAACAAGGTATTATCCTTGGCTTCCGCCAATAGGGATAAAGGTAACAGGACACCCCTGGAATGGATGGGTGGCGACCCGCAGATGCGTCAGCGGATATCCTCGATGAAGGACATGCCCTACTCCAAGAGAAGGCGTTTCGATCAGAAAGAAATTAAAACGGATGAATTCATCTCGCGCCAGCTGAACGACACTCGCTACATCAGTCGAGAGGTGAGCAGCTACCTCAAGGGACTCGGTGCAGACATACAGATCACAACGGGCCAGGCCACGGCTGCGCTTCGCCGCTCCTGGGGGCTGAACGCGATTCTGGCTGTCGATTCGGATATGGAGAAAAACCGCGCCGACCACCGCCACCACGCCATCGACGCGCTTGTGGTCGCGCTCACCGACAGAAAACTCTTTTATTTTATAGCGAATCTTTCCGCAGAGGTGCGTGAGATTCTGGGCAAGCGTCGTTTTCCCCTGCCGGATCCCTGGCCGGATTTCATGGGAGAAGTGCGCGAGAAGGTAGAGGCCATCGTCGTCTCGCACCAGCCGCTTCGGAAGATCAGTGGGGCCTTCCACGAGGAAACCGCCTTGGGGCGTATCTCCCACGAGGGGCGGGACGTTTTTGTCCGCAGGATTCCACTTGAAGAACTCACGTCGGAAGCGAAAGTAAAGAGAATTGTTGATCGCCGCATTCGAGAACTCGTACAAGAGCGTCTTGAGGCTCATATTGGAAACGCCAAGGCCGCCTTCGCTAGCCCTCTCTATCTCGAACACTCGCGCAAGGGCGCAGGAAAAACGCAAATCAAAACGGCACGCGTCGCAGTAGCGGAAAATAAAACTATAGATAGTCTTTACCCAGTAACACGAGAAGGAGAGGAAAAGCCCTTCAAGTATTACGAATTGGGTAACAACCACCACATCGAGATCATCGAGCACGTCGAAACCGGCAAGAGGGAAGGCGTAGTCGTCTCGGCCATGGAAGCCGCGCGGCGCGCACGGCGCGAGCGCACACCCATCGTCCAGCGCGACCACGGAGAGGCATGGCGGTTCGTGATGTCTCTTTCGATAAACGATCTTGTTAAGCTCGATGCTCCGGTGAACGGCTGCGATCTGTACCGCGTTCAAGCAATTTCACCAGGAGACATCAGGTTGCGGGCACATAAGGCCGCAACGATTGATGACGA
Source organism: bacterium (assembly GCA_965203325.1). Classification (GTDB taxonomy): domain Bacteria; phylum UBA8248; class UBA8248; order UBA8248; family UBA8248; genus Bin107. The sequence continues at coordinate 4,247,269 of OZ241875.1, forward strand.
TGCAACGCTTGTAAGAATTAGATCCCTTAAAAACCTCAGGGTGAAAAAAATGTCCGTCGATCCCCTGGGCAAACTGGAGACCGCCCATGATTAAACGTATCGTCGAAATCGGAAGCCCCGCCCGTCTCTCGCTCAAGAGGAAACAACTCCGGGTCGAGCGAGAGGAATTCGCCGCAGAGTCCCTCCCCGTGGAGGACCTCGGCGTCTTAATTCTGGATCACCCGGCCATCCGCCCATCCCAGGGACTATTGTCTGAGTGCATGAAGAACAACGTCGCCGTCGTGATGTGCGACGAGAAGCACCTGCCCGCCTCCGTCCTTCTCCCATTGGACGGGCACACTCTCCACAGCAAAATCGTGAAGGAACAAGCCGCCGCTACGCCCGGCAGGCTAAGCCGACTTTGGCGAGCCATCGTGCGTGAGAAGATACTCGCCCAGGCCGATGCGCTCGACGCCTTCGAGGAATACGGCGAACCGCTCAGGGCCATCGCGGGACGCGCGGGGCGGGAAAACCCGGCTCAGGCCGAAGCCCGCGCCGCCAGGATGTACTGGCCGAGGATGTTCGGCGAGGATTTCAGGCGAAACCGCGCGCTCCCGGGCGTGAACCGCCTCTTGAATTACGGCTACTCCCTTATTCGCGCGGCCACGGCAAGAGCGATTGTCGCCTCGGGACTTCACCCCGCCTTCGGCCTGCACCACCACAACCAGTACGACGGCTTTTGCCTTGCGGACGACCTGATGGAACCGCTCCGTCCGCTGGTGGACCGCAGGGTACGCCTCATGCGGGACGCGCCGGAGGACTGGGGAGAGGAACTCGAACTGGAAAAAGAGGAAAAGCGCGAGCTTCTGAGCGTTCTGGCCGAAGAAGTGAGCTTCGGCAGAAGAACCTATCCTCTCCTCACCGCGCTTCAATACTTCGCCGCGGGTGTTCGCCGCGTGGTATGCGGGGAGGAGAAGGAGACGGAAATTCCCCGGCCATGACATTCGGGGGATGGCGTAGCATGTGGCTCATGGTGATGTTTGATTTGCCGACCGACACGAAGGCGGCGCGCAAGGCTTACCAGGAGTTTCGAGGCTTTCTGCTCGAAGACGGGTTCACCATGCTTCAATATTCGGTCTACGCCCGGCATTGTCCGAGTTCCGAGAACGCGGAAGTACACGAAAAACGGATAAATGCCGCTCTACCCCCCGACGGGGAAGTTCGGCTTTTGCTGTTCACCGACAAGCAGTTTTCGCGGATGAAGATTTTTTACGGAAAGGTACGTAAGGCGACGGAAAAGGCTCCCGAGCAGATCACGCTTTTCTGATCTGTACTCGGGAGCCTAAACCGAACCGATTCAACCCCTTGGGGAGAACCAATTTTAGCTGATCGATGCCTGCCCGCAATCCACAACTATGATTGTTGTGCTCTCGTTGTCCAGCGTATTTTAGCTGATCGATGCCTGCCCGCAATCCACAACTATCTGCTTTTGTGCATTTTAGCTGCCATGATTTTAGCTGATCGATGCCTGCCCGCAATCCACAACATAAACCCGAGTAACCTAGCAAGGATGTCAATTTTAGCTGATCGATGCCTGCCCGCAATCCACAACGACACTTTGGGAACTTATAAGTGGGTTCAATTTTAGCTGATCGATGCCTGCCCGCAATCCACAACAAAAGGTCGGGTTGCCCTTGCTCCCGAGTAATTTTAGCTGATCGATGCCTGCCCGCAATCCACAACTGGCGTGATAGCGGGGGCGTCCGCAAATCATTTTAGCTGATCGATGCCTGCCCGCAATCCACAACGTATCCTCGGGGAGCGTCCACCTTGAAAATATTTTAGCTGATCGATGCCTGCCCGCAATCCACAACCGCTGGTCACGGACTCACTAGGAGGCGGAGATTTTAGCTGATCGATGCCTGCCCGCAATCCACAACGAAAACCTTTCTCGTCATTTTCGGTGCGCCATTTTAGCTGATCGATGCCTGCCCGCAATCCACAACATGAGTTCCGCGATCCTCTGTCCTCCGTAATTTTAGCTGATCGATGCCTGCCCGCAATCCACAACTATCGTCGGCCTACTGGCACAGCCGGAAGGATTTTAGCTGATCGATGCCTGCCCGCAATCCACAACCCCCTAGTTAGTCGAAAAGAACGCGCTAGAATTTTAGCTGATCGATGCCTGCCCGCAATCCACAACCGCGATCTCGCTACAGCCCGCAGGGAACCTATTTTAGCTGATCGATGCCTGCCCGCAATCCACAACTGAGGCTCTACTAGAGAAGGCAGGACAGGGATTTTAGCTGATCGATGCCTGCCCGCAATCCACAACTTCTTTCAAATGGTTTACTATTTTGGTTGCATTTTAGCTGATCGATGCCTGCCCGCAATCCACAACCCAGGAGGGAGAGGGCGAAGAAACGAAAAGATTTTAGCTGATCGATGCCTGCCCGCAATCCACAACTATGACGAGCTCGACTACGCCTGGGAGGTGATTTTAGCTGATCGATGCCTGCCCGCAATCCACAACCAGAACGCGGTTGCCTGACCCGCACTTGACATTTTAGCTGATCGATGCCTGCCCGCAATCCACAACTGGTGGGACGACAAGAACATGGAGTTGCAGATTTTAGCTGATCGATGCCTGCCCGCAATCCACAACGGTCCTCCTGGTGAAAACTGGCGGCTATCGATTTTAGCTGATCGATGCCTGCCCGCAATCCACAACTGGATCCAGACGAAGGACGGCGACCCCTCGATTTTAGCTGATCGATGCCTGCCCGCAATCCACAACCGCTACCTCGGCGGCCTGTTGTCGAGCATCATTTTAGCTGATCGATGCCTGCCCGCAATCCACAACCCGAGATCAACCACTGGCGGCAATCGCTCTATTTTAGCTGATCGATGCCTGCCCGCAATCCACAACTCGAAGGAAGACCGGCTCGGTCACGAGGAATTTTAGCTGATCGATGCCTGCCCGCAATCCACAACCCGAGCCGGTCGGCGAACTGGGAATGCGCAATTTTAGCTGATCGATGCCTGCCCGCAATCCACAACGGAAGAGAAAGATGCCCTGAAAAAACTGCAATTTTAGCTGATCGATGCCTGCCCGCAATCCACAACGGAGAGGCTTATAGGGTCATCTTCAAGTCGATTTTAGCTGATCGATGCCTGCCCGCAATCCACAACCTCAGTCTATTCCGAGTCGTGCTCCACTGTATTTTAGCTGATCGATGCCTGCCCGCAATCCACAACTACGCTTGCCACGCCGGCTGGTACGCCAACATTTTAGCTGATCGATGCCTGCCCGCAATCCACAACTGTCTCCGGAAGAGGACCTGCTCGCGCGGGATTTTAGCTGATCGATGCCTGCCCGCAATCCACAACTCTTCGTCGCCCGCGACGCCGGCCGCGACTATTTTAGCTGATCGATGCCTGCCCGCAATCCACAACAGGCGGTGGGTTCGGACGCGGACCTGCTCGATTTTAGCTGATCGATGCCTGCCCGCAATCCACAACTCGAATGACGATCTGCTCCGCGTTCTCTTGATTTTAGCTGATCGATGCCTGCCCGCAATCCACAACGTCTCGGCTCACGGCTCGGCTGGCATGGTCATTTTAGCTGATCGATGCCTGCCCGCAATCCACAACGTCGGCGACTTCCGCAACCATTCCAACATTATTTTAGCTGATCGATGCCTGCCCGCAATCCACAACGAAAGGATGTGTAGGGCCAACTACACCACGATTTTAGCTGATCGATGCCTGCCCGCAATCCACAACACGACCGCCTGTTCGTTCATGGCGCCCTCCATTTTAGCTGATCGATGCCTGCCCGCAATCCACAACCGTGAGAGGATGCAGGGGAGCGGCAAGGGGTATTTTAGCTGATCGATGCCTGCCCGCAATCCACAACTCTACCTCAACAAGGCGCACTACCTCACGGACGACGAATTTGTCGCGTTCCGTCTGGTGCTCAACGACGCGGAAGCGGATCACCAGGTTGCCGTCGCAGGCACTCCCACCATGAACGCGGAATTAAATGCCCGGAATCCTTGGAAGTTGATCACAAGGTCATCGGTTTCGGACAAGGGCGTCGACACCTGTTCCAGGCTGGCGCGCAATAGATCCTTCAAACTGTTTTCCGGTTCTTTCCACGCAACGACATACAACTCCTTTCCGGGTCGTAGCGCTAGCTTCCCGAGTACGAAGTGCGGTAAGTCAACCTGCAATTCCCTGCTGGAATCCATGATGAAGAATCCTACGACAACAACTTTCTCCACATGGCCGACGATCAGCAATTCGCCTTTTCCTTTGGCTAGATTTTCCGGGCGCCTGTCCGTAACCCCCCATGACGGGAATAGGATGCTGAAGGTGGGCACCGCTCCTCGATCGGATATCGGTTCAGTCCATCTGGGTCCGAATCGACTACTTGCGCTGACACGGACCGCCGTTTCGTCAGTGATGGCAATGTGCTGAGCTCCTGACGTGTGAAGACTAACCTTTTCCGCGTTCGTGACGTCCCGGTTGTAAATGTACGCATCACCTTTTGGTCCAACCCTCACCCCCCACCGAACCGACAAGCCCGTGTTGCTCATTACCGAGACGTTGACAGGTCCCTCGGTCAAGGGCAATTCGATCTCCGTTCCTTTGGGACACAATGACAGGACCTGTATCGAGTCATCCTCAAATGAGATCTCGTTCAGGACGGTGACGATTTCTTCCTTCTTCATGGTTATGCCCCCAATGAGCCTGTTGTGTAACAGGCTGGACTAACGGCCGATCCAGTCCCTCTTAAATGCATACCGATATTGTTCCGATACCGTATCTCTGTGAGATGGCGAAGGGGATAAGCCGATCACTACGGATGCGGCTCACCTCGTCTCGATCCAATGGATACGATACGAAGTGGGCGAGAACCGCACAAAGTGTCATACTATGGTCCTGAAGGCAATGCTGGTTCGTGGTGAGGAACTGCCCGGAACGATGGACGCATTCCAGACAACAGACTGAAAGAGAAAGACTTTCCGTCGATGCTTGGTATCGACGCTCTCGAAACTCTGTGAATCCCGGATGCGTGGGATTTGAGGAAAAAACATCGCTGGGGTCGAGTGGGCAGTTCTCCCCTACACACCGCTACAGACTAAAAACGTTGGCCTCGCAAGAGGTTAAAGGACGGGACGCGTAATGGGGCTTGCTCTGTCGGCGTTCGTGTCCGAAGGCGCCGTCAAAAGCCGTAAAAAAGCTTTCCATACTTCTCAAACAATCTTCCGTTAAGTTTGTCGATAAAGTTCAACACTTCCTCTATGTACGGGTCGTATAGCTCGACTCTTCTTGACCACTCTCGAAACGGCAATATGGCAAACGGAAGGATCAGCGAAACGTGACCGACGCTGACGCGAAGCGGTTCGTACAGCGGCGAGTAACCTTTAGCGACGTTCCCGCGCAAGGAGAAGCTGAGGACATCTTGCCAAGAACCGTGGACAGATTGCGAGAAGGTGCCGTATGCCGCAGCATAGAAGTCTTCGCCCACTACCTCCTTGAATATCTGATGGAACGTCTTGCCCTGAACGCGCCAGTTGTTTCGAATCTGTTTCTCGAAGCTGTGTTCGTCCAACCCCTCTCGGGCGAGCTTTTCGTTGATCGATCGTAAGAGCCGGCGCCCAGGTTTGCTGTTATAGTATTCGGACCCGGAAGCCGCTTGTTCGAGCATCTGGAGTCTGTTTCTGTAGGAACAGCGCCGATAGTCTTCCAACGTCAATTTGTCCGAACGGAGCAGATAGGTAGCAGTGACGGCCACCTCGATGAGCGATCGTTCGGTGATGGCCGCGAACTCCGCGCTGTCCTCCCTGTAGATCCAGAGGATGAGTTTCAGTAGTTTCCACGTGCGGACGAGCAGGCCGAGTATCGTGGCATCGTCGATAGAGAAGCCCGTCGGGTTCCTTTCGATGTTCTTCAGGTGGGAGAGGACGTCGAGAATCTCCGCGACATCCTCGTAAAAGGTCAGCGTCTGTTGGTCCGCCTCCGGCGTGGAGGCAAGGAGCCGCGCACGGTAGTCACGGTCGTATTTAGCGAGGATGTCCTGTATCTCGTCCATGCTCATGTGTTTGCGCGGCCCACTTTGAAGAACGATGTAGCTTAGTTCGTGGCGGGGGCTGCAGAACCCCCAGCAGCAGGGCCGTCATAGAGTTCGTCGAACTTGAAGTAGATCGCACGGCCGTAGTCTTGGAGCCGATAGAGAACCTCGAGTAAGGAATCGTCCTGCAACTGGATTCTCTCGAACCATAGGACGTACGGGGGCGTCGCGTATCGGATCAAGGGCAGGATTGTCCTGGCGTCAACGTCATGGTACAGAGCGAATGCGGAGAAGGTACCGTCGTCGTTTCGCGAAAGACACCAATCCATGGATTCGTTCCACGAACCGTGTATGGATTCGGACATCATACCGTAGACGAACGGATATTCAGCTGGGCTAGCCACTTGGCCAAAGATGTCGTATAGCGACTTTCCTTGGAGGCGCCAACGATTTCGCTTCTGCACGGAAAAGCTCTCTTTGGACAGCCCCTCGATAGCGAGGCCCTCAATGGCGGATCGTAGAACGCGCTGACCCGCAGGGCTACCAAAGAACTCGGATCCGCTTTCCTGGTCACGCAGTATCCTGAGCGTGTCCTTGTACGAGCACCTTCGGAAGTCCTCTACAGCGTCGTCTCCCATTTGCAAGAGATAGGTAGCGACGATTGCCGACTCGATCAGCGGACGAGAGAACACGTTAAGGTAATCACCATTGTTGATTTCGTAGAATCTGGTGACTAGCTCGAACAACTTCGCGACACGAGTCAGGAGACCGACGATCGGCGCGTCAGCAAGGCCGTAACCATCGGGGTTTCGACTTGGGTTGCGTTGTAGCGTGACCATGCGAAATATCCGAGTTACGTCCCTGCAGAAAGTGAGTACGAACCGGTTAACGTCGTCGAGCGACTCGAGGCGGTCGAGAAGACGGTCGTCCTCGTACTTCAGCCGGATTCGGTCGGTTTCGTTCATGCGGTGACTGGCTTGGAAGGAAATGGTCGAAGGCAAAACCGATACGAAATGGGGACAAAGAAATTTGAAGATGTGATTCCATGTGCCTTCTCGATCTTCTCAGACGACGTTGCGATAACAAAACAGGTCCCGGGAGTGACCTCCGCAGTTAGAATCAGTCGGTCGTGTATCTCCGGCACCATCTTGAGCTCTTCGTAGTTTTTCGTCACCTCGAACATCGCGATCAGGTCGTCTACAGCGAACTGCGGCAGGATGGAGCGGTAGACCAGGTCTGGAAATCGCTTGCGGCACCACAGGAGGTGCTGTTGGAACCGGACGATGGAGAACTCGTCGCTACCGCCTTGGGCCTGGACAGGTAGTACGAACTGTCTTCCGTTGCTGTCAACTGCGACGTACATCTCGTCGACCTCGGTCTGGCCGATTGACTTGATGGTGGTGCGTAGGTGGATCTGCAGTGAGCAGGATAGTACATCCAGAAAGGCGTCGAGCAGGCGATTGTACAGGATAGTGGCGAGAAGGGCCTGCACTCCGCTCAGGGAGAGTAAATACCGTAACAGGGAGCGGGCGGACACAACGGGGGACTGATTCGAGCTATGCCTTCCCGTGTCGGCTTGGTCGCACAGGATGCGAGTCTTAGTGTATCTCAATTCGGACGGCTCCATGTTGCAGGGCATCTTGTGTGCAACCGCCCAGTGTTCATACATCTGGCGGATCCATCTCAGAAAGCAGCGCCTTTATGATCCGATGTAGTTCCGGCAAGTCGTTAACGACGTAATCCCAGACGCGTTCGGGTATCACAACAGCATAGCCATGGATCAACATGTTGCGGAAGTCGACGACCACACGCATGGTGGGAATTCGTTCGGCAATCTCGGGCGAGACCTTAGACAGGAAATTGAGCGCCTCGCCGATGATCTCGAACTTGCGTTCGACGGCGGCTTGCGTTCGCGCGTCGGCTAGATAGGCCTCGCGATGCATGCTTTCTGTGAAGTGCACAATGTGCTCAGCGGCCTGATCCACATCCGCCAGCAGGACGCGTGGGTCACGCTGCATAGACAAGCTCGCGTGACTTGTCGATGGCCGCTCGAAGATACGGGTTGCGGATCGCCCCTACTTCGACCAGATCGACCGGACAGCCCAGCGTCCGGCGTAACGCTTCGGAAAAGCCGAAGTATTGTTGGAGCGGTTTCCGGTCGTCGTGGAGTCTGAATTCCACCAGGAAGTCGGCGTCGCTGGATACCGGGTCGAAGTCCGTGCCCCTTGCCGCCGAGCCGAAGACCTCAAGCCGAGCGACCCGATATTGCCGACAGAGTGCTACGAGTTCGTCTCGTTTGTCAGCAATGGCTGCGTGCATGCTCAGTTCTCCTCCGTCGTGGATGAATGGTGCCGTTCCCCGAAGTCATCGCAATAGCCCTTCCTCCAGCGTGTTTTTCAATCAATCCCTTGCCAATGTCATTTCCGCTTCGGCTGTGGTCAGTTCCTTCAGCAGTTTCTATGGGTTCCGGCTCCGTCGTATGCGGGTTTCTAATATCGAGATTGTATTCGTGCGCCTCGATCTCGTCGACTCCGCCTTTCCAGACTCGGCCGCCTTCTGTGCGGCCATTGCGTTCCGCATCGCCCGGGGGTCTTCACGAATATCCTGCGAATTCAGTCGGTCATATTTCTCCAGCTACAGCACGACAATGATCGGTCACTCTTGTTTGGCAACTATCACAGCGACAACTCGGGCGATATTGACCAGCCGCCCACAACCGTACTTTTCGTACTTGGTGCTCAGGATATGCATGCCCTCCCCGACAGCAGAAGCAATAGTATTGGTCAACTTGGCCGAAGATGCAATAATTGTGAGTTGTTGCGAATCGTTGTGTCAGTATTCCACGATAGCAAACACGCTCACAGCCAGTCGATACTGGAGCGTTCGGCAGATTCTCCCGCACCGCATTCCGCCTTCTGTCCAAGCACCCTATCCGGTCCGTTTGTCATCGTGACAATCTCAGGCGGTCGAGGCGGATCGGGTGGCGACACTCTATTTAGCGTATGAGTCGATTCCTCTGACAGCAAAACTTTTTCGACATTTCCAAGGTGGTTTGTTTTCTAGACTTCTGTCGGATTTGGCGGCAGTTCGACTTTGTATCCAATAGCGAGGATTATTACTCTCGCTGCTTGGTAGCCGCATCATTTAGCGCACACGTTCCGATCATCTGATTTGAGCGAAACAGACTTAGGTTTTCTCATCTAGGAACCGGTCAACAACTACTATTTAGCGCGGCCCGAAAAGGCATCACAATAAATCTGCTATCGTGTAGTCCATTCGCTCCCACTTGCCTCCGATGAGGGCTAGTAATCATAAACTGAGGTCTCGCTCGGTCTGCTTCTCGCGATCCGTCGTTCGTCCCTCTTTCGACCCCGCTCCCGTCTCTTTCGCTGGTACTTCCCGTACAGTTTCCCCGATCCCCTCGAGCGCCGATACCCGTTCGCCCGTGGCCGTTTCGAGCCGCTCGCGCAGGGCATTTGCGTCGTCGGTCACGAGTTCCGCGCGGTCCCGGGCGCGGCTGATCTCGACGTAGAAGCTCTTCTGCGTGGTGAGGTGGGGGTGGTTCGCCTGCATCGCGGCGATCACGTTGTCGACGGTCCGGCCCTGGAAGGCGTGAACGGTCGATGCCCAGGCATGGTCGAGGTGGCGCAGTTGGGGATCGCCCGGGGTCATAGCGAGCCTGCGCCCGTCTTCCAGGCGCAAGGAGACGCGGTCGTTCCCGACCGAAAGCACTTCGGCCGTGCGGCTGTTGACGAGACCGAAGCCCTTGTCGTTGCGGGTCCAGCGGATACGGTCGCCGGCGCGAAGCTCGATATCTTCTGCCCGGTAGACCTCGGCGCCGCCCGTCCGCCCGGCGATCCGCCCGGGCTTCCATGAGACGCGCTCGCCGTCCTTGCCTTCGAGCACCACCGTCCGGTTCTCGTGATCCACGCCCGATACGCGGAGTTCGTCGCCCTTCTCCACGCCCAGGCGCTTGTAGGGGCGGTGAAAGGCCACGACGTCGCCAGGGGCGTAGTTCGCGGCGAGCGATTTCTCGGCGTTCGTGTAACCGCGGGAGACGAGCCGCTCCCCCCTGAAGGCGGGGCCGTGGATATTGCCCTCCCGCGCGAGACGCTCCCGTATATGGGCGTTGATCTTCCGGCGAAGTTCATGACTGGGCGCCATGACGCCGGTGTTCTCGCGCGCCTCGGGCGAAAGAGCGAGCCAGCGCGCCGCCACCGCGCCCGCGATGTTGTCGGCCTTCACCTGCGCGACGTTCGACCCGAGCTTCTCGAACGCGCGGCCGATCTCGCCGGCGAGGCTCGCCTCGACCGCGGCCTTGAGGTCCGGGTCGCGCTGGCGCAGGATATCGTCCATCACGGCGGTCTTCATGCCGGCTTGCTGCAGTTGCGCGAAGGGCTTGCCGGCGTCCACGGCGTCCAGTTGTTTCTCATCGCCCACCAGCACGACCCTGGGGATGCGCAGGGCGCGGGCGACCCGCAGGAGATCTCGGGCCTGCAAGGTGGAAGCAAGGGACCCCTCGTCCACCACGAGCACCGTCTTGCCCCAGGCCGCGCGCATCTGCCGCTCGGCCTTTCTGGTGAGCCTTTCCCCGGCCACGCCGGCGTTTCGCGCGAGGAAACGCTGCAGCGTCTCGCTCTCGATCCCGGCCTCGGTTCCGAGCGTCTTGACCGCCGAGGCCGAGGGCGCAAGGCCCTTGACCTCGAACCCGCGTTTTTCCAGTAACACGCGGGCGCGGTTCAGCATGGTGGTCTTGCCGGTCCCGGCATAGCCCTGCACGCCGACGACGCGGTCCTTGGCCGAGAGGATGAGTTTGACCGCTTCCCTCTGGCCTTTCGTCAGCGCTCCCTTGTGCAGATACGCCTGCGCGATCCAGCTGCGCATCGCCACCCGGCCCCGGCCCTGACCGTCCCGCATCAGCCCGATCGTCTCGCGTTCGTCCGCGAGCGCCTTGTCGGTCGCCAGGTCATCCCTCCCGTGCAGCCCAGGTGCTGTGTGAAGCCGTCCCCCTCTTTCGAGGTCGCCCAGCGCCCTCTCCGCCGCCTCGACGGACACCGCGCCCGGCCGCCAGGCCAGCGCGGCGGCCAGCGCGTCGGCGCGGGCGAACACGGCCTCGCGCTCTGAGAGATGCGCCACGGCCCATTCCACGGCCTCTCCGGCCGGACCGCTCTCCCGGACCTCTCCTTTGCTTTCAAGACCGGCGACCCTTGAGGCCGCTTCGGCCGCATGGGCCCTGGCGTCGAATCCGAGGTCCGCGGCCTGTTTCTCCCACATGCCCCTGAGCGCGGACTTGTCCACGTCACGTTTTCGGGCGCGGGTCATGAGCGCCGCGCGCTCGGCGATGCGCTGATTCTCCGCCGTCGTTCCCAGGCCCCGCTCCGCCATCGCGGCCTCGATCTCCGCCCGACGGGTCGAGAACGCCTCGATCACCTCGCGGCGGACGCCGGCGACCTCGAACCGCCCGTCGGCGTGCGTCTTCTCAATCCCGTAGCCCAGCTTCCCCAGTCCCTGCGCCAGCTCGCTCCTGTAGAGCATGCCGATCAGCTTCTGGCTGCGGTAGAGCGCCTCGTTGGACATCGTCCGCCACTTGCCGTCCGGACCCCGAACCATGTTGGCCAGCACCGCGTGGGTGTGAAGCTGGGGGTCGAGGTTGCGCGAGGCGTCGTGGCGGAAGGTCGCGGCCAGCGTTTTCTGATCCCCGGCCCGGACCATGCGTCCCGTCTCCGGGTCCTTCATCCTGGTCTCCGCGGCGTGGCCCTCGACCCAGGCGAGAGTGCGCTCGACCGCCCGGTCATGGGCCTCGACGACGCGGGCGTCGCCGCCCACCAGCGCGGCGAGCGAGACGGACTTGGGCGCAGAGAAGGTGAGGTCGCGTCCGGGACGGTGCTCCAGGACGCCGTCCTTGCGCCTGCGGCCGAGCTTTCTCCCCGAACCGTCGGGCACATGGCCCTCGAGTACCGCCTTGAATACTTCCGGGTCGACCGTGCCCGTGAGGCCTAAGTCCTCCGCTCCCCTGCCGGCCCATGCGCTCACCTCCCTGTGGGCGGGGTCGTCTTTGGCGTAATAGCCGTCGCGCTCGTAGTAGGAGGCGCCCTGGGCGGGGGCGGCCACGGCGCCGATCGAGACGACCATCACAACCAGTCCGGCGTGCGGGACCTGGCCCCATCGCCGTCTTCGCCCCGGTTTTGCTCATCGTCATCCGCCGCACCGGCGTCATCTCCTTCCGCGGAGTGGACCGCGGGTTGCGGCGCCCCGGGTGTTTCGGAGGATTGATCGGGCCCCGCCAGGCCTGAGTCCGGCGGCGGAGCGGGTCGTTCACACTCGTAAACTTCCGCCTCGCCGTTCGCGGTCGTATCGCCGGGCGATTCGGCTTCCTGCCGATTCGCCGCCTCGCCGGATTCAGTCGCCCTCCCGGACTCGTGTGTTTTCCCGGTCTTCGATGCCCCGGCTTCGGCGCCTCCCGTTTCTTGCGTCGGCGCATTCTCCCTCGGCATGAAACTCTCGGCCGCACCGGGTCTTTTCACGTAGTCGAGCTCGATGCGGGCCACCGGCCAGGGGCCGGGGAACTTGAGGTAGCCGTGCAGATTCTCGAGGCGCATGATCTCGGACGGCAGCGCCAGGGGGCGCATCTCGCGGCGCTGCGTGAGCGATACGCCGTCCCTCATCGCGCTGGCGCCGTAGCTCAGGCCCTCCGCGTACTCGGTGACCTCGCCGCGCCCCAGGCTCTCGGCCGACCAGCGCGCCGTCTCCTGGTCGGGCGCCGCCAGCACCACCCGGGTGCCGCAGAGGCCCGATACCGTCTCGGCGCCGTTTCGCCCGTACAGATCGCGCAGGGCGGAAATCACCTGGATCCCCAGCACGAAACACCCCCCGAACTGGCGCGATTCGGCGAGTCCGGGCTGGAGACTCGGCACCTGGTGGAGGGTGGGGAGTTCGTCGAGCACAATCCAAATCCTGCGCGCGTCGTCCCGGCCGAGGGACAACAGCGCGTTCACGGCGATCTCCAGCCAGGTCGAGATGAGGCCCCTGAGACTCGCGTGCTGGTCGCCTCGCGAGGTCAGGAACAGGAAGCCGGTTTCGTCCTCGCGCTCCACCCACTCCCTGATCGAGAAGGGGACGCCTGAGTCGGGCAGGCATTCGAGCGCGCCCAGGTGCGCCGTCAGCATGGCGCGCACCGAGAGCGCCGTCTTGGGGTTCTCGGGGTCCACGATGGACTGCGCCACCGTGCCCTCCATGGCCTCGGCCAGAGAGGTGAGTTCGGTCTTGAGCAGGTGCTCGACGAGTATCCGGTTCTCCGTCACGCCGCGCTTCCAGAGTACGCCCGCGCCGTTCGCGAACAACTGCCGCGCGGCCGTGACCCAGAAGGGGTCCACCGTGTCCTTCTGCTGCGGGATGAGGGCGGCGGCCATCGTGTCGAAGTCCCTGGGCGTCCTGGCTTCCAGGAAGGGCGACCACCGTGGCGCCCGGGCGTCCAGGGGATTCATCAGGACGTCGCGGGCGGGGTCGTAGAACGCTCGCGTGTAGCTTCCCATCTTGTCGTAGAGGATGCAGCGCTCGCCGCGTTCCCTGATCTGCGCGACCAGGTCCGATATCAGGACGGTCTTGCCCGAACCCGTGGTTCCCGAGACGATGGTGTGCTGGGTCTCGGCGCGCTCGGGCCAGGGGACGCCCGCGATGCGGGGTCTGGACTTGCGCGCGGCCGGAAAGAATTTTTCCCCCAGGCGGGAGAAAACGGGTTGGACGCGTCTTCCCAGCGCACCTGCCGAGGTCATCTCGGCGCCCCGCACCCTGCGCGCGCGGGCCATGCGCCGACCCAGGAGCCAGAAGAAGAACGCGAACAGGGCCACGCCGCCCAGACCGAGCCAGAGGCCCAGCCAGGCTTTCGAATAAATGGTATCGAGCATGCGCCTCCTGATCCGCTCGATCCTGGGGTCCGAAGCGATGAGCTCGATCCGCTCGATCGTTCGCTCACCCGCCCCCCACTCGTACACCTGGCCCGAATCGGGGGAATACCCGATGGCGAGCTTGGCCTCGGCCAGCGTGCCCAGGCCCACGACGCGCCACTCGTGCGCGCTCGTCGTCGTGAAGACCGTGATCGCGGGCGTCAGGACGACAGTCAGGACGAGTCCAAAAATTCCCCAGCGCGCGAGCTGGCCCCACATCCTGGCGTCGTGGAGCAGGGTCTGGCCGCCGCGCAGGGTGGCGTTTCCGATGGTCATTCGATTCTCCCTTTCAGGGTTTGATGGATGGCTGTGATTTTCCTCGTGGAGTCACTTGCCGGCCTCCCTTCGGTGGGGTGAAGACGCGTTTGGCCAACCGATCCCCAGCGGCGATGTAGGACGGCTTGCGAGCCGGGTCTTGATGCTTCGTCTCAATTGACAGGCCGGGGTGGTCCCGGTGCGGGATTCGATCGCATTCATCTCAGCGTATGTAATACGAAAATACTTCACCGGCAACAGGTTTCAGTAGCTCATATCCTACGGAATTGTTCCAAATACGCTCACACTTGCGCTCCGGTGCGCAGAACCATGACAAAAACGTGAGAAAACGCGATGGAAGAAGACGAGAGAGAAGCGCTCCGGCGCGAACCGTCGAGCGCCGTCATGTTTCCTTCAACAGTTCGTCGATGCGGTCGGCAATGCGTTGCGCGGGTTCGCGCAGTTGCCCGACATTTCAGTCGGAGGCGTAGCCCTAGGTCACCCCGTCGGGCCGGGTGTGATTCACCAGCCGCTAAGTTAGCGAACGCGGCAGCATGAGTTCGTGTTCCGCAACCTTATGCAGTGCCCGACATAACGTCCCGCCACATAACAGCCCCAATCCTGAGTGCCTGAGTTCTTGAGCCCCGTACAGACGATGAACTCGTCCCGCTCGGGTCGTATCTCCCGGACCGCCCTGCGCGAGGACAAGACATTTGTATGGGACGTATAGCACGCGAGGGGCGTTTATAAGGATTGAGCAAGAGGATACAAGCTCTTTCTCGTATCTGTTTTGAGGCAATTGCTTCATCCATTAGGGCGAGATCACAACGCGAAAAGACGCTTGAGTGGTCTTGATTAGGTAAAGCTCTGTCGTCGCGAGAAGCCGCAAGCTATCGTCCGTTATGCTATTTACAGAAGCTCCTGGCTGTACAAGTATCATTTCGAAGTTCAGCTTCGCACGACGCGCCTTTTCCTTAAAGTAGGCAAACCCTTTCATGTCACTCTTTAAAAAGCGGGACGCTCCGTCTTGTTGCCATGCTTCGTGGCGTCGTTTGAGGTCGTTATACAATCTTCGTAATCCAGTGTGCTTCACAGTGATGCTCTTCTGGGCTTGGCCGCAAACCGTGTAGAAATTTCGAATATCTTGTGAAATTCGCCCTTCGTGTGCGCCTTTGCAATGGACAAGACAAAGTTGGATTGTACTTTCGTTTACATCTTTTAAGCAGACCAGATCCGCTGCTTCACCACAACCATCGTCATTGAAGATGACGTCGTAGTCATCCCGCAGATTTTCAAAGGTACGATATTGGATCGTGGCGGTGTCGCGCGTTTTATGCATAGATTCTTGATTAAGCGGTATCCCTCTCCAGTCCCAACATTCCAGCTTATCTTTATCGAAGATACCGGAGTCAAGATTTGCTGGGATGTGGTAGCAATTGTAGGAATAAGTGCCGTCGGCGTAACGAACGATGAAGGGGTCTTTCTGAAGGTACTCCTCCAATGATAGTGCAGGCACATTACTCATTTGAATACTTATCGCAGGGCCAGCAATGTGTTCGTGTTGATAGCCTCCCGTGAGCGATTCAGAAATGGATAGCCGATATTCTGAAATTGCACTCTCGGAGATAATCCTTATTGAAATCGAACCGTCATGTTGGATTGCACCAATCTCGAGATCGACCATGAAGAGGGGAATTTCCATCTTGTCGAAGATGACCCACTGCCGATTGCCAATGCGTAACTGGGCCCGCTCGCCCCATTGTACCGAAATTGGATGGGACTCGTACGGGCCTGGCATTCTTTTCGGTCGAAGGAAGTCGCGGGTAATGTTGGTTTCCTGCTGATCCTCTGTGGTAACCTTCGCCCACGTTGCTGAAGTCCAGTTGATCCATTCAGCGATTGTCCCGGATTTTTGCTGCCAGATCTTTCCGCGACGCTGCGCACCTCCCCATAAGACACGTTCCCCGTCTTCGTATCCAAGACATGCGATGTTGTTCAGGGAAGACTCCGCCTTCTCTATGCTGGCAAGGCCTTCAGTTACATTCGGGCCGAAATAAGAAGTGAAACTAATCGCGCCAATTCGGGAGGAGCCTAAACTCTTTACTAGCGGAAGCTCTACATTATTCAATATGTTGAATATCGGCGTGCCTGAGACAAGCTCCGCTGTTTCATCTGTGACGGCTTTCGCTATGCGGTCGGAGGGAAGCGCACCATAGTTACTCGTATACAGGCAGAGCACGCCATTCGCTCTGTCCCATCTAAGAACAAGGAGGTCATATATAGTATCGAGTAGATTTTCATAGTTTCCCCATTTCACTTCGACGGAACGGCATAATACAGCTACCAGCACTTCCTCAGCTTCGTTGAAGGCAACCCAGCTTTTCGTCTCAGGTGACAGGACCGAACGAAATTTGAATGGCGACCAATTTTCGCAGGTTGTCCTAAAAAACTGAGCGGAAAGTGCCGGTCGCAGATTCCAAAGCGATAAATGCTTGTGCAAGTCACCAGCTTCTTTGAGTCCGTATACGACTTCTTGCAGTCTTAACTCTGAAGCTATTCGCTCTTCACTCAATTGCCGTATGATCTGGTCCCAATCCGCACCATCAGCGTAGAGTTTGGCCAGCTTCGATTCGGCGTCTGGATCAGCTATGTTCGTAACTACCGTAGCTTCACCAATTTCCCTCCAATTACCCTTTCGCGTAAACCGGCCGATAAATTGTAGCGTAACCGCAAGTGATTTATGGGTATCGTGGAGTGCTGCGATTTTCAGGTTCGCTAAATCAAACCCCTCTCCAAGCATGTCAACGCAAACTACAATACGCGACCTGCTGAGATTTCTGTCAAGAATGCGTTGCAGCGCTTCCTTGTTGGCGTTCGTGCGACCCGGGCCCGAAAACACCACGACAGGGTTTAGATCCGGGGCGAGCTCACGATAGAGTACTGCAATTTTCTCGGCGCGTTCTTTGGTGCGTGTTCGGGCCATCAAGAGATGGTCCAAACCGAGTTCATCTAAATCGCGACGTAGGGCGAAGATCGCTTCTTTAGCGATTGCTTGGTCTCGCTTACTCTGATCCCCATACTCTTCAATAGTACGGAGGTTAATTGGCCGATAATAACCTGCCACCTGTGCATCGCCAAGCTTGTAGTTGAAGATAATCTTTCCATCAATTCTATTGCCATCACGTCTGAACGGCGTTGCAGTAAACTGGATGATACGTTTTTCTTTGAACAATTCTCGGATGGCGTTCCAAGTGGTCGCCGTCACGTGGTGTGCTTCATCTACGATCAGGTCGGTGCATTCTTGGATAAGATAGTTGGTAGCATCTGGGGCTGACGCCTGTATAGTATTTGGAAGGGCTATAATGACGTTGGCGTGTTCTATTATGGAACGGGCTTCTTCAACAGAGCTAATTCCTCCCTTAATGATTGCGACATGTGGCCTTGGTAGTTCGTGTGGTATGACGCCGACATC
Organism: bacterium; assembly: GCA_965203325.1. Lineage (GTDB taxonomy): Bacteria > UBA8248 > UBA8248 > UBA8248 > UBA8248 > Bin107. The sequence goes on from OZ241875.1 coordinate 4,264,997, forward strand.
GTGCAGAACTCCAAGTGATGCAAACTTTTCTCCGATCTGACTGCGTAACGTATTGCTTGGAACAAGTACGAGGGTGCGTTTGAGCTGGCGATAGACCAGGGTGGCAAGCATTGTTTCGGTTTTGCCCGTTCCCGTGGGCAACACTATCGTTGCAGCCTCAAAGTCTCCTTCAACAGCGAAATGTGCGGAAATCGCGTGAAGTGCGCCGATTTGCGGAACACGCAGACCTGGTATTCCGACTTCTTCGTTTGCTGTACGGAAATAGAACTTGTTTGACCAGGACTGGATAACATTCTCAGGGGTATCAGCATAAGTTTCCAGTTCCCCCAACTTGTCCCAGGCTACCGTGAACTGCTTGGGCCAAGTTTCTGGGCCACCAAGTTGTTCACACGTTACAACAGGCAGGGAAGTAGGTTGGCGACGTGCTCCCTTGCGCCTTAGAATAACTTTGTCATAAGGCTGAGTCAGATCTGTCCTAAGTATATAGTGGCCCGATAATTCGCAATCAAAAAGGAGGGATTGGCAACTCGCTCCCATGAATGGGCGCTGGATTACACGGTTGCGACCAATGCGTTTCTTCCGCTCGGGAAGTGGTGGTAGGTTGACAATACCTTGCCATTTGGAATTGTTCATGTTTTACCCCTTAACATACGGATATAGACGAGACTCTTTTGCGCGTGCAAAGACAGAATAGTCGTCTGTTTACACTTGCGTATCCCGCCTTTCGAATGGATTTCTCCGGCAAATGCCTCGTATGTCCACACATCGTTTTTCAGTGTTGCGAGAACGGAGTTCTTCCCGAAAATTGCCCTTTAGGATGCGACGGCGCAATGATTGTATTTGCCGTTCTAAAGGCGGCTTGCGGGGAGGGCGGACATCCTCAATTAGCTTTAGTTCCTACGCTGTCTTCGTGAGATGACTTTGCAGAAACGTTGATCTCCTCTCAAGGGCGCCGGGTCTGTGAAGGTCGTAAAGATCGAGAATGTCTGAACCAAGTTCGTTTTGGAGCCAGAAAAGGTCCTGGAAATCATTCGCACTCAGGACTTTAGGCTTGAACCTTAGGTCGCACTTTATGGGATCGTAGAACCATCGCCTCTGCATGGGCATCAAAGCAGGTTCGCCCAAACGGATTATTTCCTGAAGCAATGCTTCGCGTAGATATTGGTCAGCGTTCGAGCGAAATGCAGTTCGCACTAATACTGGCAAAGGCAGTAAAGCCGGATCGCAAAGGATGAGCCCAAGCTGAATGCAAAACGCCCGAACGTTAAACGTAGTAGGAGAAGATGAAACGATAAGCCGCCACCAACGCTCGTGAGCAACTTCTAGGGGTCGCTCGCAGTAGAAGTCGAGCGTCTTTTGATGAAAAAGTGCCGCATCCGTCTTAGTAACTCCAGACTTCTGTGACTTGCACTCTAAGACTATACAGCGATTACCACTAGTCGCGCCCGAGTCTATCTCATGCCCGATTCCAGAGGCCGGGCGGAAACCGAATAAAGTTGTGGTACCGGGACCTTGGCGACACGTCAGGCCGGGGCGTTGGAGCAAGCTACCAATTGCGTGTTCCCATATACGACCGTCGACCAAGATGCCACGGTGATTTGTGCTCGCTCTGGCGAGTAGCCAAGCGTCTAACGTAAATTCGGCGAGTACGTCTAGATCGTGTGTCATGATTGGCCCGTCATCGCGTTCCGAGGAGCAGATCGTCGATGTCTTCGGATTCGCTACCATAATCGATTGCAATTTCGAGGTCGGTACTTTCAAATTGTCCATCGAAGAACCGTCGGGCTAGTTCTCCAGTAATCCGAGGTGCTCCTCGTTCAGCTGCAAAATTGAGTAATTCGTGTGCGCGGTTAAGCAAAATACCTACGCGCCCCTCAGATACCTCGCGTAGGACACCAATCGAGTCTGGTTCGAAGGGAACAAGTTCATCATCGACGCTGTCTTCGCGGCCTTCTTCCAGGTATACACGAAGCAACTCGCGTACTTGATCGTCATCCTTTAGACCGCGTAGGACCACAACGGAAGCGGCATTACTAGGGGACACTTCGAATGGCGGCAGACGATTTTGTTCCCAAAAGCGTTCAAGCTCTAGCGCTGCTCGGCTATGGAAAGTGAAGATGAAATGCACTCTGTTTGCGTAGGGTGGCCCTTCAAGCATGTCCCGAATTCGGCCGATTTCTCTTGACCGTTTTGCAGCAGTGATGCTTCGTGTCGTGGCTAAATCCTCAAGCTGGTCGATCATCAAGTAGAGATGATCAATCCCAGCGGATGCGAGAGCAGCAAGGGCAAAGTCGAGATAGTGAAGACCGTTTCGCAGACGAGCCGTGGCCGATACTGCTCCTAGCGCCATCTGGACATGTTGAGCGCCACCTGAAGCGAAAGCGTTTACCAGTTCCTGTCGAAGTGGAGGAGCAGTTCCGCAGATACGATGCCACGTATTGTTAATGTGACTTGCGACTTCAGAAGGCTCCTCCGATTTCAATTGCTCGATGATACGCGCCTTGGCTTGGTCTAGGACTGCGCTCTTATCCCCTAATGGCTGTGCGAGATCAATTACCGCGTTAAACAGAACGGGATATAGCCCAGAAGCATTGAGATTGTTCAAATTAGAAAAAGCGGCGGCAACCGGTCTTTGTTTCTCTGGTCGAACACCAGCCTCAGTCAGGGTCTCGACACCCAAGTCTTGGTTGATCTCCTTCGTGATTTCTCGCATGAGGGTTGTCTTTCCGAATCCTGTGTCGGCATTAGCTCCCTGGGACCACAGGAAACCAATATTGACTCTTCCCCGAATCGAACTTCGGATAAACTTGCGACGAAACTCACGAGATTCCTCGTCAAACACGGCCGGGCTGTAGGGTGAATCCTGATCATGGATAGCTGCGGCCGGAAAAGGATTGCCATTCAATCCCCATGCTTCTTCCATGTGGTCAAACGCATCGACTGTCATTTCGACCTCCTTTAGGAGTTTCGAGGTTGCAGGGTCATTTCATATCGGCGGTTACCGCCTCGTCTGTAGACCGGCTCTGAAGTCGGTTGGCGAGTGGTGCCAAGGTGAAGCAAAACGTGAACACCGAGGTCCGGGATGATTCCAGTAGCTAAACGTTCGAGCACTAAATCCACAAGAGCTCGCGTGACCTTACAACGAAAAGCTGCATCTGCACGCACACGATAAATGGGAAGATATGGAGCAGCGAGCCTGCTGTCGGCTACTTGTGCTTGGGCATAATAGGCGGTGACAATCGCTTCCGACACCTGCTGTTCATGTGTTTCAGACGTTCGGCGTTGAATTTGTAGATCGCAGTTCCCATCAAGATCAGCCGCAAGCCATATAACGTTCTTGCCCTTGAACTGAGGCACATAGCGGGATTGGTCGAGTATTCGTAGTTGTGAGCCCCAACTCTTTAATATCTTTAAGTCAGTCGCGCCGATGGCAAGTCCACGCAACCGAATGGCGGCTTCGATGAACGCATCATTCAAAGCTTCTGCCATTTCCTTATTTGTCGGTCTTTTCTCGCGCTTGTGCCCAAATCGCTTCCGAACGACTGAAACAATGACTTCTCGGATTTGAGCTTTGTGGCTATTTGATAGTTCGTGATCTGTAAGCCACTCAGTTGCGTAGTGAAACCAATGCTCTGTTTTCTTTCCAGAGCGGCGGGATTCCTCCACGTCTCCTTCCGTGATCTCAGGACAAGCAAGTGGTCCTGTCTCAAGTATATGAATGAACCTCTGGAAATAGGGGTGTGCGGAATAAACAGCAGTCGTGAGGCGGTCGAAGAACGCCGCCATGTTACTCTCGGCTTGCTCTGCGGCATCATGGCCAAGAGAAGTGAGACTATATTGACGGTCTCGGTGCGCATCTACGTACTTGCGAGCTGAAGGAAGTTGACGACGTTCTACAAACCCAAGTCGCATTGCTTCGTCGAGCACCTCACGAGTGGGCGCCCAATACCTATCCCTGTCTCCAACCCGGCTTGCGGTTTTCCGGCCGAGCCCTTGGACGAATAACCGATCAACGGTGGCAGCGTATCGGAGGCGAGCCTGTTCGAATGTCGCACCCTCGCGCAGGCCGGACAGTTGAGCCCGCATGTGAGGGACCAATTGTTGTAATCGAGGAATCGTGTCACGTATATCAGTCGGCTTCATCATGATATAAACATATACAAATGTCAGGTCTCTGTCAAGAGTTCTGAGTTAATAAAATATAAAAATGGTAAAAGCTGGCTTAGACAATACGAGACTGTCGAGTTCAGCTAAGTTAACGCGAGGCCGAAGTCCAGTGAAAAATTGATGCTACCTATATGGATTATAAGCAGTGTATCGTGTGTTTCAGTGAAGTGTTTGTGATTCGGGCACTACAATCGACCGGAAAACCTGAGGGAACTAAAGAATGCGAATAGCTGAAATGCGGCGATGTCAGTTCAGGACTCCTAAAAACGATGAATGCCTAAGGGGTTACCATAGCGGTATTAAATCTAGTTGGGAAACGATTAGTCAGCCCGATAAAACATCATCTAGGGGGTTGTAACAAACACGGCTCCAAGGACATGGAAATCTTCAATGAACTGCAAGAGAACGACGAAGTCATGAACTACAAACATGCCTACAACCTTCTCACAAGATATCCTCGGAAATGCTCAACGCGACCCGTTCCGCCGCCTCGCGCACCGTATCGCGCGCGAGATGCGCGTAGCGCGCCGTGGTCTGTATATGGGAGTGGCCGAGCAGCTTCGCGATGACGGAGAGTCCTTCTCCCAGCGCCAGCGCTCTCGAGGCGTAGGAGTGACGCAGGTCGTGGATCCGCACGTCATCGAGCTCCGCCCGCGCCCGTACCTTTCGCCAGACGTGATCGAGCCCGCTCAGGCGCGCGCCCGGCTTCCTGCCGGGGAATACCCAGGGATTTCCGGGAAGACGGGGAAGAGCGGCCAGGAGCTCGGCCGCCGCCGGCGGAAGCGAGACCACGCGCGCACCCGTCTTCGAGTCCACCAGCCGCAGTTCCGATTCCCCGAGCGCCACGTCCTCCCAGCGCAGCCCGAGGACCTCCGACTTCCGGCACCCGGTCAGCATCAGGAGCCTGATGGCGGCCACGGCGCAGGCGGACGCGCCGCCCTCCGCCTCCAGCGCGTCGAGCGCCAATCCCAGGCGTTCGAACTCCGCCTCCGTGAGGAACCGCTCCCGCCTGCGAAGGGGGTATTTCACGATGGCGCGGCACGGGTTCGTTCCTTCGGGCAAAAGCCCCCAGTCGCCTGCCGCCTCGAACATCGAGGAGAGTACCCGCAGCGCCGCGTTCGCCGCCGCAGGCGTCTCGTGGAGTCCCCGGTGGAGCGCCGCCGCCTGCGCCCCCTCAAGCGATGCGAGCGGTATCTTCCCCAGGGCGGGCAATATGTGCGCACGAAGCGCCGCCCGGACCGCGGCGGCCGTGCGCGGCTTGCACCTCACCTCGACGTGTTCCGCCATGTAGCGCCCGGCGAGTTCGGCCACGGTGGGGCCGCCGGCGGATCTCACGGGCGCGGCCTCCCCGCCCGCCTTGATCTGAGCGATGAGGAGCGCCGCGCGCCTTCTCGCCTCCTCGGAATGGATCACGCCGTGGCGGCCTACCGTCACCCGTCTCGGTCCCTCGGGCCCCCGCGCCTGCGCGATATACACCTTGCTCCCCGTGGGGTAGACACGGACGCCGAAGCCGGTGAGATCCCTGTCCCAGAACACCGTGTCCTTGTGGACCTCGAGTTTCCCCACCATCCGGTTCGAGAGCGTTTTCATTGCGGGCTTCCTCATCGCTCCATCCTCCCGTTCGTGACGTGGACGCCTATGCTCTCGCCCACCCGGGCCGCCGCCGCCCGCTCGGCATCCCGCATCAGGTGCGCGTAGCGCGCCGTCGTCGCCACCTCGCCGTGTCCAAGCAGCGCCCCGATCACCGGGAGGTTCTCGCCCAGCGCGAGCGCACGGCTCGCATACGAATGACGCAAGTCGTGAAGCCGCACGTCCCCGAGCCCCGCCCCCGCCCGGAGGGGCTTCCAGTAGTGATAGAGGTTCGTGAGCCTGCCCCCGCCCCGCTGGGCGCGGAACACCCAGGGACCGTCCCCCCGCGGGGGAAGGGCATCGAGCAACGGCCCCGTCAGCGGAACCATCCGCGGTCCCGTCTTCGTGTCTCTCAATCTCAGTTCCCCCGCCGCGCGGTCCACGTCGTCCCAGTGCAAGTTCAGCACCTCATCCCGCCGGCATCCCGTCAGGAGGAGAATCCTGATCGCCGCCACCGCAGGCGGCCACGACGTATCGTCTTCCCGCAACACACGGCCCAACCGGCGGTATTCCGCAGGCGTCAGGAACCGCTCCCGCTTGCGCGTCCGGTAGCGGCGAAGCCTTCGGCACGGGTTCCGGCCGGGCGGTATCAGTTCCCACGCCTCGGCAAGCGCGAACATCCGCTTGAGCACGTCCACCGCGGCGTTCGCCGTCCCCGGCGTCGCGCGAAGGGCGTGCTGGAGCGCCGCGGCCTCCGCCTTGCCCACGTCTCCCACGTTCATCGAACCCAGCGCCGGCAGGATATGGTTGTCGAGCACGGAGCGGTACTTCGGCGCCGTGGACGGCTTGCAGCGGCTCGCGACGTACTCGCGCATGAAGCGTCCGGCCAGGTCCGCCACCCTAAGCGCGGGTTCAGCCTCTCCGGAGAGGGGCTCCTCGCCCCGCCTGATCCGGTCGATGACGGGTGCTGCGCGTTTCCTGGCCTCATCGCACGAGAGCGCCCCGTGGCGACCGAGCGTCACGCGCACAGGCCCTCTGGGTCCTCTCGACTGCACCACGTAGACCTTCCGGCCCGTTGCGTGCACCCGCACCCCGAAGCCCGCCAGTTCCCGGTCCCAGAATACGGCGTCCTTCTCCTTGACGGAGAGCGCGTCGACCGCGCGCTTGGTGAGCCTGAACTCGCTTCTTCTCGGCATGGTTCCTCCAGACAAATATGTAATCAAAACGCATACGAGCGGCGTCAAACGAGAGCGTATTCAAGCATAAGTATGACGAAAACGCAAGAGGGGAAATTCGAAAGGTATGTTATTTAATCAAGTATTATCAGTTATTTGCATCATCCAGGCGTAGTCAGTCGAACGATTGACATACCGGTCGATTTGAATTATATGTTTGCTCGTCATTCCGGCGTATGCCGGAATCCAGAGCCGGGGAGGGGCGCTCTCCGATTTGGTCTCTCTAATCATTCTCCTTGAGGGTCGGGTATTCCGAGGGGGAAACCAGACGCAGAAACCGCGTCCTTTCAACAAATGCTGAGGTGGAGGAAGGGTTTGTATCGGAGCATAGGTTCTAATGCCGAAGCTAAGTTTCTAACTGCTAATTTTCAAGTGAACTCAGTCTCGATTGATCACTGCTTCAGCTATTTGAAGCTGCTCGATGAGCCACCCGAAATCAGGAACGTCGCCCAGGATCATGCCTTGGATAGCCCTGTAATCTCTTTCAATCACCGAGCGCAGTTCTGATTGTGGAACCAATCGCAAGGTACCTGGAACGGCTTTCTCGAACTGCTTCCAGGCTTGTCGGAAGGCGATGAGGTTGTGCTCCCGGACCGAATCCAGTAGATCGATATTCGAAAGAGCTGATCTGCCCGTTTCGGTTGCCGTAATCATCGCGGCATCATAGTAATGGCGCGAAATCAAATCCCTGTCGGTCGGCAAACGCTTTCCATCTTGATACCCGTAGTGCAGGCCATGCAGGATCAACAGCTTCTCCCAGTAAGTGCGTTCCGGTGCAAGGGTTCTCACACCGTCCACGTGGAGCGACCAGCTTGGTAGTTCGCCGGAGATGTAGGGACTCACGGCGCAGGTTAAACTCGGGTCCAGCGCGGACCTCGCTCCCGCTTCAATCTTCACGCGCGGGGACACGTAGGAAACGTCACCGCTCGGGTACAGGGTGGAATATTCGATGAAGAGCGTTTGCCGGTTTCCATCATCTTCGTCTGGCAGGACACCGCATCCCTCCACCATCTCGTCAATCAAACCTATCAACGCCGCTTTTAGATCTCCCAGAATGTAGTCGCTGCAGACCCCCGCGAGTTCTTTGAAGAGCGCATTTCGTTTCTTTCCGGACAGGTCTCCTCTTATCGTCGGGTCCCTATCGCCTTCGAAGCCCAAGCCGTCGCGATAGACTACCAGGTCGATGTCCTCGGAAAACCGCTTGATGAGACCGAATGCCTTGGACAAGGATGTCCCGCCCTTGAAGAGTAGTTTTGGATGCCCGTCGGGCAATCCGTTGTAGAGCGCATCAAGAACGAAACAGACCCAGAAGTCCTTTTCCACGTAACCGGGCAACGTACCGAGTCGCCTCGCCGCTTCTTCGAACACGTCGCGTTTGTCCTGCTCAGGCAAGGCGAAAAAGGATACGAACGCTCCGTTCATGAGGCCGCCGCCTCATCGGTCGCAATGCTGCGCGCGAGCGGCTGCGCCCAGCCCGGCAGGTCGCGGCTGTTTCGGGCCAGGTCGCGTTTTACCGCGTCGGGAAGACGACGCTTCAGAATTGAGGCGACGCGAGCGTCCGAGGCGGCTGCGGGACCAAGCCACCGGAGCGCCTGAAAAACTGGAGCCGCCGCCTTCCCGGCCCAGCGCATGACGCTTGGACTCGCATGCCGGAACCGAAGCGTTCGCCCGTCGATCTCGACCGATCGCGACGCGCCATCTGTCACGTAGCAAGGTCTGGCGGGAACTGCGTTTGTGAGGCCGAGTTGGTTGGCGGCCGCCATGCCGTCGGGCATGACCCGGATGCCGTCTCTTCGCGCGATAGCCGCGATCGCGGCATCCAGGTCGGCCGGCGCGGGCCGATTCAGCACACCGCTCATCCTCGGCTCCTCGTACAAGCCACGACCGACCCGGCGCAGTCGGCCCGCCTTGACGAGACGCGACAAGGCCTGGTCGACGGCCTCACGGCTCCCGATATCCAGAAAATCCCTCGGCGTGCACACCCACGTCCCGTTGCCGCTTGCGGAAATCCTCTTCATAATCTTGTCGGACATGGAAATCATTCGACATCCCCCTCCAAATTGTCAGAAATTATACTATATAAACCTGACAAACCAAACTGGTTTTTAAGTCGCAGACAAACGTAGGGAAAAAGATGACATCCACGGCCCGGATTGACTCTCCCGCCACGGTTGGCTAAGCATCCAGCTTCAATCGTCAGCCCGTCCCACCTCAATCACTACCTCCCCCCTCCCCAATCGCGTCAAACACTCATTCATCAATCGTGTTCGACCACAAAAAAAGAGGTTGACAGAAAGGCCGTTTGGCGTTTATTCAAAATATATGAAAGGTTGTATTTCGAGTTCGGTTTTCGCCCGCTGCACGAGGCCATGAACGAGTCACAAGCAAGAACGCCCGTCGAACGATCATCCCCTTTGGATACCGCATCGGAGGATGAAGTCATGGATAGATCTACCGCGCAAAATAGTTCCGCCGCTTCGGGCGCCGCCGGGATTCTCCGTGACGTCTTCGGCGGTCTCGACTACGGCCTCAGCTTCCGCCTGTGGGACGGGACGACGCTCCCGGTGGGCCGCGAGGCGCTGGCCATCGAGGTGGCGTTTCCCTCGCTGGACGCCTTCAAGCGCGTCATGCTGAACCCCAGCGCGGACGCCTTCGCGGAAGCCTATTGCGATTCGGTCATCGACGTCGAGGGCGATCTGTTTGAAGTCATGAAAGTGGCCGACAGCATGGAGACGGTCGAATTGGGCACGATTCAGAAATTCAAGATCGCCCTCCGCATCTGGAAGCTATCCGAATGAGCGCGCCCGAAGTCATCGTCGTCGGAGGGGGCCCGGGGGGCAGCACGGCCGCTTGGGAGTTGGCCAAGCGCGGCCGCCGCGTCCTCGTGCTCGATGCGGCCACCTTCCCGCGCGTCAAACTCTGCGCCGGCTGGGTGACGAAGCAGGTGATGGCCGACCTGCAATTGAACCCGGCTGAATACCCCCACACCATACAGCCGTTCCAGAGCGTGTTCGTCGGCTATGACGACAAGCTGCTCGAGACGAGGTGGAGCGAACCCGCGAGCTACGGGATCATCAGGAGCCAGTTCGACACCTGGCTCCTGAGGCGCGCGCAGGAAGAGGGCGCGGAAGTCCGCGAGGGCGTCCGCGTCCGCGGCGTGGAGAAAACGGCTGATGGAATGAGGGTGGATACAGGTGATGAAAAAATAAATGTTCCCGTCGTCATCGGTGCGGGCGGACACACCTGCCCGGTCGCGAGGGCGTTCGGCGACGTCTCCTCGGAAGAATCGGTCGTCTTGACGCAGGAGAGCGAGACGAACGTGGGTGCCGAGAAGCTCCGCGCCCTGGCGCCGAATTACGGTCTGCCCGAGTTGTTCGCCGAGCCCGACTTCAAGGGCTATGCGTGGTATTTCACAAAAGGGGACTTTTTGAACATCGGCGTGGGCTGCATCGGCAAGAAGCCGAGCGTCCACGAGCGCCTCGAAATCCTGCTCGCAAAATTCCGGGAGACGGGCAGGCTGCCCGCCGGAATGGAACTCACGAAATTCCGGGGCCACGCCTATTCGGTGCACCGGGTGCACGTCCGCAGGCCGGCGGGCGATGGCTTCGCGCTCATCGGCGACGCCGCAGGGCTCGCCAAGGATTTCAGCGGAGAGGGCATCGGCCCCGCCGTTCATAGCGCCAGGATGGCGGCCGAGGCCGCGGTTCAGTATCTCGAGACCGGGAAGGGCCTCGCGGAATACGGCGAGGCGCTTTATGAGAAGTACGGAGGCGGCGGGGAAGGGTTGTTCGATAAATTGGTCGATCGTCTTCCCGATAAGGTTCTTTTCGGCGTGGCGAAGTTCATTTGCGGCAACGCATGGCTCAGACGCCGGCTGGTTCTGGAAGGCGCATTCGGGATCGGATGAACAAAACATTGAGGCGGCCATGGTAAAAGAGCGGACAAAAGAATTCGACGCAGAGGCGATATCGCACCACTACGACCTCTCCAACGAGTTTTACGAGCAGTTCCTGTGCGAGAACATGCTCTACACGTGCGCCTATTACCGCACGCCCGACGGCGACCTCGCCCAGGCGCAGCGCGACAAGATGGACCTCGTCTGCCGGAAGCTCAGGCTCTCCCCCGGCGAGGATTATCTCGACATCGGCTGCGGGTGGGGCTCGCTCGCGATATGGGCGGCGAAGCACTACGGCGTGAACGCCACCGCCGTCACGCTCTCGCGCGAGCAGGCCAAGTGGGGCCAGGAGTGGGCGCGCCGTGAGGGGGTCGAGGAGAGGTGCGAGATCCACCACATGGATTACCGTGATTTCCCGGAATCGAGGACGTTCAACAAGATTTCCGCCATCGGCATCATCGAGCACGTCGGCATCGCGAACTACATGAGCTACTTCTCTTCCGTGAGAAACCGCCTGCGCGACGGGGGGTTGTTCCTGAACCACGGGATCACGACGAACAAGTTCTGGAAGCCCACGAGCCAGAACGAATTTCTGCTGAGAAACGTCTTTCCCAACGGGGAGATGGACAACATCTCCCACATCCAGGACGTGATGGAACTCGCGCGCTGGGAGATCCTCGACGTGGAGAATCTGAGGCTCCACTACGCGCGGACGTGCAAGCACTGGTACGAGAAATTCGAGGAGAACGCCGAGCGCATCAAGGAGTTGGTCGGCGAGCGCACCTACCGGATCTACCGCGTCTGGCTGGTATGTTCGTCGAACGCGTTTTTCTGCAATTCGCTGGGCCTCTACCAGGTGCTGGCGCAGAAATACGAACAGGAATACCGCTTCGACCCGCCGACGCACCGTGAGGATATCTATCGAGCGTTCCTCGATCAGGACGCCTGATCCGCGCCTCCGGGGAGAGGGGTTGTTGAAAAAATCGTGATTCCGCGTTCGGCGTATGGAGCCAAACGAGAAGGGAATGAACTTCACTCCCCCCTTGAGGGGGAGTCGATGAGGTGAGGGTATAAACCCGAAACCGAATCGGTGGGGGGAGTTTTTTTCTGTGGCATGTCCCCCCACCGCATCAACCTTCGCCCTTAAGGGCTTGGTTTCTGCGACTCCCCCTCAAGGGGGGAGTTGATTCTTTCCTTTCTGCAAGAAGTGACAAAACCCTCAAGGGGGGAGTAAATTTCCCCTTTTATTAGGAAGTAATGACCCCCAAGGGGGAATCTATCTTGCTCTTTCGTCGTTCTTGCCAAACCCCTGTTCATCCGACTTATGTAACATCTCCCTCACGCGCGGCATGAAAAATAACGCTTCTTCGCCCACCCCGCCTTTCCGCCCGGCGTGGTTCTGCCGGGGGCGTCACCTCCAGAGCACGTGGGGATATTGTTTGAGAAAACACCCGAGGGTCGACTGGCGGCGCGAGCGCTGGGATACGCCCGACGGCGATTTTCTGGACGTTGATTTTCTCGATTCGGATCAACCGGACGCCCCGACGCTGCTCGTCCTGCACGGCCTGGAAGGTTCCGCCGATTCCCATTACGTGCGCGGGGCGGCGGGGAGGGCGTGCGCGCTCGGCTGGCGGACATTGGCGCTGAACTACCGCTCCTGCAGCGGCGAGCCGAACCGCAATCCCAAATTCTACCACTGCGGGGAGACGGGGGACCCGGGATTCGTGGTAGGGCGGATTCTGGAGAGGTTCAGCGGGCCGCTCGTTCTGGCGGGCTTCTCTCTGGGAGGGAACGTCCTGCTGAAATGGCTGGGGGAATGCGGCGATAAGGTTTCGCCCCGCATACACGGGGCCGCCAGTATTTCCCCGAGCATAGGGCCCGCCGCGTGCGCGAAAGTGCTCGATTCCTTGCCGGGTTATTTCTACAAATGGCATCTGTTGAGCAGTGTGAAGGAAAAAGCGGAGCGTTTCTCGAAAATGCACCCCGGCCTCATCGACATCGATGGCGTTCGGCGCGCGCGGACTTTCCACCGTTTCGACCGCCTCGTCATCGCGCCGCTCTATGGGTTCCGGGACGAGCTGGATTATTACGAGCAAGCGGACGCCTCGCCGTATCTGCCCCGAATCCGAGTGAAAACGCTCATTCTCTCCGCCGAGAACGACCCCATCGTGCCGCCCCACGTGTTTCCCCATCGAGAAATCGGGGAATCCGAATGGCTGAGCGGCGTCTTGCTGAAAAGCGGCGGGCACGTGGGCTTCGTGTCGGGCGGCAACCCCCGCGCGCCGGTCTACTGGGCCGAGGAGCGGGCGTTCGAGTTTCTCGATGATTGTCTGAAAAGCTGACGGAGAGGTTTGTCGAAAAAGCCCCCCTCCTTAGGGGATAAAGGCACCCCCCCCTACCCCCCCTTGTCAGGGGGGTATGAAAAGGCGGCGCCCGACGCCGGTAGAGGGCTTTTGTTTTTTTGCCCCCCTGACAAGGGGGGGTAGGGGGGTTGGTTTTCAAGGCGCAGGTGCCCCTTCCTCCTTGAGGGGCTTTCTCGACAGCCCCGGTAAAACCATGTTCGCTAGGCGTTTCTGTCGTATTCCCGGGATTGCAGCTTCTCGTGGCGCGCCCTCGCGCAACTGATGAGCCGATCCAGCATTTCGGGGTAGGAGACGCCCGCCGCGCGGATCATGCGCGGGTACCCGCTCAACTGCGTGAAGCCGGGCAGGGTGTTCACCTCGTTGATGTAGAGTTCGCCCGTTCTTTCGCGGTAGAAGAAATCCACGCGGGCGAGTCCCGAACAGCCCAGCGCGCTGAACGCGCTCCGCGCGTAGAGGCGGGTGTGATCGGCCAAGGATTCCTCCACGGGCGCGGGGATGATCAACTCCGCGCGCCCCTCTTCGTACTTCGCCTCGTAGTCGTACCAGCCCGAACGCGTCGTGATCTCCATGATCGGACTCGCGAGGAATTCGCCCAAAGCGGGGCCTTCGAGCACGGAGCACTCGAGCTCGCGGCCCTGCGCGTGTTCTTCGATCAATACCTTGCTGTCGAAGCGGAAGGAGTCGGCGACGGCGTCTTGAAGATCATCGGGACTCTCCACCAAATGGACGCCGACGCTGCTGCCCGAAGAGGAAGGTTTGACGAAGAGGGGATAGCCGATCTTCGAAGCCGCCTCCTCGCAGAGGGCGTCGCGGTCTGCACCCCAAGTTTCCGGGAACAGCGTGAGCGCGGGAAGAACAGGCAGTCCCGCCGCGCGCAGCACCGCCTTGGCGACGGCCTTGTCCATCGTGACGGCGGAAGACGCGCACCCCGAACCCACGAAGGGAACCTCCGCCAGCTCGAACAGGCCCTGCAGCGTGCCGTCCTCCCCGAAGGTGCCGTGAATGATGGGGAAGAAGACGTCGATAGCGAGGCGCTCACCGCTCCCGGCGTACCGGAGCGGCGCTTCGCCCGGCGTGCCCGAAAAGAGAACTTCCTCGCCCGCATCTTCCGGCGCATCGGGGGCGGGGAGGGCGATCCATGCCCCCGACCTCGTGATGAGGATGGGGTGGACGTCGTATTTCCCGGAATCGAGTTCCGCCATGATGGCCCGGCCCGAGTTGCGGCTCACCTCGTGCTCGGTCGAGCGGCCGCCGAACACGACGCCGACGCTCGTTTTTGAAGATGCTGACGCCATTTGCGGCGAATCCTTCTTAGGGGGCTTACAAATTTTAGGTGGGCGTAGGACCTAACGTATCAGTTTCGAGAGGAATTTGAAATCCTCGGTGCCCGCCACGCGGAGAAGCTCGAAGAGCGCCTGCTCGGTCGTGGCGGGGATGGCGCCCGCGCGTTCGAGCGCCGAGAGGCCCGTCCGCCAGTTCAGCTTCGAGCGCGAACAGGTGGCGTCGGCCACCGCGTGGACGATGAAGCCGTTATCGAGCAGGTCGAGCGCCGTCTGGTAGCAGCACACGTGCGTCTCCGCACCCGTGAGTAGTATCTTCGTCCGGCCCGTCTCGTGCAGGCGCGGGAGGAACGTCTCCTCGGCGCAGCAGCTGAACGCGATCTTCTCGATGGGGGCGAACCCCGGCACCTTCTCCGCCACCTCGGAGAGGGTGGGGCCGAGTCCCTTTGGGTATTGCTCGGTGACGAGGATCGGGAAATCGAGTCGCGCCGCCGCCTCCGCCAGAGTGAGGATGCGTTCGACGACCTGCGCGCGCACGTCTTCGGCCATGGCGGACATGAGCCTCTCCTGCGCGTCGACGATGAGCAGGAGGCAGTCTTCGGGCTTAAGCCTGAACGAGTCGATGTCGGCCATTCGCTCTCCGCCTTCTGGAAACGGGAAACCGTGAAAAAGGCTATTACAGGGTTTTCACGCGGTCAAGGAATGCGCCCAAAGCCTTGATTCCCTTATGCCCGTGGGATAGCATCGCGCAGTAAATTTTCAGGCCATCATGGATACCAACAAAAGGGGAACAACATGCCGGACAAGGCGAAAGTCGTCCTGACCGATTACGTCTGGGAATCTTTGGACGTGGAGAACGAGATTCTGGGCGAGCTGGCCGACATCGTCGCCATGCAGACGAAGACGCCCGCGGAATTTCTGGCGGAAGCCGCCGATTGCGACGCGATCCTGAACACCTACGCCGGCCCCATCACCAAAGAGGACATGGCGGGGATGCCGGATTGCAAGATCATCGCGCGCTACGGCATCGGGGTGGACACGATTGATCTAGACGCCGCCACGGAGGCGGGCATCATCGTCACGAACAACCCTACCTACTGCATCGAGGAGGTTGCCGAGCACACGATGGCGCTCCTGCTCGCATCGGCGAGGAAGGTGGTGTTTTACGATCGCCGGGTGCGCGCGGGTGAGTGGGCGGTCCCGCCGGGCAAGCCCATGTTCCGCCTCGTGGGCGCGACGCTGGGACTCGTGGGCTTCGGGAACATCGCCCGCATGGTGGCCTCCCGCGCCGCATCGTTCGGGATGCGGGTGCTGTTCAACGACCCCTTTGTGGCGCAGGGCCAGTTCGACGCGCCCGGCGAGAAGGTGGATGAGTTGGCCGATATGTACGCCGAGGCCGATTTCGTCTCCATCCATCCGCCGCTCATCCCCCAGACGCGCGGGATGATGAACGATGCGGCGTTCTCGCAGATGAAGAACACCGCCGTCATCATCAACTGCTCGCGCGGCCCTATTATCGATACCGACGCCCTCGTGCGCGCGCTCGATTCCGGCGAAATCGCAGGCTGCGCCTTGGATACGACCGACCCCGAACCCCTGCCCGACCCGCACCCTCTGCGGGGGCGCGAGAACGTCATCATCAACCCCCACGCGGCCTGGTACAGCGAGGAGTCCATGGTGGGCCTGCAACAAGGCGCGCCGGGCGAGGTGCGGCGTGTGCTTTCCGGCGAATGGCCCGTGAACGTGGTCAATAGAGCCGTCAGGGAGAACAACAGGGCGGGTTTGTAGGGGCGAGTGATTCTCGATCGCGCCTTGATTCGATTGGCGCAGATTCTCGTAGGGGCGGTTCGCGAACCGCCCCTGCAATTGAATAACCGTCATTCCAGTGAATATCAGAATGACAAACAAGAATCTGATTATGGATGCAAGGTGCTCTGTAGGGACAGGTCGCGACCTGTCCCTACAGAGCTGCTCCCGTGGATTCATGAAACAGTGCAATTTCTCCTGTTTCTTCTCATACTTTATCGTATTCGAGAAGAAAGCCGTCCACAAGTTCGCAAAACTCATTCTATCCGTCGAGAAACGCGCATCCGCTCTTGACACGAGGCGGTTTCGCCCGTAATAAGAACCTTGGCAATAGCTCAAATCCTGATGGTCTCAGCGTCCGGCGAGGCCATGCGCCGCCCGTGGCGAAACCAAGCGAATCGGTTTCATTATCCGTCGTTATCGGGGATAATGCCTCCGCGCGACGCTTGGTAGTCGACAGGCTTTGGGATGCGCGAAGTCGAAAGGTGGTTCGAGTCTCGAAACGGGAGTGCAGAGTCCGCATGAACACTCGCTTGAAAGCCCCTCCGGTGAAGCTGCCTGCCGATTACGAGGAGGAGGCGAAAGAGAAAAGGCCGTTCATCGACCGCAGGCGGTTCATGAACTACACGGGGTGGCTCGGCGTCCTGGGCGCCATCAACGTCGCGCTGATCGGTTTCCTGCGATTCATGTTCCCGCGCGTTCTGTTCGAACCGCCCACCGAGTTCAAGGCGGGGGACCCGGCGGATTACGCCGTGGGCGTGGTGGACACCCGCTACGTGAACAGCGAGCGCGTCTGGATCATTCGCGAGCAGAATGGCTTCTACGCCCTGAGCGCGATTTGCACCCATCTGGGATGTACGCCGAAGTACCTGGGCTCCGAGGACAAGTTCAAATGCCCGTGCCACGGGAGCGGGTTCCGCCGAAGCGGCATCAACTTCGAGGGACCGGCCCCGAGGCCGCTCGAGAGGCTCAAAATCGGCCTGGCCGAGGATGGGCAACTGTTGATTGACAAGGGCAAGCTGTTTCTCCACGAGAAAGGGCAATGGGACGACCCGGGCGCTTTTCTCTTTATTTAGTATAAGGGCTTATTTATTCGTTCGACGCGAGTTCGTGGGGGTTTTTAGATGCCGAGTTTGAAAGAACGCTTGAACCTGGATCAGGTGAAACGCAGTGTGCTCGACTCCCAGGTATGGAGGTCGATGTTCCGCCACGGGTATGAGGACACGCCGAGAAACCGCGTTCTCATGGTCGTGGACAACCTCTGGCTGCACCTGCATCCCACGAAAATCAGGCGCCACGCCATCCGCATCCGCTTCACGTGGTGCATGGGCGGGGTGACGTTCCTGTTGTTCCTCTACCTCGTCGTCACCGGCGTGGTCTTGATGTTTTACTACCGGCCCGTGGGCGAGTACGCCTACGCGGACATCAAATACCTCGAATTCGACGCCCCCTTCGGCATGTTCATGCGCAACATGCACCGCTGGGCGGCGCACGCCATGGTCATCGCCGTGTGGCTCCACATGCTGCGCGTCTTCATGACGGGCTCCTACAAGCCGCCGCGCGAGTTCAACTGGGTCATCGGAGTGCTGCTGCTCACGCTCACGCTGCTGCTCAGCTTTACCGGCTATCTGCTCCCCTGGGATCAGCTCGCCATCTGGGCGGTGACGGTCGGAACCAACATGGCGCGGGCCACGCCTCTGCTGGGGTCCGAGGGCCCGTTCGCCGAAATGGTGGGCGTGACGCCGCGCTTCGACGCGCGCTCCGCACTCCTGGGCGGAACCATCGTGGGTCCGCCCACGCTGTTGCGCTTCTACGTGCTGCATTGCATCGTCGTTCCGCTGATAGCGGCGATCCTGATGATGGTGCATTTCTGGAGAATCCGAAAAGACGGGGGCATCTCAGGGCCCCTGTAGGTTTCGTGGCATAAAAGGGAAGGGCGAGAACATTGGCGAAGGAAGACAGGGTAGTCGGCTCTGCCGATGAGATGGCCAAGACGAGTTGGGAGCGGGTGAACGACAAGGTTCACGTGTGGCCCTACCTCACGCGCCTGGAGTTCATGTGCGCGATCATCATCACCATATTTTTGGTGGTGTGGTCCATCGTTATCGACGCGCCGCTCGAAGAGCCCGCGAACCCTTCCGTCACGCCGAACCCTTCGAAGGCGCCGTGGTATTTCCTGGGCCTTCAGGAGTTGCTCGTCTATTTCGACCCGTGGATGGCGGGCGTCGTGCTGCCCACCCTCATCATCGTGGGCCTGATGGCCATCCCCTTCATCGACGTGAACCCCAAGGGGAACGGCTACTACACTTTCCACGAACGCAGATTCGCCATCTTCACCTTCCTGTTCGGGTTTCTGGTCCTGTGGGTGTGGATGGTGGTGCAGGGAACCTTCCTGCGCGGGCCGGGGTGGAACTTCTTCATGCCCTGGGAGTACTGGGACCCGCACAAGGTCGTGGCCCTGACGAACGTGGACCTGCCATACATGCTGGGCTTCAGGAGCTACTGGGGCCAGGCGGCGTGCGGCACAGTGCTAATCCTGCTCTGGTACGCCACCATACCGGCTTACTACATCTGGCGGCGCGAGCGCATGAAGAACGTGGGCCTGGTGCGCTATCTCATCAAGGCGTCGCTCAACATGACGATGATGGGTATCGTGGCGAAAATGGTCCTGCGCATCGGGCTCAACGTCAAATACGTGCTCGTCACGCCCTGGTTCAACATCTAGGTTTTCTCAACCCGAGCGGAGAAGATGGTTCAGGACAGACAGCGTAAACATCTCTGGTGGGACGCCTGTGGCGTGAAGGTGGCCGCGGTGGCCCTGCTCGTCGTCTCGGGCGTGATTTATTTTTTGGCGTAGGGGATACTTGAAGCCGCAGAAATCGCCTGATACTTCAAAGAATAATTGTTGAGCCGCTTCCTCATGGAGGCGGCTTTTTTTGTTCGAATGTCTCGTTTTTGTAGGGACAACCCCCGGTGGTTGTCCTTTATCGGATGGCGCAACGGCTGGACAGGCACGGGGGCCTGTCCCTACGTGTTTATCGCGCGTTTTCTCTTTTGGCGCATTCTTTTACTGGAACAGGAGAATCACTCCGCACCGGGCCAGGCCATGTCGTGGGCGTGGAGTATCTCGCGGAGTTTCGCGACGTTGATGAGCTCCATGGGAGCGCCTTCGGAGTATTTCTGCACCTCTTCGGTGAAATATCCCGTCGAGATCAGGATTCCCTTCAAGGCCCTTTCGGCGCGCACGGTGTCGGAGAGGCCGATGACCCGTATCGAGTTCACAAAGTCGCCCTCGGGCACGAGAATGCCGTGGATGATGTAGTCGCCCCCGAGAATGGGTGCGGGGTTGTGCGCGAGGATGTCGATTTCCTCCTCGTTCACCCAGTGAATCTCGACGATGCGCATGTTCATGCTTTCGAGCAAGTCCACGAGCATGCGCTCGAACGCCTGGGGAGACATCTGACGCAGGGATTCGATTTCAGAATCGTTCCTGGTCTGTTCGGCATCCGCTTCGAGCGCGATGTTCGAGGTCGTTCGCTTGACGAACAGTATGGTGATGAATCCCAGGATGAGCGCGACGAAGATGAGTTCTAACATGCCGGAATCCAGAGGACAGTTAAGAGAAAGGGCGTCGCGATAGAGGTAAACATCCGGAATTCAAGGGTCCGTACACGGTAGTTGGTGAAGCTGAGTGATGAGTTCGAGTGAATGAGCAAAGCGCTTATCGAATCATCTCGTCGTAGACGTCGTCTTTTTTCCCCTTTTTGATGAGCCTGTCGTGTCTGAGGCCTTGTGAGATGGCCAGCCAGACGAAGAACGCCACAAGGGGAATCATGAATGCGATGGGGATGTTGTCGGGTTTCGTCAGAATGAGCAGGAAATTTTCCATCTCGAATCCTTTTCGGTCGAATTGGCGGTAAATGAGCAACGCCGGTATTCTGACGCAAATCCGGGCCGAGGGCAAGAGAATCAGGGGTTTCGCTCCCGCATATCAGCTGTTTCACCAGCGATACGCCTTGACAACCGGCGCGCGGAATGGATATATCTTTGATATCGAGAGTATGTCGCCGGAGTTATTGCGTGGAGCCGGCGCGTCGCCCTTTGTGATTCAAGTCATTCAAGAGGCGCTGATATGCCGCATTTCATCTTCGACGCTTGCATCGGGTGTTCCGTGTGCGAACCCGTCTGCCCCACGAAGGCCATCACGGGCGAGCCGCGCGAGATCTACAAGATCGACCCCACGCTCTGCATCGACTGCGGCGTGTGCGGCAAGTACTGTCCGGCCTTCGCCATACAGGACGATACGGGCGACATCATCAAGAACATCAAGCACAAGGAGATGCCCAAGGCGTTCGTGCTCGAAGAAAACTGCACGGGCTGCATCTGGTGCGTGGACGTGTGTCCGTTCGACTGCATTCGCATGGCGCCCTCCTCCGTGGAGCGCGACCACAGCGCGGTGGCCGTGGTGGATCAGTCCACGTGCGTCGGCTGCCGTCTGTGCGAGGAGATTTGCAACAAGGGGGCGATCATCGTGCCCAAGCACGAGGACGAATCCGAATACATGACGCCGTTCATGCACGAGTTCGTCACCTCGCCGCTTCGCGCGTATTAAGACGAGGCGTATCACACCAGGGCTCCCCCGGAATCGGGGGAGCTTTTTTATTGAGCGAACTCCTTGACGCTGTGTGGGTGCTCAGGTAGCGTTTTCCTGGATAGTGGCTCTATATTCATCGAAAGAGCCTGATTTTGCTCTTTTTCGCCATCAGGCCGAGCAAGTCGAAAGAGGAGGAAATTCGTTGCCTCCAGTTTTGACGTCACGCCCGCCCGCCCGGATCATGGACATCGTCGATCTGGTCGAGGAATACTCGCCGGACTGCTCGGACTTGCTCACCAAGGCCTATATCTACACGGCGAAGGTTCATAAGGGGCAATCGCGTATTTCCGGCGAGCCCTACATATCCCATCCGTTGGAGGTGGCCCGGCTTCTGGCGGAGTTGCGCCAGGACCCCGAAACCGTATGCGCGGGGCTTTTGCACGACACCGTGGAGGACACCGCCACCACGCTCGGGGAAATTGACGAGCATTTCGGAAAGGACGTCGCCGAACTCGTGGACGGCGTCACGAAACTCGCGAAAATCGACGTTTCGAACACGCAGGTCCGCCAGGCGGAAAGCTACCGCAAGATGCTGATCGCCATGGCGAAGGATATTCGCGTCATCATCATCAAACTCGCCGACAGGCTCCACAACGCGCTGACGCTCCACCATCTCCCCCAGAAAAGCAGAGAGCGCATTGCGCGTGAGACGGCGGAAATATACGCCCCGCTCGCCAACCGCATCGGCATCGGGTGGCTCAAGGGAGCGCTCGAGGACGTGGCGTTCAAGCACCTGCATCCCAAGGAATTCCTGGAGATCGACGAGATGCTCCGCGACGGCCTCGAAGACCGCGAAGCGTATATGGAACTCGTCATGGAGCGATTGAGGGAGATTCTAGAGATGGAGGGCATCGAAGGCGATGCCTCCGCCAGATTCAAGCTCCACTCCAGCATCTACGAGAAGATGCAGACGCAAAACCTCGATTTCCACCAGGTGTACGACATTTGCGGCGTGAGAATCATCGTGGATTCCATGAAGGATTGTTATGCCGTATTGGGAATCCTGCATTCCACGTGGACGCCCATTCCCGGACGCTTCAAGGATTACATCGCCCTTCCCAAGGCGAATCTGTATCAATCCCTCCACACCACCATCGTGGGGCCGGAGGGCCAGCGGGTGGAGTTCCAGATCCGCACGAAGGAGATGCACCGGGTGGCGGAGGAGGGCATCGCCGCTCACTGGAAGTACAAGGAGGGCGATGAGACCGACGACGGCATGGCCGACAAGTTCGAGTGGATCCGGAGAATCGTGGAAAGCCTGAACGAGGAGTCCGACCCCAGGAACCTGGTCGACTCCGTCAAGGTGAACCTGTTCCAGGACGAGGTGTTCGTCTTTACGCCCCGGGGCGAGGTGAAGAGCCTGCCGCGCGGGGCGACGCCGGTGGATTTCGCTTTTTCCATCCACACCGAGGTGGGGAGCCGTTGCGTGGGCGCCAAGGTCAACGGAAAAATTACGCCGCTCAGCACGCTGCTCGAGAACGGCGACATCGTCGAGATCATCACGAATCCGCACCGCAGGCCAAGTGCGGACTGGTTGAAGTTCGTCGTCACCGCCCGGGCGAAGCAGAAAATCAGAAACTGGATAAGACAGGAGCAGAAAGAGCGCTCCCTCACGCTCGGCCAGGAGTTGCTCGAAAATGAGCTGGAGCGGTGCGTGGAGAAGAAGGAAGTCGCGGGGTACATGAAGCCGAAGGAATTGAAAGGGGTGGCGCGGTCCTTCGGGGCGCAAAGCGATCAGGATTTGTTGATTTCCATAGGTTTCGGGCGCGTATCCGCGCGGCAGGTGGTGCACAAGCTGTTGCCCGAGCAACTCGTGCGCGAGCGGGAGAAGCGGGAGAACTCCCGTCTCAGGCGTCTCGTGAGCCGCGTGAGCCGCCACAAGAACAAATCGGGCATCCTCGTCAAGGGCCAGGACGACGTTTTGATTCGTTACGGGAAATGCTGCCAGCCGATCCCGGGCGACGGGATCGTGGGCTTCATCACGCGCGGACGCGGCGTGACGGTGCACAACGAGAGTTGTCCCAACATCAAGGCGTTGATGGACGATCAGGAGCGCCTGGTCGAAGTCGCCTGGGGCGAAGTCGACAAGGATCAGATGCACCTGGTGACGCTCGTCGTCGAGGCGCGCGACAGGCCGGGCGTGCTGGCGAGCCTGAGCGCCGACATCGCGACTTGTGATGCGAACATCTCGCGCGTCGAGGCCGAGACCTTCGGGAACAAGGCGAAGATACGCCTGGACGTGCAGGTGCATGATCTGGCCCAACTCAACGAAGTCCTCAAGAAGGTTCGCGGCGAAAAATATATC
This sequence comes from bacterium, assembly GCA_965203325.1. Lineage (GTDB taxonomy): Bacteria > UBA8248 > UBA8248 > UBA8248 > UBA8248 > Bin107. The sequence goes on from OZ241875.1 coordinate 4,288,271, forward strand.
TTCTCCGTCAACCGCATCGCGCCCGAGGTGGCCCCGGTCAAGGGGAAGGTTCCGCAGATTCCCACGGAGTAGGACTCTTTCCCGCCGTTTCGGCGTAATGACGCGCACCCCGATTGTCTCATGACCAGGGCGAATGACGCTGAAACCTATCGCCCCTTCAAGAATCGATGACGGATCGATGACTGACTTGCTCCACCACTCCTGGGAGATCGCGCCCCCCGAAGCGGTTCGCCTCCAAAAGGCGCTTGAAAAACGCCTGGCTCTGCATCCGCTGTCCGCCGCGCCGAAAACGATCGCGGGCGCCGATATCTCATGCGGGTGGCGCGGGCGGTTCGGAGTAGGAGGAATGGTCGTTTTCTCCTGGCCGGACATGCGGCCCGTCGACGAATCGTTCCATGGTGGAGATTTGCGGTTCCCCTACGTGCCGGGGCTGCTCTCTTTCCGGGAGGGGTTCTTGCTCGAAAAAGCCTATCTGGGCTTGAGGGTAAAGCCGGATCTCATCATCTTCGACGGGCAGGGCACGGCCCATCCCAGAGGACTCGGTATCGCCTCGCATTTGGGACTTCGCCTGGGCGCGCCTTCCATCGGATGCGCTAAGAGCCGCCTGTTCGGCGACGCCGCCGAGCCGTTGGGAGAGGAAAAAGGGGATTGGCGATACCTGCTCTCACCTGATGGGCGGAAGATAGGCGCGGTTCTCAGGACGAGGCGGGGGGTGAAGCCCGTCTATGTATCTCCCGGCCACCTCATCGACATCGAAGATTCTGTCCACTGGGTACTGGCGGCCACTTCCCGGTTCCGTCTGCCAGAGGTGATACGCGCGGCCCACAGGCGCGTGGGCGAGGAGCGCGTGAGGCGGAAGATGCGATAAAAAAGCGCCCCTTGCGAGGCGCTTCTTTTGTGCGGGAAATTGAGGTCTAGCCGGACGAAGCGTCGTTTTCGGCCTGTTCGGCCTCAGCCTCCTTTTCGGGCTTCCCGGTTTGAGGCGCTTCGTTCTTCGCGCTGGACTCGCCGGGCTTGAGGAAATTCGTCTCGATCATCAGGTAATCGCGCATCGCGCGGATTTGCCGGTACGCGTCGCCGCCCAAGAGTTCTTCGTCGATGGGCTCGCCGTGGCTCTCTATCGTCGCCTTTCCGATGGTTTTTCCGAGATCGACCGGCGAGGAGATGGTCATCTTCTTCTCATCTATTTCCGCCACCTTCACGAGGTGCGTGGCGCCCCCGACGCGCAGGGTGGCGAATTGCTCTTCCGGCAACTCGACTTCTTCCGTGGCTTCGAGTTCGTAGATGAACAGGTCGTCTTCCTTCTCGCCCCGGACGCCCTTGATGATTTCAGACTGGGAGCCTGCGCCCTCGAAGAAGTTGGGCATCTTGGTTCCCGGCTGGATTTTGCCCGGGTATATCAGCCAATCGACTATCCAGTCGGGACGCAGTCGATTCTTGGAGAAAAGCAGGTTCGGCGCCGTAGGCGGTTCCTGCCCCGGCGGGGGCGGCCATTCTCCATGACAGGCCAGGCATTCGGCCATGGCAAAGAGCTTTTTGCCGGCCTGGAGGTTTTCCGCGCTCACGCTCTTGGCGTCGAAATGGATATAGGGATTCAGTTTCGAGTCCAGCGCGGCGAAGTAATCCACGAGAGCCGCAGCATCTTTCTCGGGCATCTGGAAGCTGGGCATCCGCACCTTGAGCCATGGCCGCAGCGTCACGACGTTGCGCAGGAAGCCGAAGAACCAATCGGGCTGCACCTTTCTTCCCTCGCCGTTCAGCAGGGGCGGGCCGTTCGTCTTGTCCTCATAGCGCCTGAGCAGGTCGCCGCCCCAGTTCTCGATGACGTGGCAGCCGTTGCAGTTGTATTTCTCGATCATCCGGCGGCCGTTTTCGATTCGCCGGGCGCGGGTGTCGAGCACCTGGTGGACGCTGTGCGGCGCGCCGTGCGGGGTCATGGAGCGCAGCAGGGTGCGTATGGCGGAGACCTCCGGATCGGAAAAGTCGAAGTTCGGCATGAGCAGCGTCTCGCGCTCGGTCTGGTAGAGTTGCGGGTTCTTGAGCTTGCCGAACGTCCACGCCTCCCAGGTGTGGGGCATGTCGACCACGTTGCCGAAGGAGAGCTCGAAGGGTTTTTTGGCCGCGAAGCGCGTCAGGTCCGGCCCGATCTTGGAGAGCTTCTCGGTGCCGGGGATGACGTGGCAGCCGAAGCAACCGCGCGTCGCCACGAGTTTCTTGCCGCGCTCGAACGAGGCCTCATCGCCGAGTTTCCGGGGCTTGGGCCGTTTTGACTCAGGAGTGAGGCTGATGAGATACGAAGTGACCGCACTCGCTTCCTCATCCGTGAGGCGAAGGCTCGGCATCTTGGTGTCGTGCCAGTAGGCTTTCGGGTTCTTGAGCCAGCGGAACAGCCAGTCGGGCTGGATTTTGGCTCCGATGTTCTGGAGCGCCGGTGCGAAATCGCGGTTGCGGTAGACGATGGGCCTGCCGTTCACGCCTTCGAGCGGGGGGCCGAGTTCCAGGTCTTTTTCGTTTCGGATGTGGCAACCCAGGCAACCGACCTCTTCGAAGATGGATTTCCCTTGCTTGATCTGCGCGGCGTCATCGAGATTCGGGAACGCGGCCGGTTCCACCTTGCGCGGACCCTGCCGCCAGACGTATGTGGCGATGTCCAGCGCTTCCTGGTCCGACAGGCTGAAATAGGGCATGCGGGTGCGCGGGTTGTAGTCTTTCGGCCTCTTGACCCAGGAGACGAGCCAGTCGGGCGCCACCTTCTCCTGGATTCTCGAGAGGTCCGGCCCCACCTTGCGCAGGCCTTCCGTGCCCGGAAGGGTGTGGCAGCCGTTACAGCCCAACTCCCGGGTGAGGGAGATGCCGCGCGAGATTTGCGGCGCCTCGGGGATGTTGAATATCTCGGTGTGGCAGCTTCTGCACTTGGTTTGCGTTTCGCTGCCGTGCAGAAGAGGGTCTTCCCAGAATTGCACGTGGCCGTGGGCCGTATTGAGGCTGGTGACGGCCGTTCCCTGACCGCCGTGGCAAAGCGTGCAACCGACCTTGTTGAATTCGTGCTTCGAGAGATAAAGACGCCTGTTGGGGTGCGTGCGGAAAGGTTGGGGCGCATCCTCGAAGCCCGCCCTGTTGATGCCCAGGTGACAGGTCTGGCACCGCTCCACCTTCATCACGGGTTCGTTGAAGTTGTTGCGCTCATATTCGCGCAGGACGAGCTGGCTGATCTCATAGGGACGGGCGGAGATGCCTTTCAGCCGCCGCTCCTGGGAGGAAATGTCGCCCGCCACTTTTCGCCGCGTCGCCTGGAGCGTTTTCAGCTCTTTTTCCTTGGCCTCAATCTTTGCCTTTATCGCGTCTCTGTCGGCTTCGGCCTTCTCCGCGACGGGCGTTATCTCATCGAGGAGGGCCTTGGCCTCGTCGACTTCGGTTTGCTCGGCTTCTTTGTCATGTCCTTGCCGGATGGCTTCCTGAAGATAGAAGTAGGACTGATCGAAAAGCGCTTTTCTGAAGCCAAGCTCCTGCACTTTCTCGAAAGCGTCGAGTTCGCTCTTCGTGAGTTCTGCTTTCAGTTGCTTGAGTTCTTCGTCGCCCGCGAGTTTTTGTTCTTGCGCGGCGATTTTCTTGTCGAGTTCGGCGACCGCGGAGCCGGTGGTTTTCTTGAGTCTGTCGAGTTCTTTCTCTACCTGGGCTTTTTCATAGGCGTTGAACTGTTTCTGGTATTGTTTCCAGGGTCTGCGCGTGAACGCCTCGTCCCAGACGGTCCAGAACGTCACCGCGACCATGAAGAGGCCCAGGATGAAAAACGGAATCGGACTGGTTTTTTCTTCCGGAGGTTTGAAGTCTCGGCCTTGCATCTTGAAAAAACGCTCCCCCACCGGCATTTTGAGCGGAAATTCCGGGTTTCTTGGCTAAAATCCGGCTGATTATAGGTACGGGCATGACGGGCGTCAACCGCAGAGCGGGTAGTTTTGACTTAAGATAATTCCGCCTGCATACGGGGAGAATATGCTGAAAACGCGAATCGCCTCCCGAAAGAGACGGCGGGTGTTCATGCCCCGCATTCGCCTCGCCTGAAGTTATTCGTTTTGGCTTCTGATGATGCCGGCGAGTTGGCCGATGATGGCGATGGAGATGGTCGGGTGCTCGTGAATCAGTTCGAGAAGGGGCTCTTTCTCGATACCCAGCAATGAGGTGTCCCGGCTGGCTCGCGCGCCTGCGCTTCTGCCCTCATCGCCGAAAAGCGCGATTTCCCCGAACGAGGTCGGGGGACCGAGCGTGGCCAGAATCCTCGGCGCCCCGTTCGCCTGGTTGAGGATGATTTCTATTTCCCCGTCCACGATGACGTAGAGATAATCACAAGGGTCTCCCTGTTCGAAGAGAACCGTTCCCTCCGGTATCTGGATTTCCCTGGAAATGTTGCTCAGTATTTTCAACTCGTCCGCGCTCAACGTCTCGAACATGTTGACGCCTTTCAAGAACAGGGCTTTTTCGATGGTCGAGAGCATGAATTTCTCCTGTCCGTGTAGAATTTCGCCGACCGCGCCGTCTCGGGGGCGGTCCCGGCGCGTCTGGATGCGCACCAGTCGGCTTTCGTCATTCTCCATGGTTCTCAAGAACGCCTCAAGTTCGTCTTCGTCTTTCCCGATGATTCTCGTTGCGACGACCGCCGCCTCGCGGACGTAGGGGTCGCCCTCGGAGGCCCGCGCCTTGAATTGCGCGCGCCATTCGGCGGTCGCCTCATCCGGTTCGCTTTCGAGGTGTTTGCCCGCCGCGTCGACGGCGATGGCCTGGAGCCACGCGTTTTCGGAATCCATATAAGTCGTCAGCACCTCGTCAATCGATCCTTCGGGTATCTCCCAAAGTTTCCTGCCCTCGGAGACCTTGTCGGCGGTCGACCTGCCGAGCAGCAAAGGTTCGAGAGCCAGAATCAGGACTCTCGTATTGCCGGCCGAAGAGAAGTTCGAGAGCGTTTCGATGGCGATGGCTCTCGACGAGGAGCCGCCCCGTGCGAGGGATTCCGACACGGTATCCACCGTCTTCTCGTCTCCAATCACCCCCAATAGTTCCAGCAAAACCAGTTGTCTTTCCGCGACGACGTCTTCAAGCGCTTTTCTCAGCATCGTGAAGGCGGGTGCGTTTTCCCGGCGTTCGATGACGTGGAGGTGATTGATGACGCCGTAGACTTCCCGCAGGTGCTCCACGGCGAACCCCGAGAGGGAGTCCACGATTTCCTGCGCGCTCATTTCGCGGGAGCCGTTTTCGGCGCTTCTGGACAAAAGCGGAGCAAGAAACGAAAGTACCCCGGAACCTTCGAGCGAGAGGGTTCCTTTTCGCTTCATGTTCTTGAGCGATTCGACGGCCTCTCGCCTCACCAGAAAATCGACGTCCGAGAGAGCGGTCAGGGCGCGTTCGAAACTCTCCCGCGAGCCTTTGTTGCCCAGTTGCCGGACGCCTCTGCGCCTGATGGCCGCGCTCTCATCCGAGGTGGTCACCCGGATGACTTCTTCCATGCTCTCCTCATCGACTCCCTGGTTCATGGCCAGAACTTCTATCGCCTCCAAGGCGGCTTCGCGGACTTTCTCCTCGTCCTGATAGAGATAGGGAATCAATCGTCTGATGAAGCGCGGGTTCTGAAGCTCTCCCATGCACCTGAGGGCGCAGACCCTGGCCGCCGCGTCTTCTTCGTTCAGCATCCGGTGCAGGGTTTGCAGGCCGTTGGCGAGCCAGAACAGATCGTCCGAGCGGACGAGCAGCTCGACGGCACGGGCCCGGACTTCGGGGGAGCCGCTTTCCAGATTCTCGTGGACCAGTTCCGCCGTCTCCTCCGTCAGTCCGATGCTTTCCGCCGCATCCATGGCGGCGCACTGGAGGAGCGGCTCCTCGCAGGTGAGGTATTCCTCCAGCAGGGGCCGCATTTTCTCGCCCTCATCGGCTCCGGGAGCCCTGGCGAGAATTTTCAGCAACTCGGCCGCGGCCCCTCCTTTTCGCCGGGGGATTTCTTCGAGGATGATCCCGAAAATTTCGCTTCTGCCGCTTTCCGCCATCATCTGCGCCGTGAAGACGCAAAGATCATCGTCCCCCTCGCGGATGTTCTTCCTGAGTATCGCCATGCTCTCATCGTCAACCGGGCCGAACCCTTCCTGCGCGTAGCGGAACAGGCCCAAGTTTCTCTCCTCGAGCATCCGGCGCAGGGCGGCGCCGTATTCATGACGCACGAAGAAGCCGACGGCCAGATAGGCGAAGGCGATGAACAAGGAGATGAGCGCCAATTGGCCTGCGCTCAAGGGGAAGAGGGCGAGACCGGTGGGCTTGATGATGAGCAGGGCGACGCCGCTGACGATGCTGGCCACGGCGACCACCTGGCCCGCGACGAACGCGCCGACTCTCGCGCGGATCGAGGGGGAGACGGCGTTATAGAGCAGGGCGTTGATGGCGTTTCGAATCGATTCCTGGAGGTTCTTGTTGTTGAAGCGCAAGAAGACGGCGGAATAGAAGCCGGGCGAAATCGCCATGCCGGCGAGGCCGATGATGGTCGTGAGCGGGTAGAGGAGGTTCGCCGTTCCCAGGCCGAGCCGCTTGATGATGCGCGGGGTGATGAACGTCTGAACGAGCAGGGAGAAGGCGCTCCCGATGGCGGTGAAATACCCTAAAAACGAGGCGAGTTGCGCGCGGTCGGGAAAGACTTCGCGGAATACGAGGCTGTATTGGAAATCCTGAAAACTCCTGAGAATCACCACGATGAAGCTGAACAGGGCGAACGCGCAGACGTATCTGTTCGTCCGCATGAGCGCGAGATTGCCGCCTTTTGAGGCCGTCTTGGTTGTTTTGCGCTTTTTGGGGCCCGCATCGTCGATCAGGTGGTCTCTCAGCCGCCGTTCGGTGTATTGCACCACACCGACGCTTACGACGATGGCGCCGATCCATACATAGAGCAGATTCGAGACGCTCCCCAGGATGGGGATGAGCAGCGGAATGGCGAGGCCGCCGACAATGCCGCCGTAGCGTCCCCCGGTCAGGATGATCGGAACCAGCCGTTTGGATTGCAGGACGTCGAGATACTGCCCGTAAAGGGCGCGGAAATTGTTCGGCAGCATGTTCGTGAACATGACGAACAGCGTGTGGAGAAGCGGGAATGCGATCGGCATCGCGTAGGCGCGGAAATCCGCGAAGATGAGCAGTTTGATGCCGAAAACGAGCACGATGAAAAAAACCAGGACGGTCTTGAACATCGCCGGAATCGAGAGTTTTTCGGTCAGCGAGGAGTAGAAGGTGCTGATGAAGATGATCATCAGGGCGTTGAATATGTACATATAGGGGAGAAAACCCGGGCCGACTTCCGAGAGGAACAGGGCTTCGGATACGGTGAGCCCGATGGAGAACTGAATCCCGATCAGGAAATAGAAGAAAAAGAACACCGAGAAGACGAGCAACTCTTCTTCCTGGATGTTGAAGACTTTTTTGAGGAGTTTCTTCATGCCGGTCACTTATCAAGCGGTGGAGAGGATACTTCGTGAGATTATCGCCTCCCGGAAGCTCCGGAGTGGAAGCGAACTTGCGCTGTTGATTCTAGCCTAGGCTTTTTGAGATTTCCATGAGTAGAACGACAAGGCGTCCTCCGTCCACTGCGCGCAGTTCCGGCTGAATCTATCCCATCGGCTGTTGGCGCATTGGGCGCGAACGGGGTCGGCGTTGCCCTCGGCAATGAGGCCGTTGAGCGGCGAGAGGTCGAATTCGGCCCGAACGGGCACTCTGCCGCGCTCCTCGGGGCCGAGGAGAGACAAAAAGCGCGCGAACGCGTCGAATGCGCCTCGAATCTTCTCGCACAGGTGCTCCGCGCCTCCCGCGTATGCGACCAGGGGTGGAACCAAAGGGGCGTAGCGGTTCAGTTCCATGCCACCCTCCGTGCGGTTCGTGATGCTGTCCACGCCGACGACCCCGACCGAATCCTCCGAGAATTCCACCGGAAAGAGTCTGGCGTAAATCGTTTCCACGACCGGCCCTTCGCGGCTGAGCCTCAGATGAACGCGGACGCTGAACAGGCCGAAATCGATCCAGTCGCATATCAGCGGAAGGTAGCGCGCGTCGAACACCTGCTCGTAGTTCTCGATGGCGCTCGCCAGGAGGCGAATCGAATCCTCACGCGTGCGGGACGCTTCGCGCAGTTCGGATTCGAGTCTGGGCGCGCAGTTTTTGAGCATCTGCCCCAAAACGTCCGGGGAAGCGCCGCCTCCCGCCCTTCGGGTCTTGACGTAGGCTTTCGCGGTCGCCGGGCTTTCCTGGAAGCGGTGAACGAGCCAGTCCATCGCCTGGAGGTGATCGTGGTTTTCCGCGTCGAGAGACAAGGGGAGGGGAATCGCGTGGTCCGCCGCGACGCCGAGTCTGCTCAAATCCGGAAATCCGAACCCGTTGGGGTAGACGTCCAGCCGAAAGCATCCGCGTCCCCCGCCGCCTTCCTGCGGTTTGACGAAGAAAGTCCCCGTCCCCCGTTTTTGAGACAGGGCGGAGGCCCTCTCCAGAATGGCGGCGGCGGTCTCCGCAGGTCTTCCTCCGTTCAGTTCCACCACTTCATAGGCGGCCGTCAGGCGACGCTCGGGACCGCCCGCTTCGGGGTTTTCCGTGTCCGTCCCGTTTCCGTTCAGGAGTTCGTACGTGGTTTTCTTGTTGGAGAGCGGCCCGCCGGGGGCGGTGAGAGACCCCGGCGCGACGACGATTCCGCGGGCTTCCAGGACCTTGGCGAGGGTGGCGTCGTAGAGGCTTCTCTGGGCGGTCTGGCTGATGACGAGCAACTCTTTCGGCGCTCTGGCGGCGCGGGCCAGCAGTTCCTCCCGCCGGTTCAGGACCCTGACGGGGATGGACAACCCGAGTTGTTTCAGGTGCGCCCTCATCACCCGCGCCGTTTCCATGGTGAGGGGGAGCCGGCTCGGGGAGCCGTCCAGCAAAAGGATTTCTCCCGGACGCCGAATGGGCGGCGCGTCTTCCAGAATGCGCAAGTCTGCGAAACGGGGTTCGCGCGACGCCCAGAGGTTGAGGCTTTCGATCAGCGTTTCGTTCAGATCGCCGTCAGGCGAGTCGAACTCCCGGCTCACGCGGTACAGGTCCCAGACGCCGCCGCTCGCATCGGGCGTGAGATTGTAGAGAGCGGGTTCCCGCGCGATGCGGGGATGGTTTGATGGTTTGCGCGAGGTCAAGGTTTCGTTCTCGATGCCTAAAACACCCACTTGCGCTGGCGCATGAAGTGTTTGATCACCCAGTCCGCAATGGCGCCGCCCACGGCATTGTCGGTCGCAAGGGAAGAGGGGTTCGGGGCGATGCAGCTCAGGGCGCGTATCCCCGTCATACGATACGCCTCCTCGCGCGCGTGCGCTTCGTTGGCGAGCCTTCCGGAAATGAGCATGTTTTCCTCCTCCACCCCCAGGTGGCTTCGGATCCAGTGGACGATGAGCGTTGATTCCAGCGTATCACATGCGCAGACGATCAACCCTCTGCGCGAGAGCCAGTCTTTGACCCAGGGGTCGCTCGCCACGTGAAGGCTGGCGTCCGAGGAGGGAGAATCCGCCAGTTCCGCGATGACGATTTCCGCCTTGGCGCATGCGTGGCGTAGCAGGTTTTGGGCGCATCGCCTGACCTTGTGCCTGGAGACGCCGCACGTGGAGGCAAGGCCCGCATCGACGAAATCCCAGCCGAGTCTCGCGGAATCGAAAAACCCGAGCGGTCTTCCGTAGTTCACTTGCATGAGGTCCCGCATCCGGCCGGTTCCCGTGAGTTTCACGTATGAAACGTGAATGCCCGAGGAGTGCAGGGCGGAGGCGAGCGAAGACGCGCAGGTCGTTTTGCCCACGTCCATATCGGAGCCGGTGACCAGGATGATGGGAGCGCAGGGAACTCCCTCTTCATCCACGGGGCAGCGGGTATCGGGAATGACGGGGAGATGAGAAAGCAGAGCGGGTTCGCCTCGATGCGCGACGCCCCCTTTCACCTCTATTCTCACGCACGGCGTTTCGGGGTTCGTGCGGATCCCGCAGACGCCGCCGACATTCAACAGGTCGAGCACGGTTCCGGGTGCTGCGGGAGAGTCCGGCTCACGGCCCGAAACGCTGCGATTCGCATATCGCCCGCCGATCACAACGACCACGTTCATCTTTTCGCGCAATTTTGCTTCGCTCGTCATCCAGGCATCTTGCGTCCCCTGGAGGACTTCGAGTGTTTCCAGGCGATCGACGGGAGCGTTCTTCGGCGCTGCGACGACTTCACCCAGCGCGATTCCGTTCGAGGGAACGGCCCTGGGGTCGGGCGTGAAATCCGCATCGAACGCATACGGGATTTCAGGCGACAGGAACAATCCTCGGGCGGTGGATGCGAAAAAGTCCGGTTTCAATTTTCACCATGTCCTAAGCGGGAGAAAGAGCGAGACGGCGCGTGAATGTATCTATCATTTCCCGGGCGGCGGGGGATATCTGCTCTTCTCCCTCTTCATAATAGATGGATGAGACGCCCTCGAGCTTACAGAATGCTCCCCTCGGCTCTACTATGGTGCCTTTCGCCGGGGGAGAGCAAGTGACGAGCACCTCATCCTGGTCTTGAACGTCGCTCAGGCGATAACCCCGCCGGATGAATTCGGGCCTCCCGTTTTGGACGGTGTAGATTCCGGGTTCCAGCGAATAACCGATTCGCGCTCTCGAAGGGCTCGTGTTTCGAATCAAAAGCTGAAAACCGGATAAATCCGATCGGCCGAGTTCGGCGAGCGAATCCCGGTGTGCGTCGAGAGCGGCGCCCGGCTTCAGGAATTCGGCCAGATGCCAGTAGGTGGTGGTGGGTGCGTCGCCGTGTATTTCCTCGAGCTCGGTCATCAGTTGCGTGGTTCCCAGCACGCGCGGGTTGAGTTCGAGGGCATAGGGTTCGTCCCGATGGACGATGAAATCGACGCCGTATATCCCCCGGTAGCCCGCACGGGCTATCCACTCTCCGATTTTCAGGGTGAATTCCTCGATTTTTCGCCGGCTCCTTTCGGAAACCAGCCGATACGCCGCATAGTCGCTTCCGGCATAGTCGAAGCGGTGCATGGAGCAGCCGGGAATTCCCGTGAACATCACCGAAGGGTGGGACATCCGGGGTTTCCCGTCATAAATCAACCCCGCCGTTCCCAGGGCGGGGCCGCTCAGAAACGCGCTCACGATCACCGGCGCATCGGGGCCCAGTTTTTCGGTGAGTTCATCCCGTTTGTTCGCGAGCGCCTCGGATGAGTCGATGAGGTGCGTCTGGTTGCCCGAGGAGCCGATTCGCTCCGAAATGATCATGACCGGCCCGAATTGATCAAGTTGTTTGGGTCCGAGTTCGCCCAGGGCCACCACGTCCCCCGGGGGAACGGCGAACCCCGCTTCGACCGCTTGGCGCCGGAACGCTATCTTGTCATCGAATCTCGTCTTGATTTCCACCGGGTTCGCCAGGATGTGGAGCCTGCCGTCGGCTTCTTCTGCGAGTTTGCCGAGGAATTCCGTGGAGCGGTAGGGGATGACGTATCGGGGAGCGTCCCCTTGTGAGAGAAATTCCCGGATTTGAGAGCCCAGGGCGCCTTCATAGGCTTCTACGAGTGATGAATGGGTCCATACGATTCGTCTGTTCCGCCCGCGCTCCACGGCGAAATAGCGCAGGCGCCTGTCCCATTCGGGCCCGTCGAGACCGTAGTCACAGGCGATGAGGAAATCGAGGGGGACGATGTTTTCCACCGTGATCGAATCGACCGCGCGCAGCCCCTGAAAGCCGAACGTCGAGCCGTCCGGAACGGCGGAGGTCAGCGCTTCTTTGAAACTGTCTTTTGCATGACGAGACAAGGAAAAGCATCCTTCATGGAGAATCAATGATGAATGTCCAGACGGCGCCAAAATGAAAACAGGCGATTCTAATTCGATAGCCTCGCGGATATCAACATAATAATACGGCGTTTCGGAAAACGATCGGTGTCACTCCCGGGAGCTTCTGCAACGCGCAGCGCGCTATGCTAGGATACGGGGCGTTTCAGCCGAAAAATGACACACTCATGCGTGAGAGTGGATGTATGTCCGTAGAGAGAAACATGCCCGAATCGGCGTTGGATACCGATGAATACCCGATGATGTCGGAATCGGAGCTCAGGTGGGAGAAATTCCGCCGGAGTTTGGTGCGCGCCAAACCGGCGATGCTCGGAGGCGTTTTTCTCATCCTGCTGGTGGTCGTTTCTCTTTCCGCCCCCCTCATCGCGCCGCAAGACCCGAGCCTGGTGGACGTCAACCTGCGCCTGAAGCCTCCCGTGTGGGAGGAGGGCGGGAGCGTGAGCTACCCCCTGGGAACCGACGCGCTGGGCCGGGACATTCTGAGCCGGCTCATGTACGGGGGCCGCGTCTCCATTCTGGTGGGCTTGAGTTCGGTGGTGATTTCGGGGGTCATCGGCATCGTCCTGGGCCTTGTCTCGGGTTTTTTCGGCGGGAAAATCGACGATCTCATCAGCGGGTTTTCCGAAATCCAACTGGCGTTTCCCTTCATTCTGCTGGCCCTCACGATCATGGCGGTCGTCGGGCCGGGCCTGCTCAACATCATCGTGGTGCTGGGGATCAGCCGGTGGGTGGCGTACGGCCGCGTGGTGAGAGGACAGGTCATCTCGATAAGGGAGCGCGAATTCGTGGAGGCCACGCGCGCCCTGGGTTACCCTTTGTACCGCATATTGTTCATGCAGATTCTGCCCAACACCTTATCTCCGCTGATCGTCATCGCCACCTTCGCCGTGGCGGGGAACATCATTTCCGAATCCTCGCTGAGTTTCCTCGGGCTCGGCGTACCGCCCTCGGTCGTCACCTGGGGGGGCATGTTGTCCGAGGGACGCGAATATCTGAGAGGCGCGTGGTGGATGGCGACTTTTCCGGGTCTCGCCATCATGGCGACGGTTCTGAGCATCAACCTTATCGGCGACTGGCTGCGGGACTACATGGACCCCCGCCTCGGCGATGATATGTAGGTTTCTGAAGGGAATTCGTGCATGAAAAGGGCCTTGTTGTGCGGATGTTGTCTGCTGCTCGTGGCGCTCGCCGCCTGCGGCCGCGAAGCGAAAGAGGGTCCCTTCACGGTTCTCCTCTCGGTGGAGGCCAATACGCTCGACCCCCATTTCGCGACGGCCACCATCGAGTGGAGCATATTGATGAACATGTTCGACCCGCTCATCGAACGGCGCGGCGATATGACGCTGGGCCCCGCCCTGGCCGAACGCTGGGAGGTGGACGAGACGAAAAAAATCTGGACGTTTCATCTTCGCAAAGGGGTGAAGTTTCATAACGGCGAACCTTTCGATGCGGAATCCGTGCGCTACACGTTCGAGCGCATGCGCGATAAAAAGCTCAAGCCCCGCATCACGGTTTACCGGAGGATTTTCCTGGACAGGGTGGAAAAAGTGGACTCCCACACCGTGAAGATTCATACGAAGCGCCCGGTCGCCACCCTGCCGGTGTGGATGGTGAACGCGTTCATGCTGCCGCCCAAGTATTATTCGTCGACCCCGCCCAAGGAATTGTTGAAGAAACCCGTGGGCTCGGGACCCTACAAGCTGGTGAAATGGGTCAAGGACGACCGCATCGAGATGGCGGCCAACGAGGGCTGGTGGCGGGGTGAGCCTGCGATAAAAAAAGCGGTCTGGCGGCCGGTGGCCGAGGCTTCGGCCCGCATAGGGGAGCTTGAGACGGGCGGGGCCGACGTCATCATGAATATCTCGCCCGATCAGTCGAAAACCATTCTGTCGAGAGAAGAGGGTCTCCAGCTTAAAGGTGCTCGGGGGGGACGCAGGATTTATCTGGGAATTCGCACGGATCACGGGGTGCTCGGCGATGCGCGCGTCCGCCGGGCGCTGAACCACGCGATTGATTTCGAGGCCGTCGTCAGGAACGTTTTTCTGGGCCATGGCTCGCGGATGCGCAGCATCGTCAATCCCCCGAACGCCGCCCCGAACATCAAGGCGTACGCCTACGATCCCCCAAAGGCGAAAGCGCTCCTCGCCGAGGCCGGTCTCAAGGATACGAATGGGGACGGTGTCCTGGAAGCGAATGGAAAGCCATTTGAGGTGAAACTTGAAGTACCCGCTTCCAGATATTTGAAAGGAAAGGAGATGGCGGAATTTATAGCAGCTTATTTCCGCGACGTGGGCGTCCACGTGGAAGTGATTCCCCTGGAGTGGTCCGTTTTCCTCGCCAGAAGGAGAAAAAAGACGCTGGCGCCCTTGTATTTTCACGGGTTCAGTTCCGCCTTCAACGAAGAACTCGACCTGGGTGTATTGAGGCCGAACCTTTTCGCGAACCTCACCGCCTGGAGGAACCGGAAGTTTATTCAAAATTACAAGAAGTTGGGCCAGACGTTCGACCCCGCCGAGCGCAAGCGGATCAGCTACCGGATGCAGCGCATCGTTCACGAGGAAAGTCCGTGGGTGTTTCTCTGGAACCAGTATGATTTTTTCGGCCTGAGCGCGAGGACGCAGTGGACGCCGAGGCCGGATGAGAGAATCTACCTGCCCACGATTCGCTTGAAAGAGGCGAAAGAATAGACGATGAGCGCCTATCTTTTCAGACGATTTCTTCGGGCCGTCGTGGTCGTGGTCGGCGTGAGCTTCATCTCGTTCGCCGTCTTGTTCCTATCGGGCGACCCGACCGACACCATGGTGGGCGAGGACTGGACGGTCGAGGAGGTACAGAAACTCAAAAAAGACTTGGGTCTGGACAAGCCCTGGTTCGTTCAATACACGCTCTACGTGGGCAGGGCGGTGCAGGGTGATTTCGGAGAAAGCCTGCGCTACCGCCAGCCCGCGTTCGAACTCATCATGGAGCGTCTGCCGGCGACGCTGGAACTCGCTCTCGTGGCGCTGGTTCTCTCGATTATCCTGGCGTTTCCGGTAGGAGTCATCAGCGCGACGAAACGCGGCTCTCCGTATGATCACGGGGGGATGCTATTCGCGCTCCTGGGGCAGTCCATGCCCGTTTTCTGGCTCGGCTTGATGCTCATCCTCATCTTCGGGGTGGGTCTGCGGTGGCTGCCCGTCAGCGGAAGAAGCGGCTGGGAGCATCTGGTGCTGCCCGCCATCGCGCTTTCCACCTACTCGATTGCGAGAAACGCGCGGGTGGTCCGAAGCTCCATGCTCGAGGTTCTGCGGCATGAATACGTGAAGACCGCCCGGGCGAAGGGACTCTCCGAGTGGGTCGTCGTCAACCTGCACGTGCTCAGGAATTCCATGATTCCGGTGATCACCATCATCGGCCTCGAATTCGGGCATCTGCTGGGGGGTGCTGTGATCGTCGAGACGATTTTCTCCTGGCCGGGGGTGGGAAGGCTCCTGATCCAGGCCGTCTACGCCAAGGATTTCCCCCTGGTGCAGGCCTCGGTGACCATCACCGCTCTGATTTTCGTGTCATTGAACCTCATCGTTGACCTGATGTATTCCGTCCTCGACCCAAGGGTGAGACTCCATTGAGCCGGACCGCGTATTTCTGGACACCCGAATCTCTCATGCACGACAACGGCCGGCATGTGGAGAACGTCGAGCGCGCCAAACGCCTGGCGCCCGAGAGAATACTCCCCCAAGTCCCGTCGCTCCGACACATGGAGATTACACCGCACGACGCTAAGGAGTGGGTTCTGAGGGTGCATGAGGAATCGCACCACCGCTTCGTGCGCGAAGCGTGTGACGGCGGCAGGTGTATTCTCGATGGCGGAGATACGCTGGCGGGTCCGGGAAGCTATGAGGCCGCCCTCGCCGCTGTCGATGCGGCCCTGAGCGCGGCGGATGCCGTCGTGGGTGGGGAGGCCGATAACGCCTTTTGCGCCGCGAGGCCTCCGGGACACCACGCCTTGCCCCATCAGTCGATGGGTTTTTGCCTGTTCGCTACCGCTTCCATCCTGGTTCGGTATCTGCAGGAAAAACACGGCCTCCGGAGAATCGCCGTGGTGGATTGGGACGTGCATCACGGAAACGGCACGCAGGATACCTTCTGGCGAGATCCGGATGTTTTTTTCGTCTCCTTGCATCAGCATCCCCACTATCCGGGCACGGGGCTCTCGGGCGAGACGGGGGAGGGAGCGGGCGAGGGTGCGACGCTCAACATTCCCGTCGCGGCGAGAACGCCCGAGGAGGAATACTTGGCGAAATTTCAGGAAAGCGTTATCCTCGCCATCGAGGCGCACGCGCCCGAAGCGATCATCGTATCGGCGGGTTTCGACGCGCACCGCGACGACCCGCTCGGAGGGCTGATGATCACCGAAGCCGGGTTCGCCCGCCTGACCGGATGGGTGAAGACGCTTGCCGAAAGCCTCTGCGGGGGGCGGCTTATCTGTCTTCTCGAAGGCGGATACAACCTCGACGCATTGGAGCGCTCCGTCGTCGCGCACTTGCGAGAACTTTCGGGGTAACGGATTTGCACACCGGGCTTACAGACAGCCCAAAAATTTAGTTGACTAACTAACTAAAAAAGATTTATATTCCATATAGCTTGTGGAACTGGCTTCGGCGTATTGGTTCGATGAACTGGATTTTCAACTTACCGGGGGGAGAGGGTATGGCAGTGGCAACGGCGACGCCCAAAGGCCTCAAGGCGTCCGCTACGAAACAGAAAATCATCGAAGCGGCCGCGCGGCTCGTCTATCACAGAGGGTTTCACGCCACGTCGCTCGATATGGTGGCGCAGGCCGCCGGGGTGAACCGGGGGAGTCTGTACTATTTTTTCCGCTCCAAGAAGAACCTGGGACTCGCCGTCATCGATCACTACGAATCGCTTCTTCATCAAAACTATCTTTCCCCCTCATTTGACACAAGGGCGAAGGGAAGCGAGAAAATAAGGCGGCTGGCGGAATCCTACGCCCGCATGCCGATTCAGGATTCCCCGTGCTGCGGATGCCCTGTCGGGAACCTTTCGCTCGAACTCAGCGCCATAGATGAGGAGTTGCGCGTTCGGCTGAAAGGGGTGTGGGACGGGGTTTTCGAGAGGATCGCCCACGTATTGGCGCAGTCCAAAGAGGAAGGCGACCTTCCGGGGGAGCTTGAGCCGCTCGCCCATGCGCGTTCTTTTTTCTCCCAGATTCAGGGCGCGCATATCATCGCGCGGTGTTCGCAGGATGAGGCGTCTTTGCGCGGAGACTGCGAGCGCGCTTTCATGAGCCTGCCCTGGACGCGGAAAGGGGAGTCGGAATGAACGGGGGAGGTCGTGAATTCAGGCGCGGTGGTCCCGTCTTTTCCAGCGGATGGGGATGGCTCGTCTGGTGTGTTTTCTTGCTGGGCGTCGTCCTCGCATGGCTGTTCGCAAGGGGCTATTTTGACAACCTCCACGATCCGGACGCCGTGCCCCGCGTCGTCACCCCGCGCGGGGACCTCGCCGCCGAGGAGAAATCCAACATCGAGCTTTTCCGCCTCTCCTCCCCGTCGGTCGTCTACATTACGCGGCTGGCGATGAGGCGCGACAGGTTCAGCCTCAATTTGTTCGAGATTCCCCAAGGCACGGGTTCGGGCTTCGTCTGGAACGACCAGGGCCACGTCATCACGAATTTTCACGTCATTCAGGGGGCGAGCGCCCTGCGCGTCACCCTGACGGATAATTCCGAGTGGGATGCGCGCGTGGTGGGCAGGGCGCCGGATCAGGATTTGGCGGTTCTCTTCATCAACGCGCCGAGGGATCGGTTGAAGCCTATCGCCATCGGGCAGTCCGCCAATTTACAAGTGGGCCAGCGGGTGTTCGCCATCGGCAACCCCTTCGGGCTGGACCAGACGCTCACGACGGGGATCATCAGCGCCCTGGGGAGGGAGATCAACGCCGTGTCGGGCCGCAAGATCAGCGGCGTCATCCAGACCGACGCCGCGATCAATCCGGGCAATTCCGGAGGGCCTCTTTTGGACAGCGCAGGGCGCCTCATAGGCGTGAACACCGCCATTTTCAGCCCCTCGGGCTCCAACGCAGGCATCGGCTTCGCGGTTCCCGTGGATACGGTGAACAGGGTCGTTCCCCAGTTGCTCCGCCATGGGCGCGTCATCCGGCCGGGTCTCGGCATCCACGTGGCGGACAGGGGTACGGCGGAGCGCTTCGGAATACGGGGCGTTCTGATCATCCGTGTGCAGAAGGGCAGCGCGGCGGAAGGCGCTGGGTTGCGCGGCACCGGGAGGAACCGGGAAGGCCGCCTCGTGCTCGGCGACGTGATTGTCGGCGTGGGAGAGCGCTCCATCACTTCGCTCAATGACTTGTTGGACGCCCTCGATGCCCACAAAGTGGGCGACGTCGTGGAAGTGCGCCTGATGCGCGAGGGTAGCGAGATGAACGTAAGCGTAAAACTTCAGGCCCTGGGCTAGGAGTGTGGCATGTCGATAAATTCCATTCCTGAAACATTGGAAATTCCGGTCGAGGGCATGTCGTGCGCGGCATGTTCCGCGCGGCTGGAAAAACGGCTTGGCGCGCTCGACGGCGTATTGCGCGCGAACGTGAATCTGGCGCTCGCGCGCGCGCAGGTCGAGTTCGTTCCCGCCCAGGTCACGCCCGCCGACATCACCAAAAGAGTAGAGAAGACCGGGTTCCGCGTTCCGCATTCTCACGTCGAGTTCACGATAGAAGGGGTGGCGAGCGCGGCGGATGCCGTTGGCCTGGAGGAGCAATTAAGCGTGCTCGATGGCGTCGTCTCCGCTGGCGTGGACCTCTCGAAGGCCCAAGGCCGTGTCGAGTTCCAGCCGGCCATCACTCACGCCGATGAGATTTTGAATTATGTGGCCAGGGCGGGATATTCGACCCGCCCGGTGATGGATGAGGAACAGGATACGGAGAAACTGAAACGAGAGCGCGAATTCAGGAAAAGCGTACGTCTGCTCGTGCTCTCAGCGGTTTTGTCCGCACCGCTGCTCTTCCAGATGGCCGGGATGATACCGGGCGCCGGGGGCTGGGAGTTGCCCAGGTGGTGGCAGTTCGCGCTCGCCACGCCCGTGCAGTTCATCGTGGGCTGGCGGTTCTACCGGGGCGCGTATCATTCGCTCATGGGCGGCGGCGCGAACATGGACGTTCTCGTTGCTCTGGGTACGAGCGCGGCCTGGCTGCACAGCAGCGTGGTGACGCTAATGGGTTTGAGCGGGCATCATGTGTATTTCGAGGCGTCCGCGGTTCTGATCACGCTCATCGTGCTCGGAAAGGTGCTCGAAGAGCGTGCCATGGGACGAACTTCAGAGGCTATCAAGAAACTCATGGGCCTTCAGGCGAAGACGGCGCGGGTGCTCCGCGACGGAGAAGAGCGCGAGGTTCCCGTGGGCGAGGTTCGCGTGAACGACGTCGTGATGGTGCGCCCGGGTGAGAAATACCCCGTGGACGGTATCATCCTTGAGGGCATGACTTCCGCCGATGAATCCATGCTGACGGGCGAGAGCGTGCCCGTGGCGAAAGGTGTGGACGACGCGGTCACCGGGGCCACGCTCAACATCGACGGGGCGGTGACGTTCCGGGCCACCAAGGTGGGAAAAGATACGGTGCTCGCGCAGATCATTCGCATGGTGGAGCAGGCGCAGGGCTCCAAGGCGCCGATTCAGCGCACCGCGGACAGGGTTTCGGGCATATTCGTGCCCATCGTGCTGGGAATCGCCCTCGTCACATACATTCTTTGGGACTTTATGGGGCCGTTCACGCCCGCGCTCATCAACGCCGTCGCCGTTTTGGTCATCGCCTGTCCGTGCGCCCTGGGATTAGCGACGCCGACAGCCATCATGGTGGGCACCGGGAAAGGAGCTGAGGCCGGGGTTTTGATCAAGGGCGGCGAATCTCTGGAGACGGCGCACAGGCTCGACGCCGTCATTTTGGATAAAACGGGCACGCTGACCAAGGGGTCGCCCGTGGTGACAGATATTTTGCCGCTGAGCGGACTCTCCCAAGAGGAGTTGCTCAGGCTCGCGGCGAGCGCGGAGCGGGGTTCTGAGCATCCGCTGGGCAAATCGATAGTCGATGAGGCGGGGGCGCGAGGCGTTGAATTGCTCGAGATGCGGGATTTTCGCGCTTTTCCGGGGCATGGCCTGGAAGCGGAGGTGGGAGGGCGGAAAATTTATCTGGGCAACGAGAAGTTCATGGCGGAGCGTGGTGTGGACGCGCCCGGGTCTGTCGATGAGATTCGCCGCTTCGAATCGGAGGGGAAAACAGTGGTCCTCGTCGCCGATGACGGGGGCCTGCTGGGCGTCATCGGCGTTGCCGATTCCTTGAGGGAAAACTCGGCGGAAGCGGTTGCGGCTCTTCAGGGCATGGGAATCGAGGTCTACATGTTGACGGGCGACAACGAGCGCACGGCGCAAACCATAGCGGCCGAAGCGGGCATTTCCCACGTGATGGCGGACGTGATGCCGGATGAAAAGGCGGCGATGGTGCAACAGCTTAAACGAGAAGGCAAAAAGGTGGGCATGGTGGGTGACGGCATCAACGACGCCCCGGCGTTGGCCGCCGCTGACGTGGGCTTCGCGATCGGCTCGGGCACGGATATCGCGATGGAGGCGTCGGACATCACGCTGATGCAGGGCGATCTGATGGGCGTCGTGGCGGGAATTCACCTCTCAAAGACCGTGTTGAGGAAAATTCGCCAGAACCTTTTCTGGGCGTTTTTCTACAACATTCTCGGCATTCCTCTCGCGGCGTTCGGATTCTTGAGCCCCATCGTCGCGGGGGCGGCCATGGCGTTCAGTTCCGTATCCGTCGTCTCGAACACCTTGTTGCTCAGAAACTGGAAGCCCGCTCGTTCGAGGAGTGCGGGCTAGATTCGGGGTGCAGGCTTAAGCCCTCAGTGACTCGATTTTTCTTGGAGAAACATGAAATGGCCAAAATGGAGATAATCGTAGGTGGGATGAGTTGCGGGATGTGCCAATCGGCAGTCCAGGAGGCGTTAAGTGGTGTGGAAGGTGTGGCCGAAGCCGCCGTCGATCTGGAAGGGGGCAGGGCGACTGTCGTTTTCGATGAGGGGAAGACAAACCTCGACGCAATGCGCGCCGCCGTTGAAGACGCCGGATTTGATGCAGAATAAGACGCTAATTAACAGTTAGTTATGTGCTGTATATCAAGTAGATTCTCGATTCATCTGCTTCACTCTCGGCCCTATCTAGGCTGTCCGTCCTGAAAACTTCTCTCCAGAAATTCCCCGAGCGTGCACTGCCAAAAGCCGTTTAAGCGGCCGATGGGACCTAGTTTCTTCATGTCGATGTAGCCGCCCGTCATGATGTCCGGGTTGACGTGGAAATAAACGACTTCTCCAATCAGGAGGGGGTGCTTGTTCGGCCCGAGTTCGAAGACGTTGTGGGTCTTGCACTCGAAGTGAATGGGCGCGTCCTTGATGCGCGGCGCCTTTACCTTCCTGGCGGGTATCGGTTCGAGGCCGGTGGCGTCGAATTCGCTCTCCTCCGCCGGGATGCCGTTCGCCGTGTCCACCATCTGCTCCCAATGGCGGTGAGTGACGACGTTGAAGCAGAATTCCCCGGTTTCCTGCGCGTTGATGAGGGTGTGCTTCTTGGTGCCGTCGGGGTTTCTCGCCACAGTGAGCGATATCATCGGCGGCGCCACGCACACGCAGGTGAAGAAGCTGAAGGGCGCGATGTTGTGGACTCCCTCCTGGCTGATGGACGACGCCCAGCCGATAGGGCGCGGGACGATGGAGCCCGTGAGCAGGCGGTAAATCTCGCGTCTTTCTATCTCGTCGGGGTCGAATTCCAGGTATTCGCTCATCTGATTCCTCAAAATGGCTTGAAGCGCGCAAGAATCACGTCATTTACGACATGTAGCGTCCCGCGTTCACGGCGATGGTCTGGCCCGTGAGGTAGGCGGATTCGGGCGAGGCCAGCATGAGCACCCAGCCCACCATGTCGTCCACATCGGCGATGCGGCCCAGGAGCGTGCCTTTGCCGATCATCTCGCGCTGCTCTTCGGAACGCACCGCAATGACGCGCTCTGTCGCCGTCGTTCCGGGTGCGATGGCGTTCACGCGCACGTTGTATTGCCCAAGCTCGTAGGCGAGGACGCGGGTTAAGGCGTGGACGCCCGCCTTGGCCGCCGCGTAGGGCGGGGAAGACGGCTGGAGCGTGGTGATTCCCGACATGGAGCCCAGGTTGATCACGCAGCCGCCCTTTTGCTTCTCGAAAACGGGCGTGAGGTATTTAGAGGTCAGAAACACGCTTTTCAGGTTCCTGTCCACCACGGCGTCCCACTCGTCTTCCGACGTATCGCCCGTGGATAGCTGCTGGTGAAAGCCGCCGGCGGAGTTGACGAAAATATCGATAGCGCCCGCCTCGTTCACGATACGCTCTATCATCTGTTTCACGGCCACCGAGTCCGTGAGGTCGCAGTCGATGAAGGTGGCGTCACCCCCGTTCTCGCGGATGCCGGCGGCGGCCGCCTCGCCTGGTTCGACGTCGATATCGACGAGATAGGCCTTGGCGCCCGCCTCGGCGAACCGCTCCGCCGACCCCTTGCCGATGCCGCGCGACGCGCCCGTGACGACGGCGACCTGTCCGGAAAAATCAAAGTTCGTTTTGCCCATGAAACACTCTCCTTAACGATAATAAACCTTTACGCTCTCAGGAATTTCAGCACACGCTCGTTGAAAATACCGGGTTGCTCCCACTGTGCCATGTGTCCGGCGTCCAGAATAATCCCTAGTTCTGCATGGGGGGCGGCTTTTTGGCAAGCGCGCTGCCGTTCCTCCGGCGTGGGGAAGGCGATTACGTCGGCGTCTCCCCACAAGATGAGCAACGGCATGGAACACGCCGAAAGCAGGTCGGGCAGGTAGGGTTCCCGGTTCATGGCGTAGATGTTCATCCTCGAATTCTTGAGGTTCGTCCATGCTTGGGAGAGGTACGCCTCATCCGCACAGGCCGGATTTTTGAACATCAGCGCCTTTTGGTTGTGGACGAACACTTCGTATTTCTCTTGGGGGCTCATCTCCCTGGTGGCGCGGCGCTCGTCGCCGAGCCTGACGTCGCCCGTTATCCCTAGCCCTCCGGGCCCCAGCAAAACGAGTTTTTTGAACTTGGAGGCGTTTTCCCGGCAATACGTCACGCTCATGGTCGCACCGAACGAAAATGCCACGCAGGGGCACTCTTCGATTCCCAGCCCGTCGAGCAGGCGCCCGATGCCCTGCGTTACGGAGGCTGCCGTATGCGGCTTGGGCGGCCGATAGCTTTCTCCGAAGGCGGGGAGATCCATCGCCAGGGTGCGGTAATGCTCGGCGAAGAAAGCCTGGTTCTTGAGCCAGTGGTTCGCCGCCCCGAAGCCGCCGTGCACGAGGAGCAGGGGTTCTTTATCGCCGTCCCCCGCCTCGGTATAGGCGAGCGGGCCGTCCGGGGTTCGCAGTGTTTTGGATTTGAGCCGGGCCACTGAGCATCCTTTGCCGTGTGACGATTTTGGGGAGGCTATCACTTTTCGCCCGAAGCTGTGTAGCCGGCTCCGGGTTTTCTCTCACTGGATGTTGTTTGTTCCGAATCCGTGATATGGAGATTTGCTCGGTTGCATTTGATACGTCGAATTTTTAAGGGAGATGCGGACTTCAGAAGATAGGAAGCACGACTCTCGGGCGCATGGCGTCTCAGCGGCCCCCATTGATGAGTTCGATGAAGGTGTCGATAATTCCGTTGTCATAGAGCGTCCACGCCGTTACCACGACGACGAGCACGAGAACGCTCAGGAGCAGATATTCGAGAAGCCCGTGTTTGACGGCGGCGGGTTTTCTGGGATTTCTTTTCGCCATACGTTGGTTTCTCGGCGCCTGGATGGAATGCGGGGCGAGTTTGTTGCTGAATTATAAACGCAATTCCCCGCTGGTGAAAGCCGAAATAAACGCGATGGAAGTTTGAATAGACAAGGGTGGGACATCCGTTTATGGTATACCGATCACGAGCCGTCTCATCATCGCATTGCGGAGTTTTACATCTCACATGGATTCTGCCAGACATAATTTCGGCGAAGTCGAAAAAATAAGAACCGAAGCGATAGGTGTCGCAGGAAAGAGGATTTTCCGCATTCTGATCGATTGCCCGACGAAGTCGGCCGCCACGCTTTGGCTGGAGAAGGAACAGGTCTATGGTCTTTCGATGGCGATGAAGAAGATGGTGGAGGCGAAAGGGCAGGAGGAACGTTCGAGCGAGGAGCCGGATTTTCCCGATATCGCCGAGGTCGGCTCTGCTCCCGTGAGTTCCGGAGGGTTACTCGAATTCAAAGTGAGCCGATTGGGGCTGGCGTATGGTCCGGGCAAGAGCCGCGTTACGGTCTTTTTTTACGATGAACGAGATGAGGTCGCCTCCGAGGGGGAATCTTCCGAAGAAGAGGAATACGAAGAAGAAGCCGTCGGCCCCGCCGCTTTGCAGGTGAGTCTCGCGCATGCGCAGTTGGATGAATTCATCAACCAAAGCCTCAATGAATGTTCCTCCGGGCGGGGGACGGATGCACTCTCTCATCACGCCATGGTGGCTACCGGCAAGGTCGACCCCAATACGAACGGGCATTTTCGTCATTAAATCGCCCTTTTTCTATTCGGCAGGAATATCTCGTGGCCCGGAAATTCTCTCCTCTTGAAGGCCCCGAAACGGTGGATGCGGCCGAATCGCAAGCCTATCGCTTCGAACCGGCGGAAATCGAAAATCTTTTGCTCAACTCGGAAATTCTGGGCGGTGAGTTGGTGCCGCAAGGCTCGAACTACACGTTCGCCGTGAGGATGAGTGCGGAGGATTTCCAGTTCTGGGGGATATACAAGCCTGCGAGCGGGGAGAGGCCATTATGGGATTTTCCTTACGGAACGCTCCATTTTCGTGAGAGGTGCTCTTTTCTGGTGAGTCATCATCTGGGATGGCACCTCGTTCCTCCGACGGTGATCCGTGAAGGCCCGCACGGGGAGGGTTCCATGCAGTTGTGCGTGCCCTATGACGGAAAATCGAACTATTTCACGCTCCGCGCAGAGGAGCGTCCGGAACTGGTGCTGATCGCGGCCTTCGACATTATGGTGAACAATACGGATCGCAAGGGCGGCCATTGCTTCAAATCCGAAGACGGCCGCGTTTGGGGAATCGATCACGGCCTCACGTTTCATGCGGAACCCAAGCTGCGAACCGTCATCTGGGACTATGCGGGCGTTTCCCTGCCCGAAGCGCAGTTGAACGACGTAAAAAGGCTGGAGGACAGCCTGCGCGATAGCGATAGCTCTTTAAGGCGTGAGATGGACGAACTTCTGGAGCCCGAGGAAGTGGAAATTTTTCTGGAAAGGGTGATTCGCTTTCGAAAAAATCCGTGCCTGCCGACGCCCGAAGAGTACCGGCGTCTGCACTGGCATTTCGAATAGTTTTGAAAACGCCCGGGGAAATGGTGAGACGCTGAGGTGTAGGCGATGAGGACCCATACGAACCTGGCCGGGAATCGGTTGTTTTTCTTTCTTCTCTGCTTCATTCTCGGCTCGACGCTCGTCGGGTGCCCGGAGACTTCGCGCGTGCGCAGGAGGGCGCCGCGCGATGTGATGAACGAAAAACGCTGGTTTGTTCACGACAACCCCGATCATCCACAATCGAAGGTATTTCTGGCGGAACTCGATGAGTTTGATTTTGAGCGGGCTACACGAAGGCACACGGCCCTCGCTTACAAAAAGTATCTCGAATATCATTTTACCGGCAAATACTTTCGCCGGGCGCGCTATTGGCGGGAGCGGTTGCTGTATCAGGAAGCGCTCGAATCGAAAGAACCCGGCGCCCTCGAAGAGTTCCTGAAGCGCTTTCCTGAAGGCTGGTTCGAGACACCCTCCGGCGCAGATATCCAAAAGAGTGAGTATGAAGTACTGAGAGAAAAAGACGAGGTCGCATCCTACAGGGCGTTTATTGAAAAATACGAAAAGGCGCGGAGTGAGTGGACCGAAGCGGCGACCCAGCGCCTCGAAAGACTCCTGCTCGACGCGGCGAAAGCCTCAGGAAGTGTTCTCGGCCTCGAAAGGTTCGCTTTCGACAATCCCACCAGCCCGTATCTCGAAGAGGCGAAGGGCGCTTTGCGCGCGGTGAGGTTCGAGAGGGCGATGCGATCCGGGAAGGAGGTGGACTGGAAAGCCTTTGTTCGCAGATTCGAAGGCTCGAAAGAGGCCGCCCTCATGCGGCAGCACATGGAGACGCGGGCGCTCGAAGGGGCCGAGCGCTCGGGCCGCGTCGCTGCGCTCGAGCAATTTATCGTGCGCTATCCCGATTCGGTTCACAAAGAGCGAATCCTCTCCTCCATCAACAAGATGGCGCAGGAGAGGAATCAACAAGTCCATCGGTGGGTGCGCGTCGAGAGCGCCGAAGTCGAAGTGTTAAGGAAGCCCAGATGCAAATCGTGCAGGTCCTATCTGCGCGCCCAAGGCGTGTTGCTCAACACAGACCCCGATTTTTCCTTCGATGTGGGGCTGCAGGTCGAACTCATCCGAAACGGGAAAAAATGCTGCCGCACCAGGCACTGGCTCAGAGGGTTGCGGCCCGGGGAGAGCCGCCCGTTTTCATTCCCGCTACGCGGAAAATCACCCAAAAGAGGCAGCCCCGCTCCCCGGTATGAATTCGAAGTGATATCCGGCTCTGCATATCGGAACCCGCAGGAGGAGCGGGTGATGGAAATCGAAGGTTTGGGTGGAAGAGGCAAGGGCCCCCAAAGCGATCGGTTCGCGCCCGTCCGGGTTCCCGATCTGAATTAGAATATCATATATATCAGTATGTTATAAATTTATCTTAAAGTAAAATAGAGATAATGGTCTCTGTTCCCAGAGGACGCTAGCGATTCTTGCGCCCGAGTCTGCGCCGGTTCACTTTCTTGATGTGTTTCGCGATGTAATTCACGAGGGCGGGGTTGCCGATAAGCAGTGATTGCCGCCATTTGCGCGCGGCGTCCAGGTCTTTGGGCGTGTTCTTCCCGGAGAAGAAGGTATCCAGCTCACGCCACTTGTTCGTGCGGTCGCGCCGGGCGAGCGTGATGCCCCCCGCTTCTTTCACGATGACGGCGCCCGCCGCCACGTCCCAGATGCTGGGAACGCCGAAGAGCGTATAGTGCAGGCCTCCGCGCGCTACGAGGGCCTGTTCGTAACACATGGAACCCGTGGCGCGCACTTCGCCCAGGTTCTTCTTGAGGGGTCCCGTGGGGCGGAATTGCGTCCAGTAGGAACCGGGAAGCGCGACGATGCGCTTTCCCGTGGGTTTCTCCTCTCCCGCCACCTCGATTCGGTGCTTGTTGCGATACGCGCCGCCCCCCTCGTAAGCGTGGTAGATGGTGCCTTTGCCCTCCGGCGTGAATATGGCGCCCGCAATCGAACGGCCGCGCCTCAAGACTCCCACCGAACAGCCCCATACGTGCAGTCCGTTCAGGAAATTTTTCGTGCCGTCCAGAGGGTCCAGGACCCACAGGTACTCGGGCACCTCGCGCGCGCCCTGTTCTTTGGCCTCTTCTTCGTCTTCGGGCTTCTCTTCGCCCAGGACGCCGTGCGCCGGAAATTTTTCGTTTATCGCTTTCGTGAGAAACTCCTGGCTCGCGCGGTCGGCTTCGCTCACCGGGTCGGTTTCGGCCTTGTTCTTGTAGTCCACCTCCACCTGCTTGCCGAAAAGCCCCATCAGGATCTCTCCCGCCTCGCGGGCGAATCTGGAAGCGGCTTCGGCCAATTCGTGAGGAGTAGGGTCGCTCATTCTCCACGCTCCAGCGGAGGGAGGTCGAGCCTTTGGGCGATCTCATCGAGTTCCGCGAGCCGCTCGCTCGACAGCTCGAACCCGCTTTCCCGGCGTTCCATCTCGTTTTGATGCTCGATCTCTCCGGGCATGAAAATCGTCTCCACACCCGCCGCTTTCGGTGTGGTTTTGATGATGGAGATGAAGGCGCCGGCGGCGGCCTGGAATTGCGATACCGGAAGCAGCGCCTCGACGTTGATGGCGACGAAAACGCTTGTGACACGGCTTTTCCCGTGAAATTCGTTGATGCCCACGATCTCGTGGCTGTGGCCTCCGCCCGCGAGGGAACCCAGAATGGCGTCGATCGCGATGGAAAGCCCGCTGCCCTTGTAGCCCGCAATCGGGGAGAGGAGGGAGCTTTCGAGAACCTCGTGGGGGTCGGTGGTGGGTCTTCCCTCCTTGTCCAGCCCCCAGCCCTCGGGGATGAGTTCGCCCGCGCGCGCCGCCTCGATGATGTAGCCCCGGGCCACAACGGAGAGCGCCATGTCCAGCACCATGGGCGGGTCGCTCGGCAGGGCGATAGAGACGGGATTGTTGCCGATCCTGGGTTCCTTGCCTCCTGCAGGAGGCAGGACGCGCAGCGTGTTCGTCGTAACGAGGCCGACCATGCCGGCTTCGGGGGCCATGGCCGCGTACGTTGCGGCGGCGCCGAAATGGTTGCTCTCCTTGAGCAGGACGACGCCCACGTTATGGAGCCGCGCGCGGTCGATGGCCTCTTCCATCGCGAGCCTGGAGACCACCTGGCCCATGCCGTTGTCGCCGTCTGCGAGCGCGAGTGCGCCTGCGTCTTTGACGACTTTGAAATTGGGAGCCGGATTCGCCAGATTGATTTCCAGGCGCCTGGCGTAGTGCGGCATGCGGATCACGCCGTGGCTGGTGACGCCGCGCAACTCGGCCGTCACGAGCGTATCCGCCGTCCATGCGGCGTCCTCATCCGGCATGCCCAGCTTGCTGAAGACTCGCTCTAAAAACACGTGGAGTTTATCGCCCGTCGTGTGTCCGCTCATTCACTCCTCACGCGTGAACAGATAGGCCATCCCGTGCCGGACGTGCGCACCCGAATCGACCTCGCTCAGAAAATCGACTCGCGAAACCGACCAGCGGTTCACTTCGCTCAACTCTCGCATGCTCCAACCGGGGGCGTCCCACAGCGCTTCGCTCCCGGCATAGCCCGGCCCTTGCTGCACCACCGCCAGGTACCAGCGGATGCTCATCGCCTCCAATATCTGTCGTTCGGCGCCCGAATCGAACGGCAGCCAGCAGGAGAACACGAAATCAGGCGCATGGGCGAGGAGCGCCTCCTGCGCGTCCAGGGCTTCGGTACCCTCGCCTCCGGCCGGGTCCGTGAGTCTCAGGTTCACGCCGCGCGCCTGAAGCGCTTTTCCGATCGTGCCGTCGCCGGCCCCCGCTTCCAGAGGCGCTTCGGGAGCTAACCCTAAGATTTCCTCTGCCAGTGCGTCCAGCCATTCGACCACGGGAAGCTGGTAGAGGTTTTTCCTCTCGCAGAATACGAGCCAGCCGTCCCCCCGTTCTTCTTCGGCGAGCTTAGCGATGGCCTCGGCGTAGGGGAGGGGTTTCACCGCCGAAAATCCCGGGCGAGAAACCGGGTCGCCTGCAAGCAAGAATTCACCCGCAACCCTGTAAGAAACAAACCCCCGGAAATCATCTTCCGGGGGCTGGTGATGAATCTCCTAGACGCTGGGCCCATTCCTGTTGATGGCGAAGGCGTTGTCCTCATACAGGATTTCGGCTTTCGTCATCTTCCCGCTCGCGACTTCGAGCACCTCGTCGTAGACGCGACGTCCGGCCACCTCGATGGGCGCGCCCTCGAAGATGTCCGTCACATCCACGTCGGTGGTGTCGGCCTGAAGCCTCGCTGAAAGCGGGTTGCCCGTGATGCGGATGGTGCTCATCAGGGGGTGGTTGATGGTATGGCCGCCGCCCGTGGAGAAGATGAGCACCTGAGAGCCGCCCGCCGCGATGCCGGTGATGGACTCGCCCCCGTGGCCGGGGGTGTCCATCACGTGGAGGCCGCTCCTGCGGTTCGCGCGCTTCGCCCAGGGGATCACGTCCACGATGGGGGCCGAGCCCGCCTTCTGGATGGCGCCCAGGGATTTCTCTTCGATCGTGGTCAGGCCGCCCTCCATGTTGTCGCCCGTGGGCTGGCTGCCCCTGAGATCCACGCCGCAGGCGAGGATGCGCTCTTCCATCTCCTCCACCATCCTCCAGATGCGCTTGCCCAGGGCCGGCCTCACGCATTTGGCGGCCAGTACGTCCTCGCCGCCCATCATCTCCGTGGTCTCGGCCAAAAGCACGCGTCCGCCCTGATTGACCACCTGGTCCGTCACCCAGCCGGTGGCCTTGTTGTGCGAGAGGCCCGAGGTAGTGTCCGACGTTCCGCAGTTGACCCCCAACAGGAGCTTGCTCACGGAAACTTCCTGGCGGCGTTCGTTCGTGAGTTCTCTCAGCATCTCCATGCCGATGCGCGTGGCCTTGGCGGTGGCGTCTATCGCGCCGCCGTCTTCGCGGATGTTGATCGCTTCCACGCGTTTCCCTGTTTTGGCGATTTCATGGGCGATCTCGTCCGCCGTGCAGCCTTCCTCGCGGTGGTGGTCGATGACAATGACGGCGCCTGCGTTGGCGTTCTGCCCGTGTCCGACGAGGGTTTCGAACGTGCGCTGAATGTCGGGGCCGATCTGACAGCGTCCCAGCGGGTGGGTGAGGGCGACGCTATGCCGAAGGGTTCTGGCTACACGCTCGCATGTGGAGTTCGCATAAAGCGTTCCGCTCAACAAGAGCAGGTAGTTTCTCGCGCCCACGTCGCCGTTCTCTCTGGGATATCCCCACCAGGTTTTTCTCAGACGTTTCGATCTTGCGCCGCTTCCGTTTCTTCTGGCCATGGTCGACCTCCTGTCTTAAGCGAGGTCGCCGCGGCCGCGGGCGCTCTCTATGTTATGCACGTGAATGTAATCGCCCACCTCGATGTCCTTGCTCGCCACACCGATGGACAGGCCGTATTTCATGCAGTGCTCGCCCTTTTTCAGGGGCTTGATGCAGATTTTGTGGATGTAGGGGATCGCCTGATTCGCCTTGAGCGTCTTGCCCATCTTTCCGTTGAGCATGAGGCGAACGGAGCCCCCCTTCGCCACCTTTTCGAGACAGGTGGCGACGTTGTCTCCCTTTTCGATGATCATGGCTGTTACCGGCATGTTTTCTCCTTCAAAAATTCAGGGCGCGAAAACGCCTCGCACCCAGTCATGTGACGGATATATGAGGAACGTCCAATCAACAGCGCCATAAACCTAGCGCATGGGGGCCGACACTTCAACAAGGAGAGGCTTTTCTCAACTCCCGTGCAACGGCGCCACGCCCACTTCTTCGGCTATCCGGTCCAAATCTTGTGCGAGGGCTTCTTTGATTGTGATGCCCTCGGTCAGGGCGGCCTGATACCTGCGGTGCGCCCCTTCGCCGGGGATGCGGATTTCATCGAAGCCGGGCGCCAGGCCCGAGGCCTTGATGCGCGTCACGGCTTCATCCACCGCCGCCTCATAGTCGCCGCCCAGGCATCTCTCCGGGTCAATCGCCATGGCGAACATCGGCAGGCCGAAGGGCTTGTCCGTCTCCAGCCAGTCGGGCTGGGCGGCGTCGAAGCCGTTGCCGGTAAGCGCTCCCGTCAGGAAGGTGAACATGAGCGCCAGGCCGTATCCCTTGTAATCGCCAAGTGGCAGCATGGTTCCCCTGGCGGCGAGCGTGGCGTCCGTGGTCGGGTTGCCCGAAGGGTCGAGCGCCCAGCCCTCGGGGATCGGCTCGCCCGTCCGGGCGGCCAGCAGCACGTAGCCTCTCGCCACCTTGGAGGTGGCGATGTCGAAGAGGATGGGATATTCCTGGTTCGAGGGAACCGCGAAAGCGACCGGGTTGTTCCCGATCATTCGCTCGTAACCGCCCCACGGGGCGAGGTTTCCCACCGCGCCGCTGATGACCACCCCGATCATCCCGTGTTCGAGCGCCATCGCGGCGAAATAGCCGATGTGGCCCGTGTGGGAGGACTTGCGGATAGCGGACGCCCCGATGCCGCCGACCTTCGCCTTCTCGATAGCGGCCTCCATGGCGCGACGCGCGACTACGGCGCTCATGCCGTAGTCCCCGTCCAGGAGCGTAAAAGCGGGCAGATCGGTGATGGTTCGCACACTGGGCTTCGGGTTCGCCGTCCCGTTTCTCAGGCGCTCCACGAAGACCCCGAAGCGAACGCACCCGTGCGAACTCACGCCCCTCAGTTCGGCGTCCACAATCTGGGCCGCGCACGCATTGGCGTCCGCCTCGGGCAGGCCCAGTGCCTGGTAGACGCGCGCGAGATAGGCGTGAAGGTCTTTCGCGTGAACTTTGATGTCCGGCATGTTTTCTCCCGGCGCGGGCTTGAGGGCCGCGCGCAAACAAACCCACCGCCTTGTCTTGGCGGATGGGGAAAAGAGTGCTAAGAGCTATTGCGGTGAGTTTGCCTTTACACATGGAGGATTCGCAAGCATGAAAGCGTGGCGTTTTTACGCCTTTGGCGATATGCGGTTGGATGAGGTGCCGGACCCCGAGGTGAAGCCGGGCTGGGCCGTGTGCAAGGTGCGGCGGGTGCAGCCGAGCATCACGGACGTGCAGAGGTCCTTGGGAATCGGAACCATCAATTCGGCGCTTTTGAGGGAAATGCTCGAAAAATATGCGCCCGTGCAGTTGCTGGGGCACGAGATGAGCGCGGAAGTCGTCGAGGTGGGCGATGGCGTCGAGCACTTAACTCCGGGCGACAGGGTATGCACCTCGGGCCACGTGCCGTGCCTCAATTGCAGTTTCTGCCGCGAGGGCCGGGAGATGTACTGCATCGACAAGCTGCACGTGGGCATCAACACGCCGGGCGCATTCGCCGAATACATCTCGCTTCCGGCGCACGGACTCGTCAGGCCGCCCCAGACGCTGGACGATTCATCCATCGCCTGTCTGCAGCCGCTTTCCTCCACGGTCGCCGCCATGCGCGATGCGAAGGTTCAGCCGGGCGAGACGGTGGCCATCACCGGTCAGGGGGTCATGGGCCTCTATGCCTTACAGGCTGCGCGCACCTGCGGGGCGGGCGCCGTCTACGTGAGCGACGTGAAGGATGAAGCCCTTGCCTTGAGCCGCAAGTTCGGGGCGGATGAAGTGATCGACGCGCGGGTTGATGATCCCGTCGAGAGGGTGATGGAGATTACGGAGGGCAGGGGCGTCGACCTCGTCTTCGAGTGCGCGGGCGGGAACGCGGATCAGGGGCTTTCGGGCCACACCACCCTGCACCAGGCGACGCGCATGGTGCGCATCGGCGGGCGCGTCATCCAGGTCGCGGGTCTCATCGGAGATGTGAAATTCGACCCGGTCTTCATGCGCGCCCAGGGGGTTCAGTGGATTTACCCGGAAGGCCATGGCGCGGATACCGTGGCTCTGGGCGGAAAATGGGTGGCCAGTGGAAGGATCGACGTGAACTCTCTCATCACGCACGAGGAGCACGGCATCGAAAACCTGCCCCGCGTGATGGAGATCACCGACAAGAAGGCAGAGTACCGGGCCACGAACCCTTGCCAACTCGTTCTGGCTTAAGCAGCAGTATTTCTTCAGTTTTCATAATTTTCTAAGGAGAGAAAAATGGACCTTGGGTTGAAGGGAAAGATCGCTATCGTGACGGGCGCGAGCCGGGGCATCGGACGTGAATGCGCGATCGCGCTGGCGAGAGAGGGCGCTCGCGTGTGCGTTACGGCGCGCGATGAGGCGCTTTTGGCTACGGCAGTGGAAGATGTGAACGCCGCAGGGGGCGAGGGAATGTCCGTCTCCTCCGATCTGAACTCTCTCGATGGCTGCAAGAAGGTGGTCGATGCGTGCGTCGCGAATTTCGGCGGCGTGGACATCCTCGTCAACAGCGCGGGCGCGGCGCGTGGCGGAGACATTCTTGAGCTCGACGCGGAGTTTATTACCGAGGCGCTCACGCTCAAGACATATGGGTATCTGCGCATGTCCCAGTTGGTGATCCCCCACATGAAGAAAAACGCCTGGGGCCGCATCGTGAACATCGCAGGCGGCGCGGGCACGAGCCCGGCGCGGGGGAACATCCCCACGAGTGCGGCGAACATCACGGTGCTCAACAACACGAGGGCGCTCTCGGACGCCGTGGCGGGAGATGGGATTCAGGTGAATACCGTATGTCCGGGCATGACGAACACGCAGCGCGCGCGCGACCTCATGCAGGGACCCGCGGACAAGGCCGGCAAGGACGTGGAGGAGTTCTTGAAAGAAGTCGGCGCGAGGACGCCCGCCGGCAGAATCGCCGAGCCCGAGGAGGTGGCGAACGTCGCCGCGTTCCTGGCCTCCGCCGCGTGTTCTTACGTGAACGGCACTTCCCTCTACATGGACGGCGGCGGCCGCCGGGCGACGCCGTAGGTAGGAACGGACTCGTTTTCTCCTCCGGGCGTGATTCTCAAGCGCCGCCCGGAGGATTTTTCTTGATATTTCGAGGGATTAGACAGAGATGGCGAAACTTTTCGATGAATTTTCTTTGCGGGGCGTGACGCTCAGGAACCGGATTTGCGTGTCCCCCATGTGCCAGTACAGCGCTGAGGACGGCAAGCTTACCGACTGGCATCTCGTGCACCTTGGCGCCCGCGCGGCAGGCGGCGCGGGCCTGGTGATGGTCGAGATGACGAACGTGGAGGCGCGGGGACGCATTACGCACGGTTGCTCCGGCATTTGGTCGGATGAGCATGTTGAACCGCTGGCGCGGGTCGCGCGCTTCGTCGCCGGCCAGGGGGCCGTCGCCGGGATTCAGATAGGCCACGCAGGACGCAAGGGCAGCTGCGCGCCCACCTGGGAGGGCGGGGGCTATCTCTCCGATGAGGAGGGCGGATGGGAGATCGTGGCGCCGAGCGCGATCCCGTTTCACGAGAAGGCGCGCGTACCCAGGGCGTTGAACGTCGAGGAGATCGCCGTGATTCAGGAGGCGTTTCGCCAGGGCGCGAGACGAGCAGACGAAGCGGGTTTCGGGTGGCTCGAGATTCACGGCGCGCACGGGTATCTGTTCCACAGCTTCCATTCTCCGGTTTCGAATCACAGAGATGATAACTACGGCGGCAGCTTCGAGAACCGCATCCGTTTCACGGTGGAGACGGTCCGGATTGTGAGGGAACAATGGCCGGAGGATAAACCGCTCGCCATACGCCTCTCGTGCACCGATTATTACGAGGGCGGCTGGACGCTCGATGAAACGGTTGAGTTGGCGAAAATCCTCAAAACCGAAGGAGTCGACCTCATCGATTGCAGTGGGGGCGGGGGAACGCCGCTGGCGAAGATTCCTGTGGGTCCGGGCTATCAGGTGCCGCTATCGCAAGCCGTGCGTTCGGGAGCCGACATACCCACCGCCACCGTGGGCATGATCACCCAGGCGTGGCAGGCGGATCAGATTGTCCGAAACGGTGAGGCCGACCTCGTTTTCATGGCGCGCGAGATGCTGCGCGAGCCTTATTGGCCGCAAAAGGCGGCCGCCGCACTCGGCGTGATGGATGAGGCCTATGTCGCCGACCAATACCACCGCGCCCACGGCAGATGACGCTCAAATCACCGCTCATCGTGATTTCTGCCGCGTCCTGTGGCCAGCTACCGCGCAAACATTGACAGGGCTCAAGGGGCCGTGTTGTAATTTCTGCACTCGCAAACAGTTGAATTTCTGAGTCCTTTTCCACACGGGAGAAAAGTCGATGAACCACATTTTTTCGCGCGTCTTGAAACGCGCTACTTTCTGGGTTGCGTTCGTCGTAGCGATTGGTTTGTTGGGCGGCCCGCTCGTTGGTGACGTGCCGGCGGCCAAGAAGAAACCGCTTCGCTTCGGGGTCGCCGACCCCCTGACGGGGCCTGCCGCGATTTTCGGCAAAGATCAGATGCAGGCGGTGCGCTGGGCGGTCGAGGACATCAACGCCAAGGGCGGCGTCAACGGCCATCCGCTCGAGGCCATCATTCTGGATCATCAGGCGAAGCCCGAGGTCGGCATCGCGGTGGTCAACCGCTTCGTCCACGTGGAGAAGGTCCCCGTGTACATCACCGCGTTCAGCAACGTGGTCAAGGCGGTCGCGCCCATCGCGAACCGCGAGAAGGTGCTGATGCTCAGCGTGGGCGCGAACGCGCCGGCCATCGCACGGCTGGGCGATTACGTCTATACGACTTTCCCGCTGGCCGACGTGGATATGAACGCCTTGGGCAAATACGCTTATCAGAAGATGGGCAAACGCCGCGCCGCCGTCTTGCACGTGAACCACGAGACGGGCCGGGACGGCGCCAAGGTTTTCAGCAACAGCTTCAAGAAGGCCGGCGGCAAAATCGTCGTCTATGAGTCCTATGAGCAGGAGCGGTCGGACTTCACCGGCCTGGTGCTCAAGGTGAAAGCGGCGAATCCCGACATCATCCACATCCACAGCGTGATCCGCGATTTCACGGCCGTCGTCGCGCAGATGCGTCAGCTCGGTGTGAAGACCCAGATCACCAGCTACCAGACAGCCTTCAACCCAAAGATGATCCAGCAGTTGGGCAAGGGGGCCGAGGGCATCATCGTGACCGCGCTGGCTCCCAGCGTGGAGGACAACAAGAACCTGCCCGCCTATATCGAGCGCTGGAAAAAGGCGTACAAGCGCATGCCCATCGGGCTGCCCTATACGCAGTATTTCTACGATGCGCCCTATATCGTTGCGGCGCTCTACAAATGGGTGCTGGACAAGAAGCTGCCGATCACGGGCGAGAACATGCGCAAGGCGCTGGTGGCAATCAAGACGTTCGAGCAGCCCTTGACCAATACGGTGACGATCAACGACGACCACACGGTCAAGAAACCGGTCTATTTCTGGCAGGTGAAGGGTGGTAAATTCACGTTAATCGGTTCCCAGAAGGACTGATCCCGAATGTTTCCTCTGCGTGGGCGCGCCGACGGGCGCGCCCACCGGGATTTTACCGTGTGTGACGTCAAGCCATGCTGACCTGGGGGATTTTGGGGCAGCTCCTGTGGACGGGCTTCGCCGCCGCGACCTATTACTGCCTGTTCGCGGTCGCCTTCTCACTCGTCCTCAAAGTCAACAAGATATGGAACTTCGCCCAGGCGGGGGTGATGGTGTTCGCCTACTACTCCCTGCTCGTGGCGTTCCGGCACTGGGGTTTACCGCTGGTTCCCGCCCTGGTTTTCGGGCTCCTGGTAACGCTTGGCGTATCGCTCGCCCTCGAGCGCTATGCCTTCATGGTTTTCCGCGACCGCAACTCCTCGATCCTGACCCTGTTCATCTTCACGATCGTGTTTTCTGAGTTCTCGGTCTACCTCATGGAACTGGTCTTCGGAACCGAACCGCAGACGCTTTACCCGAGCCTGTTGTGGCCCGTCGACTTATACGCCGGCATTGCGATCAGCCACTGGGACTTGATGGCGATTGCGGTGACGGCGGTGCTGATGCTGCTCCTCTACCTGTTCATCCACCGCACGCGCTACGGCCGGTATCTGATTGCCGTCGCCGATAACGAGAATCTGGCCGAAATATACGGTATCAGCCGAAAGCGCGCCTACGGCGTTTCGATCTCCATCGCTGCGGTGCTCATCACCGCCGGCATGTATCTCTTCGGGACCAAGGCGGCGCTGTTTCCCTCCACGCCGCTCCAGCATCTGTTGATCTTCGCCGTCATCGCGACGATTCTGGCCGGGATCGGCAACATCTTTCGCGCCGGAATCGCGGCGGTCGCGCTGAGCCTCATACAGGCTTTCAGCATTCTCGTCATCGCCTCCAAATGGCAGGCGTTGCTGGCCTATATTCTGATATTCGTCGTCATCATCTTCTTCCCGCGCGGTTTCGCCTTGCCGCGCAAGCTGAGCGGGCTGGTGAGACCATCGGGACGTTCCGCCGCCGTGGCGGTGGCCGACCCTGCGGGAGACTGAACCGAAAATGGAATATATCCTCACCGTCATGGTGCTCATCGGGATCAACGTGATCCTCGCTACGAGCTTCAACCTCATTCTGGGGTACGGCGGGCTGATGAGCGTCGCCCATCCCATCTTCTATGCCATCGGGGCTTATTGCTCAGGACTTCTGGCGATTCACCTGCAGATTCCGGTTCCGCTCTCTATCCTGATAGGAGCAGCAATCGCGATGGTGCTTTCGTTCGGCGTGTCTTTGCCCTCGCTTCGCGTGTCGGGCGATTACCTCGTCATCGCCAGCATCGGGTTTCAGTTGGGTATACTGCACGTTATCAACAACCTCGAATTCACCGGCGCGGCCGGCGGGCTGACCAACATTCCGGTGCTGAACGAAGGCCCCTCGAGAAGTCTCGTCTTCGTCCTGCTCATCGCGGTCGTCGCAGCCTGCGCGGTTATGCTTGTGGGCTGGATCGTCGAAGGCGATTACGGGCGGGCCATCACCGCCATGCGCAACGACGAGGAGGCCTTCAGCG
Organism: bacterium; assembly: GCA_965203325.1. Lineage (GTDB taxonomy): Bacteria > UBA8248 > UBA8248 > UBA8248 > UBA8248 > Bin107. Next base: position 4,326,426 of record OZ241875.1, read on the forward strand.
CCCTGGGCCGTAACGCGATGAACATCAAGATCGTCTTGTTCGCCATCGGCTCGGGCATGGCCGGCCTGGCGGGCGCGCTCTATGCCCATTATTTCGCCTACGTCACGCCCGAGCAGTTTGGCATATTCACTTCCGCGGCCCTGTTGACGATGGTGGTCGTGGGCGGCGCCGCCACGACGTGGGGACCCCTGGTGGGCGCGGTGCTCCTGACGACCCTTCCGCAAGCCATCACGTTTCTTGGTCTGCCCGTCTCCATCATGGCGCCGCTTCAGGGCGTCATCTACACGACGCTCGTTATTTCCTTCCTCTTCACGCGGCCCCAGGGCCTGACGGGAGGCACCAGGGGCGGTGGAGGGCTCGAGGCCTGGAGCGCGAGCGCGGCCTTCAGGGCGAGGAGGGATGCGGAGTGAGCGCAATCGTCAGGGTCGAGGATCTGCACAAGAGTTTCGGCGGAATCGTGGTGGCGGACGACGTCAACCTGAGCTTCGAAGCGGGCGAGATCGTCGGCCTCATCGGTCCCAACGGCGCGGGCAAGACGTCTTTGTTCAACCTGATCTCGGGCGTCATTCCCCCCGATGCGGGATCGATATTCGTGGAAAGCCATCGCGTGGATCAACTGCCCATGCACCACCGTGCGCGGATCGGCCTGGCCCGAACCTGGCAGAACACGCGCATGTTTCACTCCATGTCGGTGATAGACAACCTGCTGATAGCAACGCGGCGCTACCCCGGAGAATCGCTGGCGCGCATTCTGTTTCGTCGCCGCTCGGTCGACGCCTTCCGCCAGGAGGCGACGGAAAAAGCCATGGTGCTTCTCGAGCGGGTAGGGCTCGCGGACAAGATGCACGAGATGGCGATCGAGCTCTCCTACGGCCAGCAGAAGCGGATCGGCCTGGCCCGGGCGCTGATGAGCGACGCGGCGTGCCTGTTGCTGGACGAACCCATGGCGGGGGTCGAAGGGCAGGCGTATGAAACGATCATCCGTGTGATCCGAGAAGAGGCCCAGGCCGGTCGCGCGGTCTGCGTGGTGGAGCACAACATCTCGTTTATCCGCGACATCAGCGATCGCACGGTTTTCATGTTCAACGGATGTGTTCTGGCCAGCGGATCCGTCGACGAACTGACGCGCGATTCGCAACTCACGGACCTGTACTTCGGCGGCGAACACCCGCAGTAATCGAGAGAGAGCGATGTTCGAAATCCAAAACCTCACGGCCCGCTACGGGCCGCTTGTCGCCGTGAACGATGTGTCGCTGTCTTTCGATACCGGTGTGCGGATGGGAATTTTCGGTCACAACGGTTCGGGCAAGTCGACGCTCCTCAAATGCCTGGTCGGCGGTGTCAGGGATGTTTCCGGCGCCGTGGCTTTTGGTGGTTCGACTATCGTTCCCGATCAGGTTCACCGCAACGTCATGCTGGGAATCGGCTTCGTGCCGCAGGTCCAGAACGTTTTCCCGAATCTCACGGTCGAGCAGAATCTCCACATTGCGGGTTCGAAATCAGACTCCTCGTTTCTCGATGAAGCCTATGCCCTTTTTCCGCTGCTGCGGGAACGCCAGGACCAGCTTGCAGGCGACATGAGCGGTGGAGAGCAGCAGATGCTCGCCGTCGCGCTGGCCTTGATGACGAGGCCGCAAGTCCTCCTGCTCGACGAACCGACGGCAGGCCTCGCGCCCGCAATCGTGAAGAACGTGCTGGGCTCGCTCTCGCGCATCAACACGGAACTCGGTACCGGGCTGATCCTCGTCGAGCAGAACGTGCTTGCCGCCCTGGATGTCGTCGAGCGCGCCATCGTGCTCAAGGGCGGGCGCGTGGTATTCGACGGCGCGAGCGAAGAACTGCGCGCAAAGGAAGATTTGTGGGCCTGGTTCTGACTCCGTAAATCGTCGGTGCGATTGCTTTTTTATTTTACCCCGATGGCGTCAATCTGGACCAGCGCTTCCGCGACCGGGCCGGGGCCGTGCACTATCACGCACTCGAACGCGGGCAGATCCTCGTCGATGAAAGTTTCGCGAACCGCCTCGTAGACCGCCAGGTCCGCCGGATCGGAGAGATACACCCGGGTCATGGCGATGTCTTCCAGTTCCATGCCCGCACCTGAAGCGCTTGCGCGCAACTGCTCCCACGCCATCCAGCATTGCGCGGCGAGACCTGGCCGCCGCTCTATATCTTCCATAGGCAACACGGCGCGCCGACCCGCCTCGGGAAGGGTGTCCGTGCTCCGGACGATCTCTCCCGCCTCGTCGACGCCCACCATGCCCGAGAAGTAAACAACCGGCCCCGCCTGCGTGACGGCGGGAGCCGCGAAGGGCGCCTCCCCCGGCCAGGGGAACGATTGGCGGGCGAGTCCGCTTTTCCGATCCATGGCGGTGATTTCAATCTCGATGCGCGTGCCGCGGTGGCCCACCTCGTCAAATCCCACGACGCAAAGCGATGGCTGGACCTCCGGGAAGAAGTGGGTGTGCACCCGGTGGAACGTGGAGAAATCGCGCAGGTCGCCCAGGAAAATCGACACGTTCACGACATCTTCCATATCCATGCCGTTGCCTGTCAGCGTACGGCGCAATTCGTTGTAAACGTACCAGGTCTGGGATGCGATCGGACCGTGGCGGCTATCGGGATGGCTGCGCCCCGTCGAGAGGAAACGACCTTCCTCCGGCACGTCGTCATAAGAGTTGACCAGCGGCTTTCCGGGTTCTGCCGTCTTGATCGGGATGTGCCCGGCGAAGAAGGCGAACGGGCCCGAGCGTATTGCCTGACAGTAATGTGAGGCCGCGGGCAGGTCGGCGTCGTAGACGTCGGTCATCACCTGACGCTCGCCGAACACGCCGCCGGCTTCCGTGCAGGCGGCGATGGCGTCGACCCCGATCCAGTGTCTGCCGCGTCCGATCACGTCCGCAACTCCCAGTCCGCTGCTGGGAGCGGGCGTCGGCTGCCAATGCACCCGGACGTGTTCGTAGCTGGGGAAATAACGCTTGTCGCGCTGCCAGATGTGCTGGCGCAGCACCTGATCGGAGGGCGTTCCCGCCGCATGGAGAACTTTTTCGAGGCTGTCGTGTACCGCCCAGGAGTCGGCGACAACCCTGCCCTCGGTGAGGTCTGCGAGCGGATAGCCCTGCATTTGCTCGCGTCCCGCCTCGGGCAGGTCCGCGAACCCCGCCGGAACGTCGGGCCTTAAGCCTGAGACGAACAAAAGTTCGCCGGCCTTGACCGCCACCGGGTAGGGCGGGAAAGCGGGGCTGACATCCTCACAAACGATAGGAGTCTTCTTCATCGCTCAATACACCTCCGTGGGTCGGCAAATCGTGCCGCCATGGTTCGAGGCAAGGTTTTCTCCATTGCCCGATGATTTGAATCGCCTACATCGCCAAAGTGCCGCCGTCACACGATATGAAGGCGCCGTTCATGAAATCATTCTCGTCCGAGGCCATGAAGAGCGAGACCTCCGCCATCTCCTCGGGAGTCGCAAAGCGGTTCACGGGTATCCGGGGCAGTTTCGCCCTGGCGCGCTCCGGGTCGTTGATGTGAATCTCTTTCACGCGTTCGCTCTCGGTGGTGCCCGGCATGAGGCAATTGACGCGCAGCCCCAGAGGGCCGAGTTCCACGGCGAGGGCGCGCGTCAGGTTGTGCATGGAGGTCTTCGTGGCGCAGTAGAGGGCGTTGCCGGGCACCCCGCGCTCGCCGTCGATGGAGCCGATCATCAGTATCTTGCCCTTGCCCTGGGGCGCCATAAGCCTGGCCGCCTCGCGCGTGGCGATGAAAACGGATTTCGCATTCACCTCATACAACTCGTCGATCTGCTCGTCTGTGAACTCCAAAAAACTCTTGTGTGCCCGCATGGCGGCGCAGTTCACCATGATGTCGAGACCGCCGAGGAACTGCGCGCCGTCACTCATCACGTCGTTCGCTTTGCGCGCATCCCTCAGGTCGTAGCATCGTCCATCGATTTTAACGCCTCCCGCGCTGCAATCGGCGATGATTCCGTCGAGGCGCGCCTGGTTGAAACCGCCCGCCGCCCAGATGGATGCGCCCTCCGCGCTGAATCTGCGTGTGATGGCCGCGCCGATGCCCGATGAGGCGCCCGTGACGATGACTCTTTTTCCTTCCAGCTTGCCCGGCATATCTCGCTCCTTGACGTGAAAAAACTATTCCTCATCCGGCAGAAGCGCGGATTCTCCCATCGAAAGCGGGTCGCGCATCGGCCAGCGCCCGGCGTCCACCTCGGTGATGAACTCGAGAACGACCCGGTTGAACATGGCGGGTTCTTCGAGGTTGATGAGGTGGCCGGCGTTGGGGAAGGTGACGAGGGCAGCCGTCTGAATGTTGCGCTTCATGAACAGCCCTGGTTCCAGGCAGGGGAAATCTTCATCCCCCGTGAGGACGAGCGTGGGCACGGAGCAGTTCTTCATCTGCTCTCCGAGTTCGTAGACCGAGGGTCTTACGCTTTGCACCCCGCGCATCGTGTTGGCGCAGCCCAGGGGGGAATGGCTCATGAAGTGATCGATGAATTTCTGATAGCCGATGGCGTCTTTTCGTTTGAGCTGCATTCTTGTGGGACCGGCGGTGTAGACCGGGCCGAACTTCTCCATGCCCTCGTTCAGGAACCGGTCGGCCACGGCTTCAGCGTCTTTTTGGAATCGTTCACGCTGATCCATGTCGGAGCCGTAACCGCAGCCTGCCACAACGATGGAGCGGGTAAGTTCCGGGTGGCGGAGGCCTAAATGGAGGGTCGCATAGCCGCCCATCGAAAGTCCCACGACATGGGCGGGTGCGAGGTCCAGATCCCTGATGAGGCCGGCCAGATCGTTTGCGGCGATGTCCTGGCTGTATTGTGATGCGTCTTCGGGCACCTCGGAGGGCGGGAATCCTCTCGCGTTGTAGGTGATGACCCTGTATCTGCGGTTGAAATAGCGGACCTGATCCTCCCAACTGCGGCAGTCGCCCGCGAATTCATGAACGAAGACGATGGGCGCGCCCTCGCCGCTGGTTTCGTAATACAGACTGACGCCGTTTGTTCTCACTTCGGGCATGGTGTTCTCCTCGCAGGATGACGTGTGGTTATGAAATTCGTTTCTTACGGGAGAATCGGCGAAATGACAACGTGGAAGAGCGAATTCTCACTTATTTTCAGGCGTCGCGTCCCTATGGTCGGCGTTGCTGAAGATTTGGTAAAGGTTCGTCGTCAGTGAGGTTGATTTCTTTTTGGAGGGCTTGATTTCTGCGGCGGTCTGGCTCATGATAACCACGATTCACCACAGTGTTCGAGGTTGACAAGAAATTGACTTGGCACATCGCCCAATCACATCAAAATTGAAACTTCGGGATTCCCTGAAAGATTGTTCAAGAATGGGAGAAAGAACTTGTCTACGGCGCCGGAGAAGCCAAGGCTCGCGATTCACAGAAAATCTGAAAGGAAGTTGCAGTGGGAGACAATCTTCGTCATCGGGATGATTCATCTTCTCGCCCTCATGGCATTTGACCTGGATTATTTCAGCGTTTCCGGCCTCGTGGTGGGAATCGTGATGTATTTCGTCGCCGGAATGGTGGGCGTGACGATGTCCTACCACAGACTCCTGACGCACAGGAGTTTCCAGACGTATAAGCCGGTGGAGTATTTCCTGACTTTCTGCGCTTGCCAGGCGCTTCAGAGCGGCCCAATCGAGTGGGTAGCGATGCACCGCATTCACCACAAGGAATCGGACGAGGAGCCGGATCCGCATTCCCCGCTCGTGAATTTCCTGTGGGCGCACGCCGGGTGGCTTTTCGTCAGCCTGCCGGACGCGCACACCTACAATGAGTATTCTCGCTTCGCGAAGGATTTGCACCGCGACAAGTGGCAGCGCTTTTTCGACATGTTCTTTTTCCCCATCTATGTCTTGACCGCGGTGGCCATTTACTTCGCCGGGGAGGTGTACGGCGGCCTGGGCATGTCCTGGCTCGTCTGGGGCGTGTTCGTGCGCACGGTCGTTTTGTGGCACTGCACCTGGGCAGTGAATTCGGTAACGCACACCTTCGGCTACCGCAATTACAATACGGATGAGGAGAGCACCAACAACTGGCTCGTCGCAATTTTCTCCTTCGGCGAGGGTTGGCACAACAACCATCATGCGGACCAGCGCTCGGCCGCTCACGGCCAGCGGTGGTTCGAGGTGGACATCACCTACCGGCTTATCAAGATCATGGAACTCTTCGGGCTTGTCTGGGGGGTGAGAGAGCCGAGCCAGCGGGTCGTGGCGAAAAGACTCGACATCATGGTGGATGAAGAGGGCTTGCGCGCCTCCGAGGCGAGAAGGTTGGATACAGAGGACGCCCGCTCCGAAGTGCTCCACACGATGACCGACCCCACGATGCCGCTGGAAGTCCCCCGTATGCCCTCACTGACCGAAGCGAGCGAGGCGGCGATGAAATCGGCCCGAAAGGCCATGGAATCGGTCAACACGGCGCTCGCGCACGCTTCTCACGCGCTTCGACACAAAGAGAAAGAGGATAATGCCGACCAAGCCGTTCGCCAGGTGCTGGAAAAGGGCAAGGATACGGCGATGGCGGCCATCGAGCAGGCAAAATACGCCGCGGCGGAAGCCGCGGAGTTCTCCGCACAGGCGAGCGCATTTCTGGCGGATGCGAAAGACAAGGCGACGGAATCCGCCCATCAGGCGGCTGAAAGAGCGAAGTCGCTCGCACAGGAAGCAAGCGATGCGGCTTCGAAAGCCGCCGATGAAATTGCAGTCGCGTTCAAGGGAATCGACAGGCCGGTCATCACCTCCGCGATATAATAACGAATTCTAACAAAGCCGGGGCGAATTGCTCCGGCTGTTTTGCGCTTTGGTGAGGAGAAGAACGCTCCCGCCGGAGTTCGGACGCTGTTCTCGCGGGATTTTCGAGGGGTCGGGCGAGAGAGGAATCGGGTGCCCTTGGAATTTGCGGCCCGATGCCCGGAGCGCCTTGACGCTCCCGCTTCCGGCTCCTAGATTATGGTCTCTTTTTCGGCGGGGTTTCCTTCGAGTAGCCGAATTTTTTCGACAGGTGGTTTTTCGACCGATGTGAATCGTTTTTGGGTGGCGCGGCGAGGGCTGCGAATCTTGGAGGGCCAATGGCCATGAGTGAAGTGAATGAAGAACAATTATTAAAAGACCTGAAAATTTACTATGACGCCGATGCGGACCTGAATCTGCTGCAGAACAGAAAAATCGCCGTCATCGGCTACGGAAGCCAGGGGCGCGCTCATGCGCTGAATGCGCAGGACAGCGGCGCGGACGTCGTCGTGGGTCTCAGGAAATCCTCCCCGCGCTGGAAACAGGCGGAAGACGACGGCCTCGAGGTGATGGAGACGGCCGAGGCGGCCCAGGCGGGCGACATGGTGGTCATCCTGACGCAGGATCATCTTCAGCCCGCCATCTGGAATGCGGATATCGAACCCAACATGAAAGACGGCGACGCCTTGGTGGTTGCGCATGGCTTCAACCTGAATTACGGACAAATCATTCCTCCGGACAACATCGACGTCGTGATGATAGCGCCCAAAAGCCCGGGCCATACCATGCGGTTCCAATACGAGGACGGACGCGGCGTGCCGGGTCTGGTGGCCGTTTTCCAGGACGCTACGGGCAAGGCGAAGGAGTACGCCCTGGCGTACGGCAAGGCGGTGGGCTGCGCCCGCGCCGGCATCATCGAGACGACCATCGAGGAGGAGACCGAGACGGACCTCTTCGGCGAGCAGGCGGTGCTGTGCGGCGGCATCACCGAGTTGATTCGCGTCGCGTTCGAGACGCTCGTGGAGGCCGGCTATCAGCCCGCACTGGCGTATTTCGAGTGTTTGCACGAGGTGAAGCTGATCACCGACCTGATCTACCAGGGCGGCATCACCATGATGCGCTATTCGGTTTCCGATACGGCCGAATACGGAGACATCACGCGGGGTAAGGTCGTGATCGACGATGCGACGCGCGAGCGGATGCGCGGAATCCTGCGTGACATCCAGACCGGCAAATTCGCCAGCGAGTGGATCAACGAGAACATGGTGAACCGGCCGACGTTCAACACCGTGGTGCGCAAGGAGAAAGAGCACGACATCGAGGTGGTCGGCCGGCGTCTGCGCGCGATGATGCCCTGGATTGAGGAGCGCGAGGTGAAATAAGGGGGAATTGGGAGACATCCCGACCGGCGGAGTTCGTGCGGCTCCGCCGGTTTTTCTTTGAAAAATGTTGAATTATTTAGGGGTTATGTACTCCCCGCTTGAAAGAAAAGAGAGAGCGTCGTATTCTTGAAAGACGCTGTTTTCGGCCGCCGAGAGGTAGTGATGAGCGTTCAGAAAATAAAATTTCTCATCGCGGGCATGGTCATCGTGAGCGCTTTCGCCTATCTGGCCATTTCAGGGTTCCAGAGCGAGAACCTGGTGTATTTTCTGACCGTGGATGAGGTGTCCCAAAAGGCGCCGACTCTGGGCGGCCGGGGCATCAGGGTGCAGGGCAAGATCGTGCCCCGGACGCTTCAGAAAAATCCCGACGCCATGTTGCTCGCCTTCCATATTCAGGGCGAGAAGGGGACTTTGCCCGTCAGCTACAAGGGGGTTCCCCCCGATTTGCTCGAAAACGGGTTTCCGGTCATCGCCGAGGGAAAGCTCAACGGCAAGGGGGTCTTGGTAGCGAAGAACCTGATGGTGGCATGTCCCTCGAAATTCGAGGAAATGAAAGAAGCGGGTGAGAGCATACCGACGGATCACGAAGCCTTGATGAAAGAAGCCGTGAAGCGCAGGCAAATCTCGGAAGCTAAGTAACCGCTCGCCCGCAGTAATGGCCCTTGTCTCTCGTATTGTCTTAAAAATCCGCTCCATCCCGGGAGTTTTCAGTTGATCGCCATTCAGTTCGGACACTACAGCTTGCTGGCATCTCTCGTCCTGGCGGTGTTCGGAATAGGGGCCTGCATCCTCGGCGCGATAAAGCGCAGGGCCGACCTCATCGCGGCAGGTAGAAACGCCGCCGTCGGTGTTTTCTGGCTGGTGAGCGGCGCGAGCGCGTGTCTCGTCTATTTGCTCATGGTGCGCGACTACCGCGTGGAGTACGTGGCCGGGCACGTGAACAACACGCTGAACGGGTTTTACCGCTTCAGCGCGTTCTGGGGGGGGCAGGAGGGGAGCCTGCTGATGTGGCTCCTGCTCTTGTGCGTGTATGCGTTCGTCGTCATCCTGCAAAACCGCGACAGAAATCTGGAGCTGATGCCCTACGTGACGGCCACGCTGATGGCCACGGCGCTGTTCTTTCTCGTAATTCTCAATTTCGTCACCCCGCCCTTCGATACGCTCCCCGCCCCGCCTGCGGACGGACGCGGCCTGAACCCGCTCCTTCAGGACTGGGGGATGGTGATCCACCCGCCCAACCTGTACCTGGGCTATGTGGGTTTCGCCGTTCCATTCGCCTTTTGCATCGGTGCTCTGGCGAGCGGAAAGCTCGACACCGACTGGATCACCTCGACGCGGCGCTGGACGCTGTTCGCATGGTTCTTCAACGGGGTCGGCATTCTGCTCGGCGGCGCATGGGCCTACAAGGAGCTGGGTTGGGGCGGATACTGGGCGTGGGATCCGGTGGAGAACGCGAGCCTCATGCCCTGGCTCGTGGGAACCGCTTTTCTTCACTCGGTGATGATCCAGGAAAAACGCGGGATGCTCAAGGTCTGGAACGTCTCGCTCATCATCATCACATACGCCCTCACGATATTCGGCACTTTCCTCACGAGAAGCGGCATCATCTCGAGCGTACACGCCTTTGCGAACTCATCGTTCGGCTGGGCGTTTCTGGTCTACTTGCTGGTGGCGCTCGTCATATCCTTTAGCCTGATGATCTGGCGTCTGCCCCAGCTTCAAAGCGAGCACGAGATGGAGAGCTTCTTCTCGCGCGAGGCGAGCTTTCTGCTCAACAACGTCGTGCTCGTCGGCATCACGTTCGCCGTCTTCTGGGGGACGATTTTCCCGGTCGTCTCGGAAGCCGTGAAAGGGGTGAAGGTCACCGTGGGGCCGCCGTTCTTCAATCAGGTGAACGTGCCGATAGGGCTTTTGCTCATTTTGCTTTGCGGCGCGGGGCCTCTTTTCGCTTGGCGGAGGACATCGCGAAAACAGATGAACAGGAGTTTCGTCTATCCCTCCGTGGTGGCGTTGGGCGCCCTGCTCGTCCTGGTGCTCTTCGGCGTTCACCACGTCTACGCGGCGCTCGCGTTCGGGCTCAGCGCGTTCGTGGTGGGGACGATCGTTTTGGAGTATTGGCGGGGAATTTCTTCGCGCGTGCGTCACCAGGGAGAGCGCATCGTCCAGGCGGCGTGGGAGCTCACCATGCGCAACAAGAGGCGCTTCGGTGGCTATATCGTCCACCTGGGGATGGCGATCTTGTTCGTGGGCGTGGCAGCGTCCTCGGCCTATCAGGAGGTAGGCGAGGTGCGCCTTCGCCTGGGCGAGAGTTTTGCGCTAAACGGCGTGCGGATGCGCTATGAAGGGATTCGCGAGAGCGCGACGCCGCAATACCGCTCCGCCTTCGCGCGCCTGGGGGTCTACCGGGCGGGATACCGCATCGGGGAGGTGGAACCGGAAAAAAGGCTCTATTTCACGCCGCCGCAACCGACGACGGAGCCCGGCATCCGCCGGGGCGCGCGTTCGGATATCTACGCCGTCTTCGCCGAGGCGGACCCGGACGGCACGGCCACGTTCAAGTTCATGGTCAACCCGCTGGTGAACTGGGTATGGGCGGGCGGTATCGTCTTTACGCTCGGCTCGGTCGTTTGCTTCTTGCCGGAGCGTTGGGGCAGGCGAAGAAAAAAGCAGGCTTAAAGCATGGAGATTCTCGGCGTCATCATCGCTTGCGGGGCGGTCGGCGCGGCTTTTTTCTACACCCTTTGGCCCATCATGCGCCCTCAGACGGCCCAGGGCGTCTTGCCGGATGAGGATAGCGCGCAGCCGCTTTCGAACCGCGAGTTGACACGGCTGTTGATGGAACGCGAGCAGGCCTACAAGAACATCATGGATATCGAGTTCGACAAGGAAATGGGCAAGCTCTCTGATGAAGACTACGCCCAGATGATGGCGCCCGCCCGAGCACAGGCGGTGGAGGTGCTGAGGCGCCTCGACGCCCGGGGGGTGAAGGAGGGGATGACGCCCCTGCAGATGAACGAGCGCGAGGCGGCGCAGGCGGCGGCCCGGCTCGAAACAAAACGCCCACCTTCCGAGAAAATCGCAGTCGAGAAACCCCCCTCGCTGGATGAGCGTCTGGAAGCGGAAATCCTGCGCTACAGGAAAAGTGCGAGCGAATCGCAAGATGAATCTGCCGATTCTTCATCGGATGAGCAAGAGAAAAGTATGAAACCCCGGTTTTGCGCTTCTTGCGGAAACGCCGTGGATGAAGCGGATAACTTCTGCGCCGCCTGTGGGCGCCGGCTAACTTGAAACGCATCGGGCCCGCTCGACCCCTTGTATTTCTATGCCTGTTTCTTGTCTGCTCCTCACCCGTCCTTTCATACGCAGGGCCGGCGAAGCTCCAGGCTGCGCCGCCCAAGGCGAAGGTTCAAACCTCCGGTCCCACGACGACGGACCTCTCCCGGCTCAGGCTCAAGCGCAACATCCTCACCATCCGGCTCGAAAAGGGTTTTTTCGAGTTCGTGGAGATGATGGATTTCGAGAACGAGGGCAGCGCCACCATCGTCTCGAAAGGCGGCGCTCCCACGCTGCGCTTCGTTCTGCCGAAGAGCAGCAACATCAGAAACCCCCGCGCGCGCTGGGGCGCAGCGCCCGCAGGACTCGACCCCAAGTTCCTCACTACGGTGGAGGATGAGATCCGGACGACCGAGCCTTTCCCGCCGGGGCGGAAGTTCGTCGTCCTGCTCTATCGCCTGGAGGATGAGTTCGGCGGGATCAGGGTGGAGAAGCCCATCATTTACGACACGCCGAGTTTGGCCGTCCTGCCCGAGAAAGACCGCGTGCAGGCGCAGGCTCTTGGCCTTTCCGCACAGCCCGCCGTCAAGTTTCAGAACAGGGAATACAACCGTTTCGTGGGGACAGCCAGAGCGGGTACGCTGGTGCGCATCGACGTGCAGGCGCCCGATTCGATGGGTGGCCTCGGGGTATTCTACGTCGTGGGAGGCGTCGTGGTCGTCTTGAGTCTGGGGCTTGGGCTTTACATCCGCAAAAGAAGGAACACGGCCTACTCCGCTCAGGTGGAGCGCGAGGAGATATTGCGCGCCATCGCTATACTCGATGACAGGCTCGCGACGGGGGAGATATCCGCCGATGAGCACGCCCGCGAACGCACCCCGCGCTTCGAGCGCCTGAAAGAACTCTCGGACTAAGAGGGCGGATGCCATGCTGGAGGCTTTTGGGGTATCCAGACGCTACGGATGGAGATGGGCGCTCAGGAATTTGTCCATTGCCGTCTCCCCCGGCGAGGCGCTCGCTCTTCTCGGCAAGAACGGATCGGGCAAGACCACGCTTCTCAAATCTTTTGCAGGTCTGCTCAGGCCGACCGAAGGGGTGGTTCAACTAAGCGGCGAGCCGCTCTCCCGCGAGGCGAAGGGCAGAATCGGCCTGCTCTCGCACGAGCCCATGCTTTATGCGGGTTTGACGATACGTGACAACCTCGGTTATTTCGCCAGGCTCTTTGGCATGGAAAGCGGAGATATACCGGTACGGGTGAGTCTTCTGGCGGAGATGCTCGACATACGGGAGCGTCTCGACGAACCCGTGCGCGTCTTGAGCCAGGGTCTCAGGCAGCGCGCAGCACTTGCGCGCGCGCTTATACACGACCCCGAGGTCGTATTGCTCGATGAGCCTTTCTCCGGCCTCGACCCGGATGCCGCCGAACGCCTGGAAAACGTCGTGCGCGCCCTTTGCGAGGGCCGAGAACGAATCGTGGTGTTCACGACGCACGACCTGTCAAAAGCCTTCGATATGGCGGGCAAAATCGCCGTTCTGGCCGGGGGCGGGCTTGTCTATGAGGGGAGTGCTGAAAATTCAAGCGAAGAAGAAGTGCTGGCCGCGTTCGATGAATCCCCTGGAGGCGCGGCATGAGGCGCTTTTTCTCCGTGCTCTCAGCGGTGGTCGAAAAAGATTTGCGCCTCGAATGGCGGACGAAGGAAAGCCTCCTCGTCATGGTGGTTTTCGCACTGCTTGTGCTCACGCTGTTCAGCTTCGCCTTCGGCCCCGGAGGCGGAAGCGGGGAGAACGCCCGCGCCGTGCAGGCGGGCATCTTGTGGATATCGTTTTTATTCGCCTGTGTCATCGGGCTGTCCCGCACCATGGGCGTGGAGCGTGAGAGCGCGGGTTTTTCTGCCATGCACGCGAGTCCGGCGGACCCTTCCGCTTTGTATCTGGGCAAAGTGGTGTCCGCGGCCGTTTTGATGGGAATCATGGAGTTGGTGGGCTTCGCCGTTTTGACGGTTCTCTATCAGGTGGATGTGTGGAAATCGGCCGGTGCGCTGGCGCTCATCGCCATCTCCGCCACGCTTGGAATCGCGGCCGCCGGTGCCCTGTTCGCCGCCATGAGCGCGCGTACGCGAACGCGAGAGGTCTTGCTGCCCGTATTGATGTTTCCCGTTCTTGTGCCTGTTCTGATCGCCGCCGTCAAGGCGACCGAAGCCCATCTCGGCGGCGGCGGATGGGCGGATTCGAAGGATTGGATTCGCTTGATGTTGGTGTATGATGTGATATTCTTGGTAGCCGCCTCTTTGCTCTTTGAATATATATTAGAGGAATAATATCAATGGGTTATATTCATATATCTATGAAATACTTTATGCTCTGCCGCCGCTCCGAATCGCCGGGGAGGTTGCCTGATGGGCCATGACGAGCGGAGAGCGTTCGGGTGGTTGCCGGTTGTAGCCTTGTGCGTCCTTGCCTTCGCTATTTTTGCGGATTTCTTCATCGCGGGAACCGACAGGCTCCAGGGGCCGCCGCAGCGGATTTTCTACATACACGTGCCATCGGCCTGGGTGGCGTTTTTCGCCTTTTTCCTGGTGTTCATCTTCTCGATCAAATATCTGGCGAAAAGGAATCCGGACGACGACATCCGAGCGCACGCCTGCGCGGAGGCGGGAGTCGTTTTCTGCACGCTGGTGCTCATCACCGGGCCCATCTGGGCGCGTCCGGTCTGGGGCGTATGGTGGACGTGGGACGCGCGGCTCACCACCACGCTCATCCTGTGGATGATTTACGTGGGCTATCTCATGCTGCGCGCCTACATGACGGAACCCGGGCAAAGGGCGCGATTCGCCGCCGTGATGGGGATCATCGGCTTCCTGAACGTACCCATCGTGCATATGTCGGTGGAATGGTGGCGTACGCTCCATCCCAAACCCGTAGTGATGCGCTCGGGCGGGTTAAGGGAGCTGCCCGATTCCATGCACGTGGCCTTATGGAGTTCCCTGCTGGCCTTTATGCTCCTGTTCGCCTGTTTCGCCAGAAAGCGCGCGCAAATCGAGCGTCTGAGCGCGCGGGTGGAAGAGGCGCGCGCCGCGCGGGAGGGAGGGTGATGGGCTACGTGGCGGCGGCGTACATCGTCGTTCTGGGTGGATTTGCGCTTTATTGGTGGACTCTCAAGGCGCGGATGGATATTTTGGTGGAGGAGGAGAAAAAACTGAACCCCAGGAGAGATCCTCCATGATGCGTTTTGGGCTCGCCTTGTGCCTGCTGGTCGCCTTGTGTCTCTATTCAGTAGCTCAGGCCGCGTCGCCGGGAGCCAAGACCACATTCTCAGAAGTGGCGGGCGCCCTCATGAGTCCGGTGTGTCCCGGGAAACTGCTGCACGATTGCCCCAGCAGCGAGGGCGCTCAACTCCGCGAACTCGTGCGCCGCAAGATATTCGCCGGGGAGTCGAAAGAGCAGATTGTCCGGTATTTCGTCGAGGTATACGGCAGAGACGTTTTGCCCAAGCCTCCGGCGGAGGGCTTTTATCTCACCGCCTGGCTTCTTCCTTTCGGGGGGGTGTTGGCGGGTTTCGGCGTGGTCTTCGTTCTGGTGAGGTCGTGGACGAGGCGCCCCGAAGATGCCGGACATGGTGAAGGGCAACGTGAAGTCTCGCAAAAGGCCGCCTCGGACGACCCGCTGGAAAATCGCTTACAGCGCGAGCTTGGTGATTTCGAGGGTTGAGCCGCCATACTCCGCAAGTCGAGAGTTTTCAATGAACTATGATCCCAAGAGTGAACTTGCCAGAAATCTCGATGGCTTCTCCCCGCACCGCCGGAGCATCAAGTGGCGGTTGATTGGGATGGTCATCAGCCTGATCCTGGTTGTCTGGATGATCGTGTATTTCGGCAATCAGGCAGAGCAGCCGGCGCAGGAGGCGGAGAGAAAGCAGGCGCAGCTGGCGCCGAAGGAGAGTGAAGGGGATGACGCCGGCTTGTACCGCGACATGATTTTTCTCAAACAGGTCAAGCGCACCGATGCCCCGGGTGTATTGCTCAAGACCCTGGACGGGCAGAATCACTCTCTCGCGCAGCATGCGGGAAAGCTCGTCCTGGTGAATTTCTGGGCGACGTGGTGCCAGCCGTGCATCCGGGAAATGCCCTCGATGGAGCGGCTTTATGCGAAATACAAGCCGAGTGGTCTCGAGATCGTGGCGATATCGCTGGATCAGGGGAATGAAGATGATGTGCGCGAGTTCGTCGCGAAGCTGAAACTGACTTTCCCCATCGTCCTCGACCCTGAGCACAAGGCGAAGGCGCTCTACAAGGTGCGGGGGCTGCCGACGACGTATCTCCTGGACAGGCAAGGCCAGGTAGCCGGCTACGGCGTGGGACCCCGCGAATGGGACAGCGAGGCCGCCTTCGCTCTTGTAGGTCATTTGCTTGATGAGAAAAGCTGAAGGTATGGAAGCGTCAAAAAGCTCGAGTCCCGACCAGCGAAAGGCCAAGCGGCTGGCCCTTTCGTTCATCCTGGCCCCGGTGCTGCTGACGCTGCTCTGGGCGGTGGGCGAGCGCCTGACGACAGAACGTGCCGAAGAAGCGCCCGTGACCAGTCTGGAGATCGGTGCTCAGGTTCCCCCTTTTGAATACCCGCTTCTGGGCGGTGGGAGCGCCTCTCTTGTAAGCCGGAAGAACAAGGTAGTGCTCATCAACGTGTGGGCCACGTGGTGCGTTCCGTGCCTGGATGAGATGCCGGATTTGCAGCGCCTCTACGCCCGGATGAAAAAAGACGGCGCGCCATTCGAGATACTGGCGGTGAGCATCGACGCCCTGGGAGCGGACGCCGTCCGGAGATTCGTCGATCGCTTCGGCCTCACGTTCCCGATTCTGCTCGACCCGCGCGGGAGCATCAAGAAGCTCTACCGCACGACCGGCGTGCCGGAGACGTTCATCGTGGATCGCCAGGGCCGTCTCCTGCAGAAGATCATCGGCGCCCGCAAATGGGATGCGCCTGCGATTGTCCAATACCTAAAACAAGCCGCCGGCTCCTAGGTGGATATCCTGAAGCGTCCAATCTTCGACATCCGGATTTCGCATTCAAGCATGGCAATATGACGATCAACAACGAACTACGGGCGGACACACGGGTCCGCCCCTACGGGGTACGCGAATGGTTTCGTAGGGGAGAACCTGTGTGTTCTCCCGCATTCGCTTCCATGAAGCGCTTCAAAGCTCGAAACCGAGTTCGAGTTCCTCGTTCAGCCTTTGCATCTGCTCCAGAACGGCAGGGGTGATGGGCACGCCGATGCGCCTGTTCTCCTCTTCGGCGATCGCCTCCGGTTCGCCGTGAATGTAGATGCGGTCGTGTCCCGGCGCCTTCTTCGCGCCCCGGATGGTCTCGAAGAGTTTTCCCATGTCGCCGAACATGGCGGATAAGTCCCTGAATCCCGACATCTTGATCGCGCCCATGAAGTGGCCCGTGGCGGATTTCGCCGTACCCGCAGCACCCGCCATGCGGCTCTCCAGGCCCGCGCCCGAGAGCACGCCGCACAGAAGCTCGATCATGAGCTGGAGGCCATAGCCCTTGTGGCCGCCGTTCTCGTCACCTTCGCCGCCCAGGGGCGCGAGCGGCACCTCGTAGTTCAGGATGCTCTTCTCGTTGAGCGTCGGCGTTCCCATCGAGGAGAGCACCCAGCCTTTGGGGACTTCACGGCCTTCGCGCAGGGCCGTCTCGATTTTGCCCACGGCCGTCACGGCGGTGGCCATGTCGAGGTGAAAGTCCGTGCCGCCCGGTCCGCCGGGTATCGCCACGCTCATCGGGTTGGTGCCGAAAAGCGCCTCCCCCCCGAATGTGGGGGCGGTGCGGCGTCCGCCGTTCGTCATGCTGATGCCGATGAAGCCCGCCTCCATCGCCTTTTGGGCCCAATAGCCCGCGTAGCCGAAGTGGCTGCTGTTGCGCACGGTCACGAAGCCGGAACCGTGCCTTTCCGCCATGGCGAGAGCCTCGTCCATCGCGCGGTTTGAGGCGACGATGCCGATGGCGTCGTCCGCGTCGAGAAGGCCGGTGGTGTCGCTTCCTTTGTGGAACTTCATGTCGGGCCTATTGTTGAGCACGCCGTTTTCGAGGCGGACCATGAAAAACGTCAGCCGTGCGGCCCCGTGGCTGCGGATGCCTCTCAAATCGGCACTGACCAATACTTTCGCCACGAGGCGGGCGTCGTCCTCGGGCACGTCCTTGCTGCGGAATATGGTGTAGACGAACTCTTCGATGACTTCTGCGGGAAAGCGCACCGTGCCTTCGGGCAGGGGACCGGACTCGACCATGAGCATCTCCTAAGAAAATGTTGATTTGGCACTGCGAGAAAGTTGCGCCATCTTAGCCCGTCTTTGCGCTTTTCGGGAAGTCGCGCCGGGGTGCGGTTCGCCTTGCGGGTTGCGCTTTTGTTTTGTCAAAATGCGCTTCTTTTCGGGAATGCTGTCTGGAACAGGGGAGAGATGAACGTGGCTCGCATAGCGGTGGTGCGCGGAGACGGAATAGCGAACGAGGTCATGCCCGAGGCGGAGGAGACGCTGCGGGCGGCGGCCGGGGCGGCCTCGTTTCCGGTGGAGTTCGAGTACTTCGACTGGGGGAGCGATCGGTATCTGGAACAGGGCAGGGGGATGCCCGAAGACGGCTGCGATACCCTTCGCGCAAGTTTCGACGCCGTGTTTCAAGGGGCCATCGGCGACCCGAGGGTTCCCGGTTCGATCGTGCAGGAGGAGGTGATTCTGGGGGTGCGCTTCGGGCTGGACTTATACGCCAACATCCGGCCTTGCAGGCTCTACCATGAGGATTTGACGCCGCTCAAGAATAAAGGGGCGGGCGACATCGACCACGTCGTGGTGCGCGAGAACACCGAGGGCCTGTTCGTGAACGTGGGCGGGTTTTTCAAGCAGGGGACGAAAGACGAGGTTGCCCTGCAGGAAGAGGTTCATACCTACAAGGGGGTGGAGCGCGTCATCCGGGCGTCGTTCGAGTTCGCGAGGCGCCACAAGCGCAAAAAAGTCACCATGGCGGACAAGGCGAGCGGGCTTCGCTACGCAGGCGGAATATGGCGGCGCGTGTTCGACGAGGTGCGGGCGGATTTCGGGGATATCGAGTCCGAAGCCAAGCACATCGACGCGGTGGCGATGGAGGTGATTCAGCACCCGGCGGAATTCGACGTCATCGTCACCAACAACATGTTCGGCGACATTATGAGCGATATCACCTCGGGTCTCGTGGGCGGGCTGGGCCTGGCGCCTTCCGCGAACGTGAATCTCGAGGGGGTCTCGATGTTCGAGCCGGTGCACGGCACAGCGCCCGACATCTACGGGCGCGGTATTGCCAACCCGATGGCGGCCATTTTGACGGGCGCTTTGTTGCTGGATCATCTGGGCTGCGGGGCGGGTGGAGCCTCTATCCGGCGCGCCGTGGAAGAGGCCATCGCGCACGGGGAGCGCACGGCGGACATCGGAGGGAGTTTGAGCACGAAAGAATGCGGTGATGCCGTGAGGAATAGATTGAGATAGAAATACTTACATGGAATTATTCAAGTAGAATATAGGAGATGAAAATGCCGGAGAAATCAGTAGTGGACGTTCAGAAAGCGGCCTTCAAACCCGTGGATTGGGGGCAGACGAAAATTCTGGTCAGCCCGACCGTGAACGGCTCCGAACACGTGCGCGTGGGGCTCACCGAGTACGACCCGGCGACTCCGCATGAGCCGCACGCGCACCCCGGGCAGGAGGAAGTCATCTGGGTGCTGAGCGGGCGAGGCTATACGGAGACGCACGGCGAGAAAATCGACCTCTACCCGGGGGCGGTGGCGTTTATCCCCGCGGGGATGGAGCACAAGACGGCAGCCGTGGGTGAGAAGATGCAGGCCATCATCATCAAGGGACCGGTTCGCGACGCTGACGGGGTGTTGAGTTAGGAGAATCCCGGAAAACCGGGTTTCGTGTGGGTCGGTCGATTTGGAGCAGGTGAGAGTGGTGTGTCCTTGAAGTAATGGCGTTTTATGGCGCGGATATCAAAACCCGCTCGCCTTGAACTTCCAGTTTCGTTCCGAAGGGCTCGTTAAGAGCTTCCATGACGCCCGTGATTCGGCGGCCCTCGCCCCGATTTGAGGAATGGAGCCTGGGCTTGGAGAATACACCGGCCGTCACGGGGATCAGGTAGGGTTCTCTCACTCCATTTTTGGTCAGCGCGCACCCGAAAAGGAAGGTGTCGTGCGTTTCGTCGGTGAAGAAGGGGATATCGAAGTCGAAAATCAGGTTCCCCATGCTGTAGACGATGGGCGCGCCCTTGTGGAATTCGATAGCCTGGAGAACGTGCGGGTGGCCGCCCAAGACGAGATCGGCGCCCGCGTCGACGCTCGCGTGGGCGATTTCGCGCTCAAAGTCCATTACCTCGTGCGTCATGCTGGTGCCCCAGTGGTGGTTTACAACTACACAATCTGCTTTTTTCTTCAAATTCCTGATGTCGCGCTTCATGCGCGCGAGATGGGCGGGTTCCGCCCAGGTGTCGATCCGGGGCGGGGTGCCCGGATATTCGGAGAGGTCACGCCAGGGGCGATAGGCCGTGTGGGCGCGTATGGGGTTCACGCCGGGATCACCCGCTGTGGCCTCGAAACCCCTCGGAATGACGGAGCAATACGCAAGAAAACCTATCGTCAGATTTCCGCGTTCGATGAGAACCGGCTTTCTGGCCTGCGCGAGATTCATGCCGCCGCCCACGAGCGCAACGCCCAGAGAATCCATGAGCGACATGGTTTCCGCAAAGGCGTCTTCCCCGTAATCGAGCACGTGGTTGTTCGCAAAGGCCATGACGTCGAAGCCCGCCTCGGTGAGGGCGCCTGCCATTTCCGGCGCGCCGCGCAGAAGGATTTTCTCGGGCGCGGGTTTTCCGTCGTGAGAAAGGGGTAGTTCCAGGTTGGCGAAAGAGACGTCCGCTTCCCTGAGCAGGGGAATCAGCCTTCCGAAAGCGCCTTTCGCCTCCGGGCGGTTGATGGCGATGTCTCCTCCCGCCAGTAGTCTGGGGCTATCTTTAGCGCGGGGAGGCATGGGGCTATTCGGTGAGACAAAGACCGTGGTCGGGCGTGAAGGAGAGATACACCTTCTGGCCGGTGTCCAGTTCCTCGAAGTGGTCGATTTGCACGCCCACCTCGTGCGGGCCGACCTGGACCTGGCAGTCGAGGAAGTTGCCCAGATACACGGTGTCGATCACTTCGCCTTCGATGAGGTTCATCGTCTCGGCCGGTTTCTCGAGGTGCAGCAGGATGTCCTCCGGACGGATGCTCAGGATGATTTTCGCCCCTACGGGCGCTCCCTCCGCGCCGGTGGCCCTGAGGCGGATGGGGGCGCTGCCGTCGCCCAGGGGGATTTCCAGGTCCGTCAGTTCCCCGTCGTGGCCGAGCAGCTTGCCTTCCATAAGGTTGGCCACGCCGATGAAATTCGCCACGAACGCGTTCGTGGGTTCGGCGTAGATGCTTTCGGGATCGCCGATTTGCTGAATCACGCCCTTGTCCATCACCACGACCCTGTCGCTCATGACGAGCGCTTCGGTCTGATCGTGCGTGACGTAGATCGAGGTGATGCCCACGTCGTGCTGCAGGCGGGTGAGTTCGATGCGCATCTGCTCGCGCAGCTTGGCGTCGAGGTTGCTCAGGGGTTCGTCGAAGAGCACGACCTTGGGGTTGTAGACGATGGCGCGGGCGAGGGCGACGCGCTGGCGCTGCCCGCCGGAGAGCTTGGTGGCGTATCGCTCGGCGAGATGGCCCAGACCCACGAGGTCGAGCGCCTTCGTCGTTTTCTCCTTGATAGCGGCCCTGGTTTCGCGCCGGATCCTCAGGCCATAGGCCACGTTGTCGAAGACCGTCATGTGCGGCCAGACGGCGTAGCTCTGGAACACCATGCCCAGGTTTCTCTCTTCGGGCGTCAGAAAGACCTCGTTCGCCACGGAGGTGACGTAGTCGCCCTCGATTTGGATGTCGCCGCTGTCGGGATGTTCGAGGCCGGCGATGCACCTGAGCGTCGTGGTTTTGCCGCAGCCCGAAGGCCCCAGCAGGGTGACGAACTCACCCTGTTCGACGGAGAGGTCGACTCCCGCCACGGCCACTTCGGGCCCGAATGATTTAACCAGTTTTGAGATTTCGACGAATGACACTCTGTTTATCCTCTAGGGTCTGACGGCCAGCGTATGGTCGGGGTCGAGGCGCACGTACACCTTTTCGCCCACGCGCAGGCGCTCTCTCGAATGCGCCAACACCTTCCACTCGAATTCTCCCCACTTCACGCGGCAGTCGAGGCAGTTGCCCAGAAAGACGGACTGAATCACCTCGCCCTCGATCCTGGGGCCGTCCATGGGCTCGCGCGATGCGTCCACGTTCTCGGGGCGAACGGAGAGATAGGCCTCGTCGCCCTCCGAGAGGCCGTCGGCGAGCAGGCAGGGGAGTTGCACGTTGTCATCGCCCTGGGAGATTTCGATGGTACCGGCGCCCCCGCCGCCGTTTCCGACGATGCGGCCTTCGGTCAGGTTCGCCACGCCGATGAAATTGCTCACGAACTTGTTGACGGGCCGCGCGTAGATGTTATGGGGGCCGCCGGTTTGTTCGATGTGTCCCTTGCTCATCACAATAATCTCATCGCTCATCACGAGGGCTTCCGCCTGGTCGTGCGTCACGTAGATCGAGGTGATGCCGATTTCGTGCTGGATACGCTTGAGTTCGACGCGCATCTGCTCCCTGAGTTTCAGGTCCAGGTTGCTGAGCGGCTCGTCGAAGAGCAGAAGGCGCGGCCGGAAGACCATCGCGCGCGCGAGGGCCGCCCTTTGCTGCTGGCCGCCCGAGAGCTGCGTGGCGTTTTTGTCCGCCATGTCGGTGAGGCCGACGATCTTGAGCGCCTCGGCGACGCGATCGTCGATCTCGGATTGCGCCATGTTGCGTATCTCGAGCGGGTAGGCCACGTTCTGGGTCACGTCCATGTGCGGCCAGATGGCGTAGCTTTGGAACACCATGCCGATGTTGCGCTTCTCCGGCGCGGTGTTGACGCGTTTTTCTATCGAGGTGACCGGTTCCGAACCGATGCGAATCTCGCCCGCATCCGGTTTGTGGAGGCCGGCGATGCACATGAGCGTCGTGGTCTTCCCGCAGCCCGAGGGACCGAGCAGGGTGAGGAATTTCCCCTCCGGAATGCCGAAGGAAATGCCGTCCACGGCGCGGTCGTCGCCGAAGTATTTGACGAGATGGTCGACCTGGAGATAGTTGTTTTCGCTCATCGTCTTATGCTGTCAGCGCCTCTTTGCCGGCGACTTTCCTGAAGAGCACGACGCAGATCAGCAGCGCGACCGTCTGCGCGATGGAAAGGGCCGACGTCATGGGTTCGTTCTCGAAGTTCGAGAGATAATACACACCGACGGAGAGCGTCTCCGTTCCGGCGGAATACAGTATGATGGAGATGGAGAGTTCCCTTAAGAAAATGACGAACAGCAGAATCCACCCGGCGAAGATGCCCGGTTTGAGCAGCGGGATGGTGATTCTCCTGAGCGTTGTGAGCCACGTAGCCCCAGCCATGCGAGAACTCTGGTCGAGTTCCTCGGATACGGCCATCATGATGGAGGAGATGTTCCGCTGCCCGTAGGGGAAAAAGCGCGTGATGTAGCCGAGCAGCAGAATCCACAGCGTGGCGTAGATGGGTGTCCTGATGTAGGTGACGAGAACGCCCATCGCCAGCACGATGCCGGGGAAGCCGATGGGAATCACGCTCAGGAAATCGAGCACCCGCGCGCCGTAGCCCTTGGTGCGGTGGATCATGTAGCTCACGATGATGGCCACCACCATGGCGATGGAGGCGCCGCCGAACGCGAGGATGAAGCTGTTGATGATGCCGTTGGTGGCCGCCTGGATGCTCTCGGGCCACCAGAAGAAGAGCACCTTCTGGTAGTTCCAGAACGTGAGTTCCGACCAGATGATCCTCCCCGACCATATCTTGTGCAGGCTCACGAAGAAAAGGCAGATGGTGGGGAAAACCACGGCGACGCACACGTATAATACGTTGTATCCGAATGCGAGCCACCGCCATCCGCCCAGGTCGATGAGATTCGGCCGGAAGCCCTTGCCGGTCACCGTCGTATAGGAACGCGGCGCGATGATTCTGTGCTGAACCCAGATGAAAAACGCCGTCACCACGCCCACCACCATGCTCATCGCGGCGCCGAGGTAGTGGTTCGCGTCGTCTCCCACCGCTTTCGTGAATATCTGCGTCGTCAGCGTCTCCCAGCCGAAGGGTGCGGAGAGTTTGAAGGGGACGCCGAACTCCCCTGCCGTCGTCACGAACACGATGATGGCGCCCGAGAGAATCGCGGGCGTCACTAGGGGCAGTGTGATGGTAAATGTGGTTCGCAAGAGGCCCGCTCCCGTCGTGCGCGCGCTGTCTTCCAGCGATGGGTCCATGCGCCTGAGCGAGCCCACCACGAACAGGTAGACGAGGGGGGCGAAGAAAATGCCCGTCACCCAGATGACGCCCCACAGGTTGTTGACGTTGAACAGCGGGAAAGAAATGCCAAATACGGATTTCGCCATGTTGTTCAGCAGGCCGACTTTCGGGGAGGCCAGATTGTGCCAGGCGATGGCGCCCACGAAAGGACTCAGGAAGAAGGGGATGAGGTTGAAGGGTTCGAGTTGCTCCCGGAACGGGCAGTTGGTTCTTGCGTTGATCCACGCGAGCGAAACGCCGAGCAACGTAGCCAGAATGGTGCAGCCCGTGCTGATGATGGCGGTATTGATGAGGGCTTTTCTGATGACGCGGCCCTGGAATACCTCCCTGTAGTTCTGAAGCCCCCACTCGGTGTCGAACCCCAGGTCGTCGAGCACCAGAAAGCTGTTGATGACGAGCGCGACCAGCGGCACGATGACCGCCACCGCCACGATGAGGCCGACGATGGTCGTGATGATGTTTTCCTGCGTGAACCAGGTGCGCCAGCCGCGCGGTGGAGCGACGTCGATTTGGGGTGCTGCGGTATCCGTAGCCATAATGTTATTGATGCAACCTTTCCTGCGAACGCAAGTCTTTTCGGGAATACGAACAAAAGAATATAAAGAAGGTCGTTTTCAAAAGCAACACGCCCCGCGATCCGTCACGTAGATTCGCAGGGGAGTTCGTCTTCTGAAAAATGCTCACTGCGCGTTACATCGCGAAGGCTCTGCCACGCCGGCGACGGCATAGCGATTCCGGCCAAGCTCTCGCGGCGTAACGCGCCGCTGATGTTCTTGGTTCGTTGCTTCATGCAAGAAGGGTGGGAGTCCAAAAAGGACTCCCACCCTATCGAGCAACAATTAATAAAGCGTCCTACTTGAAGCGCTTGATGAATTCGGCGCGTGTCGCCTTGAACTTCTTCTGCGCTGCCACCCAGTCCTTGAGACCCAGCAGCTTGTGCTTGCTCAGGTCGAGAAGATAGGGAGCCACAGCCTTGGGCGGCTTGTAGCCGGCGCGGAAGCTGTAGACGGCCTCGCCTTCCACGTATACGTCGGTGCCCTCTTTGGTGAGGAGGAATTCAACCAGCAGTTTGGCCGCGTTGGGATTCGGCGCGCCTTTAAGAGCGACCGCCTGGTTGCCCAGCATGACCTGGCCTTCTTTGTAGTAGCCGGTCCTGAGGACTTTGGCGAGGTCGGGTTTCTTGAGGACGTTCTGATACACACGGCCCGTAATGTTCCAGGGGTCGAGGCCGCGCTCGCAGTTGATGAGCACCTGCATCTTGGGCTCTGTGCGGAACATGACGACGGGCTTCGTGGCTTTCAGGGCGTCCCAGTACTTGTTCATGTCCATGCCGTTTTCGATGAGCGAGATGACGGTGTTGGTGTAGGTGAAGCTCTTGGTGATGTCGCCGGCGATGGTCTGACCCATCACCTTTTTGGAGATCGTGTCGGCGTAGGACGTGACGTTGAGGTCCTTCATGCCCTTGCAGGCGGTGTTCCACACCGGCTGGAAGGTGTAGGCCAGAGGGGTCACGACGTAGGGGTAGTTCGCGTACTGGCCGGCTTTCTTGATCACATCCGCGAAGTTTTTGTTCCACTCGGCGCTGTCGAGCTTCTGGAATGCGCCGCGCTTATGGGCCGCTGCGAAGAAGCCGGGCGCGCTCACTACGTGGACGTCGACGGTGAATTTGTTGGCCTTGATCTCCTGGGTCACCTGGGCGACGGTGGAGCCGGTGCCCTTGCGCAGGTTGCGGAACTTGAAGCCGTCGCCCAAGCCGTAATACTTGGCGAAGGCCGGGCCCATGCGCTTGGCCGTGCGGTCGCTGAACAGCGGGTTGATGATGGTGACGGCGCCCTCTTTTTTGGCCGCGCGTACGAGTTCTTTCTGGTTTTTCATCATCGCTTCGGATACGAGCACGCCCGATGCGAAGACGGCCAGAGCCGCGACGGCGGCAACGAAGTAACGGATACGGGATTTCATCGAAAATCTCCTCATGCTGGGATAGAGTGGAGGCCAAGCCCCCGGTTAATTTAAAAAGATTCGCTTAATTCGCATTCACCAGCAAACTCTCAGAAAGTAAAGAAAACGACGCAATAACCGCTTGCTTTGTTTACTGTCTGCGAATTTTTGTGTTAGGGAAGATAGCAGATTCACAATGTCTGTCAAATGCCGTTTTTTGTTCCGGCAGGCGAAAACCCGTGTCGATTATTCGCACATCCCGGTCAAGAGGCGAGGGAAGGGAAGCGCCTTACCCGCAACTGGCGCGGGCAAGAGTACTCCGGCGCTTCATCGAGCCGCGTCCCCGTATGGTTTTCCATCGCAGGTTGGGATTTCGAGAGAGGATTTTTTGAACGTGAAATCGACCGCATCACATCTTATTCAGAGCCACAGGCTGGTAGCCCCTCAGGGTTCGTTCATGGAACATGTGGAGGTGATCCTCATCGGGGATGGACCTTACGTTCTCTTCGATGCGGGCTACCGCGAGTGTATTCCCGAGTTGCTCTCCTGGGTGGAAGCGCGCGCCGGGGATGCGCTGGAGAAACTCGTCCTGACGCACCACCACTTCGACCATTCCGGCGGCGCCGAGGCGGTTTGCGAGCGATTCAATGTTCCGGCCTACGCCCATCCCCTGGAGATGCGATTGCTCGAAGAGGAACAGCCGGGTCTATCGGTTTCTCCGATCAGGGAAGGGGAATTCGTCGAGTTGGGAGGCATGCGCCTGGAAGCCGTTCTCACGCCGGGCCATTCTCCCGGACACCTTTCTTTCTGGTGGGAGGAGGAAAGGATTCTTTTGGGAGGCGACAATGTTTTGCTACCCTCCACGACGGCGGTGACCGCGCCCAAGGGGAATCTGGGGGATTACCTCGAATCTCTGGAGAAGGTAAAGAAACTCGCGCCTCGCCTCATCTACCCCGGCCACGGCCCGGTGATCGAAGACCCGATTGGCCGCATCGACGAACTCATCGAACACCGCAAGATGCGCGATGAGCAGTATCTCGAAGCCTTGGAAGAGGGCCACGACACGCCGGCCAAGATAGCGGAACTGATATATAAGGACTTGCCGGAGCCCCAGAGAGACCTGGGCGCCCGCGTAATAGAACTGCATCTCGAAAGATTCGTAAAATCCGGAGAAGTCGCTTGCGCCGACGGGCGCTATTCATTGACGGGTTCGATTTAGGGGAGAGGGCTTTTGCTCACCAACTGTCACACGCTGGTTCTGCGGGCGCTGCTGGAGCGCCACCCCGAGATGCCTCATCCCGGGGATGACGCCTACGTCTACAACGTGGCGCCCGACTCCCTGCCCCTCTCGGGGGAATTCAAGCCCCGGGACACCCACCGCTTCGCCCCGCCTGAGGGCGTGATGGAGCGATTCCCGAAACTCTTGTGGGTGAAATGCCATCTGGTGGTCGACAACCTGTGTCACTACGGGAGCGTCGCCAAGAAAAAGAGCGGATTGTCTCCCTCTCAAAAACAGGGTTACACCTACCGCAAGGGGGTTGAACTCATCCCATTGATGCGCGAATTCACGCAAGAATTGGGCGTTGCGCCCGATGAGGCGAGTCTCCACTATCTTGCGCACGTTTTGGTCGAAATCGCAGTCGACTACGCCATCCATCTCGACGACGGGACCGTGGGAGAGCAGCTTCGCGATGCGCAGGACGCGATGACGGAAGCGCAAAAACGCGACTACGCCGAGGGTCTCGGCGCCTTGTATGGCTGTAAGCCTGAGAAAGTCGCGCGCGCGCGCGGCGCTCCCCGTAAGTTCTATGGAGATTGGCACGACGTGGAGCATCTCTTCGTGAATGGACGGACGAAAATCGTCCTGAGGAAGCTCGGGTTGCCCTTCAGCGAGGAGAACACGGAGCGGACGTGCCGCCTCATCGAAGAGGGGGCGCGGTTGACGAGCGATTACATGGATTTCATCGATGAGTCCGTGGATGCGCTCTCGGATTGGGCGGCCTGGGAAGGAGAGGTCGCCATAGAGGGCGCGGGTTTTTGACTTCGCGCACATCGCCGGTTAAACATTATGGAAATTATCCGTCCGTCTGCATGAGGACTTTGCCGGGCATTAGCCGGGCATTAGAAAAGGGGCATCCGGGCGAGGTAGACTGCCCCTGCGTTCGAGTGAGTATTTTTTCCGAGGGAAGCGGGGTGACGGGTGGTCAATCCTGGGCTGGCGGGCGTGGCGACAGCCAGCCTTCCATCACGCCTTCGATGTGTGATATCCGCGCATCGAGTCCGCTTATTTTTCGCCACAGGGAAAACCAGCCCAGTCCGAACAGGATGATCATCGGGAAGTTGGATTGATCCAGTAATGTGACCCAGTTCATTGTATTCTATCCTTATAAAAGAAATGTAACTGGGTCCCCAGATACAATTAAGTCCTAGCACATATGTTCAAGGACATCAATTCTCCCGTTCAGGGAGGTTGTTTCAACGCCGCTGGCCAAGCGAAAAACACCGCACAATACAACGCTCTTCCGCGCTATTTTTCCAGTTTTTGCGCAGGAAAATCCTGTAGTTTCAGGTTTGTTTCTGCTTCTACGACGAGCCGGGTTTTCCCGGTCGTCGGAGTTGCGAGTTCTAGTTCACGGAGGCCTTCAGGCCCGCTCCCGCCTTGAACTTCGGCACGGTGGCCGCCGCCACCATAATCTCCTCGCCCGTTCTCGGGTTGCGCGCCTTGCGGGCCGCCCGCTGGGAGACGCTGAATGTGCCGAAACCCGTGAGCGTCACTTTATCTCCGCTCTTGAGCGCCGAGGTTACAGCGCCCACGAATGCGTCGACTACGCCCTGGGCGCTCGACTTGCTCAGGTTCGCCTGTGCGGCGATGGCGTCTGCGAGTTCACCTTTGTTCATTTCTTCTTCTCCTCTTTCGCCCTGAGCGGCGCGCGGGCGGTGCGTGCGCGCTCACGCCTTCTCTGTTTGCTGAAACGATGTCCAACAACAGAAATCCAAAAATGTGTTAGGCGGAAATGAAATACAGGGCGGGCAATTCCTTAATGACGAGCGAATTATAGCTATCTATACCATTACTTGCAAGCGCAAAACGCTTGTCTGTCAAGGGATCGCGCTGAAGTCACCGGGCGGGGAATTTCCACATGGCATCGTTGCCGACCATCTGATCGTAGGAGAAAAGCGCGACGCCATCGGCGCCGGCCGTTCGGGCGGCGCGCCATTCGCGCCACAGGCCCGCCGGGTTTTTGGTGAATAGGTATGCTCCCAGGCCGATGACGACCCCGGGTGCATGCGGAGTCGGGGTTTTCACTCTCTTGGCGGCGAGTGCGCTTCGGCTGATTTGAGCAGCCAGATGTACATCCCCGGTATAGTTCATGACCACGGCCTTATGCAGAAACCCTTTTTCGAGCCAGCCCCGCCAGTCCTGAAACGCGGAGAGATAGGCTCGTTCCGCCCAGGGAAGAACTGCAGCAGAAACAATCACTTGCCTCCTTAAACCTGTGGTCGTTTCATAAACGCCGCGAACCGCCGCCGTGACTTGCGCACGGCGCCACTCATCCCATGCCGTGCTGTCGGCGCGCTTCACGCTCACGTCGGCGCGCGGCGCGGTTTTCCGGGTCTCTTGCTCGAAACGGGCGGCCGAGGCCTCGTTGTAGCCGAAATCAAGACGCGGGGAAAAACGCGATCCCGGCGATATGGGAAGCGCGTAGGGGTAGCGGATGAAATCGAGGTGGACCCCCGCAAGGCGCGGATAGTTCCGCACGAGGTGCGCCGCGACGGCTATGATGCGTTTTCGGACCCCCAGGTTGCCTGGATCGAGAAAAATTCCCGGTGTTCCGAGACCGAAGCCTTTCGCCCAAGCGGGTTTTCCCGAAAGGGGATATTCGAGCAGCGAGCGCCCGTATTGATCCTTCAGCACGGCTTCTTCCCCGAGCTCACGGATGATGGGCGCTTTTTTGTTTCTTGCGAGCGCGAATGCGTTTATCCACGCATGGACCCTGATGGGGCGCTCGCTTTCCTCGCCTCGGGAGGCCAGATCGAGCAGCAAGGCCAGCGGGTCTTCCCCGGCGCGTTTCGCGGGAGAGTCATCGGCCAGCGACGTTGCGAACCACGCGCGGCCCGAGCGGTAGACCTGCGTGTAGATGTCCGTAACGCCCGCAGAGCGCGCGCGCTTTACCAGCGCCTTGATTTTATCTGCGCTGTCCAAGGTTCTGTTCGCACCTTCCGCCTGCACCCAAAGGCCGACTTCGAAGGGTTTGGGTGCGAAGAGGCGCCCGAGGGAATTCTCGTGAAACGAAGAACATCCAGAGACTAGGAGCGCGATAAGCAAGAGACAGAGCGCGCCGGCGCGCGGGAATCGATTCATGCGGGATTTTCCGCGGGCGGGAACAGATGCGCACAAACTACACTTTGCACCGGGGGGAGGTCAACGCAAAATGTGAGGATTTTAGGAGAAAAAGCCTGACGGACGAAAGTGCGCACTCGCCCGAGGCGGCATCCCGTTATTCGGCGTCCAAGGCTTTTCTTGCCGTCGAGGCGGCCTCGGCAAGGGCTCTTTCTTCCGTCTCCCGCATGGCCTCGCCCTGAATTTCACGGTATGCCTCGATAGCGTTTTGGGTCGATATCCCTCCCTCGAGCGCGTCCCAGCCGGCCAGCGCCGCGCCCAGATGAGCCGCCTCGGGCGCTGCGGCGTGCTCCGACGCGATGGCGTCGATATCCACCGAGGCGATGCGGATATCGCGGCCATGGATGGCGCTTTGCGTGTTGAGGACGAGGACGCCGCCCGGTTTGAGCGCATTGCCCATCGGAGGCACGACGGCGAGGAAGGGGTCGCAGACGATTTCCAGATCGTATTCCGCCGGGATGGCGAGGTCGGGGAGTTGTTCGCGTGAAATTTTCACCACGGCTCGGTCGGGAGAACCCGGGGGAGAGGGAAAGCCGGGCGTGCGCACCTGGGCGGAGAACCCGGCCTGGTTGGCTGCGCCGGCGAAGATGCGCGCTGTGCTCAGGAAAAGAGCCCCCCCGCCGATTTCGCGTCTTCCATGAAAACAAACCACGCGCATGTTGTATTCCCGTTCTCAAGGAGAAAAAACACAAACCCTTCAACTGCCATATCAAATACGAAGTTTCTTTTCCATGTTTCAAGTTGACATCGAAAACGCGCGCTCGCAATATGGCCCCAGGGAATTTCCCCAATACCTGCGTTTCCGAAGTTTCTCCTCGCGCGGGCGGTGAACTAAAAAATGGAGAGTGCGGTTTGAGCAAGAAGTTCAAGATATTCACATACGGCTGCCAGATGAACCGCTACGATACCGAGACGATTACCGGGTATCTGGAGGCCGAAGGGTATGAGGAGACCGAATCGAACGAAGCGGCCGACCTCATCCTGCTGAACACCTGCTCGATTCGCGACAAGGCGGAGCAGAAGGTCTATAGCCAGATCGGGCGTCTCGACAAGCTCAAAAAATCGAATCCCGCTCTCAAAGTCGGCGTGTGCGGCTGTTTCGCCACGCGTGACGGGGAGGCGATTGCGAAGCGCGGCAAGGCGGTCGACCTCGTCTTCGGCACCCAGAATATCGCCAAGCTCCCGATGCTGCTTGAGGAGATGGGAGAGCGCCGGGTGGTCGATACCGAGCCGATACCGCCCGATTTTACCGAACTCGCTCCGATGGTGCGCGGCGGCGGCCTGAACGCCTTCGTGAGCATCGCGCGCGGCTGCGATAATTTCTGCACCTTCTGCGTCGTGCCCTACACGCGCGGACCCGAGTGGAGCAAGCCGAGCGAACTCATCGTGGACGAAGTCGAGCGCGCGGTGGGGGAGGGCTTTCGCGAGGTAACCCTCCTCGGCCAGAACGTGAATTCCTACGGCCGCAAATCCCCGGATGAGCTTACCTTCGGCGGCCTGCTGAGGCGTCTGAACGAGGTGGATGGCCTCGAGCGCATTCGCTTCATGACGTCGCACCCCAAGGATTGCGATGAGGACATGGTCGATGCGATGGGGGAATCCCCCAAAGTGTGCGAGCATCTTCATCTTCCGGTTCAATCGGGTGCGGACGCGGTGCTCGCGCGCATGGAGCGCGGCTATACGGCGGAGGAATATCTGGAAAAAGTCTCTCTCTTCCGGGAGCGCGTGAAGGATGGCGTGTTGACTTCCGACGTCATCATCGGCTTCCCCGGCGAGCGGGATGCGGATTTCGAGGATACGCTTCGCGTCTTGCGCGAGGCGCGCTACGACAACATCTATATGTTCAAATACTCTCCCCGGCCCGGAACGCCCGCGTTCGACATGGAAGACACCCTTCCCGAGGAAGTGCTCACAGAGCGCTTCGAGGAGGCCAGCCGGGTGCAGCGCGAGGTGACGGAGAATCTGCATGCGGAGCTCGTCGGGAGCAGCCAGCAGGTGATGGTCGAGAGCGCGGTGAAGCCCAAGAGCGCGCCCGCCGGATGCGCGGGCTGCCCCGATTTTGCGGATGAGCTGGACTCGAACTGGTTTGCGGGTCGCAGTCGGGGCAATCACAGGGTACAATTATACGCGGAGGGTTTTACGCCCGAGCCTGGAGACGTGGTCGAGGTGAAAATCATGAGGGGCGGCATTCACTCTCTGGCGGGCGTCTCGCCGCCAAGCGCCGTGGTGATGGAGGAAGGGGAATGATGATCGAGATGAAAGTCAAGGGCCTCACGCTCGATCCGCACACCAACGTGCCGATTGTGGTGCTGCGCGAGACCGAGGGCGATCGGGCGCTGCCCATCTGGGTGGGCATTTTCGAGGCGCACGCCATCGCGCGCGAGATCGAGAGCTTCGAGACGCCGCGTCCGATGACCCACGATCTGATCAAGAACATGATCAACGACTTGAAGGGCCGGGTGGATAAGATCCTCATCAACGATCTGCGGGACAACACATTTTTCGCCGAGATTCATCTTGCCGTAAACGGATCGGAAATCGTCGTCGATTCGAGACCTTCCGACGCCATCGCGGTAGCCCTTCGCATGGGCAGCCCGATTTTCGTGGAGGAGAAGGTGCTCGAGGAGGCGAAGAGCATCCAGTTCAACGAAGAGGAAGTGAAAGAGGGCGTCTCCGGGATGGAGGCGGGCAGCGGAGAAGACGCGCCCCCCGAGTCGGAAAAGCCATTGGAGGAAGAGCCCGAGGACATCAAGGAATGGCTCAAGGACCTCAAGCCCGATGATTTCCTGAAAGAGGACAACAACTAAGGCGAGGCTCGCCCGGGCGTCGCCCCCACCGGAGTTTTTCGCATTGCTTCTCTATCTCTTGCGGCACGGCGAGACGGACTGGAACGTCGAACAGCGCATACAGGGCGTCTCCGATACCGCGCTCAACGACGTGGGCGTCGCGCAGGCCGAAGCGCTCGCCTGCGCGCTGCGCGGACGCCCGATCGCCTGCGTGTACGCGAGTCCGCTCAGGCGCGCGAGGCGCACCGCCGAAATCGTCGCGCAAGCTCTCGACGCGCCCCTCCTCGAGGAGGCGGGAATCGCCGAGTTGAACCAGGGCGAACTCGAGGGAGAACCCTTCCGACGGCTTCCCGAGACGCACCCCGATTTCATGCGCGTATGGCGGGACCATCCCGCCCGCGCGCGCATGCCGGGCGGCGAGACGCTCCCGGAATTGCAGGGGAGAGCCTGGGCCGCGATGGAGCGGTTCCTCGTAGCGCATGAAGATGAAGTCATCGCGGCGGTGAGCCACAATCTGGCGATCATCATGATCCTGTGCAGGATTCTGGGCGTGGAGCTCGACGGCTTCCGGCGGATACGCCAGCACAACGCCGCCATGAACATCATCGAGCATTCGCCCGAGCGGGGCTGGAGCGTCGTGACGATGAACTCCTTGGCGCACCTTCAGGATGCGCCCGTCTCGGAGCGGAATCCGTATCAGCCCTATATCTGAAGATGTGCCGCGGGGGAACGGCGCGGCTCAGTCGTAGTCCTTGCCCTCGGGGTCGGAGACGTTCCGGTAGTAGTCCTGGATGTCGTCGACGAGGCGGTCGACCTCGGTTTTCGGTTTTTTCCGCTGAGGCGCCAGATAGCGGTGCAGCAGATAAAAGGCGATGAACCCCAGGAAAAAGCCCAGAGTCGCGCCGTCGAGGAATGTCTGGTATCCGCCCATCAGAACGCTCCGCCCATAATGTCATGTATGGACTCACCTTAGCTTCGGGGGCTTTCGCCTGTCAACCGAATGCCCGGTTGGGCCGTTTCGCCGAGAAGCGTTAAAGTGCCGGACGAATGACGGAATAGCAGTCCGTGCATCGCCGGATGGCTGCAGACTTGAAATCCATGAAAGAGTATTGCAATGAGCGCGCGCGAGCACAGGACATACACGATCAAGCGTCCCGCTACTTCGCCCGCGCGCCGCAAGGCGTATGAGGAAAAGCTCAACCCCCAGCAATTAGAGGTCGTGATGGCGGGCGGGGGGCCGCTTCTCGTCATTGCGGGGGCGGGCAGCGGCAAGACGCACACCATCACCTACCGCCTCGCGCGTCTCGTGGAAGACGGCGTCGCCCCCGAATCCATCCTCCTTGTCACCTTCACGAACAAGGCCGCGCGCGAGATGCTCCACCGGGCTGCCTCCTTAATCCAGACCGACGCGCGTCGCGTCTGGGGCGGCACGTTCCATCATGTGGGGAATCTGATACTCAGGCGATACGGTAATCTCATCGGATACGGGCCGAACTTCACCATCCTGGACCGCGAGGACGCGGCCGATCTTGTGACCGAGTGCATCCGCCTCGCGGGGTTCGACCCCAAAGAGAAGTATTTCCCGAGAGGCCGCGTGCTGGAATCGATTTTCGCCCTCGCCGCCGATACCGACCGAAGCGTCGCGGAGACGGTGCTGAATCGCTACTCATACCTGGCGGACCGCGTGGGCGAGATGGAGCAAATCGCCGCCCACTACGAGGAGCGCAAGAAAGAACTCCAGGCGGTGGATTTCTCGGGTCTCCTCTCCCTCACGCGGGATTTGCTCGCCGAAAACGAGGAGGTACGGCGGGAACTCCAGACGCGCTTTCGCTACATCCTCGTGGATGAATACCAGGACACCAACAAGGTGCAGGCCGATCTGATCGACCTCCTCGCCGGAGCGCAGAAAAACGTCACCGTGGTGGGGGACGACGCACAGAGCATCTACAGCTTCCGGGGTGCGCATTTCGAGAACATCATTACTTTTCCTGAGCGATACCCCGACGCCAGGCTGTTTCGCCTCGAAGAAAATTACAGGAGCACGTCCTCCATCCTCGCGCTTGCCAACGCCTCCATCGCCCACAACAGGCGCCAGTTCGAAAAAAACCTCAAGACCACGCGCGGCGAGGGGATGAAGCCCGCCCTCGTGGCCGCGCGCGACGCCATGCAGCAGGCGGACTTCGTGGTCGACCGCACGCTGGCGCTGCGCGATGAGGATGACGTGCCGCTCTCCCAGATCGCGGTGCTCTACCGGGCGCACTACCACTCGATGGAACTTCAGATGGAGCTCACGCGCCGGGGGATTCCCTTCGAGATCAGGAGCGGGCTTCGCTTTTTCGAGCAGCGCCACATCAAGGACGTCACGGCGTTCCTGAGGCTCGTGAGTTCGCCGGCGGACGAGTTGGCCTGGAAGCGCGCGCTCAAGCTCCTGCCCGGCGTGGGGGACGTGACGGCGCACCGGGTCTGGGAGCAGGTGAAGATATGGGAGGAACCCTTCTCTTTTCTCGAGAGCGGCAGTGTGGGTTCCCTCCCCGGAAATGCGCGCGCGAGTTTCGAGATTTTCAGGAAGCTTGTCGTCGAGCTGACGGGCGCGCCCCGCGCCGCCACAGGAGAGAAGCCGTCGGCCCTGCCGCCGACGGAGATGATAAACCTCGTGCTGGACAGGTTTTATCAGGAATACGTCGAGAACACCTTCGAGGACGCGCCGACGCGCATCGAGGACGTGCGCCAGCTTGCGGAATACGCGGTGCAGTACGACGGGGCGACGGCGTTTCTCTCGGAACTAGCGCTCATGGGAACGGCCGCCGCAGCAGGACCCGCGACTTCGGGCGATCGAGACGAGCCGGATGAATCGATGGTACTGACCTCGGTTCACCAGGCGAAGGGCCTGGAATGGAAGGTGGTGTTTCTCATCTGGCTCACCGACACGCGTTTCCCCTCGACGCGCTCGCTGACGGACCCCGAAGGAGGGGAAGAGGAGGAGAGGCGGCTTTTCTACGTCGCCCTCACGCGCGCGAAGGACGAACTCTACATGTGCCAGCCCATGATCGAGAGCGAGAAGTGGAACATGGGGACGTTCTCCCAGCTTTCGAGATTTGTGAAGGAGTTACCTGAAGAACTTTATGAGCGCTGGCTGCTGGAGGAGGAGGCGATACAGACGCCGCAGGATGAAGACGCCCAAAGTCCTGTTTCTCGTCCCGCCGATCCCGATGAGCCCGACGGACTGCGCTATGAATACGATGCGGATGCTTGAGCGCTTGTTCGCCGCCGCCGCTTCGCGCTATGATTTTCCACCGAATCCCAGTCATTATTTACCGTTATTTATGAAGGAATACGTTTCTTGTCATTCGCCGTCATCAATGGAGGAATGAAATTCGTGTCTGAAACGAAGGAATATGCGCCGGGGAGTTTCTGCTGGGCCGATCTGGTGGCGAAGGAGGTGGGCGTCGCCAAGGATTTCTACACGTCCCTGTTCGGCTGGACGTTCGAGGATATGCCCGTGATGGACGAGATGGTCTACACCATGTTCTCGAAAGAGGGAAAACAGGTCTGCGCCTTGTTCAAGATGTTTCCCGATCTGCTCGAGAGCGGCCACCCCTCTTTCTGGCAGAGCTACGTGTCAGTCGAGAGCGTGGATGAGACCGTAAAAAGAGCGGCCGAACTCGGCGGTCAGGCCGCCCAGGAGCCATGCGACGTGCTTGACGCGGGCCGCATGGCGATGATCCGCGATCCCGGAGAAGCGTTCCTGAGCCTCTGGCAGCCCTGGGCGCACAAGGGTGCCGACGTCATGGGCGAGCCGGGGGCGATCAACTGGAACGAACTGCTCACCAGGGACGTAGAACGCGCCGGTTCTTTCTACGCCGACCTGTTCGGCTGGACGAGCACGGTGATGCCCAACCCCTCGGGCGGGGATTACACGGTGTTCATGAGCGGCGAGGAGCCGCGCGCCGGGATGCTCGAACTCACGCCCGAGATGGGCGAAATGCCCCCGCACTGGGGGGTGTATTTCGAGGTGGAAAATTTTGACGCTGCGCTTGAAAAGGCAATCAGCCTGGGCGGGCAGGGGACGTTCCCCCCGATGGATATCCCCGACGTGGGGAGAATCGGCGGAATCATGGACCCGCAGGGGGCGTGCTTCACGGCGATGGAATCGGCGATGGCGTCGGCGGATTATGGCGTATGATTTTTTTATGGCCTTGAAACGCCCGCCATCGACAGCGCAAGGACGCGCTAAACGGCTTATTTCGACAGGAGCATGAAAACGCATGAACTATAAAACCATCGACCCCGCCGACAACCACTGGCGGCAGAACTACCGCCTGCTCGTCGGCTCCGTCGTGCCGAGGCCCATCGCCTGGGTGAGCACCATCAGCGCGGACGGCTACGCGAACCTGGCGCCCTTCAGCTTCTTCACCTGCGTGGGCCACGACCCGCCCCTGCTCTCGATATCGGTGGGCGTGCGCGAAAGTTCCTACAAGGACACGGCGCGCAACATCATGGAGACGCAGGGCTACGTCATCCACACGGTGGTGGACGGCCTAGAGGAGCAGATGAACATCTGTGCGGACGACTATCCTTTCGAGGTGAGCGAGTTCGAAGAGGCGGGCTTGACGCCGATAGATTCCGATCTCGTGAAGGCGCCCCGCATCGCCGAAGCCCCCGTAGCCATGGAGTGCCAATTCCGCCACCTCATCACGAACGGGCGCGAGCACCTGACGAACGTCATCATCGGCGAGGTGGTGCGCTGGCACGTTCGCGAGGACGTGATGATCGAGGAGGGGAAATACATCGACCCCGTACTGCTCCGGCCCGTGGGCAGGCTCGCGGGCAACGGCTATTGCCGCTCGCACGACGTATTCGACATGCAGCGGCCCGACAGAAAAGCGACGCAGTTCAGCCCCAAGGGCTGAGCCGGAATCATACCGATATCCTCTTAAGCGAAGGAGGGGAGTGAGATGAGCGACATACCGGAAACCATGAAGGCCGCGGTCACGCACGCCGCGCACGAGGTGCGCATCGAGCAGATTCCCGTTCCCGATTACGAACCCGATCAGGTGCTGGTGAAGGTCGCCGCCTGCGGCATCTGCGGCACGGACATCCATATCTACGAGGGGCACATGCGCCCGATGTGGCCGCCGTTTTATCCCTTCGTCCAGGGGCACGAGTGGGCGGGGGTGGTGGCCGCCATCGGAAGCGGCGCGAAAACCTCTCTCGAAGTGGGAGATCGCGTCATCATGGAGCCGACGGTCGGCTGCGGCGCTTGCGCCACCTGCATCCGGGGCGACTACCACATCTGCGAGAACGCCGCGAAGCCAGGCGGCGGCTACAAGCTGCTCGGCCATACGGCGAACGGCGCTTTCAGCGAATACGGCCTGGCGCCTCCGAACAACCTCCACAAGATGCCCGATTCCATGAAATGGGAGGACGCGGTGATCGTGAACCAGGTCGTCATCGCGCTACACGCGCTAGAGCGCGGGGGCATCGAACCCGCCGACACCGTGGCGATCCTGGGCCCCGGCCTGCTGGGCCTCGCCGTACTCCAGCTCGTCAAGATGATGGGCGCGTCCAAGACCTTCATCACGGGGCGCGGCTATCGGCTGGGAATTGCGGAGGAACTCGGCGCCGACCGCACCATCGACATCACGAAGGAAGACCCCGTCGAGGTCGTAATGAGCGAGACGGACGGCCGCGGGGTGGACCTCGTCATCGAGTGCGCCGGCCCGCCCGAGGTGATGCGCCAGGCTGTGGACATGGCGCGGCGTGGCGGGCGCGTGGTGCTGGAGGGCATCAACGGCGGTCAGGAGACGCCTTTCAACACCGACCGCATCGTGCTCGATGAAATCGCCATATTCGGCGGGCGCGGATCGCCCAACTGCTACCCGAGGGCGATCCAGATCATCGCAGACGGCCACATCGCCATCGACAAGATGCTCACGCACTCATTCGCGCTCGATGACTTCAACGAAGCGATGCGCATGTTCAAGGCGCGAG
Source organism: bacterium (assembly GCA_965203325.1). Lineage (GTDB taxonomy): Bacteria > UBA8248 > UBA8248 > UBA8248 > UBA8248 > Bin107. Next base: position 4,365,426 of record OZ241875.1, read on the forward strand.
AAGACGGCGTGATGCGTGTGATGCTGACGCCCTAGGGCTGCGTCACAGCGCGGCGCATTCAAAACGAACGACCGGGTCCGCCGGGCCTGATTTGAGAGATATGAGGAGGATATTCGATGTCCCAGAAACTCCTGCCCACCACCGTCGTTGGCAGCTACACCCAGCCGGAATGGCTCATCGACCGCGAGAATCTCACCACGCGGCTCCCTCCGCGCGTGCGCGTGCAGGAGATATGGCGCATCCCGCCCGAACACCTGGAAGCCGCGCAGGACGACGCCACCCTCCTCGCGATCCGCGACATGGAGCGCGCGGGCATCGACATCATCTCGGACGGCGAGGTGCGCCGCGAGAGCTATTCGAACCGCGTCGCCACGGCCCTGGGCGGCATCGACACCGAGAACCACGGCTATGCGAAAGACCGCTCGGGCCGGGACAACCCCGTCCCCCGCGTGATGGGCAAGATCCACCGCCCCCGACCCATCGAGGTGAGCGACGTGGAGTTCCTGCGCGCCAACACGGATCGCGAGATCAAGATCACCCTGCCGGGGCCGTTCACCATGACGCAGCAGGCGCAGGATGATTACTACGGCGGCGATCAGCGCGCGATGGCGCTCGACTACGCCCGCGCGGTGAACGAGGAGGTGAAGGACATGTTCGCCGCGGGCGCCGACGTGGTGCAAATCGACGAGCCCTATATGCAGGCGCGCGCGGAGATAGCAAAAGAATTCGCCGTGGAAGTGATCGCTGAGGCCTTAAAGGGTGTCGAGGGCACTACCGCGCTTCACATGTGCTTCGGCTACGCGGCCATCCACGCCTGGCAGGGGCTGGAAAAGCCCGAGGCCTATTCCTTCCTGCCCGAACTCAACGAGAGCGACATCGACCAGATATCCATCGAGGCGGCCCAGCCGCGTCTCGATCTGGCCGTGCTGGAGAAGCTGCCGGACAAGACCATCATCCTGGGCGTCATCGACAACGACGACCCCGAGATCGAATCGCCCGAAACCGTCGCCGCGCGCATCCGGGCGGCGCTCAACCATATTACGCCCGAGCGGCTCATTATAGCGCCCGATTGCGGCATGAAGTACATGCACCGCGACGTCGCCTTCGGCAAGCTCAAGTCCATGGCCGAGGGCGCGGCCATCGTGCGCCAGGAGATCGGGGGGTAGGGGGGCTGAATCCAGTTAATCGGATTTTCCGCCGAAGGCACTATTGCGCAAGGTGGTGTTGATGCGGGACTGCCACCCCTTGCCGCCTTTTTTGAAATACGCGACAACGTCCGCATCGAGGCGAATGGTAGTCTGCACTTTGGTGGGCTTTTTCTGCGGCCCGCGAAACTGGCGGGGAGGGTTGCTCGCCAGTTCTCCCCGGGCATGGGCTTCGACGATTTGGGGAACTACTTCCGAGGCCGGACGCATCTCCTCCAGCATCTTTTTGCTCAAGGGAAGATTCTCTGCTTGGGTCGGGAACTGATTTTTTTGTTTCTGCGCCATGTTCACTCCTTGTTCCGTCTTTTTCGTATGATAGACAAATCGTAATAACAATCAGCAAAGAACGCAATCGGGGCCGTTGAAAAGCCCACTGTCGGGGCATCGCTTTTACCCCCCTTGACGGGGCCGCTGAAAAAGCCCTGTCGCGTCCCCTGGAAACCGCCAACGCCTCTTTCCTCACCCTGAGTAGCCGCCGAAGGCGGCGTATCGAAGGGCGAGGGGCTCGCGCCAAGACGAGAGGGCATCCTTCGATACGGCGCTTACGCGCCTACTCAGGATGAGGGGTGTCGGGGAACAGCGGAGCTTGTCCCGAGCGAAGTCGAGGGGCCGCTACTCAGGATGAGGCAGGGCGGTTTTGTTCGTCATTCCGGCCGAGGAGGATTTTTTCAACAGCCCCTTGTCAGGGGGGCTTTTTCAACGTCCCCAATCGCTTCGCCCGGCCAAAGCGCACCATCGCTATTCTGCGTCTGTGGATTGGTGGCTCAGGCTCCCGGTTGTGGTATGGTGTCCGTATTATCCGCCCACCGAAGCGTTTCGGATACCCACATGGCAACAAGCACGAAAGAGCAAGTGCGCAAACCGAACCTCACAACCCGTGATGAAAAATTGACGCCCCCTCTCAAGTGGGCCGGCGGCAAGCGGTGGCTCGTCCCGCATATTGAGAGTTATTGGAAGGTGCATAGCGAGCGGCGGCTCGTAGAGCCTTTCTGCGGCGGGCTGGCCGTCGCGCTGGGTCTCCGCCCCGAACGCGCGCTTTTGAGCGACATCAACGCCCCGCTCATGAATTTCTATGCCTGGCTGAAGAAGGGTTTGTCACGCACCCGGATCGTGATGCGCAACGAGCCTGATGCCTACTACGCCCACAGGGAGCGGTTCAACGCGCTTCTCATGAGCGGACGAGGGCGCAACAAGGAGGCGGCGGAGCTTTTCTATTACCTCAACCGCACGGGCTACAACGGCCTTTGCCGTTTCAACGGCAAGGGGGAGTTCAACGTCCCCTTCGGACGCTACAAGCGCATCAACTATGTGCGGGACTTCACGGTCTACCGGGAGACTTTCGAGGGCTGGGAGTTTCGGTGCCGGGACTTCGCGTCGCTCCCCATCGAGCCCGATGATTTCATTTATGCAGATCCCCCCTATGACGTAGAGTTCACCAAATACGCCAAAGAGGATTTCTCCTGGGCGGATCAGGTGCGCCTCGCGGAGTTTCTCGCCGCGCACGAAGGCCCCGTGGTGCTCTCGAACCAGGCGACGGATAGGATCGTGGAACTATATGAAAAAAACGGTTTCGCCCTTCAGTTCCTCGAAGGTCCGCGCCGGATCAGTTGCACCGGCGACCGTTCTCCCGCCAAGGAGGTCCTGGCAGTGCGAGGGATTGAGAAATGAGTGCTGCACGCAATACGCGAACTGGCAGTGTCTTGGAAGCAATGGTACTGCCTGCGTTGACGAATGGGGGATATCGTTATCAAACACAAGTGCGTATTGGTGAAAGGCCGAATGGAAGACGTCATTACTTGGATGTCTTGGCGAATGACGATGATGACAATGAATATCTCATCTCACTCAAATGGCAACAGGTTTCCGGCACCGCCGAGCAAAAAGTTCCTTATGAAATAATATGTCTCGCCGAAACGATACAGAAAGGAAACGGCACAAAAGCATATCTTGTCCTTGGTGGTTCCGGGTGGAGTCTACGCGATTATTATTTGGAAGGCGGCCTAAATAGTCATTTAGTACATGCGGAATTAGTCACCATAACCGACTTGGAAAATTTCGTCGCTATAGCGAATCAAGGCAAGTTGTGAAAAAGGGAGAGGTGTTGAGACAAATCATCATCAAACGCGGAAAGGAGGGTTTCTGGGTCGCCGAGTGTCTGAGCCTGCCCGGCTGCATCAGCCAGGGCCAATCCAAGGAAGAGGCCATTCAAAATATCCGGGAAGCCATCGAGGGTTATATCGAAGTCTTGGAGGAAGAAGGGGAGCCGATACCTTTGGCATAGTCCTCCTAAGAAAGGAAGGGGCGCATATATGCGCCCCCTACAATTCCTTCCGATTGGATTTGTTTCCCCCTACTCACCCCCATCCTGAAACGCGATGCGCTCGCCGGGAGGTTCCACGACGAGGTGAAGCGCCTCGGCCACGCGGCCGGTCAGGTTCCACAGCCCGCATATGAGAGTCAGGGAGACGAGCTGTTCGGTGGAGAAATGTTTTTTCATGGCCTCGAACGCCGCGTCGTTATTCTTCGCCGTCAGGTTCGTGACTTCTTCTGCCCAGTTGATAGCGGATTTTTCCTTCTCGTTAAAGAGGTCGTTTTCGCGCCAGCCGTCGCCCTCCAGCAGATTGATTTTTTCCTGCGAGATGCCATGAGCCCGACCGAGCTCGACGTTGTGCCCGAGTCAGTTGTTGCATTCGGTCAAGATGGCCGTCTTGATGATGACGAGCTGGGCCATGTGGATGTATTCGGGGTCGGTGTCCCGGTGCTGGACCCGGAGCTTTCCGTCCATGATCTGCCAGCCCTCGACGAAGCCGGGCGCCCAGCCAAGCAGGCGCAGGAAGCGCGACACCTTGCCCCAGCGCTTTACGCCGCGCTCATAGAGGGGCGCCAACTCTTCGGCCAGGTGTTCGGGGATGTCGTCGGGGTCGATGAGCGGCACGCGGGGGAGGGGGCAGGCCATCATCTCCTCGGTGACGCCCATATCCTGAGAGAGGCCCGTGGCTTCGTTTATCGGCATGGCGAAATCCTTTTCTGGTAATGCGTGAACGGTTAAGAGCGAGAGGCCATTCTGGCGTAATGCTGGGGGTGGGATCAATGGGGGAGGAGTCTATTTATGTAGGGACAGGTCGCGACCTTTGGACGGACACTCAGGTCCGCCCCTAACTACCAGTTATCAATAGTTTGTGCGTTCCGCTCACCTGATGACGGACGAGCTTTCTCTGCTTGCGAAGGGGAGGTAGTGGCACGGAATGCAATCGGTGGCCTGGGAGTATGATTCGCGCTTGAAGTGAGCAGGCGTCAACCATGGATCGCGCGGACCCGCCTTGCCGGGTTGTTCGGGCCTGGCGCGCATGTCGAGCGAATCGAAGGCGGTCATGATGGCGATCAAGCGCTGCGCGGTCGGCTCTTTCAACGTGTGCTTGCTTGCCTCGGCACCGGGGATGGGGCGGTTCCCTGTGAGAAATGAGGTTAGGGGAATGAGGACTCCACCGAGCCACGCGAAGATGAGAAAGAATGTGAGGGGTAAGAGTTTTTTCATGGCGTGTTCTCCCGCGTTTGCGGCCATCTACGCCATGTCTTTGTCAGCGGCCAGGAAGAAGAAGGCCGCCTATGTGATCCAATATGGTTCCCGCCGCGACTTCGCGCAAGGCGTCAATTGCGATTGAGGAGGGGTTGTTGAAAAAGCTATCCTATAGGGCCTGTGGCACACATTCGCTGCCCTTGCCCATAATACCTTCCTCATCCCGAGTAGGCGCGCTTGCGCGCCATATCGAGGGAGCGCCCTTCGACAGGCTCAGGACAGGCCCTTCGATACGCCGCCTTCGGCGGCTACTCAGGGTGAGGCAGATACGGTGACCATGTAAGACGAGGGTCAAACCCTTGATCTTGACGCCCGTGATTCGTTTTAGCCGTCATTCCGGCATTGCAAGTCTTTTTCAACAGCCCGAGAAGGGAGCGATTGTTCCGAACAGCTCAGGTTCATGAATAATCAGCGGACGTGCAGGCTCACCCCTGCGCACTGTAAGATGTGCGCGAGGAGGCGACGGCGAAATGTACGAATTCATCATCGCGCAGAGCAAAGAGGATTACCGCGAGGCGAGGGTTTTGCTGCGCGAGTACGAGGCCGCGAGCGAGGTGGACCTCTGCTTTCAGGGTTTCGAGGAGGAAGTTGAGACTCTGGAGCGGATGTACGGCCCGCCGGGGGGGAGGTTTCTCCTGGTGCGTGCAGGAGACGCCATAGCGGGCGGCGTCGCGCTTCGGGATTTGGGCGGCGGAATCTGCGAGATGAAGCGGCTTTATCTAAGGCCCGGTTTCAGGGGGCGCGGCCTGGGGAAAAGGTGTGCGGAGCGAATCGTCGACGAGGCGCGGGCGATGGGCTACGCCGTGATGCGCCTCGATACGCTTCCCACGATGCAAGAAGCCATCGCCCTTTACCCTTCGATGGGTTTCGCGGAGATAGACCCGTATATTGAGAACCCCGTTCCGGGCGCGCTCTTCATGGAGTTGGCGTTGGGGTAGGGTTCCAGCCGTGGAAATAGCGTAGGGACAGGTCCCCGCGCCTGTCCTGACGGAGGACAACCACAGGGGGTTGTCCCTACGGTTCCCCACACCTCCGGGTGGGCTTGACGCCGGAATGATGATCAAAGGCGAAAAGCAGGGCGGACACAGGGGTCCGCCCCGACAGCAACGAGCCTTGCCTTTTTGATTGGAACCCCGCTACACGCCCAGCGCTCTCCTGGCCTTGCCGTGATCCTTGGGATTCACCCAGAAGATGGCGCCGTAGCGCTTTCTGCCCGCGGCGATGGCCGTGATGGCGGTGATGTTGATGCCGGCGTCACCGAGCTTGGTGAAAATCGGCAGCAGCGCTCCCGTGCGGTCCGTGCCCTCGACGAGGAAAGCCTTTTTCCGCGGGCTGAGCTTGATCTTCGCCTTGCGCGCGAAGGAGGTGAAGGCGCGTGCGTCCTCGGGCACGATGTCGACCTGAACGCGCCTGCGCTCGGGGAATGCGTGCACCGCCAGCAGGCTGACGCCGGCATCCTTCAACATGGAGGCGAGGGCGGCGCCCTCTCCCGGTTTGTTGGAAGCGGTCATGTAATAGTAGGGTACTTCACGAACTGTCTCGGCCATTGCCTGTCTCCTGATTGACCCGGCGTCGCGGGGGGCGGTTATTCTCGAATCATGGGCCGCAACTAAGCGCGCGCCTCAATATAAATAATCATACAACACGAGGCGAGGGCAGGGAAACGGGAGAAATCCCGAGCGAGGAGGGAGGATCGTGTTGATCAATGCGGCGTGATTGTTCCGCCCTGGAAGCAGGGAAACACCGCTTCGCAATATCTCCGAAAACGGGAGCTCTCGCTCATCGGTCGAAGCGAATCTCACGCGCCGTCCATGCGCTTCGAAAGATGGGAAATGCACTCGTCCATGGGCACCGCTATCTCGCGCGCATTTCCCCGCATTTGCCGTCGGCGGTATTCCGTCGGGATGGGCGAGAATCCCTCACGCGACAGCGCGTGTTCTCATGGACGAGGGCAGGGGGAGAAAATGGAAGGGCGATTGGGCATCGGATCGGAACCGCAGCTACTTTTTGAGCCACGGCGAATTTCTTCTCCGCGGCCCAGTGAACCGCTATCGAACCCGGATAGTGGCCCTCTGGGAATTCCTGAAAATATCGATAAAATCCGATAAATTCACGGGGTTTTTCGATAAATAACTGAAAATATAAATTGGTTTAATAAATTGTCATAACCTACTGATATATAAGTTAATTTAGCTCAGGCGGGCATGACTTTCGGGTGCTCGAGCATCTCCTTGAGGGTAGAAAGGAACTCGGCCGCCGGCGCGCCGTCCACCACGCGGTGGTCGGCGTTGATGCCGATGAAGGCCGTGGTCCTGGCCACGACCTCGCCGTTTCGAACCACGGCGCGCTCTCGCGCCGCCCCCACCGAGAGGATGGCGGATTCGGGGTGGTTGATGATGGCGCTGAAATGGTCGACCCCGTAAGCCCCCAAATTCGAGACCGTGAAGGTGCCGCCCTCGAGCGCATCCAGGCCTAAAGCGCCCGCGCGGGCCGCATCGGCCAGCGCTCGCGACTCGCGCGAGATGGCGTCGATGGATTTCTGGTCGGCGCCTCTGATGACGGGCACCATCAGCCCCTGATCGACCGCTACGGCTACCCCGATGTTCACGTCCTGCATCTGCTCCAGGGCGTCTTCGGTGAGGCGAACGTTCACGGCCGGGCAGCGGCGCACGGCGCGGGCGGTGTAGAAGAGAATGAGGTCGTTGATAGATACCTTGACGCCGAGGTCGTTTTCCCACGCCTGGCGGCTGGCTTCCCGCACGGCAAGGAGGTTGGTGAGGTCCACCTCGGCCTGCATGGTGATGCGCGGCACCTGGGACCAACTGGAAAGCATGCGCTCGGCGATAATTTTCCGCATTCCGGCCAGGGACGTGGAACCCGCCACGGCCGCGGGGCCGCTCGCGGCGGCCGTTACGGCGGCAGGAGTGCCCGATGCCGCAGCCGCTCTCACGTCGGCCTGCACGATTCTCCCGCCCGGGCCCGAGCCTTTGATAGCTCGGTAATCAATTCCGAGTTCGCGGGCCACGCGCCTGGCGGCTGGACTGGCGAAAACTCGGCCTTCAGGCGCCGGCTGAGCAGGGGCAGGGGCAACCGGAGCAGGTGTTGGCGCCGGGGCGGGTGGTGGTGCCGGGGGCGTGGACGCATCTGCCGCCGCAGGTTCGGTCGCCGCCACGGGAGCCTTGGCCGGCGCACTTCCGAAACTGCTGATGTCCTCTCCCGCCTCGCCGATGACGGCGATATCCGTGCCGCAGGGGATGACGTCTCCCTCTCCCGCCAGCGTTTTTAGCAGGAGACCGCCATCCGGCGATTCGACCTCGTATTCGACCTTGTCGGTCTGGATGTCGAGGATGATCTCGCCCTTTTCGACCGCTTCACCCTCACCCTTGCGCCACTTGAGGATTGTTCCTTCTTCCATGGTAAGGCCGAGTTTGGGCATCGGGAGAGGGGTGGCCATGAATCTGTGCTCCTACTATTGAATAAGCGTTGAAGTTATACCGTCTCTAACATACCACGAACACCGGCGATTACGTCATCTTTGTCGGGAATGACATAGGATTCGAGTTTGGGCGAAAAGGGCACTGGTGTTTCCTTGGCGCAGACGCGTTCAATGGGTGCATCCAGGTAATCAAAAGCGTCTTTTGCGGCCAGGGCGGCAATTTCCGCTCCCCAACCGCAACGCTGCACCGCCTCATGGGTGATGAGGAGCCTGCCCGTCTTGCGTACAGAAGCGAGAATCGTCTCCGTGTCCAGCGGGAAAAGCGTTCTGGGGTCGATGATCTCGCAACTTACGCCCTCTTTTTCAAGTTCCTCCGCCGCGTCGAGCGATTTTCCGACCATCGAGGAAGTGGCGACAATAGTGAGGTCGCTCCCCTCTCTTTTCACTTCGGCGACACCGATGGGGATGACTTCTTCCTCCTCGGGGACGGCGCCTTTTGCCAGATATAGAAGTTTGTGCTCGATAAAAAATACAGGATCATCATCCCGTATGGACGCTTTCAAGAGGCCTTTGGCGTCACGCGCACTGGAGGGCATGACTACCTTGAGACCCGGCACGTGAACGAACCATGCTTCCAGGCTTTGCGCATGCTGGGCGGCGGAACTGCGTCCCGCACCGCCCTGGGTTCTGATGACGAGCGAGGTATTCGCCTTGCCGCCAAACATGTAACGGACCTTAGCGACCTGGTTGACGATTTGATCCATAGCGACGGCGGAAAAATCGATATACATTAACTCCGCCACGGGCCGCATGCCAACGAGTGCCGCCCCCAGGGTAGCGCCTATGATGCCCTGCTCGGATATAGGTGTGTTCCTGACCCGCTCAGCGCCGTATTTATCCAGTAGCCCCACGGTCGTCTTGTATGACCCGCCGAACTCCGCGATGTCCTCTCCCAGCAGAAAAACCGAGTCATCCCTCGCCATTTCCTCATCCAGGGCCTCGATAATTGCTTCTCGGTATAAAATCTCGCGCATTTCCCTTTCCCTTATACGGTCGCGTAGATATCCGTCATGGCGTCGTCAAGCTCGGGTTCCGGGCTTTTCCGGGCGAATTCGATGGCTTCTTCCATCTCTTTGTTCACGTTCGAATAGATGGCGTCGATACTTTTTTTGCTCAACCATTTTTTCTTCTCGAATGTTTTGGCGAAAGTAATCAGCGGGTCGCGCTTGAGCCACTTGCCCACCTCTTTGTCGTGGCCGTAAGCGGTGCCGGGATCACCCACGTAATGGCCTAGAAAGCGCATTGTTTTCGCTTCGATCAGCGTGGGACCTCGTCCTTTGCGGGCGTGCTCAATCGCTTCGCCGGCCACTTCGAAAACGGCTTGGGGGTCCATGCCATCGACGACGATTCCAGGGATTCCATAAGCCTTGGACCGATCGGCAATGTCCTGTACCGCCTGATGTGTAGCGCGAGGCGTGCTTTCCGCAAATCCGTTGTTCTCGCAAACAAATACAGCTGGCAGCTTCCAGGTGGCGGCGATGTTGATGCCCTCATGGAAAGCACCTTCATTGCTGGCCCCATCGCCGAAAAAACTCACGACGATGTGTTTTTCTCCCTTTAGCTTGAGCCCCAAGGCGGCGCCGGCGGCGATTGGAATGCCCCCGCCCACGATGCCATTCGCCCCTAAAGCCCCAAGGTCCTGATCGGCGATATGCATGGAGCCTCCTTTTCCTTTGCAATAACCAGTCGCGCGAGCGTATAACTCGGCGAACATGCCCTTGTAGTGGAGACCCTTGGCGATCATGTGTCCATGGCCACGGTGTGTGGATGTGATTTGGTCTTTCGGGCTCAAGTGAGCACATACCCCGGCGGCGACGGCTTCTTCGCCAATGTAAGCGTGGAGAAAACCCGGCAATTCCCCTGCCTGGAATAGTTCAATAGAACGCTCCTCGAACCGTCGAATGCGGACCATCGTTTCGTAAATCCACAGGGCTTTGGCTTTTGTCAATCGAATCACGGATTTACCTCTTTGTTGATGATTACGCCACAATCAGGATGCGACTCAATTATTGGGCAAGGATGCCTGCGGTCGCTATTCGAGAAAACCGTATAGCCGATTCACCGTTCGCTTTATTCCAAGACATTACATCCGCTCAATTCGGCAGAATTTAACATGCCCCCATATTTTCGAGCAAGAAAGACCTCATGTCTTGGAAGGAAGCTAATACACTTGCGCTTTGCCTTAATGGCGATTAAAGTATCGGTGATTTTGACTGTTGAGCAAGTGGGTCAATTGATGGCCCATTTTTTTATTCAATCTCAGAATAGAGTTTATGGCGACAACAGATGTTGATGATCAAATATGGGCCCTTACCCAAGAGGTAGTTTCCGACCTTGGGTATGAATTGGTTGACATTGAGCTGACCGGTAATCGTAGCCGGCAAGTGATTCGGGTATATATTGAAAAGCCAGAAGGTATACTTCTCGCTGATTGTGTAGCCGTCAGCCGAAAACTCGGAGAACGTCTCGATGAGGAGGACGTCATTGAAAATTCTTATCGTCTTGAAATATCAAGTCCTGGCATCGAGAGGCCTCTACGAAAAATCCAGGATTATGAACGTTATGTCGGACACCAAGTCCGGATACGCCTTAAGGGCAGGCTGAAGGGGAAAAGGAAAATTGCAGGTAAGTTGGACGAGGTTGAGGATAATATTGTCCGTATAATTTCACAGCATGGAGAGAAGGTTTCATTTTCTCTGGCCGATATCGCAAAAGCGAACTTGGATGTGGATTGGGATAAGGAATTTCAGGGCCCGAGGAGCACAAAATAGTTTCAACTCAATCCATCATAGAGGAGTAGTTTAGTGAGTCAAGAATTAATTGCTGTCCTGACACAATTGGAACGAGAACGGGGCGTATCCAAAGAAGTGTTACTCGACACACTAAAAGTCGCGATGGCATCGGCTGCGAAGAAGCAATACGGTTTGGGTAAAAATGTAGACGTATCTTTTGATGAACAAACCGGTGAAATTGACGTCAAAGCAGCGAAAGAAGTCGTCAGGATCATTCAGAACCCCCAGAGTGAAATCCTTTTAGATGAGGCGCGCAAGGCAAACCCTGACATTCAGGTTGGAGATTTTCTTTCACAGGGTGTCGAAACAGAGGGGTTGGGCAGGATTGCCGCTCAAATCGCGAAACAGGTGATATTGCAGCGAGTAAGAGAGGCAGAGCGTGCGAATATTTACCAAGAATTCAAGGAACGTGAAGGTGATTTGATTACAGGGTCAGTCTCCCAAGTGGAACGCGGGAATATCTATGTAGATATTGGCCGAACTGAGGCGATCCTCCCTCGGCGGGAGCAAATATTCAGAGAGGTATATAAACGTGGAGACCGTATCCGCGCCTATATAATGGAAGTGCGCGAAATAACAAAGGGTCCTCAAATCGTTCTCAGTAGAACACATCCTGGATTGCTGATTCGTCTATTTGAAATGGAAGTGCCCGAAATTTATGACGGGATAGTGGCTATAAAAGGTTGCGTCCGAGAGCCTAGCGGACGTTCCAAAGTATCCGTCGTAAGTCATGAGCGAGACATTGATCCCGTAGGCGCATGCGTAGGGACACGGGGCAGCCGCGTGCAATCGATTGTTCAAGAGCTAAGAGGAGAGAAGATTGATATCATCTCGTGGAGTGACGATATACGCACCTATGCGGCGAATGCGCTCAGCCCCGCGAAAATTCAGCACATTACTTTATTTGAAGAAGAAGGCAGAATGGAGGTGTTGGTGCCTGACGACCAGCTTTCCCTGGCGATTGGGAAAGGCGGCCAAAATGTTCGCTTGGCGGCAAAACTCCTGGGCTGGAAAATCGATCTGAAAGGCGAGGGGGAGTATCGACGCATTATCGCCGAACAGGCATTTTCCAGCGATGAGCGAGAAGAGAACGGTGCTGGTGTGGAGGAGCAAGACGAGAGCATTCAGCCTGCTGAGGTCGATGGAGGCTCTTCCGGTGAATTAGTAGAGCTAGAGCTTGTCGGCGAGAAAATGGCGCGGCTTTTAGCAGACAACGGTTTTTCTACAATTTCGGCGATTAGCGCCGCTTCGACGGATGAATTGTGTGAGGTTCCAGGAATTGGGCCGAAGAGAGCCGAACTGCTGATTGAAGCTGCCCGAGCTCATGAAAAAGCAACCGGATCGGAGCTTCCTGAGTCATGATGAAGGAATGACGGTTTGCCAGACAGAACATGTATAGCTTGCCGGAATAAAGGAGATGCGAATATTTTTTTTAGGATGGTAATAAGCCCCGTTGGGGGTATCGTTTGCGAGCTAGGAAGAAAATTGCCGGGAAGAGGGGCACATTGTTGTTTTGACATGAATTGCATTTCAAAGTTTGTTTCTTCGAATCGCTTGAAAATTGCGCTGAAAAAAAGGCATTTCAAGATTGATTCGGACGAATTGCTTCAGAATGTGAGAATGCTTCTTAGGAGAAACCTCGAAGGCATGTTGATTGCTTCTAAGAGAAAGGGTGTACTTACCTTTGGGAAAGACGCGGTATTTAAGAAGGTAAAACTCTCGAAAGTGGGAAAACCGTTTGTTTCCAAAGATACATCCTCCAAAAACTTGATAAACTTGAAGCGGATTTCTGAAGAATTTTATGTGCTCCCTTTTGCTATGAATGAACTCGGGGAGTTTTTTGATCGAAAACCGGTTGGCGTGTTATTTATAGATGACGCTCTTCTTGTAAACAGCATCTGCTTGCGCTTGGGACAGGAAAGAGCCATTAGTAATGGTTGAAGCAAGAAATGCAGTGGGGTTCATCTTGGGTTTGTTTTGATTGGACAATGGATGTGAATCATCTGCAGTGGAGGTTTCATGGCAAGCGTACGAGTATACCAACTGGCTAAAAATCTCGGATATGACAGCAGAACGTTTGTTGAGGAGTTGGCCAGGGAAGGAATCGTAGTTAAAAGCCATATGAGCACCGTGGATGATGAAACAGCAGAGCTTGTCATGGCGCTTTTTTCTCAGGAAGCACTCCAGGAGGAAAAAGAAGCTCCGGCAAGCAAGACGGAAAAAAAGGTTTCCGTAAAAACGAAAGCTGCAACGCCGAAAAAAGCAACTGAGCCTACCTCCGAAGATGCAGAATCCCAGGAAGTGTCAACAGTCTCTCCTATCACTCAAGAAACGGCAGTTCAAACGAAAGTCGCACCAGAAGATGCCGCTGTTGACGAAAAGCCAAGTACGGGAAAAGACAAGGCTGGCACAGACGAACAAACAGTTTCAGATCACGCAACACCGTTGCCTGAAGATAACGTCCTCACACCATCCCCAAGTTCCAAAGTTGCTCGGGATGTCAGCACGGAGAAACCTTCTCGCCGACATGGGGGGCGTGTACGTATTGCAGAGACAATTACGGTGAAAGAACTTGCTGAGAAAATTAACGTGAAGGCGACGGAAGTTATCAAGGAATTAATGAAAAAAGGCCAGATGACGACTATCAATCAAATGATTGATCACAATACGGCTACCGATATATCTGAGACCTTCGGCTATGAAGTTGAAATATCGAAAGACAATATTGAAGATCTGCTGATTCAGGAAGAGGACAGAGAAGAAGATCTTTTGCCCAGATCCCCCGTTATAACAATTATGGGTCATGTTGATCATGGCAAAACAAGGCTTCTCGACGCCATCCGCAAAGCCAACGTAATGGAAGGCGAAGCAGGCGGGATCACGCAGCATATTGGCGCCTACCGGGTTACTACGGACAAGGGGACGGCTGTATTTCTAGATACCCCGGGACACGAAGCCTTTACAGCGATGAGGGCGCGTGGGGCACAAGTAACAGATTTGGTAATCATCGTAGTGGCTGCGAATGAAGGCGTTATGCCTCAAACTCGAGAGGCAATCGATCATGCGAAAGCCGCCGGAGTTCCGATTATGGTGGCGATGAATAAGATGGACTTGGCAGACGCTAATCCCGACAGAGTAAAACAGCAACTCTCGACATTGGATTTAATCCCGGAAGATTGGGGTGGAGATACGGTTTATTCTGAAATTTCCGCAAAAGAGAACATTGGAATTGATGATCTTTTGGACCTCGCCATTCTTCAGGCTGAACTCATGGAGTTGAAAGCGAACCCGGGCCGGCTTGCCAGCGGTATTGTTGTGGAAGCGAAGCTGGATAGGGGCCGTGGGCCAGTAGCTACTGTTTTGGTTCAACGAGGTACTTTGAATGTGAGTGATAACTTTGTGGCCGGTAAATGGAATGGCAAAGTTCGCGCACTATTAGATGATCAGGGGCGAAAGTTGAAGTTCGCAGGACCTTCTACGCCAGTAGAAATTTTAGGATTCGCCGGTGTTCCAGAGGCTGGTGATACATTTACGGTTTTAGAAGATGACAAGATGGCGAGAGAGATAAGCGCAAGGCGTCAACAACGTGAACGTATGGCGGCGCTTATGGCTTCTGCGCGTGTTTCTTTGGAAAGTTTCATGGAAAGCGTAAAAGAAGGACAGGTGAAAGAACTGAGCTTAATCTTGAAGGCGGATGTGCAGGGAAGCATAGAAGCATTGAAAGAATCTTTGGGTAAGCTAGGAAATGAGGAAGTGGGAGTTAAGGTGCTGCATAGTGCGGTAGGTGGCATCACAGAAACCGACGTGATGCTTGCAGCTGCCTCGGCAGCCGTAATCGTAGGTTTTAACGTTCGTCCGACGCCGGGAGCTAGAGAAGTCGCAAAACATGAAAAAGTAGACATCCGATTATATTCTGTCATCTATGATGCTATTGATGAAATTAAGTCGGCTCTTGAAGGAATACTCGAACCCGCTCAGCAAGAAGTAGTACGTGGACACGCAGAAATCCGGGAACTATTCCATGTCCCCAATGTGGGAACCATAGCGGGTTGTTATGTCACTGACGGAAATATCAACAGAAATTCGAATGTGCGTCTCATCCGGGATAATGTAGTCATATATACGGGCAAAATTTCATCTTTGAGGCGGTTCAAAGATGATGTAAACGAGGTGCAATCCGGTTATGAGTGTGGGATCGGAATTGAAAATTATAATGACATCAAGCAAGGCGATATCATAGAACCATATGTTACGGAAGAAGTATCTCGGACGCTTTAGGTTGATTTATTTGGATTTTTTTGAAATCTTCACTCCATGCCTGTCGTTGGTCTTTTGAAAATCGATGTTCAAATACCTGAATGCCGTTCGCTCAAAGCAAAGCGTAAGATAGTTCAGTCGATCACCTCACGCCTGCGTCAAAGATTTAATGTATCTGTCGCTGAGGTCGATTTCCAAGACAAGTGGCAGAGGTGTCGTATCGGCGTGAGTGTCGTAAGCAATGACAGTCGGTTTGTAGATAGCCAGCTTCGAAAAGTGCTGAATTGCCTTGAAGGAATGGGGTTAGCGAATGTATTGGATTTTGATATCGAGATTTTTTGAAATCTATGGAGAACAATTGAAAGCATGAATAATTCTCGCATGCTGCGGGTAGCGGAACTTATACAATCCGAAATCGCGAATATGGTGATGAGGGACGTGAAGGATCCGCGTGTGCAACATGTTGTGATTACTCGAGTAGAAATGTCTCCGGATTTAAGAGTAGCGAAGGTGTACTTTAGCCGATACGGTGAAAATCAAGGAAATGTTGAAGAGACGGAAGAGGGATTCAAGGGACTCGAACGCGCCAGTGGATTCTTGCAGAGAAAACTTGCCGAACGTTTGCAATTGAAAAGTACGCCCAGGCTAAAATTCTTTTTTGATCACAGTTTGGCGTACAGCGCCGAGATTGAACGTTTGTTATCCGATGTAAAGAGATAAGTTCGAGAAAGGATGAGATGTTGGAAATATCGGGTGTTTTGAATCTGAAGAAACAGCATGGTCCTACTTCACACGATATGGTTGATGAAGTGAGAAAGCTGCTCCCTGGAAAAACAAAAGCGGGGCATGCAGGCACACTTGACCCTATGGCCGAAGGAGTGTTGCCGATTTGTATCGGTCCCTCAACGAAATTGTTCTCATATTTTTTGGAGTGCAAGAAAACGTATCGGGCTGTCATGTTGTTTGGACGAGTCACGGACACCCAAGACATAACGGGAAAATTGCTGTTCGAATCTGAGCCTGGGGATATTACACTATCTCGAGCCCAAGAGCTTCTGAATGCAATGTTGGGCAAGACAAAGCAGTTGCCTCCGATGTATTCTGCTTTGAAAGCGAATGGAAAGCGTCTGCATGAATTAGCGCGCTCTGGCAAGGAAATTGAAAGAGAAAAACGACCTATCGAGGTGTTTAGAATTAAGGCAATCGGTATAGATGGCCCCCAACTTACTTTTGATGTTACATGTTCTCGGGGAACGTATATTCGCTCTATTTGTCATGATGTCGGTGCCAATCATGGAGCCGGCGGGTGTTTGCAAGCACTCACGCGAACTGCTTTGGGCCCGTTTGAACTCGCGGATTCGGTTTCTCTCGAAGATGCTCGGCAACATTCGAAAGAAAGACGCCTTAAAGATATTCTCATGAGTCCGGCACAGGCTCTCGCACATTTACCTGCCATTTATGTTCGCCCGAGAGCGGAGGTGCGGGTATTGAATGGTGCTATGATCAGGTTCGAAGATGTTCGGGAAGTCGTTGACTTGCCGGTAGATACTCGTGTCCGCATGCTGAATGAACCGGGTGAGTTATTGGCAGTCGGAAAGTTGGTCCATGAAAACAAACGAAAACGAAGTCAGGGGTTTGTCGCCCCTGAAAAAGTGTTTGTCACCTAGATTCAAGAGAATATCTGCTCCGTATTTACATTGATGGAAAAGTCGTATAGAATCCGCCCGTTTTCGTGAAGTTCCGCCAATGTAATTTAGCAGGTTCGAGAGCGGCAATATAAGCAGTGGAGGAAGTGACAGAAATGCCCCTAGCAAAGGAGCGAAAATCGGAAGTTATCGGAAAATTTCGCACACATGACACCGATACTGGTTCACCAGAAGTGCAGGTAGCTATTCTGACCGAGCGTATTACCTACCTCACAGACCATTTCAAGACCCACAAGAAAGATCATCATTCCCGAAGAGGTCTATTGAAACTCGTGGGTCAGCGGCGTCGCCTCCTTGATTATCTGAAAGAGAAGGACATCAACCGCTACCGCACGATAATTCAGGATCTTGGCCTGCGTCGTTA
Source organism: bacterium (assembly GCA_965203325.1). GTDB lineage: Bacteria > UBA8248 > UBA8248 > UBA8248 > UBA8248 > Bin107. The sequence goes on from OZ241875.1 coordinate 4,382,823, forward strand.
GATGTGGGTCTTGCCTCAGAGGGAAGCAATCTAATGCCACCGTATCGTAAAGACATTTCTATCAACGGTTATACACTTGCATTCGAAACGGGTGAGATAGCCAAGCAAGCCGGTGGTGCTGTAATGATGCATTATGGTGAAACCAGTGTGCTGTGTACGGCTTGTGCTTCGCACTCTCCGCGTGAGGGAATAGATTTTTTCCCGCTTACCGTTGACTACCGAGAATTTTTCTATGCCGCAGGAATTATTCCCGGCAACTTTTTCCGGCGCGAAGCAAAACCTGGCGAGAGGGAAACATTAACTTGTCGTTTGATTGATAGGCCGATTCGTCCTCTATTTCCCAAAGAATTTCGTTGTGAGACGATGATTCAGGTTATGGTCATGTCTTACGATAAGTTGAATGATTCCGACATCTTGGCAATCAACGGGACCTCTGCCGCCCTCCACATTTCGGATATCCCTTTTGCCGGCCCTATCGGTGCTGTTCGCGTTGGGCGAATTGATGGCGAGATTATCGTCAATCCGACGGTCGAACAACAAATTGACAGCGATCTGAATTGTGTAATGGCTGGAACTTCGGACGCGATAGTCATGGTGGAAGCAGGCAGTTTTGAAGTTTCAGAAGACGTCTACATGGAAGCGTTTGAGCAAGGCCATTCTGTGATTAAAGAGTTGTGCGCTATGCAGGATGAACTAAGAGCAGAATGTGGGAAGACGAAACGCGTCGTCGAGCCTGAAGAAGAAAATGCGGAACTCATGGAGAAGGTTCGTGAAATTGTTGTTCCAAAATTAAAGACGGCTGCCGAGATTCACGACAAAATGGGACAATACGGCGCAATTGATGAGGCGAAAGCTGCTGCAATTGATTCTCTTTGCAGTGACGAAGAGGGAGCTCCCGATGGGGGAGTCGTCTCTGAGTATTTTGGCAAAATCGAAAAAGAAGTTTTCCGTGGCTTGATTCTGGATGAGAACAAACGTTCTGATGGGCGGGGGCTCCGTGATGTCAGGCCGATTACCATCAGGATATCGCCCCTTTCCAGACCCCATGGCAGTGCACTGTTCACGCGAGGTGAGACCCAGGCGCTGGTGACCGTAACGCTCGGAACTGCCTCCGAAGCGCAATTGATAGACAGCTTGGACGGGAAAGCCGACAGGACTTTTCTGCTGCACTATAATTTTCCCGGATTCAGTGTTGGTGAAGCGAAACCGAACCGCGGTCCTGGCCGCCGTGAGATTGGGCATGGTGCGCTGGCTTCTCGCGCTGTGCAGGCGATATTGCCTGAGCAGGAAAATTTTCCCTACACGATTCGCGTGGTTTCAGACATCACGGAAAGTAATGGCAGTTCATCCATGGCGAGCATCTGCGGTGCCAGCTTGGCCTTGATGAATGCGGGCGTACCGATAACCTCTCCGGTGGCCGGCATTGCCATGGGTTTGATTAGTGAAGAATCGACCGGGAGAACGGCGATACTGACCGACATCCTCGGTCTTGAAGATCATTTGGGAGATATGGACTTCAAGGTTGGCGGCACGCGCCATGGCATTACCGCCCTGCAGATGGATATCAAGATCAAAGGGTTGCAGTTGAGTCTCGTAAGAGAGGCTTTGGCGCAGGCCAACGACGCCAGGATGCATGTCCTGGATCAAATGGACAAGGTGATTTCCCAGCCAAGCGAAGATATTTCTCCCTACGCGCCCAGAATCATGACGATGCAGGTTTCCAAGGACCGTGTGAGGGATGTCATTGGGCCTGGTGGAAAGGTGATTCGAGGCATTGTCGAAGAGACTGGAGCAGATGTAGATATTGAGGACGATGGAACCATCTTCATCTCTTCCACGGATGAGGCGGCGGCCCTGAGGGCGATTGAAATCATTCGTGAACTCACCCAGGAAGCAGAGAAGGGAACGATCTACTACGGAACAGTCAGAAAAATCATGGATTTCGGAGCATTCGTCGAAATTTTCCCGGGAACGGATGGTCTTTGCCATATCAGCATGATCGCCAAGAAGAGAATCGGCTCAGTGAATGATGTCCTGAAAGAAGGTCAGAAAGTCCTGGTGAAGTGCATCGAAGTGGAAGGCAACGGGAGAATTCGCCTCTCGATGAAAGATGTTACGGAGGAAGAGTTGCCCGAAGAATGGAAGCAATTCTATGCGCCTGTGACTTGATGTTTCCAGAGTTTGATGTGTGCGCCGGCCTCCCAGGAGGCCGGTTTTTTGGTTTCTTCCTGGCAAAATGAGATGCAGTGTGCTTCTTGGCTCGTTTGTGTCACGAGATAATTCTTTATGAAAATCCAGAGGGTAAAATGAGCAAAACGTCATTAGGTGTGGGTGTTATAGGTTCGGGGAGAATCGGGACTTTGCGGGCGAATCTGGTCTCGCATCACCCGTCTCTTGAGTTTTTGGCGGTATCCGACATCGATCAGGATCGCGCGAAAGAATTGGGAGAGCAGGTAGGCGCCCAACTCGCTACCGGCAAAAATGAAGAAGTAATCGAACATCCGGATGTCACGACTGTCATCGTGTCCACGCCCGAGCATGACCACGCCGATTCCATCATCCATGCCCTGGAATTGGGCAAGCCTGTGTTGGTGGAAAAACCCATTTCCCTGACTTTGGAGGATTCCGACCGCATACTCTCGGTCGCCGAGAGAACGGGCACCGAACTCAGGGTAGGTTATGCCCAAAGATTCAAACGCCGTTACCAGTTGGCGAAAGAGCAAATCGTTCAAGGAAGGCTGGGGGAAATTCTCGCAGGCACGGGCCGGACCTGTAACACCCGCGCGCAGGGACTGCAGATTCTCAAGCGCTCCCCGCATGCAACGCCGGTTCTCGACGTGCTCACGTATTGGGTGGATATGTCCTGCTGGTTCCTGGAGGGTCATCGACCGGTGGAAGTGGTCGCCCGGGGAAACGGGAAAATATATAAAGAACACGGCTATTCGGCGAACGATGTCACTTGGTCTATCGTCACCTTCGATAACGGAGCTGTGATGAATTTGGGTGTTTTTTATGCCCTGCCTGCGAAATATCCGGCGCTGGGACAAAGTGTGAGGATGGAGATTTACGGTACGGATGGCGTTTTAATGCTGGATGAAGACCACAAGGATGAGATGCTCTATACCGACAAGGGAATTCCTCACACATATATTCCCGACCACCACATCAACACGGCATTCTTAAGCAGCACGACTCCCGGGGACTGGGCGGCGGGTGATTATTGGGGTCCGCTGGGGGATGAAACAAGGAGTTGGCTGGATCATGTCATCAACGGGAGGCCGACTACTCACGCCACGGCCGAGGAGGCGCGCCAAACCCTGGAAGTGACGATAGCGATGGAACTGTCTTCTCAAACGGGTGACGCCGTGCAATTGCCATTGGGGGAGGGGCATTAAGAAGTACGCTCGGATAGAGATGTCCCCTATGGTGTCGTTCCGTTTGACGTTTTTCGCACGATTCGGATTTGGACTCACAAACACCAATAAATCAACGACATCCCCTGTTTCACCTAGGCATTTTCTTTTAGCGCGGTATAATCCTTCGTGTAGTTAGGAGCCGGGGTTGCTCCTTGTCCCTGGATAATGTGAATTTTCCCTTCGGTTCGGTCGGCGTTTCTGAATCCGCGCTGCACGCCGGTGGGCACCCAGCAGGCATCCCAAGGGTCGAGAACGGCCTGATGGATCTCTCCGCGCTCGTCGGCCCAGTAGACGACCCATTTGCCTTCCAGCGCGATAAAAAGTTCCTCGCATGGGTGGTCATGAAGCGGGGCGCCGCGGCCATTGCCGCATTCGACCATGGCGTACCCTATTTCGCCTTCGGAGAGAGAAGGTGGTGGTCCGTCCTCCCTGTCCCCGGAAACGCCGCCGATATAGCGCCTGAGCGAACGAACTCCCTCGGGGAGCGAGGCTTCGTAATAAACTTTCCAGTTGCGAGGACATTCCTCATGACGGACCAACTGGGTGGCCGGATCATAGGCGGGTTGTTTGACGTAAGCTTCCGTCCTGGCGTCATCGGGCAACCCTTCCTGCAGCGATTCATGGTAGACGGGATATTGGTAGTCGCCCTGGCCATGGATGAAATGAATAAACCCGTCATCTTTGCCGACGTTTCTGAACCCGCGCATGATACCCGATGGTACGCGGATGAGGTCGTATTTGCCCAGTATAACGTTTTTAAGTGCTTTGGTTTCAAACTCTTCCCAGTAAATCTCGAATTCACCTTCCCAGACCATGAAAATCTCTTCATCCGGATGATCGTGAAGCGGAGCGCCGTTATTGGGAGGGGTCATGGCGATCCCGCAGGTAAATTCCCATCCGGGGAGGGGAGAACGCAGATCTTGACCGGAAATGCCGCCGATGTAGCGGTAAATCGCGCGGTGATTCCCCTCGCCATGCGATTCGTGATATTCACCCCAGTCAGGCATCATTTCGCCGAAGCGAATGACCGTAACGGGCGCCACCGTAGTTTTAGGCTTGAGAGTTTGCTGGCTTGAATTATTGGAAGTATTCATTCTTGGTTCTCCTCGACTGTGAGAATTACCATTTCTCCAACTACGCATTTGCTCGCATTTGCTGTAAATGGCGATCAGGGTGAATATGTTATCACCACCTCGGGAGTATTGCTATCCTTGGTTTTGGGGTGGATTGTAAAGAGTGGATTTTAGATTCAGAGGGTAATCATATGGTTCTGAGAAACAAGGTATTCGCTATCATTTTTCTGGTACTGGGCATCCTCCCGGCTTCTGCATTTGCCGGGTCCGCAGATATCGCCCTGGTGAACGGGAAGATAATAACCGTCGATAAGAGCTTTTCCACCCGACAGGCAGTGGCTGTCCGGGGTGAACGCATCTTGTCTGTGGGGGATAATTCTCAAGTAAAGCAATTTATCGATTCTGATACAAAAGTGATTGATCTGAAAGGCAAAACGCTTGTTCCAGGCCTGATCGACAACCATGTGCATTTCATCCGCCACGCGCTGCGCTGGGAGCACGAAGCGAGAATCGACGGTGTCACTTCCCGTAAAAAGGCGCTATCCTTCATTTCCGCCAAAGCGAAATCCATGAAACGCGGCGAATGGGTGCTCATCATTGGTGGATGGAGCCCGGGACAATTCCGGGATACGCCGGGTTTGTTTACGAAGGCGGAGTTGGACCTGGCCGCCCCGAACAACCCCGTGTTCATTCAGCAATCCTATCGATTCATGATTCTGAACAGCCTGGCCCTCGAGAAGGCGGGAATCGATGAGAATTTCGAAGCGCCGAGAGGGTGGCGGATAGCCAGAAGCGAGTCCGGTGCTCCCACGGGCGTCATTCATGGACGTCGGGCCATTTTCAGGTTCTGGCGGCGTGTACTGCCGAAAATTACGGACGATAAAACCATATCCGGTCTCAAGAAGCTGATGGCGGATTTCAACCGTGCCGGCGTGACGAGTTTGCTCGAGTTGGGCGGCGGCGGGGTCCGGGATGCGACATACGAGCTGATCAGGAGAAGACTGGCTGATAACGATGGCCTTACGCTGAGGATATTTCATACGCCTCGCTTCCGGGTTCGCTCTCCTGAGGCAAACAAAAGAGTGATTGAGAGAATTCGAAACTCCCGCCCGGATAAATCTGCGAAGATGATGGGTTATATCGCACTCGGTGAGCATATGTATGCGCCTCTCCACGATTCGGCGTTCAGGCCCTCCAGGTTCCCGGATGAGGATTATGATGAATTCAGGAAAGTTTCCGAGGCGGCGGCGGATGCGGGATGGACGATTCACGAACATGCTTTTCGCGACACGACGATCACGCGGTATCTGGATATTTTCGAGAAGATAAATCAAAGAAAAGATATCACGAAACTTCGCTGGTCGATCCACCACGCGGATTTCATATCGAAGAGAAACATCGAGCGCGCAGGAGTGCTCGGGATGACTTTTGCCCTGCACAGCAAGATGACGATTCTGGGTTCCGCCCTGAGGCGACGATATGGGGATCGGGCCCTCTCGCTCCCGCCGCTCAGAACAGTCCAGAACAGCGGGGTCATCTGGGGGCTCGGTACGGACGCCGGGGCCGTGGCCCCATATCCGCCCATGTTTTCGCTTTGGTGGGCGGTGACGGGCATGGATTTGGGCGGGGAGAGGGCGCTTTCGGAATCTGAAACCGTTTCGAGAAAACAAGCGTTAATCGCCCACACGCGGTCGAACGCATACCTGCTTTTCAAGGAAAATGAACTGGGCTCCATCGAGAAGGGCAAGCTGGCCGACCTCGTCGTGCTCGACCGCGATTACATGACGATACCTGCGGAGCAAATCAAGGACATCAAGCCTCTCCTCACGATGGTCGGGGGAAGGGTGGTGTTCCGATCAGGAATATGAGATTAAGATCAGCATTATATCTATTTGAATTTTATGCAATTAAACTTTTGTCTCTCAAAACAAGAAATCTGATTTGACAGCAAGAATCGGATAGAAGCCTCCCGGCGTTGCGGTTACATTATAAATGAATATGCAATCGCTCATATCTTTCGGGGGACGATAAAGTGAACATGAATGCTCGTTGGGAAGCGATCCTCAAGCGTGACGCCAGGGCGGATGGGCATTTCGTATACGCCGTTCGCTCCACCGGGATTTACTGCCGCCCTTCCTGTGCAAGCCGAAAGCCCAGGAAAAACAACGTGTTGATATTCAAATTCCCGGAAATGGCGGAAGCGCGCGGCTTCAGGCCTTGCCGGCGGTGCGCTCCGCAGGATGCGGGCTACGACCCTCGCCTCGAGAAGGTGAGAAAAACGGTTCGCTATCTCGAAGAGCATTTGGATGAAAGCCCGACCCTTGCGGAGTTGGGGCGGATGGTGCGCCTGAGCCCCCATCATCTGCAGCGAAGTTTCAAGAGGGCTTTGGGCGTAAGTCCCCGCCGGTATCTCGAATCCCTTAAGGCGCAGAAATACAGGGAGTTACTCAAAAGCGGGCGCGACCTGGCGGGCGCCGGCTACGAGGCCGGCTACGGCTCCAGCAGGGGAGTGTACGAGGGCGCATCGCGCTATCTGGGCATGACGCCGGCGACCTATAAAAAGGGCGGGGAGGGCGTATCGATACGCTACGGAATCGCCTCTTGCAGGCTGGGGCGGCTGCTGGTGGCGGCTACGGAGAAGGGTGTCTGCCGCGTGAGTATCGCGGATACTGTCGGCGAACTCGTGCACGATATTGAAAACGAATATCCCCATGCGAATCTGAGTCGAAGCGATGATCAGTTAAAGGAACACTTGAATGTAGTCACGAGTATTGCCGAGGGTGAGCCAGCCTCGGAATCCTTGCCGCTTGATGTGCGCGCCAGTGTTTTCCAGTGCCGCGTGTGGGAGCGGCTCAAGGCCATTCCTCACGGAAAAACAATGACATACAAAGAAATTGCCGAAGACTTGAGCCTCCCGAAAGGCGCGCGGGCGGTGGGAAGCGCATGCGCCCGAAACCCGGTAGCGCTGCTGGTGCCCTGCCACAGGGCGGTACGGGCGGACGGCAGCCTCGCGGGCTATCGCTGGGGCGTGGAGCGCAAGAGAAAACTCCTGGGGATGGAGAAGAAGCAAAAGTAATTTCAATATGTTACCGGGCAAAATGCATCGGGCGCATGAGCGGACTCCGGGGTATCGGGCGGCGCCCCGATCAGGCGCGCAATTCCCCGCATTTGCCGTCGCGCGTACGCCTCCCTGGCCGTGGTATCCTCACGAAGTTTCTGCGGGAGGGAGATTTTCAGCCCCGCATTTCCCCGCAACTTCCCGCATTTCCCCTCGAAAATTTTCAGTAATTTATCGAAATACCCCGTTAATTTATCTGATTTTATCGAAATTTACGGAAATTCCAGAAGCTCCGTGCGGGCCGATTTCTCTACCATCATAACCACCCTTTTTTAGTCCCTCCATAGCAAATGCGTGCTAATGCGAAAGCCGTTTCAATGGCTCGACTCGGTGGTGGAGACTGAGCAAAGAATGCGGCGTTGGAAGCGTTTATCTCCTAGATTCGTTGCGTCCAAATACCAACTAGACCACAAAACTGCTAGACCTGCTGAGAGGTTCCCTAGTACTGTAGTGGAGAATCTATAATGACAAGGGAGGGGTCATGGCTCGATTAAAAATCGCCGCTGTCATCCTCGAAGCCGCCGAAAAGTGGAAGCAGCGATGCCTGCTTGAGGGTGGCTCGCTGTTTAGTGAGGAACGGCTCTGGACGAGGGAATACTTCGGGGAACTTCAAACCTATTTCGTTGAACGTCCAGATGAGGGAAGCGATTCATTTGAAGAGAAGTTGCGGCGCCAACTCGAACCTGCACCCCCGGAGGCGAAGCGTCTATGGGCGGAAATGACGTGGGCGTACTACCTGATCGTGGAGCCTGTGACACGGGTAAAGAAGCTCGACAGGCTCAGGACGGTTTGGGAGTGGTCGGGAGTGGCGTTGCCTGAAGATCACTGGGCGTTGGGTGACGTTCTGGACAGAGGAATGATCAGTCCGGGCACGTTTTATCTGATACAGCAGTGGCGTGAGTTCAACTTCATCATCACAATGATGCTCGACTGGTATTCCCGTTCCACTGGACAACGGGAATCGTTGCTTAACGACCCTTGGGGTTTCGCGAAATGGGTTGACGGGCAGGAAGACGGCCACCGACGTCAATTCCGTCATGCCTTTTTATTCCTGCTGTTCCCCGACGAATTTGAAGACATTGTAACGCTGCGCCATAAAAGAAACATCGTCAAGGCTTTTCGTGAGGATACCAGCGAGACTTCTGACGTCGACAGCATGGACCTCTCCGACCTCGACAAGGCGTTGCTGGCAGTAAGGAAACGCCTCGAAGATGATCATCCCGGAAAGGAAATATATTTTTACGAGCCATCCTTGAGGGAGGTTTGGCAAGGCGGTTCTCCGAAGCCAAAGGCAGATGACAATACAGATGAAGCCAACGATGAGGCATGGTTCCAAGACCGTTTTGGAAAGGTAGACGTGTGGGCCATCGCGGCGGGCGAGGGTGCTCGCATGTGGAGGGATTTCCAAGAACACGGCATCGCGGCGATCGGGTTCGAGACACTCGGAGATCTCAGCGAATATGACTCCAGAGACACCATCCACAGCGCGTTGATCGAGACCGGCGCAGGGCAAAACCCGAGCAACCACTCGCTTGCCGTGTGGGAATTCGTGAACGAGGTGAAGATCGGGGACGTTCTCATCGTAAAGAGAGGACGCAGCGCCATTCTCGCGTGGGGAAATGTTACCGGAGATTATGCCTACGAGCCCGAGCGACCTGAGTATCCGAACATCCGGAAGGTCGAGTGGCATCCTTGCCGCGCACCGATCGACCTCCAAGACCCGCTCACCACCAAGACGCTGACTCGATTCACATCTTACAAGAAGTGGTTGCGGGATGTCTTCGAATTGATCGATGCCGAAGAACGGGAAAACGGGACCAATGGCACAGAAAACGGAACCTATGACATCACCGCCGCACTCGATGACCTATTCGTGGAAGAAGCGCAGTTCCGGCGCATTCTTGACTCCATCGCACTTCGGAAGAACTTGATCCTCCAAGGACCGCCGGGAGTCGGCAAGACCTTCATCGCGCGACGGATCGCGTGGTGTCTGATTGGACGCCAGGACTCAGACTCCATCGAAATGGTGCAGTTCCATCAATCCTATGCGTATGAAGACTTTGTGCAAGGCTGGAGGCCGACAGAAACCGGCGGCTTCACGTTGCGCAATGGCGTGTTCTTTGAGTTCTGCAAACGAGCGGAGCAACAGCCCGAGACTCCCTTTGTCTTCATTATCGACGAGATTAACCGGGGCAACCTTTCGAGGATATTCGGAGAGTTACTCATGCTCATCGAAGTGGACAAGCGTGGCCCGGATCATGCTATTTCGATGACCTACGGTG